>NZ_JBDPLU010000001.1:0-1051457 GCF_039871525.1 Streptomyces sp. B6B3 | reverse complement strand
ATGTACGCGAAGACCGCCAGGAGGATCAGCACCGGCAGCGTCATCAGGATCAGCGGATAGTCCCGCCGCAGCTTGTGCCGGAACGTGATCCCACCACGCAGCCGAGGATCGTCACGACGACGACGGGACCCGGACCGGGTCCGCGCACCCGACCTGCGGTGTTTCGACGGTGGGCTGCCGCCGGTCTCCCGCGGTACGGGCGGCCGCGGGACCGTGCTCTGCGACACGGGGTTCTCCTTGTTCACCGCGGTGCTCCGGCCGGCCGGGAGGCCCGCCCGGCCGGAGCACCGCGTCGGTGGTGGTGGCGCCGGCGACGGACTCAGGCGCCGCCCTCTTCCTCGTCCAGCAGGCGCTGGTACCAGTCGCGCAGCTCGTCGCCGCCGCTGCTGCGCCAGTCGTCGACGGCGTTCTGCAGGTCCCGGATGGACTGGCGGCCCCGCACCACGTCGTCCTCCAGGTCCTCGAAGTGATCCGAGAGGTTCGCGAGCCGGGCCGGCTCCTGGATCTGCCGGCCGAGGAAGATCGGGTCCTGGACGAACGGCATGTTGCGCTGCTGCCAGCCGGTCATCGCCTCGACGACGTAGGGCAGGTCGGGGTAGGACACGAAGCTCTCGGGCGAGCAGATGAAGGGGTACGTCTCCGGGACGACCTCGATGTTGCCCTGGTCGGTGCGGACCGGCAGTCCGTTCTCGACGGTGTAGTGGGTGCCCTCGATGCCGTACTGCTTCAGGCGCTGCTCGACGGTGCCGTAGGGCGCGGCGGTGAAGTTGGCGATCTCGAGGGCCTCGCGGACCCGGTCCTCGGAGAGGTTCTTGTTGATGAACGTCCAGATGCTGGCGCCGTTGCGGGCCCACAGCGTCGGGTCGCCGCCGTCCGGGGCGAAGTAGTCGAACGCGTTGATCCGGAAGTCCGGGTTGCTGGCGGCCTGTTCTGCCGCCGTGCCGTACCAGTTGCCCTCGCCCTGCATGTACATCAGGGACTCGCCCGCCGAGAAGCGGACGGCGGAGTCGCCGGTGGCGGCGACGGAGTCGGGGTGGACGACCTCGGCCTCGTACAGCCGGCGGGCCCACTCCAGCGACTCCACGTACTCCTCGGTCTCGAAGCGGTTGACCAGCTTGCCGTTGTCGCCCCGGCGCCAGTACAGCGGCTTGGCCGGCAGCACCCCGTACATCTTCTGGGCGAGCCACTTCGGGTCCTCGCAGGCCCACACCCGGTTGCGGGCCGAGGTGACGTCCTGGCAGAACGAGAAGAACTCGTCGGCGCTGGTGGGCGGCTCCCAGCCGTTGGCCTCGAAGAGGTCCTCGCGGTAGTACGGCACCACGTCGCCGGTGCTGCGCTGGGGCATGGGCAGCCCGCGCAGCGAGCCGCCGAACACCGACGCCTGCCAGGCGGAGGTGGGGATGGCGGCGAGGTTCGGGTAGTCGAGGACCCTGTCACCGGACAGGTACGGGCCGAGGTCGAGGAACCGGCTGGAAACACCCTGGGGTATCTGGCCCTGGAGCTCCCAGTCCGGGATGCACACCAGGTCGGGGATCTCGCTGCCGGCCAGGGTGGCGCCGAGCTTCTCGCCGTAGGTGTTGCCGTCCTGGGTCTGCCAGCGCATGCGGACGCCGATGGCCTCGTCCATCGCGGCCCAGAACGGGTTGCCGTCCTGCGGCGGGGTGCCCCACAGCGGCGTCATGGCCGTGAACTCGCCGCCGCTGCCCCGCGGGCGCGGCACGCTGGCGTCCAGTTCGCTCTCCGGAATCCACCGGGTGTAGCCAGGGCTGGAGCCGTTCTCGCTGGCGATGTCCGGCTGTACCGAGAGATCCGCGGCCTGGTACGTCGGAAGGATGGAGTTCAGCTCTCCCTCGGAGACGCGGCCCTCTCCGCCACCGCTTCCCTCGCCCCC
Source organism: Streptomyces sp. B6B3 (assembly GCF_039871525.1). Classification (NCBI taxonomy): domain Bacteria; kingdom Bacillati; phylum Actinomycetota; class Actinomycetes; order Kitasatosporales; family Streptomycetaceae; genus Streptomyces; species Streptomyces sp. B6B3. The sequence continues at coordinate 1,049,566 of NZ_JBDPLU010000001.1, read as the reverse complement.
GCAGGCGGACAGCAGCGGCATGCCGCTGACGGCTGCCGTCGCGACCGCTGTGGAGGCGAGGAAACTTCTCCGGCTTGGTGCGGAGCGTGAGTTCGGCATTGCTCAACCCTTCGTGGCTCTGCGCCCTTGCAAGACCCTGGTTCCGAGGTGGTCGAAGCGCTTCGATGTTGCGCTGAGGTTAAGACCCTCCAGCGGGTCGCACAAGCCCCGACCCACAAGAAAGTTCGACGGGTGGTTTGAGCCGCGAGAGCCAGGAGAGGCAAGTGGTTCCCGAGCCGTTGCCGTGCGTGCCCTTGACAGGAGACGGGCCGAAAACCAGCATCGAAGCGCTTCGAAACCGTGCCCCGTCGTGCCCTGGCACATCCCGACTCTCCTGAAGGAAACCCCCGTGAGCTCAGACGCACCACCCTTCCGCGACCCCCGGCTGACCATCGAGGAGCGGGTGGAGGACCTGTTGGGGCGGCTGACGCTCGACGAACGGGTTGCCATGCTGCACCAGTTCGCACCCGCCGTGGAGCGGTTGGGCCTGCCGGCCTTCCGCACCGGGCAGGAGGCGCTGCACGGGGTGGCCTGGATGGGCAGGGCCACGGTCTTCCCCCAGGCGGTGGGCCTCGGCGCGACGTGGAACGACGCGTTGCTGCGCCGGATCGGCGAGGCCGTGGGCCGCGAGGTGCGCGCGATGCGGGCGTCCGACCCGCGGGTCGGACTCAATGTCTGGGCCCCGGTGGTCAACCTGCTCCGGCACCCGCTGTGGGGCAGGAACGAGGAGGGCTACGCCGAGGACCCGCACCTCACCGCCGCCTCGGCCGCCGCGTACACCCGCGGCCTGGTGGGTGACCACCCGCACTTCTGGCGCACCGCGCCCATCCTCAAGCACTGGCTGGCGCACAACCACGAGAAGGACCGGGACACCGCCTCGACCTCGGTGCGCCCCCGGGTGCTGCACGAGTACGAGCTGCCCGCCTTCCGCGGCCCGGTGCGGGCCGGCGCGGTGGCCGGGGTGATGCCGGCCTACAACCTGGTCAACGGCCGCCCCAACCACCTCTCCCCGCTGCTCGCCGGCGAGCTGCGCACCTGGACCGACCGCCCCCTGGTGGTCTGCTCCGACGCCTACGCGCCGAGCAACATCGCCGGCTCGCAGGGATACCACCCGAACCACGAGGACGGCCTGGCCGCCGCGCTGCGCGCCGGCGTGGACAGCTTCACCGACCTGGGCGAGGACTCCGCGCCGACGATCGAACGGCTGCTCGGCGCGCTGCGGCGAGGGCTGATCGACGAGAAGCACGTGGACGCGGCCGTCCGCCGGCTGCTCGCGATGCGTTTCGCGCTGGGCGAGTTCGAGCCGGACGGCGGACCGTTCGCCGAGGACCCGGCGGACGCCTTCGACACCCCGGAGCACCAGGCCCTGGCGCTGGAGGCGGCCGAGCAGGCGATCGTGCTGCTGAAGAACGACGGGCTGCTGCCGCTCTCCCCCGGCACCCGGGTGGCGGTGGTGGGTCTGCTCGCCGACGAGACCAAGCTCGACTGGTACAGCGGGGCACTGCTGCGGGCCGTCAGCCCGCTCGCGGGCCTGCGGGAGCACCCGGGGATCGCGTCGGTGAGCTTCGCCGAGGGCGTCGACCGGGTGCGGCTGCGGGCCGGCGACGCCGGCTGGCTGGTGGTGCCCGAGGCACCGGCGGACGACGACGACCAGGCGACCGCCGCGCTCGACCCGGCGCTGCTGCGCGGCCGCACCGACCTGCCGCCCGTCACCGTCGGCGGCGCGGCGGAGGCGACCACGTTCGACCTGATCGACTGGGGCGACGACGTGCTGACCCTGCGAGCCCCCGACGGCCGGTACCTGTCGGTGGCCGAGGACGGTTACGTGCGCGCCGCGGCGGCCCAGCCGGGCGGCTGGGTGGTGCAGGAGACGTTCCGGCTCCAGCCGCACGGCGAAGGACACCTGCTACGGCACCTGGGCGGCGGCGGCCACCTCCGGATCGCCGACGACCGACTGCGGGTCACCGAGGACGACGACGGCGTGGTCTTCGCCGTCGAGACGGTCGAGCGCGGCGAGGAGGCGGTGGCCCGGGTCGCGGCCGAGGCGGACGTGGTCCTCGTGGTCGCCGGCAACGACCCGCACATCAACGGCCGGGAGACCGAGGACCGCACCACCCTGGCCCTGCCACCCCACCAGGACCGGATCTGGCGCGCCGCCCACGCCGCCAACCCCCGCACGGCGCTGGTCCTGACCTCCGCCTACCCCTACGCCGTGCCCGAAGCCGACGCGGCGCTGCCGGCGCTGCTGTGGACCGCGCACGGTGGCCAGGCCGCGGGCACCGCCCTGGCCCGCGTGCTGTGCGGCGACGTCTCCCCCGGCGGGCGGCTGCCGCAGACGTGGTACGCCGACGACGCCGCGCTGCCCGGCATGCTCGACTACGACCTGATCGCCGCCCGGGCCACCTACCTGTACCACGACGGCACCCCGCTCTACCCCTTCGGCCACGGCCTGTCCTACACCCGCTTCCAGCACGCCGACCTGGCCGCTCACCTCACCGACACCCGGCTCACCGCCGAGGTGACGGTCACCAACACGGGCGAACGAGCCGGCGACGAGGTGGTCCAGCTCTACGCCCGCGCCGTCGAGCCGAGCGTGCCCCGCCCCCACCGCCAACTGGTCGCGCACCGCAGGGTCCGGTTGGCCCCCGGCGAGGCCCGCCGCGTCGCCTTCGAGACGTCGGCGACCGAGGCCCTGGGCTTCTGGGACGTCGCGCAGTCCCGTTGGACGGTGGAGCCGGGCGCGTACGAGCTGGAGGTCGGCGCCTCCAGCCGGGACATCCGCGGTGCGCACACGGTGCGGGTGACGGGCCAGCCCCTGCCGGCGCGGCCGGCGCTGCTGGCGGGTCTGGCCGCCGCCGACTTCGACGAGAGCCAGGACATCGAACTGGTGGACGTCACCCGCGTGTCGGGTGACGCGGCGACGCCCGCGGCCGCCGACGCGCCGGGACGCCTGGTGTTCCGCGCCTGCGACCTGGGCGACGGGCCGACCGCGGTGACCGTGTCCGCCGCCGTGGAAGGGGCCGGCGAGGCCCCGGCCGAGGTCGAACTGGCCGTGCCCGAGGCCGACTTCGCCGTCACCGTGCCGCTGGCGGTCACCGGCGACCGCTACGCCTACGCCCCCACCCACCTGGAGCTCGCCGGCGCGCCGGGAGGCGTGCGTGAGCTGCACGTCACGCTGCGCGGGGGCGTGCGGCTGCACCGGCTGGACTTCACCGCCTGACGCCGGCGGCCGGCGGGGCGGCTAGTATCCGGCGTCGATGACCATGACGTACACCCCGCCGGCCGGCGACTCCCCGTCCGAGAGGACGCCGGCCACCGCACCCGACCCCGCCAGGAACGGCGCCCCGGACACCGCGCCGCACGACGCCCGGGACACCGCGCCCGACCCGCCCCCGACCAGCGGGTACGCGTTCCTGCTGCTGCCCTCCCACAACCGGGTCTACGCGGCGACCGCGCCCCGGTTGGCGCGCGCCGAGCTGCTCGCGACGAGCGAGGCCGTGCTCGGCGGCCGGATTCGCGCGGTGGCCGAGACCCGGCTCGGCGGCGTCCCGTACCTGACCTTCCAGGCTCCGGGGCTGACCGACGAGGACCTGCGGTACCTGGGCAACCTCTCGTCGCTCTACGCCCTTTTCCAGGTCGGCGCGGACGGCCGGCTGGCGCCCGTGACGGCCCCCGGGATCGACCGGTTCGGCAGCGAGCTGATCACCATCCAGAAGTACCCGGGCAAGACCAACGAGGAGTTCACCAAGCTGCTGCTCAACCTCACCGCGCTGGCCTGCGCGGAGCCGCACCGGCTGCTCGCCGGCGAGCTGCGGGTGTTCGACCCGCTCTGCGGCCGGGGCACCACGCTGAACCAGGCCGTGATGTACGGGCTGGACGCGGCCGGCGTCGAATGGGACACCCGGAGCTTCGAGGCGTACGAGAACTTCCTGCGGCACTGGCTGAAGAGCAGCCGGCTCAAGCACCGGGCGGAGACCACCACGGTGCGGCGGAACCGCAGGGCGCTCGGGCGCCGGCTCGACGTGACGCTGGGCGCGACCCGGGAGGAGTACAAGCGGGGCGAGCGCATCGAGGTGAGCATGGTCAACGCGGACACCACGGCCAGCGGCGACTTCTTCCGTCCCGGGTCGTTCGACCTCATCGTGACCGACGCGCCCTACGGCGTGCAGCACGGCAGCACCGCGCACGGTCCGGCCGGCGCGGGGCGCACCCGCAGCCCGATGCCGCTGCTGGAGGCGGCGCTGCCGGTGTGGACCCGGCTGCTGCGGCCCGGCGGCGCCATCGGGATCTCCTGGAACACCCACGTCGCCTCCCGCGACGAGCTGACCGGGCTGCTGACGCGGGCCGGCTTCGCCGTCCGCGACTCGGAGCCGTACCTGGACCTGGCGCACCGGGTGGACCAGGCGATCGTCCGGGACCTGGTGGTGGCCTCGGCCCCGGGCCCGGCCGGGGCGCCCGCCGCCTCCTGATCCGGCGCCGCGACCGATCGGGCCCGGCAGGTCAGCGCTGGTGAGAGCTGGTCAGAGCTGGAGCCCGGTGAGCACCATGACCCGCTCGTAGGTGTAGTCCTCCATCGCGAACCTGACGCCCTCGCGGCCGACGCCGGACTCCTTGACCCCGCCGTAGGGCATCTGGTCGGCGCGGTAGGAGGGCACGTCGCCGACGATCAGCCCGCCGACCCGCAGTGCCCGGTGGGCGCGGAAGGCGGCGTGCACGTCGTTGGTGAACAGGCCCGACTGGAGCCCGAACACGGAGTCGTTCGCGGCGGCGTACGCGGCCTCCTCGTCGGGCACCCGGGTCACCGACATGACCGGGCCGAAGACCTCCTCGGAGGCGACCTTCGCGTCGGCCGGCACGCCCTCCAGCACGGTCGGCTGGTACGCCGCGCCCTGCCGGGTGCCGCCGGTGAGGACCTTGGCGCCCGCGTCCGTGGCCTCGGCCACCCAGGACTCCACCCGGCGGGCCGCGTCCTCGTTGATCAGCGGGCCGACGTCGGTCGCGTCGTCCGACGGGTCGCCGGACACCAGCGCCTCCACCGCGGCGATCAGCCGGGGCAGCAGCCGGTCGTACACCGCGTCCTCGACGATGACCCGCTGCACCGAGATGCAGGACTGTCCGCCCTGGTAGTTCGAGAAGGTGGCGATCCGCTGCGCCGCCCAGTCCAGGTCGGCGTCCGAGGAGTAGTCGCCGAGCACGATGGCCGCGCCGTTGCCGCCGAGCTCCAGGGTGACCCGCTTGCGCGGCACGGAGTCCCTGATCGACCAGCCGACCGGCACCGAACCGGTGAACGAGATGATCGGCAGCCGCTCGTCCGCCACCAGCGGCGGCATCGCGGCGTTGGGCACCGGCAGCACGCTCCAGGACCCGGCGGGCAGCTCCGTCTCCGCCAGCAGCTCGCCCAGCAGCAGGGCGCTCAGCGGCGTGGCCGGGGCGGGCTTGAGGATGATCGGGGCGCCGGCGGCCAGCGCCGGGGCCACCTTGTGGGCGCAGAGGTTGAGCGGGAAGTTGAACGGCGCGATGCCCAGCACGGGTCCGTAGGGGAAGCGCCGGGTCAGCGCCAGCCTCCCGGCGCCGCCCGCCTCGGAGTCCAGGCGCTGGGCCTCGCCGCCGTTGAACCGGCGGGCCTCCTCGGCGGCCCAGCGGAACACCGAGACGCAGCGGGCGACCTCGATCCGGGCCCACTTCATGGGCTTGCCGTTCTCGGCCGAGATCAGCCGGGCGATCTCCTCGGCCCGCTCGCCGACCCGTCGGCAGACGTGGTCCAGCGCCGCGGCCCTGACGTGCGCGGGGGTGGCGGCGAACTCGTCGGCCACCGCGGCGGCCGCGGCCACCGCCTCCTCGGTCTGCGCCTCGCTGGGCACGGTGGTGGCCCCTACGGTCCGGCCGTCCCAGGGTGAGGTGACCTCGAGGACCTCCTCGCCGGTCGTGGCGCGCCCGGCGAGCCAGAACGCCTGCGGGTTGGTCGCTGTCGTCATCGCGGATCCCGGCCCTTCTTCGTCTCCAGTGCGGCGGGGGTTGCCCCGCTTCCCACGGTAGAGGCTGGCGGCGCGCCCGCTCGTTGTCCGGTGCGGCCGAATGTGTCGGGCCGGTGCGCCATTCCGGCGGAACCGGCCAGGGACCGGCGGGCCCCATTGACCGGCTCATGCCATCTCCGCGAGCATGGCGCGCACGCCCGGCACCCGACCGGCGTCATGCACGGCTACCCCCACCGTCGCACTGGACACCCCCGGAGATGCGATGCGACTGATTCCCCGTGGCCGGCGAGCCACCACCGCGGCCGCCGCCAGCACCCTGGTCCTGGCGCTGGCACTCGGCTCCCAGGCCATGGCCTCCCCCGCCCCCGACGCGCCCACCGAGACCGCGGAGAGCTCCGCCGCCGCCCAGACCCCCCGCCAGTACCAGGTCAGCGGCCTGTCCTCGCCCGAGGAGCGCACCGAGCTGGCCCGCGCCGGCGCGGCCATCGACGAGGTGCACGGCGACTCCGTGGTGATCACCGCGGACCGGTCCGAGGCCGAGCGACTGCGGGCGCTCGGCTACGAGCTCGCCGAGCTGCCCTCGGCCCTGGACGACGACCCGACGGCCGCCGCCCCGGCCGACTACCACACCTACGAGGAGACGCTGGCCGCCGTCGACGCGGCCGTCGCCGAGCACCCCGACCTGGTCAGCAGCCAGGTGATCGGGGAGTCCTACCAGGGCACCGGCATCGTCGCCGTGAAGATCAGCGACAACGTGGGCGTGGACGAGGACGAGCCGGAGGTCCTCTTCACCCACAACCAGCACGCCCGCGAGCACCTCACCGTGGAGATGGCCCTCTACACGCTCGAGGAGCTGACCTCCCAGTACGGCAGCGACCCGGAGATCACCGAGCTGCTGGACACCCGCGAGGTATGGCTGATCCCCTCGGCCAACCCGGACGGCAAGACGTACGACACCGAGTCCGGCAGCTTCCGCAACTGGCGCAAGAACCGCCAGCCGAACTCGGGCTCGTCCGCCGTGGGCACCGACCTCAACCGCAACTGGGACTACGAGTGGGGCTGCTGCGGCGGTTCCTCGGGCTCCCCTGGCAGCGAGACCTACCGCGGCCCGTCGCCCGAGTCGGCCCCGGAGACCGTGGTGATCGCCGACTTCGTCCGCGGCCGGGTGGTCGACGGCGAGCAGCAGATCACCGCCCACATCGACTTCCACACCTACAGCGAACTGGTGCTCTGGCCCTACGGCTTCACCTACGACGAGACCGCGCCGGGGCTCACCCAGGACGACGCGGACGCCTTCGAGGCGCTGGGCGTCGCGATGGCGGACACCAACGGCTACACGCCGCAGCAGTCCAGCGATCTCTACATCACCGACGGCACGATCAACGACTGGCTCTGGGCCGACCAGGGCATCTTCTCGTACACCTTCGAGATGTACCCGACCTCGTCCCTGGAGGGCGGCTTCTACCCGCCCGGGTCCGTGATCGACCGGGAGACCAGCCGCAACCGCGAGGCCGTGCTGATGCTGATGGAGTACGCGGACTGCGTGTACCGCATCATCGGCGCGGAGGCGGAGTACTGCTCCGCCTGACCGACCAGCGCGCGGGCGGACCCGGCACCCCGGGGCCGCCCGCGCCGGGCGGTGCGCCCGGCGGCTGACCCGTCAGGCGTCGGCCGTCGCCTTCAGCGCCAGCCACAGCTCCATCCGCACGTCCGGATCGTCCAGCGACCGGTCCAGGATCTCCTCCACCCGGCGCATCCGGTACCGCAGTGTGTGCCGGTGCACCCCGAGGTCGGCGGCGGCCGCGTCCCACTGCCCGTGGTGGGCCAGCCAGGCCCGCAGCGAGGCGACCAGATCGCCGCGGCCCCGCGCGTCGTGCTCGCGCAGTGCCCGCAGCGTGCCCTCCGCGAAGGCGCGCACGGCGTCGTCGGCCAGCAGCGCCAACACCGACCCGGTGGCCACCTCGTCGTGTTCCACCAGGACCCGGCCCCGGCGCCTGGCCACCGCCAGCGCCTCCCTGGCCTGCCGGTAGGCGGCGTCGGCCGAGGCGGGCCCGGTGGGCGCCGACAGGCCGAGCGCCAGGCCGTGTTCGCCGCGCTCCCGGCGCGTCTGCCCCGCGTACCCGGCGCAGGCGGACACCGCCTCCCCCGCGTCGGCCACCAGCAGCACCAGGCGCTCGCCGTCCGCCGCGGCCAGCACCGACTCGCCGGCCCTGGCCGCGGCCGACTCCACCGCGTCGCCGAGCTCCTCCAGGGCGTCCGGATCGTCCCCGCCGTCGGCGACCAGCACCCGCAGCGGTGCGTCGAGCAGCCCGCCGTACAGCTGCCCGGCCACCGCCCTGGCGTGGTCCGGTTCCCCGGCGAGCAGCATCCGCAGCACCGCCGCGCCCAGCCGCGCCTGTGCCTCCTGGTAGGCGCGGGAACGCTCGGTGGTCAGGGTCAGCACGGCGACGGCGGACTCGACGGCGTACCGCTCGACGACGCCGAGCGGCGCCGCGGTGCCGATGGCCAGCACCGCCTGGGGCCGGGAGCCGGTGCCCAGCGACTGCAGCTCGACCCGGTCGTCGGGTCGGGAACGCGACCCCGCCTCGTCGGTCGGTTCGGCCGGGGCGCCCGGCGCGGCGCACACCGCGCTGGCCGGGGCCGGTCGGTCACGCAGCCGCCGCACCTCGCCGGCCAGCTTCCCGGCCCGCCGGACGGCCCAGCCGGGCGCGGCCGCGGTGACGGATCCGGTCAGGTCGTAGAGCGCGGCCCACCCGTTCACCTGTATCGCCAGCTTGGCGAGCAGGGCGCGCTGCCCGCCGGGCGAGAGCGCCGCCCGGGTCAGCTCCCGCTGCGCGGCGAATCCGGCCGTCACGGCTCGGTACTGCTCGGCGGCCAGCGCCGCGGAGACGGCCTTGCTGATGGCGATGAACGGGGTGTTCCGCGGCACCTCCAGCAGCGGCAGCCCGGCCTCGACGGCGGCGTCGAGCAGCGCCGGCGGCACCTCGGGGTGGTTCACCCCGACGCCGAAGCCGAGCCCGACCACGCCGGCCGCGCTGAGCCGGGTCACGTAGTCGCGCATCTCTCCCGGATCGTGCACCGGCAGCTTCAGCCCGGTGGTCAGCAGCAGCTCGCCGCCGTCCAGGTACGGCACCGGGTCGGCCAGCTCGCTGGCGTGTGCCCAGCGCACGGGGGTGGCCAGCCGGTCCTCGCCGGTGAGCACGCGCAACCGGAGCGCGGAGTGCTGCGCGAGCGAGGCGAGCGTCGGGAGCATGGACCACCTTGGCGTGCGGGCTGGGGCGGGCTGGGACGAACGGGGCGAGCGGGGCGTGCAGGGCGTGGGAAGGCGCCGGACGGCGAGGGCCCGGCGGGAACGCGGGGACGCTCCTTCACCGTACCGCCACAGGCATATGCACCGCGTCGGTGTCCCCCGTCGTTCCGCCGCCCAGATGAGGGCTCAGCCGAGCCGCACCAGCACCGGCGGGCCCGGCTCGCCCGCCACCGAGGTGAGCGACAGCACCGCGTGCCGGGGCGGTACCCGGTGCGCCAGCTCCGACGCCGACCAGCGCTCCCGCTCCACCTTCCGCACCGTGACCGACTCGGTCGTCGTGTCCCGCCCGGTGAAGACCCGGCGCACCCCGCGCACGAACCGCTTCACCGCGCCGCCGCTGCGGTCCGGGGTCCGGGTGATGTCGGTGTCCTCGGTCCACTCGGTGCCCCAGGCCCGGGCGAAGTGCTCCGCGTCCCAGGTGGTCATGCCCGAGAACGCCATCCGGCAGCCGACGGCGCCCAGCAGCCCGGCGCGCAGGTCCCTCGGCACGTCGTCCAGCGTGCGCAGGGCGAGCACCGCCCCGGCGTTCGCCTGCCGCAGCTGGGTCAGGCCGCGCACGGTGCCCGGGGTGACGGCGGCGGTGGCGTCGTCCAGCACCAGGCAGGCGAAGAGCGAACGGTCGGGGCGCGCGGTGACGGCGGCCGCGAACTGGGCCAGCAGCAGCCGGGTGATGATCCGTCCGGCCTCGGCGTGCCCCACGGGCGGCAGGTCCACCCGGACCCGCAGCGGATGCACCAGGGCGTCGAGCGAGAACGGCCGCGGGCCGCGCGGGCCCTCCCCGCCCGTGACGCCCGCCCGGTCGAGCAGCGCCAGCAGGTCGGCCAGCTGCGGGCCGAGGTCGTCGGGACGCTGCGCCTGCCGGGCCCTGGCGTCCAGCTCGCGCTGCTGTCCGTGCGCCCCCACCCGGTCGAGGTCGCCGCGGAGCGTGGCCAGCAGGGCGGGCGCCCCGTCGAGCATCGCCCGCAGCTCGGGCACCCCGGGCAGCTGGCCGTAGGCCGCCTGGTAGGGCCCGATGAGCTGGACCAGCACGGCCGCCGCGTCCCGGGGCTCCACGCGGCTGCCGCCGACCAGCGCCTCGGCCAGCAGGCCCGCGGCCTCGTCGGTGTCGGTGGCCCCGCCGTACAGGTCGAGCTGGTGGGTGCTGTTCGGATCGCCGACCCGGACCACGATGTCGAACGCGTCGTCGGGCCCGAGGCCGCTGCGCGCGGTGCCCACCGCGACCACCGCGGCCTGACCGGTGAGCGCGTGCAGGCACATCGCCTCGGTCACCGGCCGGATGACCCGGCCGGTCTTTCCCGACCCGGGCGGTCCCACGGCGAGCAGCGAGGTGCCCAGCACGGCGGGGTCGAGCGCGACGTCCTCGCCGCGGTACGCGTAGGGGTTGCGGTCCTCGTCCAGCGCGCGGCCGATGCGGACCTGGCGGGTCAGCAGGTCGTGCCGGGCCGCCCGGACCGTCAGGTCGCGGGCGCCCGAGGGATGGGTGAACGCGCCCGCGCCCTGCCGGGCGACCGCCTCGGTGAACGCGGGGAGCTCGGTGGGCCGGGCCCGCACGTCCCGCCAGGCGCGGTCGATCCGGGCGTAGTCCAGGTCGCTCATGGTGCCGTCGCGCACCTCGGCGGCCAGCAGGTCCGCGGTGGCCCCGGCGCCGGCCGCCCGCAGCTCGGTGAACTCGGTGAGCCGGGCCCGCTCCACGCGCTCCGCCTCGGTCCGCGCCGCCGCGCGGCGCCAGCGCGGCGGGTAGTGCCGCCACACCGCGCGCCAGCGCCCGAACCAGCCGAAGACGACGGCGACCAGCAGGGTGTAGACGGCGTAGTAGAGGTTGTAGGACAGGGTGTAGGCGGTGGTGTCGCCGTCCTCCCACCAGGAGTCGGGCACCCCGGCGTAGAACGGCTCCAGCCAGAAGGTCCACACTCCGCCGAAGCTCAACCCCCAGGCGAGTGCGCCCACAACGAACGCGGCGAGGACCCGCCGGGTCCGTCGGCTCGGCATCGGCTCGATGTCGGAGCGCCCGCACAGCAGCGCGAGCACGCTCGGTCGCCAGCGACGCCAGAGCCGGGGCCAGTTGCCGATTCGACCGAAGACGACGGCGAGCAGGACGCCGAAGGCGACGTAGTAGCCGTAGACAAACGTCTGCACCGCCGCGCTGCTGGCCCACGAGTCCAGATGCGCCAGGTCGAAGCGGATCCAGTCATGGGGCCAGAGCCACACGCTGAAGACCGGGTAGCCGTTCCAGCACAGCGACCAGACCAGCAGGCCCACGAGCAGCGCGAGCAGCGCGCCGCCGTGGAGTTCGCGGTCGCCGATCGCGTCCGGGTCCTCGGGTGGTTTGGGCACGTGCCCCGGGCGCCAGACGCCGGGCCGGGCCGCCGGGCGGGGCGCGTTCAGCCAGCGCACCAGCGGCGGGACGGCCACCTCCGCGCCGGGGTCGGCCGGGTCCACGCGGGCCGGCGGCTCGGGCGCCCGCCGGGGCCTGGGCGGCCCGCCGTGGGCCAGCGGAAGCGCCCGTGCGTCGTCGCGCCCCCCTCCCGCCTCCCACGCCCCGTCGCTGCTCATCGCCGCCCCATCCGTGCCGTGTCCGCGCGGCGTCCGAGCCGTCGCGGGACCGCCGTTGCCCTGGCGCCAACTGGCCTGACCAGGTCAGCCGCTGACCGTCTGTCCGGGCTCAATCTAGTGCAGTGACCGTGCCGGAGGGCCGGGTTGGGCCCGCGATCCGAGGGTCTTCGTCACCGCCCGCATCGAATAGGATCGAATATGCAGCCCAGCAACCTGTGCATACCCGTTCCCCTGGGACATCTCGTGCGCTACGTTCCTGCACCACCGCTGGCTCAAAGACGACCCTGGGCGGAACGTCATGACTCGTGCCATCTCCTTGCGAGAAGTCACCAAGATTTACCCACGGAACGTGGTCGCCGTGGACCGGCTGTCGCTGGACATCGACCCCGGCGAGTTCGTCGTGCTTCTGGGTCCCTCGGGGTGCGGAAAATCCACCGTGCTGCGCATGATTGCTGGTCTGGAGGACATCACCTCGGGTGAGCTGCTGTTGGACGGCGAGCACGCGAACTTCATCCCGCCCGGGGAGCGGGAGTTGGCCATGGTGTTCCAGCACTACGCCCTTTACCCGAACATGACAAGTCGGCAGAACATCGGTTTTCCGCTGAGGATCGAGTCGCCGCACGAGGACAGCCGGCCGCGGGTGGACGAGGCGGCGCGGCTGCTCGGCATCGAGGAGTTGCTCGACCGGTACCCCTCACAGCTCTCGGGTGGTGAGCGGCAGCGGGTGGCCATGGGTCGGGCCATCGTCCGCCGCCCGAAGGCCTTCCTGCTCGACGAGCCGCTCTCGAATCTCGACGCCAAGCTCCGCAACCGGCTGCGCGCCGAGATCGCCACGCTGACCCGGCACCTCGGCGTGACCACGGTGTACGTCACGCACGACCAGGCCGAGGCGATGTCGCTGGGCGACCGGGTCGCCGTGATGCGGGACGGCGTGATCCAGCAGACCGGCACGGCGCGCGACGTCTACCGGCTGCCGAACAACCTCTTCGTCGCGGCGTTCGTGGGCACGCCGCGCATCAACCTGCTCAAGGCCACGGTGCACGCGCCGCTGGGTGGACGTCTCGGCATCGACTTCGGCAAACAGCGGATGGAACTGCCGGAGCCGCTCAGCCCCGACCACCAGCTGCTGCGGATCCAGATGGGGCGGGAGATCACGGTGGGGCTCCGCTCGGAGGCGGCGCGGATCGCCTCGCCGCAGGAGATGCGGCCCAGCGAGGCACTGGTCAACGGCGTGGTCCAGCACGTGGAGTACCAGGGCCACGAGTCGCTGGTGCATGTCAGCACCGGCGCGCACCCGGCGGACGTGGACGGTCTGGAGTCGCCGCGACCGCCGGCGTCCCGGCGCTCCCGGATGCGCCGCAACGGGCGGAACGGGCATGCCGGGCGGCGTCTTGGCCGGCTGCTGAACTGGGTGTCGGAGCGCGACTCGGCCGGGGACGGCGAGGACGGCTCCGGCGCCCCGGTCTCCACGCTGGAGCGGATGTCCTCGCCGCAGCTGCCGCCGCCCGCGCCGACGCCCGGACGGATCACCGACGGGCTGGTGCTGCGCTCCCCCACCGACCTGCACCTGCGGGTCGGCGAGCGGGTGCCGTTGCTGCTCGACCTGGACCAGCTGTACGTCTTCGACAGCGAGGGCCAACGGGTCTGTCCGACTCCCGCGCACATCCCGAACCTCGAAACGTAGTGCTCTCCCGGGCGGTTCGCCGCCCCTCCCGACTCGCGCCGGCACAGCCAGCGGTGGCACCGCCCGCGCGAACAGCGGCCGGCGCGGCCTCAACCCCCGCGCCGGCCGCGCTTTCGCCGCGGCCGCGCGTGCGCTCCCCCGCCGCGCCCCGGGACGGCCGCCGGGTCTCCCCCTGGTGCGCACGGAACCGAACGCGCGCGTCCGCTGGTTGGTGTTCGGCACCGGCGGGCGGGAACGGGGTGCCGGGGATCGGCCGTTGACCTGGCGGGAAGGAGCGCGGGTGAACACGCAGCAGAAGGGCCGGCAGGCGCCGGAGCCCGAGGAGCCGTGGAGCGAGATCATCGCCGGGCTCTGGATGGGCGGGCACCGGTGGGTGGACCCCGGCGGGCTGCGGCCGGCCGTCGTCGCGGACGAGTTCGATCTGGTGGTCAGCCTGTTCGTGCGGCCCGGGCACGGGCCGGACGAGGGCGTCGAGCATCTGGTCCTGGCGATCCCCGACGACCCGCTCGCGGCGCACCAGATCGGACGGGTCGCCGAGCTGGCCCGGACGGTCGCGGGCGCCGTGCGCGAGCGGCGGACCACCCTGGTGCGCTGCCAGTACGGTTACAACCGCTCGGGTCTCGTGGTCGGCCAGGCGCTGATGGAGCTGGGACACGACGCGCCCGCCGCCATCGAGCTGATCCGGCGTCGGCGTTCGCCGTGGGCGCTGCACAACCGGGTCTTCGAGGACTACCTGCGCACCGGACTGGAGATCGCCCGGCTGCTCACCGACCTGGACCCGCTCAGCTAGGCCCTGTCCCGGGACGCCCGGCCGATCCCGCCGGGCCCGCGGCGGGGACCTGACGGGTCGGCCAAGTCCGGGGACCGATTGCTCCGTGGCGGAGCGTGCCCCGGGCGCCGGACCGGCCCTAGCCTGCTGGGAGACCCCGCCCCTTCGTGCCGAGGAGTCCCCGCATGAGCGCCATGACCGAACTGTCCGGCGGCCCCGCCCTGCCCCAGGAGCGGCGGCTCGTCACCGAGATCCCGGGTCCCCGGTCGCGCGAGCTGATGGCGCGCAAACAGGCCGCCGTGGCGGACGGCGTGGGGACCGTGATGCCGGTCTTCGCGCAGGCCGCGGGCGGCGGCGTGCTGGTGGACGTGGACGGCAACTCGCTGATCGACTTCGGCTCCGGCATCGCCGTGACCGGGGTCGGCAACAGCGCGGAGGCCGTGGTGCGGCGCGCCACCGAGCAGCTGAACCGGTTCACCCACACCTGCGCCATGGTGGCCCCCTACGAGGGCTACGTCGAGGTCTGCGAGGAGCTGGCGCGGCTCACGCCGGGCGACCACGCCAAGAAGTCGGTGCTGGTCAACTCCGGTGCCGAGGCCGTCGAGAACGCCGTGAAGATCGCCCGCTACCACACCGGGCGGCAGGCCGTCGTGGTGTTCGAGCACGGCTACCACGGCCGCACCAACCTGACGATGGCGCTGACCGCGAAGAGCATGCCGTACAAGCACGGCTTCGGCCCCTTCGCGCCCGAGGTCTACCGCGTCCCGATGGCGTACCCGTACCGCTGGCTGACCGGCCCCGAGCACTGCGCCGAGGAGGCCGCGGCCCAGGTCATCGAGCACATCACCAAGGAGGTCGGCCCGGAGAACACGGCCGCGATCCTGGTCGAGCCGCTGCTGGGCGAGGGCGGCTTCATCGAGCCGGCCAGGGGCTTCCTGCCGCGGGTGGCCCGGTTCGCCAGGGAGCACGGCATCGTGTTCGTGGCCGACGAGATCCAGTCCGGGTTCTGCCGCACCGGGCAGTGGTTCGCCTGCGAGGACGAGGGCCTGGTGCCGGACCTGATCACCACCGCGAAGGGCATCGCCGGCGGGATGCCGCTGGCCGCCGTGACCGGGCGCGCCGAGATCATGGACGCGGCGCACGTGGGCGGCCTGGGCGGCACCTACGGCGGCAACCCGGTGGCCTGCGCCGCCGCGCTCGGCGCCATCGAGACCATGCGGGAGCTCGACCTGCCGGCCCGGGCCCGCCGGATCGGCGAGGTGATGAAGCCCCGGCTGCGCGCGCTGGCCGAGAAGTACCCGCTGATCGGCGAGGTGCGCGGGCGTGGCGCGATGCTCGCCGTCGAGTTGGTGCGCCCCGGAACCACGGAGCCCGACGCGGCGGCCACGGCGGCGGTCGCGGCGGCCTGCCACAACGCGGGGCTGCTCGTGCTGACCTGCGGCACCTACGGGAACGTGCTGCGCTTCCTGCCGCCGCTGGTCATCGGCGAGGACCTGCTGAACGAGGGCCTGGACGTGCTCGAGGAGGCGCTCGCCCAGGTCTGAGGCCGCGCTCCGGCACGGCCGGGGCGGGGCGGCGACCGGCCGGGACCGCGTGGCGAGGCTCACCATGCTGTGCGGTCCTTGGAGAAGGTGCGGGGATGTGATGCGGATACGGCACCGCCCCGCCTCACCCGGCGTTTCCTGCCTTACCGTCGAGTTCGGCAGCGAGAGCCGCCAGACTCCCGCGCCGAACTCCTGACGGACCGGTCCGCCGCCCCACACCCCCCGGGGCGTGCGGCCGTTCCGTTTCTGCCGCGGTTCTCGAGCGGCGCGCGCTCAGACGTCGGCGCTGGGCGGCTCGTCGCCGGGCAACTCGCCACCGGGGTCCTCCTCCGAGGGCCCGGTGGGATCCTCCTCCGCGGGCCCGCCGGAGAGCGTGAACACCCAGTAGCTGTCCTCGTAGCCGGAGCCGGGCGAGAAGTCGATGCCGAGCTCCTCCGTGCCGGCCGGGACCGCCACCGTGTAGACCACGGTGCCCCCGTCGCCGGGCGGGACCGTGCCCAGCTCCATCCCTTCCAGCTCGACCGCGTCGCCCGGCAGTTCCTCGCCGTCCGCGTACCCGGTCAGGCCGCCCTCCAGCAGGTCGGCGTCGGTGTCGCTGTCGTTGGCCAGCTGGGCGGTCACCGTCACGGCGGCGCCGTCGGGGGACACCTGGGGCGAGCCGATCACCACGGTCACGCCGTCGGCGTAGGCCACCTCGTCGAGCGCCTCGGCCAGATAGGCCGAGCCGGCCTCCGACTCCACCTCGATGGGCTGCGACGCCCAGACGAACAGCACCACGGTGAGCACCGCCGCGACCAGCGTCGCGCCGGCGCCGGTCCACAGCCCGCCGAGCGCGGCGACGCGGTTGGTGGCCTGGCCGCGGCGGGCGCGGCCGGCGCCGACCAGGCCGAAGACCAGCGCCAGGATGCCGAGGATCAGGGCGACCGGGCTGAGCACGAAGGTGCAGCTGAGCACGGCGGCGATGATGCCGAGCACCAGTCCCGCGGTGCCGAGGCCGTTGCGCGGCCCCACGGGACCCTGCGGCCAGCCGGGGGCGCCGCCCCAGCCGGGCATCGGCTGGGGGTGACCGTAGCCGGGCGGGGCACCGTAGCCGGGCTGCGCGCCGGGCACCGGCGGGGCGCCGTACGCCGACTGGGGATGGCCGTAGCCGGGCTGCGCGCCGTAGCCGGGCGCCTGGCCCGGCGGGGGTCCCGCGGGCGGCTGGACGTGCGGCGGGGTGGGCGATGACGGTGGGGGCGCCCCGTAGCCGGAGGGCGGCTGCGACGGCGCCGCCGCCACGCTGTCGTCCGGCGGGCGGAACGGGTTGTGCTGCTGCTCAGCGGTCAACGGTCCTCCACGATCGTTGGCCCTCACCTTACGGGTCGAAACCGCCCCGGTGCCGCCCCCTGCCTACCATGGGCGGGCAACGACTCGCACCGGAGGGCTCCTTGTCCGACCTCGCCGCCCCGACCGTCCCGGCCGCCCCCACCGACCTGACCGCGTTCATCGCCGGCATGCCCAAGGCCGAGCTCCACGTGCACCATGTGGGGTCGGCCTCGCCGCGCATCGTCGCGGAGCTGGCCGCGCGGCACCCCGACTCCCCCGTGCCCCGGGATCCCGAGGCGCTGGCGGAGTACTTCACGTTCCGGGACTTCGCCCATTTCATCCAGGTGTACCTGACGGTCGTGGACCTGATCAGGGACGCCGAGGACGTGCGGCTGCTGACCTACGAGATCGCCCGGGACATGGCGCGGCAGAACATCCGGTACGCCGAGCTGACCGTCACGCCGTACTCCTCGCTGCGCCGCGGCATCCCCGACGTCGCCTTCCTGGAGGCGATCGAGGACGCCCGGCTGGCCGCCGAGCGGGAGCTCGGGGTGGTGCTGCGCTGGTGCTTCGACATCCCCGGCGAGGTGGACGGCCCCGTCGCGGCGGAGGAGACCGCCCGGCTGGCCTGCGACCTGGCGCCCGAGGGGCTGGTGTCGTTCGGCCTGGGCGGGCCCGAGATCGGGGTGGGCCGGCCGCGGTTCAAGCCGTACTTCGACCGGGCCATAGCCGCGGGCCTGCACAGCGTGCCGCACGCCGGCGAGACCACGGGACCCGAGACGATCTGGGACGCGCTCACCGCGCTGCGGGCCGAGCGGATCGGGCACGGCACCAGCGCCGCGCGGGATCCCCGGCTGCTGGAGCACCTCGCCGAGCGGCGGATCCCGCTGGAGGTGTGCCCCACCTCGAACCTGGCCACCCGGGCGGTGCCGTCGCTGCCCGAGCACCCGCTGGCGGAGATGGTGCGGGCCGGGGTGCTGGTGACCATCAACACCGACGACCCGCCGATGTTCGGCACCGATCTCAACACCGAGTACGGGGTGGCCGCCGGGCTGCTGGACCTGGACGCCGCCGGGGTGGCGGACCTGGCGCGGAACGCGGTGGCCGCGTCGTTCCTCGACGCGCCGGGGAAGGCGCGGCTCACCGGCGAGATCGACACGTACCTGGCCGGCTGGCGGGGATGAGCGGCACGGTGGTGGTCGCCCATCGCGGCGATCCGTACCGGGTGCGGGAGAACACCCTGCCCTCGTTCCGCGCGGCGATCGTGGCCGGCGCCGACGTGGTGGAGCTGGACGTCCGGCTCACCAGGGACGGGGAGCCGGTGGTGCTGCACGACCCCACCCTGAAGCGGCTCTGGCGGCACGACCGGCCGGTGGCCGAGCTGACCGCCCGGCAGGTCGCCGAGCTGACCGGCGGCGGCGTGCCGCGCCTGGCCGCGGCGCTGGCGGTGACCTCGCCGGTGCGCACCCTGATCGACCTGCCGGAACCGTCGGCCGCGACGGCGCTCGCGGCGGTGGCCACGGTGCGGGCGGCGGGCGCGACCGGTCGGGTCTACTACTGCGGCGACCCCGGGGCGCTGCGCGCGGTGCGCGGGGCCGATCCGGCGGCGGAGATCGCGTTGACCTGGAAGCGCACCGCCCGGCCGCGCGCCACGCTGCTCGGCGAGCTGCGCCCGCGCTGGCTCAACTACCGCTTCGGGCTGATCGACCGGACCACGGTGGAGCTGGCGCGGGCCGAGGGCTACGAGGTGTCCGCGTGGATCGCCGACCGCCGACGCACCATGCACCGGCTGATCGACCTCGGCGTGGACTCCATCACCACCAACCGGGTCGCGCTGCTGCGCGCGCTCGTCCGCGCCCACGACGGAGCGCCCCTGGCCCAGGGGCGTGTTCCCGGGACGCGTGGGTGACACGCGGCTGCCGCGCGGCGCGTGGACGCGCTCGGGCCGGGGCTCGGCACCGCCACGATGACCCGCGAGAAGCGGACCCGTCGGGTGCGGCTCGACGCCGAGGGATCCGCCGCCGGCCGCACCCGCCCACGGTGGTCCGAGCGCCGGGGCGCCCCGCGGGCCGTACCCGAGGTCCGCCCGTGAACGCCGCCAGTCCGGGAGCAGCCGGCGGCTCAGGGAAGGCCCGCCGGCTGCGCGGCCCGGTGGGTCAGAGCGCCGTCATCACGTGCTTGACCCGGGTGTAGTCCTCCAGGCCGTACGACGAGAGGTCCTTGCCGTACCCGGACTTCTTGAAGCCGCCGTGCGGCATCTCGCCCACCAGCGGGATGTGCGTGTTGATCCAGACGCAGCCGAAGTCGAGCGCCCTGGACAGCCGCATGGCGCGGGCGTGGTTGCTGGTCCACACCGAGGACGCCAGGCCGTACTCCACGTCGTTGGCCCAGGTCAGCGCCTCCTCGTCGGACGAGAACCGCTGCACCGTGATCACCGGGCCGAAGACCTCGCGCTGGACGATCTCGTCGTCCTGCCGGCAGCCGGTGACCACGGTCGGCGCGTAGAAGTATCCCGTCTCGCCGATCCGGTGGCCGCCGGTGGCCACCGTCGCGTGGTCGGGCAGCCGGTCGACGAAGCCGGCGACCCTGGCCAGCTGGTCCGGGTTGTTCAGCGGGCCGTAGAAGCAGTCGGGCGCCGCCGGGTCGCCGGTCTTCACCCCGGCCGCGGCCTCGGTCAGCTCGGCGACGAAGCGGTCGTGCACGGAGTCGTGGACCAGCACCCGGGTCGCGGCCGTGCAGTCCTGGCCGGCGTTGAAGAAGCCGGCGTCCCTGATGCCCTCGACCGCGCTGCCCAGGTCGGCGTCCTCGAAGACCAGACAGGGTGCCTTGCCGCCCAGCTCCAGGTGGACCCGCTTGAGGTCCTTGGCGGCGCTGGCGGCGACCTCCATGCCGGCCCGCACCGAACCGGTGATGGACGCCATGTCCGGCGTCGGGTGCTCCACCATCAGCCGCCCGGTGTCCCGGTCGCCGCAGACGACGTTGAAGACGCCGGGCGGCAGCAGCTCGCCCAGCAGCCCGGCGGCGAAGACCGCGGAGGCGGGGGTGGTGTCGGACGGCTTGAGCACCACGGTGTTGCCCGCGGCCAGCGCAGGCGCGAACTTCCAGACCGCCATCATGATCGGGTAGTTCCACGGGACCACCTGGGCGCAGACCCCGACCGGCTCCCGCCGGACGAAGGAGGTCATCCCGGCCATGTACTCGCCCGCCGCCTTGCCCTCCAGCATCCGGGCCGCGCCGGCGAAGAACCGGATCTGCTCCAGCATCATCGGCAGCTCCTCCTGCCGGGTCAGCTCCAGCGGCTTGCCGGTGTTCTGGCACTCGACGGCCAGCAGCTCGTCCGCGTGCCGTTCGAAGGCGTCCGCGATCCTCAGCAGGGCCAGCTGCCGGTCGGCGGGGGTGCTGTCCCGCCAGCCGGGGAAGGCGGCCCGCGCGGCCTCCATGGCGGCGTCCACGTCGGCCGCCCGGGACAGCGGGGCGGTGGCGTAGGTCCGTCCCGTCGCCGGGTCGGTCACCTCGGTGGTCTGTCCGTCAACGGCGTCACGGAACTCCCCGTTGATGTAGTTGCGCAGCCGACGCAGCTCGGTGGTCACGGCACCCTCCCGGCTTCCTGATCAATGGCCTGAGATCCCACCCTAGCCCCAGGAGGCCGCGCGCAGCACGGCCCTCGGACGACAGATCCGTCCGGCACCACCAGGGACGGCGGGAAGAACATCGACGGATTGTCGCCTTTCCCGGATATCTTCCTTGTCCGGACGGGACCATACCCTCGTCCGAAGGAACCTCCGCGGCGTTTGGCCGAGTCACCCCGCTCCGACCCCGTCGACTGTGTCAGCTTGGCTCACATGGGAACTACGGGAAACCCGACAATCAGATAACCGTCGGCACGAGCGGAGGTACCCGACGACCATGGCCTCAGCCGACCACCGGGCCGCGGCGGTCCCACCCGCCAACCCCGACAACGACGTGCTGTGGACACGCGGGCTGCACCACGCCCACGCCGGCTCGCCCGCCCTGCTCGGGGTGTCCCTCGGGGTCAGCCAGGGCGAGATCCTCGCCGTCACCGGCCCGCGGGGCAGCGGCAAGTCGACGCTGCTCGGCTGCCTCTCCGGTCAGCTGCTCCCGGACCGCGGCGAGGTGTGGTTCAACAGCGTGCCGGTGCACACCCTCACCGCCGAGGCCAGGGACCGGCTGCGCCGTGAGCGGTTCGGCTGGGTGGGCGCCAGCCCGCAGCTGGTGCCCGAGCTCACCGCCTGGGAGAACGCCGCGCTGCCGCTGCTGCTGGCCGGCGCCGGCAACCGGGTGGCCAGGCGCGCGGCGCTGGAGTGGTTGGGCCGGCTGGACGTGGCCGACTGCGCCCGGCACCGACCCGCCGCCCTGGTGCAGGCGCAGCGGCAACGGGTGGCCATCGCCCGGGCCCTGGTCCACCAGCCCGAGGTGGTGTTCGCCGACGAGCCGACCGCCCCGCTGCACCAGGCCGATCGCGCCCAGGTGCTGCGCACCCTGACCACCGCCGGCCGCTCCCACGGCATCACCGTGGTGCTGGCCAGCCAGGATCCGGAGGTGGCAACGTTGACCGACCGCACCCTCAGCCTCGTCGATGGCCGCACCAGCGGCGCACCGGCCCCAGCCGCATGCTCGCTCTCCGCCTAGCGCGTGGCTCCGACCCGGCGGCGCTCGGCCGCCGGCTGCTGCTGGCCGGCGCCGCGGCCGGCGTGAGCTTCCTGCTGCTGGCCGCGCTGTGCCACGCCCTGGACCATCCGGGCAGCGGCGGGGAGTCCGGGCTCCGGCTCGCCGCCTGCGCCCTGCCGCTGGCCGCGACCGTGCAGCTCGCGGTCGCCGTGGCGCGGGCCGATCCGACGGTGCGCGCCCGCTCCGGACTGGCCGCGGCAGGCCTCGGCCCGGCCCGGGTGCCGGTGCTGGCGGCGGTGTCCACGGCGGTGGCCGCGCTGCTCGGCAGCGTGCTGGCGCTGACCGTCTTCCTCCATCTGCGCGGCGACATCCACGGCTCGCCCTTCGACGGGGCGGGCACCGGCTGGCTGGCACCGGGCCGTCAGGTGCCGATGGGCGCCGCGCTCACCCTGCTCGCGATCGTCCCCGTGACCGCCGCCGCCGCGAGCGCGCTGGCGCTGCGGCCCAGACCCGAACCGCGGCCGGCCGCGGTGGCACCGCCGCGGGGCGTGCTCGCGGCGCCCGGACCGCCGGTGCCGGCCCCGGCCGGGCTGCCCTGGGGCACGGCGCTGGCCACCGCGGGCGTGGCGGTGAGCGCCTACGACGGTTCGGACGACCCGGCGACGACGCTGCCGCTGCCGGGCGCGCTGGACTACCTGACACCCGCGGTGGCCGGCGGCTGGCTGCTGATCGCGGCCGGCATGGTGCTGGCCGCCCCCGGGCTGGCGCATCTGGGCGGCCGGCTGCTGGCCGCCGGGCGTCCGGGCGCGCTGCGGCTGCTGGCCGGTCGCGGGCTGCAACAGGAGGCGGTGCGGCTCGGCCGCCCGCTCGGCGCGCTGTGCGCCGCCTCCGCGGCGCTGTGCGCCGGGCTCAGGCTGGACGGCCCCCGGCTGTTCGGACCGCTGGTGGTGCTCGGCGCCGGCATCGTGCTGGCCAGCGTGCTCGGCACCATCGCCGCGGCCTCGGCCGAGGCCCGGGAGGCGCGCGCGGAGACCACGGCGGCGCTGCTCCGGCTCGGCACGCCGCGCTCGCTGCTGCGCGGCGCGGCGGCGATGCGGCTGACGCTGCTGCTGGCGATCTTCGGCGCGGTCACCTGGCTGGCCACCGAGCTGATCCTGCTCCCCACCCCCGGCTGGGCACAGGGCGGCTGATCCGGCGGAACGGGCGGGGAAGGGATCAGGAGGATCCGGACCGGACGAACCGGTCGGCGCCGAAGACCGTGCGGTGCCAGCCCTTCCTGGCCGCCGCGGTGGTGTCGTACATGACGTGTTTGAGCCGGGTGTACCGCTCGAACGCGGAGGAGGCCGCGTCCCCGCCCGGCCCGGGGTCGCGCCGCACGCCGTGCGGCATCTCGCTGACCGTCGGCAGATGGTCGTTGACCCAGACCCGGCCCGCCATGAGCTCGCGGGTGGCGCGTCCGGTGCGGTAGACGTCCCGGCTCCACACCGAGGCGGCGGGCCCCGGCGGGGCGGCGTTCGCCAGCGCGAGCCCCTCCTCGTCGGCGTCGAAGGGCAGCGCCGCCAGCACCGGGCCCAGCAGTTCGGCGCACAGCGTCTCGACGCCCCTGGCCACGCCGGTGAGCAGCGTGGGCCGGTAGTAGGCGCCCTTGGCCAGGGCCCCGGTGCTGGCGAAGTCCGGCGCCTCGCCCCCGGTGACCACCGTGGCCCCGCCCCGCATCCGGTCCACGCAGCCCGCCACCCGCTCCCGGTGCGCGACGCTGATCAGCGGGCCGAGGTCGGTGCCCGCCTCGAACGGGTCGCCGAGCCGCACCGAGTCCATCAGATCCGCCACCCCCGCCACGAAGGCGTCGAACAGCGGGCGTTGGACGTAGGCCCGGGTGGCGGCGGCCCGGTCCTGTCCGGCGTTGACCAGGGCGGCGGCGACCGCCCCGTGCACCGCGGCCTCCAGGTCCGCGTCGTCGAACACCAGGAACGGCGCCTTGCCGCCGAGCTCCAGGTCGAGACGCTTGACGCCGACGCCGCTGCCGCCGGTCGCGATCCGGGCGACCCGCCGGCCGGCGTCCGCGGAGCCGGTGTACGACACCATGGCCACGTCGGGATGGCCGACCAGGTGTTCGCCCGCCTGCCCGCCGGTGCCGGAGACGACGTTGAGCACGCCGTCCGGCAGGCCCGCTGCGGTGGCCGCCTGAGCCAGCATCAGCGCGGTCAGCGGGGTCAGCTCCGACGGCTTCAGCACCACGGTGTTACCGGTCGCCACCGCGGGCAGCGCCTTCCTGACCGCCATCCGCAGTGGGTAGTTCCACGGTGCGAGCAGCGCGACCACGCCGACCGGCTCGCGGCGCACGTAGGACGTGTGCACGGCGTCGTACTCGGCCGCGGCGGCGCCCGGCAGGTGGCGGGCCGAGCCGGCGACGAAGGCGACGTCGTCCAGGGCGTCGACGACGTCGAACTGCTGGCTGAACGTCAGCGGTTTACCGGTCTGCAGCGACTCCGTGTACGCGAGGTCGTCCGCCTGCTCGGCCAGCAGCCCGGCCAGCCGTTGCAGCACCGCGGCGCGCTCGCCGGGGGTCGCGGCCGCCCACTGCGGCCGGGCGCGGCGGGCGGCGGCGACCGCGTCCTCCACGTCCTCGACGCCGGCCAACTCGTAGCCGCAGACCGGCTCCCCGGTGGCCGGATCGACCACCGTGTGGCGCCGTCCCGAGGTGCCGGTCCGCAACTGCCCGGCGAGGTACTGGGCGCCGGGGGCGAAGCGTTCGGCGACGTCGAGCGGGTCCATGAGCTCTCCTGCGGCAAGCCGGGGGACGGCAGGGCACGAACTGGCGCGGGGGGAATGACGACGATGCTCGCAGGTGTTCGTTCTGTCAACAAGGGATTCCGTGGTTGTTTTCGCGTCAGTCCACGGATCCCGTCGTTCTGGCCTTGTCCGACCGCTGGGCGCTGCGGCACAGTGGCCGGATGCCCCGCGACCGTAAGCAGGCGGCCGGAGCCCCGGCCCTCGACGCCCTCGCCCACGCGATCATCGAGCAGTTACAGGAGGACGGACGCCGTTCCTACGCCGCCATCGGGAAGGCCGTGGGCCTCTCCGAGGCCGCCGTGCGGCAGCGCGTGCAGAAGCTCTGTGAGCAGGGCGTGATGCAGATCGTCGCCGTCACCGACCCGTTGACCGTGGGCCTCCTGCGGCAGGCGATGGTGGGCATCAACGTCGACGGCGACCTGGACCCGGTGGCCGACGCGCTGACCGCGATGCCCGAGGTGGACTACGTGGTCGTCACCGCGGGTTCCTTCGACCTGCTGGTGGAGATCGTCTGCGAGGACGACACCCAGCTGCTGGAGATGATCAACAAGCGGATCCGCACCCTGCCCGGCGTGCGCTCCACGGAGAGCTTCGTCTACCTCAGGCTGCGCAAGCAGACCTACAAGTGGCGCCCCTGAGCGCCGCTCATTCGGGGCGGACGAGACCGGTGCGGTAGGCCAGGATGACCGCCTGGACCCGGTCCCGGGAGCCGGTCTTGGCCAGCACCCGCCCGACGTGGGTCTTCACCGTGGACGGGGCGAGGACCAGCCGTTCGGCGATCTCCGCGTTCGTCCAGCCCCTGCCGATCGCGGTGAGCACCTCGCGTTCCCGCCCGGTCAGCGGCGCCAGCCGCGGATCGGGCCGGTCGTCGCCGGCCGCACCGTCCGCCGGGAGACGGTGGGCGTACCGGTCGAGCAGCCGGCGCGTCAGGGTCGGCGCCACCACGGCGTCGCCGCTGGCCACCGCGCGGATGCCGGACAGCAGTTCCTCGGGCGAGGCGTCCTTGACCAGGAAGCCGCTGGCGCCCGCGCGCAGCCCCGCGTACGCGTACTCGTCCAGGTCGAAGGTCGTCAGGATCAGCACCCGGGTCCGGCCGCCGGTGGCGACCACCCGTCGGGTGGCCTCGATGCCGTCGAGTCCCGGCATCCGCACGTCCATCAGCACCACGTCGGGACGCAGCTCGGCCACCTGCCGCACCGCCTCCGCGCCGGTCGACGCCTCGCCGACCACCGTGAGGTCGTCCTGACTCTCCAGCAGCATGCGGAATCCGAGGCGCTGCAGGGCGTGGTCGTCGGCGATCAGCACCGTGATCACCGCGGTCGCCCTCCCGGGGTCTCCGGTTCCACGCGGGGCGTCGGGCCGGGGACGGCGGCGCCCCGGCCGGTGGGCAGCCACAGGCGCACCCGCCAGCCGCCGGACGGCAACGGGCCCGCCTCCAGGGTGCCGTCGTACACGGCCGCGCGCTCGCGCATCCCGCCGATGCCCTGGCCCGTGCCGTCCCCGCCGGCCGGCGCGGGCCCGGACGCGCCGCGGCCGTCGTCCGTCACCGTGACGGTCACCCCGTCCGGCGCCCGGTCCACCGCCAGTCGGGCCCGGGTGTCGGGGCCGCCGTACTTCAGGGTGTTGGTCAACGCCTCCTGCACCACTCGGTAGACGGTCAGCTGCTCCCCCTCGGACAGCTCGGACGCCAGGGCCGCGGACGGGCGCGCGGGCCGGCCGTCGACCGAGCTGAGCACGCCGAGGCCGGCCTCCCGCACCCGGTCGAGCAGCCGCTCCAGTTCGGCTAGATCCGGCTGCGGCGCCAGTTCCGCGCCGCCGCCGGCCGCCGGCTCGTGTCGGAGCACCTCCAGCAGCCGCCGCAGCTCGCCGAGCGCCTGTCTGCTCGTCGCGCCGATGGCGTCCAGGGCCTGCGCGGCCCGGTCCGGAGACCGGCGGGCGGCGTAGGCGCCGCCGTCCGCGAGCCCGGTGATCACCGCCAGGTTGTGCCCGATGATGTCGTGCATCTCCCGCGCGATGCGGGCCCGTTCGGCGGCGGCGGCGAGCCGCTCGCGCTGGTCGCGCTCCACCTCCAGGCGGGCCGCCCGGTCGATGAGCGCCTCGATGTGGTCGCGCCTGATCCGCACCACGAAGCCCGCCAGCACGCAGACCAGGGTCAGCATCACCGATCTGAAGTAGGTCTCGGCGACGTCGGTCGTCGGCCAACGCCAGGCCCAGGCCACGGTCCCCAGCGCCAGCATGCCGAGCGCCCCGGCCAACCGCGGGACCGAGGAGCGCAACGCCACGCTGTACAGCGCGATGTAGGCGCAGACCGGCGTTCCCGAGGTCAGTCCGGTCCACAGCGCGATCGCGCCGGGCACCGCCATCGCCGCCAGCGTGGCCAGCGGATAGCGGCGGCGCCACACCAGCGGCAGCAGGAACGACACGGCCTGGACCCAGGGCACGGCGGTCGGCAGGTCCGGCAGCTTCGCCCGTTCCCGCCAGCCGTCGTCGTCGAGGTCGGCCACCGCGACCAGGGCGAGCAGCAGCACCGGGACCAGGTCCCAGCAGACCGGGTGCCGCGCGTCGAAGGCCCGTACCCGCCCCATCAGCGCCCGCACCGGCCGGGTGGGCGACGCCGCGTACTCGTGCCACACCCTCCCCGGGGCGCCCCCGGGCCCCCGGCGGCGCGGTGGAGTGGCCGTGGTGGTGCTCATCCCGTCGCTCCGCACGGGGGCATCGTCACACGTCCCGGCGCCTGAGCAGGAGGGCCGCGGCGCCGAGACCCAGCGTCGTCCACACCGCGATCGCCAGATACGCGGCCGTGGTGGACAGCGCGCCCTCCTCGGGACGGGCCAGCCCCATCGACTCGCCGATGTCGAACGGCATCAGCCGGACCACGTCGTCCACCCACGCCCAGGGCAACAGGGAGGCGAGCTCCGGCAGCAGCATCACGACGCCCACGTAGACCCCGATGGCGCCCGGGGTGCGGCGGATCAGCGCGCCGATGGTCAGCCCCAGCACCGCGCCGTACGCGGTGAACACCCCGCTGCCCAGCAGGGCACGGGCCACGCCCGGATCGGACAGCGAGGCGGCCAACCCGGAGCCGGCGAGCAGCGGCTGGGCGGCGAGGAAGGTGACGAAGGCGACGGGCACGAAGACCGCGAGCACGACCACGGCCAGCACGCCCGTCTTGGCCCACAGCACGGGCAGCCGCCTGGGCACCGCGGTCATGCTGGAACGGATCATGCCGGTGCCGTACTCGCCGGTCATGGCAAGGACGCCGAGAACGGCGACGGCCAGTTGCGCGAAGGTCATCCCGAACACCGGCAGCCCCACCGGATCGACCTGCCGGTGGGCCTCGTTGTCCTCGTGCGACGCCCCGACGAGGATCCCGAGGCCGACGGAGAGCGCCGCGGCGCAGGACAGGGTGATCCAGGTGGAGCGCAGCGACCAGAGCTTGGTCCACTCCGAACGCACGATGCCCCAGCCGGTCAGCCGGTACCCGGGCGGATCCGCGGCGTGGTCGCGGGGCGGCGCGGCGGGCGGCGCGGTGACGGTGCTCATCGGGCGCCTCCGCCGGTGCTCGTCTGGTACTCGACGGTGTCGCGGGTGAGGTCCAGGTAGGCGTCCTCCAGCGAGGTCTGGCCCGGCGTGAGTTCGAAGAGCGGGATGCCGTGCTCGGCGGCGGTCAGCCCGACCCGCGGCGCGTCGAGTCCGGTGATCTCCAACGTGTCGGGCGCGGGCCCGGCGATCGTCACGTCGGGACCGGCCAGCAGCCGGCGCAGCCGGGCCGCCTCGGGCGTGACGACCCGCAGCGTGCCCACGCCGGCGGCGCGCAGCAGCTCGGGGACGCCCGTGTCGGCGAGCAGCCGGCCCTGGCCGATGATGACGAGGTGGTCGGCGGTCTGCGCCATCTCGCTCATCAGATGCGAGGAGAGGAAGACCGTGCGGCCCTCGGCGGCCAGGCCGCGGAGCAGGCCGCGGATCCAGCGCACGCCCTCCGGGTCGAGGCCGTTGACCGGCTCGTCGAGCATCACCACGGCCGGGTCGCCGAGCAGCGCGGCGGCCAGCCCGAGCCGTTGCCCCATGCCGAGCGAGAAGCCGCCGACGCGCTTCCCCGCCACCTCGGCCAGACCCACCATCTCGACGACCTCGGCGACCCGGCGGCGGGGTATGCGGTGCGTGTGGGCGAGGGCCAGCAGGTGCTTGGCGGCCGAGCGGCCGGTGTGCACGGCCTTGGCCTCCAGCAGGCTGCCGAGTTCGGCGAGCGGCGCGGGATGGTCGGCGTAACGCCGGCCGCGCACGGTGACGCGGCCGCTGGTCGGCGCGTCCAGGCCGAGGATCAGCCGCATGGTGGTGGACTTGCCCGCGCCGTTCGGGCCCAGGAAGCCGGTGACCAGGCCGGGCCGGACGGTGAAGGTCAGGCCGTCCACGGCCGTCCTGGCGCCGTAGCGCTTGGTGAGTGCCTCTGCTTCGATCATTTCTTCGGTCGCCTTCGGGAGAACGGTTCGACGCCGTCCACCTCACCGGAGCCGCGCGCCCGACTCGTCCGCCCACGGCCGGACGTTGGCCGGCCGCGTAGTACCACGGTGCTACGCCGCGGCCCGCGGATCAGCCGGGGAGCGCGACGACCTCGTCCCGGTCGAAGGCGGTGCCCACCGTGGCACCCTCCGGCGGCGCCGAACGCAGCGGCGCGGTGGCCTCCAGGCGCGGCCCGCGCTCGGGGTCCAGCAGCAGCACCACGTGGTCGCCGCGGAAGGTCCTGGCCCGCACGGTGCAGCGCGGACCCGTACCCTCCTCGGGCCCGGTCAGGGCGACGCCCGACGGGCGGACCAGCAGCCGGCACGGTCCCGCCGGGGTGCCGTCCGGCACCGGCACCCGGCCCCAGGGCGTCTCCGCGACGCCCCCTTCGCGGACCACCGCCTCGGCGACGTTGCCGAAGCCGAGGAAACGGGCGGTGAACTCGTCGGCCGGGCGCCGCCACACCTCGGCCGGCGTGCCCTCCTGGGCGATCCGCCCGTCCCGCATCACCACCACCCGGTCGGCCAGCGCGAACGCCTCGCCCTGGTCGTGGGTGACCGCGAGCACCGTCGTGCCCAGCCGGCGGAACAGCTGGCGCAGCTCCACCACCAACCGCTCCCGCAGGGTGCGGTCGAGCGCGCCGAGCGGCTCGTCGAGCATCAGCAGCCGGGGCCCCGGAGCCAGCGAACGGGCCAGCGCGACGCGCTGCTGCTCGCCGCCGGAGAGCGAGGCGACCGGGCGACGCTCGGCGCCGGGCAGCCCGACCAGATCGAGCAGTTCGGCGACCCGCCGCTCGGCCTGGGCCCGCGGCACGCGCCTGACCCGCAGCCCGAAGGCGATGTTGCGGCCCACGTCGTGCTGCGGGAAGAGCTGGTGGTCCTGGAACATCAGCCCCACCCCGCGCCGGTGGGCCGGCACGCCCGCCTGGTCGCGGCCAGCCAGCCGCACCGCGCCCGCGGCCAGCGGCTGGAGGCCGGCGACCGCGCGCAGCAGCGTCGACTTGCCGCTGCCGCTCGGGCCGAGCACGCAGACCGTCCGGTGCTCCGCCACCGCCAGGTCCACCCCGTCGAGCGCGAGATGCGGCGGCTCTTCGAAGCGCACCCGGACGCCGTCCAGTTCCAGCAGGGTCGTCACACCAGCTCCCCGGCCCGCGGCGGGCGTATCCGTTCCAGGGCCAGCAGGGTGGCGGCACACAGCACCATCAGGATGGTGCTCAGCGCCATGGCCTGGCCGTAGTTGAGCTGCCCGGCCCGGCCCAGCAGCCGGGCCACGGCGACCGGCAGGGTGGGGGCGTCGGCGCGGGCGATGAAGACGGTGGCGCCGAACTCCCCCAGCGAGACGGCGAACGCGAAGCCGGCCGCGACCAGCAGCGCCCGCCACACCAGCGGCAGGTCCACCTCGCGCCAGGCCCGCGCCGGCGAGGCGCCGAGCACCGCGGCGGCCTCCCGCAGCCGGTGGTCGATGGCGCGCAGCACCGGCAGCATGGTGCGCACCACGAACGGGACCGCTACCAGGGCCTGGGCCAGCGGCACCAGGATCCAGGAGGAGCGCAGGTCCAGCGGCGGCTCGTCGAGCGCGATGAGGAAGCCGAAGCCGACGGTGACCGCCGAGGTGCCGAGCGGCAGCATCAGCAACGCGTCGAACCCGCGCACCAGCCGGCCCGCGCCCGGGCCCGTGACCCGGGTGAGCGCCGCGGCGGCCAGCCCGCCGACCGCAACCGCCACCAGGGTGGCGACGGCGGCGAAGCGCAGCGAGTTGCCGATCGCCTCCCACGGCGCCACCAGGAACGTGCCACCCTCGGTGCTGGTCAGCGCCCGGTAGTTGCCGAGGCCGTAGCCCTCGGGGGTGGACAGCGAGCGCTCCACCAGCACCGCGAGCGGCAGCAGGAGCAGCACCGCCAGCACCGCCAGAACGCCGCCGAGCAGCGCCCGTTCGCCCGTACCGCGGGGTCGGTGCGCGGTCCGGTCGGCGTCCACCAGGCGGAGCGCCGACTCCGCCCGGCGCGTCAGCGCGGCGTGGCCGGCCAGCAGCGTGGCCACCGCGGCGAGCTGGAGCAGGGTGAGCACGGCGGCGGTCGGCAGGTCGAGCAGCTCCGCGGTCTGCCGGTAGATCTCCACCTCCAGGGTGGTGGTGCGGGGGCCGCCGAGGATCTGGATGGTGCCGAAGGAGGTGAAGGTGAAGAGGAAGACCATCGCCGCGGCGGCGGCCACGGAGGGCACGAGCGCCGGCAGCGTGACGCGGCGCCAGGCGGCGAACGCGCCGGCGCCGAGGGTCCGCGCGGCCTCCTCCTGGCGCGGGTCGAGCTGCGCCCACAGGCCGCCGACCAGCCGCACCACGACGGCGTAGTTGAAGAAGGCGTGGGCCAGCAGGATGGCCCAGACGCCCTCGTCGAGGCGCACCCCCCACAGGTCGTCGAGCAGCCCGCCCCGGCCGAGCAGGGCCAGGAACGCGGCCCCGGTGACCACGGTGGGCAGCACGAACGGCACGGTGACGGCGGCGTGCAGCAGCCGCTTGCCGCGGAAGTCGAGGCGGGCGAAGACGTAGGCGCCGGGCAGGGCGAGGGCCAGGGTGAGCGCGGTGGAGGCGGCGGCCTGCCAGACGGTGAACCACAGCACGCCGAGCACGTCCGGATCCGTCAGCACGTCGGCGGCGTGGCCCAGCCGCCAGCCGCCGCCCTCGCGCAGGCCGCGGCCGGTGATCGCGACCACCGGATAGCAGAAGAAGACCGCCACGAAAGCCACGGGCGGGGCCATCAGAGCGAGCCTGGCCAGCCCCGCCCGGCGCCGCAGGGCCCGCTCCGGCGCCCCGGGCCGCCGGGGCCGTTCGGATCCTCCCGGCCCTTCGGCCCCTGCCGGCCGTTCGGCGGTCAGCGCACGACGACGGACGTCCACGCGTCGATCCACTGCTCGCGGTGCTCGGCGACCTCCGCGGGCGCCATGGTCTCCGGGTCCTCGATCCGCTCGCCGTACCGGGTGAACGCCTCGGGCAGCGGGGTGTCCTCGCGCACCGGGTTGACGAACATCGACAGCGGCAGGTCGGCCTGGAAGTCCTCGGTCAGCAGGAAGTCCAGCAGCGCCCGGCCGCCCTCCGGATTGCCGGCGCCGGCCAGCAGCCCGGCGAACTCGATCTGCCGGAAGCAGGTGCCGGTGCTCACGCCGGTCGGCGCCCGCTCCGGCCACTCGTCCTCCGGGCGGTCGGCGTAGACCACCTCGGCGGGCGGGCTCGAGGCGTAGGAGACCACCAGCGGACGGTCGCCGTCGCCGGCGCCGGAGAAGCGCTCGTTGTAGGCGACCTCCCAGCCCTCGGTGACCTCCACGCCGTTCTCCCGCAGCCGGCTCCAGTAGTCCTGCCAGCCGTCCTCGCCGTAGTGGGCGACGGTGGCGAGCAGGAAGCCGAGCCCCGGCGAGGAGGTGGCCGGGTCCTGCACCACCAGCAGGTCGCGGTAG
Organism: Streptomyces sp. B6B3; assembly: GCF_039871525.1. Taxonomy (NCBI): domain Bacteria; kingdom Bacillati; phylum Actinomycetota; class Actinomycetes; order Kitasatosporales; family Streptomycetaceae; genus Streptomyces; species Streptomyces sp. B6B3. The sequence goes on along the minus strand of NZ_JBDPLU010000001.1, from coordinate 1,017,019 downwards.
GCGGGGTCGGCCAGGTCGTCGAAGGTCCGCGGCGGGTCGAGGTCGTGCTCCGCGAAGTACTCGCGGTCGTAGTTCACGCAGATGTCCCCGGTGTCCACCGGCGTCACCCGCTGCTGCTCCGCGTCGACCTGGAGGGCCTCGGGCACCCGGTCCAGACCGCTCGCCCGGTACGGCTCGAAGACGTCCTCGTCCAGGGCCCGGGAGAGCAGGGTGTTGTCCACCCCGAAGAGCACGTCGCCCTGCGGCGAGTCCTTGCTCAGCACGGCCTGGTTGACCATGACGCCGGCGTCGCCGGCGCGCAGCACCTGAACGGTGTAGCCCGTCTCGTCGGTGAACCGGGCCAGCACGTCGTCGGAGACCTGGAAGGACTCGTGGGTCACCAGGACGACCTCGGTGTCGTCGCCGGAGTCCCCCGAACCGCCGCAGGCGGTCAGGGTGCCCGAGCCGAGCACGAGGGCGACGGAGACGAGGGCCGTGACGCGGACATGCCGTCGGGTGCTGCGCTTCATGGAGTCGCTTTCGCCACGAGGCGCGCGGGCACGGCACGAGAGGGTTCCGAACTTCCTACCCAGCATGACCTGGGCGAGGTTCGAGGGTCTGCGACCGGTGTCGCACTCTCAGCGCCGCGGGCGCTCCCCTGTCGGAATGATGTTCGGACCAACGATAGCAGTCAGGAACGGGCCGAGGCCGCGAGCTGCCCGCACGCTCCGTCGATCTCCTGACCACGGGTGTCGCGCACCGTCACCGGGATTCCGTGCGCCGCCAGCCCCGCCACGAACGCCCGCTCGTCCTCGGGCCGGGAGGCGGTCCACTTGCTGCCCGGGGTGGGGTTGAGCGGGATGAGGTTGACGTGGGCGCCCCGCCCACGCAGCAGCCGGCCCAGCAGATCGGCCCGCCACGCCTGGTCGTTGACGTCCCTGATCAGCGCGTACTCGATGGAGATCCGGCGCCCCGAGGCGTCGGCGTACGCCCAGGCCGCGTCGAGCACCTCGCGGACCTTCCAGCGGGTGTTGACCGGGACCAGGGTGTCGCGCAGCTCGTCGTCCGGGGCGTGCAGCGAGACCGCGAGCCGGCAGGACAGACCCTCGCGGGCCAGCCGGTGGATGGCGGGCACCAGGCCGACGGTGGAGACCGTGACGCCCCGCTGGGACAGCCCGACGCCGTCCGGCTGCGGGTCGGTCAGCCGGCGGATGGCGCCCACCACCCGCCGGTAGTTCGCCAGCGGCTCGCCCATGCCCATGAAGACCACGTTGCTCAGCCGGGCCGGCTCCCCGTCGGGGAGCCCCTCCCCCGCCAGCTCGCCGTCGCGCAGCGCGCGCATGCCGTCGACGATCTGGTGGACGATCTCGGCGGTGGAGAGGTTACGGTCCAGACCCGCCTGCCCGGTGGCGCAGAACGGGCAGTTCATGCCGCAGCCGGCCTGCGAGGAGACGCACATGGTGATCCGGTCCGGGTAGCGCATCAGCACCGACTCCACCAGCGTCCCGTCGTGCAGCCGCCACAGCGTCTTGCGGGTCGCCCCCGCGTCGCAACTGGCGTGCCGCACCACCGTCATCAGCCGGGGCAGCAGCTCGCCGGCCAGCCGCTCCCGGTCGGCGGCCGGCACGTCGGTCCAGTCCGCCGGGTCGTCGGCGTACCGGGCGAAGTAGTGCCGCGACAGCTGCTGGGCGCGGAACGGCCGCTCGCCGAGCGCGACCATCGCCTCGCGGCGCTCGGCCGGGCTGAGGTCGGCGAGGTGGCGCGGCGGCATCGCGGCCCCGCGCGGCGCGGCGAAGGTGAGCTCTCCTGGTGCAGGCATGATGACGCCAGTGTCGCAGATCGGCCGCGGGGGTCAGCCCGCGCCGACGAAGGCCACCAGGAGCAGCCAGGCCACCGGCGCGGTGGGCAGCAGCGAGTCCAGCCGGTCCATGATCCCGCCGTGGCCCGGCAGCAGCGTGCCCATGTCCTTGATGCCGAGGTCCCGCTTGATCATGGACTCGCCCAGGTCACCCAGGGTGGCGCTGGCCGCGACCGCCGCGCCCAGCAGCAGACCCTGCCACCAGACGCCGTCGTCGATCAGCAGCTGCATGCTCAGCGCGCCCGCGCTCATCGCGAAGACCACGGCGCCGGCGAGCCCTTCGCGGGTCTTGCCCGGGCTGATCCGGGGGGCCAGCTTGCGGCGGCCGAGCCGCCAGCCCACGGCGTACGCGCCGGTGTCGCTGACCACGGTGAGCAGCAGGAAGGTGAACACCCGCCAGGCGCCGTCGTCGGCGGCCAGCATCAGGGCGACGAAGGTGGCGAGGAAGGGCACGTAGAAGACGGCGAAGACGCCGGCCGTGACGTCGCGGAGGTAGTTCTCGGGCGAGCCGGTCATCCGCCACAGCAGGACGGCCAGCGCGGTCAGCGCGGCGGCCACCCAGGCCGCCTCGGCCCCCTCCAGGTAGCCGACCACGACCATGGTGGCGCCGCCGAGGGCCAGCGGAGGGAGCGGCAGCCGGATCGCCTTGCGTTCGGCCAGCCGCGCGGACAGCTCCCAGAGGCCGACCACCACGGCCACGGCTATGACGCCGAGGAACGCCGGCTTGTAGGCGAACAGCGAGGCGACGATCACCGCGCCCAGGGCCAGCCCGACGCCCACCGCGGCGCCCAGGTCGCGCCCCGCGCGCTTCCGCACACCGGGGCGTCCGGCGGCCGGGGGGGTCAGGCCGCCCGGCTCGTCGGCGGGGCCGCCGCTCCGGCCGGCCCCGCCCGGGGTCGGCTCGTCGCCCTCCGCGGGGACGTGGGCATCGGGCACGATCGGCATAGCCCGAGTCTGCGCCGCCCGCCCGGAATCGCGCAGGGGACCCGCCGGGGCGGCGCGCACGTGCTCCGCCTGCCCCCAGGATGATTCGTTCACAGGTGACAGCGTCCTTCTGGGCCCCGGTCAGACCTCGAGCAGCTCGGCTTCCTTGTGCTTGAGCAGCTCGTCCACCTGGCCGACGTACTTCGACGTGGTGTCGTCCAGCTCCTTCTCGCCACGGCGGCCCTCGTCCTCGCCGACGTCGCCGTCCTTGATGGCCTTGTCCATGAGCTCCTTGGCCTTGCGCCGGACGCCGCGGATGGAGATCTTGGCGTCCTCGCCCTTGGACCTGGCCACCTTGATGAACTCCCGGCGGCGCTGCTCGGTGAGCTCGGGGAGGACCACCCGGATGACGTGTCCGTCGTTGGTGGGGTTCACGCCCAGGTCGGAGTCGCGGATCGCCTGCTCGATGTTCCGCAGCGAGCTCTTGTCGAACGGGGTGACGACGGCCATCCGGGCCTCGGGGACCGCGAAGGACGCCAACTGGTTGATCGGGGTCATGGTGCCGTAGTACTCGGCAACGATCTTGCTGAACATCGCCGGGTGCGCACGGCCGGTACGGATCGCGGCCAGGTCCTCCTTGGCGACCTGGACCGCCTTCTCCATCTTCTCCTCGGCCTCGAGGAGGGCTTCTTCGATCACCACGTGCTCCTGGTTCGATGATGTCGTGTGACGGACCGCGTCAGGCCCGTCGCCCCTGGTTGTTCACGAGTGTGCCGATCTTCTCACCCTTTACCGCACGGGCGATATTGCCCTCCGCGAGCAGCTCGAACACGAGGATGGGAAGCCCGTTGTCGCGGCAGAGCGTGATAGCGGTGGAGTCCGCGACCTTCAGGTCCCGGGTGATCACCTCGCCGTAGTCGAGCGCGTCGAAACGCACGGCGTCCGGATTCGCGGCCGGATCGGCGTCGTAGACCCCGTCGACGCCGTTCTTGCCCATCAGCAGCGCCTCGGCGTGGATCTCCAACGCCCGCTGGGCGGCGGTGGTGTCGGTGGAGAAGTACGGCATGCCCATGCCGGCGCCGAAGATGACGACCCGGCCCTTCTCCAGGTGCCGCACGGCCCGCAGCGGGATGTACGGCTCGGCGACCTGCCCCATGGTGATCGCCGTCTGCACGCGGGTCTCGATGCCCTCCTTCTCCAGGAAGTCCTGGAGCGCCAGGCAGTTCATGACCGTGCCGAGCATGCCCATGTAGTCGGAGCGGGAGCGGTCCATGCCGCGCAGCTGGAGCTCCGCGCCACGGAAGAAGTTGCCGCCGCCGATGACCACGGCGATCTGCGCTCCGTCCCGCACCACCGCCGCGATCTCCCGGGCCATCGTGTGCACGACATCGGGATCGACACCGAGCCCTCCGCCGCCCGCGAAGGCTTCTCCCGACAACTTCAGCAGGAATCGCCGGGGCTTGTCGTCCTCGTTCATGGTGCTCTCCTCGTGCACACACGCGAGGAGGCCACTGCCCACGGATGCCGGATACACCGGCGGATCCACGCGGTTACCCTGCTCGGCAGTGGCCTCCTCGTCACAACAGCGGTCGCCGGCCGTGCTGGCCACGGCGGTGCCTGGCTTGACCATAGCGGGGCCAGGCCCGTTCCGCGGCCGAAGGCACGGACCGGAGGAACCGGCTCAGGCGCCGACGCGGAAGCGCGCGAAGGCCTGGACCGTGACGCCGACCTCGTTCAGCACCTTCTGCACGGACTTCTTGTTGTCCTTTGCGAAGGCCTGGTCGAGCAGCACGTGCTCCTTGAAGAAGCCGTTGACCCGACCCTCGACGATCTTCGGCAGGGCCGCCTCGGGCTTGCCCTCCTCCTTCGCCGTGGCCTCGGCGATGCGGCGCTCGCTCTCCACGACCTCGGCCGGCACCTCCTCACGGCTGAGGTACTTCGGCTGGAAGGCGGCGATGTGCTGGGCGACGTCCTTGGCGGCCGCCGCGCGGGCCTCGGCCGAACCCTCGCCCGGCGCCAGCTCGATCAGCACCCCGACCTGCGGCGGCAGATCGGGACTCGTGCGGTGCAGGTACGAGGTGACGTAGCCGCCGGAGAACCGCGCGTAGCGGTCCAGCACGATCTTCTCGCCCAGGCTGGCGTTCGCCTCGTCGACGTACTCCTGAACGCTCTTGCCCGGCTCGATCTCGGACGCCAGCAGCGTCGCGAGGTCGGCGGGGTCGGTGGTGAAGACGTGCTGCGCGACGGCGGCGGCGACGGCCTGGAACTTGTCGCCCTTGGCCACGAAGTCGGTCTCGCACTTGAGCTCGACCAGGGCACCGGCGCCGTTGTCCTCGGCGATCACCGAGACCACCGCGCCGTTGTCGGCGGTGCGGCTCTCCCGCTTGGCCACGCCCTTCTGGCCCTTGACCCGCAGGATCTCGACGGCCTTGTCGACGTCGCCCTCGGCCTCGTCCAGCGCCTTCTTGCAGTCCATCATGCCGGCGCCGGACAGCTCCCTGAGCTTCTTGACGTCGGCGGCGGTGAAGTTCGCCATGGTTACGTGATCTCTTCCCGGAGTGTCGTGTGGTCGCTGGCTGCGTCAGCTCTGCTCGGCGGAGCCCTGGCCCTCGGCGGACTGCGCCGGCTGGGCGGCCTCGGCAGGCTGGGCCTCGGCGGACTGCGCCGGCTGGGCGGCCTCGGCAGGCTGGGCCTCGGCGGACTGGGCCTCGGCGGGCTGCGCCTCGGCGGGCTGGGCCTCCGTGGACTCCCCCGGCTCGGCCGCCTCGGCGGGCTGGTCCTCCGCCGGCTTCTCCTCGGCCTTGGCCTCGGCACCGACCAGGAGCTCCCGCTCCCACTCCGGCAGCGGCTCGGCGGGCTGCTGCTTCTCGCCGGTCTTCGCCTCGGCGGCACCGGAGCGGGCGATGAGGCCCTCGGCCACGCCGTCGGCGATCACGCGGGTGAGCAGCGTGACGGAGCGGATCGCGTCGTCGTTGCCCGGGATCTTGTAGTCGACCTCGTCGGGGTCGCAGTTGGTGTCGAGGATCGCGACGACCGGGATGTTGAGCTTGCGGGCCTCGCCGACGGCGATGTGCTCCTTCTTGGTGTCCACGATCCAGACCGCGCTGGGCACCTTCTGCATGTCCCTGATGCCGCCCAGGGTCTTCTCCAGCTTGGCCTTCTCGCGCGAGAGGACCAGCAGCTCCTTCTTGGTGAGGCCGGAGGCCGCCACGTCGTCGAAGTCGATCTGCTCCAGCTCCTTGAGGCGCTGGAGCCGCTTGTGGACCGTCGAGAAGTTGGTGAGCATGCCGCCCAGCCAGCGCTGGTTGACGTACGGCATGCCGACCCGGGTGGCCTGCTCCGAGATGGCCTGCTGGGCCTGCTTCTTGGTGCCCACGAACATGACGGAGCCGCCGTGCGCGACGGTCTCCTTGACGAACTCGTAGGCGCGGTCGATGTACGACAGCGACTGGAGCAGGTCGATGATGTAGATGCCGTTGCGCTCCGTGAAGATGAAGCGCTTCATCTTGGGGTTCCAGCGGCGGGTCTGGTGCCCGAAGTGGACGCCGCTTTCCAGCAGCTCCCGCATCGTGACGACGGCCATGGCCGTTCTCCTTGTGACGCTCGGTTGTCCGCGCCGCCCGGCTGGGCGGCGCTCCTGACGCCCCGGCGCGTCGCACCGCGGGGCCCCACGCGGGGGCGCTCCTGCGGACCGAGTGACGCGGCCATCGCGAGCCCGCGGTCGGACCGCGGACGCCGAGATGGCGGGGCATGCGAGGTCGATCCGGGAACCGGATCGCCACCAGAAGTGTACGCGATGACGGTTATCCGGCACGTCCCCGTCGGGGCCGGCGCCGCCTGACCTCCCGAAGGGGTGGCGGAGTTCTCCACAGTCGCCCGTTTTTCCACCAAGATCCACTTTTCGTCGACGTCTCCCGCACAGTGAGCGCCGGAGGTGATGCGCGATGAACGAGCGGGGTGCGCTCGGGCGCTTCGGGGAGGACGTCGCCGCGCGGTGGCTGGTCGCGGCGGGCATGACCGTGCTGGAGCGGAACTGGCGCTGCCGGGCGGGCGAGATCGACATCGTGGCCCGGGAGGCCGCGGCGGGGGCGCTGGTGATGTGCGAGGTGAAGACCCGGCGGGCGGGTGCCTACCAGCATCCGATGGCCGGGCTGACCGAGCGGAAGGCCGCGCGGCTGCGGGAGCTCGCCCAGCGCTGGCTGAGCGAGCGGTGGCTCGCCCACCACGCGGCGCCGCCGGCCGGCGGGGTGCGGATCGACCTGGTGGGCGTGCTGCTGCCGGATCGCGGCGGCCCGACGGTGGAGCACGCCAGGGGGGTGGCCTGATGGGATTCGCCCGCACCTGCGCGGTGGCCCTGGTCGGCGTCGAGGGCGTGGTGGTCGAGGTCCAGGCCGACCTGGTGCCGGGGGTCGCCGGCTTCACCCTGGTCGGGCTCGCCGACAAGTCGCTGAGCGAGAGCCGGGACCGGGTCCGCGCCGCGGTGATCAACTCCAGCGTCGACTGGCCTCAGAAGAAGCTCACGGTGGGGCTGAGCCCGGCCGCGGTGCCCAAGTGCGGCAGCGGCTTCGACCTGGCCATCGCCTGTGCCGTGCTGGCCGCGGCCGAGCGGGTGGACCCGCGGTCGGTGGCCGATCTGATGATGGTCGGCGAGCTCGGGCTCGACGGCCGGATCCGCCCGGTCCGCGGCGTGCTGCCGGCCGTGCTGACCGCGGCCGACGCCGGGTACCGGCGCGTGGTGGTCCCCGAGTGCGCCGCGGCCGAGGCCGCGCTGGTGCCGGACGTCAGCGTGCTGGGCGTGCACAGCCTGCGCCAGCTGGTCGCGCTGCTGACGGACGAGCCGGTGCCGGAGGAGCCGGCGGACGCGGAGCCGGGGCCGGATCCTGGCTCCTCGGGCCCGGTCGGCCCCGGCTGGGGCCATCCGGGCGCCGGCGGCCTGTTCCAGGCCGTGCGGATCGACGAGCGCCCGCTCGACCTGGCCGAGGTGGCCGGGCAGCGGCGGGCCCGGCGGGCGCTGGAGGTGGCGGCGGCCGGCCGGCACCACCTGTTCCTCAAGGGGGCGCCGGGAGCCGGCAAGACCATGCTCGCAGAGCGACTGCCCGGGCTGCTGCCGCCGCTGACCCGGCAGGAGTCGCTGGAGGTCACCGCGGTGCACTCGGTCGGCGGCGCGCTGCCGCCCGGCCGGCCGCTGATCGACCGGGCTCCGTACTGCGCGCCGCACCACTCCGCCTCGATGCCGGCCCTGGTCGGCGGCGGCAGCGGGCTGCCGCGCCCCGGCGCGGTGTCGCTGGCGCACCACGGGGTGCTGTTCCTGGACGAGGCGGCGGAGATGAGCGGCCAGGTGCTGGACGCGCTGCGTCAGCCGCTGGAGTGCGGGCACGTGGTGGTGGCCAGGGCCGCCGGCACGCTCCGGATGCCCGCCCGGGTGTTGCTGGTCCTGGCGGCGAACCCGTGCCCCTGCGGCCGGCACGGCGCGCCGGGCGGTGACTGCGAGTGCCTGCCCAGCACCGTCCGGCGGTACCGCGCCCGGCTCTCCGGACCGCTGCTCGACCGGGTCGACCTGCGGGTGCCGGTGGAGCCGGTGAGCCGCGCCGAGCTGGTCGCCACCGGCGGCGCCGAGTCGACCGCGGTGGTGGCGGCCCGGGTGCTCGCGGCCAGGGAGCGGGCCGCCGCCCGGTACGCCGGTTCCCCGTGGTCGATCAACGGGGAGGTGCCGGGGCACGAGCTGCGCACCCGGTGGACCCCGTCGCCCGGCGCGCTGGTCAGGGCGGAGCAGGACTTGGAGCGCGGCCTGCTGACCGCGCGGGGCCTGGACCGGGTGCTCCGGGTGGCCTGGACCGTGGCCGACCTCGCCGGGCACGCGCGGCCCACCGTCGAGGACGTGGACGCGGCGCTGGAGCTGCGCACCGGGGTGCGGCGCGGGGCGGGCGTGGCCGGGAGCCTGCCGTGACCGGTCGGGACGCGGTCGGCGCGGCGGCTGACGACCGGCTGGCGCGGGCGGCGCTGGCCCGGGTCGCGGAGCCGGGGGACGAGCTGGTGGGCCGGTGGCTCGGAGAGCTCGGCCCCGGCGAGACCTGGCGGGCGGTGCGGGAGGACCGGCGGCTGCCCGGCGCCTCGGCGGACCGCTGGGCCGGCCTGCGGCTGCGCGCGGAGCGCGCCGCACCGGAGCGGGATCTGGTGGCCATCGCCCGGCTCGGCGGCCGGTTCGTGTGCCCGGGCGACCGCGAATGGCCGCGCCAGCTGGACGATCTGGGGGCGACCAGGCCCGTCGGTCTGTGGGTGCGCGGCCCCTGTTCGCTGCGGTTCGTGGCGCTGCGCTCGGTGGCCCTGGTGGGCTCCCGCGCCTGCACGGAGTACGGAGCGCACGTCGCCGGCGAGCTGGGCGTCGCGCTGGCCGAGCGCGGCTGGACCGTGGTGTCGGGCGCCGCCTTCGGGGTCGACGGCGCGGCGCACCGGGGGTCGCTGGCGGTGGGTGGCGCGACGGTCGGGGTGCTGGCCTGCGGGGTGGACGTCAGCTATCCGGCGGGGCACCGGGAGCTGCTGGGCCGGATCGCCGAGCGCGGCCTGCTGGTCGCCGAGCTGGCCCCGGGCGAGCACCCGACGCGGAGCAGGTTCGTCCTGCGGAACCGGGTGATCGCGGCGCTCACCCGGGGCACGGTGGTGGTGGAGGCGGCGCGGCGCAGCGGCGCGCTGGTCACGGCGCGGCACGCGGGCCGGCTCGGCAGGCATCTGATGGCGGTGCCGGGGCCGGTGACCTCGGGTCTGTCCGCGGGCGCGCACCGGCTGATCCGGGAGCAGGCCACCCTCGTCGCCAGCGCGGCCGAGGTGATCGAACTGGTCGGTGACATGGGTGAGCTGGCCGGCGAGGAGCCGGGGCCTGCGGTGCCGAGGGACCTGCTGGCGCCGCAGGCCGCGCGGGTGCTCGACGCGCTGCCGGGTGCCGGCTCGGCGGGCGTGGCCGAGGTGGCGCGCGGTGCCTGCACCAGCCCGGAGGCGGCGACCGCCCGGCTGTGCGAGCTGCGCACCCTCGGATTCGTCGAACGGGTTGGCGACCGTTGGCAGTTGTGCCGGTGAACCGAGAAGTGTCCGGGTTGACGCGCCGCCCCGACACCACGGCGTACCACCAGCGTGCGCCGTGGCCGCGCACGGATGCTCGGTAGTGCGCGCGCGACGAATGGCCGTCACATGCGCAACGCGACACCACAGTCACGCTACGCTCACAGAGACCCGCGCCACGACGCGCGGGAAGATGTCATCCCTGGCAGAACGGCTCAAGACGACGCATGCCACAGCACTCCTCCGGGCCTCAGCCCGCGGCTCCCGCAGCAGCGGGCGCGGCGGAGGACGCCGGTCCCCCCGCGTCCACCCCCCTCGACGAGCTGTGGCGCTCGTACAAGACCACCGGCGACGAACGGCTGCGGGAGCAGCTGATCCTGCACTACTCGCCGCTGGTCAAGTACGTGGCGGGCCGGGTGAGCGTGGGCCTGCCGCCCAACGTGGAGCAGGCGGACTTCGTCTCCTCGGGGGTCTTCGGGTTGATCGACGCCATCGAGAAGTTCGACCCGGCGCGGTCCATCAAGTTCGAGACGTACGCGATCACCCGCATCCGGGGCGCGATGATCGACGAGTTGCGGGCCCTCGACTGGATCCCGCGTTCGGTGCGGCAGAAGGCGCGGGCCATCGAGCGCGCGTACGCGACGCTGGAGGCTTCGCTGCGGCGCACCCCTTCGGAGCCCGAGGTGGCCCGGGAGATGGGCGTCACCCTGGAGGAACTGCACGCGGTCTTCAGTCAGTTGTCGCTGGCCAACGTGGTGGCGCTGGAGGAGTTGCTGCACGCCGGTGGCGAGGGGGGCGACCGGCTGAGCCTGATGGACACCCTGGAGGACACCGCCGCCGACAACCCGGTGGAGGTGGCGGAGGACCGGGAGCTGCGCCGGCTGCTGGCCCGCGCGGTCAACACGCTGCCGGACCGGGAGAAGACCGTGGTGACCCTCTACTACTACGAGGGCCTCACCCTGGCCGAGATCGGCCAGGTGCTCGGCGTCACCGAGAGCCGGGTCAGCCAGATCCACACCAAGTCGGTGCTCCAACTGCGGGCGAAGCTGGCCGACGTGGGCGGTTAGCCGGACCGACGGGGGTCGCCGGTTCTAGAGTGGTCGGGTGCCCAGGATCCAGGCGGCCACGGTGGCCGAGCACCGCAGGAGGCAACGCGCGGCGCTGCTGGACGCCGCCAGGTCGCTGCTGGCCGAGGGCGGAGTGCCGGCGCTGACCTTCCCGGCGCTGGCGACGCGCACCGGCCTGGCCCGCTCCTCGGTCTACGAGTACTTCGGATCACGCGCCGCCGTCGTCGAGGAGCTGTGCGCCGAGGACTTCCCGCGGTGGGCGGCGGAGGTGGCGGCGGCGACGGCCGAGCCGGCCACTCCCGCGGGACGGATCGAGGCGTATGTGCGGGCGCAGCTGGCGCTGGCCGCCGACGGCCGGCACCGGGCCGTGGTCGCGATCTCCGCGGGCGAGCTGAGCGACGCCGCCCGGGAGCGGATCAGGGCGGCGCACGCCGGACTGCTCGACCTCGTCGTCGGCGTGCTCGACGAGCTCGGACACCCCGAGCCGCGGGTCACCGCCCTGCTGCTGCAGGGCGTGGTCGACGCGGCCGTGCGCTGCGCCGACGCCCGGACCACCGGGCCGGCCGACGCCGTCGTCGAGGCCGCCGTCCGGATGGCCCTGGACGGGGTCCGCGGCGTCGCCGCCGGGGAGCGGGACGCCGGTGACGGGCAGCAGCCGGACCGGGCCGGCGCGTAGCAGCTCGGGCGGCAGCAGCGAGAGCGGGTCCCGGTAGCGCTCGCCGCGCAGCAGCCCCCAGTGCAGGCAGGGCCCCGGGCAGTGGAAGGGACCGGCGTCGAGGGTGCCGACCGCCTCCCCGGCGGCCACCCGCTCCCCCACCGCCACGGCGGGCCGCACCGGCTCGTACGTCGTGCGCAGCGGTGGGGACCCGGTGCCGGCGAGCTCGATCGTGATCACCCCGCGCCCGGCCACCGGACCGGCGAACACCACCCGGCCGGCGGCCGCCGCCGACACCACGGCCCCGGGGGCGGTGGCGAGGTCCACGCCGCGGTGCCCCGCGCCCCACGGGGTGGCCGGCGGCTCCCACGCGCGGACGACCAGCGGGCGGTCCCCGCCGTCCGGACCGCCGACCGGCCAGGCCGCGCCGGCCGGACCGCCGACGGCGGGCGACGGCACCAGCGGCGCCGTGAGCAGTACGGGGGCGGCCACCAGCGCCGGGAGGACCGCGGAGTTCGAGAGGGCCGGGAGGAGGGAGAGGATCGCCATGCCGGCAGCCTGCCGGCCGGGACCTCATCGGGACGGCCGGGCCGGAGATCTGTGGACGACGGGGCCTCTGTGCACACGGCCGCCACCCGTCCGGGTGAAACCGGCCGGGGTCAGCCGCCGCGGGAGCCGCCGAAGCCGGAGTCCTCCGGCAGGTCGAGCTCGCTGCGGTTGAGCTCCTCGATGTTCACGTCCTTGAACGTCAGCACCCTCACCCGCTTGACGAAACGGGCCGGTCTGTACATGTCCCAGACCCACGCGTCGGCCATCGTGACCTCGAAGAACACCTCACCCTGCACCGAGTGGACCTGCATCTCGTAGTCGTTGGTGAGGTAGAAGCGCCGCTCGGTCTCGATCACGTACGTGAACAGCCCCACCACGTCTCGATACTCGCGGTAGAGCTTCAGCTCCATTTCGGTCTCGTACTTTTCGAGATCCTCGGCACTCATGGCGTGATCCCCTTCAGCCGTGCGTCCCCTCATTGTGCGTCACCGGCGACGCCGGCACGCTGCGGCGTCCGCCGGGAGGCACGACGACCGGCCACCGGACCGTACAGTGCCCCGCCGATGATCAGCACGGCCCCGGCCAGCGTGGCCCAGAGCAGCGGCAGCAGGGGACCGGATCCCGAGACGCCGCCCGGCTGGTCCGCGAAGCCGGAGGCCGACGCCAGCATGCCGACCCGGCTGGGCGGCCACACCGTCGCCTCGACCCGGGCGGTGACCGCGTCGCGGGGCACGCTGCCCGCGTCGGAGTCGCTCAGCATGGTGCGCGAGTCCAGCGACTCATGCCGGTGGTCGCCGATCAGGAACAGCTCACCCTCCGGCACCTCGGCCGAGAACTCCATGGGCTCGGCGCGCGACTCGGCGTCCAGATACGGCTCGGTGACGGGCTCGCCGTTCACCGTCAGCAGGCCGTCGTCGGTGCAGCAGGCGACCGTGTCACCGCCGACCCCGACCACCCGCTTCACCATCAGCGCGTCGCCCCACTGGGCCTCCTCGAAGACCACGACGTCCCCGCGCCGCGCCTCGTCCCCGTCGATCCGCTGCGCGAGCACCCGGTCCCCGGCGGACACCGAGGGCGCCATCGAGTCGGTGGGCACCGCGTAGGGCTGGTACAGGAGGGCGGTCAGCACGAAACCGCCGAGGAACAGCACGCAGCCGACGGCCACCGCCACTCCGGACAGCGCCCGCCCCCGTCGCGTTCCGCGGCCCGTGTCTCCGCTCATCACGCCCCCTCCCGGTCCGCCGGTCCGGACCCACCGTCCGATGGGACCAGAGGGTGACCCTACCGAGCAACCGGGTCCGGGGGGAGCCGCACCGGTCAGCCGAGCTGCCGACGCCGGCGCCACAGCACCAGCGGCACCGCGCCCATCAGCCCGAACGCCGCTGGCGCGGCGGCCGCGGCGGCGCCCACCTCGGAGAACGTGCCGGGCACCGGAAGCGTGGACCAGCGGTCCAGCGGCCAGGCCACCACCACCGCCCGCCCCACCACGTCGTCCACGGAGACGGTGCCGTGGCCCTCCAGGTTCTGGTGGTAGCGCGAGTCCAGGGAGTCCTGGCGGTTGTCGCCCATCACCCACAGCCGGCCCTCGGGGACCTCGACCGGCCCGAAGGACCGGTCGCCGCAGGGCGTGCTGCCCGGCTTGAGGTAGTCGGTCTCGTCCAGCGCCACGCCGTTCACCAGCACCGGGCCGCCGTCGTGGCACTCGACGGTGTCCCCGCCGACCGCGATGACCCGCTTGATGACGTCCTGCTCCTCGGCGGACGGCATCAGGCCGATGAAGCTCAACGCGTCCTGCATCGCCCCGCCGAGCCCGCCGCTGGACGGCGGTGCCTCGCCCAGCCAGCCGCCCGGATCGTGGAAGACGACGACCTCGCCGCGCTCGGGCTCCGAGCCGAACCACGGGGTCAGCTTGTCGACCAGCACCCGGTCGCCGCGTTGCAGGGTGTCCTGCATGGAGTCGGAGGGAATGGAGAACGCCTGCACCAGGAAGGTCTTGATGAGCAGGGCGAGCACGATGGCGATGCCGACAAGGATCGGCAGTTCCTTCCAGAACGACCGCTGCTTCCCGCTCCGACCGCGTTCGCCCCGCTGTTCGGCGGCCTCGCCGCCCTCATCCTGGTCCTCGGTCGTCCCCGGCTTGTCCGGTCCGTCTCCGGCGCCGCCCGCGACCCCGCCGACGCCGGGTCCCGTCGCGTCCTTCGCCTCGGGGGGTTCCTCGCCGGATGCCGCGCCGCCCGGAGGAACCGGACGGTCCTCCGGTTCCTCCGCGCCGGACCGTGCACCGACCGCTACGTCCCCCACATCCACTCCTCACACCGCTCTCCGGCCCCTGCGAGATCCGCAGCAGGCTCACCACTCCCATAACGAGCGGGAGTTCCACAGGGCTCGGGAGCCGGCCCATTTCCCCGGCCGATTCATACTCAGCGGTGCTCCCGGCCGCGTCGACGGTCTCCGCGGTGGTGTCCGGTTCCGGCACCGCGGCGAACGTCTGTTCGCTTTCCAGCTGCTGCCAGTGGGCGAACGGCCAGGCGATGACGACGGCCCGGCCGACCACCAGGTCCACCGGCACCGTGCCCCGGCCGGGATCCTGCAGGTGGTACCGGGAGTCCGCCGAGTTCGACCGGTGATCGCCCATCACGAAGATGCGCCCCTCGGGCACCTCCACCTCGAACTCCATCTGCGAGGGCGGATCGCCGGGGAAGAGGTAGGGCTCGTCGAGCGGCGCGCCGTTGACCGTCACCCGCCCCTGCTTGTCGCAACACGCGACCGTGTCCCCGCCGACGCCGATGACCCGCTTGATCAGGTCGTCGTCCTCGCTGGGCAGCAGGCCGATCCAGGTCAGCACGTCCTTGACCTGCTCGATCACCACCGGATCGTCGTCGGACTGTTGCTCCCCCTGGCCCAACCACCCGCCGGGGTCGTTGAAGACCACCACCTCGCCGCGCTGCGGCTCCCAGCCGAACCACGGGGTCAGCTTGTCCACCAACACCCGGTCGTCGATCCGGATCGTCTCCTCCATGGAGCCCGAGGGGATGACGAACGCCTGCACCAGGAACGTCTTCAGCACGAGGGCGATCAGCAGCGCCACGCCTATCAGGATCGGGATCTCCCGGGTGGCGCGCAGCCGGCGCCGCCGCTTGATGCGCTTGGCCGCCCGCCGGCGGTCCGCCCGCCCCTCGCCGGGTCCGCGCAGCGTCGGCCGCGGCTCCGAGGGCTCCGGGCGGGGCTGGTTCCGCGGCGCGGCGTGCCGGTGGCCGCGTCCGCGCTCACTCATGGCCCGACCGCACGGAACTCCAGCGGCTGGGCGGCCAGCCGATCCACTCGACCCGACCGATGACCTGGTCCTCGGGAACGGTGCCGCCGCCCGGTGAGCCGAGGTACTCCCGGGAATCCGCCGAGTCCGAACGGTGATCGCCCATTACCCACAACCGTCCCTCGGGCACCTCGATATCAAACATGACGTTCGAAGGATTGTCCCCGGGGAACAGGTACGGCTCGTCCAGGGCTTCGCCGTTCACCTCGATCCGCCCCTGGGCGTCACAGCAGCGCACGTGGTCTCCTCCCACGCCGATGACCCGCTTCACGTAGTCGGTCTCGGCCGAGTGCGCCAGACCGACCGCGGCCGCGGCCGAGCGCAGCAGACCGCCGAGACCACCCGCGGACGAACCCTCCGCGGCGAACGAACCCGTGCCGTCGAAGACGACGACGTCGCCGCGCCGCACGTCCTGCCCGAAGGCGTAGGCCAGCTTGTTCACCAGCACCCGGTCGCCGACCTGGAGCGTGCCCTCCATGGAACCGCTCGGGATGATGAAGGGCTGCACCACGAACGCGCTGACCAGCGCGGCGAACACGGCGGACAGCGCCAGCCCGGCCAACCAACGACGCACGGAGCGCGACCACCACCTCCTGGCGAAAAAGGGGCCGGAGGGGCGGTCGCGCTCAGGCGTTCGTGCGTCGGACGGGGAGTCGGATTCGGTCACGCGGTGATGGTAACCGGCGGGCTGTGAGGGCCCCGTCAGTTCTCGCGCCGCTCCTTGATCTTGGCGGCCTTGCCCCGCAGGTTCCGCAGGTAGTAAAGCTTGGCGCGGCGGACGGCGCCGCGGGTGACGACCTCGATCTTCTCCACGACCGGGGTGTGCACCGGGAAGGTGCGCTCCACGCCGACGCCGAAGCTGATCTTGCGAACGGTGAAGCTCTCCCGCACCCCTGAGCCCTGGCGGCGGATGACGACGCCCTTGAACTGCTGCACACGGGAGCGGTTGCCCTCGATGACCCGCACGTGGACGTTCACGGTGTCGCCGGGGCGGAACTCCGGGATGTCGTCGCGTAGGGACGCGGCATCGACGCTGTCGAGGAGGTTCATGACCTGCTGCTCTCTTCGCTGATGCCACAGGCCATCAGCGGAACGATCGGACGGTGGTGGGTGACGGACGACGCGCCCGTCGCGGACGCCGCGCACCGGCGGACGTCGCTCCCCCTGTGGCAGGGCCGCGCGCCGGACGTGGGCCGACCGCCTATTCTTCCACGTCCACGGAGCCGCGCCCAAATCGGCCGTCCCGGTCCAGGCACCAGCCGAGCTCCGCCAGCACGGCGAGGTCGTGCCGGTCCAGGCTCTCCGGGTCGCACCGCTCGATGAGCTCGGGACGGTGCTGGCTGGTCCGGCGCAGCGCCTCGTCCCGGCGCCAGCGGGCGACCCGGCCGTGGTGCCCGCTGGTCAGCACCTCGGGGACCTCCCGGTCGCGCCAGCGCGGCGGCTTGGTGTACACCGGGCCCTCCAGCAGGGCGGCCATGGGTCCCGGGGCGAAGGAGTCGTCGCGGTGCGACTCGGCGTTGCCCAGGACCCCGGGCAGCAGCCGGGCGATCGCCTCGACCATCACCAGCACCGGGGCCTCACCGCCGGCGAGCACGTAGTCGCCGACGGAGACCTCGTGCAGCGGGTAGCGGGCGGCGTACTCCTCGACGACGCGGCGGTCGATGCCCTCGTACCGCGCCGGGGTGAAGACCAGCCAGGGGAGGGTGGACAGCCGCTGGGCCAGCTCCTGGGTGAACGGCCGGCCGCTCGGCGTCGGCACCACGATGGTCGGGAGCTCCGGCCCCGTGACGGCGGGCTCGGCGTCGGCTGGCTCGGCGCCGGCGGGCGTGCCGAGCACCTCGTCCAGCGCCTCGCCCCACGGCTCCGGCTTCATCACCATGCCGGGGCCACCGCCGTACGGGGTGTCGTCGACGGTGTGGTGCCGGTCGTGGGTCCACCGCCGGAGGTCGTGCACCCGGACGTCCAGCTGTCCCCGGGCGCGGGCCTTCCCGACGAGCGAGACGTCCAGCGGCCGCAGGTACTCGGGGAAGATCGTGACGACGTCGATCCTCACGACTCGCCCTCGTCGAGCAGCCCCGCCGGCGGGGCGATGACGACCCGGCGGGCCGTCAGGTCGATCTCCGGCACGAACTCGCCGACGAACGGCACCATCGTCTCGCCGCCGTCCGGACGCGTGACGATCAGCAGGTCCTGGGCGGGCAGGTGCGCGATCTCGCCGATCTCACCGATCTCGGCGCCGTCCGTGGTGACCACCCGGAGGCCGACCAGCTGGTGGTCGTAGTACTCCTCGGGGTCCTCGGGGCGCTCGTCGGGGTCCACCTCGGCGAGCAGCAGGGTGTTGCGCAGCGCCTCGGCGGCGCCGCGGTCGGGCACGCCGACGAAGCGCAGCAGCAGCCGGCCGCTGTGGACCCGGCCGCTCTCGATGGTCAACGGGCCGATCTCGGCGGGGTCGGTGTCGAGCACGGCGCCGGGGGCCAGCCGCAGCTCGGGCTCGTCGGTGCGCACCTCCACCGAGACCTCACCCCTGATGCCGTGGGCGCGGCCGATGCGCGCGACGACGAGCTGCACTGTGCTTCCGTTCTCCGGGCTGTCCGGGCTCTCCGGGGCAGGACCGGGGGTGGTGGGCGGTGCGCCGGTGGGCTCAGCGAACCTCGTCCACGTCGACCAGGTCGACGCGGACGCCCTTGCCGCCGAGCGCGCCCACGACCGTGCGCAACGAGCGGGCGGTGCGGCCGTTCCGGCCGATCACCTTGCCGAGGTCGTCGGGATGGACCCGGACCTCCAGCACCCGTCCCCGGCGCAGGGTTCGCGAGGCGACCTGGACTTCGTCGGGGTTGTCGACGATGCCCTTGACGAGGTGTTCCAGGGCCTCTTCGAGCATTCTCAGCCCTCGGCCGACTCGGCCGGAGCCGCCGCGGAGTCGGACTTCTTCTCGCCCTTGTCAGCCTTCTCGGCCTTCTCGGACTTGTCGGACCGGTCCGAACGCTTGGACCTGGGGGTGATGGCCTCACCCTTGGGCTCGCCGCCCGACTCCTTGGCCGCGGCCTCGAAGACGGCGCGCTTGTCGGGCCTCGCCTCGGCCACCTTCATCGGCGGCGGCGCGGGCAGACCCTTGAACTTCTGCCAGTCGCCGGTGACCTTCAGGATGGCCAGCACCGGCTCGGTCGGCTGCGCGCCGACGCCCAGCCAGTACTGCGCGCGGTCCGAGTCGACCTCGATCCGGGAGGGGTTCTGCACCGGGTGGTACAGGCCGATCTCCTCGATCGCCCGGCCGTCCCGACGGGTCCTGGCGTCGGCCACGACGATGCGGTAGTGCGGCGACCGGATCTTGCCCAGTCGCTTCAGCTTGATCTTGACTGCCACTGCTGTGGTGTCTCCTGGTCTTGACGGGTGGGCCACAGCGAGCCGTCGCGTGGGGATTGCGAGGCCGGGGACCCGATGGACGCGCCGACCGGAGGAGAGAGGGGTCCTGTGCGATTGGCGAGTTCAGCCGCCCATTCTGCCACACGGCCCATGCCCCGGTGCCGCGCGGTCGGTGCCGTGGACGAACCACGGAGGAGAGTCGACCGGCGGGGGGCCGGGCGTCGGGACAGGGCCGACATGGTGAGAAGGGTCAGGAGGACAGGTGATGAGCAGGGTCAGGAGGAAACGGATACGGCGACCGCGTCGACGATCCGGAAGGGCTTCTTGCACGCCCCGCAGACGATCGGCGCCTGCGCCAGCACCGAGGGGACGACCCGGACGTTGCGCCCGCAGTCGCAGACGGCCTTGACCCGGACGCCGCCCCCGGAGGAGCCGTGCCGAGCGGCGGGGCCGCGGAAGGTGCTCTTGGTGTCGGTCGCGGTCGCCGCCACATGGGCGCGGACCGCGCGCTGGAGTCGTTCGGCCGTGCCGCGATACCGGCGGCGGGTCTCGCCGTTCATCGTGACCAGCGAGAAGCCGCTGCTCGGATGGGGATCGTCGGCATGGTCGAGTCCGAGTTCCTCGGCGATCGCGAGGAAGCGTCGGTTGTGGTAGCGCCCGGCGCGGGAGGTGTCCCGCACGCCACGCGCGGCGGCGAGGCCGTGAACCGCCTCGTGCAGCAGTCGTTCGAAGGAGAGCTCCGCGCCACAGGCGGACGAGGACTCTCCGATCAGGGATTCCGGCGCGGCCAGATCTGGCAGCTCGGGATGGTGCCGTTGGATGTCGGCCCAGGCGAGTGCCAGTTCGGCGGCGAGGACTGGTGGTGTCGTGCTCACGTCGTACCTAACGAGCGAGAGGCCCAGGGTGTTCCGATTACGGGTCAAGTCCGCGAATTTGCACTTACCAGTCAGTTTGCTGGGGAACGCAGGGATCGCCCGGGAAAGCCGGTAGGACTCAGTAGGCGCGGCCTACCAGAGCGACGTTACCGGGTGCGTCGTCGCGCTCGGGCACGGACCCGTCCTCGGCCACCAGACAGCGGACCGACACCGCGTCCTGGGCCAGCCGGGCCTCGCCCTCGGGACCGAGGTCCGCCCACGGGATCCGCGCCCAGCCGCCGGCGGCGGCCGCCTCGGCGGCCTCCTCGACGGTCCGCACGTCGGTCGTGTTCCCCTCGCGGTGCTCCCGGGACTGGCGCAGCAACAGCGCCTGGTCCTCGTCCAGCACGCCGGGGAGCAGCTTGGGCAACGCCGGGAGCGCGACCGGCTCCTTGCCGCCGGGGATGCGCCTGACCAGCATGGCCGAGTCGTTGGCCAGGTCCCGCGGGCCGATCTCGATCCGCACCGGGACGCCCTTGAGCTCCCAGTCCACGGCGCGCCGCCCGAACGGGGTGTCGACCCGGTCGTCGACCTCGGCCCGAACGCCGGCGTCGGCCAGCGCGGCGCCCAGCTCCCGCACCCTGTCCAGCACCGCCGGGTCGTCCTTGACCGCCAGCACCACGGCCTGGACGGGCGCCAGGCGGGGCGGCACGCGGAGCCCGTCGTCGTCCCCGTGCGCCATGATCATGCCGCCGACCATGCGGGTGGACACGCCCCACGAGGTCTGCCAGACCAGCTCGCGCTCGCCGTCCCGCGAGAGGTAGCGGGTGTCGAAGGCGCGGGCGAAGTTCTGGCCGAGCTCGTGGCTGGTGCCGAGCTGCAGCGCCTTGCCGTCGCGCATCATGCCCTCGAGGGTCAGCGTGTTGATCGCTCCGGCGAAGCGCTCGGTCGCGGTCTTGCGGCCGAGCGCCACGTCGACGGCGAGCACGTTGACCAGGAAGTCGGCGTACACCTCGCGGTGGATGCGGGCGGCGTAGTCCCTGGCCTCCTCGCGGGTGGCGTGCGCGGTGTGCCCCTCCTGCCAGAGGAACTCGGAGGTGCGCAGGAAGGCGCGGGTGCGCATCTCCCAGCGGACCACGTTGGCCCACTGGTTGATCAGCAGCGGCAGGTCGCGGTAGCTCTGCACCCACTTGGCGAAGTACTCGTTGATGATCATCTCGGAGGTGGGCCGGATCACCGCCGGCTCCTCCAGCTGCTTGCCGCCGCCGTGGGTGACCACCGCCAGCTCGGGGGCGAAGCCCTCGACGTGCTCGGCCTCCTTCGACATGTGCGACTGGGGCATCAGCAGCGGGAAGTAGGCGTTACGGGCGCCGGCCGCCTTGATCCGGAGGTCCAGCTCCTGCTGCATCCGCTCCCACAGCGCGTACCCGTAGGGCCGGATGACCATCGTGCCGCGGACTGGACCGTTGTCGGCCAGCTCGGCCTTGTTGATCACGTCCTGGTACCAGCGCGGGAAGTCGTCCGCCTGCGGGGTGAGCACGGGAGCCTTAGCCATGGCGGGCATCGTACGGGGCGGTGGGGCAGAAGCGTGAATCGGCGGCTCCTGCCCCGTCGACGAGGCGGGCAAGTGGGAGTTATCCGGCATCAGGGCGCCCGGCGGCGGGCCCGCCGCCGGATCAGAGCATGTCCTTGAACTCCTTGGGGAGCTCGAAGTTCGCGGCGTCGAACTGCCCGTCCTCGCCGGCGCGGCGCTCGGCCGCGGCGCGCTCCTCCTCCTGGCGCTTCATCGGGTTGCCCGAGCGGCGGCGGCCCTTGGCCTTCTTCGTCGGCTGCTTGCCCTTGCGCCTGGCGCCGCCGGCCATCCCCGGGACGCCGGGCATGCCCGGCATGGCGGGCATGCCGCCGCCCTGGGCCATCTTGGACATCATCTTGCGGGCCTCGAAGAAGCGCTCGACCAGGCCCTTGACGGCACTGACCTCGACGCCGGAGCCGCGGGCGATGCGGGCGCGCCGCGAACCGTTGATGATCTTGGGGTCGGCGCGCTCCCCCGGCGTCATGGACTTGATGATGGCGGCGGTGCGGTCCACGTCGCGCTCGTCCAGGTTGTTGATCTGCTCGCGGAGCTGACCCATGCCGGGCATCATGCCGAGCAGCTTCGAGATGGAGCCCATCTTGCGGACCTGCTCCATCTGGGCCAGGAAGTCGTCGAGGGTGAACTCCTTGGGGCCCTTGGCCAGCTTGCTGGCCAGCTTCTCGGCCTCCTGCTGGCTGAAGGTCTGCTCGGCCTTCTCGATGAGGCTGAGCATGTCGCCCATGCCGAGGATGCGCGAGGCCATCCGGTCGGGGTGGAAGGCGTCGAAGTCGTCCAGCTTCTCGCCGTTGGAGGCGAACATGATCTGCCGGCCGGTGACCTTCGCGACGGAGAGCGCCGCACCACCCCGGGCGTCGCCGTCCAGCTTGGAGAGGACGACGCCGTCGAAGCCGACGCCGTCGCGGAACGCCTCGGCGGTGGTCACCGCGTCCTGGCCGATCATCGCGTCCACGACGAAGAGCACCTCGTCGGGGCTGACCGCGTCCCGGATGTCGGCGGCCTGGCGCATCATCTCCTGGTCGATGCCGAGCCGGCCGGCGGTGTCGACGATGACCACGTCGTGCTGCTTGTCGCGGGCGTAGCCGACGGAGTCCTCGGCCACCCTGACCGGGTCGCCGACGCCGTTGCCCGGTTCGGGGGCGAAGACGGCCACCCCGGCTCGTTCGGCGACGACGCTGAGCTGGTTCACCGCGTTCGGCCGCTGGAGGTCGCAGGCGACGAGCAGCGGGGTGTGGCCCTGCCCCTTGAGCCAGAGGCCCAGCTTGCCGGCCAGCGTGGTCTTGCCCGCGCCCTGGAGGCCGGCCAGCATGATCACGGTCGGCGCGGTCTTGGCGAACCGCAGCCGGCGGGTCTCGCCGCCGAGGATGCCGACGAGCTCCTCGTTGACGATCTTGATGACCTGCTGGGCGGGGTTGAGCGCCCGCGAGACCTCGACGCCCGCGGCTCGTTCCTTGATCTGGTTGATGAAGGAGCGGACGACGGGCAGTGCCACGTCCGCCTCGAGCAGGGCGACCCGGATCTCGCGCGCCGTGGCGTCGATGTCGGCCTCGCTCAGCCGCCCCTTCCCCCGGAGGTTGCGGAAGGTGGTCGCGAGGCGATCGGAGAGAGTGTCGAACACGGCGCTGGCAGTCCTCACACGGTGCGGGCAGACGGCGGGCAGGTGCCTACAGGGTACTTATGCCGAGCCCTTCCGGTCAGCCTCCGGTCGGCGCCCGGCCCGCCAGGGCCTGGCGGGCCGGGCGGCTCAGTCGCGGGCCAGGGTGCGTTCCAGGGCGCGGGCGAGGTCGGTGGCCCGCTCCGCGGGGAGCGGGTCGCCCTCCGGGCCCGTGACGTAGAACGCGTCCACGGCGTTGCCGCCCAGGGTGCTGACGTGCGCGCTGCGCACCTGCACGCCCGCAGCGTCCAACGCGTGGCCGATCCGGTACAGCAGCCCGGGGGCGTCCTGGGCGCGCACCTCCAGCACGGTCGCGAGCCGGGAGCCGAGCGGTGCCACGGTGACCCGCGGCGGCGGCGGTCCGGACAGCCGGCGGCGGGGCCGGCGGTAGGCGGCCTCCCGCTCGGCCAGCCGGCCGGCGATGTCGAGCGAACCGTCCAGGGCCCGCACCAGGTCGGCGCGCAGCCGTTCGGCCTGCGGCAGCGAGCCGTACTCGGCCGCCACCCGCCAGTCGAGCAGCAGCACCGGGCCCTGCCCCATCGGGTCCACGCTGCGCAGTTCCGCCGACCGCACGGTGAGGCGGTGCAGCGCCAGCACCCCGGCCATCGCGGGCAGCAACCCGGGACGTTCGGGGAGGGCGACCACCAGCTCCACGCCGACCGGTTCCGGCTCGCCCTCCGGGTCCGACCGGTCGGCGACGAACGCCGGTTCGGCGGGCCTGGTGTGCAGCGCGAGCACCGGGCCGCCGGTGCGGACCGCCTCGACGGCAAGCCGCTCGGCCGCCGCGGTCGGTCGCGGCACCGCGGCGTCCTGGTCCGCGCCGCCGTCGCCCAGCGCGGCCTCGACCCGTTTGACCAGCTCGGCGACGAGCGAGGCGCGCCAGGTCGACCAGGCGGCGGGCCCGGTGGCCAGGGCGTCGGCCTCGGTCAGCGCGTGCAGCAGCTCCAGGGTGGCCGGGTCCCGCACCGCGTCCGCGACGTGCCCGACGGTGGCCGGATCGTCCAGGTCGCGGCGGGTCGCGGTGTCCACGAGCAGCAGGTGGTGGCGGACGAGCAGGGCCAGCACCTCGGCGTCGGCGGGGCCGAAGCCGATGCGGGCGGCCATGTCCCGGGCGATGGTCTCGCCCGCCACGCTGTGGTCGCCGGGCCAGCCCTTGCCGATGTCGTGCAGCAGGGCGGCGCTGAGCAGCAGGTCGGGCCGGCCGACCCGGCGGGTCAGCGCGGCGGCCCGGACCGCGGTCTCCACCAGGTGGCGGTCCACGGTCCAGCGGTGCACCGGGTTGCGCTGCGGGCGGCAGCGGACGCGTTCCCAGTCCGGCAGCAGCCGGGTGATCAGCCCGGCCGCCTCCAGCGCCTCCCAGACCGGCACGGTGTCCCGCCCGGCGCCGAGCAGCGTGAGGAACTGCTCCCGCGCCTCCGCCGGCCAGGGCACGGGCAACGCCGCGGCCTCGGGCGCGGCCAGGGCGTGCACCGCGGGCAGCGCGAGGGGCAGCCCGGCCTGGGCGGCCGCCGCGGCGGCGCGCAGCGACAGCACCGGATCGCGGTCCGGACGGGCGGCGCGGGCCAGCCCGACCTCGCCGTCGTGTTCGACCACGCCCTCGGCCAGCGGGGCGCGCTCCGACTCCGGAGCCCGCCGCGGGGCGCGGCCGGCGCCGCGGCCGCCGAGCAGGCCGCGCGCCCGGCGCCGGGCGGACCGGGTGCGCAGCACCCGGCTGACCTCGCGCCAGGTGACGTCGGAGGCGTAGCTGATGGTGCGGCCGGCCTCGTAGACGGTGCGCAGCAGCGAGTCGGCGTCGAGCACACCGAGCGCGTCCGCGACCTGGTCCTGGTCCTCCAGGGCCAGCCGGTCGGTGGCGCGTCCGGTGGTGAGGTGCAGCGCGTCCCGGACGTCGAGCAGCACGTTGCGGGCGGCCTGCAGCCCCTGCCGGGGCGCGTCGGCGACCCAGGAGGCGGCGACGGCGCGCAGCGCGGTGGCGTCGCGCAGGCCGCCCCGCGCCTCCTTGAGGTCGGGTTCCAGCAGGAACGGCAGCTCGCCCTGGCGGCGGGCCCGCTCCCGGCCGAGGTCGTGCAGCTCGGGGAGGCGGCGGGGCGCCTCGGCGCGCCACTGGGCGAGCATGGCGGTGCGCAGTTCGGCGGTGAGCGCGGCGTCGCCGGCGATGTGCCGGGCGTCCAGCAGGCCCAGATGGACCTTCAGGTCGTCGGCGGCGGTCCGGCGGGCCTCGTCGAGGGTGCGCACCGAGTGGTCGAGCGCGATGCCCAGGTCCCACACCGGATACCAGAGGCGGTCGGCGAGGGCGGCGAGGTCCCGGGCGGGCGCGCCGCCGTCGTGCAGCAGCAGCAGGTCGAGATCGCTGCGCGGGGACAGCTCCCCGCGGCCGTAGCCGCCGACGGCCACCAGGGCCAGCCGGGTCGGGCGTGGGCTCTCGCCGAGCAGCCCGGCCAGCCAGTCGTCGGTGAGCCGGGCCAGTTCGGCGCGGCGCGGCGGCCCGGTCCGCGCCCGCTGACCGTCGCCGTCCGGCTTGGTCAGGAGGCGCAGCCGGGCCGCCGCGTATCCGCCGCTGGGTCCCGTGTGCTCTCCGGTGGTGGGTGTCGTCTCCGCCGTCATGCGGTCCCCAACTCCTGTGTGCGGTTCAGAGGGCGTCCGGGCCGCGTTCTCCCGTGCGGACTCGTACGGCCGTCTCGACGGGCAGGCTCCACACCTTTCCGTCGCCGATCTTGCCAGTGCGCGCGGCCTTGACCACGGCCTCGATGATCGGTTCGGCGTCCGAGTCCTCCGCGAGGATCTCCACGCGGACCTTCGGCACCAGGTCGACGGTGTACTCCGCGCCCCGGTAGACCTCGGTGTGCCCGCGCTGCCGGCCGTACCCGCTGGCCTCGGTGACGGTCATGCCGTGCACGCCGAAGGCCTGGAGGGCCTCCTTGACCTCGTCGAGCCGGTGCGGCTTGATGACCGCGGTGATGAGCCTCATGCGTCCACCTTCTTCTCACCCGAGACGGCGACGGAGGTCACCGGAATGGTGCCGTTGCCGCCGACGCTGCCGCTGCCGGCCTGACTGAAGTCGTACCCCGTCTCCGCGTGGAACACCTGGTCAAGGCCGCCCACTTCGTCCTCCTCGGAGGCGCGGAAGCCGATGGTGCGCTGGATCAGCAGGGCCAGCAGGTAGGTGACGACGAACGAGTACGCCATCACGGCGCCGGCGCCCAGTGCCTGCTTGCCGAACTGCTCGAGGCCGGCGCCCTCGGTGGCCAGGAAGCCCACCATCAGGGTGCCGATGACGCCGCCGAAGAGGTGGACGCCGACGACGTCGAGGGAGTCGTCGTAGCCGAGCTTGAACTTCAGGCTGACCGCCCAGGCGCAGACCGCGCCGGCCACGAGGCCGATCAGGATGGCGCCCATGGGGTTGACGGCGGCGCCCGAGGGGGTGATGGCGACCAGACCGGCGATCGCGCCGGACGCGGCGCCCAGCGTGGTGAAGGCGCCGTGCCTGATGCGCTCGTAGCACAGCCAGCCGAGGATGGCGGCGCCGGTGGCGACCTGGGTGTTCAGCGCCATCATCGCGGCGGTCCCGTCCGCGGCCAGCTCCGAACCCGCGTTGAAGCCGAACCAGCCGAACCACAGCAGGGCGGCGCCGAGCAGCACCATCGGCAGGTTGTGCGGCCGCATCGGCTCCCGCTTGAAGCCGATCCGCCGGCCGAGCACCAGGGCGGCCGCGAGGCCGCCCGCGCCGGCGTTGATGTGGACCGCCGTGCCGCCCGCGAAGTCGATCACGCCCAGCTTGTGCAGCCAGCCCTCGTCGACCTGCCACACCCAGTGCGCCACCGGGAAGTAGACGACGGTGACCCAGACCGCGACGAAGATCGCCCAGCTGCTGAACTTCACCCGGTCGGCCAGGGCGCCGCTCATCAGCGCGGGCGTGAGGATGGCGAACATCAGCTGGAACACGATGAAGGCGAGTACGGTGCCGCTGAGCTCGCCGTCGACGGTGGTGATGTCCTCGGGGAGGCCCACCGCCTCCAGGTCACCGATGAGGCCGCCGTTGTCGCCGCTGAAGGCGAGACTGAAGCCGTACAGCACCCACAGGACGCTGACGATGCCCAGCGAGATGAAGGACATCATCAGCATGTTGAGTGCGCTCTTGACCCGGACCATGCCGCCGTAGAAGAAGGCGAGGCCCGGAGTCATGATCATTACCATTGCGGCGCTGATCACCACAAAAGCGATATTCGCTGCTTCCAACGTGAACGTCCCCTCGGTGTCACGACCCGTGCGGGCAGATCTTGGCGGGTCAGGATTGGCCACAGGCTCTCCGAGGGCCGTTTCCTTCGATGGCCGTGGATGTTTCACCCGAGTGACGTTGGGTCGTATGGTGTTACGTCCAGGTGACGTTTATCGTTTCTTTACCAACGCCCGGTTACGGTGCCGGGGCTGGCCGTCATCAGACGGCCTGGCTGGCCACGGTGCGCGTCTCGCACGCGGGCAGCTCCGCGGTGAGCCGTTCGGTCAGCTCCAGGACCTCCGAGACCTGCCCGAACTCGCGGGCCGCGCTCGCCGACGTCTTGCGCAGCCGGTTGTTGACCCGCTCCGAGCGCAGTCGCCGGGCCAGGCCCACCGCCTGGGCCGCCTGCGCGGCGCCCGCCTCCGGCTCGCCCGCGAGCAGGTGCACGGTGGCCATGCCGATGAGGTTCAGTGCATACGACCGCAGATGGCCGGCGCCGTCGTCATCCGCGCACTCCCCCGCGAACAGCTCGACGGCCCGCTCCATCAGCGGCCGGGCGCGGGAGACGTACATCGGGCTGCGGCCGGCGACATAGGCCAGGTCGCGGTAGGAGTGGGCGTTCTCCGCGTTCAGCTCGGCCTCGGAGAAGAAGCCGATCCAGTTCGGTTCGGGCTCCTCCAGCTCGCGCTCCGACTCGATCTCGGCGAAGGCATCCTCGGCCATCCGCACCGCGCGGTGACACTTCGGCGGCTGGCCGAGGGTGGCGTACGCCCGGGCCTCCATCGCGTAGAGCATCGACCGGGTGCGGGCGGTGGCGCGCTCCCGGCTGCCGTACTGCGCCAGGTGGACCAGCTCCAGCGCGTCCTCGCCGCGGCCGAGGTGGATCATCTGCCGGCACATCTGGGAGAGCACGAACGCGCCGAGCGGGCGGTCCTCGGCCTCCTTCGCGGCGTGCAGCGCCAGCACGAAGTACTTCTGCGCGGTGGGCTGCAGGCCGATGTCGTAGCTCATCCAGCCGGCCAGCTCGGAGAGCTCGGCGGTGACCCGGAACAGCCGGCGGCGCACCGGCGCGGGGTGCGACTCCTGGAGCAGGTCGGTGACCTCGTGGAGCTGGCCGACCACGGCCTTGCGGCGCAGCCCGCCGCCGGACTGGGCATCCCAGTTGCGGAACTCCGCGGTGGTCCGCTCCAGCATCTCCAGCTCGGGCACGGACAGGGCGGCGGGGCGGCGCGGCGGGAACACGGAGCGCCCGGCGGCCCGGCCGGGCCCGGCCGGGCCCGCGTCGCCGTCGGCGGCGTCGGATCCCGCGGCCCGGCCGGCCGCGCCCGGGGCGGCGACCTCTCCTGACTCGGGCCCCCCCGGCTCGGGCTCCGCCGGCGAGGGCACCAGCCAGCGCTGCATCGGCTCGATCAGGCCGGGTCCCGCGGACATCGTCAGCGAGGTGCCGAGGAAGCCGCGCCGCCCGAGCATCAGGTCACTGCGGGAGAACTCGTTGATGAGCGCCACCGTCTGCGAGCCGGCCCAGGGCAGGTCGATGCCGGAGACCGCGGCCGACTGCCGCGCCGAGCGCAGCCCCAGGTCCTCGATGCTGACGACGCAGCCGAAGCGCTCCGAGAACAGCTCGGACAGGATGCGCGGGATCGGCTCCCGCGGCTGCTCGCCGTCCAGCCAGCGGCGCACCCGGGAGGTGTCGGTGCTGATGTGGTGGGCGCCGAGGTGCCGGGCCCGGCGGTTCACCTGGCGGGCCAGCTCGCCCTTGGACCATCCGCTGCGCTGGAACCACGTCGTCAACCGCTCGTTCGGGCGCTTGGCGGAGATTGCTCCGCTGCCGTTGCCGCCCACAGGTGCGCCCCCATTCCAGCCCCGAAGGTCGCCCGGAGCCGTACGGTTGTCGTGCCGGTGCGGTCACTGCGCCGCCGCTGACACTCTGTCTACGGGTGTACTGAACGTAATCCTATGATCACCGGCGCGGCGAGTGGCAAGCCTCAATCGCCACCATTCGCCACCCCTTCGAATGAAGCTCATGCCCCCCGCACGCGCTTCACTTGTACCCACGATGTTCGACATCGGGTGGGGCGAAGCATTTCGGGGGCGCACAAGGTCGCACGCACTCCCCTGGGGCAGCCAAGTCCTGTTCCCGAGCCGTAACCGTGGGTGCACGGTACCCGTTGGAGAGTGCATGGGCTTCACGATCGGCGGAATGCGGGAGATTCGGGAGCTGCGGCTGATGCCCCGCCGTCCCCGTCGCCCGGGCCGCGTGCCGGTCGGCACGGCCGTCGCCGAGTACACCGGCCTGTGGGGCTGGGACGTGATGCCCGGTGCCCGGGTCCGGCACCCCGCGGTGCGGCCGGGCTGCTCGTGCGCCGCCGCCGGCTGCCCCACGCCCGGGGCGCACCCCCTCGATCCGGAGCTGGTCATCCCGGCGGGCACCCCGCTGGACGAGGCGCTGGGCGCCTGGGCCGCCGCCTGGGCGCGCACCCCGGGCGCCGCGGTGCTGCTGCCGACCGGGCGGGCCTTCGACGTGCTCGACGTGCCCGAGCCGGCGGGGCGGTGCGCACTGCTGCGGCTGGAGCGCCTGGGCCTGCCGCTGGGCCCGGTCGCCGTGGCACCGCACGGCCGCGTCTGGTTCCTGGTCGCTCCCGGCGCGGCCGCGACGCTGCCCGACCTGCTGTACCGCGCCGGCTGGGACGGCGCCCGGCTGGACCTCAGATGCCTGGGCCCCGGCGGCCACATCACCGCACCGCCCTCGGACCACGGCGGCCTGGGCCCGGTGCGCTGGCTGCGCGCGCCGTGCCTGGAGTCGGCCACACCGCCGCCGGCCCGGCTGCTGCTCGGCGCGCTGGCGTACGTCTGCCACCGGCTCGCCGGCCGCGCCGCTCCGGGGGACGCCGGGCCCCGGGTCAGGTGAGCAGCGCGTCGACGAAGGCCTCGGGCTCGAACGGCGCCAGGTCGTCGGCGCCCTCGCCGAGCCCGACCAGCTTCACCGGGACGCCCAGCTCCCGCTGGACCGCGATCACGATGCCGCCCTTGGCGGTGCCGTCGAGCTTGGTCAGCGCGATGCCGGTGATGTCGACCACCTCGGCGAAGACCCGCGCCTGGACCAGGCCGTTCTGCCCCGTGGTGGCGTCGAGCACCAGCAGCACCTCGTTCACCGGGCCGTGCTTCTCCACGACCCGCTTGACCTTGCCGAGCTCGTCCATCAGGCCGGTCTTGGTGTGCAGCCGTCCGGCGGTGTCCACGAGCACCACGTCGGCGGTCTCGGTGATGCCCTCCCTGACCGCCTCGAAGGCCACCGACGCCGGGTCGCCGCCCTCCGGGCCGCGCACGGTGCGGGCGCCGACCCGATCCCCCCACGTCTGCAACTGGTCGGCGGCGGCCGCGCGGAAGGTGTCGGCCGCGCCGAGCACCACCGACCTGCCGTCCGCCACCAGCACCCGGGCGAGCTTGCCCGTGGTCGTCGTCTTGCCGGTGCCGTTGACACCGACCACCAGCACCACGGCGGGACGCTCCTCGCCCTCCGCCGACACCCCGCCCTCGGTGTGCACCGTGCGGTCCAGGTCGGTGCCGACCAGGGTGAGCAACTCGTCGCGCAGCAGCCCGCGCAGCTCCTCGGGCGAGCGGGTGCCGAGCACCCTGACCCGGTCCCGCAGCCTCTCCACGAGCTCCTGGGTGGGGCCGACGCCGACGTCCGCGGTGAGCAGCGTGTCCTCGATCTCCTCCCACGTGTCGTCGTCCAGGTGTTCCCGGGACAGCAGTGTGAGCAGGCCCTTGCCCAGGGAGTTCTGCGAGCGGGCCAGCCGGGCGCGCAGCCGGACCAGCCGACCGGCGGCCGGCTCGGGCACCTCGATCTCGGGGGCGGGCGGCGCGGGAGCCTCGACGTCCGGGCCGGCCGGGGCGACGTCCTCGACGGTGCCCGGCTCCTCGGTGGCGGTCGCACCCTCCTCGTCCCGCGCCGGCTCGCCCCTGGGCCTGGTGGTCGTGCCGGTGGCGCCGGCGGACGGTGGCGCGGACCGCCGGCGGCGGCCGACCAGCAGCCCGCCGGCCGCGACGACGGCGACCACGGCGATGACGACGGCGATGATGAGGATGTCCATCGGATTCCTAGCTAGAGCCTGAGCGGGGACGACGGGTGGGTCCTATCGTGCCCCATGGTGCGGCGCGCGGTACCTCCCGGCCGTCACAGGCTAGAGCAGCCGGACGACGGGGTCAGCCCAGCCGCTGGCTGATCACCTTCGAGACGCCGTCGCCCTGCATGGAGACGCCGTAGAGCGCGTCGGCGACCTCCATCGTCCGCTTCTGGTGGGTGATCACGATGAGCTGGGAGTTGTCCTTCAGCTCCGCCATGATGCGGATCAGCCGTTGCAGGTTGGTGTCGTCGAGGGCGGCCTCGACCTCGTCCATCACGTAGAACGGGCTCGGCCGGGCCTTGAAGATCGACACCAGCAGGGCGACCGCGGTCAACGAGCGCTCGCCGCCGGAGAGCAGGGAGAGCCGCTTGACCTTCTTGCCCGGCGGCCTGGCCTCCACGTCGACGCCGGTGGTCAGCATGTCGTCGGGGTTGGTGAGCAGCAGCCGGCCGTCGCCACCGGGGAACAGCCGGGAGAAAACGCCCTCGAACTCCCTGGCCGTGTCGTGGTACGCGGCGGTGAACACCTGCTCGACCCGCTCGTCCACCTCCTTGACCACCTGGAGCAGGTCGGCCCGGGTCTTCTTCAGGTCGTCGAGCTGCTCGCTGAGGAACTTGTGCCGCTCCTCCAGCGCCGCGAACTCCTCCAGGGCCAGCGGATTGACCTTGCCCAGCTGCTTGTAGGCGCGTTCGGCGGCCCGCAGCCGCTTCTCCTGCTCCCCGCGGACGAAGGCGCGGGGCCGGTTGCGCGGGTGCTCCGGGTCCTCGGGCAGCTCCTCCCCCTCGGCCGGAGGGGACGGCGGCACCGGCTGGTCGGGGCCGTACTCCCGGACCAGCACCTCGGGTTCGACGCCGAGCTCCTCCAGCGAGCGCGCCTCCAGCTGCTCGATGCGCAGCCGCTTCTCCGCGCCCATCACCTCGCCGCGGTGCACCGAGTCGGTGAGCTTGTCCAGCTCGCCCTTGAGCTCCCGGCCCGTGGCGCGCTCGGCGACCAGGGCGCGCTCGCGTTCGGCCTTGGCCGCCTCGGCCGCCGTGCGCTCGGACTCGGCGCGCCCCAACGACGCCTCCACGCGGGCCAGCAGGCGTCGGGCGCCGGTGGCCACCGCGCCGGCGACCGCGGCCTCGTGGTGGCGGCGGGCCCGGCGGTGTTCGGCGCGGGCCCTCGCCTCGCGTTCGGCACGGGCCGCGCGGTCGAGGCCGTCGGCGCGGCCGGCGAGGCCCTTGAGGCGCTCCTCGTGGGTGCGCACCTGGAGCCTGGCCTCCATCTCCGTCTGCCGGGCGTTGGCGCCGTCGGCGGCGAGCCGGTCGCGCACCGAGGTGTCCGGCTCCTCCTCCGCCTCCGCGGCCTCCTCGGCCACGGCCAGCCGCTCGGCCAGCTCCTCGGCCCGCTCCGCGGTGCGGACCAGCTCCTCCTCGGCCCGGCCCACCGCCGCCGCGGCGCGTTCCGCCTCCCCGGCGGCGGCCCTGGCCTGGCCGCCGAGCCGGCCGAGATCCTGGGCCACCCGGGAACGGGACCGCTCCGCGGCGCCGAGCCGCCGGGTCAGCTCCTCGGACCTGGCCGCGCACGCCGACCGCCGCTCCCGGGCGCGCTCCTGTTCGCCGGCCAGCTCGACGCACCGGTCGGTCAGCTCGGCGAGCCGGGCCGCCGCCTCGGAGACCGCGGCCTGCACCTCCAGCTGACTGGGCGCGCCGGCCGAGCCGCCGCGCACCAGATGCCGGGAGAGCACGTCGCCCTCGCCGGTGACCACCGTCAGGTCGGGGCGGGCGGCGAGCAGGTCCTCGGCGTCCCCGAGCGTGCCGACCACCACCACGTCGCGCAGCAGCCGGCGCACGGCCGGCATCAACTGATCGGGCCCGGCCACCAGGTCCGCCGCCCGGCGCGGGGTGTCGGGCACGGTCGCCGATCCCCCGGCCGGCTCGGGCTGTGCCGGCCGCTCACCCGGCGCGGGAACGTCGGGCGCGCCGCCGAGCAGCAGCGCGACCCGGCCCGCGTCGAGCTTGCGCAGCAGGCGCAGCGCCTCGGCGGCGGTGGTCGGTCCGTCCACCGCCACCGCGTCCGCCGCGGCGCCCAGCGCGGCGGCGACCGGTACCTCGAAGCCCGGCGTCACGGTCAGCAGTTCGGCGGCCGGCCCGAGCAGTCCGGCCAGCCGGTCGGCCGAGCCGAGCAGCGCGCCGGTGCCGTCCTTGTGGCGCAGCTGCAGGGCGAGCGCCTCGTGCCGGGCGGCCACCGCGGCGCGTTCCCGTTCGGCCGCGGTCACCGCCTCGCGGGCGGCGCGGGCGGCGTTCTCCGCGGCGGTCAGCTCGTCCTTGGCGGTCTGCGCCTCCGCGGCCAGCTCCGTGTCGTCGGCCGTCAGTCCGTCCACCTCGGCGCGCAGCGCCTCGTGTTCGCGCTCGGCGGCGGCGGCGCGCTCCGCCGCCTCGTCCCTGGCCGCGGTCAGCCGGGCGATCTCCTCGCGGGCGGACGCCACCCGGCTCTGCGCCGCGTTGGCCTGTCCGTGCAGCCGGGCCAGTCCCTCGCGGCGGTCCGCCACCGCCCGGGCGGCGTCCTTCAGTCGGCGCTCCTCCTCGGCCAGCCGCCGCTCCAGGGCGGCCCGGTGCTCGACGGTGTCCTCCAGCGCCCGGTCCGCGGCCTCGTGAGCCGCGGTCAGCTCCGCCTCCTGCTCGCGGATCCGGGCGGCCTCCCTGGCCAGGTCCTCGGGATCCCGGCCGCGCCGCTCCTCCGGCTCCTCGGCGGTGGCGCTGGCCACCCGGGCGTCGGCCAGGCTCACGGTGCCGCGCACCCGCTCCGCCAGTTGGGAGAGCTGGTACCAGGTCTGCTGGGCGTGCTGCACCCGGGGCGTCAGGGTCCGCACCTCCTCCTCCAGCTCCGCCTCCCGCGCCAGGGCCTCGGCGAGCCGCGCCTCCGCCTCCTCCTTGCGCGCCTTCAGCGCCGACTCGTCGGCCAGTTCGGCCCGCAGCGCCTCGCGCTGGGTGACCAGATCGTCGGCGAGCAGCCGCAGCCGGGCGTCGCGCAGGTCGGCCTGGATGACGGCGGCCCGCCGGGCCAC
Organism: Streptomyces sp. B6B3; assembly: GCF_039871525.1. Classification (NCBI taxonomy): domain Bacteria; kingdom Bacillati; phylum Actinomycetota; class Actinomycetes; order Kitasatosporales; family Streptomycetaceae; genus Streptomyces; species Streptomyces sp. B6B3. Next base: position 982,770 of record NZ_JBDPLU010000001.1, on the reverse strand, counting down.
GGCGGCCTGCCGGCCGAGCGGTTTGAGCTGGCGCCGCAGCTCGTCGGTGAGATCCTGCACCCGGGCGAGGTTCGCCTGCATCGCGTCCAGCTTCCGCAGCGCCTTCTCCTTGCGCTTGCGGTGCTTGAGCACGCCGGCCGCCTCCTCGATGAAGGCGCGGCGGCCCGTGGGGTCGGCGTGCAGCACGGAGTCGAGCTGGCCCTGGCCCACGATGACGTGCATCTCACGGCCGATGCCGGAGTCGGAGAGCAGTTCCTGGATGTCGAGCAGCCGGCAGGTGTCGCCGTTGATCTGGTACTCGCTGCCGCCGTTGCGGAACATCGTCCGGGTGATGGTGACCTCGGAGTACTCGATCGGCAGGGCGCCGTCGGCGTTGTCGATGGTGAGCGAGACCTCGGCGCGTCCCAGGGCCGGGCGGCCGGCGGGGCCGGCGGTGCCGGCGAAGATGACGTCCTCCATCTTGCCGCCGCGCAGCGACTTGGCGCCCTGCTCCCCCATCACCCAGGAGAGGGCGTCGACGACGTTGGACTTGCCCGACCCGTTCGGCCCCACCACGCAGGTGATCCCAGGCTCGAAGCGCAGCGTCGTGGCGGACGCGAAGGACTTGAAGCCGCGCAGGGTCAGGCTCTTGAGGTGCACGCCGTGCGACTTTACCCGGCGTTGTTCGCGGATTCGCCGTTTCGACGCGGAGGATGGAGGGCACATCAGTCAGTAAGCCAAGCCGGAAGCCTACGACCTCGCGACCTCACACATGACGAAGGGACGCCGAAGCGTCCCTCGCACAATCCGTGGCGACAGCCCGTGATCCGCCTCTTCGTTGAGGTCAGGTCAGCGCAGGCTCCGCCTTGGGCACATCGATGCCGTCGAGCAACGGGTCCCTGTGCCGAGCAGCGGCGGCGAGCGCGTCGTTCTCCGCCTGAACCCGGAGGAGCTGGGTCTCCAGGTCCTGGACGCGCTGCTGTAGCCGTCGCATCTCGGCGAGGACTCGGGGGTCAGAGCCGCCGATGTGACCGAGAAGCGCCTTTGCCATGATGGATGGTCCTCCACACTGAGTGACCGACCGAAGCCGTTGGTGGGTCGTGAGGGATAACGCCCGCGGGTCCGCTCGGCGTGGTGTTTAGGGGCCACACAGCCGAGATACGCGGGACTTTCAGCGTCTCACCAAAAAGTGGGACGGTCAACACGATCACACCGCGTATCGCTGGGGCCGACGCCGCCACAGGCAGTCCAAGCCATGTGCTTCGGGCTCGTCGGTGGGTCTCCGGCGGCCGGGCCGCTCGGTACTCGTGGCGGCAGCCTCGCACGTGAGAGTGGGGTTGGCAAGCTGTTTCCGGGACTTTCCCGTCGTATGCCCGCGGCCTGTTCACTCGATGACGAAGTCCCGGTGATCTCCCCTGGGTGTGTCCCAGATCTCGGTGACGCCGTCCACCCGTCCGGGCGTGTCGCCGGTGCGGAGCCACTCCAACAGTCGCTCGCAGCCCTCCCGTGACCCCTCGACGACGACCTGTACCCGCCCGTCCCCCAGGTTGCGCACCACACCGCGCAGCCCGCCGATGGCCAGTGCCCGGGCCCGGGTGTACCAGCGGAACCCGACGCCCTGCACCTGTCCGCGCACCCAGGCGGTCATGCGACTGGGCCGATCAGCATCGGTCGACTTCTGGGTCATACCGTCCATGTGACGCACGCTATCCCGTCAATTCCGCCACGGGGACTTCCCCGGCCCTCCCCATGCCGTACAGTCCGCGGCAGCACCACCATCCATTCGGGTGGTCTTCTTCGCCCTCGCGGGCGAACCAGTCAAGTGAACGAGGACGGTCCGCCGATGGGACGCCATCGCCGATCCGGCCCCGCCGCGGCGCCGGACAGCACCATTCGCAGCACTGAACGGGGACGCCGCGGGGCACATCGACGCGGCGGACACCCGCGCGCCGGGCTGCTCGGCGCCTCCGCGGCACTGACGGTCGGGGCGGTGGCCCTGGGCACCGGCCTGCTGCCGCAGGTCGCGGAGCAGTTCGAGCAGGACGGCTCCCCCGACTTCCGCGCAGACGACGAACAGGCCCCGCTGCCCCTGGACCTGCGGTCCGCGCCGCCGACGCTGGAGACCGACGGCGCGACCGGGGCACCGACCCCGGACGAGGAACCGGCGGACGAAACCTCCCCCGGGTCGGGGCCGGAGAGCGCCCAGGAGACCGGGTCACCCTCCGACGGCGAGTCAGAAGACCCGGCGGCGGACGAGGATCCGAGCGGCTCGCCGAGCACCGAGGACCCCTCCACGTCGCCCACCACCCAGGAGCCGGACCCCGAGCCGTCCACCCCGCCGGTCAGCGAGGAGCCGACCACGCCCGGCGGCGAGGCGGAGACGGTCGCGGCCCGCGAGGTGGTGACCCTGGTGAACGAGGAGCGCGCCGAGGCGGGTTGCGAACCGCTGACCGCCGACACCGCGCTGACCGGGCTGGCCGCCGACCACAGCAGGGACATGGCGGAACGCGGGTACTTCTCGCACGACGACCCCGACGGGCGCACCCCCTGGGACCGCGCGGAGGAGGCCGGCGTCGACAACCTCGGGGGCGAGAACATAGCCATGGGCCAGGCGGACGCCGCGGCCGTGATGGAAGCCTGGATGAACAGCGAGGGCCACCGGGCCAACATCCTCAACTGCGACTTCCGCACCATCGGCGTCGGCGTGTACACCGGTGAGGACGGCGGCCCGTGGTGGACCCAGGACTTCGGCTTCTGAGGGACTGAGCTTCCGAACGGCCGGCCGCGCGGTCCGGGTGGTCAGCCGGCGTCGCGGCGCCCGCGCGGCGGGCGCTGGCAGACGGGGCAGAAGTAGCTGGAGCGGTTCATCCAGGGCCGTCGGCGCACCGGCGCGGCGCAGCGGCGGCAGGGCAGGCCCTCGCGGCCGTAGACGTTCAGCGCGCGTTCGAAGTAGCCGGACTCGCCGTTGACGTTCACGTAGAGGCTGTCGAAGCTGGTGCCGCCCTCGGCGAGCGCAGCGGTCAGCACCTGCCGTACGTGGTCGAGCAGTTCCGCCGTACGGGGCCGGGTGAGCGTCGCGGTGGGACGCTCGAAGTGCAGCCGGGCGCGCCACAGCGCCTCGTCGGCGTAGATGTTGCCCACCCCGCTGATCAGCGACTGGTCGAGCAGCGCCCGCTTGATGGTGGTGCCGCGGCGGCGGAGCGCGGCGTGGAGGGCGTCGTCGTCGAAGGCCGGATCCAACGGGTCGCGGGCGATGTGCGCGATCACCTCGGGCACGCCGTCGGGCGTGACCGGGTGCACCGACAGTCCGCCGAACGTGCGCTGGTCCACGAACCGCAGCTCGCCGCCGACGGCGTCGGCGAAGGTGATGCGGACCCGCAGATGCTTCTCGTCGGGCGCCTGCCCCGGCTGGACGAGCAACTGCCCGCTCATGCCGAGGTGCGCGAGCAGCGCGGCCTCGCCGGGCCCCCGCTCGGCGTCCAGGGGCAGCCAGAGGTACTTGCCGCGCCGGCGGGCCGCCGTCACCCGGGCGCCGGCGAGCCGGGCGGTGAAGTCCCCGGCGCCGGGCAGGTGGCGGCGGACGGCGCGCGGGTGCAGCACCTGGGCGTCGACGATGGTCCGGCCGTTGATCCAGCGTTCCAGGCCGCGCCGGACGACCTCGACCTCGGGCAGCTCAGGCAACGGTCGCCTTGCCGCCCGGTCCGCCCGAGTGGTCTTTGCCGTGGTCCTTGCCCTTGCCCTTGCCGCGGTCGCCGTCGAGGGTGGCGTGGATCGCCCGCCACGCGGTCTCGGCGGCCTGCTGCTCGGCCTCCTTCTTGCTGCGACCTGTGCCGGTGCCGTAGATCTCGCCACTGACACGGGCGGCAGCAGTGAAGGTCTTCTCGTGGTCGGGGCCGGTCTCGCTGATCACGTACTCCGGCACGCCGAGGCTCTGGGCGGCGGTGAGCTCCTGGAGACTGGTCTTCCAGTCCAGGCCCGCGCCCAGGTTCGAGGAGCGCTCGATCACGGGGTCGAAGAGCCGGTGCACCATCTCGTCGGCCGCCTGCAGGCCACGGTCGAGGTACACGGCCCCGATCACCGCCTCCAGGGTGTCCGCGAGGATCGACGCCTTGTCCCGGCCGCCGGTGCCCTCCTCACCCCGGCCCAGTCGGACGAACGCCCCGAGGCCCAGGCCGCGCGCGACCTCGGCCAGGGCGCGCGCGTTGACCACGGCGGCGCGCAGCTTCGCGAGCTGGCCCTCGGCCAGATCGGGGTGCTTGCGATAGAGCGTGTCGGTGACGACCAGACCGAGCACCGAGTCCCCGAGGAACTCCAGCCGCTCGTTGGTGGGCAGCCCACCGTTCTCGTAGGCGTAGCTGCGGTGGGTCAGCGCACGCACCAGAAGGGCGGTCTCCAGCTCGTAGCCGAGCCGCCCTTCCAGAACCGCAAGGGACGAGGCCGTGTCCGCGGACGCCTGGGGATGCGATCTCCTGGCGTGTGACATGAAGCCCGTCACCCGCCGATCAGACCTCGAGGACCTGGCGCCGCTTGTACGTGCCGCAGTTGGCGCAGGCGGTGTGCTGGAGCCTGGGCTCCCGGCAGCGCTCGCAACGCACCAGGTTGGGCACGGCGGCCTTCCACTGCGCCCGGCGGTGACGGGTGTTGCTGCGCGACATCTTCCGCTTCGGAACAGCCACGGCTACCTCTCCTGTCGGTCGTCCCCGCTGGGGCGGGGTGCCTTCTCTTGCGATGCGGAGCCCTGCCGAGGCCGCATGGCCTCGGCGAGTTCTCCCAGTGCCGCCCATCGGACGTCGACGGCGTCGTCGTGGTGATGGTCCGGATCCCCGGCCAGCTGTGCCCCGCAGTCGGGGCAGAGCCCCGGGCAGTCCTCCTGGCAGACCGGCCGCAGCGGCAGGGACAGCACGACGGCGTCCCGCAGCACGGGCTCCAGGTCGAAGAGGTCGCCCTGGAGCAGCAGCGTCTCGTCGTCGCCGTCCGCGTCCTCGTCGCCCGACGCGGGCGCCAGGTACGCCTCGACGGCGTCGGGGTAGCTGAACATCTCCTGGAACTCCGCCTCGACCTCGTCGGTCAGCGGCTCCAGGCAGCGCACACACTCCCCCGCCAGCGGCGCCCGGACGGTGCCGGTGACCAGCACACCCTCCATGACGGACTCCATGCGGAGCGCCACGTCGAGCTCCTCCCCCGGCCGCACGCCGATGACCTCGTTGCCGAGGTCCGCGGGGGCGGGCACGGTGCGGGAGACCCGCTTGAGCGCACCAGGCCGCCGCCCCAGCTCACGCGTGTCGAACACGAGTGGGGCGCGACGGTCCAGGGGGGCGTTCAGGGCTTTCTGCTTTCTCGACGACGGCGACCAGGAAGAGCCGCACAGCGCGGCCCCTCAGGGAGGGGTCGGGGCGGGCAGCCGCGACCCATCACCGTGTCGCAGCCAAGGTGTCAGCATACGCCACGGGTCGCCGCCGGCCCAATCGGTCAGTGCTGGCCCTGCTCGTAGCGGCGCAGTTGCTCGGCGTCGAGCATGCCGGTGTCGAAGAAGCTGGTCTCGTCGAGCGCGGCCGCGCCCTGGTACCCGGGCTGCGCGTCCTGGTAGCCGTATCCGGAGGCGACGCCCTGGACCTGGTGCGCCTGCTGTGCGTAGGGATCCGGCTGCTGGGCCGGCACCGAGTACGCTTCGTATCCGGTCGCGGCCGGGGCGTAACCGCCCGCGTAGCCGTCCTGCCCGTACTCCTGCTGGCCGTAGGCCGCGGCCGCGGGCTGGGCGGCGGGGTACGGGTCCTGCGCCGGGTAGCCGGGGGCGGGCGGCACGACCTCGGGCTGCGGCTGCTGCGGCTGTGGCACCCCGAGGTAGTCGTAGGTGTCCTGCTCCGCGCTCGCGTCGAAGTACCCCTCCGCGCCCTGGCCGAGGCCGATGGCCTGCTCGTCCTGGGCGGCGACGTGCTCGGCCAGCTCGTCGATGGGGCGGTGTCCGGTCAGCTTCTGGCGGCCCCGGCCCACGGCCTCCAGCGTCTTGCGCAGCACTGCCTCGATGGCGGTGAACTGCGCGTCCACGTACGCGTCGGCGCGCTGCAGCAGCTCCTGCGGGTCGCCTCGGTCGGGGCCCAGCAGCTTCTCCCGGCCGCGGTCCACCGAGCCGATGGTCTTGCCCAGCACCACCTCGAAGTTGGCGAGCTTGCTGTCCACGTAGTCGTCGGCCTCCGCCTTGACCTCCGCGGCCTCGCGGCGGGCCTCGGCCAGGATGCGGGACGCCTCGGCCTGCGCCTGCTGGGCGACGGCGGTGCCCTCCACCAGGCTGCCGCGCTCGGCGTGCGCGGCCTCGACGATCCGCTGCGCCTCGGCCTGCGCCTCGGCGACCACCTGGTCGCCGGCGCCGAGCACCTCGCGGGCCTCGGCCAGCGAACCGGGCAGCGCCTCGCGGACCTCCGCCAGGCTGGTGAGCAGGTCGGTGCGGTTGATCACACAGGAGGCCGACATCGGCATGCCCTTGGCGCCCTGAACCGCCGTGACGATCTCGTCGAGCTTCTGCTGTACGTCCACGGAATGTGCGTCCACGGAAGCGACTGTACGGCCAACCGGGCACCGTCGGGGACTCTTCCCGGTCGTCGGAACGCCGGGAGACACCCGGCTGGCCGTCGGGGGCGGGTCAGCCCTCGGTCCCGAGCTTCTCGGCGAGGGCCTGCAGCACCGGCTCGGGGACCAGGTGCGAGATGTCGCCGCCCCAGGTCGCCACCTCCCTGACCAGGCTGGACGACAGGAAGCTGTACACCGGGTTGGTGGGGATGAAGAGCGTCTCCACGCCGGAGAGGCCGTTGTTCATCTGCGCCATCTGCAGCTCGTAGTCGAAGTCGCTGACGGCGCGCAGGCCCTTGACGATGGCCGGAATGTCGCGCTGCTTGCAGTAGTCCACGAGCAGTCCGTGGAAGGACTCGACGACGACGTTGCCGTACTCGCCGGTGCACCGCTCGATCAACGAGATCCGCTCCTCCACGGTGAACAGGCCCCGCTTGGACTTGTTGACCATGACGGCGACGTGCACCACGTCGTAGAGCTGAGAGGCGCGGGCGACGATGTCGAGGTGGCCATTGGTGATGGGGTCGAAGGACCCCGGACAGACTGCGCGGCGCAACGGTCTTACCTCGCTCCTCAGCTCGCTCGTCCGGTCCGTCATGACCGCACGTGGGTGTCGGGGGCGACGGCCTGCCCGTGCCACAGCGTTCCCTCGCCGTACCTGCGGGCCCGCAGCGCCGCGAACCCGTCCGGCCAGCGGAACTCCCCGCCCCGGGTGCTCCGCTCCACGGTGACGACCGCGTCGGCCACCAGCCAGTCTCCGGCCAGGAGTGTGAGCAGGATCTCCCGGAGCTCCGCGTCGCCCACGGCGTACGGCGGGTCCAGGAACACCAGGTCGTAGGGCCGGTCGGGGGAGCCGGCCGCGGCCAGCTGCTCCGCCCGCGCGGTGCGCGGTTCGGCGCCGGCCAGCCCGAGGGCGCGGACGTTCTCCTTCAGCACGCGGGCGGCGCGGGGGTCCGACTCGGCGAGCAGCGCGTGGGCGGCCCCGCGGGAGAGCGCCTCGAGGCCGACGGCGCCCGAGCCGCTGTAGAGGTCCAGCACCCGGGCCCCGGTCAGCGGGCCGCGCAGCGCCGTCCACGTGGAGAAGAGTCCCTCCCGCGCCCGGTCGGAGGTCGGCCGGGTGCCGCCGCCTGGCGGCACGGCCAGCCGCCGCCCGCCCGCAGTGCCGGCGATCACGCGCGTCATCAGGTCCTCGCTGCGCTCTACTGTGCTCCTGGTCAGCCGTCGGTCACCACGCTATACGGCGGACCGGCCGCGCGGACGGCCGGGCCCGGACGCGCGGGTGGACGGCGGGGAGCGCTCAGGTGTCGCGCAACGGGCGGACGCACCTGCGCGCCGCCCGTCCGGCCGTCAGTTCGTCGGCGTACACCTCGCAGACCAGCCGACGGTCCGGCGTCAGGTCGTGCTCCAGCTCGTACAGGCAGATCTCGCGGCCGTCGTCGAGCAGGAACGCGTGCTCGTAGACCGCGCACCAGGCGGCCGAGGTGAGCGAGCCGCCGGGGTCGGGCAGCCGCTCGATGTCGTAGGCCGTGGACGTGGCCAGCAGCCGCAGCGTCTCCTCGTCCGGCCGGTCGGCGTTGACCGCGCGGCGCAACAGCCGCCTGGCGTGCTCCGCGGCGTCCCGCCCCGGGTACTCCGGTCGGCCGGGCAGGCGGCTCTCCCAGTCCCGCCGTTCCGATCCGTTCAGCAGCGCCTCCAACTCCTCGACCGAGGGCACCGCCCGTTCCGGCCAGGCGTCTCGCTGCTCCATCTCGCGGCCTCCTCCAGGCGGCACACCCTCGGTCCGACCCGCACACACCGTAGCCCGATCAAGGGAGTTAGGGGAGCGTTCGCGGAGATCCGAGCACAAGCGGAAGGGTGCGCGGCGCCCCCGAGGGGAAGCCGGCGCCGGACGAGCCGGGAGCGACCGGGACGAGGGGGACGAGCCCGATCACCCACCGGCGACGGTCACATGACAGTCTGTCAGACCGAGCACGCGACTGACAGGCCGTCATGCGACCCGCCACGCAGGCGCGCTGACACCTGACGGGCCGTCCGGACGTGGGCTCAGCCCTTGTCGAGATACTCCTCGCGCTCCGCGTCGAGCAGTGCGTCGAGGGCGACGCGCAGCCCCGGGCTCCTCGTCAGGTCGGGATCGCGGGCCACCAGAGCGCCGGCCTCGGCGCGGGCCGCGGCGATGATCTCCTCGTCGGCGATGACCGCGAGCATCCGCAGGCTGCTGCGGCCGCCGGACTGGGCCTGGCCCAGCACGTCGCCCTCCCGGCGCTGCTCCAGGTCGATCCGGGACAGCTCGAAGCCGTCCAGGGTGTCGGCCACCGCGGCCAGCCGGCTCCGCGCCGGGCTCGCCTCGGGCGCCTCGGTGACCAGCAGGCACAGCCCGGCGGCCGAGCCGCGCCCGACCCGGCCGCGCAGCTGGTGCAGCTGGGAGACGCCGAACCGGTCCGCGTCCATGATCACCATGACGGTGGCGTTGGGCACGTCCACCCCGACCTCGACGACGGTGGTGGCGACCAGCACGTCCAGCTCACCGGCGGCGAACGCGCGCATCACCTCGTCCTTGGCCTCCGGCGCCAGCCGGCCGTGCAGCACGCCGAGGCGCAGCCCGGCGAGCGGCCCGTCGGACAGCTCGGCGGCCACCTCGGCGACGGCCAGCGGGGGCCGTTCGGCGCCGTCCGCGCCGCCGCGGCCCGCGGCCGGCTCGTCCTCGCCGCCGATCCGCGGGCAGACCACGTACGCCTGGTGCCCGGCCGTCACCTCCTCCCTGACCCGCTCCCAGGCCCGGGCCAGGAAGTGCGGCTTGTCGGCGGCCGGCACCACGTGGCTGGCGATCGGCGAGCGCCCGGCCGGCAGTTGGTCGAGCACCGAGGTCTCCAGGTCGCCGAAGACCGTCATGGCGACCGTGCGCGGGATCGGCGTCGCGGTCATCACCAGCAGGTGCGGCGGCCGCTCGCCCTTGGCGCGCAGCGCGTCCCGCTGCTCGACCCCGAACCGGTGCTGCTCGTCCACCACGACCAGGCCGAGGTCGTGGAAGCGCACGGTCTCCTCGATGAGCGCATGGGTACCGACGACGATCCCGGCCTCGCCCGTGACGGCGTCCAGCAGCGCCCGGCGCCGCGCCGCCGCGCCCATGGAGCCGGTCAGCAACACCACCTTCGTGCCCCCCTCGGCGCCGCCCAGCATGCCGCCCTCGGCGAACTCCCCCAGCATGGCGGTGATCGAGCGGTGGTGCTGCTGGGCGAGCACCTCGGTGGGCGCCAGCAGGGCGGACTGGCCCCCGGAGTCGACGACGGCCAGCATCGCCCGGAGGGCGACCAGCGTCTTGCCGCTGCCCACCTCGCCCTGGAGCAGCCGGTGCATCGGGTGGTCGGCGGCCAGCTCCTCGAAGATCTCGGCGCCGACCCGCCGCTGCCCCTCGGTGAGCTCGAACGGCAGCCGGGCGTCGAAGGCGGTCAGCAGGCCGTCGGCCGCCGGCCGGCGGGGTGCGGCGGGGAGCTCGGTCGCGGCCCTGCGGCGCCGGGCCAGCGCCACCTGCAGCACGAACGCCTCGTCCCACTTCAGCCGGGCGCGGGCGGCCTCGATGTCCGGCTGGGCCCGCGGCCGGTGGATCTTGTGGAACGCCTCAGGCAGCGGGATCAACTCCCGCTGCCGGCGCAGCGAGCCGGGCAGCGGGTCGACGAGCCCCGCCCAGCCCACCGCGTCCAGGGACTCCAGCACCATGCCGACGGCCTTGGCGATGCGCCACGACTCCAGCTGCCGGCAGGCCGGGTAGAGCGGCAGCGGGCGGCCGGCGAACTCGGCGACCGCGTCCCCCGCGTCGCCGTCCTCGGTCAGCAGCTGGTAGGCCGGGTGCGCGAGCTGGAGCTGGTGCCGGAACTCGCCCACCTTGCCCGCGAACATGCCGCGCCGCCCCGGCACCAGCTCCCGCTTGTGGTGGTGCGCGGAGCGGCCGAAGAACACCAGCCGGAGGCGACCACTGCCGTCGGTCAGGGTGACCTCCAGGCGCTGTCCCTTGCCCCGGTTGAACGACAGCAGGCGGGCGTCGGCGACCTCGGCGACGACGGTCACGTGCTCGTCGAGCGGCAGGTCGGAGAGCCGGGTCAGCTCGCCGCGCTCGGCGTACCGCCGCGGATAGTGGTGCAGCAGGTCGCCGACCGTGCGCAGTCCGAGGTGCTCCGCCATCACCTTCGCCGTGGTGCCGCCGACCACCCTGGCGAGCGGCTGGCCGACGAGGTCACCACCGGGCTGGGCGGCGGACGGGGGGGTGGGTGGCTGCTGCGGGACGGTCACGCCGCCTATTGCACACCACGGCTCGGACAGCCGGGTCACTCCACACCGATGAACAGGGGCGTGCCCTGGCGTCCCTCGCAGACCACGGTGTCCACGCCGAGATGGCCCTGGCGCACCTGGGCCTCCAGGCGTTCGGCGAGGCCGGCGGGGGCGTCCGCGCCCAGCACCAGGGTGACCAGCTCGCCACCGGCGGACAGCATCCGCTCCAGCACCTGGCCGGCGACCTGGCCGAGCTCGGCGCCGATCACCGCGACGTCGCCCTCGACGAGCCCCAGCACGTCCCCGGCCTGGCAGATGCCGGCCATGGTCCAGGACTCCCGCTCGGCGACCGTGACCTCGCCGAACCGGGTGGCGCCGGCCGCCGAGGTCATGGCGACCACGTCCTCGTCGAAGCGGCGCTCCGGCGCGTGCACCGCCAGCGCGGCGATGCCCTGCACCGGGGACCGGGTCGGGATGACGGCGATCCGGGTGCCGGCCGTGCGGGCTCGTTCGGCCGCCGCCGCGGCCGGGTGCCACAGCGCCTCGTCGTTGGGCAGCAGGATGACCTCGCGGGCCCGGGCGCGCTCGATGGCAGCGGCGAGCTCGCCGCTGCTCGGGGGCTCCCCCGGGCGCACGGTGAGCGCGACGGAGCCGGCCTCCTCGCACAGCCCGGCCAGCCCGTCCCCCGGCATCACGGAGACGACGACGCGGGCGACGGCGCGCTCCGGCGGCCGGCCGCCGGTGGCCAGCCAGGTGATCCGGATCCGGTGCGGGCGCCCGACGGCCAGCGCCGCCTCCACGGCCGCGCCGGGCTCGGCGGTGTGCACGTGGACGTGGAACAGCCCGTCGCCGCCGACCACCACCAGGGAGTCGCCGAGCCCGTCGAGCCGCTCGCGCAGCGCGGGCACCGCGTCGTCCGGGGCGTCGAGCAGGTAGATCACCTCGTAGCCGGCGTCCGCGTCGCCGGCCCCGCCCGCCTCGCCCGGGGCGCCGGCGCCACCGGCCGGTCCGGGCGCCGGGCAGCCGGGGTCGACGGGCTGCGCGGGCCGGGTCCCGCGGCCCGCGGGCGGGCCGAGCCTGAGATGCGCGGCGGTGCCGGGGGGACGTCCGGACAGCGCCGCGTCCAGCGCCTCCAGCACGGTCACCAGCCCGCTGCCCCCGGCGTCGACCACCCCGGCCTCGGCCAGCACCGGAAGCTGTCCCGGCGTCGCGGCCAGCGCCTCCCTGGCCCCGGCGCAGGCCGCCGCCACCGCCTCGGCGACGGGCCCGGCGGACCGGCCGGCGGCGTCGGCCGCGGCCCGCGCCACGGTGAGCATGGTGCCGGGCACCGGATGGGCCACCGCGTCGTGGGCGGCGTGGGCCGCCCGGTCGAGCGCGTCGACCACGGCGTCCCGGTCGGCCGGCTCCGGGCGCGCGGCCAGCACCTCGGACATGCCGCGCAACAGCTGGGCGAGGATGGTCCCCGAATTGCCGCGCGCCCCGATCAGCGCGCCGTGCGCCATCGTGCGGGCGGCGTCGGCCAGCGTCGGGGTCGCCGCGCCGGCCGCGTCCACGGCCTGGGCGGCGGACTCCACGGTGAGGTAGAGATTGGTGCCGGTGTCGCCGTCGGGCACCGGGTAGACGTTGATCGCGTCGATGTCCTCGCGGGCCTCGCCCAGCGCCGTCAGGGCGATGTGGCACCAGCGCCGGACCGCCCCGGCGTCCAGCGGTTGCGGCACGGGGAACCTCCTCGGCGGGCTGGCGGCCGTCGGGCGCGAGCGCCGACGTCGTGCACGATAGGCGATCCACCGCTGATTTCACCTGGCGGGACGGCTCGGGGTATGCTTCCCCGGTTGCTTGATGTCGTTGAGCTGGAACTCGCGCATCTCCCGCAGCCCTGAGGGTGAGTGACCCCAGGAGCCCTTAGCGAAAACCTGTCTTTGGAGTGACCCGTGGCTGCCAACTGCGATGTCTGCGGCAAGGGGCCGGGCTTCGGCAACCGTATCTCGCACTCACACCGCCGCACCCCCCGCCGTTGGAACCCCAACATCCAGCGGGTGCGCACCGTGGTCAACGGGACGCCGAAGCGGCTCTACGTCTGCACCTCGTGCATCAAGGCGGGCAAGGTCACGCGCTGACCGCGCCGACCGACCCCCGTCAACCGGGCCGGCCCATCGTTCACGATGGGCCGGTTTCGTGCGTTCGGTGGCCGTGGTGCACCGGGCCGATGCCGGCGCCCAGCGGGAAGCCGGCGGCGATGGCGCCGGTGACGTAGTCCTTGGCGTCCGCCGCCGCCCGCGGCACGCTGGCCCCCCGGGCCAGGCCGCAGGCGATCGCCGACGCCAGGGTGCAGCCGGTGCCGTGGGTGTGGCGGTTGGTGTGGCGGGGCGCGCGCAGCCAGTGCTCCGCCGAGCCGTCGGTGAGCAGGTCAACCGCCTCGTCGCCCGGCAGATGGCCCCCCTTGACCAGCACCCACCGCGGCCCGTGGGCGAGCAGCGCCGCGGCGGCCCGCGGCAGGTCGGCCTCGGACGCCACCCGGACGCCGGTGAGCTGGGCGACCTCGGGCAGGTTCGGGGTGGCCACGGTCGCCACCGGCAGCAGCTTCCGGCGCACCGCGTCCAACGCGTCCGCGGCGAGCAGCGAGTCGCCGTGCTTGGAGACGCCGACCGGGTCGACGACCACCGGCGCCCCGGCGTCGCCCAGCAGCCCGGCGACGGTCTCGACCAGTTCCGCCGTGGCCAGCATCCCGGTCTTGATCGCCTGGACCCCGATGTCGTCCACGACGCTGCGGAACTGCCGCCTGACCGCCTCCGCCGGCAGCTCCCAGGCGCCCTGCACGCCCAGGGAGTTCTGCGCGGTGATGGCGGTGATCACGCTCATGCCGTGGGTGCCGAGCGCCAGCATCGTCTTCAGGTCCGCCTGGATGCCGGCGCCGCCGCCGGAGTCGGAGCCCGCGACGGTGAGCACACGGGGCGGGGATGAGGGAGCCTGCATGGCTACGACGGTACGCCGGTGCGCGCCGCCGGCTCCGCCCCGGGCCGCCGGATCCGAACGCGGCCCGGACACGTCCTAGGAGCTGAAGTGCTCCCAGCCGCCCGCCTTGTCCCAGGCGGCGCCGTCCACGGTCACGCCTGGCGGGGCGGGGCCGGCGGGGGCGGGTGCCGGGCCGCGGGTCCGCGCCGGGAGCACCTCGCCGATGGTCCGCCAGCGCGCGGGCAGCTTGGTCTCCGGCGGGAAGGTCGCGACGATCGCGTGGTCCTCGCCGCCGGTCAGCACCCAGTGCAGCGGGTCGACGCCCACCGCCTGCCCGATGTCGGACATCTGGGCCGGCACGTCGAGCGCGGCCGAGCGGATGTCGATGCGCACCTTGCTGGCCTGCGCGATATGCCCGAGGTCCGCGATCAGCCCGTCGCTGACGTCGGTCATGGCGGTCGCGCCGAGCGCCGCGCCGGCCGGGCCCGCCGGATAGGGCGGCTCGGGCCTGCGGTGCGCCTCGACGAAGGCGCGGGGCGAGCGGAAACCGCGGGAGAGCACCGCGTAGCCCGCGGCGGACCAGCCGAGCCAACCGGTGACCGCGACGATGTCGCCGGCCCTCGCCCCGGACCTGGTGACCGCCTCCCGGCCGCGCAGATCGCCGAGCGCGGTGATGGAGACGGTGATGGTCTCGCCGCGCACCACGTCACCGCCCGCGACGCCCGCGCCGGCGGCCTGGCACTCGTCGCGGATGCCGTCCATCAGCTCGACCGGCCACGTGGCCGGAAGCTCGGAAGGCACCACGAGCCCGAGCAGCAGGGCGGTGGGCACGGCGCCCATCGCGACGACGTCGGCGAGGTTCTGGGCGGCGGCCTTGCGGCCCACGTCGTAGGCGGTGGACCAGTCGCGGCGGAAGTGCCGGCCCTCCAGCAGGATGTCGGTGCTGGCGACGACCCGGCCGTCCGGCGCGGCCACCACGGCGGCGTCGTCCCCGGGGCCGATCCGCACGGCGGGAGCGCTGCTGATCCGGGAGGTCAGCTCCCGGATCAGCCCGAACTCCCCGAGCTCGCCCACACTGCCCTTCACTCAGCTCTCCTCATGCCTCATGACCGTCTCACCGACCCGTTCGTCACCCGCGCCGCCGACCCGCTCGTCAATCCGCCGCGAACGGCGCCGACCGACGTCTCCCCGCGCAGGTCATGACGCGCTACGGTAGCGCCCCCGCTCCTCGTAGCCGCTGTGGAGGACCCGTGGTACAGGCCTACATCCTGATCCAGACCGAGGTGGGCAAGGCGTCCGCCGTGGCCGACGTGATCTCCAAGATCTCCGGCGTGATCCAGGCAGAGGATGTCACGGGCCCCTACGACGTGATCGTCCGGGCCGAGGCGAGCACGGTGGACGAACTGGGCCGTCTGGTGGTCGCCGAGGTGCAGCGCGTCCCCGGCATCACACGTACCCTGACCTGCCCGGTCGTCCACCTGTGACACCCCGTATTCTCGTCCGGTGATGTCCTTGTCGCCCACCGCGCGCCGAGCCCCGCTGGCCCTGTCGCTCGCACTCGCCCTCGCCGCCTGCGCCGGCGGCGGCCCGGACGTCGAGGTGCCCACCCCGAAGGGCGAGGCCGCGCAGGCGTGCCGGGAGCTGGCACCGGAGTTGCCGCGGCAGGCGGGCGAACAGGAGCGCCGCACGCTGGATCAGGACACACCCTACGCCGCCGTCTGGGGAGATCCGGCCATCGTGCTGCGCTGCGGGGTGGGCCGACCCGAGGTGATCACCCCCGGCAGCGACGCGTACGTGCTGAGCCCTGACTCGATCGAGGTGAACGGCGTCAGCTGGCTGATCGAGGAGGAGGCGGACGGCCTGCGCTGCACCACCACGGGACGCGAGGTGTTCGTCGAGGTGACGGTGCCGGACGACTACGAGACGACGGCCAACCCGCTGGTCGAGATCTCGGGTCCGGTCGACCGGCACATACCCCTCGACGCGCTCTGGTCCCAGTTGGAGGAGTGACCCCGGCCCCGGGGCACCTCCCAGGCCGCGCGAGCCTGGGAGCCCCCGCCGCCTCAGCGCAGGCCGGTGGAGCGACGCAGCGCGGCCTGGATCAGCACGTCGACCAGCTCGGGGTAGCTGACGCCGCTGGCCTGCCACATCCGGGGGAACATCGAGATCGGCGTGAAACCGGGCATGGTGTTGATCTCGTTGATGACGAACTCGCCGTTCTCGCGCAGGAAGAAGTCGGCCCGGACCAGGCCCTCGCAGGAGACGGCCTCGAAGGCGCGCACCGCCAGCCGCTGGACCTCCGCGGTCTGTTCGGGCGTCAGCGGCGCCGGCACGATGCCCTCGGCCGAGTCGATGTACTTGGCCTCGAAGTCGTAGAAGTCGTGCTCGGCGTCCGCGGGGATCTCGGCCGGCAGGCTGGCCCGCGGCCCGTCGGCGAACTCCACCACGCCGCACTCGATCTCGCGCCCGGTGACCTGCGCCTCCACGAGGATCTTCGGGTCGTGCTGACGCGCCAGCTCCAGGGCCGCCTCCAGACCGCCGATGTCGGTGACCCGGGAGATGCCGATGGACGAACCGGCGCGGGCGGGCTTCACGAAGACCGGCCAGCCGTGCTCGCCGGCGAAGTCGAGGATCCGCTCGCGCGCGGCGGCCGGGTCGGTCTCCCACTCGCGGGGGCGCACGACGGTGTAGGGGCCGACGGGCAGGCCGAAGGAGGTGAAGATCCGCTTCATGTACTCCTTGTCCATGCCGATCGCCGAGGAGAGCACCCCGGCGCCGACGTAGGGCACCCCGGAGAGCTCCAGCAGCCCCTGGAGCGTGCCGTCCTCGCCGTAGGGGCCGTGCAGCAGCGGGAAGACGACGTCCACGTCGCCGAGTTCCTTGGGGACCTCGCCGGCCTCGGTGTACACCACCTCACGCCGGGTCGGCTCCACCGGCAGCCGCACGCCGCCGGCGCCCGGCTCGGCGACCTGCTCCACGCTGGGCAGCCGGCGTTCGGCGATCGCCATCCGCGCCGGGTCGTCGGCGGTGAGCGCCCAGTGGCCCTCGGCGGTGATGCCGATGGGCAGCACGTCGTAACGCTCGCGGTCGATGGCGCGCAGCACGGCCCCGGCGGTGACCACGGAGATCCCGTGTTCGGAGCTCCGCCCGCCGAACACGACGGCGACGCAGGGCTTGATGCTGGGGTTTCGGCGCTGGGGCGGGTACTCGCTGCTCATATCACCTGGAGGCTACCTAACGCGGCGGCGTCAGTCAGCGAAGGCCCGCGCCGGTGTTCCGGTGGGCGCGCCCCCGGCACGGACCTCGGGGCCCCGGTCAGCCCTGCTCGGCCTTGGCGGAGCGGGACATCAGCTCCTTCAGGGCGACGTGCGGCGGCGTGCCGTGGTGCACGATGCCCACCACGGTCTCGGTGAGCGGCATGTCCACCCGGTGCCGGCGGGACAGTTCGAGCACCGACTGGCTGGACTTGACGCCCTCCGCGGTCTGCCGGGTGACCGCGATGGTCTCCTGAAGGGTCATGCCGCGGCCGAGGTTGGTGCCGAACGTGTGGTTGCGGGACAGCGGTGAGGAGCAGGTGGCGACGAGGTCGCCCATGCCGGCGAGGCCGGCGAAGGTGTGCGCGTCGGCACCCATGGCCAGGCCCAGTCGGGTGGTCTCGGCCAGGCCGCGGGTGATCAGCGACGCCTTGGCGTTGTCGCCCAGGCCCATGCCCTCCGCGATGCCGACGGCCAGCGCGATCACGTTCTTCACCGCGCCGCCGAGCTCGCAGCCGACCACGTCGGTGTTGGTGTAGGGACGGAAGTACGGCGTGTGGCAGGCGGCCTGGAGCCGCCTGGCGACAGCCTCGTCGCGGCAGGCCACGACCGAGGCGGCGGGCTGGCGTTCGGCGATCTCGGGCGCCAGGTTGGGCCCGGTGAGCACCGCGACGCGCTCCGGTCCCGCCCCGGTGACGTCCGCGATGACCTCGCTCATCCGCTTCGCGGTGCCCAGTTCGACGCCCTTCATCAGCGACACCAGGACCGTGTCGGGGGGCAGCAGGTCGGACCAGCCGGTGAGGTTGCCGCGCAGCGTCTGGGCGGGCACGGCGAGCACCGTGAACTCCGCGTCGCGCGCCGCCTCGGCCGGGTCGGCGGTGGCCCGGACGCCCGCGGGAAGCCGTATGCCGGGGTGGTAGTCGGGGTTGGCGCGGGTGGCGTTGATGGCGTCGGCGCGCTCGGGGCTCCGGCCCCAGAGCGTCACCGTGCACCCCGCGTCGGCCAGGACCATGGCGAAGGCGGTCCCCCAGCTCCCGTTGCCGAAGACGGCGACGTGTGTCACTCAGCTCTCTCCTGTTCGGGCGCCCGGGGCGCCTGCGGTGCTCGGGTCGTGTCGGATGTGGCGGGCGCGTCGGGTGTGTCGGAGCTGCCGGCGGCGTCCTTCCTGGGGTGGAAGGCGAGGCGCCGCTCCGGTGGCGCCTCGTCACGGATCTCGGCGAGCAGCCTGGTGATGGCGTCCATGATCCGGTCCGTGACCTGGCGCAGCACGTCGGCGGTGGGTTCGGCGCCCTGGAACTCGGCGAGGTCCACGGGCGGCCCGGCGACCACGGTCAGGGTCTTCCGCGGCAGCAGACGGAACCGTTTGGTCCTGGCGTACGGGGGCATCGCCTCGTGCGCGCCCCACTGCGCCACCGGGATCACCGGGGCCCCGGTGAGCAGCGCGACGCGGGCCGCGCCGGTCTTGCCCTCCATGGGCCACAGGTCCGGGTCACGGGTCAGCGTGCCCTCGGGATAGAACGCCACGCACTCGCCCCGGTTGACCGCGTCGACCGCGGCCCGGAAGGCGCCCGCGGCGTCCGAGCTCTCCCTGAGCACCGGGATCTGCCCGGTGCCGCGCATGAAGGTGCCCACCACCCGACCCCTGAACAGGCTCTGCTTGGCCAGGAAACGGGGCACCCGCCCGGTGCTGTACTGGAAGTGCGCGTAGGAGAGGGGATCCAGGTAGGAGTTGTGGTTCACCGCGGTGATGAAGCCGCCCGCGGACGGCATGTGTTCCCGTCCGCGCCAGGACCGCCGGAAGAACACCAGCAGCGGCGGTTTCACCACACTCGCGGCCAGTCGGTACCAGAAGCCGATTCTGTGGCGAGACACTCGTCACCATCTCCTCTTGCATTCCTCGGGCCATGTTCCGGCTCGGTCGCTGCGGACGGCCGCACAAGTGTCGCCCTGGGTCCCTGGGCTGTCCAGCGATCGCCACACGCCCCCACGGACCCTTCGCACCCTAGGCCCTGTCCGGCGGATCTTCGCGGGCCCACGAGCATCCGAACCCGACACGGGCCGTGGCCGGGGGCCCGGACGGCCCGCGTGGGGGCCGGGGGACAATGAGGCGGTGCGCGCTGCCGAATGGTCGCTGATCGTCCCGCTCAAGCCGCTGGCGCTGGCCAAGAGCCGGCTGGCCGCGGTGGTGGGCGAGACGCTGCGGCCTTCCCTGGCGCTGGCCTTCGCCGAGGACACGGTGGCGGCGGCGCTGGCCTGTCCCGTGGTCGGCCGGCTGACGGTGGTCACCGACGATCCACGGGCGGCGGAGCGGCTGGTGGCGTTGGGCGCCCGGGTGCTGCCCGACGCCCCGGGGCGCGGGCTGAACGCGGCGCTGGCCTACGGCGCGGCCGCGGTGCGGCGCTCGGCGCCGCGGGCCGCGGTGGCCGCCGTCAACGCCGATCTGCCGGCACTGCGCCCGGCGGAGTTGGCGCGGGTGCTGGCGGCGGCGGACGGGCACGACAGGAGCTTCCTGGCGGACGCCGCGGGGGTGGGCACCACCATGCTGGCGGCGGCGCCGGGAGTGGACCTGGCGCCGGCCTTCGGCGGCCGGTCGCGGGCGCGTCACCTGGCGTCGGGTGCCGTGGAACTGCTGCCGGAGGGGGTGGCGAGCGTGCGCCGGGACGTGGACACCGGCGCGGACCTGCGGGCGGCGCTGGCGCTCGGCGTCGGCCCGCGGACCGCGGCGACCGCGCGGGGCGTCACAACGTCTGCAACGTCACGTGGGTGATGCGGCGCTCCCCGCCCTCGCCGGCCATCTCGATCCGCACCCGCTGGCCGGGCCGGAGCAGCCGCAGGCCGCCGGCGTCGAACGCCTCGGCACCGAAGTCCAGCGGCGTGCCGTCGTCGAGCAGGACGCTGCCCGAGCGCGTCGCGGGGTCGAAGGTGTACGCGGTCGCCTGCATGCGGCGAGCCTAGCGCGCCGGCGGCGGGAACGGCCGTGGGCCGGACTCCGGTGCGGAGTCCGGCCCACGTGGCGGCCGAGGGACGTGGCCGTCACTTCCGGCGGCTGGCGGCCTTCTTGGCCGTGGTCGTGCGCGCCGACGTCCGCTTGGCCGGGGCCTTCTTGGCGGTCGTCTTCTTCGCCGGCGCCTTCTTCGCGGTGGTCTTCTTGGCGGCGGTCTTCCTGGCGGCGGTGGTCTTCTTCGCCGCCGTCTTCTTGGCCGCCGCGGTCTTCTTCGCGGTCGCCTTCTTGGCCGCCGCCTTCTTCGCCGTGGCCTTCTTGGCGGCGGTGCCGCCGGTGAGGCTGCCCTTCGGGGCCTTCTTCACGGCCACGTCGTTCTTCGGCAGCTTCTTGGTGCCGGACACCAGGTCCTTGAATCCCTGACCGGCCCGGAACCGGGGCACGGAGGTCTTCCTGACCCGCACCCGCTCACCGGTCTGCGGGTTACGGGCGTACCGGGCGGGGCGCTCGACCTTCTCGAACGAACCGAATCCGGTCACGGAGACCCGCTCGCCGGCGACCACCGCACGGATGATGGCGTCGAGGACGGTATCGACCGCGTCGGCGGCCTGCTGGCGACCACCGAGCTTGTCGGCGATCGCCTCAACGAGTTGTGCCTTGTTCACGTCTTCCCCTTCGCAGGCTTAGCTGGAACAAAATGTGTTCGCGCTTTTTCGCACGTTAGGCAGATATATTCCGCAAATCAAACGCGAAACGGGCGAATCACCCTTGTGTCGCAACGAACTCGACCATCACGGAGTTCCATCGCCCGGTTCGCCGGGCGGATCCGACGGCGGCCTCCCCGCATCAACGTCCTCCATCAGCCGTTCCAGACGACGGGCGGCACCCGGCAGGTCGTGCTTGGCTGCCGCGGTGATGACCAGCAGCCTCCTGGTCAGGGCCCGCCGTGTGTCGTCGGACACTTGCGAGCCCCGCACCGCGCGGTGCGCGTCCTTCAGTCTTGCGGCGACGAGGTCGTAGAGTTCGAGTTGACCGTCGCGTTCCATGCGGCCGATTGTGCCACCTAAGACCCGGTATCGCCCCCTAAGCCCTCAACGCCCGTGTCGCGTTGGGCGACACGGGCGTTGAGATGCGCTCTCTCGGGGATGCTGAGGCAGCGTCAGGCAACCTGCGTGCGGGGCTTGTACGCCGGGCGCCGCCCCTCGAACGCGGTGATGGCGTCCTCGTTCCGCAGCGTGATGCTGATGTCGTCCAGCCCTTCCAGGAGCCGCCAGCGGGCGTTCTCGTCCAGTTCGAAGCCGGCCTCCACGTCACCGGCCCGGACGACGCGCTCGACCAGGTCCACGGTGATCTCGGCCGCCGGGTCCGCCTCGGTCAGCTCCCAGAGCGCCGCCACGGTCTCCTGCGGCAGCACCACGGTCAGCAGCCCGTTCTTCAGCGAGTTGCCGCGGAAGATGTCGGCGAAACGGGACGAGATCACGGCCTTGAAGCCGAAGTTCTGCAGGGCCCACACGGCGTGCTCGCGGGAGGAGCCGGTGCCGAAGTCGGGGCCGGCGACCAGCACCGTGGCGCCCCGTCGCTCCGGCCGGTTGAGCACGAACTCCGGGTCCTTGCGCCACGCCTCGAAGAGCCCGTCCTCGAAGCCGTCCCTGGTGACCTTCTTCAGCCAGTGGGCCGGGATGATCTGGTCGGTGTCCACGTTGCTCCGGCGCAGCGGCACGGCCCGGCCGGTGTGGGTGGTGAATGCTTCCATGACTTCAGACCTCCACGAGGGCGGGAACGTCGGCCAGGTCGGCCGGGGACGCGAGGCGGCCGGTGACCGCGGTGGCGGCGGCGACCTGCGGGGACACCAGATGGGTCCGGCCGCCCTTGCCCTGCCGGCCCTCGAAGTTGCGGTTCGAGGTGGAGGCGCAGCGCTCGCCGGGGGACAGCTGGTCGGGGTTCATGCCCAGACACATCGAGCAGCCCGCGTGCCGCCATTCGGCGCCGGCCGCGGTGAACACCCGGTCGAGCCCCTCCTCGACGGCCTGCAGCGCCACCCTGACCGAGCCCGGCACCACCAGCATCCGCACCCCGTCGGCCACCCTCCGGCCGTCGAGCACGGCGGCGGCGGAGCGCAGGTCCTCGATCCGGCCGTTGGTGCACGAGCCGACGAAGACCGTGTCGATCGCGATGTCGCGCAGCCGCTGGCCCGCCGTGAGGCCCATGTACTCCAGCGCCTTCTCGGCGGCCAGCCGGTCGCTGGCGTCGCCGTACCCCGCCGGGTCGGGCACCGACGCGGACAGCGGCGCGCCCTGGCCCGGGTTGGTGCCCCAGGTGACGAACGGCGCCAGTTCGGCCGCGTCGATCACCACCTCGCGGTCGAAGACCGCGTCGTCGTCGGTGCGCAACGTCCGCCAGTAGGCGACGGCCTCGTCCCAGTCCGCGTCGGTCGGGGCGTGGTCCCGGCCCCGCAGGTACGCGAAGGTGGTCTCGTCGGGGGCGATCATCCCCGCCCGCGCGCCGGCCTCGATGGACATGTTGCAGATGGTCATCCGGGCCTCCATCGAGAGCTTCTCGATGGCCTCGCCGCGGTACTCGATCACGTACCCCTGGCCGCCGCCGGTGCCGATCCTGGCGATGATCGTCAGGATCAGGTCCTTGGCGGTGACGCCCTCGGGCAGCTCGCCGTTGACCGTGACCGCCATGGTCCGGAACGGCGCCATCGGCAGGGTCTGGGTGGCCAGCACGTGCTCCACCTGGCTGGTGCCGATGCCGAAGGCCAGGGCGCCGAAGGCGCCGTGGGTGGAGGTGTGGGAGTCGCCGCAGACCACGGTGGTGCCCGGCTGGGTCAGCCCGAGCTGCGGGCCGACCACGTGCACCACGCCCTGTTCGGCGTCGCCGAGCGGGTGCAGCCGCACGCCGAACTCCGCGCAGTTCTTGCGCAGCGTCTCCAGCTGGGTCCGGGAGACCGGGTCGGCGATCGGCTTGTCGATGTCGAGCGTCGGGGTGTTGTGGTCCTCGGTGGCGATCGTGAGGTCGGTGCGCCGTACTCGGCGTCCGCCCTTGCGCAGCCCGTCGAACGCCTGCGGGCTGGTCACCTCGTGGATCAGGTGCAGGTCGATGTAGAGGAGGTCGGGCTCGCCCTCCGCGCGTCGGACGACATGGTCGTCCCAGACCTTCTCCGCCAGTGTGCGTCCCATCGCATTCCCTCCGGCCGTGTCCGCCGTGCTGGTCTGATGTGGCCGCCATCCGTTCCCCGCGCGCCGGATGGTGACCGGGTCACCAAGCCTCCCGCGTTCCGCCGGGAAATGAACTTGCGTTTCACAGTGTGAGACGGGAGTATCGTTGCATGGACAACTCCAGTACCGACTCCAGCGGCGTGGGCGTACTCGACAAGGCCGCCCTGGTCCTGGGCGCCCTGGAGTCCGGACCAGCCACCCTGGCGGGACTGGTCGGGGCGACAGGGCTGGCCAGGCCCACCGCGCATCGGATGGCGGTGGCTCTTGAATACCACCGTCTGCTGGCGCGGGACATGCAGGGGCGCTTCGTCCTCGGCCCCCGGCTGGCCGAACTGGCCGCGGCGGCCGGCGAGGACCGGCTGCTGGCCGCGGCCGGCCCCGTGCTCACGCAGTTGCGCGACGTGACCGGGGAAAGCGCCCAGCTCTACCGGCGCCAGGGTGACATGCGGATCTGCGTGGCCGCCGCCGAGCGGCTGTCGGGGCTGCGGGACACCGTACCGGTCGGCTCCACGCTGCCGATGAAGGCCGGATCCGCGGCGCAGATCCTGCTGGCCTGGGAGGAGCCGGAGCGGCTGCACCACGGGCTGCAGGGCGCGCGTTTCACCGCCACCGCGCTCTCCGGCGTGCGACGCCGGGGCTGGGCCCAGTCGATCGGCGAGCGGGAGCCGGGCGTCGCCTCCGTCTCCGCACCGGTGCGCGGGCCCTCCAACCGCGTGGTCGCGGCGGTCTCCGTCTCCGGCCCGATCGAGCGGCTCAGCCGCCACCCGGGACGGATGCACGCCCAGGCCCTGCTCGACGCGGCCGCCCGGCTCACCGAGGCGCTCAAGCGCGGCGGCTAGTCCGCGACGACACGAAGGCGCCTCCGCGGATCGCGGAGGCGCCTGTACGTAGCCCCGACCGGATTCGAACCGGCGCTACTGCCTTGAGAGGGCAGCGTGCTAGGCCGCTACACAACGGGGCCGTACCCCCGACCGGATTCGAACCGGCGCTACTGCCTTGAGAGGGCAGCGTGCTAGGCCGCTACACAACGGGGGCCTGATCCGCTCGGAAGGAGCCGATCACGCTGGGCTACCAGGACTCGAACCTAGACTAACTGAACCAGAATCAGTCGTGCTGCCAATTACACCATAGCCCACCAAAACGCAACCCCCTGCGGGGGCTTAGCTTGGCTGGCCGCCTTCCGGCGACAGGAAGAACACTACCGCACCTTCGAGCGGCCAACCAAAACGGTTACCGCCGCCCCCTCCGCAGAGGAGTCACCCAGAGCGATCGGTCGACCGCCCCTGGTCATCGCCCCGCGTGGGGTCGGTCGGTCAGCCGGCCTCGGCCGTCAGCCGGGCGAGCGCCGCCTCCACGCGGGCCAGGGTCCGCTCCCGGCCCAGGACCTCCAGGGACTCGAAGAGCGGCAGCCCCACCGTGCGCCCGGTGACCGCGACGCGGACCGGCGCCTGCGCCTTGCCGAGCTTCTGGCCGTGGGCCTCCCCGGCGGCCTGCACCGCGGCCTTCAGCGGCTCGGCGGTCCAGGAGGTCGCGGCCGTGAGGTTGTCGCGCGCGGTGGCGAGCACCTCCGCGGCCCCCGGCTTCATCGCCTTGGCCCACGACCGCTCGTCGGACACGGGCTCGTCCAGGAAGAGGAAGTCCACGTTGTCCGTGATGTCGGACAGCACGGTCAGCCGGGTCTGGGCCAGCGGGGCGAGCGCGGCGAAGGCGGCCGGGTCGTACGCCTCCGGCTTCCAGGGGGCGTGCGGCGCCGAGAGCCAGGGCGTGCAGGCCGCGACGAAGTCGTCGAGCGGCAGCTCGCGCAGGTGGACCGCGTTGATCGCCTCGCACTTCTTCAGGTCGAAGCGGGCCGGGTTGGCGTTGACCGCGCCGATGTCGAAGGCGGCGACCATCTCGTCGAGGGTGAAGATGTCCCGGTCCTCGGCGATCGACCAGCCCAGCAGCGCCAGGTAGTTGATCAGCCCCGAGGGCAGGAAGCCGCGGTCGCGGTAGAGGTTGAGCGAGGACTCGGGATCGCGCTTGGAGAGCTTCTTGGTCCCCTCCCCCAGCACGTACGGGAGGTGGCCGAAGCTCGGGATCCGGTCGGGGACGAGGTCGAGCGAGATCAGCGCCCGGTAGAGCGCGATCTGACGAGGCGTGGAGGAGAGCAGGTCCTCGCCGCGCAGCACGTGGGTGATCTCCATCAGCGCGTCGTCCACCGGGTTGACCAGCGTGTAGAGCGGGGCGCCGTTGGCGCGGACGATCCCGTAGTCCGGGACGTTGTCCGGGCTGAAGGTCAGCTCGCCGCGGACCAGGTCGGTGAACGTGATCGGCTCGTCCGGCATCCGGAAGCGGACGATGGGCGCGCGCCCCTCCGCCCGGTACGCGGCGACCTGGGCCTCGGTGAGCGTCCGGCAGTGCCCGTCGTATCCCGAGGGGCGGCCGGCCCGGCGAGCGGCCTCGCGACGCTCCGCCAGCTCCTCCGGCGAGCAGTAGCAGTGGTAGGCGTGCCCGGCGTCGAGCAGCCGGGCCGCGATGTCGCGGTACCGGTCCATCCGCTGCGACTGGCGGTAGGGGCCGTGCGGGCCGCCCACCTCCGGCCCCTCGTCCCAGTCCAGGCCGAGCCAGCGCATGGCGTCCAGCAGCGCCTCGTAGGACTCCTCGGTGTCCCGGGCCGCGTCGGTGTCCTCGATGCGGAAGACGTAGGTGCCGCCGTGGTGGCGCGCGAACGCCCAGTTGAACAGGGCGGTGCGGACCAGGCCGACGTGCGGGTTCCCGGTCGGGGAGGGGCAGAAGCGGACGCGGACGGGGCCGCCGCCAGGGGTGCTGGTCACCGTTGTACGACCTTGTTGGTGAGTGTGCCGATGCCTTCGATGGTGACGGCGACCTCGTCGCCGACATGGAGCGGGCCGACGCCCGCGGGGGTGCCGGTGAGGATGACGTCCTGCGGGAGCAGGGTCATCGACGCCGTGATGTGCACGATCAGCTCCGCGATGGAGCGGACCATCTCGCTGGTGCGGCCGAGCTGCCGCTGCTCCCCGTTGACCGTGCACATCAGGGTGAGGTCGCTCGGGTCGAGCTCGGTCTCCACCCAGGGGCCGAGCGGGCAGGAGCCGTCGAAGCCCTTGGCCCGCGCCCACTGGCTCTCGCGCTGCTGGACGTCGCGCGCGGTGAGGTCGTTGGCGCAGGTGTAGCCGAGGATCACCTCGTGGGCGCGCTCCGCCGGAACCTCGCGGCAGAGCCGGCCGATCACCACGGCGAGCTCGGCCTCGTGGTGGATGTCCGAGGTGAACGACGGATAGGCGATGGGGTCGCCCGGGCCGATGACGGACGTGGACGGCTTGAAGAAGGTGATGGGCGCCTCGGGCACGGCGTTGCCGAGCTCGCGGGCGTGCTCGGCGTAGTTGCGGCCCACGGCGACGACCTTGCTGGGCAGCACGGGCGGCAGCAGGCGGACCTTGTCGACCGGCACCCGGCGGCCCGACCGCTCGACGCCCGCGAAGGGATGGCCCTTGATGATGTCGAGCTGGTCCCCTTCGACCACGCCGAAGCCGACCGTACCGTCGATGGAGAATCTGGCGATGCGCACGAGACCAGCCTAGCGAGCCTAGCGAGACGGAACGCGGGCCCGCCCGTCAGCGGAGGCGGGCCATCAGGGCGTGCTCGACGAGGGTGATCAGAGTGCTCTTGGCCTCCGCGCGCACCCGGGCGTCGGTGGTGATGATCGGCGCGTCCGGACCGATCTGCAGGGCCTCGCGCACCTCCTCAGGCGAGTACGGCTGATGACCGTCGAAGCCGTTCAGCGCGATCACGAAGGGCAGGCCGCTGTTCTCGAAGTAGTCCACCGCCGGGAAGCAGTCCGCCAGCCGCCGGGTGTCCACCAGGACCACGGCGCCGATCGCGCCGCGCACCAGGTCGTCCCACATGAACCAGAAACGGTCCTGCCCGGGCGTCCCGAACAGGTACAGGATCAGATCCTGGTCCAGGGTGATCCGACCGAAGTCCATCGCCACCGTGGTGGTTGTCTTCCCCGCCGTGTGCGTCAGGTCGTCGATCCCGGCCGACGCCGACGTCATCACCGCCTCCGTGCGCAGCGGGTTGATCTCCGACACCGACCCCACGAACGTGGTCTTCCCCACGCCGAACCCGCCCGCGATCACGATCTTCGCGGAGGTCGTGGAACGGGCCGGCGCGGAAAGCCCGGCGTCGTTAGAGCTTGCGAAGTCCACTGAGCACCCTTTCGAGCAGTGTCACGTCTGGCTGGCCGCCGGGATCCCCATCGTGACCCGGCTGGTGAATGGCGACGAGCCCGGCCTCGGCCAGATCGGCCACCAGGATCCGGGCCACCCCGAGGGGGAGGCTGAGCAGCGCGGACACCTCGGCGATGGACTTCACCTCATAGCACAGCTGGCAGATCCGCTGATGCTCCGGCAACTGCCCCGTCAGGCGCGCCGGTTCCGCCGTGGTGCTCACCAGCGCCTCGATCGCCAGCTGGTACCGCGGCCGGGTCCGACCCCCCGTCATCGCGTACGGACGCACCAGGGGCTGCGGCTCGGTCTCCACCGGGCGACGGTTGGGCGGCCGCGAGGCGGGCGTGGGCGGGCGGGCCTCCCGCGGCGGCGGCTGCGGTTCGCGCTGCTGGTGAGGCTGGTGGGGCTGGGGAGCCGGACGCGGCGGGGGTGGGGGGGTCCAGTCCTGGTCGGCGTGGAGGTTCTGACCGAGGCCGATGCCCGGCGGGGTCTCCGACCGCTCGGACGGACGCTGGTCCGGGTTCGGGTGAGGGCGTGCGCCGCTCGGCGTGGAGGGGAAGTTGAAACGTCCCGTCCGCCCGCTGCCCGGCGGCTGCGCCTGGTACTTCTTGCCGTACTCGTCACCGTACGGTCCGCCTGGGGGCGTTGCCACGTCTTCCTCCTCCGACTGCCTTCTCAAAGTCCGCGGGTGCCGGTCAGCACCCTATGGTGCTCGACAGACTTCCGCACAACCCAATGCGCACCGGCCGCCTACTAGTTGAGCAGACTTCCTTGAAGTTCGGCGCGCAGATCGGGCGTCAGGACCGTACCGGCACGATCCACCAACAACGCCATCTCATACCCGACCAGACCGATATCCGCCTCCGGATGCGCCAACACCGCCAACGACGACCCATCCGAAATCGACATGATGAACAAGAACCCCCGCTCCATCTCCACCACCGTCTGATTCACCGCACCCCCCTCGAAGATCCGCGACGCACCAGCCGTCAACGACGTCAAACCCGACGCCACCGCCGCCAACTGATCCGCACGATCCCGCGGAAACCCCTCGGACAACGCCAGAAGCAGACCATCAGCCGACACCACCACCGTGTGCGACACCCCCGGGGTGTTATCCACGAAATTGGTGATCAACCAGTTCAGGTTCTGCGCCGCCTGGCTCATCGGGCTCACACTAACGCTCCTGATCATAGGTGTGACCGGGGCCGCTGCCCGGCTCGTCGTTCCGCGTACCGCGACGTCCACCCGCGTCTCGGCCCTGCTCTACGCCGCGGCGCAGGCTGCTGAGCCTGCCGCGGACGTCCTCCGGAGCGCGGGAGATCTGGGCTCCCCCCTGGGGGGTCTCCGGAAGGGTGTGTTCGGTGAGGTTGGCCCGCGGCACCCGTCGAGGGAGTCCGGAAGACGTCGTGCCGCCCGCGCGTTCCTCGCGTCGTGGCCCCCGGTCCCACCGGACCTCCCCCGGCGTCGGCGCCCAGGGCTCCTCCACCAGTCGCTGTGCCGGGTCCTCCTCAGGCTGCTGCCACTCCTGGCCGCGGCGCGGGAGTCCCGTGCTGGTCGGAGCCTGGTACTCGGCCGCGGCTGGGTCTGGTCGGGTGAAGCCTACGCTGTGCGAGCCCGGTGTGGGACCACCGTGCAAAGATTCTGTGTACGGCGGAAGGGTATCGAACGCCGGTCGGTCGTCCACGGGTTCGCCCGTGGGCCGGACCCCGACCGCGGGGGCGGCCGGGTCCGGCGCCGGTGCCGGTGGGATGTCGCGCGGCGGCACGGCGGCGGCCGATGCCTCGGCCTCCAACGCGGCGCGGCGCTGGTCGCGCAGCAGGGACCGGCCCACCGGATCGAGCTCGACGGTGTCGCCGATCGACGGGTAGCGCGAGTCGTCGAAGCCGTACTGCGCGGCGATGCGCTGCGACGCCTGCCGCGCGGCCGGGTCGGGGGCGTCGGGGTACGGCTCCTCCAGCGTGCCCCGGGAGACCGGGTACTCCTGCCCCCGCTGGGGCTCGGGCTGCTGCGGGGCGCCGCCACCGCCGCGGGTGATCGCCTCGGGCAGCATCACCAGCGAGGTGGTGCCGGTCTGTTCGCCCGAGGGCCGCAGCTGGACCCGGATGCCGTGCCGATCCGCCAGCCGGCCCACCACGTACAGGCCCATCCGGCGGGACACCTCGGCGTCCACCGCCGGCGGCTGGGCCAGCCGCTTGTTGATCGTGGCGAAGTCCTCCTGGGTGAGGCCGATCCCCTTGTCGTGGATCTCGATCATGACCCGGCCGTCCGGCAGCCGGGTGGCGGTGACCCGAACACGGGTGTGCGGCGAGGAGAACGCCGTGGCGTTCTCCAGCAGCTCGGCGAGCAGGTGCACCAGGTCGTTGACCACCGCGGCGTGGATCTCGCAGTCCGGCACGCCGGAGAGGTCCATCCGCTCGTACGCCTCCACCTCGGAGGCGGCCGCGCGCATCACGTCGACCAGCGGCACCGGCTGGTTCCACCGGTGCTGCGGCTCCTCGCCGGCGAGGACCAGCAGGTTCTCGCCGTTGCGGCGCATCCGGGTGGCCAGGTGGTCGAGCTTGAAGAGGTGCTCCAGCTGCTCCGGCTCCGCCTCGCTGTTCTCCAGCTCGCTGATCAGGCCGAGCTGCCGCTCGATGAGCCCCTGGTTACGGGCCGAGAGGTTGGTGAAGATGGCGTTCACGTTGCCGCGCAGCAGGGCCTGCTCGGCGGCCAGCCGGACCGCCTCCCGGTGCACCTGGTCGAAGGCGCGGGCGACCTCGCCGATCTCGTCGCGGCTGCTGATCGGGATCGGCCGCACCCGGGTGTCCACCGCGCCGGGGTCGGTGCGGGAGAGCTGGTCGACCATGGCCGGCAACCGCTGCTCGGCCACGTCGAAGGCGGCCCCGCGCAGCCGGCGCATGTTCCGGCTCATGGACCTCGCCATCAGCGCCGCGATCAGGAAGGCCAGCAGCACGCTGACCACCACCACCGCGGAGTTGACCAGCACGTCCAGCCGGGCGGTGCTCGCGACGTCGCTGGCCTCGGCCACCGCGTCGTCCGCCAGCCGCGCCTCGACCTCGCGGTACGCGTCGAACTCGGCGGTCGCGTAGCGGAACCAGCTGTCCGGGGTGACGCCCTGCTCGGCCAGCTCCTCCGCGGTCGCCCCCGAGGCGATCAGCCGCACCATGTCGGCGAGCTCGGGTGCGTCGGGTACGTCCGCGGCGGCCTCCCGCGCCTCCCTGGTCATCGTCTCGTCCAGCAGCTCGCCGTCCTCGGGGGTGCCCGCGGTGCGGAACTCACCGAAGGCGACGTTCTCCAGGTAGGCGTACGAGCCGAACGCCGTGAGCTGGGCCTGGAGGTCCTCGTCGCCGGGCCCCGGGGCGACCAGCAGGTGGGTGCCGATGGCGCGCTGCAGCGAGCTCGCGGACTTCGAGAGCGAGAGGGCGTAGATGGTGCGGCCGTAGGAGGTGACGTTGCCGGCGCCGAGGCTCAGCTCGTTGGCCAGGGTCATCAGCGGATGCTGCAGCTCGACGTACCCCTCCTCGGTCTCCACACCCGTGGCGTTGTCTCCGTAGGCCACGGCGCGCATCGGCTCCAGCAGCGGCTCCGCCTCCTCGACGGCCGAGATCCGGCGGTCCAGGGACTCGCTCCGCGGCGCCCGGTCGGCCGCCGCCCAGAACGCCTCGCGGGCCTCGTCGGTGACCTGCCGGGCGTCGGCCACGACCCTTCCGCCCGTCCCGCCCTCGAGCAGCGGGCGGGCCGAGACGTCCCGCTCGTCGATGACCGCGTGCGCGTACGCGGTGGCGGCGCTGACCAGCTCGGCGACGCGTTCGGCGTCGTCCGCCTCCCGGGACGTCTTGTAGGACTCGGCGACCCGCAGGCCGCCGAGGGCGAGCGCGAGGAGCACGGGTATCAGCAGGATCGCGTACAGCTTGGTGGCCACCCGCCAGTTCCGCGGCCGGAACCGTCCGCCGGTGGGTCCGGGCGCGGCGGACCAGGCGTCCTGGTCGCCGAACGGTGCTGACGCGCCGGTCTCGCCCCGATGGCCCGACCGGCTGTCGCCCGGTCTGCCCGGGGTCGAGGGGGTCTCGTCGCTGCGCCTCACGGACCACTCACCTCTCGGGATCGGCCCACCGTCGGTATGGGATGGACCGTCACTACTGCGGGGTTCTGTGGATTCCAGCACGTCATGCCCAGACTTTCCAATCCCCCAGAGCGCTCGCTTTCCGGAACGTGACCTGGTCGACGAAGCGGGCATCGCGGGGCGAGACGCGGCAAAACGCCGAAGGGGCGGGGCCGCAGGGAAACGAGAGCCGGGCGGGACGCGGTGCCGGTCCCTGGGTGACCGTGGCCAAGAACACAGCGGGGAACGGGGCGGGGAGCACAGCGAAGATGGCGCCGGGACGGACGATCAGTGCAACCGCGCCAGGAGCGCGTGCTCGACGAGGGTGATCAGGGTGCTCTTGGCCTCGGTCCGCATCCGGGCGTCCGTGATGATGATCGGCGCGTCCGGACCGATCTGCAGGGCCTCGCGCACCTCCTCCGGCGAGTAGGGCTGGTTGCCGTCGAAGCCGTTGAGGGCGATCACGAAGGGCAGGCCGCTGTTCTCGAAGTAGTCCACCGCCGGGAAGCAGTCCGCCAGCCGCCGGGTGTCCACCAGCACGACCGCGCCGATCGCGCCGCGCACCAGGTCGTCCCACATGAACCAGAAACGGTCCTGCCCGGGCGTCCCGAACAGGTACAGGATCAGATCCTGGTCCAGGGTGATCCGGCCGAAGTCCATCGCCACCGTGGTGGTCGTCTTCCCCGACGTGTGCGTCAGGTCGTCGATCCCGGCCGACGCCGACGTCATCACCGCCTCCGTGCGCAGCGGGTTGATCTCCGACACGGCACCCACGAACGTGGTCTTGCCGACGCCGAACCCGCCCGCGATCACGATCTTCGCCGAGGTAGTGGACCGGGCGGGCTGCGGGCTCGGACCGCTAGAGCTTGCGAAGTCCACTGAGCACCCTTTCGAGCAGTGTCACGTCTGGCTGGCCGCCGGGATCCCCATCGTGACCCGGCTGGTGAATGGCGACGAGCCCGGCCTCGGCCAGATCGGCCACCAGGATCCGGGCCACCCCCAGCGGGATGGCCACCAGCGCGGACACCTCCGCCACCGACTTCACTTCCAGGCAGAGCTGGCAGATCCGCTGATGCTCGGGGAG
Organism: Streptomyces sp. B6B3; assembly: GCF_039871525.1. NCBI lineage: Bacteria > Bacillati > Actinomycetota > Actinomycetes > Kitasatosporales > Streptomycetaceae > Streptomyces > Streptomyces sp. B6B3. Next base: position 950,178 of record NZ_JBDPLU010000001.1, on the reverse strand, counting down.
CAGCCCCTGCAGCTGCATCGGCTCCGCCGTGGTGCTCACCAGCGCCTCGATCGCCAGCTGGTACCGCGGCCGGGTCCGACCCCCCGTCATCGCGTACGGACGCACCAGAGGCTGGTCGCCCTCGTCATACGGGCCGTGTTGGTGCGAGAAACCGTACGGGCCCGGCGAGGGCGGCGGGGTGGTCATGGCTCCTCCGAGCGGGACATGAGTTCGGTGAGAGTGAAGTGTGGTGCTCATGTGGGGGGAGCAAGAATCAGTTAAGCAGACTTCCTTGAAGTTCGGCGCGCAGATCGGGCGTCAGGACCGTACCGGCACGATCCACCAACAACGCCATCTCATACCCGACCAGACCGATATCCGCCTCCGGATGCGCCAACACCGCCAACGACGACCCATCCGAAATCGACATGATGAACAAGAACCCCCGCTCCATCTCCACCACCGTCTGATTCACCGCACCCCCCTCGAAGATCCGCGACGCACCAGCCGTCAACGACGTCAAACCCGACGCCACCGCCGCCAACTGATCCGCACGATCCCGCGGAAACCCCTCGGACAACGCCAGAAGCAGACCATCAGCCGACACCACCACCGTGTGCGACACCCCCGGGGTGTTATCCACGAAATTGGTGATCAACCAGTTCAGGTTCTGCGCCGCCTGGCTCATCGGGCTCACACTAACGCTCCTACTGGTACGTGGGACCGTAGTCCCGGTCCGACTGTCCGGCCGAGGAACCGGCCTGGCGCCCCTGCTGGATTCCCCGCCGGAGGTTGGTCAGCCTGCCCCGGACGTCGGCCGGGGCACGGGAGACCAACGGGCCCGTCGGCGCGGCCTGTTGCTGCGGCTCCGCCGCGCCCGCGACGAGGTTGGCCCGCGGTACCCGCCGCGGCAACCCGGAGGTGGTGACGCCGCCGGCGGACGGCTGACGCAGCTGTTCCGCCTGGCGCCAGCTCTCGTCGTTCGGCGAGGGGCGCCACGGGGCGCCCGGGCCGGGCTCCGCCCTGGCGGCCTGCCGCTCGGCGGCGGGCGGGACGGCGGACGCCGGCTGGTCGGCTCGTGGCGTCGGGACCGGCCCGGTGTGCTCGGCGGACCGCGCCGGTGGCGGGGCCGCCGCCGCGGCGGGCTTGGCGGGCGCGGCGGGGGACGGCGCGACGGCCCGGCGGGTGCCGAACCAGGTCGACTCCATCTCCTCGAAGATCGGCGTGCGTTCGGGCATCCGCTCGGGGGCGGGCGCGGGCAGCGGGTCGGTGAGCTCGTCCGGGCGCTGGGCCGGTGCGGCGGGCCGCTCCGTGGGCTGCGCGAGCGGGTGCTCTCCGGTGTCCTGCGGGCCGGCGGCCGGGGTGGCGGCCGCGGGCCGCGGCGTGCTGGGGAAGGAGGGGCGGGGGAACTCCCCGGTCTCCCGCCCGGACCGCACCGGCGGCAGGGGCTCCGTCTCGTCGTGCCCACGCGGCCGGTCCGGCTGCTCCCGGGTGGGCACCACGGGTATCTGCCCGCTGTCCTCGGTGCTCGCCCAGCTCGGCCGGGAGCCGGCGGCCGCCGGCTCGTTCGGCTGCCGCTGCGGCAGCTCGGGCGGGGCCGGCTGCTCGGCACGGGCGGGCTGGTCGGCGCGCGGCGCGGGCGTCCGTCTGGGCGGCGTGGGCCGCGGTTCCTGGCCCGCGGGAGTCGCGGGGCCGGACGGCGCCGCGGGCGGGCCGCCCTGGCCGGAGCGCGAGGGCAGCGCGGGGCGCTCCGGGCCGCCGGGCACCTGGCCGCGGAGGGGCCCTGCCTTGCTGAGTCCCGCGAGGCCGCGGCCACGGCCGGACAGCCGGACCGTGTTGCCGCTGGTCACGTCGCCGGCGGCGGGGCCTCCGGCGGGCGGCGTCTCGCGCTGCAGGGTCGCCGTCGGGGTGCCGCCGGGGGTGCCGCCGCCGGGTGGCCGGCCGCGGTTGGCCACGCCTTGGGCGACGTCGGCGGGCAGCATCACCAGCGCGGTGGTGCCGCCGGAGTCGGAGGGCCGCAGCTGGATCCGGATGCCGTGCCGCAGCGACAGCCGGCCGACCACGAAGAGGCCCATCCGGCGGGAGACGGAGACGTCCACGGTGGGCGGGTTCGCCAGCCGGTCGTTGATCTCGGCCAGGTCCTCGGGGGACAGGCCGATGCCGGTGTCGTGGATCTCCACCAGGATCCGCCGGTCGGGCAGCGAGTGTCCGGTGACCTTCACCTTGGTCTGCGGCGAGGAGAACGAGGTGGCGTTCTCCAGCAGCTCGGCGAGCAGGTGCACGAGGTCGTTGACCACGCGTCCTGCCACGTCGGTCTTGGGCACCGCGCTCAGCTCGATGCGCTCGTACTGCTCCACCTCGGAGGCGGCGGCGCGGAGCACGTCGACCAGCGGCACCGGGCGGGTCCACCGGCGGCCCGGCTCCTCGCCGGCGAGGACCAGCAGGTTCTCGCCGTTCCGGCGCATGCGGGTCGCCAGGTGGTCGAGCTTGAAGAGCGAGGAGAGCTGGTCCGGGTCGGCCTCGCGGGACTCGAGCTCGGAGATCAGCGAGAGCTGGCGCTGGATGAGGCCCTGGCTGCGGCGCGAGAGGTTGGTGAACATCGCGTTGACGTTGCCCCGCAGCAGGGCCTGCTCGCCGGCGAGCCGGACCGCCTCCTGGTGCACGTCGTCGAACGCCTGGGCCACGCGCCCGATCTCGTCCCTGGTGTAGACGCCCACCGGTTCCACGGTGGTGTCCACGTCCTGCGGATCGGCCTCCGACATCTGCTTGACGACCTCGGGCAGCCGCCGGCGGGCGACGTCCTGCGCGGTGTTCTGCAGCCGGCGCAGCGAGCGCACCATGGAGCGGGCCACCCAGAAGGCGCCGACCAGCGAGATCGCCAGGACCAGCGCCGTGACCACCGCGTTGATGAGCGCGTCCCGCTGGGCGTCGTCGCGCAGCTGCTGGGCCTGCCGCCGCATCTCCAGGATCAGCGTCTGCTCGATGGTGTCCATCTGGTCGATCTTGGTGCGCGCCTCGCTGTTCCAGTCCATGTAGGTGCGCTGCTCGGCGTTGTGGATGCCCTCGGGCGAGGCGAAGACCCGGTCCCGGTACTGGTTGGCCTGGACGATGGTGGAGACGCCGCCGCTGTCCAGCGGGTTCAGCAGCTCGTCGGCGCGGCCGGCGTCGGGATAGACGAACTTGAAGCCCGTGAGCGCGGACTCCTCGATCGAGCGGTGCGTGTCGCCGTAGCGCCAGTCGGCGCTGGAGAGGGTGGCCTCGCCGCCGGGCAGCTCCGCGCGGGCCAGGGCCGCGGTGATGATGGCGCGCTGCACGGAGGCGCTCTCCTTCGCGGAGGAGAACGTGGCCAGGGCGCGGGTGCTGCGGATCATGTCGCTGTTGCTCGTGGCCTCCGCCATGTCCTGGGAGAGGCCGAGCAGCGAGTCGATCAGCAGGTTGTAGCGGAAGACGGTCTGCGAGACGTAGTCGGGATCCGCGTACGCCTCCTCGCGGATCTGGTCGAGCTCGTCCAGCTGCTGGAGGATGTAGAGCACCGTGCCGTTGACGCCGCGCATCTGGTCGTCGGTGGGGTCGATGGCCGCGGTGGCGCTCTCGAACGCGCTCAGCTGCGCGTCGGTCGCGTCGCGGGGCGCGACGACCTCGTCGCTCTTCTCGTTGCCGCCGCTGACCAGCGGGCCCGCCGAGCGGTCGCGCTCGTCCTGCAGGGTGGAGGCGAGCCGGGTGGCCTGTTCGGTCAGGTCGGTGACGATCTGCAGGTTGTCCAGTTGCTCGATGTCGTCCATCGAGTTCTGGATGCGCAGCACGCCGAAGAAGGTGGCCGCGACCACCGGGAGGAGGATCAGGGACACCAGGCGGGTGCTGATGCGCCAGTTGCGCAGGAGCAGCCGGGACCCCGGCGAGCCGGAGCGGGGCGCGGGCTTCTCGTCGCGGTCGCTCTCCGAGCCGGGCGCCGGATGGTGCTCGTCGGCGCGGTCCCGTCCGGACTCCTCACCGTCGGCGGAGGGCCAGGTGCGGTCGCCGCCCAGGGCAGGACCGCCTGAGGAGCCGCGGTCTTGCGTCCCGCTCAGCTCCGCACCCTCCGCAGCGCTGCCTTCCCTCTTGAAACGTCCCTGCACTAGCGTCGCAACCTTATGGACCAGGCGCCGCGTCGCTGGACGACGCGGCGGTGTCGATCGGGGCGCGCGGGCCCCATCTTCGGTCGGTGGGCGACCGACGCGTTCTGTCTTTCGGATGGCCAGCCGGTGCCTGACACCTGGTATGGGTCCCGCACCCGAGCTGCTGTTCGCGCGGTCGGTCCGTGGAATTCCAGCACAGCGGCCGAACTCCAACAAGGGCCCGGTATGGTCCCGTGACATGTATGACGCTGTGCGCGTGAACCGTCACCCAGCGTCGGCGGACGTGATGGCGGGAGCGGCGCCACTTATCCGGAAATGATCCGCTTTACCCTCTTGGCCGAACGTTGCGGAATGCGCCTTTTGTCCGGGTCCTCGTGAGAAACCTCACACGTCACCACGGTCCCGTCCGGCGCGGGGCACCAACAAGGGCCAACTACCCTCGGGTGTACAGAACGGCCCGTGATGACAACCGGACGACGACAAGAGGCAGAGCACCCGTGAAGAGCACGATCATCATGCGCACCATCGCCAACCCGCGGCGCACGACGCTGGCCCACCTCCAGGACACCACGGAGCTGGCCCCGGGGCCGAAGCCGCAGGTCGTGACGGAGCAGCTGCCGCCTCGGACCGCCAACCCGCAGCGGACCGTCCTGGTCGACCTGGAGCCGGCGCTGCCGCGTTCCTGACCACCCCGCTTCAGCGAGGACCTCGTGAGGGGCCGCCGGGCAGTCGCCCGGCGGCCCCTCACGTACGTGGTCGCGCCCCGCTCCTGGGTGCTGGTGCGGGGCGGGTCGGCCCTAGCCCTGCCAGCTGTGCGGGGCCTGGTAGGTGGGGCGCCGCTCGAGGCGCCGCCAGGCGGCCGGGGAACGGCCGTCGGCGGGCGCGGCGGGACCGCCGCCGCGGGCGGCCCGCGCCATCAACAGGGCGGTGATGGCGGCGAGTTCCTCGGCGCTCGCCTGGCCCTTCTCCACCCGGACCAGGCGGGGGTCGGCGGCGGCGGACGCGTCGCGCGAGTCGGTGCTCATCCGGTGCTCTCCTTCGGCCCTCGGGCGTCGGTGGGTGCGGTCGGTGTCGGTCGGCCTTCGGTGTCGGCCGGCGTCACTGGGGCGGGTTGCCGTGCTTCCTGGCGGGCAGGTCGGCGTGCTTGGTGCGCAGCATGGCCAGGGAGCGGATGAGCACCTCGCGGGTCTCGGCCGGCTCGATGACGTCCTCCACCAGGCCGCGTTCGGCGGCGTAGTACGGGTGCATCAGCTCGGCCTTGTACTCCTTGACCATCCGGACCCGCATCGCCTCGGGGTCCTCCGCGGCGGCGATCTGCCGGCGGAAGATGACGTTGGCGGCGCCCTCGGCGCCCATCACCGCGATCTCGTTGGTCGGCCAGGCGAAGGTCAGGTCGGCGCCGATGGACTGCGAGTCCATGACGATGTACGCGCCGCCGTAGGCCTTGCGCAGCACCACGGAGACCCGGGGGACCGTGGCGTTGCAGTAGGCGTAGAGCAGCTTGGCGCCGTGCCTGATGATGCCGCCGTGCTCCTGGTCCACGCCCGGCAGGAAGCCCGGCACGTCGAGCAGCGTGACGATCGGGATGTTGAACGCGTCGCACATCTGCACGAAGCGGGCGGCCTTCTCGGACGCCTCGATGTCCAGCACCCCGGCCAGCGACTGCGGCTGGTTCGCCACGATGCCGACCACCTGGCCGTCCAGCCGGCCGAGCGCGCAGATGATGTTCAGCGCCCAGCGCTCGTGGATCTCCAGGTACTCGCCGTCGTCCACCAGCTCCTCGATGACCGACCGCATGTCGTAGGGACGGTTGCCGTCGGCGGGCACCAGGTCGAGCAGCGCCTCGCAGCGCCGGTCGGCCGGGTCCTCGGTGGCCGCGGTGGGCGGGTTCTCCCGGTTGTTGGAGGGCAGCAGCGAGAGCAGGTACCGCACCTCCTCCAGGCAGGACTCCTCGTCGTCGTAGGCGAAGTGCGCCACGCCCGACGTGCCGGCGTGCACGTCGGCGCCGCCGAGGCCGTTGTGCGTGACCTGCGCGCCGGTGACCGCCTGCACCACGTCGGGGCCGGTGATGAACATCTGGGCGGTCTCGCGCACCATGAAGACGAAGTCGGTCAGCGCCGGCGAGTACGCGGCGCCGCCGGCGCAGGGGCCGAGCATGACGGAGATCTGCGGGATCACACCCGAGGCGCGGGTGTTCCGCTGGAAGATGCCGCCGTAGCCCGCGAGCGCGGCCACGCCCTCCTGGATCCGGGCCCCGGCGCCGTCGTTGAGCGAGACCAGCGGGGCCCCGGCCGAGATGGCCATGTCCATGATCTTGTGGATCTTCGCGGCGTGGGCCTCGCCCAGGGCGCCGCCGAAGATCCGGAAGTCGTGGGCGTAGACGAACACCTGGCGCCCGTGCACCGTGCCCCAGCCCGTGATCACGCCGTCGGTGTACGGCCGCTTCTGCTCCAGCCCGAAGCCGACGGCCCGGTGCCGGCGCAGCGCGCCGACCTCCCGGAAGGTGCCCTCGTCGAGGAGCAGCGCGATGCGCTCCCGAGCGGTCAGCTTGCCCTTGGCGCGCTGCGCCTCCGTCGCCTTCTCACTGGGGCCGCGCACCACCTCGTCGCGGATCGCGCGAAGCTCGGCGACGCGCCCCCGCGCGTCGGCCGCGGTCGGTTCCGCGGCCTGCTCCCTCTGGGCCTGATCGGTCATGTACAGACCCTATGAAAAGTGGCGCCGCTTCGCCCTCGTCAGTTCCGTACAGTCTCCGCCCCGATTTCATGGTCGCGCTGGACAGAACGGGAGCGAAGGGAGCGGCTGGTGCACGAAAACCACAGGGCGAGCCGGTGCGGAACTGTGCGCTTCCTACAGTTGCGCACCGGCCCGTCGTCACTCTCGCCGGGCTCACTCGCCGGGCTGGAGCCCGGCGCGCAGCAGACCGTAGGTGTAGGCGTCCTCGAGCGCCTGCCAGGAGGCGGCGATGACGTTGTCCGCGACCCCGACCGTGGACCACTCGGTGGTGCCGTCCCCGGTGGTGATGAGCACCCGGGTCGTGGACTGGGTGCCCTGGCGGCCCTCCAGGATGCGAACACGGTAGTCCACCAGGGTCAGCCGGGCCAGTTCCGGGAAGATCCGCTCCAGGGCGGCCCGCAGCGCGCGGTCGACCGCGTTCACCGGCCCGTTGCCCTCGCCGCTGGCGAGTATCCGCTCGCCCTTGGCCCAGAGCTTCACCGTGGCCTCGTTCTCCACCGAGCCGTCGGGGCGGTGTTCGGTGATGGTCCGCCAGGACTCCAGCTCGAAGAAGCGGCCGGCGTCGGGCTCCAGCTCCTCGCGCATCAGCAGCTCGAACGAGGCATCGGCCGCCTCGTAGCTGAAGCCCTTGAGCTCCTGCTCCTTGACCCGCTCCACGATCCGGCCGACCAGATCGCGCTCGCCGCCGAGCTCGTACCCGAGCTCCCGGCCCTTCAGCTCGATCGAGGCGCGCCCCGCCATGTCGGAGACCAGCATCCGCATCGAGTTGCCGACCAGTTCCGGGTCGATGTGCTGGTAGAGGTCGGGGTCGACCTTGATGGCGGAGGCGTGCAGCCCGGCCTTGTGGGCGAAGGCGGAGACCCCGACGTACGGCTGGTGGGTGGCGGGGGCGAGGTTGACCACCTCGGCGATGGCGTGCGAGACGCGGGTCATCTCGGCGAGCGCGCCGGGCGGCAGCACCCGCCTGTCGTACTTCAGCTCCAGGGCGGCGACCACCGGGAAGAGGTTGGCGTTGCCGACGCGCTCGCCGTAGCCGTTCGCCGTGCACTGCACGTGGGTGGCGCCGCCGTCCACCGCCGCCAGGGTGTTGGCGACGCCGCAGCCGGAGTCGTCCTGGGCGTGCATGCCGATCCGGGCGCCGGTCTCGGCCACCACGGTGCTCACCACCTCCCGCACCCGGGACGGCAGCATGCCGCCGTTGGTGTCGCAGAGCACCACCACGTCGGCGCCGGCCTGGTGGGCGGCGCGGACCACGTCCAGGGCGTGCTCGGGGTTGGCCGCGTAGCCGTCGAAGAAGTGCTCGCAGTCGACGAAGACCCGGCGGCCCGCCGCCCGCAGGAAGGCCACCGTGTCCCGCACCATGGCGAGGTTCTCGTCCAGGGTGGTGCGCAGCGCCAGCTCGACGTGCCGGTCGTGGGACTTGGCGACGAGCGTGATCACCGGGGCGCCCGAGTCCAGCAGGGCCCGTACCTGCGGGTCCTGCTCGACGGTGGTGCCGGCCTTCCGGGTGGAGCCGAAGGCCACCAGCTGGGCGTTGCGGAGGGTGATCTCCTCCTGGGCCCGCCGGAAGAACTCCGTGTCCCGCGGGATCGCGCCGGGCCAGCCGCCCTCGATGAAGCCGACGCCGAACTCGTCCAGGAGGCGCGCGATGGTCAGCTTGTCGGCGACGGTGAGGTTGATGCCCTCGCGCTGCGCGCCGTCGCGCAGCGTGGTGTCGAAGACGTGGAAGGCGTCGCTGGGTCCCTGTGGGCCCGGGGCGTGGCTCGGGGCGTCCGGGGTCATGGCGTGAGGCTCCTTAGAAAACGAAAAGACCCCTCGCGGGTGCGAGAGGTCTGCGCGCGGGTCCTGGGCGTGGTGGCCGCTGCCGCATGGGCGGTCAGCAGCGATCACCGGAGACCGGCGCGCTGGTCACCAATAATCATGGCGAACGAGAGCACGGGAACAGTGTGACACGACACCGCTCCCGCGCCGAGAGTCGTCTCAGGATGCGGACCCGGGGCCCCCGCCCGGCCGGCGGGGGCGCCGGGGCACGCCGCAGGAGGTCACGCCACCGTGTGCATCCAGCCGTGCTTGTCCTCCTCCCGCCCGGTCTGGATGCCGAGCAGGATGTCCCGCAGCCGCATGGTGATCTCGCCCGGCTGGCCGTCGCCGATCGTCCAGTCCCCGTCCGCCGAGCTCACCGAGCCGACGGGGGTGATCACCGCGGCGGTGCCGCAGGCGAAGACCTCGCTGATGTCGCCGCTCTCGTTGCCCTCTCGCCAGTCGTCGGTGGAGATCCGCTCCTCGGCCGTGGCGTAGCCGAGGTCCGCGGCGATGGTCAGCAGCGAGTCGCGGGTGATGCCGGGCAGCAGGGCACCGGTCAGCTCCGGGGTGACGATGCGCGCGGCGTCGCCCGTGCCGCGGACGAAGTAGAGGTTCATGCCGCCCATCTCCTCGACCCAGCGCCGCTCCACCGCGTCCAGCCAGACCACCTGGTCGCAGCCGTGCCTGGTGGCGTCGGCCTGGGCGAGGAACGAGGCGGCGTAGTTGCCGGCGCACTTGGCCTCGCCGGTGCCGCCCGGGACGGCGCGGACGTACTCGCGGGACAGCCACACCTTCACCGGCTTGATGCCGCGCGGGAAGTAGGCGCCGGCCGGGGAGGCGATGAGCATGAAGAGGTACTCGTTGGCCGGCCGGTTGATGCCGAGGCCGACCTCGGTGGCGAACATGAAGGGTCGCAGGTAGAGCGACTGCTCACCCTGGGTGGGGACCCAGGCCCGGTCCTGGCCGACCAGGATGTCGATGGCCTCGACGAACGTCTCCACCGGTAGCTCGGGCATGGCCAGCCGGCGGGCGGAGCGCTGGAAGCGGAGGGCGTTCGCCTCGGGACGGAAGACCGCCACCGAGCCGTCGCCCTGCCGGTAGGCCTTGAGCCCCTCGAAGATCTCCTGCCCGTAGTGCAGCGCCATGGTCGCCGGGTCGAGCTGCAACGGCCCGTACGGCGTGAGCTGGGCGTCGTGCCAGCCGCGCCCCTCGGTCCACCGCACGGTGACCATGTGGTCGGTGAAGTGGCGCCCGAAGCCCGGGTCGGCGAGGGCGGCCTCGCGTTCGCTCGCGGAGAGCAGCTGCGCGGAGGGCTTGAGGTCGAAGCTGATGCGGGTCGTGGTCATGGTGAGCGCGTCCTTCACTTCAGTGTCGTGGCGGACCGCGTGCCCGCCGCCCGGTGCGGTACTAGGACGTCCGAGCATCGGGGGATGCGGGTCCCCTGTCCCGTACCCGAATTATGGCGCGGGCGCCGGAGCCTTTCGTCCCTGTCCGCGAGGGCGGGGAGCGGTCCTGCGTCTGGAGGTGTGCGCCCAGCGGCCGCACGATGCCGTCCGCCGGGCTGGGAGAGCCCGGCGGCGGCCTGCGGCCGCGACGGGCTAGCCGCGTACTCGCGCGGCCAGCGCGTCCCCGATGGCGTCGGTGGAACGCGGGGTGCCCGCGTCCCGCTCGGCCAGGTCGGCGGTGACGGCGTCCTCGACCCGGACGGCCTCCGCCTCGTGGCCGAGGTGGCGCAGCAGCAGGGCGACGGACAGCACGGTGGCGGTGGGGTCGGCCTTGCCGGTGCCGACGATGTCCGGCGCGGAGCCGTGGACCGGCTCGAACATCGACGGGAAGGTGCGGGTCGGGTTGATGTTCCCGGAGGCCGCGAGGCCGATGCCGCCGGTGACGGCGGCGGCCAGGTCGGTGAGGATGTCGCCGAAGAGGTTGTCGGTGACGATGACGTCGAACCGCTCCGGCTGCGTGACGAGGAAGATCGTGGCGGCGTCCACGTGCAGGTAGTCCGTGGCGATCTCGGGATACTCCCGGCCGACCCGCTCCACGGTCCGGAACCACAGGCCGCCCGCGTGCACCAGGACGTTGGTCTTGTGCACCAGGGTGAGCTTCTTCGCCGGACGGGCGGCGGCCCTCTCGAAGGCGTCGCGCACCACCCGCTCCACACCGTAGGCGGTGTTGAGGCTGACCTCGGTGGCCACCTCGGCGGGCGTACCGGTGCGCATCGAGCCGCCGTTCCCGACGTACGGGCCCTCGGTGCCCTCGCGGACCACGACGAAGTCGATGGCGGGACGGCCGGCCAGCGGGGTCGGCGTGTTCGGGAACAGCCGGCTGGGCCGGAGGTTCACGTAGTGGTCGAAGACGAAGCGCAGCTTCAGCAGCAGGCCCCGCTCCAGCACCCCGGACGGGACCGAGGGGTCGCCGATGGCGCCCAGCAGGATCGCGTCGTGGCCCTTCAGGCTCTCCAGCTCGGCGTCCGGGAGCGTCTCCCCCGTCGCGTGCCAGCGCCGGGCACCCAGCTCGTACTCCGTGGTCTCCAGCTTCACGTCCGCCGGCAGCGCCGCGGTCAGCACCTTCAGACCCTGGGCGACCACCTCCGGGCCGATGCCGTCGCCGGGAATCACCGCGAGATCGATAGTGCGAGCCATGCGAGGACCATACGCCGCCGTCCACGCCCTGGGCGCGGCGGTCCACGATCCGGACAGCACGAGCCCGGTCCGCCACCCCCGTGTTGACCGCCCGAACACGCCAACTGGCAGAATCGCCAGCCCATCCGGGGAGGCCGGCGGAGGCGGGTACGGGGAGCGAACTCATGCGGAGCGTGGCAGCACTGGCGGCGTCGGACCCGGAGTGGGTGGGCCGCTACCGACTGGTCGGGCGGCTGGGCGCGGGCGGGATGGGCCGGGTCTACCTGGCTCGTTCCCCGGGCGGCCGCAGCGTCGCGGTGAAGGTGATCCGGCCCGAACTGGCGGAGGACCCCGGCTTCCGGGCCCGTTTCGCGCGCGAGGTGACCGCGGCCCGGCGGGTCAACAGCTTCTTCACGGCCGGCGTGGTGGACGCCGACCCGGAGGGGGCGGAGCCGTGGCTGGCCACGGCGTACGTCCCGGGGATGTCGCTGGCCGAGGCCGTCGCGGAGCACGGCCCCTGGCCGCCGGCCTCGCTGGCGGCGCTGGCCGCGGGTCTGGGCGAGGCGCTGGAGGCGATCCACGCGGCCGAGGTGGTGCACCGGGATCTCAAGCCGCCGAACGTGCTGATCGCGGCGGACGGTCCGCGGGTGATCGACTTCGGCATCTCCGTCGCGACCGAGTCGACGGCGCTCACCCAGACGGGCATGGCCGTGGGGACCCCGGGCTACATGGCGCCCGAGCAGCTCTCCGGCGATCACGTCGGACCCGCCGCCGACGTCTTCGCCCTGGGCGGGGTCCTGGTGTTCGCGGCGACCGGCGAGGGGCCCTTCGGCGCGGGAACGCCGCACGCGGTGAACTTCCGCGCGGTCTACGAGGCGCCCCGGTTGGACGGCCTGCCGGCCTCGCTGCGCGAGATGGCCGAGCGGTGCCTGGCCAAGGCGCCCGACGACCGACCCTCGGTGACGGAGCTGCTGGAGGCGTTGCAGCCGCTGACCGCGGAGGCGCCGGCCGTGGGCGCGGGTTCCACGGGTTCCGCGGGTACGGAATGGCTTCCCGACTCCCTGCTCCGGACGCTCCAGCTCCGCGGCGACGACCGGCACGCGGCGGGCCCTCCGCCCCCGGCGGGTCCGCCGCCCGCCGCGCCGGCACCCGCGGACCGGATACCCGTCGACCAGCTGCCCACGGCCGGGGTGCCGGCGGGCCCGGCGGCCCCGGCGCAGGCCCCGACGGGCTCGCCCGGGACGGGCTCCGCGATGCCGGGCGCCTCCGGGTTCGGCGCTCCGCCGCCCGTCCCCGCCGCCCCTCCCCCGGCTCGGCGTCGCTCCGCCTGGCTGCTCGCGACGTCGGTCGTGGCGGCACTCGCCGTCGTGATCGCCCTCGTCGTGATGCTGAACGGAGGGGACGACGAGCCGACGGGCGGCGAGGCGACCGGCGGCCTCGTCGGAGGAGGCACCGGCGGTCAGGGCGAAGGGGAAACCAACGGCGGCGGGGGTGACGGGGGCGAGACCCTCGATCCGGGCCCCGTCGCCGGGGAGCTGACGGGCGCGGGCGCCCCCTCCCAGTCCGCCGCGCAGGAGCTGTGGTCGGCCGCGTTCCTGGCCGACAACCCGGAGGCCATGGTCAGCTACCAGCCCTTCGGCTCGGGGGCGGGTCGGTCCGAGTTCCTGGTCGAACAGGCGGACTTCGCGGGCACCGACGAGTACCTGAGCGATCAGGAACTGGCCGAGGCGGGCGCCTGGTGCCCCGAGGTCGTCGAACTGCCGGTGCTCCTGTCACCGGTCGCGTTCGCCTTCCGGCTGGACGGCGTGGCCGAGCTCAGCCTCAGCCCGGCGACCCTGGCGCGGATCTTCGACGGCCGCATCACCACCTGGAACGACCCCGCCATCGCGGCGGAGAATCCGGGGGCGTCGCTGCCCGCCACCCCGATCACCCCGGTGCACCGCGCGGACCCGAACGCCACCAACGATCTGGTGGGCCGCTATCTGGCGGCGGCGGCTCCGTCGGACTGGCCGTACCAGCCCTCGCTGGACTGGCCGGTCGGGTCGAGCGAGGGCGCCCAGGGCACGAGCGGCGTCATGGCCGCGGTCGGCGGAGCACAGGGCACCATCGGCTACGCGGAGGCGGAGCTGATCGACCAGACCGACGGCGTCGGCGTGGCCACCCTGCGGGTCGGCGGGGAACCCGTCGGCCCGACCCCGGAGGCGGTAGGCCGGCTCCTGGAGGTCTCCGAGCGGGTGCCGGGGCGCGGCCCGTCCGACTTCGCCCATGACCTGGCCTGGGACACCTCGGAACCGGGTGTCTACCCGCTCGCCCAGGTCTCCTACGCGGTGGCCTGTGCGTCCCCCGAGCCCGAACGAGCGGACGTGCTGCGCGCCTACCTCGCCCACATCATCAGTGAGGAGGCACAGCAGGAGGCGGCCAGCTCCGTCGGGTCGGCTCCGCTACCCGCCGGGCTGAGCGCGTCGTTGCGGGACGTGGTGGCCACCATCGGCTGACCGCGTCGGGCGTGGCGGCGCCCCGCCCGACGTCCGTGGCCGCGTCAGTGGCCGAACGAGCCGCCGTTGTCCCGGCGGTCGAGGGCGCGCTGCACCGCGACGACCGCGTGCCTGCGGTTCTCGTCGCGCAGCGCCGCGCGGGCCGCGGCCCGGGTGGAGCGCGGGCGCGGCTCCGCCGCGGTCGGGGTGGGGTGCTCGGTCACGGCAGACGTCATCGAAGACATGGGTTCGCAGCTCCGGGTCGGGTCCGTACGTGGGGGCGCCGGACGCCGGGCGGGGCACGCGGCGCGGCGGGGGTCACCCGCCTTCGGGGCCGCTCCCGTCCACCCGTCGCTGGGTCGAGCGTTTCCGTTCGGCTCTCACAAAAGTAGCCGCCCGAAGCAGTGCTGTCTCCCCATATACTCGGCCGTCCTACTATCTGAGACGGGGGTCACGCGGATCCCCGTCCCACGCGCCTCACCGGACTCGTTCCGCCCCTCGGGGAGCACCGGACCCACGCCCCGGCACATCAGCCGGGCACGTGGGCCGGACACGTGGGCGGGTGGGCGGTCAGCCCATGTGCGGGTACCGGTAGTCGGTCGGCGGGACCAGGGTCTCCTTGATGGAGCGCGGGGACGTCCAGCGCAGCAGGTTGAACTTGGAGCCGGCCTTGTCGTTGGTCCCCGAGGCGCGCGCCCCGCCGAAGGGCTGCTGGCCGACGACGGAGCCGGTCGGCTTGTCGTTGATGTAGAAGTTGCCCGCCGCGTAGCGCAGCCGTTCGCCGGCCCGGCTGGCGACGGAGCGGTCGCCGGCGATGACGGCGCCGGTCAGCGCGTACGGCGCCACGGACTCCATCTGGTCCAGCATCGCGTCGAAGGCGCCGTCCCCGTCGTCGTCGTAGACGTGCACGGCGATGATCGGCCCGAAGTACTCGGTGTGGAAGACCTCGTTCTCCGGATCGGAGCAGACGATCACGGTGGGCCTGACGTAGTAGCCGACCGAGTCGTCGTAGCCGCCGCCGGCGACGATCTCACAGGTCGGGTCGGTCCTGGCGCGGTCGATGGCCGCCCGGCTCTTGGCGAAGGCGCGCTCGTCGATGACGGCGGCCAGGAAGTGGGACAGGTCGGCCGGGTCGCCCATGGGCAGGCTCTCGGTCTCGGCGACCAGGTCGGCGCGCAGCCCGCCGTCCCACAGCGAGCGGGGCAGGTAGGCGCGGGAGGCGGCGGAGCACTTCTGTCCCTGGTACTCGAACGCGCCGCGGGTGATGGCCGTCCGCACCACCGCGGGGTCGGCGCTCGCGTGCACCACGATGAAGTCCTTGCCGCCGGTCTCGCCGACGATCCGCGGGTAGTTCCGGTAGCGCTCGATGTTGGCGCCGACCTCCCGCCACAGGTACTGGAAGGTCCGGGTCGAGCCGGTGAAGTGGATACCGGCCAGGTCGGGGTGCGGCAGCGCCACCTCGGAGACCTCGCGGCCGTCGCCGGTGACCAGGTTGATCACACCGGGTGGCAGCCCGGCCTCGGTGAGCAGCCGCATCAGCAGCACCGCGGCGTGCGTCTGGGTCGGCGACGGCTTCCACACCACGACGTTCCCCATCAGCGCGGGCGCGGTCGGCAGGTTGCCGGCGATGGCCGTGAAGTTGAACGGCGTGATCGCGTAGACGAAGCCCTCCAGCGGGCGGAAGTCCATCCGGTTCCACACGCCCTTGGGCTGCACCGGCGGCTGCTCCTCCAGCAGCTGGCGGGCGAAGTGGACGTTGAACCGCCAGAAGTCGATCAGCTCGCACGGCGCGTCGATCTCGGCCTGCTGCACGGTCTTGGACTGGCCGAGCATGGTGGAGGCGGCGATCGTCTCCCGCCACGGTCCCGACAGCAGCTCGGCGGCGCGCAGGAAGACCGCGGCGCGGTCGTCGAAGGACTGCGCGCGCCAGGCCGGGGCGGCGGCGAGCGCGGCGTCGATGGCGTCCCTGGCGTCGGCGTGGTTGGCGTGCCCGCTGGTACCGAGCCGGGCCCTGTGGTTGTGCGGCTGCACGACGTCGAAGCGCTCGCCCGCGGCCATCCGCTCAACGCCGCCGATGGTCATGGGCAGGTCGATGGGGTGCTCGGCGAGCTCCTTGAGCTTCACCTCCAGGCGGGACCGTTCGGCGCTGCCGGGGGCGTAGCTGTGCACCGGTTCGTTGGCCGGCAGTGGGACCTGGGTCACGGCGTCCATGGCGTGGGCTCCCTTCCTGAGGGTTCGTGGCGCTTGGTTCGTTGTGGCTTCGTTCGTTGAGGCTTCGTCGTTGGTGCTTCGTTCGTTGGCGCTGTGCGGGTGCGGGACGGTCGGTGTCGTGGTCGGCGGTCAGCCGCGGGTGGCGAGTGACCGCGCGAAGAACGCCAGGTTGGCGGGGCGCTCGGCGAGGCGGCGCATGAAGTACCCGTACCAGTCGGTGCCGTAGGGCACGTAGACCCGCATCCGGTGGCCCTGGGCGGCGAGCCGCCGCTGTTCGGTGCCGCGGATGCCGTACAGCATCTGGAACTCGTAGTCGTCCGGCGCCCGCCCGTAGCGCGGGGCCAGCGCCTGGGTGATCGCCACCAGGCGCGGGTCGTGCGTCGCCACCATGGGGTAGCCGGAGCCGGCCAGCAGGATCTTCAGGCAGCGCAGGTAGGCCCGGTCCACCGCGCGCCGGTCGGTGTGGGCGACGGTGTCGGGCTCCCGGTACGCGCCCTTGACCAGCCGCACCCGGGCGCCGGCGGCCGCCAGCGCCCGGCAGTCCTCCTCGCTCCTGAAGAGGTACGACTGGAGCACCGCGCCGGTGTGCGGGAAGCGCTCGCGCAGGGCGTCCAGGATGGCCAGGGTGGAATCGACCGTGGTGTGGTCCTCCATGTCCAGGGTGACCGTCGTGTCCGCCGCGGCGGCGGCCTCCACCACCGGGAGGACATTCCGGTACGCGATGTCGTGGCCGCCGGGAAGCGCCTGCCCGAAGGCCGACAGCTTCACCGACATCTCGGCCCTCGTTCCCAGCCTCTCACCTCGTAGCGCGTCGGCGAGAGCGAGATAGGCGTCGCGGCTGCGCAGCGCCTGGGCGGCGTCGGTGACGTGCTCGCCGAGGTGGTCGAGGGTGACCTGGAGACCACGGTCGGTCAGCTCCCTGGTCACGGCGAGCGACGCGGCGAGCTCCTCCCCCGCGACGAAGCGGTCCACCACGGGACGGGTGACGGGGGCCGACGCGACCAGCCGCCGCAGACCGTCGCTGCGCGCCGCCGCGAGAAGCGCGGATCCCAGTACCGGCACGGGGCACCTCCGGGAGACAGCCGATGCGTCGGACGAGCCGACGTCCTGTCCCAGACGTTAGGGATCGCCCGGTTCCCCGGCCATCGACAGCTGTCCGGCGGCCTGGACGCGGATCTCAGACATCTGTATGAGCTCTGTACGACGATGGTGGTCGAGGACGCGAACGAACGCGACAGGAGAGGCGGCGGACGGGCGATGCGCACGGAGTACCAGGAGCTCGTCGACGAGGTCTGCGCGCTGCTGGGGACGCCGGCGACGCTGGAGGGACGGGACTTCGGGCTGATCGCGTACGGCGCGCACGAGGGCGTGGACGAGCGGGCGATGGACCCGGTGCGCACCAGCTCGATCCTGCGCCGCCGGTCCACGGCGGCGGTTCGGGAGTGGTTCGAGGGCTTCGGCATCACGCGGGCGCGGCGCCCGGTCCGGATTCCGCCGGAACCGTCGGCCGGGGTGCTGACGGGGCGGGTCTGCCTGCCGGTGCGACACGGCGGGGTGCTGTACGGCTACATCTGGCTGCTGGACGACGGCGCCCTGGCGTTGGACGATCCGCGGCTCGCGACGGCGGCGGCGACGGCGGACCGGATCGGCGCGCTGCTCGCGGCGGAGGCGCGGGCCGGCGCCCGACTGGGCGCGCTGCTGGGCGCCGCGTTGACGGCGTCGCCGGGGACCGCGCCGCGCGAGGAGGAGGAACTGGCGACCGCGCTGGGCCGGGCGGCGCGTGGCTCGCTGGCGCTGGCGGCGGTGGTGCCGTGGGCGTCGTTCGAGGCGCCGCGGGACGTTCCCGGCGCCGTCGCCGCCTGCCCGATGGCGCTTCCCGCCCGCCTCGTGGCGCCGCTGGCCCGGGCGGCCTCGGCCGCCGCGCCACCGGCGGGGCGGGGCCACGCCCCGCCGTCCACGGCGGGCGGCCCACGCCCCGGTGGAGGTCCTGGCGGCCCCGATGCGGGGCACCGGCCGGAGCCCGACGCCGCCTCCGCGGGGACCGCCCAGACCGCGGAGCGGAGCGATCGCGCGGCGGCGGGCACCATGCCCAGTCCTCCCAGCACCCCCGCGCCGGCGCGGGGCGGGGCCGACGAAGCGGCCATGGGGGTGCCTCCCCGGCCCTCCGGGCCTGGGGAAGCGTCGGTCGCGCCGCCTCTCGCCCGCCCCGGCTCGGCGGACGTCAGGCCCGAGCAGGCGAGGCACGAGGCGGTGTGGGCCCGGACGTCGCCGGGATCGGCGGGCCGGCCGACCGAGTCCGCGGGAAGCGGCGGGGTGCTCGCGGTGCTGGTGCGGGCGGCGGCGGCGCGGGGGGTGGCGGAGCGGCTGTGCGCGGGCGGCGCCGCGGTCGGCGTCGGCGCGCCGCGGCCGGGGGTGACGGACCTGGCCGGTGCGTGGCGGGAGGCCCTCGGCGCCGCCCGCGCGGCCCGCGCGGAGCCGCGCTTCCGCGGGGTCGCCGAATGGGCGGAGATCGGCCCCTACCGGCTGCTGACGACGCTGCCCGGCGGCGCGGCTCCCGATCCGGCCGTGCGGCCGTTGCTGGGCGACGAGCACCGCGAGCTGGCCCGCACCGTCGAGACGTTCCTCGACCACGCGGGGCACGCGACGGTCGCCGCCGAGACGTTGGGCATCCACCGCCAGACGCTCTACTACCGGATCTCCCGCGTCGAGCGGCTCACCGGCCTCGACCTGGGCCGCGGCGAGGACCGGCTCCTGCTCCACATGGCGCTCAAGGCCGCCCGGCTCTAGGTCGGCTCGTCCGGCGAGGTCGGGGGCGCGGCTCCTCCCTGAGGGGGACGCCGCGGCGGTCCTGACGAGCCGGGCTACTGCGTCCGTACCAGGCACGAGTTGATGCGGGGAGACGATGCCCGGCGGGGCCGTCGGCGGCGATTCTTCGAGGGCGGGCTCCGGCCCGCTCCTCTCTTTCCTCCGCCGATTCCAACGGGAGTTGTGGTGGCGACGTTTCTTTATCGCATCGGACGATGGACCTTCCGGCGGCGCCGGCTCGTGGGCTCGCTGTGGCTGGCCGCCCTGGTGCTGGTCGGGGTGGCCGCGACGGCTGCCGAACCGGGTCCGGAGAACGAGTTCTCACTGCCGGGCACGGAGGCGCAGCAGGCGTTCGACCTGCTGAACGAGCGCTTCCCCGGCGCCGACGCGCAGGGCGCCGAGGCCCGCCTGGTGTTCCAGGCCCCGGACGGCCGGCGGATCACGGCGGGACCGCACCGGGAGACCGTCGAGGACACCATCGACCAGCTGGCCCGGGGCGACCAGATCGCCTCGGTCACCGACCCGTACGCCGCCGACGCGGTCAGCGAGGACCGCACCGTCGCCTACGCCACCCTCAGCTACACCGAGCAGTCGTCCGGTCTGACCGACGCCACGACCACCGCCCTTCGGGACGCCGCCGAGGCGGCACGCGGCACCGGGCTGACCGTGGAGATCGGCGGCTCGGCGCTGGAGCCCCAGGAGGAGCTCGGCGGCAGCACGGAGCTGGTCGGCCTGGCCGTGGCGGCCCTGGTGCTGATCGTCACCTTCGGCTCGGTGGTCGCGGCCGGCCTGCCGCTGCTGACCGCCCTCGTCGGCGTGGCCTCCGGCTTCTGTCTCATCGCGGTGCTCGCCGACCCGTTGGGCCTGTCCTCCACCACCTCCATCCTGGCGATCATGCTGGGACTGGCGGTCGGCATCGACTACGCGCTGTTCATCGCCTTCCGGTACCGCTCCGAACGCGCCGAGGGCCGGGACCCGGAGGAGGCCGCGGGACGCGCGGTCGGCACGGCCGGCACCGCCGTCGTCTTCGCCGGCCTGACGGTGATCATCGCGCTCGCCGGGCTCACGGTCGTCGGCGTCCCCATCCTCACCAGGATGGGGTTGGCCGCGGCGGGCACCGTCGCGCTGGCCGTGCTGGTCGCGCTGACCCTGGTGCCCCCGCTGCTCGGCTTCTTCGGGCGCCGGATGCTGCCCCGCGGCCGCCGCGTTCCCCGTCGGCCCACGCCCATGCCCACACCCACGCCCACGCCAGCGGACGCCGGCGGTTCCGGCCTCGGCGTCCGCTGGGCGCGGTTCGTGCTGCGCCGGCCGCTCGCCGTGCTGCTCGCCGCCGTGGTCGGACTGGGCGTCGTGGCGGTGCCCGCGCTCAGCCTCGAACTCGGCCTGCCCGGCGACGAGTCGCTGCCGGCCGACACCACCCAGCGGCGGGCCTACGACCTGCTGTCCGAGGGCTACGGCCCCGGCTTCAACGGCCCGTTGCTGGTGGTCGTGGACACCGCCGAGGCCGCGGATCCGCAGCGCGCCGCGGAGCTGACCGCCCGCACCCTCGCGGACCTGGAGGGCATCGCCTCGGTCGACGCGCCCGTCCTCGACGAGGCCGGGGACACGGCCGTGCTGACCGCCGTCCCCGAGACCGCGCCCAACACCGCGGAGACCGGCGACCTGGTCCACACCATCAGGGACGAGGCGGGCGACGTCGAGGCGGACACCGGCGCAGAGGTCCTGGTGACGGGCAGCACCGCGATGAACATCGACATCTCCCAGGCCCTGGCCGACGCGCTGATCCCCTACCTGTCGATCGTGGTGGGCCTCGCCGTCCTGTTGTTGCTGGTGGTCTTCCGGTCGCTCCTCGTCCCGGTGAAGGCCACGCTCGGCTTCCTGCTGTCGGTGGGCGCCGCCCTGGGCACCGTCGTCGCGGTCTTCCAGTGGGGCTGGGCGGCGGACGTGTTCGGCGTCGACCAGACGGCGCCCGTCATGTCGCTGATGCCGACCTTCCTGATCGGCGTGGTCTTCGGCCTCGCCATGGACTACGAGGTGTTCCTGCTCACCCGGATGCGCGAGGCGCACGTGCACGGGGAGGACGCGCACCAGGCCGTGGTCAGCGGCTTCCGGCACAGCGGGCGGGTGGTGGCCGCGGCGGCGTTCATCATGATCAGCGTCTTCGC
Organism: Streptomyces sp. B6B3; assembly: GCF_039871525.1. NCBI lineage: Bacteria > Bacillati > Actinomycetota > Actinomycetes > Kitasatosporales > Streptomycetaceae > Streptomyces > Streptomyces sp. B6B3. The sequence goes on along the minus strand of NZ_JBDPLU010000001.1, from coordinate 929,272 downwards.
CGGCTTCATCGGGCTGACCGACCCGGTCATCAAGACGCTGGGCGTCGGGCTGGCCGCCGCGATCGCCTTCGACGCCTTCGTGGTCCGGATGGCCATCGGCCCCGCGGTGCTGGGCCTGTTCGGGCACCGCGCCTGGTGGCTGCCGCGTAGCCTGGAACGCGTGCTGCCGAACGTCCACGTCGAGGGCGAGGCGCTGTCCCGGACACGCCCCCTGCCCGCGGCGGAGCCCGCCGTGCGGGTGCCGCAGTCCCAGTCCAGCGGAGGCTGACCCGGCATGCGGACCTTGGCGAACGGCCGCGGCGACCGCGGGACCCGCGCGGGGTGGCGCGCGGCCTCGTGGTGGTGGGAGGGCGCGACCCTGGTGGTGGCCGTGGCGGCGTGCCTGTTCGGCACCGCGGCCCAAGGCGACGTGATCACGGCCCCACCGGCCTCCGGTTACCCGTTCGTCGCGGCGTCCTGCGCCCTGCTGCCGCTGCGGCACGGCAGGCCGCTGGCCGCCGTGGCGGTCACGACGGGGTGCGGTGTGCTGGCCCCGCCGATGGGGTTCGACTTCAACCCGCTGCTGCTGGTGCCGGTGATGGTCGCCGTCCACGCGTTCGCCCTGCACCGCGAACCGCGCGCGGTGAGCGCGGCCATCGCGGTGTCCGTGGGCGCGATGGCCGCCTCCTCGCTGATGTGGGCGACCAGCTCGTGGGAGGAGGCGGGCACGGCGTCGACGATCGCGTTCCCGCTGCTGGCCGGCGCGTTCGGCAACGCCGCGCGGAACCGGCGGGCCCTGCTGGCCGCGGAGCGGGAACGGGCCAGGCGGGCCGAGCTGGGCCGGGAGAACGAGGCCCGCCGGCGGGTGGTCGAGGAGCGGATGCGCATCGCCCGCGAGCTGCACGACGTCGTCGCCCACCACATGACCCTGGTGCACGCGCAGGCCGCGGTCGCCGCCCTCTACTTCGACTCCCGCCCCGAGGTGGCCAGGGAGTCGCTGGGCCAGCTCACCGAGAACACCAGCGACGCGCTCGACGAGCTGCGGGCGACCGTGGGCCTGCTGCGGCAGTCCGGGGATCCGGACACGCCCCTCGACCCGACGCCCGGGCTGGCCGACCTGCCGGCACTCGTCGCATCGTTCCAGCGCGCGGGGCTGACCGTGGCGGTGCACGGGGAGGGCTCGGACCGGTCGCTGCCGCCGGGCCTGGACCTCACCGCCTACCGCATCGTCCAGGAGGCGCTGACCAACGTGGCGAAGCACGCCGGGACCGGCGCCGCCCGGGTGGACCTCGGCTACCACCGCGACCGGCTGACCGTCTCGGTCACCGACGAGGGCCGGCGGCGGGACGCCGCCCCCGACCGGGCTCCCGGCCACGGCCTGATCGGCATGCGCGAACGGGCCACGGCGGTCGGCGGCCGCCTGTCCGCCGGCCCGCGCCCGGAGGGCGGCTACCTCGTCAGCGCCGAGCTGCCGCTGCCGCCGCCCCGGCACACCCCGGCGGCGGGCGGCGCCAGCGCCGGTGCCGAAGCCGCTGCTGATTCCGAGGCCGACGCCGACGACAACGCCGACGCCGACGAGAACGAAGCCTCGGGCACGAGGACGCCGCCGTGACGATCCGGGTGCTGCTCGCCGAGGACCAGGCCCTGCTGCGCAGGGCCTTCCGGCTGATCATCGACGCCGCCGACGACCTGACGGTCGTCGGCGAGGCGGGCGACGGCCGGGAGGCCCTGCGGCTGACCCGGGAGCTGCGTCCCGACGTGGTCGTCATGGACATCCGGATGCCGGAGCTGGACGGACTCGCCGCCACGGCCGAGATCTGCGCCGACCAGAACCTGCTGGGCACTCACATCCTGATCCTGACGACCTTCGAGGTCGACGCCTACGTGGCCCGGGCCCTGCGCGCCGGAGCCAGCGGCTTCATCGGCAAGGGCGTCGCCGTCGACGAGTTGCTCGCCGCCGTGCGCACGGTCGCGCGCGGCGACGCCCTGCTCTCCCCCACCGCGACCCGGGCCCTGATCACCCGTTTTCTGGCCGCGCCCGAGGACGGTCCACCACATCTGCCGGACCGGCTGGCCACGCTCACCGCCCGCGAGCGGGAGATGGTGGCCCTCGTGGCGACCGGCCTGTCCAACGAGGACATCGCCGCCCGGCTGGTGCTGAGCCCGTTCACGGTCCGCACCCACGTACACCGCGCCATGGCGAAGCTGGAGGCCCGCGACCGGGCGCAACTCGTCGTCATCGCCTACCGGACGGGGCTGGTGCGGGCCGCCCCGAGCGGGACGGACGACCGGCCCGTCGGCTGACCGGGCGGGTCGGCGTCCCGCCGGCCGAGAGTGTGGTCAGGGACGTTGGACACTGACGAGTTCGAAGCGCTCGTTGCCGCCCTTGATCTCCCGCTCGGCGACCTGGCCCACGCCGTTGGCGTAGTACTTCTGCTCGACCACATCGGGTTCGAGCGGCGTGGTTTCGCGGATCCGGAGGGCGTCGTCGAAGGAGCCGAACGGCACGGTGATGCTGTCGTCGGTCAGCAGCACCTTGGCCCTGTCCTCGGCCACCCCGGGCGCCACCTCCTGGTCGTAGGTGTCCCCGGCGCGCGGGTTGGCCAGCATCACGATGCCGGGCCGGGCACCGTTCCTGCCCGCCTCCCAGGAGCCCTTGGTGCTGACCACCTCGCCCTTGTCGATGGTCTGGGAGTCCTCGCCGAAGTACCAGACATTGCCCTCGCGGTCCTGGGCGTACCAGTCGTCGGTGCGCTCGACGAGGTCGCCGTTCTCGAAGACCCGGTCGCGGACCACCGTCACGGTGACCCCGAGGATCTCCCGGGTCCGGTTCGTCACCTCGACGATCTCCTCGTCGTCGCCGCCGTTCCCCTCGTAGCGCAGGGTGGTGCCCGGTTCCAGCGGCAGGAAGGGGTTGTCGATGTGCTTCACGAAGTCGTCGGGGTCGACGTCGGACGCGGACTTCGGCACGGCCGGGGTGGACTCGGCGGCACGTACCGGGCTGGCCTCGCCCGAGCCCTGCTCCGCGTCCCCGGAGCAGCCGGCGACGGACACCAGCAGAAGCGGGACGAGGGCGGCGAGCCGCCGGCGGTGGGGTGAGCGGCGTCGCGATCGAGAGGTGCGCACGTTTCCTCCAGGTATGAGGGCTTTCGTACGCCCTCATCGTGCGCGGGACACCGCCGCCGATCCGGGCGGGCGTGGCCGCGGCGCGTCCCCTCGCGACCGAGCGCAACCCGGATGGCGGCGGGCCGCGGCGGACGCGACGCGCCGCCCCGGTCGGAAGCCGACCCTGGCCCGGCTGTTTACCTTCTGCCCACGAGACGCTATGTTCGCGAACATGGGAGCGCTCCCAAACCCCCACCAGAACGCATCGTCCCGAGAGGAACGATTCACTGTGCGCACCCCCAGAGCCGCGCAACACCCCATCCGTCGTCGGCTGACGCGGACCCGTCTGCTGTTGGCCGCCGGCACGGCCGGGCTGCTCGCCTGCTCCGCCGTCGCCACCGCCCAGGGGTTGGAGCAACGCCCCACGCAGGACGTCACCCGCGATGTCGGAACGGCCGACCTGCCGGCCGACACCGTGTTCTACGACCACCCGGGCGCGATCCACGAATGGGTCGCCGACAACCCGAACGACGCGCGGACCGCGCTCATCGAGGAGCGGATCGCCAGCCAGCCGCAGGCCACCTGGTTCTCCAACTACAGCCCGGACACCGTGACCGCCGAGGCCACCGCCATCACCGACGCGGCCGCCGCGGCCGGGCAGGTGCCGGTGCTCGTCTCCTACATGATCCCCAACCGGGACTGCGGCGGCGCGTCCGCCGGCGGCGCTCCGGACTTCCCGAGCTACCTCAGCTGGACCGAGGACTTCGCCGCGGGGCTGGGCACCGGGCCGGCCGTGGTGATCCTGGAGCCCGACTCGATCGCGCTCACCACCTGCCTGGACCAGAACGAGTTCGCCGAGCGCTTCGCGTCCCTGCGCGAGGCGGCGGACATCATCCACGCCGCCAACCCCGAGGCGCGGGTGTACTTCGACGCCGGCCACTCGTCCTGGCACTCCCCCGGAGCCATCGCCGACCTGCTGACCCAGGCCGGCGTCCTGGAGAGCGGGGACGGCATCTACTCCAACGCCTCGAACTACAACTGGACCGACGACGAGGTGGGCTTCGCCGAGGCGGTGCTGGGCGAGCTCGGCGACGCCGAGCTGGGCGCCGTCATCGACACCAGCCGGAACGGCAACGGTCCGGCGCCCATGGGTGAGTGGTGTGACCCCGCCGACCGGCTGGTCGGCGACGCCCCGACCGTGAACACCGGCAGCGACCGGGTCGACGCCTTCGTCTGGATCAAGCGTCCTGGTGAGCTGGACGGCTGCGACGGACCCGCGGGCCAGTTCTCGCCGGACAAGGCGTACGAGCTGGCAGGCGGCTGACGCGTCCCCCCACCGACGCACCCAGTGTCGGTCGCGCTGCCCGGTCCGGTGCCGCCCACGCCTTCCCGGGCGGCACCGGTCTCGAGACGCCGCCGCCGTGGCTCGGCCGACGCACCCGGCCGGCCGCGGCGGCGGTTCGTCCTCGACCGTCGCCCGGTGAGCTCCTGCCGGTCAGCTCCTGCCGATCAGGGCCCACCGGCCGGGTCCGCCGGGTGCGGTCAGTCCGCCAGGTTGACGGCGCGCGACGAGGTGGCGCCGATCTCCTCGGCGATCTCGGTGAGCACCGACACCGGGATGGCGTCGTCCACGGTGAGGGCGATCAGCGCCTCGCCGCCCTCCTCGGCCCTGGCCACCTGCATCCCGGCGATGTTGATCCGGGCCTCGCCCAGGATCCGGCCGAGGGTGCCGACCACGCCGGGCCGGTCCCCGTACCGCAGGAAGGCCATGTGGTCGGCGACCGCCAGGTCCACCGTGTGCTCGCCGATGCCGACGATCTTCTGTTGGAACTTGGGGCCGGCCAGGGTGCCGGAGACGGACACGATCTCGCCGTTGGTGAGCGTGCCGCGCACCGTGATCAGGTTCCGGTGGTCGGGGGACTCGGAGCTGGTGGTCAGCCGCACCTCGACGCCGCGCTCCTGCGCGAACAGCGGCGCGTTGACGTAACTGACCGTCTCGGCCACCACGTCCTCGAAGACGCCCTTCAGCGCGGAGAGCTCCAGCACCTTCACGTCGTGCTGGGTGATCTCGCCGCGCACCTCGACGTCGAGCCGGGTGGCCACCTCGCCGGCCAGCGCCGTGAAGATCCGGCCGAGCCGCTCCGCCAGCGGCAGCCCGGGCCGCACGTCCTCGGCGATGACGCCGCCCTGCACGTTGACCGCGTCCGGGACCAGCTCGCCCGCCAGTGCCAGCCGGACCGACCTGGCGACCGCCAGGCCCGCCTTCTCCTGGGCCTCGCCGGTCGAGGCGCCGAGGTGCGGGGTGCAGACCACGGAGTCGAACTCGAACAGCGGCGAGTCCGTGCACGGCTCGCTGGTGTAGACGTCGAGGCCAGCGCCGGCGACCCGGCCCTCCTTCAGCGCGCTGAGCAGCGCCGCCTCGTCCACGATGCCGCCGCGCGCGGCGTTGACGATGCGGACCGACGGCTTGACCTTGTGCAGCGCCTCGTCGCCGATCAGGCCCAGCGTCTCCGGGGTCTTCGGCAGGTGCACGGTGATGAAGTCGGAGGCGGCCAGCAGCTCGTCCAGGGACAGCAGCTTGACGCCGAGCTGCGCGGCGCGGGCGGCCTGCACGTACGGGTCGTAGGCGACCACCTTCATGCCGAACGAGGCCATCCGCTGGGCCACCAGCAGGCCGATGCGGCCGAGGCCGACCACGCCGAGCGTCTTCTCCGACAGCTCGACGCCGGTGTACTTGCTGCGCTTCCACTCGCCCTGCTTGAGCGCGGCGTTCGCCTGCGGGATGTTCCGCGCGGTGGAGATGATCAGACCGCAGGCCAGCTCGGCCGCGGTGATGATGTTGGAGGTGGGCGCGTTGACGACCATGACGCCGGCCTTCGTGGCGGCGGCGACGTCCACGTTGTCCAGGCCGACGCCGGCCCGGGCCACGACCTTCAGGCGGCGGGCGGCCGCGATGGCCTCCGCGTCCACCTTGGTGGCGCTGCGGACCAGGATGGCGTCCACCTCGGCGATGGCGGACAGCAGCTGGTCACGGTTCGCGCCGTCACAGTGCCGGATCTCGAAGTCCGGCCCCAGGGCGTCGACGGTGGCGGGAGAGAGCTCTTCGGCGAGGAGTACGACGGGCTTGCTCGGCTTGCTCACTGGGTCTCACTGTCCTTTTGCGGTGGGCCGGTCCCGACGGCCGACGGCGGTGGAGAGGGTAGGCAGCCACGTGGAGACGCACGACGCTGTGAGCCCGTGACGCGCTTCTTCGTGCAGTGTATCGGCGTGGCAGGGGCCAGCTGGCCAGTTTGCCGGGGAGAGGCACGCCACGCCCGTGAGCCGTCTCCCCGGGCCTCGGCGGATCGGGGAGAGCGGGCCTCTCCCCGATCCGGTGACCGGTGGGCGGGACGCCTCAGTCCTGCTCGTCCACCCAGCTCATCAGCTTGCGGAGCTCCTTGCCGGTGGTCTCCAGCAGGTGGTCGGAGTCGGCCTTCTTCAGCTCGTTGTACCGCGGCAGGCCGGCGTTGTACTCCGCCATCCACGCGTTCGCGAAGCTGCCGTCCTGGATCTCGGCGAGGATCCGCTTCATCTCCGCCTTGGTGTTCTCGTTGATGATCCGCGGCCCCGAGACGTAGTCGCCCCACTCGGCGGTCTCGGAGATCGACCAGCGCATCTTCTCCAGGCCGCCCTCGTACATCAGGTCGACGATGAGCTTCAGCTCGTGGAGGCACTCGAAGTAGGCGATCTCCGGCTGGTACCCGGCCTCGACCAGGGTCTCGAAGCCGGCCTTCACCAGCGCGGAGGTGCCGCCGCAGAGCACCGCCTGTTCACCGAACAGGTCGGTCTCGGTCTCCTCGGTGAAGGTGGTCTTGATGACCCCGGCGCGGGTGCCGCCGATGGCCTTGGCGTACGACAGCGCCAGCTCGAACGCGGAGCCCGTGGCGTCCTGCTCCACCGCGGCGATGCACGGCACGCCGCGACCCTCCTCGTACTGGCGGCGCACCAGGTGGCCCGGGCCCTTGGGGGCGACCATGCAGACGTCCACGCCGGCCGGCGGCTTGATGAACCCGAAGCGGATGTTCAGACCGTGGCCGAAGAAGATGGCGTCGCCCTCCTTCAGGTTCTCCCGGACGGACTCCTCGTAGACGCGGGCCTGGATCGGGTCGGGCACCAGGATCATGATCACGTCGGCCTCGGCGGCGGCCTCGGCGGGGGAAGTCACCCGCAGTCCCTGCTCCTCCGCCTTGACCCGGGACTTCGAGCCCTCGTGCAGGCCGACCCGGACGTCCACGCCCGAGTCGCGCAGGGACAGGGCGTGGGCATGCCCCTGGCTGCCGTAGCCGAGAACCGCGACCTTACGGCCCTGGATGATGGACAGGTCGGCGTCGTCGTCGTAGAACAGCTCGGCCACTTCGGTCTTCTCCTTGGTCAGTCTGCTGGCGGTCCCGGCGTGCGGACCACCGTATGCCCGGGCGGGCGGTGCGGGGCGAGGGATCTCGCCATGCGGTCGGAAGGTGTCGCGGACGGATCGTGCGGCGCGGCCCGGGGGTCCCCGGGCCGCCAGGGCCCGGACTAGGCGCTCCGGTCCAGGGCGCGCAGCGAGCGGTCGGTGATGGAACGGGAGCCGCGGCCGATCGCGATGGCGCCGGACTGCACGAGCTCCTTGATGCCGAAGGGCTCCAGCATCCGCAGCATGGCCTCCAGCTTGTCGCTGCTGCCGGTGGCCTCGATGGTGACAGCCTCGGGCGCGACGTCCACCGTCTTGGCGCGGAAGAGCTGGACGATCTCGACGATCTGCGACCTGGTGTCGTTGTCGGCGCGCACCTTCACCAGCACCAGTTCGCGGTGCACGGCGGAGGCGGCGTCGAGCTCGACGATCTTCAGCACGTTGACGAGCTTGTTGAGCTGCTTGGTGACCTGCTCCAGCGGCAGGTCCTCGACGTTGACGACGATGGTGATCCGGGACACCTCGGGGTGTTCGGTGGTCCCGACGGCGAGCGAGTCGATGTTGAAGCCGCGGCGGGAGAACAGCGAGGTGATGCGGGACAGCACCCCTGGCTTGTTCTCCACCAGGACGGAGAGGGTGTGCTTGGACATGGGATCTTCGTTACCTCTGCTTGGCTGGGCCTGACCGGTGGGCCCGGCTCACTCGTCGGATTCGCTGAAGTCGGGGCGGACCCCGCGGGCGGCCATGACCTCGTCGTTGGAGGTGCCGGCGGCGACCATCGGCCAGACCATGGCGTCCTCGTGGACGATGAAGTCCACCACGACCGGGCGGTCGTTGATGGAGTTCGCCTTCTCGATGACGGCGTCCAGCTGCTCGGGGTCCTCGCAGCGCAGGCCCACGCAGCCCATGGCCTCGGCGAGCTTCACGAAGTCGGGCACCCGGGTGCCGGCGCTGGCCGCGGTGGGCGCGCCGGCGGCGGAGCCGCTGTAGGGGCCGCCGGCCGGGCCGTTGCTGAGCACGGTGTTGGAGTACCGCTGGTTGTAGAACAGGGTCTGCCACTGGCGGACCATGCCCAGCGCGCCGTTGTTGATGACGGCGACCTTGATCGGGATGTTGTTCAGCGCGGCGGTGGCCAGCTCCTGGTTGGTCATCTGGAAGCAGCCGTCGCCGTCGATCGCCCAGACGGTCGAGGCAGGCTGCCCGGCCTTGGCGCCGAGCGCGGCCGGCACGGCGTAGCCCATGGTGCCGAGGCCGCCGGAGTTCAGCCAGGTGCCGGGGCGCTCGAAGGAGACGTAGTGCGCCGCCCACATCTGGTGCTGGCCGACGCCCGCCGTGTAGATGGTGTCCGCCGGGGCGAGCTGGCCGATGCGCTCGATGACCTGCTGCGGCGACAGGCTGCCGTCCTCCGGCAGGTCGTAGCCGAGCGGGTACGTCTCGCGCCACCGGTTCAGCTGCTCCCACCAGGCGGTGAGGTCGGGCTGGGCGACCTCGCGCAGGGCGGCGGTCAGCTCGGCCATGACCTCCTTGACCTCGCCGACGATCGGGACGTCGGCGATGCGGTTCTTGCCGATCTCGGCCGGGTCGATGTCGGCGTGCACGATCTTGGCGTGCGGGGCGAACGAGTCGATCCTGCCGGTGACCCGGTCGTCGAACCGGGCGCCCAGCGCGACGATCAGGTCGGCCTTCTGCAGCGCCGTGACGGCGGCGACGGAACCGTGCATGCCGGGCATGCCCAGGTGCTGCGGGTGGCTGTCGGGGAACGCGCCGAGCGCCATCAGGGTGGTGGTGACCGGGGCGCCGGTCAGCTCGGCCAGCTCCCGCAGCTCGTCGGCGCCGCGGGCCTTGATCACGCCACCGCCGACGTAGAGCACCGGGCGGCGGGCGGCGGCGATCAGCCGGGCGGCCTCCCTGATCTGCTTGGCGTGCGGGCGGCTGACGGGACGGTAGCCGGGCAGGTCGGGCGTGGGCGGCCAGCTGAAGGTGGTCTGGGCCTGCAGCGCGTCCTTGGCGATGTCCACCAGGACGGGCCCGGGGCGGCCGGTGGCGGCGATGTGGAACGCCTCGGCGATCGTGCGCGGGATCTCCGCCGGATCGGTGACGAGGTAGTTGTGCTTGGTGATGGGCAGGGTGATGCCGCAGATGTCGGCTTCCTGGAAGGCGTCCGTGCCGATGGTCTTGCTGGCGACCTGGCCGGTGATGGCGACCAGCGGCACCGAGTCCATGTGGGCGTCGGCGATGGGGGTGACGAGGTTGGTGGCACCGGGGCCCGAGGTCGCCATGCACACCCCGACTCGACCGGTGGCCTGGGCGTAGCCGGTGGCGGCGTGCCCGGCACCCTGCTCGTGCCGGACCAGGACGTGGCGGACCCGGGTGGAGTCCATCAGGGGGTCGTAGGCGGGGAGGATCGCGCCGCCCGGGATGCCGAACACCGTGTCGGCGCCGACCGCTTCGAGGGAACGGATCAGGGACTGGGCGCCCGTGATGTGCGTCGCGGTGGCGGGATGCTGTGGCCCGCCTCGGGGGGCCCGCGGCTGCGGCTTGGGAGCCCCGGTTGCCTGCTCGGTCATCGGCGTTCTCTTCTCGGAGGTGAGGGTGGTGACGCGGGTGCGGAGGGGTGGATCGGAGGGTGCTGGCTGGGCGGTGGGCGCGGCGGCGGGGCCGGTCCCGGCGGCGTCAGTGCAACAAAAAACCCCTCGTGCCGTGAGGCATGCGAGGGGAGCGCGTCGCTGGGCCGCGGGATGTCGCGGGTGTCAGCCGACGCGCCGTCCAAGTACGAGAATCCGGGTGCGCATGGCTCAGACATTGCTCTTGTCTGCTGCCGCGTGTCAAGCGGGCTGAAATGATGTCTCACTATGTGGTCACGAGATGCTGGTCACAGGGGTGGGGTGGGTGTGCTGGCCGTCGCGTGGCCCGGCGGGAGGGGGAGGCGGCCCCGGCGCAGGACCCGGCGCAGCCGGGCGGACTCCAGGGGCTCGCAGAACGCCAGCCCCTGGGCGCGGCGGCAGCCCAGGGAGCGGAGTGCCACCGCCTGCTCGGGACGGTCCACACCGTCCGCGAGGGAGACGATGCCGAGGTCGGTGACCATCCGCAGCAGCGCGGCGGCGATGGTGCGCCGGGGCGGCGAGTCGAGCAGGCCGTCGGTCAGGTCCCGGTCCAGGCGAACCAGGTTGACCGGGAGCCGGTGCAGGGCGTCCGGCGGCGTCGCCCCACTGCCGAGGCCGCCGACCGCGATGCCGATGCCGAGGTGGCCCAGGTCGGTGACCCGGCGCCGGGGCTCGTCGGCCGCGAGCACCGGCTGGGCCTCGGGCAGCTCCAGGGTGAGCGTCTGCGCGGGGACCTGGTGCCGGGCCAGCAGCGCCTCGACGCTGCTCGGGCCGAGCGCCCGGTCGGTGAGCCGACCGGCGGGCACCCGCACGCTCACCGGCACCGTGAGGCCCTGCCGGTGCCGGGCGCCGGCCTCGGCGAGCGCCGCCTCCAGCAGCCAGTGGATGCCGTCCGCCGCGGGCTCGGCCGGGGCGTCGCGCCCGCCGATCCGCCCCGGGCGCCGGCGCGGTGACCGGCGGCGGTCCAGGGCACACAGCGCCACCAGCCGGCCGTCCAGCAGCTCGACGACGGGCTGGTGCAGCAGCACGCCGGCGGCCTGGCGGCCTGCCGCCTCCGGCACGGCCTCGGCCCCCTGCCCCGTCCCCGCCCGCGTCTCCCGAGGCAGCCGCACCTCGGCCGAGCGGCCAGCGGACGGCGCGGCCGCCGCCCCGCCGCCGGTGGGTGTCGGCACCCCCGGGTCGGTCGCGCCCGGGCCGATCTGGCGCGGTACCCGCGGCCCGGCCTGGTGCGGTACCCGCGGTCCGGCCTCGCGGGTGGACGGCGCCCGCACCGCGGCCGCGCGGCTCGACAGGGTGGCGGACTCGGGGCCAGTCGCGGGCGCCTCGCCGGCCGCTGCCGTCTCCACGCCCGCCGAGCGGCGCAGCCCCGCCTCGTTCGCCAGGCCGCCCGCCGGCGCCGCCGCGGACTCCCTGTCGGGGCGCGGTGCTATCCCCGGCTCGGCCTCGCGGTCCGCGGAGCCCGACCGCCGGCTCCGGCGCGGCAGCCGGAACCCGGCCTCGCGCGGCGGAGGCGGCTGCTCCTCGGGCTCGCGGACCGGCGGAGGGCCCGGCTCCTGCGGGTGGGCGGGGGAACCGGGCGGGACGGGCGGGCGCGTCCGCTCGGCCCTGCCGGGTCGGAGGGCCGGATGGGCCGCGGACGGCTCGTTCGTCGAGATGGAGGCGTACCGGGCCGGGGACGAGCGGGGCGCGGGTCCGGCGGGGCCGCCGCGCCCGCGACCGGCGCCCCGGCCGGAGCCGCCGGGGTCGAACCGGCCACCCGCGGTGGACGGCGCGCCGTCGCGCGGCGGGCGGCCCTGGCCCTGGCCCGGCGCGGCCTCGCCCCGCGGCTGCGGCAGGTACAGCTCCACGCGGGCCTTGCCGGTCTGCTTGGCCCGGTACATGGCCCGGTCCGCGTTGCGCATCACGGCCGCCGGGGTGCTGCCGGGATCGGCGAAGGCGACGCCGATGCTGGCGCTCACCCGAACCTCCTGGTCGTCCACCCGGTACGGGCGGGAGAGCGCGGCCCGCACCCGCTCGGCGATCTCCAGCACCCGGCGCTCGCGCGGCGGCCCGGCGCCGGGGTCGCCGAGGACGAGCGCGGCGAACTCGTCGCCGCCGAGCCGCGCGGTGGTGTCCCCGGCCCGCACCGCGTCGCGCAACCGGTGCGCGGCCTGCACCAGCAGGTCGTCCCCCGCCTGGTGTCCCACCGAGTCGTTGACCTCCTTGAACCCGTCGAGGTCGATGAAGAGCACCGCGGCGTCCGGGTCGCCACCCCGCCCGCCGCCGAGCGCCAGCCGCACCCGCTCGGTGAACAGGGCCCGGTTGGGCAGGTCGGTGAGCGCGTCGTGCGAGGCGCTGTGCTGGAGCTGGGCCTGCAGCCGCACCCGCTCCGTGACGTCCCGGCTGTTGAAGATGAGCCCGCCCTGGTACCGGTTGACGCTGGACTCGACGTTCAGCCAGCGGCCGCCGCCGTGCCGGACCCGGCACTCGATCCGGGTGGCCGGCTCCCGGGCGGCGGAGGGCGACTGGAAACGGCGCAGCTCGTGCAGGACCCGCCCGAGGTCGTCGGGGTGGATCAGGGAGGACAGCTCGCTGTCGATCAGCAGGTCGGCGTCCTGTCCGTACACGCCGGCGGCGGCCGGGCTGACGTAGCTCAGCCGGCCGTCGGCGTCGGCGAACATGATGACGTCGCTCGACCCCTGCACCAGGGAGCGGAAGTGGCTCTCCTTCTGCACCAGTTCACGGGTGAGGGAGACGTTCTCCATCAGCATGATGCCCTGCCGCACCAGCAGCGCCAGCACCACGGCGCAGGCGGTGAACACCACGACCCGGTCCACCTGCCGGCCGCTGACGGTCGTGATGAGGATGCTCAGGGTGCAGACGGCCGCGGCCAGGTACGGCGTCAGCGCCGTCAGCGAACCCGCCAGCGGACGGCTGAGCTGGGCCACCCGGCGTCTGCCCTCCGCCGGCGCCGACCCCGACGCCCGGCGGGTCACCCAGGGCGCGCAGGCCAGCAGCAGCGAGCCGGCGAACCAGCCCGCGTCCAGCAGCTGCCCCGAGCTGTACCGCTCGCGCAACAGCGGCGAGGTGAACAGCGCGTCACAGAGCACCGTCACGGCCAGCGCGCCGATCGCCGTGTTGATCGCCGAACGCTGCGCCGCGCTGCGCCGGACATGCAGCACCAGCACCATGCTGACCAGCGCGATGTCCAGCAGCGGGTACGCCAGCGCCACCGCGGCGCGGGCCACCGTCTCGCCCTGCCAGTGCGCGGTGTGGGCCAGCGCCACGCTCCAGGAGAGCGTCAGCAGCGAGCCGCCGATCAGCCAGGCGTCGAGGGCGAGACAGACCCAACCGGCCCGGGTGACGGGCCGCTTGGCCAACACCAGCAGCCCGATGATGGACAGCGGCGCGTACAGCAGGAAGCAGACGTCGGCGAGCGAGGTCTCGGGAACGGGGACCTGGAGCACCACCTCGTACCAGCCCCAGATGGCGTTGCCCAGGCCCATCATGATCGAGGACGCCCCGAACAGCGCCCAGGCGGGGCGGAGCTCGCCCGCCCTGGTCCGCGCGTACCACAGGCAGGACGCGGCGGCCAGCAGGGCGGCGACGCTGAGCCCGAAGTCGCCCATGATCCGGGCGACGAACTCGGACCCCCAGCCCAGCGCCGCCCCCGTGACGTATCCGCCGCAGAGCAGGATCAGCACCAGATGCGGTACCGGCACTCCGAAGGATGGGCGCCGGCCGGCCGGACCCCGAGTTCGGTGATGTGTCCATGCAACGCGCATTCGCCTGTCGCCCCCCTTACGTACCGGACCAGCCCAGAGACGGACGATACACCAAACTGTAACTCAGCGACATAGCTATTTTACTGACGGTAACGATCTGGTGAGAGGCTACGCGGGTGGAGTCATCCCCTGGCGACCACGTGGTGCGGCTCCTCGCCGGCCGCGAAACGGGTCACCTGCTCCCGCACCAGTCGCAGCGCCCGCGGCCGGAACGCCGTCGAGGGCCCGCCCACATGGGGCGTGACGAGCACCCCCGGTGCCCGCCACAACGGGTGCTCGGCCGGCAGCGGCTCCGGGTCGGTGACGTCCAGCGCGGCACGCAGCCGCCCCGACTCCACCTCGGCCAGCAGCGCCTTGGTGTCCACGACCGCGCCGCGGCAGACGTTGACCAGGAGCGCGCCGTCCGGCATCCGGCCGAGGAACTCGGCGCCCACCATCCCCCGGGTGGCGTCGGTGAGCGGGGTCGCGAGGAACACGATCTCCGCCTGTGGCAGCAGCGCCGGCAGTTCCTCCGCCGCGTGCACGGGACCGCGCGCGGTGTCCCTGGCCCGCCCGGCCACCCGGACCACCTCGGCGACCTCGAACGGCACCAGCCGGTCCTCGATGGCGCTGCCGATGCCTCCGTAGCCGACGATCAGCACCCGGCGGTCGGCGAGCGAGGGACGCACCGTGGGTTCCCAGCGCCCCGCGTCCTGCGCCCGGACGGCGCCGGGGAGGTCGCGCTGCGCGGCCAGGGCGAGGGCCAGGGCGAGCTCGGCGGTGCTGGTGTCGTGCAGGCCACCGGCGTTGCACAGCACCGCACCGGCCGGGAGCCCGGGCAGGGCGGGCAGCATGTGGTCGATGCCGGCGGTGAGGGTCTGCACCACCCGCAGCCCCGGCATCGCGGGGATGGGCCGGAGGGAGACCTCCTGGGTCTTCATGTAGGGCACCACGTACATCGCGCAGCGGGCGGGATCGGCCGGGAACTCGTCCTCACCGTCCCAGTGCACGTAGGTGAGCGAACGGGGCAGCGGGGCGAGGTCGGCGGCGGGGAACGGAATCCAGACATCCGGTGTGCTCATGCCCGCCAGGCTAGGCTGAGTCGCCGGAACGCCCTCCGGGAGGCCCTGACCGTGCGAAGTCCTGGACCCCGCTCCCCGCTCGTCGCGCTGCTGGCCGCGGCGGTGCTGACGCTTCTGCCGGCATGTTCTTCCGGCTCCGGTTCCTCCGACGATCCGGACGAGCCGGGTGGCGACGGCGGCACCGCCGCCGAGTCCCCTGACGCCACCGAGCCCACCGAAGAACCGGAGCCCACGGGATCCGGGGAGCCGTCGGGGTCGCCCGCCCCGGCCGAGGGCGACGCCGAGGTGGTCGACACCGTCGCCGAGAACCTCCGCGCCCCGTGGGGCGTGGTCCGGCTGCCCGACGGCGACCTGCTCGTCGGGCTGCGGGACGCGGGCACGGTCCAGCGGGTCCCGCTCGACGGGGGCGCGGTCACCGAGGCCGGCGCGGTGCCCGGGGTGGTGGCCAACGGCGAGGGCGGCCTGCTGGGGCTCGCCCTCTCCCCCGACGCCACGGGCTCCGGGGTGCAGGAGCTGTACGCGTACCTGACCGCCGCCTCCGACAACCGGATCGTCCGCCTCGAGTACGACCCGTCCCGGCCGGCGGGCGAGCAGCTGCGGGTGACGGACACGGTGCTCGACGGCATCCCGAAGGGCGAGGTCATCCACAACGGCGGGGGCCTGGGGTTCGGGCCCGACGGGATGCTGTACGCCGCCACCGGGGACACCGGCGACGGATCGCTGGCGCAGCGGGAGGACTCGCTGGCGGGCAAGATCCTGCGGATGGACCCCCGGACGGGCGAGCCGCCGTCCGACAATCCGGATCCGTCGTCCCTCGTCTACACCTCGGGCCACCGCAACGTGCAGGGTCTGGCCTGGGACGCCGACGGCCGGCTGTGGGCCACCGAGTTCGGCGACGACACCTGGGACGAGCTGAACCTGGTGATCCGCGGGGGAAACCACGGCTGGCCGGAACACGAGGGTCGCGGCGGCGCGGACGAGGGCTACGTCGACCCGGTCGAGCAGTGGTCGCCCGCCGAGGCCTCGCCCAGCGGTCTGGCCTACGTCCGGGGCTCGCTGTGGCTGGCCGGGCTGCGCGGCGAACGCCTGTGGCGGGTGCCGCTGGACGGGGCGGAGCCGGTCGCCGAGCCGCAGGCGTTCCTCGAGGGCGAGTACGGCCGGCTGCGGTCGGTGCTGGCGCTCGACGACGACGAACTGCTGGTCGTCACCAACGAGACCGACACCCGCGGCACCCCCGAGGGCGGTGACGACCGCATCCTCCGGGTGCGCGTCCGGTGACGGCCCGAGGGCCGTCACCGGGGGGATCCGGCGAGGCCGCCGCCGCTGCCGCTGCCGACGACGCGACGTCCCGACCGGGAGCCGCCGGTCGGCGACGGTCACCCCGCGCCGTGGCCCCGGTGGTCCGCCGGGTCCCGTGACGGGCCCGGGCCCGCGACCGACCGGAGCGGCCGCCGGGCAGGACAGTCACCACGACCGCGCCGGGCCCCGGTGGTCCGCCAGACCTCGACCCGGGCCCCGCGGCCGACCGGAGTGGCCGCCGGCAGGCGCCGGACGGGAGGGACTCGGACGGGAGGGGTCCGACCGGGTGGGGCCAGCATGCTCAGGGCGTCATGGCCGCGTCGCGGGCCTCGCCGCCGATGATGCCCAGGCGGTGGGCCAGGGCGGCGGCCTCACCGCGGCCCGAGACCGCCAGCTTGGCCAGGATGTTCGACACGTGCACGCTCGCCGTCTTCGGCGAGATGAACAGCTCCTCCGCGATCTGCCGGTTCGACCGCCCCGCCGCCACCAACGCCAACACGTCCCGCTCCCGCGGCGTCAACCCGAACGTGTCCCGCGGACCGCCGCCCGCGCCGGCGTCCGGTTCGTGCTCGGCGCCCAGCGCCAGCCGGGCCCGCTGCGCCAGCCGCTCGATCTCCGCGAGCAGCGGTCCCGCGCCCAGCGCCTCGGCCGCCGCGTGCGCCTGGCCGAGCAGCTCGGCCGCCCGGCGGCGGTCCCCCTCGGCTATCAGGGTCTCCGCCCAGCGCGCCCGGATCCGGGCCAGCTCGAAGGGCCGCACCTCGGCCTCGAAGGCGGTGGCCGCCGCGGCCCAGTCCGCCGCGGTCGCCGTGCCCTCGGCGCGCCGCAACTCGGCCTCGACCAGCGCCGCGTACCCGGCCCACACGCCGTACCAGCGGGGCAGCGACGCGGCGTGCTCACGGATCCGGGCGATCGCCTCGGCGCTGCCCGGCTCCGCCGCGGGCACGCCGCGGGCCCCCGACTCGGCGAGCGCGGCCGCGTCCAGCATCGGCCAGGTGTACCGGCCGGCGCCGGGCGGGAAGCCCTGCGCGATGACCTCGGCCAGCAGCGCGCGGGCGTCCAGGATGCGGCCCTGGAGCGTGGCCAGGCCGATCCGCCACTGCGCGGCGGGATGCGCGTGCTGCGCCGACTCGTCGTACCTGTCGTAGTGCTCGCGCATCCGCCCGATCTCGGTCTCGGCGCGCGCCACGTCTCCCCTGGCCAGCGCCAGCCTGGCCAGGGAGGCGGCGGCCAGCGCCCGGCTCACCGGCGTCTGCGCGGCCCGCCGGGCCTCCCGCGAGGACTCCTCGGCCTCCGCCCAACGGCCCAGCGAGAAAAGCGCGTCGGCGCGGTTCACCTGGATCCAGGCGATGCAGTCGCGCAGCCCGAACCGCTCGGCGAGATCCAGTCCCTCCTCGCTCGCCTCGACCGCCTCCGCGGAGCGGCCGAGCGTCTCGAGCACCGAGGGCAGATTCACGTGGCTGCGGGTGAAGACGCCGACCAGCTGGCAGCGCAGCACCGGCTCCCGCACGGCGCGCAGGTCGCGCAGCGCGGACTCGGCGTCGCCCGTCTCGGCGAACAGGCCGCCCCGGCTGATCAGCGCGTGCAGCTCCGCGTCCTCGTCCCCCACCTGCCGGGCCAGCTCCACCGCCCGCTCGGCGATGGCCAGGCTGTCGGGGCCCGGATCGAAGATCGAGCCCCAGCCGGCCGCCTCGGTGAGCACCCGGGCGTGCACCGGGGACGGGGGGAAGGTGCTCAGCAGCTCCTGGGCCGTGCCCAGCTCCGGCCAGCCGTTCCCCCGGGCCAACTGGCGTACGAGCCGGGCCTTCTGCGCCCAGAACCACGCGGCCCTGACCGGGTGCCCCAGCCCGTCCAGCGCCCGCAGGGCGCGGTTCACCACGGACAGACCGCGCTCCGGCTCGCCCGCGTACCGGGCGGCGAGCACCATCTCGGCCAGCAGGTCGAGATAGGTCAGCTCCTCGTCGCCGCAGTCGCACAGCGGATACGACTCGGCGTCCTGGGCCGGCCGCAGCCCGATCCTGACGTCCACCGGGGCGTCGTCCCACAGCTCGAGCGCCCGCTCCAGCAGCTGAAACTGCTCGGCGTACGCGTACCGGCCGCGGGCCTCGCCGGAGGCCGCGAGCACCGCGGGCAGCGCCTTGGCGGCGTCCCTGGCGTGGTACCAGTAACTGGCCAGCCGGGCGGGGCGCTCCTCGGCCCGGCGCACCAACGCGGGCTCGGCCTCCAGCGCCTCCGCGAACCTGCGGCTGATCCGGGCCCGCTCGCCGGGCAGCAGGTCGTCGTCCACGGCCTCGCGCACCAGCGCGTGCCGGAAGCGGTAGGCGTCGTCCTCCTCGGCCTGCAGGATGTTGGCGCCCACCCCGGCGCGCAGTGCCTCGATCAACGCGTCCTCGTCCAGCCCGGCGACGGCGCGCAGCAACTCGTGCTCCACTCGGGTGCCGCCCTCGGCGAGGATCCGCACCACCCGCTGGGCGGCCTCGGGCAGCGCCTCGACGCGCACCAGCAGCAGGTCCCGCACGGACTCGCTGATCATCGCGGGAGGGCTGCCGTCGCTCATCCGGCAGGCCAGCTCCTCGACGAAGAACGCGTTCCCGTCGGAGCGTTGGAAGACCTCGTCGACCAGCGGCTCGGCCGGCTCGGCGCCGAGGATCCCGGCCACCTGGTCGCGCACCTCGTCCCGGGTGAACCGGGGCAGCTCCAGGCGGCGCACGGCGCGCAGCCGGTCCAGCTCGGCGAGGAAGGGGCGCAGCGGGTGGCGGCGGTGGATGTCGTCCGAGCGGAAGGTGCTGACCAGCAGCACCCGGCCGCGCTGGAGCGACCGGAAGAGGTACCCCAGCAGCTCCCGGGTGGAGCGGTCCGACCAGTGCAGGTCCTCGATCGCGATGACCAGCCGGCGCTCCGCGGTCAGCGACTCCAGGAGGCGCGCGGTCAGCTCGAACAGCCGGCCGCGGTCCTGCTCGTGCGCCGAGGGCGCCGCGACCGCGTCGGCCGTCCCGAGCTCCGGCAGCAGCCGGGTCAGCTCGCCGGCGAAGCCGGCGGCGGCCCGGGTCAGCTCGTCCCCGAGCTGGCGGTGCAGCGCCCGCAGCACGGTGGAGATCGGCGCGAACGGCAGTCCGTCGGCGCCGATCTCGACGCAGGCGCCGACGGCCGTCAGCGCGCCGGCCGCCCGGGCCTGGCTCAGGAACTCCGCCACCAGCCGGCTCTTGCCCACCCCCGCCTCGCCGCCGACCAGCAGCGCCTGCGGATGGCCGTCCGCCGCCCGGGACAACGCCTCGGCGAGCGCGGCACGCTCGGGCGCGCGGCCGACGAAGACGGGGCTGACGGTCCTGGACTGCATGGTGCGCAGCATGACATATCCCTCTGACACCGGGACGCCCGATCTCACCGGAGCGGCCCGGTGGTCAGGCCGCGGTTCCCCAGTGCGGCGACCGGCGACCGGACGCCGTGCCCGACGCCGGGGCGCCGCCGCGGGCCGCCCGCCTCGCCTCGCGGGCGTTCGCCCTGCGGGCCCGGCGCAGCTGCCGGACGAGCCGCTCCTCCTCGGCCTCGCGGCGCAGCGCGTCGATACGGTCCTGGACGAGGGCGTCGTGGAACGTGTTCATCTCCTGCTCCCTTCCTCTCCTGGCTCCCTGTTCGCTTCCCGTCGGCGCGGTTCCCGCCGACTGCCCCAACGCTCGTCCCCCAGGTGGCCGCGGCGCATCGGGCGGCCTCCCGAACCTGCCGCGCCGCGGGGTCCTTAGCAGCCGCGCGGGCCCTCCTTAGCGCGGGGCGTCCCGGCACGGGGTCTCCCTCAACGCGGAACCTGGCGGGGTGGCCGGACGTTCACCCAGTCGACCGGCGCTCCGGCGCGGAGCCGGCGACCGGCGGGTTCACGGGCGGGCGACGGAAGGGAGCGGCCGTGCTCAATCCGTTCAGCCTCATCGAGGCCCTCTTCCATCCCTCGGCGGAGCACCGGGAGGAGGAGCGGCGGCGCCTGGAGCACGGCCGGGTGGACGACGACTCGCAGGATCCCGGCTCGGGTCCCGTGGACCTGGACTCCGGCCGGGTGGTGATCCTGGTCAGCTCTCCTTCGCCACCGGAACGAGCCTGAGCCGGTGGGCCAGGGCGGCGGCCTCGCCGCGGCCCGAGACCGCCAGCTTGGCCAGGATGTTCGACACGTGCACGCTCGCCGTCTTCGGCGAGATGAACAGCTCCTCCGCGATCTGCCGGTTCGACCGCCCCGCCGCCACCAACGCCAGCACGTCCCGCTCCCGCGGCGTCAATCCGAAGCGGTCGGTGGGCTCCGGCTTCGGCTCGGGCGGGGCCGGCGCGAGGTCCACTCCGGCCCGGGTGACGAGCCGGTCGATCCGCTCGCGCAGCGGTCCGGCGCCCAGCTCCTCGGCGGTGGCGCGGGCCGGCCTGAGCAGCCCGGCGGCCCGCTCCCGTTGGCCGGCGCCGCCGCGGGCCAGCAGCGACTCGGCCCAGCGGTGCCGGGACCAGGCCAGGTGGTGGCGCAGGCCCAGGGGTTCGAGCGCGGCCGTCGCGGCCGCCCAGTCGTCCGGGGCGTCCCGCTCCTCGGCGTGCGCCAGCTCGGCGCGCACCAGGCGCTCCATCGCGGCCCAGACCGGCAGCACGGCGGGCACCGAGCCCATCGCCTCCCGGATGCCCGCCACCGCCTCCGCCCGGCCCCGGTCCGACTCCGGCAGGCCCCGGGACTCCGACTCGGCCACCGCTGCGGAGAGGAGCAACTCCCAGGCGTTCGAGGTGACGAAGGAGGGCAGCGCGCCGAGGCCGACCGCCCGGAACGCCCGCCTGGCATCGGCGATTCGGCCCTCGGCGTGGGCCAGCTGGACCTCGATGCGGGCCAGGGCGATGGCGTGGGCCGTGGCGCGCGCGTCCCAGTGCGCCACCGCCTCCCGGCCGGCGAGCAGCTCGGCACGCACCGCGTCGAGGTCCCCGCGGAGCGCCGCCAGATGACCCGCGGCCAGTCCCGCGGCCACCCGCGGCTGGACGGACCTGGCCTGCCGCAGGGCCGTCGCCAGGGCGGCGTCCGCCTCGTCCCAGCGGCCCAGCGCCGTGAGGGTGACGGCGTCGTTCCCCGCCAGCCAGGCCTTGGTGTCCTCCAGGCCGAAGCGGTGCGCGAGCTCCATGCTCCTGGCCGTGGTGCTGACCGCCAGCTCCAGCTCCCCCACCTCGGCCAGCGTGGCGGCGGAGTTCACCAGGCAGCGGCCCAGCAGGCTGATCTCCCCGCGGGCCAGCACCCGGTCGGTCAGGGCCATCATCTCGGGCACCCCGGCGGCGACGTCGCCCGCGCCGACCCGCAGGCAGGCCAGGGTGAACCGGGCGTACAGCTCGGTGCTCTCGGCGCCCACCGCCCGGGCCAGACTGACCGCCCGTTCGGCGATCTCGAAGGCGACGGGCCCCGGCTCCATGGTCCGCAACGCCGCGACCTGGGCGAGCACCTGGGCGTGCACGACGGAGGGCGGCAGGCCGCGCACCAGCTCCTGGGCCCTGGCCAGCTCCGCCTCGCCGGCCGCCGGGCCGCGGTTCAGCCGGTCCACCGCCCGGCCGAGCTGCATCCAGAACCAGGCCGCGCGCAGCGGCTCGCGCACCTCGTCGAGCACCCGCAGGGCCCGCCGGCTGATCGCCGCCGCCCGGTCCGGCTGCTCGGACAGCGCGCCGGCCAGCGTCGCCTCGGCGAGCAGGTCCACCTCGTCGAGCTGGCCGTCCTCCCGTGCCGGATAGGCCCATATCTCGTCCACCCGCCGCAGCCGCGTCCGGGCCTCCTCCGGCACCAGCTCCCACACCTCCAGCGCGCGTTCCAGCAGCCTCAGCTGCTCGGCGTACGCGTACCGGCGGCGGGCGTGCACGGCGGCGTCCAGCAGTGCGGGCAGGGCCCGGGCCGCGTCGGCCGCCCGGGACCAGTAGCTGGCCAGGCGGGCGGCGCGCTGGTCGTCGGGCACCAGGGTCGGCCGGCGCTCCAGCGCCTCGGCGTACCGGCGGTTGAGCCGCACCCGCTCGCCGGGCAGCACGTCGTCGGCGACGGCCTCACAGACCAGGGCGTGCCGGAACCGGTATCCGTCGCCCTCCTCGGTCGGGACCACCAGCTTGGCGCCGACGGCCGTGCGCAGCGCCGCGAGCAGCTCGGCCTCGGTGCCGCCGACCACCTCGGCCAGGAGTCCGTGCTCCACCACGGAACCGCCCTCCGCGAGGATCCGCAACACCTCCTGGGCGTGCTCCGGCAGCGTCTCCACCCGGACCAGCAGGAGATCGCGGAGCGACGCGGTGAGGCCCCGGTCGGGACAGCCGTCGGCGGTCAGCTCCTCGACGAAGAACGGGTTCCCCTCGGAGCGTTCGAACACCGAGCGCGCCTGCTCCGGGTCGGGCGCGGCGCCGAGGATGCCGGCGATCTGGGCGGTCACCTCGGCCCGGTCGAGCCGCTCGAGCTCCAGGCGGCGCACCGCGCGCAGCCGGTCCAGCTCGGCGAGGAAGGGGCGCACCGGGTGGCGCCGGTGGATGTCGTCCGAGCGGTAGCTGGTGAGCAGGAGCAGCCGGGCGCTCTGGAGCGAGCGGAAGAGGTACCCCAGCAGCTCCCGGGTGGAACGGTCCGACCAGTGCAGGTCCTCGACCACGATGACCAGCGGCCGCTCGGCCGCCAGCCGCTCCAGCAGCCGGGTCGTCAGCTCGAACAGCCGGACCCGGTCCAACTCGCCGTCCGCGGGGACGGTGCGGCTGGTCTCACCCAGCTCAGGGAGCAGCCGGGCCAGCTCGCCCTCCTGGCCGGCCACCGCCTCGGCCATCTCGGGCCCGAGCTGCCGGTGCAGCGAGCGCAACACCGCGGCGAGGGGCGCGAAGGGAAGGCCGTCCGCCCCCAGCTCGACGCAGCCGCCGACGGCGGTGACGGCGCCGGCGGCCCGCGCGGTCGTGAGGAACTCGTCCAGCAGCCGGCTCTTGCCGATGCCCGCCTCGCCGCCGACGACCACCGCCTGGGGCTGTCCCCCGCGGGCCCGGTCCAACGCGGCGACCAGCGCGCCGAGCTCCCGGTCGCGGCCGACGAAGACGGGGCTGAGGCAGTGGTTCTCCACGTCGTCGAGCATCGCATGGGACGCCGACAGCGCGACGAGCTCGGCCGCGACCGGCCTCCGGCGACGAACCGGCAGGCCCGACCTCATGCCGCGGTGGTCCAGCGGCGCCGCCGGTCGTCCGGACCCGCGGGGTCGTCGGCGTCGGCCCGGGCGGCGCGGGCCGCGCGGCCGGAACGGGCCCGTCGGGCCCGCCGGTAGTCGGCGGCCTGACGCTGGAGTTCGGCGGCGCGGTCCCGGTGCAGCGTGTACTCGAACATGGCGGTCTCCTCCTGGTGACGGTCCGGTGGTCGGTCCAGCCGGTCTGGATCCACCGTCCGCCGCCAGGCGGGGTCGCGGCATCGGGCGACTGCCCAGTCTTTCCCGGTGCCGACGCTTATTCGCTTCCCGCGGCCCGAGCCACGGGGCGCCGCGGTGCGCCGCGGGAGCGCCCGTGACCCGCGCGGCCGGGCTTGCCGCCCGCCCCCGGCACCGGGCCGGGGCCTTAGCCTCGCGTCGGGAGGGCCTTAGCCGGCCCGGGGGCCTTAGGCCCTGTCCGGCGGCGAACCGTGCGTACGCGGCCGGCCCTCCGCCCGGTGACGGGCCTCCCCCGGGCCCGCGCGCGACGCGTCGTCCTCGGCGGGCGCCGCGCCCGGGAACGCGAGGGGCGCGCCGGCAACCCGCCGGCGCGCCCCTCGCGTTCCGCCCGTCGATCAGGAGGCGTCGGCGGCGCCCAGGCGTTCCAGGATCAGCTCGCGGGCCCGGGCCGCGTCGGCCTGGCCGCGGGTCGCCTTCATCACCGCGCCGACCAGGGCGCCGGCCGCGGCCACCTTGCCTGCCCGCACCTTGTCGGCGACGGCGGGGTTGCCGGCGATGGCCTCGTCCACGGCTGTGCCCAGCGCGCCCTCGTCGGACACGATGCGCAGCCCGCGCTTCTCGACGACCTCGTCGGGGGAGCCCTCGCCGGCCAGCACGCCGTCGATGACCTGCCGGGCCAGCTTGTCGTTGAGCGCGCCCTCCGCGACCAGCGCGGCGATCCGGGCGACCTGCTCGGGGGCGACGGGCAGCGCGCCGAGGTCGACACCCTGCTCGTTGGCCCGCCGGGCCAGCTCACCCATCCACCACTTGCGCGCGGCCCCGGCGTCCGCGCCCGCCTCGACCGTGGCCACGATGAGGTCGACCGCCCCGGCGTTGAGCACGGACTGCATCTCGTGGGCGCTGATGTCCCACTCCCCGCGCAGCCGGTTGCGGCGGGCCAGCGGCATCTCCGGCAGCTCGGCGCGCAGCCGCTCCACCCACTCCAGGGCCGGGGCCACGGGGACCAGGTCGGGCTCGGGGAAGTAGCGGTAGTCCTCCGCCTCCTCCTTGATCCGGCCCGAGGTGGTGGTGCCGTTCTCCTCGTGGAAGTGCCGGGTCTCCTGGACGATCTTCTCGCCGGCGTCCAGCACGGCCGCGTGCCGCTGGATCTCGAAACGGACCGCGCGCTCGACGCTGCGCAGCGAGTTGACGTTCTTCGTCTCGCTGCGGGTGCCGAACGTCTCCCGGCCGTGCGGGCGCAGGCTGAGGTTGACGTCGCAGCGCAGCTGGCCCATCTCCATCCGCGCCTCGGAGACGCCGAGCGAACGGATCACCTCGCGCAGCTCGGCGACGTAGGCGCGGGCCACCTCGGGGGCGCGCGCGCCGGCACCGGTGATCGGCTTGGTGACGATCTCGATCAGCGGGATGCCGGCCCGGTTGTAGTCGAGCAGCGAGTGCGAGGCGCCGTGGATGCGGCCGGTCGCACCCCCGACGTGGGTGGACTTGCCGGTGTCCTCCTCCATGTGAGCGCGCTCGATGCCGATCCGGAAGACCTCGCCGTCGGCCAGCTGGACGTCCAGGTGGCCGTCGTGGGCGATGGGCTCGTCGTACTGCGAGGTCTGGAAGTTCTTCGGCATGTCCGGATAGAAGTAGTTCTTCCGGGCGAACCGGCACCACTCGGCGATGTCGCAGTTCAGGGCGAGGCCGATGCGGAGCGCGGAGGCCACGCCGTCGGCGTTGACCACCGGCAGCGCCCCGGGCAGGCCGAGGCAGGTGGGGCAGGTCTGCGAGTTCGGCTCGGCGCCCAGCGTGGTGGCGCAGCCGCAGAACATCTTCGTCCTGGTGCCGAGTTCGACGTGGACCTCAAGGCCCATCACGGGGTCGTAGGACGCCAGCGCGTCGTCGTACGACACCAGCTCGGTGACGGTCACGGTGGGAACCTCTCAGTGCGTCAGCGTCGGGGCGCGTCAGATGGCGTCGGAGATCTTGTCGCCCAGCGATTCCTCCTCGGACATCCGCCGCAGCTCACGGGTGAGCAGCGCGACGCCGGTGACGATCGCGGCGGCGGACACGAGGGCGTCGACGAACCGCAGCGTGTCGTCGTCGTGCCGGGCCTCCTTGAGCTGCCGGGCGACCTTGACGGCGCCGAACAGCGTGGTGCCGATGGACAGGTAGGTACCGGCCTTGGACTTCGGCTTCTTGCTCATAGCGCGGGTGCCTCCTCCAGCAGTGGGTGTCCCCAGCGTGCCTGGAACGCCGCCTCCACGGTCGCACCGACGCGGTAGAGCCGGTCGTCGGCCAGGGCGGGGGCGATGATCTGCAGCCCCACCGGCAGCCCGTCCTCCGGGGCCAGTCCGCAGGGCACGGACATCGCCGCGTTGCCCGCCAGGGGAGACGGGATCGTACACAGGTCGGCCACGTACATCGCCATCGGGTCGTCCACCCGCTCGCCGATCGGGAAGGCGGTGGTCGGGGTGGTCGGGGAGACCAGCACGTCCACCTGCCCGAAGGCCCGCTCGAAGTCGCGGGTGATGAGGGTGCGCACCTTCTGGGCGCTGCCGTAGTACGCGTCGTAGTACCCGGCGGACAGGGCGTAGGTGCCCAGCATGATGCGGCGCTTGACCTCGGCGCCGAAGCCGGCCTCGCGGGTGAGGGCGGTGACCTCCTCGGCGGACCTGGTGCCGTCGTCGCCGACCCGCAGGCCGTACCGCATGGCGTCGAAACGGGCGAGGTTGGAGGAGCATTCGGCGGGGGCGATGAGGTAGTACGCCGCCAGCGCCTTGTCGAAGGACGGGCAGGAGACCTCCACGACCTCGGCGCCGAGGTCGGTGAGCAGCCGCACGGCCTCGTCGAAGCGGCGCATCACGCCGTCCTGGAAGCCCTCGCCGCCGAACTCGCCGACCACGCCGACCCGCACGCCGGCGAGCGAGCCCTCGCGGGCGCCGATCCTGGCCGCCTCGACCAGCGCGGGGACCGGGGCGTCGACGGAGGTGGAGTCCAACGGGTCGTGCCCGGCGATCGCCTCGTGCAGCAGCGCCGCGTCCAGCACCGTGCGGGCGCACGGGCCGCCCTGGTCCAGCGAGGACGAGAACGCGATCATGCCGTACCGGGAGACGCCGCCGTACGTCGGCTTGACGCCGACGGTGCCGGTGACGGCGGCGGGCTGCCGGATGGAGCCGCCGGTGTCGGTGCCGACCGCGAGCGGCACCTGGTAGGAGGCCACGGAGGCGGCGGAGCCGCCGCCGGAGCCGCCGGGGATGCGGGTCAGGTCCCAGGGGTTCCCGGTGGGGCCGTAGGCGCTGTTCTCGGTGGAGGAGCCCATCGCGAACTCGTCCATGTTGGTCTTCCCGACGAGGACCATGTCGGCGGCCCTCAGGCGCCGCGTCACGGTGGCGTCGTAGGGCGGGATCCAGCCCTCCAGGATCTTCGAACCGCAGGTGGTGGGGACGCCGCGGGTGGTGAAGAGGTCCTTCAGCGCCACGGGCACCCCGGCCAGCGGGCCGAGCCGCTCCCCCGCGGCGCGCTTCTCGTCCACCCGCCGCGCCTGGGCCAGCGCGCCCTCGCGGTCCACGTGCAGGAAGGCGTGCACCTTCTCGTCGACGGCCTCGACCCGGCCCAGATGGGCCTGGGTGGCCTCGACGGCGCTGACCGTGCCGTCGGCGATGCGGGCCGCCAGCTCGGCGGCCGTGAGACGGGTGAGATCTGCCATGCCGGTCACTCCTGTCACGCCTCCTCTCCCAGAATCCGCGGCACCTTGAACCGCTGCTGCTCCGCCGCTGGCGCCCCGCCGAGCGCGTCCTCGGGGGTGAGGCTGGGCCGCACCTCGTCGGGGCGCATGACGTTGGTGAGCGGCAGCGGGTGGGAGGTCGGCGGCACGTCCTCGCCGGCGACATCGGAGACGCGGGCGACCGCGCCGATGATGTCGTCGAGCTGCCCGGCGAAGTGGTCGAGCTCCTCCGCCGTCAGCTCCAGACGCGCCAGCCGGGCGAGGTGGGCGACCTCCTCGCGGGTGATGCCTGGCATCGACGATCCTCTTGGTTCGTTGAAGGTGGGTGAAGGCTGTCAGTGCGCCGCCGCGTCGCGACACCTTCGGTCGCCTCGCGCGCGTTCCGTACGCAAGCTTTCACCGTGTACTCAGCCCCATCCTATGAGGCCCGCTCCTGTGCCCGCGCACGGTTTCCGGCTTGGCCCCGCCGGTCCGGGGCGTCCGTTCCGGGACGTCCGGGTCTCGTTGAGCGGGGTCAGCGGACGGGGGCGCGGTCGGCGGACTGCTCCTCCGGGTCGGCCACGGCCGCGGGCAGCTCCGCGGGGGGCTCGCCCGACGCGCCGTCCGCGGGGGCGCTCTCCCTGGCCCGCAGCCAGGCCGTGGTCTCGGCGGCGGGCATCGCCGCGGCGACCAGCCAGCCCTGGACGGCGTCGCAGCCCAGATCGCGCAGCCGCTCCCAGGTCTCGTCGTCCTCCACGCCCTCGGCCACCACCACCAGGCCGAGCGAATGCGCCAGCTCCACGGTGCAGCGGACGATCTCCGCGTCCTCGCTGTCCACCGAGAGCCGGGCGACGAAGGAGCGGTCGATCTTCAGCTCGCTGACCGGCAGCCGCCGCAGGTGCACCAGCGAGGAGTACCCGGTGCCGAAGTCGTCCAGCGACATCCGCACCCCGTGGCCGGTGAGTCCGGCCAGGGTGTCGGCGGCCTGCTGCGGGTCCTCCAGCATCACGTGCTCGGTGATCTCCAGCTGGAGCGAGCCGGCCGGCACCCCGTGGCGGGCCAGCCGGGCGGCGACCGCGCCGGCGAAGCCCGGCGTGAAGACGTCGCGCGGCGAGACGTTGACCGCGACCGGGACGGTGAGACCCGCCGCGCGCCAGCGGGCGACCTGCCCCAACGCCGCCTCCATCACGTACTCGGTCAGCCGCGGCATCAGGCCCGAGGTCTCGGCGATGGTGATGAAGTCGTCCGGGGGGATCCGGCCGCGGTCCGGGTGCTCCCAGCGGACCAGGGCCTCCAGGCCGGCCACCGCGCCGTCGAACCTGACCTTGGGTTGGTAGTGCAGCTCCACCTGCCCGGTGTCCAGGGCGCGGCGGAGGTCGCCGAGCAGCGCCAGCCGGTCCGGGGTGTTCACGTCGCGGCTGGCCTCGTAGACCTCGACGCCGCTGCGGTCGCGCTTGGCCGCGTACATCGCCACGTCGGCCCGGCGCAGCAGGCCCTCGCCCTCCGGGGCGTGGTCGGGGTAGACCGCCACGCCGGCGCTGGCCTCGACCACGAGGGACAGCCCGTCCAGGTCCAGCGGGGCGCCCAGCGATCCGAGCAGCGCCCGGGCCGCCTGCTGGGCGCTGGTCGCCGAGTCCACCCGGGGCAGCAGCACGGCGAACTCGTCACCGCCCAGCCGGGCGGCGGCCGCGTCCCGCGGCAGCACCCCCCGGAGGGCGGGCGGTATCTCCTCCGGGTCCGGGGCCTGGACGGCCCGCTGGATCCGGTCGGACACCTGGAGCAGCAGCCGGTCCCCGGTGAGGTGGCCGAGGGTGTCGTTGACCGCGCGGAAGCTGTCCAGGTCGATGAGGATGAGCGCGCAGCGGCCCTCGGCCCGCTCCGCGTCCAGGATCGCGGCCCGGGTGCGCTCCAGCAGCCACTCCCGGTTCGGCAGGCCGGTGAGCGGGTCGAGCAGCTGGTCCTCCGCCCGGGCCCTGGCCATCCAGAGGGTGGAGTCCAGCGCCATCAGCGGCACCGCGAAGAGCGGCAGGACCAGCGGGGTGGCGACCGCCACCACGACGATCAACGGGGCGATGCACAGCAGGGCCACGGCGACCAGGCCCTGGCGCAGCAGCGCCGTGCCGGCGCGGGACGGCAGGCCGCCGGGCGGGGGCACGCACAGCCACAGCAGCGTCCGGGAGATCAGCAGGTAGGCGAGGGCGCCGAGGAGCAGCTGCGGCAGGGTGGCGAGCTGCCAGTCGCCGGGCTCCCACGGGTGCTCGACGCTCGGCCGCTTGCCCCAGGCGGCCAGGGCCAGGGCGGCGGCGCCGACGCCCAGCACGTCGACCGCGCCCTGGAGCACGGCCAGCGACCAGCGGGCCCGGCGGGCGGTGCCCACCACGGTGACGACGGAGAGGCTGACCAGCACGGCGGGCACCCAGCCGTACAGCAGCAGGGTGGCCAGGGCCAGGGCGGCGCCCGAGCCGCTCGTGCCCCACCAGCGGTCCCGGCCGAGCGCCACGGCGTGGGTGACCACCAGGCCCGTGAGCACGGCGAGCCCCCACCCGGCCCGTCCGCCGGGGAAGAGCGCGTGTCCGCCCGCGAGCACCCGGACCACGCCGATCAGCAGCGCGATGCCGGCGCCGACGAGCACCGCTCCCCTGACGAACCGGAACTGCCAGGCGTGACCGCGCTGGGGGGTGGTGCTCCCCCGGGGGGATGAGTGCATGCGGGTCCCTCTCACGGCCGACGTCGCCCGCACCTGACGCAGGCACACAGTCCCACACTAGGCCGCGAGTTGCCGCCAAGGCAGGGAACGTGGGCGCTTCCGGGAAAGCACCCCGACTGGTCCTATTCCCCTGGTATATACCGCACGACACAACCGGATTCGCACGCCTGCTCAGTCGGTGCCCTCCTGCGGGGCCTCGGACGCGATCGGCTCGGCGGCCTCCCGGGCCGCGTCGGGGCCCTGCTCCAGCAGCACCCGGAAGGCCGGCTCCCGGAGCACGGGCACCTTCAGCTGGACGGCTTTGTCGTACTTCGACCCGGGGCTGTCGCCCACCACGACGAAGTCGGTCTTCTTGGAGACGGAGCCCGTCACCTTGGCCCCGCGGCGCTGCAGGTCCTCCTTGGCCCCGTCCCTGGTGAACTCCTCCAGGGTGCCGGTGACCACGACGGTGATCCCCTGGAGCGGGCGGGGTCCGGTCTCCGCGCCGGCCTCCTCCGCCAGCCGGACCCCGGCCGCGCGCCACTTCTCCACGATGTCCCGGTGCCAGTCGACCGCGAACCACTCCTTCACGGAGGCGGCGATCGTCGGCCCGACGCCCTCGGTCGCGGCGAGCTCCTCCTCGTCGGCCTCGGCGATGCGGTCCAGCGAGCGGAACTCCCGGGCCAGCGCCTCCGCCGCGACCGGCCCCACGTGCCGGATGGACAGCCCCGTCAGGATCCGCGCCAGCGGGCGCTGCCGGGCGGCCTGGATGCCCTCCAGCATGGCCAGGGCGTTCTTCTTGGGCTCGCCCTGCTGGTTGGCGAAGAAGGAGACGACCTTCGGCTCGCCGGTCTCCGGATCCCGTTTGGGCAGGCCGGTGTCCTGGTCGAGCACGTACGACCTGATGGGCAGCAGCTCCTCGATGCTCAGACCGAACAGGTCGCCCTCGTCCTTCAGCGGTGGCTCCGCGGGCTCCAGCGGCTGGGTCAGCGCGGCGGCCGCGACGTACCCGAAGTGGTCGATGTCCAGGCACTTCCGGCCGACCAGGTAGAAGATCCGCTCGCGCAACTGCGCCGGGCAGGAGCGCGCGTTGGGGCAGCGGAGGTCGATGTCACCCTCCTTCATCGGCCGCAGCTCGGTGTCGCACTCCGGGCACCGCTCCGGCATGACGAACTCCCGCTCGCTGCCGTCCCGCAGGTCCACGACGGGGCCGAGGATCTCCGGGATCACGTCCCCCGCCTTGCGCAGCGCCACCGTGTCGCCGAGGAGCACACCCTTGGCCTTGACCACCTGCTGGTTGTGCAGGGTGGCGAACTCGACCTCGGAGCCGGCGACAGTGACCGGCTCGACCACCGCGTACGGCGTGACCCGGCCGGTGCGGCCCACGCCGACCCGGATGTCGACGAGCCTGGTGTTCACCTCCTCGGGCGGGAACTTCCAGGCGATGGCCCAGCGCGGCGCCCGCGAGGTGCTGCCGAGCCGCCCCTGCAACGGGATCTCGTCCAGCTTCACCACCACGCCGTCGATCTCGTGCTCGACGGCGTGCCGGTGCTCCGCGTAGTACTCGACGAACCCGCGGACGCCGTCCAGGTCGGAGACGACCTTGCTGGCCCGCGCGGTGGGCAGGCCCCACTCCTCGAACAGCTCGTACGCCTGGGAGAGCCGGTCGAGGCGCAGGCCCTCGCGGGCGCCGATGCCGTGCACCACCATCTGCAGCGGCCGGCTGGCGGTGATCTTGGGATCCTTCTGCCGGAGCGATCCCGCCGCCGCGTTCCGCGGGTTGGCGAAGGGCCGGTCGCCCGCCTCCACCAGCCGGGCGTTCAGCTCCTCGAAGCGCTCCATCGGGAAGAACACCTCGCCGCGGATCTCCACCAGGTCGGGGACCTTGGGGCCGCGCAGCCGCTGCGGGACCTCGCCGATGGTCCGCACGTTGGGCGTGATGTCCTCGCCGGTGCGGCCGTCCCCGCGGGTCGCGGCGCGGGTCAGCCGGCCGTGCTCGTACGTCAGGTTGACCGCGAGGCCGTCGACCTTGAGCTCGCACAGGAAGTGGTACGGGATGCCGCGCAGCTCCTCGGCGATCCGGTCCGCCCAGCTGTCCAGCTCCGCGTCGTCGAAGGCGTTGTCCAGGGAGAGCATGCGCTCCCGGTGGCTGACGGAGGTGAACTCCGTCTCGTACGCCCCGGCGACCTTCTGGGTCGGCGAGTCCGGGGTGCGCAGCGAGGGGTGCTCCTCCTCCAGCCGCTCCAGCCCCCGCAACAGCGCGTCGAACTCGCCGTCGCTGATGACCGGGCTGGTGACGTAGTACCGGAAACGGTGCTCCTCCACCTGCTCGGCGAGCCGCATGTGTCGCTCCCGCGCCTCGGCGGGCACCGACCGATCCGACGACTGGTCCGACATCGTCCCGTCTCCCGTCCTGTGGTCACTCAGGGTTGTCCGCAAGGGATCTGGCCGCCCGGACGCAGTGGGCGAGGGCGGCCCGCGCGTACGCCGGGGAGGCGCCCGCGAGTCCGCAGGCCGGGGTGACCGTCACCGACTCGGCGAGGAGTCCCGGAGACAGCCCCAGCCTGCGCCAAAGCGTCCTGACACCACTGACAGTACCGGCCGGGTCTGACAACGCGCCCTCGGTCGCGCCGACCGTGGGGAGCACACCGGCGAAGAGCCCGGTGCCGCCCTCGACCGCCTCGCCGATCGCCTCGTCGTCACGTTCGGTGATCCGCGCGGCGTCGAAGGAGATCGCCGTCGCGCCCGCCCGGCGCAGCAGCCCGAACGGCACACCTGAGGCGCAACAGTGCACCACCACGGGGTCGCCGTCGGCCACGGCGACCAGGCCGCGCAGCGTCTCCTCGACGACCACCCGGTCGACGGCGCGATACGTGCGGTACCCGCTGGCGGTGGCGACCCGGCCGAGCAACACGGCGGGCAGCGAGGGCTCGTCCAGCTGCAGCACCAGCCGCGCCGCGGGCACCCGGCGGCGCACGTCGGCCAGCTGCCCGCGCAGCCCCTCGGCCAGCGACCCGGCCAGGTCCCGGCAGGCGCCGGGATCGCCCAGCATCGCCTCGCCGTTGCGCCGCTCCAGCGCCGCCGCCAGGGTCCACGGACCGACCGCCGAGACCTTCACCGCGCCCGCGAAGCCCTGGGTGAACTCCTCGAACGCGTCCAGGTCCTCGCGCAACCAGCCCCGCGCCCGCCGGGTGTCGCGGCCCGGCCGGTCGCTGATCCGCCAGCCGCTGGGCTCGACGTGCGCGTACAGCTCGGCCAGCATCCCCGCGGTGCGGCCGATCATGTCGGCGCCCGGGCCGCGGGCCGGCAACTCGGGCAGGAACGGCAGCGCGTCCAGCGTTCCGGTGACGATCCGGGCGGCCTCCCGGGCGTCCTCGCCCGGCATCGAGCCGATCCCGGTCGCGGCGGCCGGGCCCCACGGGAAGGCCCCCGCGTCCCGCGCGGCGCCGCCCACCTCCGCGGCGTCGCCGTGCCGCCCGCCGCCCGCACGGCCGTTGGCCCCGTCGCGCCCCCGGTCACTCACCGTCTCACTCACCCTGTCGGTCACCCTCGCAGGGTACGGGGCGCGGCGCCGCCGGCCGGCCGGCGGCCGGGTCCGGATCAGCCGGTGGGCCGCACCGAGAGGTCGGTGATCTCCGCGGAGCGCGGCAGGTCGAGCGCGGTGAGCACCGTGGTGGCCACCGACTCGGCGGTCATCCAGCGCTCCGGGTCGTACTCCCGGCCCTCCTGCCGGTGCACCTTCTCCTGCATCGGGGTGTCGGTGCGCCCGGGGAAGACCGTCGTGACCCGGAGGCCGTTGCGCGTCTCCTCGCCGCGCAGCGCGTCGGCCAGCGCCCGCAGCCCGTGCTTGCTGGCGGCGTACGCGCCCCACCGCGGGCTGGCGTGCAGGCCCGCGCCGGAGTTGACGAAGACGACGTGGCCGCGGGCCGCGCGCAGTTGCGGCAGCAGCAGCCGGGTCAGTTCGGCCGGGGCCACCAGGTTGGCGGCGAGGGTGGCCTGCCAGACCTTCGGCGTCAGCTCGCCCACCCCGCCGAGTTCGACCACGCCGGCGATGTGCAGCAGGGAGTCGACGCGGTCCGGCGGCGACTGGTGGCCCAGCGCCCAGGACAGCCGCTCGGGCTCGTCGAGGTCGCCGACCAGGGTGCGGGCGCCGGGGAAACGCTCGCGGAGCTGCCCCGCCCGTCCGGCGTCGCGGGCCCACAGCCACAGCTCGTCGCCGCGCTCGGCCAGCCGCTCGGCCACCGCCGTGCCGATACCGGAGCCGGCTCCGGTGATCACGTGTACCGCCATGGGGACATCCTCTCCCGGCCCGCCGGCCCGCGGACACCTGGCCCCCGGCCGGGCGGGTGTGAGCTGCGATACTCCCCCGTGCCCGGGTCGCGCGGGTACCGGGCGGGCGCCCGGGGCATGGGGAGGACGCGGGCCGATCGGCCGGCCACCGTAGACGAGTAGGAGCGAACATGCGGATCGCGGTCAGTCAGCTGGTCTCCGGCACCGTGCCGGAGGAGAACCTGGCGACGATCGTCGCGCAGACCGAACGGGCGGCGGCGGACGGTGCCGACGTCGTCGTGTTCCCCGAGGCCGCGATGGCGCGCTTCGGGATCCCGCTCGGGCCGGTCGCCGAGCCGCTGGACGGGCCCTGGGCGAGCGGGGTGCGGGAGGCTGCGGCGCGCGCCGGGGTGCTGGTGGTGGCCGGCATGTTCACCCCGGCGGACGACGGCCGGGTCCGCAACACCCTGCTGATCACCGGGCGCGGCGTGGACACGCACTACGACAAGCTGCACCTGTTCGACGCGTTCGGCTTCGCGGAGTCGGACACGGTGGCGCCGGGCGGCGACACGGTCACGGTGGACCTGGACGGCGTCGGGCTGGGCTTCGCCACCTGCTACGACGTGCGGTTCCCCGAGCTCTTCACGCGGCTCGCGGAGGGCGGCGCGCGGGTGATCCTGCTGCCGGCGTCCTGGGGCTCCGGCCCCGGTAAGCCGGAGCAGTGGGAACTGCTGGTCCGCGCCCGGGCGTTGGACTCGACCTGCTGGGTGGTGGCGTGCGGTCAGGCGGACCCGGCGTCGGTCGGCGACCCACCGCGGACCACCGCGCCGACCGGCATCGGCCACAGCATGGTGGTCTCCCCGCTCGGCGAGGTCAGGGCCCGCCTGGGCACGGGTCCTGGTCTGCTGGTCGCGGAGGTGGACGCGGCCGAGACGAAGCGCGCCCGCGAGCTGGTCCCGGTCCTCGCCAACCGCCGGCCCGACGTCCTGTAACGAGCCGCGCCGTGACGAGGCGTGACGAGCCGGATCAGGCCGTGGTGGGCTGGCGGCTGGTGGCGGAGATGGTCGCCGAGCCAACGACGCGGGTGCCGTCGTAGAGCACGATCGCCTGGCCCGGGGCGACGCCGCGCACCGGCTGGTCGAAGCGGACCCGGAGCTCGCCGTCGTCGGCCTCGGCCGTCACCGGGGTCTCCCCGCCGTGCGCCCGCAACTGCGCGGTGTACCGCCCGGGCCCGGTGGGCGCGGCGCCGCACCAGCGCGGCCGGATGGCGGTCAGCGCCGTGACGTCCAGCGCCTCGGCGGGGCCGACCGTGACCGTGTTGTTCACCGGCGAGATGTCCAGCACGTACCGCGGCCTGCCGTCCGGCGCGGGGTGGCCGATGCGCAGGCCGCGGCGCTGGCCGATGGTGAAGCCGTGCGTGCCCTCGTGGGTGCCGACCTTCCGCCCGTCCTCGTCCAGGATGTCGCCCTCGGCGGTGCCCAGCTGCCCGGCCAGGAAGCCGCGGGTGTCGCCGTCGGCGATGAAGCAGATGTCGTGGCTGTCGGGCTTGCGGGCGACCGCCAGCCCGCGCCGCTCCGCCTCGGCGCGGATCTCCGCCTTGGTGTTGCGGCTGTCGCCCAGCGGGAACATCGCGTGGGCCAACTGCCGGTCGTCCAGCACCCCGAGCACGTAGCTCTGGTCCTTGGCCTGGTCCGCGGCCCGGTGCAGCTCGCGGCGGCCGTCGGGGCCGCTGGTCACGGTGGCGTAGTGGCCGGTGCAGACCGCGTCGAAGCCGAGCGCGAGCGCCCTGTCGAGCAGCGCCGCGAACTTGATCTTCTCGTTGCAGCGCAGGCACGGGTTCGGGGTGCGGCCGGCCTGGTACTCGGCGACGAAGTCGGCGACCACGTCCTCGCGGAACCGCTCGGCGAGGTCCCACACGTAGAACGGGATGCCGATGACGTCGGCCGCCCGGCGCGCGTCCCTGGAGTCCTCCAACGTGCAACAGCCGCGGGCTCCGGTGCGGAACGACTGCGGGTTGGCGGACAGGGCCAGGTGGACGCCGGTCACGTCGTGCCCCGCCTCCGCGGCGCGGGCGGCGGCGACGGCGGAGTCCACGCCGCCGGACATCGCCGCCAGCACGCGCAGCCGGCCGGGGCGACGGGTGTAGTCAGTCATAGCCACACCAGCGTACGGGCTCCGCCGGGCGGGCCGTCAGCTGAGACCGGCGGCCCTGGCCCGGGCGACGGCGGGGCCGATCGCGCCGGCCAGGACCTCGACGTCCTCGCGGGTCGAGGTGGAGCCCAGCGAGAAGCGCAACGTGCCGCGGGCCAGCTCGGGCTCGGCGCCGGTGGCCAGCAGCACGTGGCTGGGCTGGGCCACCCCCGCGGTGCAGGCGGAGCCGGTGGAGCACTCGATGCCCTGCGCGTCGAGCAGCAGCAGCAGCGAGTCGCCCTCGCAGCCCGGGAACGCGAAGTGGGCGTTGGCCGGCAGCCGCCCCGCCGGATCGGGGTCGCCGCCCAGCACGGCGTCCGGCACGGCCGCGGTCACCGCCCGGATCAGCTCGTCGCGCAGCGCGCCGATGCGCCGGGCGAAGTCCGGACGCCGCTCCACGGCCCGGGTGGCGGCCGCGGCGAAGCCGGCGATGGCGGGCACGTCCAGGGTGCCGGACCGCACCGAGCGCTCCTGGCCGCCGCCGTGCAGCACCGGCGTCGGGGCCCACTCCCGGCCGAGCAGCAGCGCGCCGACGCCGTAGGGACCGCCGATCTTGTGTCCC
This sequence comes from Streptomyces sp. B6B3, assembly GCF_039871525.1. Lineage (NCBI taxonomy): Bacteria > Bacillati > Actinomycetota > Actinomycetes > Kitasatosporales > Streptomycetaceae > Streptomyces > Streptomyces sp. B6B3. The sequence continues at coordinate 892,285 of NZ_JBDPLU010000001.1, read as the reverse complement.
GACACGGTCAGCGCGGCCGCCCCCGAGGCGGCGAAGTCCACCGGCAGCTGGCCCACCGCCTGCACCGCGTCGGTGTGCAACGGCACCCCGTGCTCGGCGGCGACCGCGGCCAGCTCGGCGATCGGCAGCACGGTGCCGATCTCGTTGTTCGCCCACATCACGGTGGCCAGCGCCACGTCGTCGGGGTCCCGCTCGATGGCGGCGCGCAGCGCGTCCGGCGCGACCCGGCCGTGGCGGTCCACCGGGAGCCACTCGACGGCGGCGCCCTCGTGGTCGCCGAGCCAGTGCACCACGTCCAGCACGGCGTGATGCTCGACGGGGCTCGCGAGCACCCGGACCCGGCGCGGGTCGGCGGCCCGGCGGGCCCAGTACAGGCCCTTGACGGCGAGGTTGTCGGCCTCGGTACCGCCCGAGGTGAAGACCACCTCGCTGGGCCGGGCGCCGAGCGCCGCGGCGAGCGCCTCGCGGCCCTCCTCGACGGCGCGGCGGGCGCGCCGCCCGGCGGCGTGCAGGGCCGACGCGTTGCCGGTGACGGCCAGCTGCGCCGTCATCGCCTCCCTGGCCTCCGGCAGCATGGGCGTGGTGGCGGCGTGATCGAAGTACGGCATGGCAGGGCCGATTGTACGAGTCGGAACGGAACACCCCGCGGGCCGTGGGCGTTGTTTCAGCCGTAGCGAGAAACGGGGCGTCGGGGAGGGATCACGATGGGTGAGCACTCGGGGGGCCGCGGCCGGCCGGGCGGTCCGGGCCGGCGCGCGGTGGTCCTGGGCGGCGCGGCCGCGGCGTTGGGCGTCGGCGGCCTGCTGTCCCGGGAGACCCTGGAGCGCTGGTGGTGGCAGCACTCCGGCGCCGAGGTGGAGCGGGTCGAGGGTGAGGTGGATCACCCGGGCGCCGAGTGGGTGCCGGCCTCGACGGCCAACTACCGGCGGGCCAACCGCCCCCGGGACTACGCGATCGACCGGGTCGTGGTGCACATGCCGGAGGCGACGTACGCGATCACCCTGCAGGTCTTCCAGGACCCGTCCCACGGGGCGTCCACGCACTACGTGGTGCGCTCGGCCGACGGCCATGTCGCGCAGCTGGCCCGCGAGCTGGACGTCGCGTACCACGCGGGGAACTTCGCGTTCAACGAGCGCAGCATCGGCATCGAGCACGAGGGCTGGGCCGACGACCCGGCCTACCTGACCGACGCGATGTACGAGTCCTCGGCCCGGCTGGTGGCCGGGATCTGCGCGCGGTACGAGATACCGATCGACCGGGAGCACATACTCGGCCACAACGAGGTCCCCGACGTGGTCCGGATCTGTCCGGGACCGCACTGGGACTGGGACCGGTACCTCGACCTGGTCCGCCGGGAGGCGGACCGAGGCCGCTGACCGGCCACCAGAACGTCGCGCGCCCCGCCCGGCGCTACTCCCCGCCGTCGTCGGCGCCCATCCGCCCGTCGTCGATGGGCACAAGCTCACAGGGCCTCGCCTCGCCCTCGACGAACTGGTACTGGACGTACTCGTCCACCCGCCGGTAGCTGGTGTTCTCGATGACGAGGGTGTCTCCGGGCAGCATGGTGAACGAGGGCAGTGAGTCCGGGTGCCCGCTGGCCTCGACCACGGAGCGGATGGCGGTCATCTCCTCCACCAGGTCCCCGTTCCCGTCCTCCACCCTCAGGGGCTGCATCGCGGCGGTGCTGACGTGTTCCCCGAGGGGCGCGCAGACGAGCCCGCTCGGGTGGTTCTCGATGCCCACGGTGATGCCCGCGTCCCGCAGTTCGTCCGCCAGGCTCTGCTGCTCGTCCTGGTCCATCGTCAGGTCGCGCAGGGTCACGACGACCTTCCCGTCCGGACGGTACTCCACCGCGTACGCGGAGCTGGTGCCGGCGCCGGGCAACGCCACCATGGTGGCGGCGGTCGCCGCACAGGCGACGCCGGCGGCAAGGCCGACGCGCGGGACGGTGAGCAGGCGACTGCGCGCGGGCACGGGAGCGTCCGGCGCCACGCGCCCGACCTCCTCGCGCAGCTCGGTCAGCAGTCGGTCCTCGAACGTCGTGGTCATGCTTCTCCCCTTGAGTGCGTGAGCCGCGGCGCCCCGTGGCTCGGCTGGCTGGTGGTGGTCGTGGCGCGGGCGGGCGCGGTGGCGGGCACGTCCGGCGGGGCCGGCGCCCCGCGGTCCGGAGCGGCCGCCCCGCGCAGCGCCTTGCGGGCGCGGTGCAGCCGGACCCGGGCCGTGACCTGGCGGATGCCGAGCGCCTTCGCGGCCTCGGAGACGGACAGCTGGTCCACGACGACCAGCTCCAGCACCGCGCGCTCTCCCTCGGGCAGCCGCGCCAGGGCCGCGAGGGCACGCCGGCCCGGGCTCTCCGCGTCGAGCTTGTCCTCCAGCCGCGCGATGTCGTCCGGCTCCAGCAGGCGCCGGCCGGCGACCCGGCCCGTGAGCTCCGCCTCGCGGGCGGCGCGCCGGCGCTCGCCCGAGACGACGTTCCGCGCGACGCCGTAGAGCCAGGCCGTCTCGCTGCCCCGGCCGGGACGGTAGGTGTGCGCCGAGTGGATGACCGCGAGGAAGACCTCGGCGGTGAGGTCGGCGGCGGTGTGCGGGTCGTCGACGCGGCGGGCCACGAAACGGGTCACCGCGTCGACGTGCCGCCGGTAGAACTCCTCGAAGGCGTCCGGATCTCGCGCCGCGTCGGGCAGCCCGCCGCGGCCTCCGGTCTTTTTCGTCACAGGGCGTCTCCTGTCGTCGTCTGCCCCTTCACCCCTACTTGGGCAGACGACGGGAGAGCGTTACACGCGTCGGTCGGGGATCAGCTGGGCCAGTAGAGGGACTCCGCGCGGGCCCACTCCACGATCACCGGCTCCTCGCCGCTGTGCCAGACCTCGGGGCGGACCCGGCCCTCGCCGCCGGAGGAGATGAAGCCGGTCCAGGTGTAGACGAAGTGGCCGTCCCCGCCGTCGTGCACCGGGGAGTGGGTGGGCATGGCGGTGGAGCGCTCGAAGCCGTCGCCCTCGTCCCGGTAGTTGGCCAGCCGGATCTGGAACTCCTGTCCCCTGCTCAGGCCCGTCACCCGCACGCCGACCGAGGCCGAGTAGTAGCAGGAGCCGTACAGGATGCTCGAGGTGGCGTTCTCCAGGTTGACCCAGTCGTCCTCGCCGTAGCGCTGGTTGAAGGTGAGCGTGGTCCAGGTGTCGGGCTCGATGGTGCGCCGGTAGTCGTCGCTCGTGCCGTACAGGGACCGCTGGGGCATGTCGTCCTCCTCGTTGCCTTCCGGGCTCCAGCTCGGGGGGTGGTCGAGCCGCTCGGTGACGCGCTCGCGGATGTCGCCCATGGAAACGCCGGGGCCGCGCGGGTCGATCTTGCCCGGCTGCCACTCCAGGTGGCCGATCACCGAGGTGGGGCCGTCGTTGCCCCAGCCGTGCGCGCGGCAGAGCGCGGCCGAGGCACGCACGACGGCCTCGACCTGCTCGGGCGGCCAGGGGTCCTGGCCGTCGCCGAGGTTGACGCACTCGAAGCCGTAGAAGTGGATGTTGCCGTCGGTGTCCGTCTCGTTGTCCGCGGGGAGCGAGGACTCGGCGATCACCGCGTCCAGCACGTCGCCGTCGCCGCTGCCCGCGTGGTTCGCCCGGCCGTGGCCGACCAGATAGCAGGTGCCGTCCTTGGCGATGACGCCGTGGCACAGCGGGCCCGGGAGGTCGGAGCGGCCGTCGTAACACAGGTCGACGGTCGACTGCGTGCCGGTGGTGACGGTGTGATGGATCATCACCCCGTGCACCGGGCCCCAGGCGCCGACGTGGTTCCGGTTGTGCGTACGCCAGGACTTGTACTCGACGACCTTCACGCCCTCGTCCCGCAGCGCACTGAGCACGCGGTCGGCGCTGAGTGGAGTGGCCATGTCGAAACCCCCGTTCGGATAGCACACGGCTCACTACGATGTGTACGTCGTTGAGCGGCCGCGACGCAAGACGGCGTGGGCGATACGTGTGGCGCGTGGGGCGTACGCCAAGCGCTCGCGGCATTCCACAGGCTAGTCACTGCGTGGCGGCAGGGGCTACCGTCGCCGCACGACACAGGGTTGGGAGGGGTGGCGGCATGGCAGACCCGGCCGACGAGTGCCCGGGGCCGCACCGGCAGTGCCGAGCCTGCGCCGGGCAGCGGGTGGAGTTCCGCGAGACGCTCTACGTGCCGGCCTCCGGACACGCGCACGGCGTCGCCGGGGCGCACCACTGCTGGCACTGCAAGGGCCGCGGCCACTACTGCCGTTCCTTCATCCGCTGCACCCCGCCGCACGACTGAACGGCGGCCGGCCGCCGTTCACAGGCCGCGGGTCTCCTCCCGGAACTCCGCCGCGGACGCGCAGCCGCCGTACCGACCGAACTCGCCCCGCAGCGCGTGCAGCCACTCCCGGATGCGCTGGCTCTGCACCCGGTCGCAGACCGCCAGCACCTGCCGCGCCTCCGCCGCCGCCCCCTCCACCTCGCCGCCGCACACCAGCGCCCTGGCGTGCTGGGCGCGGTAGATGGCCCGGTTCCGCTCGAACTGCGGCTCGATCAGCTCCAGGGCGGCGCCGGTCGCGCCCGCGGCCCTGCCGTGCTGTCCCAGCGCGTGGTAGACCGCGCCGGCCATGCCGCTCAACTCGGCCGCGGTGAAGAAGAACAGCCAGGCCTCCGGCTCGCCGCGGTCCCGGTCGAACGCCGACTCCGCGCGGCCCAGGGCCCGTTCGGCGAGCGACCGCTGGCCGGTACGGGCGTAGCCGAGGGCGAGGCGGGCGTGCAGCAGCGCGGCCAGCCGGGCGTTGCCCCTGGCCTGCCGGGTCTCCACGGTGGCCCGGGCGATCCGCAGCGCCTCCTGTTCGTGGCGGCGGGTCCACGCCTGCATCGTCAGATGGCTCCAGACCCGCGCCTGGAGCGAGCCGTCCCGGCCGAGGATCGCCGCCTGCAGCGCCTCCCGGTACAGCGCGGTGGCGTCCCGCTGCCGGCCGGCGTCGAAGGCGAACCAGCCGGCCGAGACCGCCAGATCGCCGGCCGCCGCGTACAACTGCCGCCCGATCGAGTCCCCGTAGGTGCAGTGGGTCAGCACGTGCCGCACCCGGCCCAGCGCGTCGCCGGCGACCGTGTGCAGCGCGCCACCGCCCAGCGTCTGGTCCTGCCGCCGCAGGGCGGCGGTGATGCCGCGGATGGTGTCCAGATCGGCGGTGCCCAGCCGCCCGCGCAGCGGGATGCCGTCGAGGCCGAGGGTCGCGGCCAGACCCGTGGTGATGAAGTCTCGGCGGCGCACGGGCGGCTCCCTGGTCGGCATGGGGCGCGGCGGGCACGCCGGAATCCGCGACGACGCGCCGCGCGGCACGAAGCCCAGCTCCTCGGGCCCCCGGCCGAATATCTCCTGCAACGGCACCAGGTACCGGGTCCACGGCCAGCGCACCTCGCCGGAGACCCAGCGGCGCACGTGCCGGTCGGTGCAGTGCGGGGGCGTGCCCAGCAGGGCCTCACCCACCCGGTTGACCTGGTCCGCGAGCTCCTCGTGGGTGAAGCCGTACTCGCGGAGCAGTCCTTCGAGCAGGGTGTTCCGCCGCCTTGCCATGCGATCACCCCCAGTAGGAGAACGTGCTCCGAGCGTAGTCCCCCGACGTCCGCGCCGAGCAAAAGTGTCCGGTCGGCCGAACGCAGCCGGCGTCGTTCAGTCCTGTCCTGGCGCGGCGGGGGCGGCTTTCCTGGAGTCATGGCGACCCCAGCCCTCCCGACGGCACCACCGGTCGAGGCCCCGACCGGCCCGTGTCGCCGCCTGCCGGCCGATCTGGCCGCGGCACGGTTCCGGCCGCATGGCCGGTGGTCCGACGCAGTGCGCGCGTGGCCGACCGGGAGGGCTCGGGCGAAGGGTCGCCAGCGGGAGCGATCGGGTCCGGTGACCGCGGACCCGGCCTCCGCTGTCATGTCCCGGCCGGTGCTGCGGGGAGCCACGCGGGTCCTGGCACCGCCCGGCGCCGGCCTTCCCGGCGCCGGTCGGGACGTGACGGTGCCGCGCGCGGGGCGTCCCACGGTGGATCGTGCGGGGGCCCGGCGTCGTGCCTGAGCCGATCGACTGGCCGCCGGGCACCCCGGACCATATCCGCGTGCCCGTGCCCCGCCGCGACTTCTGCGACTGCGGGCTGCTGCTCAGCGAGGCGGAGCGGATCCGCCACCCCTGTCCCGCGCCCCGGCCGTTCCCGACACCGGTGCCGGAGGCACCGCTGGCGCCGGACGCCACGCCGCCCGAGCCGGCCGCAACGGGCGGCGGCCCCGGCCCGTCGCCGAAGCGGTGGGCCGGGGCCACTGCCGACGCCGTGCGTCCGTCGGGCCCGCCGGGTACGGTGCGGGGCGACACTCCCGGATGTGCGGGCCGACGCGACGGGGTCAGCCGACGTTCTCGGCCTGGAACATCCAGTGGTGCTTCTCAAGGTCCTTGGTGAGCTGGATCAGCACGTCCTGGCTCACCGCGTCGACCTCGCCCACCGCCGTGAGCCGGTCGCGCATCCGGACGATGATGACGCCCAGCGCGTCGACCATGGTGCGGACCGCGTCGGTGTCCTGCTGCCAGCCCTCGGGAACCGTGCTGATGCCGCTGCCCGCGGCGACCGTGGCGGCCCGGCCGTCCGGGGAGATGCCCAGGGCAGCGGCCCGTTCCGCGACGATGTCGGAGTGCGCGCGCGCCGTGCTGACCACGTCGTCGAGCTGGAGGTGCACGGAGCGGAACCTGGGCCCGAGGATGTTCCAGTGGGTCTGCTTCGCGACCAGCGAGAGGTCGACCAGGTCCATCAGCGCGCCCTGCAGCGCCTCGCCCACGATCTTCAGCGTCGCGTCGGGCAGCGTGCTCTTGACGACGTACATGAAGCGCCCCTTTCGATACGTTTCAGCGCCATTGATCCTTTCCTAGCATCGGAGTACCCACGTCACGGCATCCGACGCGGATCGACGGGGTGCCGCTTGTCGGGACGACGACCGGGCGCGCCACCGAGCGTGGCCGGGCCCGCGTGCCGTGTCACGACTTCGCTCCAGGCCGTCCGACACCGCACCCCTTTTACCCCTCCATACCGCGACAGAGCATGATTGCTCCTCTGCTAGCTTCCGACCGTGGCGCCGGCACACGGGGGATCGCGTCCGAAGGTCCGAAGGGTCCGAAGGGTCCGAAAGGGAGGCCATGGGAACGGAAGGCGAGTCGACGGAGACGCCGGCCACGCTGCGGGTGCGGGCCGAGGGACTGCGCGAGTGCGCCCGGCAGGCGCGGGAGCTGGTCTCGTCGCTGGGACCGCGCCGGGTGGACCGCCGGCCGGCCGAACCGCCCGCGGCCTGGTGGGGTCGGGAGCCGGAGCAGCCGGTCCCCCTGCTCGGCGACCCACCGTCCGTGCTCGACCTGATGGCCGGCACGCTGCTGAGCGACGCCGGGCGCTGGGAGGCCGAGGCGAGCGCGCTGGACCTGCGGGCGGGCGGCGCCGAGCACCGCGGCTGAGCGCACGCCCGCGCGACGGGCTCGTCGGCACCGGCCCGTGGCCACTCGTACGGCTGGTATGGCCGGTACGGCTAGTACGGCTAGTACGGCTAGTACGGCCGCGGGTAGCCGTAGCCGTGTTGGCGCAGGCTGGCCGGATCCTGGGCGGGCGGGGCCGGCGCCTCGCGGTCGTAGAACGGGCGGGTGTTGGCCCGCAGCCACATCGCGACCGGGTCGTAGGCGTCGGCCATCGCGACGGTGCCGACCGCCAGGCCGTCCGGGACCGCGGTGATGGCCTGGCGCATCATCTCGCGCACCGCCTCCGCGGTCCGCTCGCCGGGATCGTCCACCTCCAGGCCGATCACCAGGTACGCGGCGCCGACCGCGGGCTGCACCCAGGCGCGCCGCAGGGTGCGGAGCACCGGCGTGCTCCGGGCGCCGAGCGTCAGCCGCTCGTAGAACGCGTCGACCCTGATGCTCGGCTCGCTGATCCGCAGCGGGCCGGCCGGCAGCCGGTCGAGACCGCCCGCGATGCGGCGCAGGTCGAGCCACGGGATGCCGAAGCCGCCGCCCGGGGCATGCGGGTTGAGCCACAGGCCCCAGTGGTCCGGGTAGAGCGCGGCCGCGATGTCCCGGCCGCCCACCACCTCGTGCGCGCGGGTCCAGCCGCTGGCGGTGAGCTCGCGCTCGGAGGTGACGCAGGGGGCGTAGCCGTGCCCGGCCACCTCGACGCTGCCGTACTGGGCGTCCGGGTCGCCGGGACGTCCGTGCCACAGCAGCATCCACACCTCACCGTCGGCGAGCGCGGCCAGCAGCGCCTCGTAGGTGTCGACGCGGTCGGCTCGGACCCGTGGCAGCAGCTCTTCGACCCCTCTCCCCGCGCTCACCTGGGACGGTCCTCCTCGCTTACTCGACGTCTACTGGGCGTCCGGACATCTCACCAGCTTAGGAGCCATGGGCGACAGGGAGCCTGCGTTCGGGGGACGGTCAGCCCGCTCGCGTGTAGAACGGCTGCACGCAGTGGCGCAGCCAGTCGACCACGGGGTCCTCGGCGGCGTCGAGGAGCACCATCTGCACCGGCCAGGCGACGGGATGCCCGGCGACCGCCTGCTCCAGCACCCGGTGTACGGCGCCGCGGCTGTCCTCGTCCAGCACGTCGAGCTCCAGGCCCACGAAGAGCGAGGGGGCGGCGCCCTCGGCGCTCGCCAGGCCGCGACGCGCCGACCGGACGAACCACAGCTCGGCCAGCTCGCGGGTCACCGCGGCCAGCAGATCCACGGGCTCCTCCTGCCAGTTGGGCTGGAAGAGGCGCATCCGGGCGCCGGACGGCAGGCCGGGAACGCGTTGGCCGGGGGTGGCGCGGCACAGCTCGGCGACGGCCGCGGGCGGCACCGGGACGCCGACCGTGCCGCCGGGGTTGACCGCGATGCCGAGCTGGGGCGGCAGGCCGCGGGCGAACTCCTGGGCCGGCGCCACGGCGAACGACAGATGCGAGGCGCCGCCGAGGTGGAACTGTTCGGCGGAGCTGAACACTGGCACGAACGCGCCGCCGTTGATCTCCAGGGTGGGCAGGCGCAGGCTCCTGCTGGCCGGCCCGCCCCCCTCGGGCAGCGGCACCCACAGCGCGCTGCGGGCCAGCGCCCGCAGCAGCCGCGGGGCCGCCTCCGGCTGGCCGACGGAGGCGGAGAGCGCCTCCTCCAGCGCGTTCGCCGGCCAACCGCCGCCGTATCCGGGGGCTTGCGGCCCACCGCCCTGCGCGCCCCGCGCGCCCTGCCACGGAACGCTCATCGGTCTCCCACCGCCACCGCTCCACTCCACCGGTCTGTAAGTCGGTAAGTACCCTAATCCCCACCACGGCGACGCGCCCCCGCCGTCCGCACAGTCCCTCGGTCGGGGTGCGCGGGCCCGTGCGATGATGCGCGTAGCTCGCCGAGTCCCAGGAGTTCAGCAGATGGATAGGACCCCGTCCCCGCGGGCCACGGCGCTGGACGCGGTACACCGCGCCCTGGGCGCCACGATGACGGACTTCGCCGGCTGGTCGATGCCGTTGCGCTACGGCAGCGAGCGCGCCGAACACCAGGCGGTGCGGGAGGCGGCCGGGCTGTTCGACCTCTCCCACATGGGCGAGATCACCGTCACCGGACCGCAGGCCGGCGAGCTGCTGGACCACGCCCTGGTGGGCCACCTCTCCGCGCTGCGGGTGGGCCGAGCCAGGTACACCATGATCTGCGACGCGGACGGCGGCATCCTCGACGACCTGATCGTCTACCGGCTGGCCGAGCAGGAGTACCTGGTGGTCGCCAACGCCGCCAACGCCCAGGTGGTGCTGGACGCCCTGGCCGGGCGCCAGGCCGGCTTCGACGCGGCGCTGCGCGACGACCGTACGGGGTACGCGCTGATCGCCGTGCAGGGCCCGGCCTCCCCCGGCATCCTGGCCGGGCTGACCGACGCCGACCTGGCGGGACTGCGGTACTACGCGGGCCTGCCCGGCACCGTCGCGGGCCGCCGGGCGCTGATCGCCCGCACCGGGTACACGGGCGAGGACGGGTTCGAGCTCTTCTGCGCCCCGGAGGACGCCGAGCCGCTGTGGCAGGCGCTGACCGACGCCGGACGGCCCGTCGGCCTGGTGCCGTGCGGGCTGGCCTGCCGGGACACGCTGCGCCTCGAGGCCGGCATGCCGCTCTACGGGAACGAACTGACGACCGCGACCACGCCGTTCGACGCCGGGCTCGGGCGGGTGGTGCGGTTCGACAAGCCGGGCGACTTCGTGGGCAGGGAGCCGCTGCGGGCCGCCGCGGAACGCGCCGCCGAACGGCCGCCGCGGGTGCTCACCGGCCTGGTCGCCCGGGGGCGGCGGGTGCCGCGCGCCGGCTACGCCGTGGTGGACGCGGAGGGCCGCGCGATCGGCGAGGTCACCTCGGGCGCGCCCTCCCCCACGCTGGGCCGACCGATCGCCATGGCCTACGTCGACGCGGCGCACGCCGCACCGGGCACCGAGGGCGTCGGCGTGGACATCCGGGGCACCCGGGAGCCGTACGACGTCGTGGCCCTCCCCTTCTACAAGCGGCGCACCTGATCCGGCCGCAGGCCACCCGACACCCAGGAGAAGCACATCTCATGAGCAACCCCGACCAGCTGCGGTACAGCAAGGAGCACGAGTGGGTGACCGCCGCCGAGGGCGGTCTGGCGACGGTGGGCATCACGAAGTACGCGGCCGACTCCCTCGGCGACGTGGTCTTCGTGCAGCTCCCCCAGGTCGGTGAGTCGATCGCCGCCGGCGAGACCTGCGGCGAGCTGGAGTCGACCAAGTCGGTCAGCGACCTGTACTCCCCGGTCTCCGGCGAGGTCATCGAGGTCAACCAGCAGGTGGTGGACGACCCCGCGCTGGTCAACTCCTCCCCGTTCGAGGACGGCTGGCTCTTCCGCGTCCAGGTCGCCGACGACGCCTCCGACGCCGGCCCCGCCAACCTGATGTCCGCCGAGGAGTACGCCGAGTTCACCAAGGAGTGACCGGTGGTCCCCGGACCGGCGCTCGGTCCTCTCAGTCCCGCGGGTCGGCGAGGAGCAGGAGGACCGAGCGGGGCGGGGCGGTGATCCGGGTGCCGGCGGGGTGCCGGGTGGCGGGGGGTGCCGCGGGGTCGTCGCGTGCGGTGTCGACCAGCAGGCGGTAGCCGTCGGCCCAGGGCGGCCCCGGCAGCGGGAAGTCCAGCGGTTCGGCGCCGGCGTGCAGCAGCACCAGGAAGCTGTCGTCGGTGACCGGCCGGCCCCTGGCGTCACGCTGCCGAAGCTCCCGTCCCGAGAGGAACATGCCGAGCGTGCGGCTCGGGGCGTACCAGTCCCGTTCGGCCATCTCGCGGCCGGTGGCGGTGAACCAGCCGAGGTCCCGCAGGCCCTCGGGGCCGTGCCGGCGGCCGGAGAAGAAGGCCCGGCGGCGCAGCACCGGATGGTCGCGGCGCATCCGGATCAGCCGGCTGGTGAAGGCGAGCAGCTCCCGCCAGCCGGGATCCTCCAGCAGCGTCCAGTCGAGCCAGCCGATGTCGTTGTCCTGGCAGTAGGCGTTGTTGTTGCCGCCCTGGGTGCGGCCCATCTCGTCGCCGGCCAGCAGCATCGGCACTCCGGTGGAGAGCAGCAGCGTGGTGAGCACGTTGCGCACCTGGCGGCGGCGCAACGCGGCGATGTCGGGGGCGTCCGTCTCGCCCTCGACGCCGCAGTTCCAGGAGCGGTTGTCGTCGGAGCCGTCGTGGTTGTCCTCGCCGTTGGCCTCGTTGTGCTTCCGCTCGTAGGTGACGAGGTCGCGCAGGGTGAACCCGTCGTGCGCGGTGACGAAGTTGACGGAGGCATACGGGCGGCGCCCGCCCCAGGCGTAGAGGTCGCTGGAGCCGGAGAGCCGGTAGCCGAGGTCGCGCACGTCGGGCAGCGCGCCGCGCCAGTAGTCGCGGACGGTGTCGCGGTAGCGGTCGTTCCACTCGGTCCACAGCGGCGGGAACGCGCCCACCTGGTAGCCGCCGGTGCCGACGTCCCAGGGCTCGGCGATCAGCTTCACGCGGCGCAGCACCGGGTCCTGGGCGATGACCGCGAGGAACGGGGAGAGCATGTCCACGTCGTGCATGGCGCGGGCGAGCGCGGAGGCAAGGTCGAACCGGAAGCCGTCCACGGCCATCTCCTGCACCCAGTAGCGCAGCGAGTCGGTGATCAGCCGCAGCACCTGGGGCCGCACCACGTGCAGGGTGTTCCCGCAGCCGCTGTAGTCGGTGTAGTGGCGGGGGTCCTCGGCGAGCCGGTAGTAGCCGGCGTTGTCGATGCCGCGCAACGAGAGGGTGGGGCCGAGGGCGCCGCCCTCGGCGGTGTGGTTGTAGACGACGTCGAGGATCACCTCGATGCCGGCGCGGTGCAGGGCGCGGACCATGCCCTTGAACTCGCCCACCTGCTGGCCCCGGGTGCCGGAGGCGCTGTAGGCGCCGTGCGGGGCGAAGTAGCCGATGGAGTTGTAGCCCCAGTAGTTGCGCAGGCCGCGCCTGAGCAGCTGGTCGTCGTGGACGAACTGGTGCACCGGCAGCAGCTCGACCGCGGTCACGCCGAGGCCGGTCAGGTGCTCGACCGCCGCCGGGTGGCCGAGCCCGGCGTAGCTGCCGCGGAGTTCGGGCGGGATGCCGGGATGACGCATGGTGAAGCCGCGCACGTGCAGCTCGTAGATGACGGAGTCGGCCCACGAGGTGTCGGGGCGGCGGTCGTCCGACCAGGTGTCATGGTCGTGCACCACCACCCCCTTGGGCATGAACGGGGCGGAGTCGCGGTCGTCCCGCACGGTGTCGGCGAGCTCCTGTTCGGACCAGTCGCGGACGTGGCCGTACAGCTCGGCGGGCAGCTCGCCGCCCGCGGCCGGCCGGCCGGGCTCGCCGTCCACGGCGCGGGCGTAGGGGTCGAGAAGCAGCTTGGCCGGGTTCCACCGGGCGCCGGTCCGCGGGTCCCAGCGGCCGTGCACCCGGTATCCGTAGCGCTGTCCCGGGCGGACGCCCGGCAGGAAGCCGTGCCAGATCTCGTGGGTGAGTTCGGCGAGCGGGCGGCGGGTCTCCCGGCCGGTCTCGTCGAAGAGGCACAGCTCGACGGCCTCGGCGCCGCCGGCCCACAGCGCGAAGTTGGTGCCCTCGACGCCGTCGGGGTCGATCAGGAAGCGGGCGCCCAGGGGCTGCGGCTGCCCGGGCCACGCGTCGACGTCCGCGCCGTGCTCTGGTCCCTGGGGCACGTTCGCCTCCTCACGCTCGGCCGTCACGCGGTGCGGTCAACGGGCCGGATCCTCGCCGCCCAAGGAGGTGATACGGGCGGTATAGGGCATTTTGCCATGGCCAAGGCTGCGCCGGCTGAGGCGCCAGGGGCGAACTGCGACCCAAGCGTGACAATCGATCGGTCGCATCGTCAGCACGATGTGATTACCTGGCCGTTACCGGGGCATTGACGGGACTGGGACCTGCCCGGGTTCACACTGGTGCGTGGCGTGAAGGGGGAGCCGACGTGACGACGCGCCCAAGGGGTCGAGGCTGGTCAGGCGTCGTGGCCGCGCTGCTCGGCGGCCTGCTGCTGGTGACGGGATGTTCGGGTAGTGGGGAGGCGGAGGAGCCGAACGACGACCCCGGCGCGTCGTCCTCGCCGAAGCCCGCCGCGGTGGAGATACGCATAGCCCCGGAGGACGGGGCCAACGGGGTGGCGACCTCGGGCGAGCTCGCGGTGACCGCGGAGGGCGGCACGCTGACGGAGGTCACCGTCTCCGACGCGGACGGCCGCGCGGTGCCGGGCGAACTCGCCGAGGACGGCGGCAGTTGGGAGCCGAACGAACATCTGGCCAACGCCGCCCGCTACACGGTGGAGGCCGTCGGCGAGAACCCCGAGGGCCAGGAGCGGACCCGGAGCTCCAGCTTCCGCACGGTGGCCGCCGACGCCACCTTCGGCACCAACTGGAACATTCCCGACGGCTCGGAGGTCGGCGTCGGGATGATCCTGTCCCTGACCTTCGACACCCCGATCGAGAACACCGCGGCGGTGCGCGACGCGGTCGAGATCACCACCGAGCCCGCGGTGGAGGTGGCGGGGCACTGGTTCGGCAACCAACGGCTGGACTTCCGTCCTGAGGAGTACTGGGAGCCCGGCACCGAGGTCGAGGTGAGCCTCCGACTGCGCGGCGTGGAGGGCGCCGACGACGTCTACGGCACGCTGCGGGAGAACGTGAGCTTCACCGTGGGCCGCAGCCAGATCAGCACCGTGGACGCGGCGGACATGTCCATGAAGGTGGTGCGCGACGGCGAGCGGGTGCGCACCATACCGGTCACCACCGGCGCCCCGGGCTACGAGACGTGGAACGGCCGGATGGTCATCACCGAACAGCTCGTGGAGACCCGGATGGACGGCGCCACCGTCGGATACGAGGGCGAGTACGACATCCCCGACGTGCCGCACGCGATGCGGCTCAGCGACAGCGGAACGTTCATCCACGGCAACTACTGGGCCGGCCAGTCCACCTTCGGCAGCGCGAACGTCAGCCACGGCTGCATCGGCCTCTACGACGTGCAGGGCGCGTACGACGACTCCACCCCCGCCGCCTGGTTCTTCGAGCACTCGCTGATCGGCGACGTGGTCGAGGTGGTGAACTCCAACGACGACGTGATCGCCCCGGACAACGGCCTCGGCGGCTGGAACATGGACTGGAGCCAGTGGGGCGCCGGCCAGTAGCCAACGACATGTGTGGCGGGGACTACCATCCGGCTCCTCGTCCCTCACACGGGGCTGTTCCCCGGGAACCGGGCACGCCGGGGGCCCCGGGGCAGCATGATGGGGGGTATGGCAGGCGTGGTGGGAATCCCGACTCGCGACGCGGTGGGAGTCACGCCGTCCGGGAAGGGTGTTGAACTGACCCGTGACCCGGGAGTGGGCGAGGTGCGCCTGCTCTCCCGACCCGAGTCGGCCGGCGCGGCCAGGCGGCTGACCCGGCACCAGCTGCTGCACCGCTGGATGCTCCCGCCGCCGCTCACCGAGGAGGCCGTGCTGCTGGTCTCCGAGCTGGTCGGCAACGCCGTGCAGCACGCCGGCGCGCACGTGTTCGGCCTGCGGATCCGCCGCCGGCGCGGCTGGGTCCGGGTGGAGGTGCGCGACCCCTCCCGGGCGCTGCCCTGCCATCTGCCGGTGCGCGACCTGGACGTGAGTGGACGCGGCCTGTGGCTGGTGGACAAGCTGGCCGACCGGTGGGGCGTGGACCTGCTGCCCTACGGCAAGTGCACCTGGTTCGAGCTGCGACTGCCCGGCCGCTAGGGCCGGACGGCGGGCGCCGGACGGGCCCACGGCTCGCCCAGGCGGCAGGCGGCAGACGGTGGTTGCTTGAGGACCCCGTGGTCCGAGGTCCGCTCAGCGTATGGCCATGCCGCCGCGCCGCGCCGTGGCCCGGCGCCGCCGGTCGTTGCACAGCAGGCACCTGCCCCAGCCGGGCGGCAGCGGATCGTCCTTGTCCCCGTAGAGCGGGTCGATCGCGCCGCGCGGGTGCTCGCGGCAGCCCGTGGTGCCTGGCCCGTCGGCGAACGCCTGCGCCGCGGCCAGCGCCCGGCGCAGCGCGTCCACCAGCACCTCGGCCTGCTCGCCCTCGGGGGTCTGCACGTCGAAGGCGATGTCGGAGGCGGTCCGCAGCGCCGTCTGCAACTCCCGCAGCTCCGTGCGCTGACCCTGCTGGTTCTGCTGACGTGGACTCATGCCGGCCAGCGTAGGCGCACTCACTGACAGGGACCATGCGGGCGACCCGCCCCCCGGCCGCGGGCGCCGCTCCCGCAGCCGCCCGCGACAGGTCCCTCGCCGCCGCGCGCACCGCGTCCCGGCCCCGATCCTGCGCCCGGTGGGCGCCCGGACCCCGACATCCGGCCACGGTCCTACGCCGAAAAACCCGCTGGGCAGTGTCGGAGCCGAACCGTAGTCTCGAAGACGATGTCTGCCTCAGCCGAAGCCCCAGCCTCCCCGTCCCGAAAACGTTCCGCCAAACGATCCGTCGTCCGTTCCCTCCTTCGGCTGTGGCCCTACGTCCGCCCCGTGCGGGGCCGGGTCTTCGGCGCGGCGGCGGTGGCCATCGTGGCCGCGTCCATGGGCCTGGTCATGCCGCTCGTGCTCAAGTGGATCGTCGACGGCCCGGTGGCCGACGGCGACACCGCCGGCATCTGGTTCGGCGGCGGGGTGCTGCTGGCCGTCGGGCTGCTCGAGACGCTGCTGTTCGGGCTCAGGCGCTGGATGGTGGCCCGCCCGCTGGCCGGCGTCGAGGCCGCGATGCGCGCCTCGCTCTACCGCCACCTGCAGCGGCTTCCGGTCGCCTTCCACGACCGCTGGGCCACCGGCCAGCTGCTCTCCCGCGGCACCGGCGACCTGCAGCTGCTGCGCATGTTCCTGGCCTTCGGCCTCACCTTCCTGATAGTCAACAGCGCGACCATCGTCATCGGCTGCGGGGTGCTGATCGCCCAGGACTGGACGCTCGGGCTGGTTCTGATCGCGCCGGTGCTGCCGCTGATCGTGACCTGTGTGGTGTTCGAGGCGAAGTTCTCGGTGGCCGCCCGCCGGGCGCAGGACCAGATGGGTGACCTGACCACCGTGGTGGAGGAGTCCATCCTCGGCATCCGGGTCATCAAGGGCTTCGGCCGGCACCGCAGCCAGGCGCGGGCGTTCCACGACCTGTCCCGGCGGCTGCTGGACACCGAGGTGCGGAAGGCGAAGCTGCTGGCCTCCATCTGGATGGTCATCCTCTGCCTGCCCGAGCTCTTCCTCGGCGTGGCGCTGATGCTCGGGGTCGCCCAGGTGGCGGACGGCGACCTCACCGCCGGCACGCTCGTCGCCTTCATGACCACCGCGATGGTGCTGCGCTGGCCCGTGGAGTCCATCGGCTTCCTGCTGGCCCTGAGCAACGAGGCGGCCACCGCGACCAACCGCTTCTTCGAGGTGATGGACGCCGAGGTGCCCCCCGAGCCGACGGCGCGCCCCGCGGCGCCCGAGAGGCGGGGCGGGCCCGACGGGCCCCGCGAGCAGAACGGCGCGCGGGTCGGCGGGCTCCGGTTCGACGACGTGGTCTTCCGTTATCCGGACGCCGCGCCGGGCACGCCGCCGGTGCTCGACGGCGTCGACCTGCACGTCCGGCCGGGCGAGACCATGGCCCTGGTGGGCGGCACCGGCAGCGGGAAGACCACGCTGCTCGGCCTGGTCCCCCGGCTGTACGAGCTGACCTCGGGCCGGATCACCCTGGACGGCGTGGACATCGCCGCGCTGCCCAGGCACCGGGTGCGGGAGCGGGTCGCCACGGCCTTCGAGGAGCCGACGCTCTTCTCCGCGACCGTGCGGGAGAACGTGCTGATGGGTGCCGAGACCGTGGGCGACGAGGCGCTGGAGCGGGCGTTGCGGGTCAGCCAGGCGTACGACTTCGTGCACGCGCTGCCCGAAGGACCGCTGACCGAGGTGGGCGAGCAGGGCCTGAGCCTGTCCGGCGGACAGCGGCAGCGGCTGGCGCTGGCCCGGGCGGTGGTGGGCCGCCCGCCGTTCCTGGTGCTCGACGACCCGCTGTCCGCGCTCGACGTGCACACCGAGGCGCGCGTCGAGGCGGCGCTCCGCGAGGTGTTGGCCGACACGACCGCGCTGGTCGTCGCCCACCGCCCGTCCACGGTCCAGCTGGCCGACCGGGTGGCGCTGCTGTCCGGCGGCCGGATCGTCGCCGTGGGCACCCACGTCGAACTGCTGCACGGCAACGCCGAGTACCGGCATCTGATGACGGGTGAGCGGGCCGACGAGCCCGCGCCCGACGTCCCGCCCGACGGGCCCGACGCGCCCGACCGCCGCCGCACCACCGAGGTCACCGCACGATGACCAGCGCAGGAACGAGCCCCGGCTCCCCGTCCACCGCGGATCCCGACCGACTTCGCGATCCGGACCGACTCCCCGACCACCACCGACTCTCCCCGCACGACCGGCTCCCCGACCCCGCTCCGCGCCCCGGCGACGAGCGGCCGGCCGAGCGCCCGGCCGGCCGCCCCGCGGAACCCCCGGCGGAACCGCCGGAGGAGCCCGGTGTCTTCGACGCCTTCGACCAGGACCAGCTGCCCGCCCCGCGGGGCGCCTCCCGGCGGCTGCTCGGCTCGTTGATCCGACCGCACCGCTCCCGGGTGGCGCTCGCGGCGATGCTGCTGCTCCTGCAGCAGGCCGCGGTGCAGGCGGTCCCGCTGCTGGTGGCGTACGCCATCGACCGCGGCGTGCCCGCCCTGCGGAACGACGACCACGGGCCGCTGATCACCGTGGCCGTCGTGTACCTGGTCTGCGCGCTCTCCGGAGGCTCGCTGCAGTACCTCTTCGTCCGGCTCTCGGCCCGGATCAACCAGAGCATCCTGCTCGACCTGCGGGGCCGGATCTACCGGCACGCGCAGGCGCTGAGCCTGGACTTCCACGACAGGTACACGTCGGGCCGGCTGATCTCCCGGTCCACCAGCGACGTGCTGTCGCTCCGCGAACTGCTCGACGAGGGCCTGCAGGACCTGCTGATGATGCTGGTCTCCGTGGTCTACATCGGCGGCCTGCTGTGGTACCTCGACCCGGGGATCGGCGGCGCCGCGATGCTGTCGTTCATCCCGCTGGCCCTGCTGGTGCGCAACTACCGGCGCCGCTCCGCCGAGCGGTTCAGCAAGCGGTCCACCGCCATGGCCCGGGTCATCGTGAAGTTCTCCGAGACGCTCGGCGGCATCCGCCCCGTGCAGGCGTTCCGCCGGGAGCAGGCCAACGACACCGCGTTCGAGGAGCTGAACCGGCGGCACGAGCGGCTCAACGGCGACACCATCCTGGAGCTGGCCCGCTTCGTGGTGATCTCCCGGGCGATCGCCTCCGTCACGGTGGCCGGCATCGTGCTGTGGGGTGCGCACCGGGTGACCTCGGGCGATCTGGAGCTCGGCGCGCTGGCCGCCGGGGCGCTGTACATCAAGCGGCTGTACGACCCGCTGGACCGGTTCGCGATGATCCTGAACGGGTACCAGTCGGCCTCGGCGTCGCTGGAGAAGATCGCGGGCCTGCTGGCCCAGCACCCCGACGTGCCCGAGCCGGAGCGTCCCGAGGCGCTGCCGGCCCGGCCGGGCGGGCTGCCGGGCCGCGAGGTCAGGTTCGACGACGTGCGGTTCTCCTACCGGACCGGCGGCGAGGTGCTGCCCCGGCTGCGGCTGACGCTGCCGGCCGGCCAGACCACGGCGCTGGTCGGCGCCACCGGGGCGGGCAAGTCGACGCTGGCCAAGCTGCTGGCCAGGTTCTACGACCCGACCGAGGGGCGGGTGCTGCTGGACGGGACGGACCTGCGCCGGCTGGACACCGCCGAGCTGCGGCGCGGCGTGGTGATGGTGACCCAGGAGGCGTTCCTGTTCTCCGGGACCATCGCGGAGAACATCGCGATCGGCCGTCCCGACGCGACCCCGGAGGAGATCGAGGGGGCCGCCCGGGCGATCGGGGCGCACGACTTCATCGCCTCGCTGCCCGACGGGTACGGCACCGACGTGCGCAAGCGCGGCAGCCGCATCTCGGCGGGACAGCGGCAGTTGGTGGCGTTCGCCCGGGTGCTGCTCGCCGACCCGGCGGTGGTGATCCTCGACGAGGCCACCTCGTCGCTGGACATCCCCGGCGAGAAGGCCGTGCAGAACGCGATGGTGACGGTGCTGCGGGACCGCACCGCGGTGGTGATCGCGCACCGGCTCTCCACGGTGGAGATCGCCGACCGGGTGCTGGTCATGGACCAGGGCCGCCTCGTGGAGGACGGCCCGCCGGCGGAGCTGATCGCCGGCACCGGCCGCTTCGCCACGCTGCACCAGGCGTGGCGCGAGAGCCTGGCCTGACGCGGCCCGTACCGCACGGCTGTGCCGCCCCCGCCCTCGGGCCGGGGCGGCCCAGCCGGTTCAGGCCGGTTCAGGCCGGATCCGTGGCGGCGGTGGCGGCCGGCAGGGCCAGCAGGCCGAGCTCGGCGCGGTGGGCGAGCAGCGGGTGCGCCGGCAGCACCCGGACCGTGTAGCCGCACGAACCCGGCCGGTGCAGCGTGAGCTCGCCCTCGAAGTTCCACCGGCCGGTCAGGTCGGGGCCGCCCCGCGCCTTCAGCGGCGCGTACCCCGGCTCGACCAGCGTGTCGTCGCCGTCCAGCCGGCCGGCGACGGCCTGCACCTCGACCGCCGTCGGGTCCAGGTCGCCCAGCGTGACCCGGGCGCGCAGCGACAGCGTGCCGCCGAGGGTGGCCGGTTCGGGCCCCGGCTCCACCTCGTCCACCACCACCCGGTCCCACTCCCGGCTCACCCGGGCCGCGAACTCCGCGAGCTCGCCGGCCGACTCGGCGGTCAGCGCGCGATGCGCGGCGGCGGCCGGGGCGTAGAAGCCGGTGATGTACTCCCGCAGCATCCGGTCGGCCAGCACCCGCGGCCCGAGCCGGTCCAGGGTGGCCCTGACCATCTCCAACCAGCGCGCGGGCAGTCCTGGCCCGCCGCCCTGACCGCCGGTCCCGGCGCCGGTCCGCTGGTAGAAGCAGGGCACCACCTGCTCCTCCAGGACCGAGTAGAGCGCGGACGCCTCGATCTCGTCCCGGCGCTCCGGATCGCCGGCCGCCGTGCCCTCCGCGGTCGGGATCTCCCAGCCGAAGTCCGGGTCGAACCACTCCTCCCACCAGCCGTCGCGCACCGAGAGGTTGAGGCAGCCGTTGAGCGCGGCCTTCATGCCCGAGGTGCCGCACGCCTCCAGCGGGCGGAGCGGGTTGTTGAGCCAGACGTCGCAGCCGGCGTACAGGGCGCGGGCCATCTCCATGCCGTAGTCGGGCAGGAAGACGATGCGGTGCCGCACCGCGGGGTCGTCGGCGAACCTGACGAGCTCCTGGATCAGCAGCTTGCCGCTCTCGTCCGCCGGGTGTGCCTTGCCGGCCACCACGAGCTGCACCGGGCGCTCGGGGTGCAGCAGCAGCCGGGTGAGCCGCTCCCGGTCCCGCAGCATCAGCGTCAGCCGCTTGTAGGAGGGGACCCGCCGGGCGAAGCCGAGGGTCAGCACCTCGGGGTCCAGGACGTCGCCGATCCAGCCCAGTTCGGCCCGGCCCGCGCCGCGTTGCCGCCAGGCGGCGCGCAGCCGGTCGCGGACGTCGAGCACCAGCCGTTCCCGCAGGACGCGGCGCAGCTCCCACAGCTCCGGGTCGGTCAGCGGCCGGTCGGCGGACCGGGCCCGCCGCACCTCGTCGGCGGTCCAGGTCGGGGCGTGCACGCCGTTGGTGACGGCGCCGATCGGCACCTCCTCGGCGTCGAACCCCGGCCACAGCACGGCGAACATCTCGCGGCTCACCTGGCCGTGCAGCTGGGAGACGCCGTTGGCGCGCTGCGCGGTGCGCAGCCCGAGCACCGCCATGTTGAACTGCGGCTCGCCGTCCTGCGTGCCGCCGGCCGGCCCCAGCGCGCCGTCCGTGCCCTCCGGTTCCCGGCCCAGCGCGAGCAGCTCCGCCACGTCGAGCCGGTCGAGCTCGCCGCCGGGGCCGAAGTACCGGGCGACCAGTTCCTCGGGGAACCGGTCGATGCCGGCGGGCACCGGCGTGTGGGTGGTGAAGACGGTGCCACCGCGCACCGCGCGGAGCGCCGCGTCGAAGCCGACGCCCTGTTCGCCGAGCTCCCGGATCCGCTCGGGGCCGAGGAAGCCCGCGTGGCCCTCGTTCATGTGGAAGACCTCGGGGTGCGGATGCCCGGTGAGCCGGCAGAACGCCCGGACGGCGCGGACGCCGCCGATGCCGAGCAGCATCTCCTGCGCCAGCCGGTGCTCGCTGCCGCCGCCGTAGAGCCGGTCGGTGACCTCGCGGGCGGCCGCGTCGTTCTCGCCGAGCGCGGAGTCCAGCAGGAGCAGCGGCACGCGGCCCACCATGGCCTGCCAGACCTGGGCGGCGAGGGTGCGGCCCTCGGGCAGCGTCAGCCGGACCCGGACCGGTGAGCCGTCCGGCTCGCTGAGCTGGGTCACCGGCAGTTCCTGCGGCACCACCACCGGATAGTGCTCCAGCTGCCAGCCGGCGGCGTCCAGGCTCTGCCGGAAGTAGCCGTGGCGGTACAGCAGGCCGACGCCGATCAGCGGCACGCCGAGGTCGCTGCCGGCCTTCAGATGGTCGCCGGCCAGGATGCCGAGGCCGCCGGAGTACTGCGGCAGGGTGGCGGTGATGCCGAACTCGGGCGAGAGGTACGCGACGGCGCGCGGCAGCTCGCCGCCGGCCTGGGCGTCGGCCCGCTGGTACCACCGGGGCTCGGTCAGGTAGTCGCGGAGGTCCTCCACGGCGACGCCGAGCCGGCGCAGGAAGCCCCGGTCGGCGGCCAGCTCGGCGAGCCGGGCCGCCGGGACCAGGCCGAGCTGGCGCACCGGATCGGCGCCCGCGGCGTACCAGCTCTCGGGGTCGACGGACCTGAGGAGGTCGCGGGTGTCGGAGTGCCAGGACCAGCGCAGGTTCAGCGCCAGCTCCTGGAGCGGGAGCAGTGGGTCGGGAAGGACGGGACGAACGGAGATGCGACGAATGGCCTTCACGATCCGACCGTAACCGCGCGAACCAGCCATGATCGGGATATCCGGCGGATTTCAGGCAGGGTGTCAGGCGGGACGCCCCCGCGCGCCGGGGTCGCGCCCGGCGGACGCCGGTCGCGGCCCCGGACGGCGGGTCACGGGTCGTGGGTCGCGGGTCGTGGGTCACGGGTCGTGACGGGTGGTGGGTCACGGGTGGTGGATCAGGGGGTGACCGGAACCTCCCGGTCCTTGTCCACCGTCCCGCCGTCCTCGCCCGAGCCGCCGGCCTCGGCCAGCAGCTGCGGGGCCAACTCGCTGGTCGGGCGGATCGTGCCGTCGGCGATCCCCTCCGCGTAGTGGCACGCCACCTTGTGACCGTCCGCCAACTCCCGCAGCGCCGGGCGCTCGGTGTCGCAACGCTCCTGCTGCCGCCACGGGCAGCGGGTGTGGAAGCGGCAGCCGGCCGGCGGGTTGGCCGGGGACGGCAGGTCGCCGGTGAGCAGGATCCGCTCCCGGTGGTCCTCGACCTCGGGGTCGGGCACCGGGACGGCCGACATCAGCGCCCTGGTGTACGGATGCCGCGGCGTCGCGTACAGCTCGTCGCTCGGCGCCTCCTCGACCAGCGAGCCGAGGTACATCACGCCGATGACGTCCGAGATGTGCCGCACCACGGCCAGGTCGTGGGCGATGACCAGGTAGGTCAGGCCCATCGAGTCCTGGAGCTCCTCCAGCAGGTTGAGCACCTGGGCCTGGATCGAGACGTCCAGGGCCGAGACCGGCTCGTCGCAGATGATCACGTCGGGTTCCAGCACCAGCGCGCGGGCGATGCCGATGCGCTGCCGCTGCCCGCCCGAGAACTCGTGCGGATAGCGGCTGAGCGCGTCCGTCGGCAGCCCCACCCGCTCCAGGATCTCCTTGATCTTCGCGCGGCGCTCGGCGCGGTCCGCGCCGATCCCGTGCGCGGCCATGCCCTCGGACAGGATGGACTCGATGTTCTGCCGCGGGTTCAGGCTGCCCAGCGGGTCCTGGAAGACCATCTGCAGCCGGCGGCGGGAGCGGCGCATCTGCTCGGGCGGCAGCCCGGCCAGGTCCGTGCCGTCGAAGACGACGTGGCCGCTGGTGATGTCCACCAGGCGCAGGACCGCCCGGCCGAGCGTGGTCTTGCCGCAGCCCGACTCGCCGACCAGGCCGTAGGTCTGGCCGGCTTCGACGGACAGCGAGACGCCGTCCACGGCGTAGACGTGGCCGACGGTGCGGTCGAAGACGATGCCGCGCTTGACGGGGAAGTGGACCTTCACCTCGTCCAGTTCCAGCAGGCTCATGCGGGGGCCTCCGTCTCCTGGTTCGCCTCGGGTGCGTCACCCGCGTCGTCGCCCGCGTCGTCCACCGGCAGCACCGGATTCACGCAGCGGACCCGGTGGTCGGGGTCCGGCAGCGCGGCCTGGCCCTCCAGCGGGGGCGTGCCCTGGAGGCACTCCATGGTGTAGAAGTCGCAGCGCGGCGCGAACGCGCAGCCGTCGGACCAGGCGATGGTGTCGTTGATGGAACCGCGCACCGGGTTCAGCCGCTCGCCCCGCGGCGCGTCCAGCCGGGGGATGGAGCCGAGCAACCCGTGCGCGTACGGATGCGCCGGGGTGGCGAACAGCGGTCGGCGCTCGGCCGCCTCCACCACCTTGCCGGCGTAGAGCACGTTGACCGAATCGCACAGTCCCGCGACCACGCCCAGATCGTGCGTGATCATCAGCAGTGCGGTGCCCTGCTGCTCGACCAGCTCCTTCAGGAGCTCCAGGATCTGCGCCTGGATCGTGACGTCGAGGGCGGTGGTCGGCTCGTCGGCGATCAGCAGGCGAGGCGCGCACGCCACCGCCATGGCGATCAGCGCGCGCTGGCGCATCCCGCCGGAGAGCTGGTGCGGGTACTCCCTCAGCCGGCGGGTCGGATCCGGGATGCCGACCCGGTCGAGCAGCGACGCGGCCTCCTTCCGGGCCGCCGAGCCGCGCATGCCGCGGTGCCGGCTGAGGATCTCGGTCACCTGGACGCCGATGGGGACCACCGGGTTCAGCGAGGACAGCGGGTCCTGGAAGATCATCGCCAACTGGGTGCCGCGCAGCCCGCGCATCGCGTTCCGGCTGAGCGTCAGCAGGTCGGTGCCGTCGTACTCGACCCGGCCGCCGACCCGTACGCCCTTTCTGGGCAGCAGGCCCATCAGCGCCAGGGAGGTGACGCTCTTGCCGCAGCCGGACTCGCCGACCAGGCCCACCACCTCCCCCTGGTCGACGGTGAAGGAGACGCCCTCCACGGCCGGCACCTCGCGGGTGCCGCGGCCTCCGCCACCGGTGAAGGTGACGGTCAGTTCGTCCACGGACAGCAAGGTCATGGTCATCGGCTCCGCAGTCGTGGGTCGAGCGCCTCGCGCATCGCCTCGCCCAGCAGGGTGAAGCCGAGCGCGGTGATGATGATGCCGAGGGCGGGATAGGCGGAGAGGAACGCCGCCTGCTCGAAGTCCTCCTGCGCCTGGGCCAGCATCACGCCCCATTCCGGCTGTGAGGCGTCCGGATTGCCCAGGCCCAGATAGGACAGGGCCGCAGCCTCGATGATGGCAGTGGCCAGCGCGAGCGTCGACTGGACGATGACCGGCCCCAACGAGTTGGGCAGCACGTGTGCGAGCACGATGCGCCGGCGGCGCACACCCAGCGACCGCGCGGCCAGCACGTAGTCGGAGTTGGCCTGGGCCAGCATGGAGCCGCGCAGCAGCCGGGCGAAGATCGGGATCTGCACCACGCCCACCGCGATCATGACCGTGGTGAGGCTCTGCCCCATCACGGCGGCGATGCTGACCGCGAGCAGCAGCGAGGGCAGGGCCAGGCTGATGTCGATGAAGCGCATCAGCACCGCGTCGACCCGCCGGCCGGCCGCCCCGCCGAAGGCCAGTGCGGCGCCGGACACGCCGCCGATCAGGGTGCCGACGGCGAACCCGAGCAGGGTGGCGACGATGCCGACCAGCAGGGTCTGCCGGGCGCCCTCCAGCATCCGGGAGAGCTCGTCCCGGCCCAGATGGTCGAGGCCCAGCAGGTTCTCGCCGCGCGGGCCGACGAACTCGCCCCGGTTGGGGAAGACCTCGTCGCGCCAGAGCTGGGCGGTGGGGTCGTGCGGGGCGACCCACGGGCCGACGACGGCCACCACGACGAAGACCGCGATGATGGCGCCGCCGATGAGGGCCATCTTGCTGTCGCGCAGGCGGCGCAGCGTCTCCACCCACAGGCTGGCGCCCGAGGCGCCCTCGCGGCGGGCGGTGAGTTCCGCGAGCCGGTCGATCTTGGCGGACTTCTTTTCGAGAAATCCGGTGTTGGCGGTCATCAGTTCACCCGCACCCTCGGGTCGATGATGCTGTAGGCGATGTCCACCAGCAGGTTGATCAGCACGTAGGTGATCGCGATGAACAGGATGAAGCCCATCAGCACCGGATAGTCACGGGCGTCGATGGCGCCTCTGATGAAGTCGCCGATGCCGCCGAACGCGAACACCGACTCGGTGAGCACGGCGCCGGACAGCAGGCTGCCGGTGAGCAGGCCGATGGTGGTGACGATCGGCAGCAGCGCGTTCCGCAGGACGTGCCGGAGGCGCACCACGCTCTGCTTCAACCCCTTGGCCTCGGCGGTGCGCACGTAGTCCTCGCCGAGCACCTCGAGCACGCTGGCCCGGGTCATCCGGACGATCACCGCGAGCGGGATCGACGCCAGCGCCACGCCGGGCAGCACCAGATGCTGGATGGCGTCCCAGGAGGCGTCGAACTCCCTGGTCAGCAGCCCGTCGAGCACGTAGAAGCCGGTGACCTCGGTGGCGTCGAGGCCGGTCGTCTGTCTGCCGAAGCTGGGCAACCAGCCGAGTTCGACGGCGAAGATCTGCTTGAGGATGAACGCCAGGAAGAAGACGGGGATGCAGATGCCCACCAGCGAGCCGGAGACCGCGGTCAGGTCCAGCCAGCTGCCGCGCCGGCGCGCGGCGAAGTAGCCGAGCGGGATGCCCACGGCGATGGCGATGAGCATCGCGGCGAGGGAGAGCTCGACGGTGGCGGGATAGCGCAGCGTGAACTCCTCCCATACCGGCTGGCCCGTCTGGGTGGAGACGCCCAGGTCGAGGGAGACCAGCTCGCGCACGTAGTTCACGTACTGCGTCCACAGCGGTTCGTCGAGCCCGAGCGCCGCCTCGATCTGTCGGCGGTCGGCGTCGGTGGCGTGCTCGCCGAGCATGGCGGCCACCGGGCCGCCGGGCAGCTGGTGCACCCAGAGGAAGAGAAGCACCGACAGGCCGACCAGCGTGGGTATCAGCTGCAACAGCCTGCGGATGATGAGACGCAACACCTTGGCGGGTCGCCCCTTTCTTGTCGTGCTCGCGGATCGCGTGAGCGTGGCGCGCCGGTCAGGAGTCCGCCCGGCCACGGGGTGCCGTGGCCGGGCGGACCTGGGGCCAGACTGCGCGGTGCCCTACTTGAAGGAGGTCTCCGCGAAGTTCTCCTGCGTGAGCGGGGAGACCGTCGGCGGGTTGACGTCCGCCGCGAAGGCGATGGACGGCGGGGAGCTGGACACCGGCACGCCGGGCAGCAGCTCCATGACCAGCTCGTTGACCTGCTCGTACAGGCCGACGCGGGTCTCCAGGTCGGGCTCCGTCTCCGCCTCGTGCATCAGGTCGAAGAGCTCCTGGTTCTCGAAGCCCCACTCCGCGGAGCGTTCGGCGAACCAGGTGCCGAGGAAGTTGTAACCGTCGTTGAAGTCGCCGGTCCACCCCATCAGGCGCAGGTCGCAACCGCCGTTCTCCACCGTGTCGAGGTAGTCGGGGTTCCACTTCATCGGCCGCGGCTCGACGGTGATGCCCACCTCCTCGAGGTCGGCCCGCATCAGCTCGAACATGTCGGCGGGGGCCGGCATGTACGGGCGGGTGACCTCGGTCGGGTAGCAGAAGTCCACCGACAGGTTCTCCTCGCCGGCGGCGGCGAGCAGGTCACGGGCCTCGCCCGGATCGTAGGCGTAGGTGGCGACGTCCTCGGAGTATCCGTCCACCGTGTCCGGCATGAACTGGGTGGCCACCACGCCGCCCTCCGGCAGCTGGGTGTTCACCAGCGTCTCCCGGTCCAGCGCGTGCGCGATGGCCTGGCGCACCTCGAGGCTCTCGAGCGCCGGATTGCGGTCCTGGGTCATGCCGAGGTAGAAGATGTTGAACACGTCGCGGACCGGCACCTGGAAGCCCTCGTCGAGCAGCGTCTGCACGTCGCCCGGCGCGACCAGGTCGTATCCGTCGATGTTCCCGGCCTGGAGAGCCTGCCGTCTGGCGTCCTCCTCGGAGATGGTGCGGAACACCAGCTCGCCCACGCCGGCCTTCTCACCCCAGTAGTCGTCGAAGCGCTCCAGGGTGACCTCGCCGTTCCCCTTGTTCCATCCGGTGATCTCGAACGGGCCGGTGCCGGCGACCGTGCCGGCCTCCTGGCTGTACTCGGGGTAGTTGATGTTCTCGCCGTCGTCCGTGGAGGCCGCCTGCTGCTCGTACGCCGCGATGGCGTCGGGCGAGTGGATGCCGAAGGCCTGGAGCGAGAATCCGCCGGGCAGGTTGGCGGAGGCGTGCTCCACCTCGATGACGGCGGTCAGCTCGTCGGGGGCCTCGCAGCCGACGTAGTTCGGCTCGGGGATGTCCTCGTTCTCGTTCTCGGCGAATCCGCCGAAGACCGTCTGCCAGTAATACGAGAGGGCGCTGTTCTGGTAGGTGCCGGTCCAGTTGTACCAGTGGTCGTAGTTCTGGCAGATGACCTCACCGGTCAGATCCGCGCCGTCGTGGAACTTCACGCCATCCCGCAGGTGGAATGTCCACTCGGTGCCGGCCTCGTTGCTCTCCCAGGACTCGGCGAGGCCACCGACCAGCTCGGTGCCGCCGGTCTCGTGCTCCAGCAGCGCCTCGAAGGCCTGACGGGTGACCCGGAAGGTCTCACCGTCGCTGGCCAGCGCGGGGTCCAGGGACGCGGGGTCGCCGGGGGCGCCGAACACGAAGGTGTCGGAGCCGTTCGAGGAGTCGTCGTCGTCGCGCTCGCTCTCGGCGCAACCGGTGACGACGACACCGATCGCTAGGACGGCGGCGAGCGTCCGCGCGGCCTTGGGTCTTGCTATGGACATCGTCCACCTCAGATGGTCGGCGGTGGTATGGCGTTTCGGTGAAGGCACATTACTGCGCGCGTAGATTGCTGTGAACCGCGGGCTGAACGGCGATACCGAGCTGAGACTCACGGCATGGCGCGGACGGTCGTGAGCGGCCCTCCGGATCGCGCGGGGAAACCGGACAAGACGTGTGGTACCAGGTCCACTCACGACGTTTCCCAGGAATCCCGCGAATACGCCCCGGGCCGCGGGCGCATTCGCGGAACCCGGCAACCCCACGCGCCCCCGGCGGCAACCTCCCCGTGACATTCCCCCCACGACCCCAGGAGGATCGCGTGCGATCCCTGCATCGTAAGAGAGACGTCAGGCGAGGGCGGGTGCTGCTGGCCGCCGGACTCGTCGGAGTCATGGCGACGGGCGGGCTGACCGCGCTGTCCCACGCCGCCGACGAGGGCGGCGCCGCCCCGGCGGCCGCGGCGGAGCAGGACGCCGGCGCCTACCAGATGGACGATCTCGGTCGCGGACTGGTGAGCGTGGGGTCCGCCGACGGCAACCTGGTGAGCTGGCGACTGCTGGCCACCGACCCGGACGACGTGGCCTTCAACGTCTACCGCGACGGCACGAGGATCAACGACGAGCCGCTCACCGGGGCCACCAACTTCCTGGACGAGGGCGCGCCCGCCGACGCGGAGTACACGGTCAGCAGCGTCGTGGACGGCGCCGAGACCATGGACGCCGCCACCGCCCTGTACCTGCCGAACGCCTCCACCGACATCCCGATCGACTCGCCCGGCGGTGACTACGTCGCCAACGACGCCTCCGTGGGGGACCTGAACGGGGACGGCGAGCTGGAGATCGTCCTCAAGTGGGACCCCACCAACGCCAAGGACAACTCGCAGTCCGGCGTCACCGGCAACGTATACATCGACGCCTACACGCTGACCGGCGACCAGCTGTGGCGCATCGATCTGGGCCGCAACATCAGGGCCGGGGCGCACTACACCCAGTTCCAGGTCTTCGACTACGACGGCGACGGCTCCGCCGAGGTCGCCATGAAGACCGCCGACGCCACCGTGGACGGTGCGGGCACCGTCATCGGCGACGCGAACGCCGACTACCGCAACGACGGCGGGTACATCCTGGACGGCCCCGAGTACCTCACCATCTTCGAGGGCGCGACGGGCGCGGCCATCGACACCGTCGACTACGTGCCGGGACGCGGCAACGTGGCCGACTGGGGCGACGACTACGGCAACCGCGTCGACCGTTTCCTGGCCGCCACCGCGTACCTGGACGGGTCGAGCCCGTCGCTGATCATGTGCCGCGGCTACTACACCCGCTCCGTCATCGCCGCCTGGGACTTCGACGGCAGCAACCTGACCCAGCGCTGGGTCTTCGACAGCGACGAGGCGGGCGGCCAGTACGCCGGCCAGGGCAACCACAACCTGTCGGTCGGCGACCTGGACGGCGACGGCCGCGACGAGATCGCGTACGGCTCGCTCGCCGTGGACGACGACGGCGGCGTGCTCTGGTCCACCGGCTACGGCCACGGCGACGCGCAGCACCTCGGCGACTTCGACCCGAACAACGAGGGCCTGGAGTTCTACAAGGTCGACGAGGACGGCAGCAAGCCAGGATCCTGGCTCGCCGACGCCGACACCGGCGACGTCCTGTGGGAGACCGAACCGGCCGGCGACAACGGCCGCGGCATGGCGGACGACATCTGGGCCGACAACCCGGGCGCGGAGTTCTGGTCGTCGGCGGACGGCGGCCTGCGCAACCTGGACGGCGACGAGGTCGGCGACAAGCCGTCGAGCATCAACTTCGCGGTGTGGTGGGACGGCGACCTGACCCGGGAGCTGCTGGACGACACGCACATCGACAAGTACACGGGCGACGGCGAGACCCGGCTGCTCACCGGCGAGGGCGTGGCGTCGAACAACGGCACCAAGGCCACCCCGGCGCTGTCCGCCGACATCCTCGGCGACTGGCGCGAGGAGGTCATCTGGCGCACCAGTGACAACAGCGCGCTGCGGATCTACTCGACCGACGACCCGACGGACACCTCGATCCCGGCGCTGATGCAGGACCGCCAGTACCGCACCTCCATCGCCTGGCAGAACACCGCCTACAACCAGCCGCCGCACCCGAGCTTCTACATCGGCCCCGACATGGCGCAGATCACGCCGTCGATGCTGAACGGCGTCCCGGCGGGCGCCGGCGAGTAGCCGACCAGACCTCCGCCGCGGCCACGGCCGCGGCGGGACAAGCCCCAGCGCACCACCCACACCCCCACACAGAGAACAGCAAGGAGAGACCATGGAATCCCCCCACCGCAAGACCCGAAGGCGGGGCCGGCTGCTGCTGGCCGCCGCGTTCGCCGGCGTCCTGACGGCAGGCGGTGTGACGGCGCTGGCCAACGCCGCCCCCGCCGACCAGCCGGCGGCCGCCTCCGAGGCGGCCCGGACGGGCAGCGTCGTCGAGATCCCCACCGCCACCGCCGACGAGGTGGTGGAGGAGACCATCGAGATCACCGAGGACTTCGACGGCGGCGGCACCCGCTACATCCCCGGTGACGGCCTCGGCGGCGGCGACCAGGGCGAGGACCAGGAAGCGGTCTTCGAGGTGAGCGACGGCGCCACGCTCAGCAACGTCATCATCGGCTCGCCGGGTGCCGACGGCATCCACTGCGAGGGTGACTGCACGCTGGAGAACGTGTACTGGGAGGACGTCGGCGAGGACGCCGCCACCTTCCGGAACGGCTCGACGTACAACGTCGTCGGCGGCGGCGCCGTCGGCGCGGAGGACAAGGTGCTGCAGTTCAACGGCGGTGGCACGCTGAACATCTCCGGCTTCGCGGCCGAGGACTTCGGCACCATGGTCCGCTCCTGCGGCAACTGCGACGAGATGCCGCAGCGGAACATCGTCCTGGACGGCGTCACGGTGACCGCCCCCGGCAACACCATCGCCGGGATCAACGAGAACTACGGCGACACGGCGACGTTCAACAACATCACCATCGTCGGGGACGACGAGATGACCGTGTGCCAGCGGTACATCGGCAACGACAGCGGTGACGAGCCGGAGGAGTCGGGCTCCGGCCCCGACGGCACCCACTGCCTGTACGACGAGTCGGACATCAGCTACCAGTAACCCGCGGAAGTCCGTAGATCGGTAAGCCGGCGTCGGCCCCCGCACCCGCCGGGGTGGGGGGGCCGACGCATGCCCGCCCGTCCCGTCCCGCGGCACACCGCACCCGCCCAGCCGAGTGAACGCGCCCCGGAGCGGCCCGACCCCCAACCCATCAGATACCAGACAAACAGTACAAAGGACACCCCTGCCCTCAACTCCCCCAGGTGATCCTCTTATGATCGGTCGCATCCCCGTCCTCGACGTCCAGCCACGCATCGACTGCGGCCGCCGCCCGGTCAAGGCGGTGCCCGGCGAGACATTCCAGGTCAGTGCCACCGTCTTCCGCGAGGGCGCCGAGGCGGTGGGCGCCAACGTGGTGCTGCGCGACGCGTCCGGGCGCAGCGCCCGCTGGCTGCCGATGCACGAGCTCTCTCCCGGCACCGACCGCTGGGGCGCCGACGTCACCCCCGACGCCGAGGGGCGCTGGAGCTACCACGTCGAGGCGTGGGCGGACCCGGTGCGGACCTGGCGCCGGAACGCCCGGATCAAGGTCGAGGCCGACACCGACGTCGAGCTGACCCTGATCGAGGGCGCCCGCCTGTTCGCCCGCGCCGCCGCCGAGGTGACGAAGGCGGAGGGCCGGCAGACGCTGCTGCGGGCCGCCGGGGCGCTGACCGACGAGGCGCTGCCGCCGGCCGACCGGCTGGCCGCCGCGCTGGCCCCCGAGGTGACCGCGATCCTCGCCCGGCATCCGCTGCGCGAACTCGTCACCTCCTCCCGGCCGCTGCCGCTCCTGGTGGAACGGGAACGCGCGCTGGTCGGCGCCTGGTACGAGATGTTCCCGCGCTCCGAGGGCGCCGTGCTCCACCCCGACGCGCCGCCCGTGTCCGGCACCCTGCGCACCGCCGCGGAACGGCTCCCGGGGATCGCCGCGATGGGCTTCGACGTCGTCTACCTGCCGCCGGTGCACCCCGTCGGCGACTCCTTCAGGAAGGGCCCCGGCGGTTCGCTCGCCGCGGGCCCCGACGACGTCGGCTGCCCGTGGGCCATCGGCTCGGCCGACGGCGGCCACGACGCGATCCACCCGGACCTGGGCACCCTGGAGGACTTCGACGCCTTCGTGGCGGCGGCCGGCGCCCACGGCCTGGAGGTCGCGCTGGACTTCGCACTCCAGTGCAGTCCCGACCATCCGTGGGTCAAGGAGCACCCCGAGTGGTTCCACAAGCGGGCCGACGGCTCCATCGCGTACGCCGAGAACCCACCCAAGAAGTACCAGGACATCTATCCGATCTCCTTCGAGAACGATTTCAACGGCCTGGTCGCCGAGACGTTGCGCCTGCTCCGTTTCTGGATGGCCCGCGGGGTCCGGGTGTTCCGCGTCGACAATCCGCACACCAAGCCGGTGGTGTTCTGGGAGAAGGTCATCGCCGAGATCAACCGCGCGGACCCGGACGTCGTGTTCCTCGCCGAGGCGTTCACCCGCCCGGCGATGATGCACACGCTGGCGCAGATCGGCTTCCAGCAGTCGTACACGTACTTCACCTGGCGCACGGGCAAGGACGAGCTCACCGAATATCTCACCGAGCTCAGCGGTCCGGCGGCGGCGTACATGCGTCCCAACCTCTTCGTGAACACTCCGGATATCCTGCACGCCTATCTGCAGGACGGGGGCCGCGCGGCATTCGAGATCCGCGCGGTGCTGGCCGCCACCCTCTCCCCGAGCTGGGGAATGTATGCCGGATACGAGCTGTGCGAATCCACCGCGGCCGAACCGGGCAGCGAGGAGTACGCCGACTCGGAGAAGTACCAGCTGCGCCCGCGCGACTGGGCCGCGGCCGAGCGCTCGGGCCGGAGCATCGTCCCGCTCGTCACCGCGCTGAACGACCTGCGTCGCCGGCACCCCGCCCTTCGCCGGCTGCGCAACCTGCGCTTCCACCGCACCAACAACGAGCACATCCTGGCGTACTCCAAGCGCGTTACGACACCTCAAGCCGACTGCGTTCTCATGGTTGTCAACATCGATCCGCACCACACCCACGAAGCCACGGTCTCGTTGAATCTGGCGGAACTCGAAGGGTGCGGCCTGTCCCCTGCTCAGGAAAGCGGCGCCGAGCCCTTCCCGGTGCGCGACGAGCTCACCGGCGAGACCTACTACTGGGGCAGGGACAACTATGTGCGGCTTGAGCCGGGCCGTGTGGACGCAGGTGCCCCCTCAGCGCACATCCTGGCCCTGCGACCGTCCTCACAGACCGGAGGGTCACCCAACGATGAGCGTCAATGAGCCGGTCCCCGACAAGTTCGAGGACACGCCTGCCCGCGAGCGAGATCCCGAGTGGTTCAAGCGCGCGGTGTTCTACGAGGTCCTGGTCCGCTCCTTCCAGGACAGCAACGGCGACGGAATCGGGGATCTGAAAGGGCTCACCGCCAAGCTTGACTATCTGCAGTGGCTCGGCATCGACTGCCTGTGGCTGCCGCCGTTCTTCAAGTCGCCGCTGCGAGACGGCGGCTACGACGTGTCGGACTACGTCGACGTCATGCCCGAGGTCGGCGACCTCGCGGACTTCGTGGAGTTCGTGGACGCCGCGCACCAGCGCGGCATGCGGGTCATCATCGACTTCGTCATGAACCACACCAGCGACCAGCACCGGTGGTTCCAGGAGTCGCGCCGGGACCCGGAGGGCCCCTACGGCGACTACTACGTCTGGGCCGACGACGACAAGCAGTTCGCGGACGCGCGAGTGATCTTCGTCGACACGGAGGCCTCCAACTGGGCCTTCGACCCGGTCCGCCGGCAGTACTACTTCCATCGGTTCTTCTCGCACCAGCCGGACCTGAACTACCAGAACCCGACCGTCCAGGAGGAGATCCTCTCGGCCCTGCGCTTCTGGCTGGACCTCGGCATCGACGGCTTCCGGCTGGACGCCGTCCCGTACCTGTACGCCGAGGAGGGCACCAGCTGCGAAAACCTTCCTGCGTCGCACGCCTTCCTGCGCCGGGTGCGCGCCGAGATCGACGCGCACTACCCCGACACCGTGCTGCTCGCCGAGGCCAACCAGTGGCCCGAGGACGTCGTCGACTACTTCGGCAGCTTCGAAAGCGGCGGCGACGAGTGCCACATGGCGTTCCACTTCCCGGTGATGCCCCGCATCTTCATGGCGGTGCGCCGCGAGTCCCGCTACCCGGTCTCGGAGATCCTGGCCAAGACCCCGGCCATCCCCTCCGGCTGCCAGTGGGGCGTCTTCCTGCGCAACCACGACGAGCTGACCCTGGAGATGGTCACCGACGAGGAGCGCGACTACATGTACGCGGAGTACGCCAAGGACCCCCGGATGCGCGCCAACATCGGCATCCGGCGCCGGCTGGCCCCGCTGCTGGACAACGACCGCAACCAGATCGAGCTCTTCACCGCGCTGCTGCTGTCGCTGCCGGGATCGCCGATCCTGTACTACGGCGACGAGATCGGCATGGGGGACAACATCTGGCTCGGCGACCGGGACGCGGTGCGCACCCCGATGCAGTGGGCGCCCGACCGCAACGCCGGCTTCTCCACCTGCGACCCGGGGCGGCTGTTCCTGCCGACCATCATGGACCCGATCTACGGGTACCAGGTCACCAACGTCGAGGCGGCGATGAGCTCGCCGTCCTCGCTGCTGCACTGGACCAAACGGATGGTGGAGATCCGCAAGCAGAACCGCGCGTTCGGCCTCGGCAGCTACGCCGAGCTGCCCTCCTCCAACCCGGCGGTCCTCGCCTTCCTCCGCGAACACGACGACGACCTCGTCATGTGCGTGCACAACTTCTCCCGCTTCTCCCAGCCGACCGAGCTGGACCTGCGGGCCTGGGCCGGCCGCATCCCCGTCGAGCTGATCGGCGGCGTGCGCTTCCCGCCCGTCAGCGAACCGCCGTACCTGCTCACACTCGCGGGACACGGCTTCTACTGGTTCCGGCTGTGCAGGGCTCCCGAGAGCTAGGCCGCCGGCGCGGCGCACCGGCGAGACGGCGCGCCTGACACAGGGAAGGGCTTGCCCCAGATCACGGGGTGAGCGGGGTAAGCCTCTCCCTTCGCTCCGACCGGACGCAGCGCTGCCCAAAGCCCTCCATCTGCGTGACTGGCCTCACCCGCACGGTCGTTCCTTCACGACACGTCCCGCGCCGCCGGACAAGCGTCGCCACCATCCGGAACACTTCGTCACATAATTCGTGTGCCCGGGGAAAGGACGCCATGCCGGACAGCTCCTCGCCCCGTACCGCCCCCGCGCCATCCGCGCGGCACCCGGCCGCCCCGCATGCCGGGTCCCTGCTCCCCTCCCTCACCGGGCTGCTCGCCCGTTGGCTGCCGCAGCAGCGCTGGTTCGCCGGCAAGGGGCGCCCGCTCGGCGGGCTCGCCCTGGTCGCCGCCACCGAGCTGCTGCCGTGCGCCGGGAGCGGCCAGGTCCCCGGCCTGCTGCACCTGCTGGTCCGCACCCGGCCGACCGGGTACGCCCGCCGGCCCGCCGCCGAACGCGACGCCGAAGGCGCGAGCCACCACGCGCCCGGCCGGGACGCTCCGCAGGGGTCGCCCGCCGGCGGCGACTGCTACCAGCTGCTGCTGGGCGTCCGCCCGGTGCTGCCGCCGGTGCTCGCCCCGGCGCTCGTCGGCCGACCGACCGACGGACCACTGCGCGGGCGCGCCGTGTACGACGCGCTGCACGACCCGCGCCTGTCCGGCCTGCTGCTGGAGCGGCTGCGCGCCCCCGGCCGGCTCGGCGCGCTCCGCTTCGGCCGCGCCCCGGGCACCGCGATCCCCTCCGCGCTGTCGCCCCGGGTGCTGACCGGCGAGCAGACCAACTCCTCCGTGGTCTACGGCGACAGCCACATCCTCAAGCTGTTCCGCCGGGTCAGCCCTGGCATCAACCCCGATCTGGAGCTGCCCCGCGCCCTGGCCGAGGCCGGCTGCACCCGGGTGCCCGCGCCCTCCGCCTGGTTCGAGGCCGCGCTCTTCCCCGACCGGCCGCCGGCCGCCGAACCCCTGACCCTCGGCGTGCTCCAGCCCTATCTGGCCGGCTCCCGGGACGGCTGGCAACTGGCGCTGCAGTCGCTCAGCCGGCGCGTCGACTTCAGCCCGGCCGCCCGCTCCCTGGGCCGGGCCACCGCCGAGGTGCACACCGCCCTGGCCACGGCGCTGCCCACGTCCGAGCTGCGCCGGGCCCAGCTGGAGCAGGCCGCCGTCGCCATGACCGAGCGGCTCGCCGAGGCCGCCGCCGCCGTCCCGGAGCTGCGCCCGTACCGCGTCGGGCTGCGCCGCGCCTACGAGGAACTCGCCGACTTCGCCAGGCGCGGCGGCGGCTGCGTGGTCCAGCGGCTGCACGGCGATCTGCACCTGGGCCAGGTGCTGCGCACCCCCGACCCGACCGGCCGGGGCAGCCGCTGGTCGCTCATCGACTTCGAGGGCGAGCCGGCCCGGCCGCTCACCGACCGACGCAGACTCGGCCCTCCGGTCCGCGACATCGCCGGCATGCTCCGCTCCTTCGACTACGCCGCCTGCCAGCACCGGACCGGTGGCGCCTGGGCGGACGAGTGGTCCCGGGCCAGCCGCACCGCCTTCTGCCGGGGCTACGCCGAGGCCTCGGGCGCGGACCCGATGGCCCAGCGGGAGCTGCTGCGCGCCTACGAGACCGACAAGGCCGTCTACGAGGTGCTGTACGAGGCGCGGCACCGTCCGGCCTGGTTGCACGTGCCGATGGCCGCCGTCCGCCGGCTGGCGGCCGCGGACTGACCCCGTCGTGACCCACCCGCTGAGAGGAACGCCCGTGTCCGTGCCCGTGCCTGGTCTGGACCCCGGGGAGCGCGCCCGCCTGCTGGCGGGGGCCCACCACGACCCGCACGCCCTGCTCGGCGCCCACCGCCTCCCGGACGGCGTGCTGTTCCGCTGCCTGCGCCCGCTCGCGCGCCGGGTCGAGGTCCTCGTGTCGGGCGCGGAGCAGGCGGCGGGCGGCGCCGGGGGCGAGCTGCGCGCCGAGTTGGTCTCCGAGGGCGACGGCCTGTTCGCGGCGGTGCTGCCGCTACCCGCGGTGCCGGAGCGCTACCGACTGGCGGTGACGTACGCG
The DNA here is from genome assembly GCF_039871525.1 of Streptomyces sp. B6B3. Classification (NCBI taxonomy): domain Bacteria; kingdom Bacillati; phylum Actinomycetota; class Actinomycetes; order Kitasatosporales; family Streptomycetaceae; genus Streptomyces; species Streptomyces sp. B6B3. The sequence continues at coordinate 854,457 of NZ_JBDPLU010000001.1, read as the reverse complement.
GCCGACGGGCCCGAACCGCCGGCGCCCGACGCGTACGCCTTCCTGCCGGCCCTCGGCGATCTCGACCTGCACCTGATCTCCGAGGGCCGGCACGAGTGCCTGTGGGAGGCGCTGGGCGCGCGCCCCCTGGAGCACCAGGGCGAGCGCGGCACGCGCTTCACGGTGTGGGCACCGAACGCGCGCGGCGTCCGGGTGGCCGGCGACTTCAACGCCTGGGACGGCACGGGGTTCCCGATGCGCTCGCTGGGCGCCAGCGGCGTCTGGGAGCTGTTCGTGCCGGGCGTCGGCCCCGGCACCCGCTACAAGTTCGACGTCTGCCGCCCGGACGGCGGCCACACGCTGCGCGCCGACCCGCTGGCCCGCCGCACCGAATGCCCGCCCGCCACCGCCTCGGTGGTCTGGGAGAGCCGGCACGTCTGGGACGACGCCGAGTGGCTCGACCGCCGCGCCCGGCGCCCGGCGCACGCCGCCCCGCTCTCCGTCTACGAGCTGCACCTCGGCTCCTGGCGCCCCGGCCTCGGCTACCGGGAGCTGGCGGAGCAGCTCCCGGCGTACGTCCACGACCTCGGCTTCACGCACGTCGAGCTGATGCCGCCGGCTGAGCACCCGTTCGGCGGCTCCTGGGGCTACCAGGTCACCGGCTACTACGCGCCGACCGCCCGGCTGGGCACGCCCGACGACTTCAAGCACCTCGTCGACGCCCTGCACCGGGCCGGCATCGGGGTGCTGATCGACTGGGTGCCCGCGCACTTCCCCAAGGACGACTGGGCGCTGGCCCGTTTCGACGGCACGCCGTGCTACGAGCACCCCGACCCGCTGCGCGCCGAACATCCGGACTGGGGCACCCTGGAGTTCGACTACGGCCGCCCCGAGGTGCGCAACTTCCTGGTCGCCAACGCGGTCTTCTGGTGCGAGGAGTACCACGTCGACGGGCTGCGGGTGGACGCCGTGGCGTCCATGCTCTACCTCGACTACTCGCGCGCCGACGGCCAGTGGACCCCCAACGCCGACGGCGGCCGGGAGAACCGGGACGCGGTGGCGTTCCTGCAGGAGACCAACGCCACGGTCTACCGCCGCTGCCCCGGCGTGCTGACCGTCGCGGAGGAGTCCACCGCCTGGGACGGCGTGACCCGGCCCACCCATCTGGGCGGTCTCGGCTTCGGCTTCAAGTGGAACATGGGCTGGATGCACGACTCGTTGGTCTACCTGGCCAGGGACCCGGTGCACCGGGCCTGGCACCACGACGAGATCACCTTCTCCATGGTCTACGCCTACTCGGAGAACTACGTCCTGCCCATCTCGCACGACGAGGTGGTGCACGGCAAGCGGGCGCTGGTCTCCAAGATGCCCGGCGACTGGTGGCAGCGCCGGGCCAACCACCGCGCGTACCTCGGCTTCATGTGGTCCCATCCCGGTAAGCAACTGCTCTTCATGGGCCAGGAGTTCGCCCAGGGGGCGGAATGGTCGGAGACCGAGGGCCCGCAGTGGTGGGTGCTCGACCCGGGCTACGTCGCGGCGGGCGACCACCGCGGCGTCCAGGACCTGGTCCGCGACCTGAACGCCCGTTACGTCGCCACCCCCGCCCTGTGGGAGCGGGACACCGACCCCGAGGGCTTCTCCTGGATCGCCGCCGACGCGGCGGAGGACAACGTGCTCGCCTTCCTCCGGTACGCCGCCGACGGCTCCCCGCTGCTCGCGATCACCAGCTTCTCCCCCGTGGTCCGCCACGGGTACCGGCTCGGCGTCCCGGTACACGTGCCGGCCTGGACCGAGGTGCTGAACACCGACGACCCGCGCTACGGCGGCAGCGGTGTCGGCAACGCCGACGGGCTGAAGGCCGAGTCGATCCCCGCGCACGGCCGGGACGCCAGCATCGCCCCGACGCTCCCCCCGCTCGCCACCCTCTGGTTCCGCCCGGCGTGAGCCGGAGCGCGGTCCGGGGCCGTCCGACGTCGCCGGACGGCCCGGAACCATCAGGAACGGCCCGGCCGGTCAGGACGCGGGCCGCTCCTCCCGGTAGTACGGGTCGACGACCCGGCCGCGGCGCGCCGCCTCGTCGTACGCGTAGACCTCGCGGCCCTCGACGAAGACGGTGAGCGCCCGGCTCATCACGTCCAGCGGGTCTCCCGACCAGATCACGACGTCGCCGTCGAGGCCGGGGCGGAGCGCCCCGACCCGGTCGTCGAGGCCCATGATGCTGGCCGGGTTGGTGGTGATGGTGCGCAGCCCAGCCGCCCGGTCCAGGCCCTCCTTGACGCTGAGGGTGACCTGGTGGACCAGGAAGTTGATCGGAATGACCGGGTGGTCGGTGGTGATCGCCACCGTGACGCCGGCGCGGTCGAGGATGCCGGGGTTCTCCAGCGTGCGCTGCCGCACCTCGACCTTGCTGCGCGTCGTGAAGAGCGGCCCGCTGATCACCGGCACGCCGCGGCGGGCGATCTCGTCGGCCAGCAGATGCGCCTCGGTGCCGTGGTTGATGATCACCCGGTAGCCGAACTCGTCGGCGAGCCGCAGCGCGGTGGCGATGTCGTCGGCCCGGTGCGTGTGCTGGCACCACGGCAGCTCGCCGTCCAGCACCCGGACCAGCACCTCCAGGCTCGGATCGTGCTCGAACGGCTTGCCCTCGTCGGCGGCGTGCTGGCGCTTGGCCCGGTAGTCCCGGGCCCGGGTGAACGCGTCCCTGATCACCGCGGCGACGCCCTGCCGGGTGGAGGGCAGCTGCTTCTTGTCGCCGTAGACCCGCTTGGGGTTCTCGCCGAGGGCGCTCTTGACGCTCACCGGCTGCCGGATCAGCATCTCGTCGACGCTGCGGCCCCAGCACTTCACCGCGACCGTCTGGCCGCCTATCGGGTTGCCCGAGCCCGGCTTGATGACGGCGCTGGTCACGCCGCCGGCGAGGGCGTCGGCGAAGCCGGTGTCCGCGGGGTTGATGGCGTCCAGGGCCCGCATCCGAGCGCCGTTGGGATCCGTCATCTCGTTGGTGTCCTGGCCGGCCCAGCCCTCGGCCTCCTCGTGCACGCCGATGTGCCCGTGCGCCTCGACGAAGCCGGGCAGCACCCAGCGGCCGGTCGCGTCGACGGTGCGGACCCCGTCGGGGACGGTGACCTCGGCGTCAGGCCCGACGGCGGCGATCTTGCCGTCGACGACGAGCACGGTGCCGGACTCGATGGGCTCCCCGTCGACGGGGACGACATAACCGGATCTGATCGCGATGTCCATGGCCGATGAACTTATCCCATGACCCCGGGCGGCCGGGGTCCCACCAGGAGCGAACGCCGGTACCGACGGACCGTCCGGTCTGCCTACCCTGCCAGGGTGACGCTCACCTACGACGACGTGAAGGCCGCCACCTGGCGGGTGCGCGGCTCGGTCAGGACCGTGGCGCTGGCCCCGGCGGGACCCGACCTGTGGTTCGCGCTCGAGCACCTCCAGCACACCGGCTCGTTCAAGGCCCGCGGCGCGCTGAACTTCACCACGGCCCGGCTGGAGTCCGGCGCGATGCCGGAGGCGGGCATCGCGATCGCCTCGGGCGGCAACGCGGGGCTCGCCTGCGCGTGGGCGGCGCGGCAGCACGGCCTGCCGGCCACCGTGTTCGTGCCCGAGACCGCGCCGCCGGTCAAGGTGGCGGCGCTGCGCGCGCTGGGCGCGGACGTCCGCCAGGTGGGGCGGGAGTACGCGGAGGCGGCCGAGGCGGCGGCGCGGTTCGTGGCGGAGACCGGGGCGCTGGCCTCGCACGCCTACGACCACCCGCTGATCGCGGCGGGCGCCGGCACGCTGCTGGAGGAGATCCGGGCGGCCGGGCCCGACGTCACCACCGTGCTGGTGGCGGTGGGGGGCGGCGGGCTCTTCGCGGGCGTGGCCACGGCCGCCGCGGAGCACGGCATCCGCGTCGTCGCGGTCGAGCCCGAAGGCTGCCGGGCGCTGAACGCGGGCCTGGCGGCCGGCCGTCCCGTGGACGTGCCGGTGGACTCGGTGGCCGCCGACGCGTTGGGCGCGCGCCGGGCCTCGGCGGACGCGGTCCGGCTCGCCGCCAGCCCGCACGTGCGCTCGGTGCTGGTCCCCGACGCGGCCGTCGTGGCGGCGCGCCGGCAGCTGTGGCGGGAGCACCGGATCGCCGTCGAACACGGCGCGGCGACGGCGCTGGCCGCACTGCACACCGGCGCGTACGCGCCGTCCGGCGAGGAGAGGGTCTGCGTGGTCCTCTGCGGAGCCAACACGAACCCCACCGACCTGACGACGTAGCCCACCCGCACCCCCCGGCCGGGGCCGGGACCCGCTGCCCGCGGGACGGAGGGCGCGGACGATCCGCCACCGGACCTCGCGCCGCGGCGACGGCGCTCGCCGCCGCGCCGGCCACCCGGCTGGACGAGCTGCGGCTGGCGGCCAGGGAGGATCTCTGCGAGGCGGAGCTGGCCCGCGGCGTCGGGGCGCGCGAGGCCGCCGCGGTGCTGCCCGAACTGGCGGCACTGGCCGCGGAGCAGCCGCTGCGGGAACGGCCGCTGGCGCTGCTGATGCGGGCCCGGCACGCGGCCGGGCGGCCGGCCGAGGCGCTGGCCGCCTACCGGGACTACCGCGCCCGGCTCGCCGACGAGCTGGGCGTCGACCCCTCACCGGCCCTGGCGGAGCTGCACCTCGCCGTGTTGCGCGGCGAGCTGCGGCCGCCCCCCGGCGCGCCGGCGGGCGACGTCCCGCCCGCGCCGGCCCCACCCCCACCCGGCAACCTGCGGGCCGCGTTGACCAGCTTCGTGGGCCGCGACGAGGAGCTGCGGCTGATCGGCAAACGGCTGGCCGAGGCCCGGCTGGTCACCCTCGTCGGCCCCGGCGGCTCGGGCAAGACCCGGCTGGCCAGCACGGCCGCCGCCGACCTCGTCGGGCACTACCCGGGCGGCGTCTGGCTGGTGGAACTGGCGTCCGTCAGCGATCCGGACGACGTGCCGCGGGCGGTGCTGGCCGCGCTGGGGCGGCGCGTCTCGGGGCTGCTGGACCGGCCGCGCCAGCCGGGCGGTCCCGGGCCGAACGCGCCGGACGCGCTCGGCCGGGTCGTGGGCTCGTCGAGGTAGACCACCTCGGGATGGGCGACCAGGCTGGCGGCGAGGTCGAGCCGCCGGCGCATGCCGCCCGAGTAGGTGCTCGCGCGCCGCCCCGCCGCCTCGGTGAGGTCGAACCACTCCAGCAGTTCGGCGGCCCTGGCCCGGGCCGCGGCGCGGGACAGGTCGAGCAGGCGGCCGATCATCACCAGGTTCTCGGTGCCGGTGAGGTCCTCGTCGACCGAGGCGTACTGGCCGGTCAGCCCGATCCTGCGACGCACCTGCTCGGCCTGCCGCACCACGTCGAAGCCGGCGACCCGGGCGGTGCCGGCGTCCGGCCGGAGCAGCGTGGCCAGGATGCGGACGGCGGTGGTCTTGCCGGCCCCGTTGGGTCCCAACACGCCGAGCACGGTGCCGGGTCTGGCCGCCAGGTCCACCCCGGCCAGCGCGGTGGTCTCCCCGAACCGCTTCACCAGCCCCTCGGCCTGGAAGGCGTAGCTCACGACGGTCTCCCTCTCTCGTCTCGCGATGACGAGACCGAGACTCCCGCGCCCCGCTGTCAGCTCCCGCACAGTCCGCTGACGACGGACCGCGCACGCTGTCAGGTCGCGGGTGGGGGACGGGCCGACCATCCACCCCCGGGCCGGGCCGCGGCCTAGAAGACCGCCTCCGCCTCGTCCATGCGGTTCTGCGGGACGTGCTTGAGCTCCATCGTGGCCGTGGCCAGCGGGGTCATCACGATCTCCGTGCCGCGCAGCGCGGTCATCCTGCCGAACTCGCCGCGGTGCGCGGCCTCCACGGCGTGCCAGCCGAAGCGGGTGGCGAGCACCCGGTCGTACGCCGAGGGGGTGCCGCCGCGCTGGATGTGGCCGAGGATCACGGGACGGGCCTCCTTGCCGAGGCGCCGCTCCAGCTCGTTCGCCAGCCGGTTGCCGATGCCGGCGAACCGCTCGTGCCCGTACTGGTCGATCTTGCCGCGCTCGTACTGCATGGAGCCCTCGGCGGGGCGCGCGCCCTCGGCGACGCAGATCACGGCGAACTTCTTGCCGCGGGCGAACCGGTCCTCGACCATCTTGCAGAGGTCGTCCACCTGGAAGGGCCGCTCGGGGACGCAGACGCCGTGCGCGCCGCCGGCCATGCCCGCCTCCAGGGCGATCCAGCCGGTGTGCCGGCCCATGACCTCGACGACCATGACCCGCTGGTGCGACTCGGCCGTGGTCTTCAGCCGGTCGATGGCCTCGGTGGCGACGCCGACGGCCGTGTCGAAGCCGAAGGTGCGGTCGGTGGCCGAGATGTCGTTGTCGATCGTCTTCGGCACGCCCACCACCGGGATGCCGGCGTCGGCGAGCATCCGGGCGGCGGTCAGGGTGCCCTCGCCGCCGATGGGGATCAGCGCGTCGAGGCTGAGCTTGTGCTGGAACGCCTCGGCGTTGTCGCAGGCCTCGGCGAGCCGGTTCCGCTCCAGGCGACTGGAGCCGAGGATGGTGCCGCCGCGCGCCAGGATGCCGCTCACGGCGTTGATGTCGAGCTCCCGGTAGCGGCCTTCGAGCAGCCCCTTGAAGCCGTCTTCGAAGCCGATCACCTGGTCGCCGCGGTCCACCACGGCCCGGTGCACGACAGAGCGGATCACGGCGTTGAGGCCGGGGCAGTCGCCGCCTGCTGTGAGAACGCCAATACGCATGGGAATGCTCTCCTGCTCCCTGGTGGCTTGCGGGGCCGCCGGAATTCTTTCACGAGCGGCGGTCGCGTTCGAACGGCGCTCACAAAGATGGTGCACGCGCCCCCTGAGTTCCGGTTGTCCGGACGGGTAACCCAGGTGAACGGCATGGTGACGCGCAGTTGTGCGGACTGTCTGCTCTCGACATACCGCCCCAACCGCCCTCGTCCGGGGTACCCGCCGGCGTAACCGGGGAAGACGCTTCCCCATTATTCCGCCTCGGAACAAAACGATAGGATCGCGGGCATGCGTCGTTCCAAGATCGTCTGCACTCTGGGCCCCGCCGTTGACACCTTCGAGAAGCTGAAGAGCCTCATCGAGGCCGGCATGAACGTGGCCCGGTTCAACTTCAGCCACGGCAGCCACGCGGAGCACGAGGAGCGCTACCAGCGCCTGCGCGCGGCAAGCGAGGCGACGGGTCAGCCGGTCGGCGTGCTCGCCGACCTGCAGGGACCGAAGATCCGCCTGGAGACCTTCGAGGGCGGGCCCGTCGAGCTCAGGCGCGGCGACGAGTTCACCATCACCACCGAGGACGTGCAGGGCGACCGGACGATCTGCGGCACCACCTACAAGGGCCTGCCGGGGGACGTCGCCAAGGGCGAGAGCATCCTGATCAACGACGGCAACGTGGCGCTCCAGGTGATCGAGGTGGACGGCCCGCGGGTGCGCACCATGGTCATCGAGGGCGGCGTGATCTCCGACCACAAGGGGATCAACCTGCCGGGCGTGGCGGTGAACGTGCCGGCGCTGTCCGAGAAGGACGTGACGGACCTGGAGTTCGCCCTCCGGCTGGGCTGCGACATGGTCGCGCTGTCGTTCGTGCGCAACGCGGACGACGTGCGGGACGTGCACCAGGTGATGGACCGGGTGGGACGGCGCGTCCCGGTGATCGCCAAGGTGGAGAAGCCGCAGGCCGTGGAGAACATGGACGAGGTCGTCGCCGCCTTCGACGGCGTGATGGTGGCCCGCGGCGACCTGGCGGTGGAGTACCCGCTGGAGAAGGTCCCGATGGTGCAGAAGCAGCTCATCGAGAAGTGCCGGCGGAACGCCAAGCCGGTGATCGTGGCGACCCAGATGATGGAGTCGATGATCGAGAACTCCCGTCCGACGCGTGCCGAGGCGTCCGACGTGGCCAACGCGATCCTGGACGGCACGGACGCGGTGATGCTCTCCGCGGAGTCCTCGGTCGGCCGGTACCCGATCGAGACGGTCAAGACCATGTCGAAGATCGTGACGGCCGCGGAGCGAGAGCTGCTCTCCCGCGGCCTGCAGCCGCTGGTGGCCGGCAAGAAGCCGCGCACCCAGGGCGGTTCGGTGGCCCGCGCGGCCTGCGAGATGGCGGACTTCCTGGACGGCAAGGCGCTGGTGGCGTTCACCAAGTCGGGAGACACCGCCCGCCGGTTGTCCCGGTACCGCGCCCAGCAGCCGATCCTGGCCTTCACCACCGAGCCGGCCACCCGGAACCAGCTCACGCTCACCTGGGGCGTGGAGACGTTCGTGGTGCCCTACGCCAACCACACCGACGAGATGGTCGAGTTGTGCGACGCGGAGGTGCTGAAGCTGAACCGGTACCAGCCGGGCGACACCATGATCATCACCGCCGGCTCGCCGCCCGGGGTGACCGGGACCACGAACATGGTCCGGGTGCATCACCTGGGCGGCCAGGAGTCGGGAGTCTGACCGACCCGGACGCCCGCGACCCACGCAGCGCGACGTCCCCGGCGCCGATGGCGCCGGGGACGTCGATGTGTGCGGCCGGGATGGGCTCCCGGCGGGTCACTCCGTCGGCGTGGGGCCGTCCTGGGTGATGTACGACCGCATGCCCTGCAGGGTGAGCTCGCCCCCGAACTGGCCCGCCTGGGTGACGAGGACGTTGGTGAAGTTGGCGATCGGCAGGTCCAGCGGCGGCTGGTGCTCCGGGTCGAAGACGACCGGGATGATGCCGAACAGGTTGCCCTCCAGGCGCTCGGTGTACATCGTCACCTGGCCGTTGCGGAAGGTCGAGACGGAGCCGGGCTCGGTGCCCACGTGCCGGCGGATCTCGTCCGGGCCGTCCACGATCTGGTGCAGGTCGCCGATGTCGATCTGGTCGGCGGTGAACTTCAGCACCTGCTTGACGGTTCCGTTCGCCGTGGTGACGTTGACGACGCCGTGGTAGTCGAGACCGTAGAGGGTCAGTGACGACGCCTCCAGGTACCAGGGGTCGTTCGGCAGCGTCAGAGCGGTCTCCTCGTCCACGCCCGCGACCTGCTTCTCCTCCGGACAGGGGAACGGTTCCTGGCCCTGCTCGTTCGGGGCGAACGGGTCCTCGGCCGACGGGTCGGAGCCGGCGGCGTCCTCGTCCGCGGCGTCTTCCTCGTCCCGCCCGTCGTTCTGCTCCCGGTCGCCGCCCTCGGACTCCTCGGGGTCGGCGGTCTGCTCGCCGCCACCCCCGCCGGAGGAGCCGGTGCCGCCGTCCGCGGAGCCGCCCGAGCCGCCCGAGGATCCGGAACCGCCGGAGGAGTCGGCGCCGTCGGAGGAACCGCCGTCGCCGCCGGACGAACCGCCGTCCTGCTCGTCCTCGTCGTCGCCGGGGTTCAGCAGGTCCTCCAGGGCGTCGCCGAGCCCGCCCAGCAGGCCGTCGCCGTCGCCGTCGGTGGTGCCGGCGTCCTCGCCCGTCCCCGTGTCGCCGGTCGACCCGAGCAGGTCGGCGTCCGCGGCCTCCTCGGTCGCCTCTCCGGTCGCCTCCCCTGTCGGCTCCTCGGTGGCGTCCCCGGTGGGCTCCTCGGTGGCGTCGCCGCCCGTGCCCTCGGCGGAGCCCCCGTCCGTGGCCGTCGGGTCGGGCTCGGCGGTCTCGCCGCCGCTCTCCGCCTCGTCCGACCCGACGAGGCCCTCGGAGGCCGCGTCGGTCTCCTCGGAAGCATCGGGGCTGGGTTCGTCGGTGGGCTCGGCCGAGTCGGTCGTCTCGTCGGGAGACGCGGTCTCGTCCGGATCCGCGGGCCCGATCTCGCCCTCTCCGGTCGCCGGCTCCTGGTCGTCCTGGTCCGCCGCACCGTCCGAGGCGTCGGCCTCGCCGGTGTCGGTGTCCTCGGCGCCGTCCTCGGCGGGCTCGTCCTGCCCGGCCTGGTCGGGCATCTCCACGCAGGAGTTGCCCGAGAAGGGGTTCTCCGGCTGCGGATCGGCCTTCGCCAGCGGCGAGGTGAACCCGGTCCCGAGGAACACCGCGGAGGGCACCGCGGCGAGCGCCACGGCCTTGCCCACCGGCATGTGCAGCCGCGAGAGCAACGATCTGCGTCGGGCCGCGTGCCGAGGCGACCGTTCGCCGGACGCCTCGGAGGCGTCGGCCGATGTGTCGGCTATGGCCTCGCTCGACTCTTCTTCAGTCGGCACGATGTTTCCCCTTCCCCCGCTCCGCCGCGGCTCCGGCGAAGTCGGCCAGCGCGCTCCCGGTGCCGGGAGTCGCCTCAGGCGCCGCGCCCTCCCCCGTCGGGCCCTGCCCCGCCGCGCTGCCCGGGGCCGCGGCGTCGCCCGGCACCCAGGCCATGCTCATCGCCCCGCCGATCAGCCCGAAGAGGAAGCCCACGAGGAAGCCCCCGAAGTTCGAGACGACCAGGGAGACGATCGACAGCAGTACGGTCGCGACTCCGGCGAACATCCGGACGTGCGGCTGGAACCACACCGTCAACCCCAGCACCACGAGCAACACGCCGATGACCAGCGACCCGGCGCCCGCCGTGGTCGCCATGCGGATGGTGAGATCGCCCAGGGTGACGTCCCGGTACGGGAAGTAGGCGATCGGCAGGCCGGCGATCATGGTGAACAGACCGGCCCAGAACGGGCGCCGCCAGCGGAAGTGCCGGAAGGCCACGCGCCCCCGGCTGAAAAGCGACGCTCTCGTCAGTTCTTCGGTGTGAGTGCTCACGGCACGTACTCCCTGTGGCGCAACGTTTGGGGGTACCTCCCAGGCCCCCATGGCCAGGGATGCACGATACGTTCGGGTGCCCCTGGGGCAGAGGTGCCAGACTCCCCTGCCCCAGGCACGGTTCAGGCCGTCACTCGAAGCACTCGTTCTTGCCGTCGTGCAGGCTCAGGCTCAGGTTGCTGAGCCGGAACGTGCCGGCGGACGTGGCCCACGCGGTCTGCTCGATGTCCGTGAGCGTCACGCTGTCGGCCTGCTGGGCGAAGGAGCCGGCGAGCACGTTCCCCGACGGATCCGGGCCCTTGGTGGTGTCGTCCACGCTCACGCCGATGTCGATGTTCGTGAACACGGCGTCCGCGTCCAACTGCGACACGTCGATGAAGAGGTTCTCCGCGGTGACCGGGTTGTCCGGGTCCGTGCCGGCGGTGATCTTGACCGTCACCTCACCGAGGAACGGTACTCCGGGGATGACCACCGACTGGCAGAGATCCGTGATCTCGGCCGAGTCGAACGCCGACACCGCGACCGGCTCGTGACTCTCCGAACCCGCGGGCGCGACGACCGTGCCGTACTGGACGAAACCCTCGCCCTCGAGCCGGCCGGCCGAAACCTTGAACTCCTGGCCGGACACCGAGAACGACGCGGCCAATGCTCCCTGTGCGATGGCGACGCCTATCGCCGCCGAGGCGGCCACGCTCGGCACCATCACCAGACCGAATCGTCGCCATCTGGTGCCGCCGCGAGGCTGTGACTCCATGACTTTCCTCCTTCTCGGACGAACATCTCCGGCCCTGGCCCACCCATCAGTCGGTAGGCGCATACCCAGCCCGGAGTGGAGAAGCGCGTATCCCCGGTCTGCACCCCGGCGACAGCCACGGGCCACGGGGTTTCCGTGACCGAAACCGGACCAGGCCCCGTGCGAGCACGGGCACCCCCCTGGTCCGGAACCGACGCGTGGCACATCGGCTTGGCTGATCGTGGTGCATCTCACGGCACGACACAAGGCCCGCGTTACTCGCCGGTAATCCAGACGTGCCATGTCCGCGATACTCGACCGCGCGCCTACACGGAGAGTGAAACGGAAGGAGTGCCCCACACGTCAACCAAAGGGACGTAACGCCCGGAGAACGCACGGAAGCGCTTACCGAGCGTCACGGCGGCCGCGTTTACCAAGTTTTGGTAAAACACGGCCGCTTCGAACGCCTGAGAAGCCGTCAGCTCAGAAGAGCACCCGGGCGAGGGCGCCCCGAGCCGCGGTCACCCGCGGATCGTCGGGGCCGACGAGCTCGAACAGTTCGAGCAGACGGACCCGCGCCGCGTCCCGGTCCGCCCCCGCGGTGCGCTGCACGGTGCTGATCAACCGGCCGAATCCGTCCTCGACATGGCCGCCGACCAGGTCCAGGTCCGCCGCCGCCAGCTGGGCCTCCACGTCGTCGGGACGCTCGGCCGCCGCCTTCCTGGTCACCTGCGGGTCCAGCTCCTGCACCCGGGCCAGCAGCTGCGCCTGGCCCAGGCCGAGCTTGGCCTCCGGATTGGCCGGATCGTCGGCGAGCACGTTCTCGTACGCCTGGATCGCGCCATTCAGATCGCCCGAGTCGAGGGCCATGTGGGCGGCGGTCAGCGCCGGGTCGGACGGCGGCTCGGGCGGCTCCGCCTGCGTCGTCTCCCGGGCGGCGGCGGCCTGTTCCGGATCGACCGGGGCTCCGACGATGCCGAAGCGCTGCTCGGCCGCCTGGATCAGCTGGTCGAGCACCTGCCGCACCTGCGGTTCGGGGGCGGCACCCTGGAAAAGCGGCAGCGCCTGGCCGGCGATCACCGCGAAGACCGCGGGAATGCCCTGCACGCCGAACTGCTGGAACAGCATCTGGTTGCTGTCCACGTCGATCTTGGCCAGCACGAACTTCCCGGCATACTCCTCGGCCAGCCGCTCCAGGATGGGGCTCAGCTGTTTGCAGGGCTGGCACCACTCGGCCCAGAAGTCGATGACCACCGGAACCTCGGTGCTGCGCTGCAACACCTCGCTCTCGAACCCGGCCTCGTCGACGTCGATGACCAGCTGGACCGCGCCAGCCGGCTGCGGCCCGCCCGGCTGGGCCGACCGCTGGGCGCGGGCCTGCTCGGCCTTCTGCTTGGCCTCGGCGGCCGCCTTCACCGCGGAGAGGTCCACCGCTCCGCTCATGGACATGTTGCGTGGCTGCATGGCACCAGTCTCCCCCCTTCCACCGTGGTTCCGTAACGCGGCACCTCCCCGGCGCCGACCGGGCGCACCCGGAGGCGCGCCCGGCCCCGCACGGGCCACGGCCCCGTCTGACAAATCCCGCCTGACCGGCGCTATACATCAGACGGAGCCTAGGGCCTGTCGTTTGGATCTTCGTGGATCAGGCCGCGTCGTCTGGCGCCCGACTGGCAAGGCGCCGGATCGCAGCTCGTACTGGGCCGTACTCGCGCGATTCGGCAACGCAGCCAGGTGGGATGCCAGGCGGCGTGGCCCCGCGAAGATCCGAACGACAGGCCCTAGAACCCGGGCGGTTCGGTGTATCCCCCCCATTCGTCGCGCAGCGCCCCGCAGATCTCGCCGAGCGTGGCCTCGGCCCGCACCGCGTCCAGCATCGGCTCGATCATGCCGCGGCCCTCCCGCGCCGCGGCCAACAGCCCGGCCAGCGACGCGCGCACCGCGGCGTCGTCCCTGGCCTTCCGGCGCGCCGCCAGCGCCCGTACCTGCTCGCGCTCCACCTCGTGGCTCACCCGGAGGATCTCCAGCTCGCCGGTGACCGAACCGGTGTGGCAGTTGACCCCGACGATCCGCTTGTCCCCCTTCTCCAGCGCCTGCTGGTAGCGGAACGCGGCCTCGGCGATCTGGCCGGTGAACCAGCCGTCCTCAATGCCGGCCAGCAGCCCCGAGGTGATCGGCCCGATGGGGTGCTGGTCGTCGGGGACCACGCGCCGGCCGCGTTCGATGATCTCGTCGAAGATCCGCGAGGCGTCCTCCTCGATCCGGTCCGTGAGCTGCTCGACGTACCAGGAGCCGCCGAGCGGGTCGGCGACGTTGGTGATCCCGGTCTCCTCCATCAGCACCTGCTGGGTGCGCAGCGCGATCTCCGCGGCCCGCTCGCTGGGCAGCGCCAGCGTCTCGTCCAGGGCGTTGGTGTGCAGCGAGTTGGTGCCGCCGAGGATCGCGGACAGCGCCTCGACCGCGGTGCGCACCACGTTGTTGTACGGCTGCTGCGCGGTGAGCGAGACCCCGGCCGTCTGGGTGTGGAAGCGCAGCCACTGCGCCCGTTCGGTGCGCGCCCCGTAGACGTCGCGCATCCAGCGGGCCCAGATCCGGCGGGCGGCGCGGAACTTGGCGATCTCCTCGAAGAAGTCGACGTGCGCGTCGAAGAAGAAGGACAGGCCCGGCGCGAAGTCGTCGACGGCCATGCCGCGGGACAGCCCCAGCTCGACGTAGCCGAAGCCGTCGGCGAGCGTGAACGCCAGCTCCTGCGCGGCCGTCGAACCGGCCTCCCTGATGTGGTAGCCGGAGACGGACAGCGGCTTGTAGGCGGGGATGCGGCGGGCGCAGTACTCCATCAGGTCGCCGATCAGCCGCAGGTGCGGCTCGGGCTCGAAGAGCCACTCCTTCTGCGCGATGTACTCCTTGAAGATGTCCGTCTGCAACGTGCCGTTGAGCACCTCGGGGGCGACGCCCTGCCGCTCCGCGGCGACCAGGTACATGCAGAAGACGGGGACGGCGGGGCCGCTGATCGTCATGGACGTGGTGACGTCGCCGAGCGGGATGCCCCGGAAGAGGGTCTCCATGTCGGCGGCCGAGTCCACGGCGACGCCGCAGTGCCCGACCTCGCCGAGCGAGCGCGGGTCGTCGGAGTCCCGGCCCATCAGGGTGGGCATGTCGAAGGCCACCGACAGTCCGCCGCCGCCGGCGTCCAGGATCATCCGGTAGCGCTCGTTGGTCTGCTCGGCGTTGCCGAACCCGGCGAACTGGCGGATGGTCCACGTCCGGCCCCGGTACCCGGTGGCATAGAGGCCCCGGGTGAAGGGGAACTCGCCCGGCCAGCCGATCCGCTCGAATCCCTCGTACGTGTCAGTGGGCCGCGGGCCGTACACGGGCTCAACGGGATCGCCGGAGAGCGTGGTGAAGTCGGCGTCCCGGGTGTGGGCCGCGTCGAAACGGGCCTGCCAGCGTCGGCGACCCTCTGCGATGGCGTCAGCGTCCAAGGCATCCATGGCGTCCATGGAGACAATTTACTAGGACGTCCAAATAACTGTCGATCGCACGCGCCGCTGTCAGACCTCGACGGTGGTGCCGTCCCGCCCCGCGTCCGCCCCGGCGACCAGCGGCAGGACCTCGGCGGTGACCCCGCGCTCCACGAAGAACGCGGCGAACGGGATGGTGCCGGAGACCAGCACCCAGAGCAGCCTGCCGAAGGACCAGCGGGCCTTCTGGCCCAGGTCGAAGGCGAACACCAGGTAGACCATGAACAGCAGGCCGTGCGCCTGGGACACCAGCAGCGTGGCGTCCTCGCCCGTGTCGAATCCGTACTTGAAGACCATGCAGGTGCACAGCACCAAAAGCATCACCGCGGTGACGTAGGCCATGGTCCGGTACCGCGTGAGCACACTCCGCTTCATGGAGGAGAGCCTATCGGGTCTTTCCGGGCGTTCCGCGCGTGGCCTCGGAGGATCCCGACACGGCTCAGTCCTCCTTGAAGTCCTGCGCGGCGACCCGCAGCGGCCGGAGCATCGCGAAGATCTCCCGGCACTCCTCGGCGTCGTAGGTGGACAGCCCGAACTCCATCGCCATCAGGTCCCGGGTCGCCGCGTCGCACACCGCGCGCCCCTCCTCGGTGATGGCGGCCAGCGTGCCGCGGCCGTCGTTCGGATTGGGCCGCTTGATGACCAGCCCGGACCTGACCAGCCTGTCCACCGTGTTGGTGACCGAGGTGGGGTGGACCATCAGCCGCTCGCCGATCTTGGACATGGGGAGCTCGCCCGCCTTGCTGAAGGTCAACAGGACCAACGCCTCGTACCGGGCGAACGTCAGGCCGTACGGGCGGACCACCGCGTCCACCTCGGCGAGCAGTATCTGGTGGGCCCGCATGATCGAGGTGATCGCGGACATGGCCGGCGCGGGGCCCCAACGCGCCTGCCAGAGCTCCTCTGCGCGGGCGATCGGATCAAACGGAAGGCTGAGCGGTTTCGGCACGCCAGCGACCCTACCGGCTGGTCGCCCCACGACGGGGGTGCCCACATGCCCCTCGGGCGCCGGGCGCCGGGCCGCGTCAGGCGTCCAGGCGGGCGTTGACCACGCCCTCCCGGCGGGCCCGGGCCGCGATCGCCGCGTCGCCCTGGCTCCGGCGCAGCCGCCGGTCGGCGAAGAACCCGCCGGTGGGCAGCACCGACATCAGGAAGAACCAGGCGGCGGTGCCCAGCGACCATCCCGCGCGCTTCCAGGCGTCGGCCCAGAAGATCACGTAGAGGACGAAGAGGCCGCCGTGCACCGCGCCCATCACCGGCACCGCGTTGAAGTCGGTGGTCCGCTTGAGCACGGAGCAGAGCAGGAGCACCAGGAAGGAGACCGCCTCGGGGACGGACACCAGGCGGAGCCGCCGCAGGGCGCTCGCGGTCTTGAGTTCCATGGAATGCCGCTTTCCGTGGGAAGAGATCTTGTGAACCGATGCACAAACCATTGTGGCAGCCGCGCCGGCGCGCCCGCCGTACGGGGCCCGGCCGGTCCCGTACGGTGCCCGGCCGACCGGGCCGGCCGCTTGGCTAGAGTTCAGGACATGGACGCGGATACCGGCACCGACTGGCTGAGCGAGGCGGAGCAGCGCGCCTGGCGCACCCATCTGGATGTCAGCAGGCTGCTGATGCACCAACTGGAACGGGACCTCCAGCCCTTCGGACTGACCATGAACGACTACGAGATTCTGGTCAACCTCTCCGAGTCCACGGACCGCCGGATGCGGATGAGCGACCTCGCCGCCGCCACGCTGCAGTCCAAGAGCCGGCTCTCCCACCAGATCACCCGCATGGAGCGGTCGGGGCTGGTGCGCCGGGAGCACTGCGACTCGGACAAGCGCGGGCTGTTCGCGGTGCTGACCGAGAAGGGCTGGACGACGATGCGGCAGGTCGCGCCGCACCACGTGGGCTCCGTGCGCCGGCACTTCGTGGACCTGCTCTCGGCCGAGGGCCTGGCGGCGCTCCAGGAGTCCCTGGCCCCGGTGGCCGAGCACCTGCACACGGAGCGCGGCCGCCCCTGACCGGCGCGATGCCCGTCGCGCCCGTCGCACGCGTCGCACGTCCGGCGCCGCCCGGCCGCCGGACGTCACGCCGCGGGCAGCCGCAGCACGAAGAGCGCCCCGCCCTCCGGCGCCCGGTCCACGCCGAGACTGCCGCCGTGCCGCACCGCGACGTCGCGGGCGATGGCCAGGCCGAGGCCGGCGCCGCCGTCGTCCCGGCTGCGCGCGTCGTCCAGCCGGACGAACCGCTGGAAGATGCGTTCCCGGTCCGCCTCGGGCACCCCGGCGCCGTCGTCGGCGACCTCCACCACCGCCTCGGCCCCGTCCCGGCGCAGCGAGACCCGGACCGCGCCGCGGGCGTGCCGCTGCGCGTTGTCCAGCAGGTTGCCCAGCACCCGGGCCAGCTGGCCGCGGGACCCCGAGACGGCGATCGCCGGCAGGCCGATCGTCGCGCTCCGCACCGGCACCGGGCCGCCGGCCCGCCGCTCCAGCTCGTCGCCGACCAGCCGGTCCAGCTCGACCGCACCGGACTGCGGGCGCTCCCCCGCGTCCAGCCGGGCCAGCAGCAGCAGGTCGGCGGCGAGATCCTGCAGCCGCACCGTGTCCTGCACCGCGCCCGGCACGTCGAGCAGCTCGGGGTGGGCCTCGCCGACCTCCAGCTGGGTGCGCAGGGAGGCGATCGGGCTGCGCAGTTCGTGCGAGGCGTCGGCGACGAAGCGGCGCTGCCGCTCCACGGACGCCTCCAGCGCGGCGAGCGTCTCGTTGGTGGTGCGCGCCAGCCGGCCGACCTCGTCGCGGGACGCGGGCTGCGGCACCCGGCGGGAGAGGTCCTCGGAGCGCATGATCGCCACCATCTCCTGCCGGATCCCCTCGACCGGCCGCAGGGCGCGGCGGGTCACCAGCCAGGTCACGCCGGCGACGACGGCGAGCAGCACCGGGAGCCCGACCAGCATCGAGGTGCGGACGCTGTTCACGGCAGCCTGTTCGACGTCCAGGGGCGCACCGGCGTAGACGGTGACGTCCTGCCCGCGCGTGGTGACCGCGTCGACGCTGGCGAAGCGGTACTCGCCGCGCTGGCCGTCCAGCACGGCGGTGCCGTTCGTCACCTCGCCGACCTCCTCGCCCACCTCGCCGGGCGCCAGCCCGCTGTCCTCGCCGTCGGAGTCGTCGCCGGGGCTGCTGTCCTCCCCGCTGCTGTCGTCCGGCCCGTCGTCGTTCGACGTGCCGGTGTCGTCCGAGCCGTCGTCGTCCGAGGTGCCGGTGTCGTCGCCGTCGCCGTCCGAGGTGTCACCGTCGTCGGAGTCGTCGTCGGCGCTGTCGTCCGAGTCGTCGTCCCCGTCGTCGTTGGCCGGATGCCGATACGACTGCGGGGTGGGGTCCGTGCCGCCCCCGTCCCCGCCGTTCGGCGCGGGAATCCGCACCGGAGTGACCGCGTCGGTCGGGGTGCCCGAGATGGCCTCCAGATCGTCGCTCACCGCGATCACCCGGCCCTCGCCGTCGAGCACCTGCACCGGCCCCTCGGCCCCCAGTTCCAGGTCCGCCAGCCCGTTCTCCGTGGCCAGCTGGGCGGCGATCTCCCGGGCGGCCAGCTCGGCCTGCAGGTCCACCTGCTCGTCCAGGTTGTCGCGCAGCATCACCAGCATCAGCAGCCCCGCCACGACCAGGGCCACCGCCACCACCGCCGTCGCGCCCAGGGCCGCCCGGGCCCGCACGCTACCCACGGGGAGCCACCAGCCGGTAGCCGGCGCCGCGCACCGTGACGATCAGGCTCGCGCCCAGCTTCCTGCGCAGCGCGCTGACGTACACCTCCACGATGTTCGGATCGCCGTCGTAGGCGAAGTCCCAGCTGTGCTCCAGGATCTCCGCCTTCGAGACGACCTCGCCCGCCCGGCTGGCCAGATGCTCGAGCACCGCGAACTCCTTCGCCGTGAGGCTGGTCTCCACCCCGGCGTACACCACCCGCCGCGCGCCCCGGTCCACCACGAGATCCCCCACCCGTAGCTCCGGCGCCGCTCCTCGCCCCCGGCGGCGCAGCAGCGCCCGCACCCGGGCCACCAGCACGACGTACGAGAACGGCTTGGTCAGGTAGTCGTCGGCGCCGGTGTCCAGGCCCTCGGCCTCGTCGTACTCGCCGTCCTTCGCGGTCAGCATCAGGATCGGCGTCTCGTCCCCGGCGGCCCGCAGCGCGGCGCAGACCCGGTAGCCGTTCAGGCCCGGCAGCATGATGTCGAGAATGATCAGGTCGTACTCGTGTTCGGTGGCGCGGTGCAGCCCGTCGGTGCCGTTGTGTACCACGTCCACGGCGAAGCCCTCGGCCGTCAGGCCCTGGGCCAGTGACCTGGCCAGTCGGCGTTCGTCCTCCACGATGAGCAGGCGCATGAGCCCAGCTTGGCAAATGCTTCCTGAAGGCGGCTTCAGGAAGCTTCAGCTCCCCTTCAGCAACGGTCCGTCATCGTCGGTCCCATCGATCGGAAACGACCAAGAACCAACGAATGGGGATGAGCTACCCATGAAGCGCAACGTCATCATCGCCGTCGCCGCCGCGGCCGCCGTGATCGGCGGCGGGTCCCTGGCGGGCGCCGCCCTCGGGACGGACGACGGGAACACCGGACAGGCGTCGCAGACCCTGGCCTCCGGCGAGGTCGTCGAGGGCGGCGGCGCGGACGACATCGGCACCGACGACACCGACACCCACTCCGACACCAGCGCCGACACCGGCACCGACGACGCGGCGGGCGACGCGCAGCGGGCGGCCGAGTCCGCCCTGGCCGAGGCGCCGGGCGTGGTGACCTCGATCGAGCGGGACTCGGACGACGGCCAGGGCAACGGCTGGGAGGTCGGCGTCTGGGGCGACGACGGGCAGTGGCACCACCTGCGGGTCTCCGAGGACGGTTCGGAGGTGCTGGTGTCCAGCAGCGGGGGCGACGACTCGGACGACGACGGCGACGACGACGGCTCGGACGACGACGGCCGGGGCCTGGACGACGCCACCGTGAACCTGCTGCGCGAGGACGGCACGCACGTCGGCGCGGCGATCAGGATCGCCGAGGACGAGACCGGCGCCGCGCTTCGGGAGGCGGACCTGGAGGGCGACCACTGGCACGTCGAACTGCGCGGTGACGACGGCACCGAGTACGAGCTGAACGTCGACCTGGCGACGGGCGAGATCACGGGCCAGGAGCAGGAGAACGACGGCGACGACGACGGCAGCGACGACGGCTGGGACGGCGACGACGACTCGGGCACCGGGAACGACGACGCGGACGACCAGAACGACCAGGACGACAACGCCGGTGACACCGACCGGGACGACCGCGACGAGACGGACGACCAGAACGACGACACCAACGACGACACCAACGACGACAGCGGCTCGGACGACCAGAACGACGACCAGGACGACTGACGTCGGACCCGCACCGCGCCTCGCGGCCTCATGGCTATACGATGGGCCGCATGTTTATAGAGGAGCGCACTCCTGACGACCCCGGGCTGGCCCGCCTGCTCGCCGCCGCGTTCGCCGAACTCGTCGCGCGATACGGGCCCCGGGGTCGTTCCGACGTGCTGCCCGACGCGCGCTACCTGGTGGCCGTCGTCGAGGGCGAGGCCGCCGGCTGCGTCGCGCTCCAGCCCACCCCGGACGATCCCGCCACGGGCGAGGTCAAGCGGATGTACGTCATGCCGGAGGCGCGCGGCCGGGGCCTGGCCCGCGGCCTGCTGGCCGAGTTGGAGACGCTGGCCCGGCAGCTCGGCTACCGCCGGCTGCGGCTGGCGACCGGCATGCGGCAGGGCCCGGCGACGGCGCTCTACGAGTCCTTCGGCTTCACCCCCACCCCGCGCTACGGCCGCTATCTGTCCGAGAGTCGCGTGGTGGCCTGCTACGCCAAGCCGCTGACCGGCGTCAGCCCTCGGTGACCCCGGCCACCAGCTCGTCCGCCGCCGCATAGGGATCCAGCGCGCCGGCCACGATCCGTTCGGCCAGCGCGTCCAGCCGCCGGTCGCCGCTGAGGTCGGCGATCCGCTCGCGGAGCGCCGTGACCGCGATCGTCTCCACCTCGCGCGCGGCCCGCCGGGTCCGGCGCTCGGCCAGCACCCCGCGCTCGGCCATCCAGGCGCGGTGCTTCTCCAGGGCCTCGACCACCTCGTCGATGCCCTCCCCCCGGGCGGCCACCGTCCGCACCACCGAGGGACGCCAGTCGCCGGGCGCCCGGGCCTCGCCCAGGCCCAGCATGTGGTGCAGCTCCCTGACGGTGGCGTCCGCGCCCTCCCGGTCCGCCTTGTTCACCACGAAGACGTCGCCGATCTCCAGGATCCCGGCCTTGGCCGCCTGGATGCCGTCCCCCATGCCGGGCGCCAGCAGCACCACCGAGGTGTCCGCCTGGCCGGCGATCTCGACCTCCGACTGGCCGACGCCCACGGTCTCCACCAGGACCACGTCGCAGCCGGCCGCGTCCAGCACCCGGACGGCCTGCGGCGCCGCCCAGGCCAGGCCGCCGAGGTGCCCGCGGGTGGCCATGGAACGGATGTAGACGCCGGGGTCGGAGGCGTGCTCGCCCATCCGCACCCGGTCGCCGAGCAGCGCCCCGCCGGAGAACGGCGACGACGGGTCGACGGCCAGCACCCCGACCCGCCGTCCGGACCTGCGGTACGCGGTCACCAGCGCCGAGGTCGCGGTGGACTTGCCCACCCCGGGCGAGCCGGTCAGGCCTACCACGTAGGCGTTGCCGGAGTACGGCGCCAGCGCGGCCATCACCTCGCGCAGCCGCGGCGAGGCGCCCTCCACGTACGAGATCAGCCGCGCCACCGCCCTGGCCTGCCCGTCCCTGGCCCGCGCCACCAGCTCGGCCACGTCGGGCCCGCGGGCCGCCCCGCCGCTCGTCACCGGCGCGGCACCCGCAGGATCAGCGCGTCGCCCTGGCCACCGCCGCCGCACAGCCCGGCCGCGCCGGTGCCGCCGCCGCGCCGGCCCAGCTCCAGGGCCAGGTGCAGCGCCAGCCGGGCGCCCGACATGCCGATCGGGTGACCGAGCGCGATGGCGCCGCCGTTCACGTTCACTCTTTCGTGAGAGAGGCCGAGGTCCCGCATCGACTGGACGGCCACCGCCGCGAACGCCTCGTTGATCTCGACGAGGTCCAGGTCCCCGACGGTCAGCCCCTCCCGGTCCAGCGCCCGCTGGATGGCCCGCGAGGGCTGCGAGTGCAGCGAGTTGTCCGGGCCCGCGACGTTCCCGTGCGCGCCGATCTCGGCGATCCAGCTCAGCCCGAGTTCCTCGGCGCGCGCCCGGGACATCACGACCACCGCCGCCGCCCCGTCGGAGATCTGCGAGGAGGTGCCGGCGGTGATGGTGCCGTCGGCGCTGAACGAGGGCCGCAGCCGGCCCAGCGTCTCCTCGGTGGTCTCCGGCCGGATGCCCTCGTCCTCCGCGACGACCACCGGATCGCCCCGGCGCTGCGGCACGGTCACCGGCGTGATCTCCGCCTCGAACAGGCCGTTCTTCCTGGCCGCGGCGGCGCGCTGGTGCGAGGCCGCGGCGACCGCGTCCTGTTCCGCGCGCCCGATGCTCAGCAGCGCGTTGAACCGCTCGGTCGACTCGCCCATGGCGATGCCCTCGAACGGGTCGGTCAGCCCGTCGTGCGCCATGGCGTCCAGCATCTGGACCGCGCCGTACTTGATGCCCTCCCTGGCCTTCGGCAACAGGTGCGGCGCGCCGCTCATGGACTCCTGGCCGCCGGCGACCACCACGTCGAACTCGCCGGCGCGGATCAGCTGGTCGGCCAGGGCGATGGCGTCGAGCCCGGAGAGGCAGACCTTGTTCACCGTGAGCGCCGGGACGCTCATCGGGATGCCGGCGGCGACCGCGGCCTGCCGCGCCGGGATCTGCCCGGCGCCGGCCTGCAGCACCTGCCCCATCACCACGTACTGGACCTGCTCGCCGGTGATCCCGGCCCGCTCCAGCGCCGCCCGGATGGCGAAGCCGCCCAGCTCCGCGCCGGAGAACCCGCGCAGCGCCCCGAGCAGCCGGCCCATCGGCGTACGCGCGCCCGCGACGATCACCGATCCCGTGCCGCTTCCCGCCGTCATGCTCCGACTCCCATGTTCCGGCTCCTTCGCCCCTGAGGAAAGTGAACGATGGTTCACTCAAATGTACTGAGCGTGACGCACCGGGTCAGCGGCGCGTCGGTGTGACTCCGCGCACGTTGCGCGCCCCCGCGAAGGGCGGTGCACTGAGGAGATGTTGACGCGCATCGACCACATCGGGATCGCCTGCTTCGATCTTGACGCCACCGTCGAGTTCTACCGGGCCACCTACGGCTTCGAGGTCTTCCACTCCGAGGTCAACGAGGACCAGGGAGTGCGCGAGGCCATGCTCAGGATCAACGGTACCGACGACGGCGCGGCCTCGTACGTCCAGCTGCTCCAGCCGACCAGCGACGATTCCCCGGTGGCCAAGTGGCTGGCCAGACACGGCGAGGGCGTGCACCACATCGCCTTCGGCACGCCCGACGTGGACGGCGACGCCGCCGCCATCCGCGACCGGGGCGTCCGCGTGGTCTACGACACCCCCCGCCGCGGCTCCATGGGCTCGCGGATCACCTTCCTGCACCCCAGGGACTGTCACGGGGTGCTCACGGAGCTGGTCACCACCCCCGGCGCGTCCGCCGCCGGCGCGCCCCCCGCAGACCCGTCGGACCACTGACGCGGGCTCCCCTGCCCGGTAGAGTGGCCGGGGCCGGGGCATGGGCTATCTCCTCGTCCCGCGCTCGGCCGATGATCCGGCGTCAGCCTGCGAGGGCGGCCCTTTCGCGGGCGGGCATCCGGAACAGCAACACCACGACCAGGGGACGGATGGGACCGCGCAGTGCGGGGCTACGACGCCTACCAAACTGACGACCACCTCTCGCGATTCGAAGCCGAGATGGAGCGGCTGAAGAAGGAGCGGGACAAGGCGGTCGACCACGCCGACGACCTCGGCTACCAGGTCGAGGTGCTGCGGGCCAAACTGCACGAGGTCCGCCGTGCCCTGGCGCTTCGCCCGGTCTACGGCGACGCCCCCGCGCATGCGGAGCAGGTGCTCCGCACCGCGCAGATGCAGGCCGACCAGATGCGCTCGGACGCCGAGCGCGAGCTGCGCGAGGCCCGGGCCAGGGCCCAGCGGACGCTGCAGGAGCAGTCCGAGCAGCGCGCCCGGATGGAGGCCGACCTGCACGCCGAGGCGGTGGGGCGGCGGCAGCGGCTGGACGAGGAGCTGGCGCAGCGCCGCTCCACGGTCGAGTCCCACGTCAACGAGAACGTCGCCTGGGCCGAGCAGCTGCGCGCCCGCAGCGAGGCGCAGGCCCGCCGGCTGCTGGAGGAGACCAGGGCCGAGGCCGAGCAGACGCTCAGCCAGGCCAGGACCGAGGCGCAGCGGCTGGCCGAGGAGGCCAGGCTGCGGCTGACCACGGAGGGCGAGACCGCCCGCGCCGAGGCCGAGGAGGTGCTGCGCCGGGCCAGGACGGACGCCGAGCGGCTGCTGACCGCCGCCTCCGCCCAGGCCCAGGAGGCCACCGACCACGCCGAACGGCTGCGCAGCTCGACCGCCCAGGAGACCGACGCCGGGCGCCGCGAGGCGGCGGGCCTGGTGCGCAGGGCCGAGGAGCGGATGGCGGAGGCGCAGGCCGAGCTCCGCACCGCCCGCGAGGAGGCCAGGCGGCTGGTCGACGAGGCCACCGCGGAGGCGGAGAAGCGCCGGTCGGTCGCCGAGTCGGAGTACGAACAGCGCACCGCGACCGCCAAGGCCGAGATCGCCCGGATGGTCAGCCAGGCCACCCAGGACGCGGAGAACAAGAAGGAGGAGGCCGAGCACGCGCTGGCCGAGGCCCGGGCCAAGGCGGAGCAGCTGCTGGCCGAGGCGGCCGACGAGGCCAGGAGCAAGTCGGCCGAGGAGTACGCGGCACAGCTCGCCGACGCGGCCCGCACCGCCGAGGAGGTGCTGACCAAGGCGGCCAAGGACGCCCAGGCCACCACCAAGGCGGCCACCGAGGAGGCCGAGCGGCTGCGCGCCGAGGCCGAGGCGGAGGCCGACCGGCTGCGCGCCGAGGCGCACGACGTCGCGGCGCAGCTCAAGGGCGCCGCCAAGGACGACACCAAGGAGTACCGCGCCAAGACGGTCGAGCTCCAGGAGGAGGCCCGCCGGCTCCGCGGCGAGGCCGAGCAGCTGCGCTCCGAGGCCGTCGAGGAGGCCGAGCGGGTGCGCAGCGAGGCCAGGCGCGAGGCGGTGCAGCAGATCGAGCAGGCCGCGGCCAGCGCGGAGGAGCTGCTGACCCAGGCCAAGGCCGACGCCGAGGAGACCCGCGGCTCCGCCGTTTCGGAGAGCGAGCGGGTGCGCACCGAGGCGATCGAGCGGGCCACCACCCTGCGCAACCAGGCCGAGCAGTCCCTGAAGAAGGCGCGCGCCGAGGCGGAGAAGGAGCGCCAGGACGCGGGCCAGCAGGCCGAGCGCACCACCAGGGAGGCCGAGGAGGCCGCCCGCCAGCTGCGGGCGGACGCCCGGGAGGCGGCGCGCACCGAGCGCGAGGCAGCCTCCGCCGAGCTGGAGCGGCTGCGCCAGGAGGCGGAGCGCCGGGTGGCGCAGGCCGAGGAGTCGCTCGGCGAGGCCAGGGCCGAGGCCGACCGGCTGCACGCCGAGGCGAACGCCGAGGTGGAGCGGCTGCGGGCGGAGGCGGCCGAGCGGATCAGGGCGCTGACCGAACAGGCCGAGGAGGCCGCGGGACAGCTGCGCGACGAGGCGGCGGCGGACGCCGCCAGGGCGCGGGCCGAGGGCGAGGACCTGGCCGTGCGGCTGCGCGGCGAGGCCACCTCGGAGGCCGCCCGGCTGCGCGACGAGGCGCGTCAGGGCGCCGACCGGGTGCGGGCCGAGGCAGCCGCCGCCGCCGAGCGGACCGCCACGGAGGCGGCGCAGGCGCTGGCCGCCGCCCGGGAGGAGGCCGCCCGGCTGCGCTCCGAGGGCGACCGGCTGCTCGACGAGGCGCGGGACGCCGCGCACCGGGAGCGGGCGCAGGCCAGGGAGCAGAGCGAGGAGGTGCTGGCCGCCGCCCGGGCCCGGATGGACGAGGCGGAGCGCCGTGCCGACACGCTGGTGGCCGCCGCCGAGCACAAGGCGCAGCAGGTGCGGGACTCCGTGTCCGGGCTGCGCGAGGTGGCCGAGGCGGAGATCGCGACCCACCGCGAGGAGGCCGAGCGCGAGGCCGCCCGGGTGCTCAGGGAGTCCGCGGAGGAGAAGGAGGCCGCCGCCGCGCTCGCCGAACGCACCGTCAAGGAGGCGATCCAGGAGGCGGACCAGATCCGGTCCTCCGCCGAGGCGGCCGGGGAGCGCATGCGTTCCGAGGCCGACGACATCCTCGACACCGCCAGGCGGGAGGCGTCCCGCAAGCGGAACGAGGCCGCCGCGCAGGCCGACGAGTTGGTGGCCAAGGCACAGGAGGAGGCGCTGCGCATCGCCGCGGCGGCCGAGGAGCAGTCCGACACCATGGTCGCCGCCGCCAGGAAGGAGGCGAACCGACTCACCGCCGAAGCCCAGGAGGCAGGCAGCGAGTTGGTGGAGACCTCCCGGGTGGACGCCAACCAGCTGCTGGACGAGGCCCGCCGGGACGCGGTGTCGATACGGTCCAGGGCCGAGGAGTTGCGGGTCCGGGTCGAGCAGGAGGTCGAGGAACTGCACGACCGCGCCAGGCGGGAGTCGGCGGAGCAGGCCAGGGCCGCGGGCGAGCGGGTGGACAAGCTGGTGAGGGCCGCCGAGGAGCAGCGCGCCGAGGCGCACGCCAGCGCCGAGGCGACGGTCGCCGAGGCCAACTCCGAGGCGAGCAAGGTGCGTATCGCCGCGGTGAAGAAGGCCGAGGCGCTGCTGAAGGAGGCGGAGGAGAAGCGCTCCCAGGTGCTCAGGGAGGCGCAGCAGACGCGCGCCGAGGCCGAGCGCGAGGCCAGGCGGATGGTCGACGAGGGCAAGCGGGAGCTGGAGAAGTTGTCCCGCAGGCGCGAGGACATCAACGCCGAGATCTCCCGGGTGCAGGACGTGCTGGAGGCGCTGGAGTCGTTCGAGGCGCCCAAGTCGCCGGGCGGCGGGGGCGGTAAGGGTGGTCCGGGCACGGTTGCCGCCGGCGCCGGCGCCGGTTCGTCCCGTCCGTCCGGAAAACGCCCCCGGACGTAGTGGGGTGAGAGTGCCTCGGCTGACGCCATACCACCCGAGCGGGTGGAGCGTCACGAAACAGGCGCAACATTCTCCACAGAGAATGGAGATCGGCTCGATGACACGCCGGTTTGCCCCCTAGGATGATGCCTTCGAGGGCGTGGACCCGTCTGAGAAATCGAAGGCTGATCAAACGCTTAGGAGCTCGACCTCGAAGCGCTGAACGCCCAGGCCAAGATCACTACTCACTCACCCCGTCTGAATCGACAGGAACCCCATGAGCGACCTTTCCTCCCCCTTCGGCTTCGAGCTCGTGCGGCGTGGCTACGACCGCGGGCAGGTGGACGACCGCATCTCGAAGCTCGTTGCCGACCGCGACAGCGCACTGGCCCGCATCACGTCCCTGGAGAAGCGGATCGAGGAGCTGCACCTCGAGACGCAGAACGCCCAGGCCCAGGTCAACGACGCCGAGCCGTCCTACGCCGGCCTCGGTGCCCGGGTCGAGAAGATCCTCCGCCTCGCCGAGGAGGAGGCGAAGGACCTGCGCGAGGAGGCCCGCAGGGCCGCCGAGCAGCACCGGGAGCTGGCCGAGGGCGCGGCCCAGCAGGTGCGGAACGACGCGGAGGCCTACGCCACCGAGCGCAAGGCCAAGGCCGAGGACGAGGGCGCCCGCATCGTCGAGAAGGCCCAGGGCGAGGCGGCGGCGACGCTCGCCGAGGCCGACAAGGACGCCCTGGCCAAGCGCGAGGAGGCGGACTCCCTCTTCGAGGAGACCCGCGCCAAGGCGGCCCAGGCCGCGGCCGACTTCGAGACCAACCTGGCGAAGCGGCGCGAGCAGTCCGAGCGGGACCTGGCGTCCCGTCAGGCCAAGGCCGAGAAGCGGCTCGCGGAGATCGAGCACCGCGCCGAGCAGCTGCGCCTGGAGGCCGAGAAGCTGCGCACCGACGCCGAGCGCCGGGCCCGCCAGACGGTGGAGACCGCGCAGCGCCAGGCCGAGGACATCGTGGCCGACGCCAACGCCAAGGCCGACCGGATCCGCAGCGAGTCCGAGCGTGAGCTGGCCGCCCTGACCAACCGTCGCGACAGCATCAACGCGCAGCTGACCAACGTGCGCGAGATGCTGGCCACGCTGACCGGGGCGCAGGTCGCCGCGGCCACGCTGGGCTCCGACGACGACGGCGACGACAACCTCTCCAAGGGCGTGCCCGCCCAGCAGTCCCGCTGACGCCGCGGCGTGACGCACGGTCCACTCGGCCGGTCATCACCCCAACGGCGCAGGGCCCGCCGTCCTCACCGGGCGGCGGGCCCTGCGCCGTCCTAGCGTCGGTCGCATGATCGAGCTGTCGGCGTTGACGAAGCGGTTCGGCGACAAGACGGCCGTGGACCACCTGAGCTTCGCCGTACGCCCCGGCGTGGTCACCGGCTTCCTTGGCCCCAACGGCGCCGGCAAGTCGACCACCATGCGGATGATCCTGGGCCTGGACCATCCCACCAGCGGCGACGTGCTGATCGACGGGAAGCACTACGCGGAGCTGCGCGAACCGTTGCGCCACCTCGGCGCGCTGCTGGAGGCGCGCGCCGTGCATCCGGGGCGCACCGCCTACAACCACCTGCGGTGCCTGGCGCAGACCAACGACATCCCGGAGCGGCGGATCGACGAGGTGCTGGACCTCGTCGGCCTCGGCTCCGTGGCCCGCAAGCGCCCCAAGGGCTTCTCCCTCGGCATGGGCCAGCGCCTCGGCATCGCCACCGCCCTGCTCGGCGACCCGCGGATCCTGATGTTCGACGAGCCGGTCAACGGCCTGGACCCGGAGGGCATCCACTGGGTGCGCACCGTGATGCGCAGACTGGCCGCCGAGGGCCGCACCGTGTTCGTCTCCAGCCACCTGATGAGCGAGATGGCGCTCACCGCCGACCATCTGGTGGTCATCGGGCGGGGCCGGCTGCTGGCCGACACCTCGATGGAGCGGTTCATCGCGGAGAACGCGCGGGCCTTCGTGCGGGTGCGCGGCCCCGAACCGGAGCGGCTGCGCGAGGCCCTGGCGGCCGCGGGCCTGTCGCCGGAGCGCCACCCCGACGACAGCCTGGAGGTGACCGACGCGCCCCCCGAGCGGGTCGGCGAGGTGGCCGCCGCACACGGTCTGGTGCTGCACGAGCTGAGCCAGCAGCGGGCGTCCCTGGAGGAGGCGTTCATGCGGCTGACTCACGAGACGGTCGAGTACGAGGCACACGAGGCGCCCGGCCGGGCCGGCGGATGGGGCCGCTAGCCATGGCGGAGTTCGGCCGGGTGGTGCGCTCGGAGTGGACGAAGATCAGGTCGGTGCGCTCGACGCTGTGGACGCTGGTGACCGCGGTGCTGGTCACCGTCGCGCTCGGCATGCTGATCAGCCTCGTGGTGCGGCACTCCTTCGACGATCTGTCCCGGGAGGAGCAGCTGACCTTCGATCCGACGTTCACCAGCTTCGCCGGCACCACGCTGGGCCAGCTCGCCATGATCGCCTTCGGCATCCTGGTGGTGTCCTCGGAGTACGGCACGGGCATGATCCGCGCCTCGCTGGCCGCGGTGCCGCGGCGCGGGGTGCTGATGTTCGCGAAGCTGCTGGTGGCCACGGCGCTGGCGCTGCTGGTCGGCATGGTCACCAGCTTCCTGGCGTTCTTCCTGGGCCAGGCGCTGCTCGGCCCCTACCGGACGGACCTCGGCGAGCCCCACGTGCTGCGCGCGGTGGTCGGCGGCGGTCTCTACATGGGCCTGATCGCGCTCTTCGCGATGGGCGTGACCTGGATGCTGCGCAGCGCGATGCTCTCCTTCGGGGTGCTGATGCCGTTCTTCTTCCTGATCTCCAGCATCCTGTCCAACGTGGAGGCCACCCGGCGGGTCGGCAACTACCTGCCCGACGTGGCCGGCTCCCGGGTGATGAGCGTGATCGACGACGGCGACCGCCCCTACGGCCCCTGGCTCGGCCTGCTGATCATGCTCGCCTGGGTGGCCGCGGCGGTGCTCGCCGGCTATCTGGTGGTGCAAAAACGGGACGCCTGACGCGGAACCGTACGGCAACAAGTATGGTCTTAGGCCCAACGGGGGCGCATGCGCGTCAGGTGTGACGAACCCTGGCCAGGCCCCACCCAATCGACCAGGGGCAAAGCAGGATGATCGAGGCAGTCGGCCTGACGAAGAGCTTCGGCTCCAAGACGGCCGTGTACAACCTGACATTCCAGGTACAACCCGGCAAGGTCACCGGGTTCCTGGGCCCGAACGGCGCCGGCAAGTCCACCACGATGCGGATGATCCTCGGGCTGGACGCGCCGACCGGCGGCACGGTGACCATCGGCGGCTATCCGTACCGGCAGCTGCCCAACGCGCCACGCCAGGTGGGCGCGCTGCTGGACGCCAACGCCAAGCACGGCGGGCGCAGCGCCCGGGCGCACCTGACCTGCCTGGCTCAGCTGTCCGGGATACCGTCCCGGCGGGTGGACGAGGTGCTCGGCGTGGTCGGGCTCCAGGAGGTGGCGAAGAAGCGCTCCAAGGGCTTCTCGCTCGGCATGGGCCAGCGCCTCGGCATCGCGGCGGCGCTGCTCGGCGACCCGCAGGTGCTGCTCTTCGACGAGCCGGTCAACGGGCTCGACCCGGAGGGGATCCTCTGGATCCGCACCCTGATGCGGCGGCTCGCCGCCGAGGGCCGCACGGTCTTCGTCTCCAGCCACCTGATGAGCGAGATGGCGCAGACCGCGGACCACCTCATCGTCATCGGGCGCGGACAGCTGATGGCGGACATGCCGGTGCGGGAGTTCATCGAGCGCAACTCCACGGGCTTCGCCCGGGTCCGCACGCCCGAGGGCGACCCGGGGCAGCGCGACTCCCTGAACAAGGCCCTGACCGAGGCGGGCGGCCAGGTGCAGCCGGAACAGGACGGCGCACTCAAGGTGTTCGGACTCGACCTGCCGCGGATCAGCGACATCGCGCACGGCGCGGACGTCAGGCTCTGGGAGCTCTCCCCGCACACGGCCTCCCTGGAGGAGGCGTACATGCGGATGACCCAGGGCGCGGTCGACTTCCGCTCCACGGACGACGCCCGCGCGGCGCTTGCCGCGCCCGTCCCCGCCGGCACGT
Source organism: Streptomyces sp. B6B3 (assembly GCF_039871525.1). Lineage (NCBI taxonomy): Bacteria > Bacillati > Actinomycetota > Actinomycetes > Kitasatosporales > Streptomycetaceae > Streptomyces > Streptomyces sp. B6B3. The sequence continues at coordinate 823,306 of NZ_JBDPLU010000001.1, read as the reverse complement.
ACGGCGCTGGCGCGCCGGTCCACCCGGGCCAGGGCCCCGGAGCACCGGCCGCCGGACAGCCGGGTGCGTACGGCGCTGGCGCGCCGGGCACGCCGCCGGCGGTGCCGGCCCAGCCCGCCGGTGCCGCGCAGCCGCACAGCGGCGCAGCGGGCGCCCCCGCCGGGTACGGCGCTGCCGCGCCGGGCACGTCCCCGGGGCAGGGCCCCGGAGCGCCAGGCGCCCCCGGCGCATACGGCGCCGCCGCGCCGGGCACTCCCCCGGGCCAGCCCGGACAGGGCGCCCCCACACCGCACGGCGGCACACCGGCCGCCACCAGCCACCCCCAGCCGGGCGCCCCAGGCGCACACGCCGCCCCGGGCACGCCCCCCGGCCAGCCGGGGCGGGGCCCCGGCGCATACGGCGCTGGCCAGGCCGGACAGAGCGCGGGTGCTCCCACGCCACACGGGGGCACACCGGCCGCCACCGGCCAGCCGTCGTCAGGCGCCGCAGGCGCGAACGGCGCCGCCGTGCCGGGCGCTCCCCCGGCCGCAGCCGGACAGGGTGCCGGTCAGCCGGGGCAGGGCGCGGGTTCGGCCGCCCGCCAGGGCGACGCTCCGGCGGGGGCGACGTTCCCGCTCGGGGTGCCCGTGCTGCCCAGCCCGGCCCAACCGGACGCCCAGCCCTCCGACACGTCGACCAACGAGGACAACCGATGAGCACGCCGCCCCAGATGCCCACCCAGGCGCCGCAGGCGAGCGCGCCGCCGGCGAACGCGCCGCAGGCAGGTGCGCAGGTCGTGCCGCAGGGGCCGCCGCCACCGCTCGCCGCGCAGCCGCAGGGCGCTCCCGCGCTCAGCGGCTACGCGTCGCCGATCCCGATCCGGCAGACCCATATCGGGCACGCCCTGGCCTCCGAGTGGACGAAGATCCGGTCCGTGCGCTCCACCGTGTGGACGCTGATCACCATGTTCGGGCTCACGGTCGGCGTGGGCCTGCTCACGGCGGTCGGGCTCGCCGCGGCGGACGACGTGAGCGCCCCGCTGTTGGCCGGCGGCTTCTTCGGCCTGATGCTGGGCCAGCTGTGCATCATCACGCTCGGTGTGCTCGTCATCTCGTCCGAGTACGGCACCGGCATGATGCGCACCACGCTGACCGCCTGCCCGCAGCGCGGCCGCGTGCTGCTGGCCAAGGCGACGGTGTTCTTCCTGCTGGCGTTCGTCATGACGTTGCTGGCCACGGCGCTGACCGGGCTGATCCACTCCTCGATGCTGGGCGACCTGCCGGTCGACGACTTCGCCCGGAACGACGCGATTCTGGAAGGCTCCATCGAGGGCGGAAAGGTGGTCGCCACGGGGGAGCACTGGCTGGGCGCCACCGTGGGCGCCTCCCTCTACGTCTCGCTGCTCGGCCTGCTCGGCCTGGCCGTCGGGGGTCTGCTGCGGCACTCCGCGGGAGCCATCACCGCGATGGTCGGGGTCGTCCTGCTGCCGCTGGTGATGGCGGGGTTCATGGTGACCGACAGCCTGAAGGACGTCCGCGAGGCGCTCCTCGAGTACTCGCCGCTCAACGGGCTGGCCTCGCTCTACGGCATCCCGATACAGGACGAGGACAGCACGGGTTGGCCGCTGCTCGGGCTGCTGGCCGCCGTCACGCTGACCGCGCTCGTCGGCGCGTACGCCAGGCTCGCCTCCTCGGACGCCTGAGCCGTCACCCGCCACCGCACGCCCGCGCGCGCCACAACGCGCCCTCGGGCGCGCTCAGTAGCGGGGTGCGTTCCGGGACCGCTGGGGCCGCACGCTCCGGCGGTCCCGCGCGTTCCAGCAGGCCCGGTGCCAGTGCCGCCGGTCCGCCACGTCGCCGTTTCGCGGCCAGGCCACCAGATGCGGGACGCCGGGCGGAATCTCCTGGTCGCAGCCCGGGCACCGGTAGTGCTTGGCCGCGGCGCCCGCGGCCATGCCGCGCACCATCCAGTCCTCGCCCCGCCAGTCCTCCGTCTGCTCCAGGCCGTAGCGCGCCGGCGCCTGGCCGGGCTGCGGACTCTTCTGCGGGCCGCGCGGGCGGTTGCGACGCGGGGACACGGAAACACCTCGGAAGCGGTACGGGAACGGACACGATGTCGTCCTACGAGTCTACGCACCGTTCCCGGCCGCACACGGACTCATGATCATCGGAGAAACTCCCGTCGGCCCGTGCCTCGGGGCACGTGTCGGACGTTAATGCCTGTGGAACATGCCAGAGATGGCGCGAGCCGCGCGAGAGGGGCGAGGGCGATGCACGAGGGGCTGCGGGTGGGGGTGTTCCTGCTGGCCGGTCAGTATCCGGGCCAGAGCCAGCAGGAGGCGCTGCGCCGGACGACGGGGGCCGCGGAGACGGCCGAGGCGGCGGGACTCGACGCGGTCTGGCTGGCCGAGCACCACTTCGTGCCGTACGGGGTGTGCCCCTCGGCCGTGACGCTGGCGGCGCTGTTACTGGGCCGCACCCGGCGCATCCAGGTGGGCACCGCGGTCAGCGTGCTGCCCACCACGCACCCGGTGACGCTCGGCGAGCAGGCCGCGATGCTGCACCTGCTGTCCGGCGGGCGGTTCTCGCTGGGGGTGGGCCGCGGCGGCCCGTGGGTCGACCTGGAGGTCTTCGGCGGCGGCCTGGCGGCGTACGAGCGCGACTTCCCCGAATCGCTCGACCTGTTGCTGCGCTGGTTGCGGGAGCCGCGGGTGGGCGCGGCCGGCGAGCGGTTCCGCTTCCGCGAGGTGCCGGTGGTGCCCAGACCGGTGCCGGACGAGGCACCGGACGGGGTGCCGGACGACGGTCCCCCGGTGCTGGTCGCCTGCACCTCGCCGGGCACGGTCCGGCTGGCCGCCCGGCACGGGCTGCCCATGCTGCTCGGCATGCACATCGGCGACGAGGAGAAGGCCGGGATGGTGTCGCTGTGGCGGGAGGCCGCCGACGCGGCGGGGCACGCCCCCGAGGCCGTCGCCGCGGCCGCGGCGCGGCACGTCTCGGCGGGCGTGGCACAGGTCGCCGACAGCCACTCGGAGGCCGTGCAGACGCTGCGCCGGGCGCTGCCCGGCTGGCTGCGGCAGGGACTGGCCGCGCACCAGACCTTCGACGGCGGTCCGCGGCGGATGCGGGACCCGCTGGCCTACACGGAGTTGCTGTGCGAGCTGCACCCGGTGGGCGACGCCCGGCTGTGCGCGGACCGGCTGGCGGCGACGGCGGAGCGCACCGGGATCCGGCGCTTCGCCCTGCTGGTCGAGGGCTCCGGCGAGCGCGCCGCCACCGAGCTGAACGTCCGGCGGCTCGCGGACGACGTGCTGCCGCTCCTGCCCCGGCACGCGGAGCGGTCCGCGGGGACGGGGAGGGCGGCAGCGGCCGTCAGGGCGACGTCCGGTGGACTGGGCGTCGAGCGGTTCAGCAGTCGCGCAGCTCCGGCGACTGGTTGAGCAGCTGGCCTCGGACCGAGGTGAACCGGGCCAGCCGCTCGTCCGACGAGGCGTCGAGGGGGAAGACCGCGACCCGGTGACAGTTCTGGAAGGCCAACCGCACGCCGAAGTGCCGTTGCAGCGCCCCCCTGATGGCGTCACTGGCCAGCGCGCGGAGCAGTTGGCCCCGCGCCTGCTCGTCCGGCGGCGGCGTGGTGTTGTCGGCGAACTCTCCGCCGTCCACCTGCAGCCGAGCGACCAGCGAGCTGATCATGTCCCACGCATAGGGCAGAGAGTGTCGGACGCAGTCGACGAATTCCGCTTCGTCGACCTCGCCTCGCTCGGCCTGCGCGAGCAGTGCCGGTGAGACGTCAAGCGACATGGAAGTCTCCTCTCACGACCCCGGAAAGGGGTCGAGGCGGGCGGGATTCACAGGACCCGCCGCCCCCCACACCGCGTCCATGAGGCGACCGTCCGGACGGCGATGTCCCCGGCCCAACGGTAGAGCTCACGGCTCCCTTATGTCAGTGGAATGGGCACATAACAGGCCACTGTCGAATCCCATCAATCCCACGCATTTCCCGGGCCGCTGGCGGCGCTTCAGGCTCGGTCGCCGACCTCTAGGCTGGGGGCCATGCGTCTCGTCATCGCCCGCTGCTCCGTGGACTACGTCGGGCGGCTCACCGCCCATCTGCCCACGGCGCCCCGGCTGCTCCTGATCAAGGCGGACGGCTCGGTCTCGGTCCACGCCGACGACCGTGCCTACAAGCCGCTGAACTGGATGTCTCCCCCCTGCTCGCTGAAGGAGGGCGAGCAGGACGGCGGCACGGTGTGGACCGTGGAGAACCGCGCCGGCGAACGGCTGATCATCTCAATGGAGGAGATCCTCCACGACTCCTCGCACGAACTCGGCGTCGATCCCGGGCTGATCAAGGACGGCGTCGAGGCCCACCTCCAGGAACTGCTCGCCGACCGCATGGAGACGCTGGGTGAGGGCTGGAGCCTGATCCGGCGCGAATACCCCACCGCCATCGGCCCGGTCGACATCCTGGGCCGCGACGCGACGGGCGTGACCGTCGCCGTGGAGATCAAGCGCCGGGGCGAGATCGACGGAGTCGAACAGCTCACCAGGTACCTGGAGTTGTTGAACCGGGATCCGCTGCTGGCCCCGGTGCAGGGGGTGTTCGCGGCCCAGGAGATCAAGCCGCAGGCCCGCACGCTGGCGACCGACCGTGGGATCCGGTGCGTCACGCTGGACTACGAGGCGCTGCGCGGCACCGACGACGACAAGCTGCGGCTCTTCTAGCCGGACACCGGCCGGTCGGGGGGACGGTCAGGGGGCGGTCGGGGTCTCGGTGGCGGTCTCCTCCGGGGTGCCGGTGCCGCCGTCCGCCCCCTCGGAGGTGCCCGCGGTGGTGCCGGCGGTCGTGCCTTCGGTGGATCCCTCGGTGGATCCCTCCGTCGAGCCGTCGGACGTGCCCTCGTCGGTGCCGCCGTCACCGCCCTCGGACGTGCCCTCGTCGGTACCGCCGTCACCACCCTCGGACGTGCCCTCGTCGGTACCGCCGTCACCACCCTCGGACGTGCCCTCGTCGGTACCGCCGTCACCACCCTCCGAGGTGCCCTCGTCCGTGCCACCCGTGCCGCCCGTGCCGCCCGTGCTGGTGCCCTCGTCCGTGCCACCCGAGCCGCCGCCCGTGGCGACGTTGCCGGTCTCGGACTCGGTGGGCGGTGCCGGGGTGGTCGAGTCGGAGGACTCCGGGGTGGTGGCCGGGTCCTCGAACGTCGGGTCGTCCGGGGTGTAGGGCTGCTCCGTCGTCGGGTCCGGGGTCTCGGACTGGGTCGGCGTCTCGTCGCCCTTGCCGTCGCCGGTGTCCTCGGCGGTCGGGGTGTCCTCGTCGGCCGCGGGCGTGGTGGCGTCGCCGCCCAGGCCGGTGTCCGGGTCGGCGACCGTGGGATCCGTGCCGCCGCTGTCCCCGTCGTCGCCGCCGCCCGTGAGGCCGAGCGCGACGAACGTGCCCAGCACCGCCGCGAGCACCGCGCCCGCGCCGGCGGCGACCACGCTGCGGCGGCCGCCGGTCCGCGCCGGACGGTGGTGGCCCGTGGCGTGCCGCGCCTCGTGCTCCGCCGGCTGGGGCGCGATGATCCGGGTGTCGTCCGTCGCGCCGGTGGGTGTGAGCACCAGCGGCACCCGCCGGGTGTCGGCCTCGTCGGCGCCGGCGGCCGGCCCGGCCGGAGCGGCCACCGGCGTCGCGCCGGCCCCCGGGGGCAGGCCCAGCCGCGTCGCGGGACGCCCGGGCGGCGGCACGGCCGGGCGGGTCAGGTCCTGGGCCAGCGCCAGGGCGCGCCGCCCGAGCACGGAGCCGCTGGTGTCGGCCAGCACGCCGCGGAGCGCGGTGGAGGCCTCCAGCTCCGCCCTGGCCCGGTCGAGGCGGCCCTGGCAGATGGCGAGCACGCCCAGCTCGTGGTGGAAGTACGCCTGTCTGGCCACGTCGCCGGCGCTCCTGGCCGACTCGCCGCCGTTCCGCAGCATCCGCTCCCAGGCGCTCCAACGCAGCGCCGCGGCGAGCAGTGGCGCGGTGCTCCTGGCCAGCGCGGACACCGCGGCGGCGTGGCCGCCGCGGTGCGCGGAGCGGGCCACGCCGAGCAGCACGTCGGCCTCGACGCCGGCGCGCTCGACGAGCTCGCGGGTGCCTCCCTGGTCCGCCGGGCCCAAGGAGGAGTCCGCGTACCAGCGGGTGTAGTGCCGGGCGGCGCTCAGCGCGCGCTCGGACGCGTCCTCGACGAAGCCGGCGGCGGTCAGCTGGGCCCCGGTCGCGGCGGAGACGCGGTGCCGGGTTCCGGTGGCGGTGACCAGGCCGCTGGCGAGCACCTCGGCGTGGGTGGCGGCGGCCCGCGGGTCGCCGGTCAGGATCGGCAGCCGGTCGGGTTCCGGCAGCTCGCCGCCGAGCGCCATCGCCAGCCGCAGGACCTCGGTGGCGGCGTCGGGCAGCGCCAGGGCCAGTGTGGAGGCCAGCTGGGGCCCGGCCGGCAGCGGTCCGCCCGAGCCCCGGTCGCGCTGCCGCAGCAGCGCGCCGGCCTGCACGAAGCGCAGCGGCAGGCCCTCCACGGTGTGCCACAGCACGGCGCCCCAGCCGGACTCCGCCTCGTCCAGCGGGCGGCCGGCGCAGCGGGCGAGCAGCTCCAGGCAGGCGTCCCGGCTGAGCCCGCCGAGCGGGAACTCGGTCAGCCGGGAGGGGATCCCGGGCCCTGGGGTGTCCTGCGGGGAGGACAGCAGGAAGGCGCATTCCGGCGTGGCGTCGAGCAGCTCGTCCAGCGCGGCGCCGCCGAACTCGACGTCGTCCACGACGACCACGGCGCCGATCTCGCGGAGCGCGGCGGAGCGTTCGGTGCGGCCCGGACGGTAGCGGGGGGTGTGGTGGACGGCGGCGTACAGCTCGTGCAGCACGTCGTCGACGGTGCGGTGGTGGCCGCTGAGGCGTATCACCCCGTCGGGGGCGAGCGCGGAGGAGTCCTCGGCGACGGCGTTGAGCAGCGTGGTGCGGCCGGCGCCGCTGGGCCCGGTGACGCGGACCGAGCGGCCCTTGGCCATCAGCCGGCCGAGCCGGTGCCGCTCCTGCTGGCGTTCGAGCATCCTGTCGTCGAGGAGGGGTAGGGTGGCGTCGGCGCCGCCACCGGCGGCGGTGGCACCCGGTCCCTGGGGCTCGCGGGCGCGCCTCGGGGCTATCGGCCGGCGCCCCGGCGGGCAGGGCTCGATCTCGCAGCCGTCCACCGGGTTGACGGTGAGCAGGAAGTCACCCGCCACCAGCTCGACGGCCCGCTCCGGACCGGCCTCGCTCGCCCTGCCCGGTGACGCGGGGTGGTTGGAGTCCATGACGCAGAGTCCCTCGGCAGTCTCTGGGTGGTGGTGCGGCTCCGCCGCCTCAACGGCACCACGCTACCGCCCCGCCCCAGGAGTGGGAGGGCGGGTGGGCTACCGGTTCAGGAGGCGATGGTGAGAATCCGGTGCAACCGGGTGGCGACCAGCACTCGTTGCATGCGCGGCGGGACGTCCCGTAGCACCAGCCGCCGTCCGCACCGGCCCGCCCGCCGATGCGCCCCCATGATGACCCCGAGCCCGGTGGCGTCCCAGGCGTCCAGGCCCCTGAGGTCGAGCACCAGGTCGCCCTGCCCGGCGTCGACGGCCCGGTGCAGCGCCAGCCGCGCGTCCGCCGCGCTCCGCACGTCCAGACGTCCTCCGACGACGACGATTTCCTCGTGGTCGCCCGTGATGTGCATATGCGTTCCCGCTTCCTCGCGTGTGGCGACGGCTGATACGGCCTGATGCGGCTGAGTACGACGGCTGTTACAGCTGACGGCCCGGGGGCCGGTGAGGTTGCTGTCCGTGCTCGAACCGATACCAATATCACCCGCGCGAGTGAGCACCGGCTCGGGGCATGCCGAACAGTCGTGAAAGACCGTCAGTAGGAGTAGAAACCGTGTCCGCTCTTGCGACCGATCCGGCCGGCCTCCACCATCCGCCGCATCAGCTCGGGCGGTGCGAACTTCTCGTCCCTGGTCTCGGCGTAGACGTTCTCGGTGGCGCGGGCCAGCACGTCCACGCCGGTGAGGTCGGCGGTGGCCAGCGGGCCCATGGTGTGCCCGAAGCCGAGGCGGCAGGCGGTGTCGATGTCCTCGGCGGTGGCCACGCCCGACTCGTACAGCCGGATCGCCTCCACGACCAGCGCGGTGATGAGCCGGGTGGTGACGAATCCGGCGACGTCCCGGTTGACGACGACGCAGGTCTTGCCGGTGGACTCGGCGAACTCCCGGGCGACTGCCAGGGTCTCGTCGCTGGTCCGCAGGCCGCGGACCAGCTCGCAGAGCGGCATCATCGGGACGGGCGAGAAGAAGTGCGTACCCACCACCGCCTCGGGACGCCCGGTGGCGGCGGCCAGCTTGGTGATCGGGATGGCGGAGGTGTTGGAGGCCAGCACCGCGCCGTCCCTGACCAGGCCGTCCAGGGTCCGGAACAGCTCCCGTTTCGTGTCCACGTCCTCGAAGACCGCCTCGACGACGAGGTCGGCGTCCGCGGCGGCGTCCAGGTCGGTGGTGGTGATGATCCGGGCCATCGCGACCTCGGCCTGGTCCTCGGTCAGCTTCTCCTTGGCCACGAATCTCGCCAGCGAGCCGGCGACGGCGTCCCGCCCGCGGCCCAGCTCCCGGTCGGTGAGATCTCGCAGCACCACGTCCCACCCGGCCAGGGCGGAGACCTGGGCGATGCCCGATCCCATCAGTCCGGCGCCGACCACGGCGAGCTTCCTGGCCACGTGCGATCTCCCTTGATCCGACCCGAGTTGAGGCGCCACGACGGCGCCGAAAAACTTCCGGGCGCGCCACCGTAGTGCATCCTGGCACGGAGTGCAGGGCCGGGAGCGCGCAAAGAGACCAGAGTCACGCAGAGGTGTCACACGGGGGTCACGCGGGGGTCACGCGGGTCGGCGGAGATAGCCCCTGACCTCGTCGCCGTACAGCCGCTCCAGCGTGTCGAGCTTCTCCAACAGCAGCCGGGCGATGTCGTCCTCGGACGCGCCCTCGGCCGTGCCGTGCGCGACGGTGCGGAACGCGATGCCGTAGAGCAGCATCAACTGGCCTGCGACCACCTCGGGGGTGTGGTCGTCGGGACCGGCGCCCGCCTCCCCGCGGAGGGTCTCGGCCAGCCGGCCCGACATCCGGATCTGCATGCCCATCAGGCGGGACTGGAGGGTGGGCGCGGCCTGGATGACCTGGAGGAAGCGGTCGTACCCGCCCTGCAGGCCGACCCGTGAGCTGCGCTCCTCGACGTCCTGCCGCAGGCCGCCGAGCAGGGCGTCCGCGGCCGACTGGCCGGGCCCGCGCTCGCGCACCCGCCGGGACGGGAGGTCGACGACCTCCTCCTCGCGGTCGAAGAAGAGGTCCTCCTTGGCGGGGAAGTAGTTGTACACGGTGTTGACGGAGACGTCCGCCGCGTCCGCGACCTCGGCGACGGTCACCGTCACGAAGCCGCGTTCCAGGAAGAGCCGGGTGGCCACGTCGGAGATGTGCTGCCTGGTCTGCTGCTTCTTCCGCTCCCTGAGGCCCGCCATGGGGCACATCGTAGCGATCCTTGACCAAATGAAAACTTGGAGACGTTGCAAATTTTAAGCGTCTCTGTTTTTCTGGGCGGCATGGCTCCCATCCTGACCACCCACGACCTCGCCCGTACCTTCGAGACCAAACGCGGCCCGGTGGAGGCGGTGCGCGGCATCGACCTGACCGTCCAGACCGGCGAACTGCTCGGCTTCCTCGGGCCCAACGGCGCCGGGAAGAGCACCACCCTGCGGATGCTGACCACGCTGCTCGCGCCCACCCGCGGCACCGCCACCGTCGCCGGGTACGACCTGGCCCGCCAGCCGACGGCGGTCCGCACCGCCATCGGCTACGTCGCGCAGGCCAGCGGCGTGGCCCCGGACGAGACGGTGCGCGCCGAACTGGTGCTGCAGGGCCGGATGTACCGGCTGTCGAAGGCGGACGCCGTCGCCCGCGCCGACGAACTGGCCGCGGACCTGGAGCTCACCGATCTGCTGGACCGCAAGTGCTCCCAGCTCTCGGGCGGGCAGAAGCGGCGGCTCGACATCGCGCTGGCGCTCGTCCACCGGCCCCGGGTGCTGTTCCTCGACGAGCCGACCACCGGCCTCGACCCGGGCAGCCGCGCCGACGTGTGGGACCTGATCCGCAGGGTCCGCGCGGAGAGCGGCACCACGGTGTTCCTCACCACGCACTACCTGGACGAGGCCGACGCGCTGGCCGACCGGCTGGTCGTCGTCGACGGCGGCCGGATCGTGGCCGACGGCACCGCCGCGGAGCTGAAGACCCGGTACACGGGCTCGACCGACGCCACGCTCCAGGACACCTTCGTCGCCATCACCGGGCGCGGCCCGGCCAAGAAGGACGACCGCGCGCCGGTCGCCATCTGACCCCACCCCAACGATCCCGAGACACCCGACCTCGACAGGGGACCCACGCCCACCATGCCCATTCCGTCCAGCCCGTCCAGCCCACCCAGTCCGTCCGGTCCGTCCGGCACCGTCGCGGCGCCGGTCGCCCCCGCGCCGCCCGGCCGGAGCACGCTGACCAGCGTGCTCTCCGACACCGGCCTGATCTTCGGCCGTTATCTGCGCCAGACCCTGCGCTCCCGGATCAGCCTGGTCTTCGGGCTGCTCCAGCCCATGCTCTACCTGGCCTTCTTCGGCCCGCTGCTGGAGGACGTCCCGCTGGGCGGCGACGGCGACTCCTGGCAGACCCTGGTGCCGGGCCTGCTGGTCCAGCTCGCGCTGTTCAGCTCCGCGTTCGCGGGCTTCGGCATCATCATGGAGAAGCAGCTGGGCATCGTGGAACGGATGCGGGTGACGCCGGTCAGCCGGCTGGCGCTGCTGCTCGGCCGGGTGCTGCGGGACGCCGCGCAGCTCCTCGTGCAGTCCACGATCCTGCTGCTGACCGGGGTGGCCTTCGGGCTGCGCGCCCCCGTCCTCGGGGTGCTGGTCGGCTTCCTCTTCGTCGCCGTGCTCGGCATCTCGCTGGCGTCGCTCTCCTACGCGTTCGCCATGCGGGTGAGCACCGTCCAGGAGTTCGCGCCGGTGGTCAACTCCTTCAGCCTGCCGGCCATGCTGCTCTCCGGGATCCTCCTCCCCATGGCGCTCGCCCCGGCCTGGCTGGACGTGGTCTCGCACTTCGTGCCGTTCCGCTACCTGGTGGACGGCGTCCGGGCGGCCTTCGTCGGGGACTACCTCAGCACCGACCTCGGACTCGGCGTGCTGGTCGGGGCCGTGTTGGCGGGCGCGACCCTCACCCTGGGAACCCAGCTGTTTCGCAGGGCCGGGGCCTGAGGCCCCGCCGGGTAGGCTCGCCGCATGGTGAACCTCACCCGGATCTACACACGCACCGGCGACGACGGGACGACGGCGCTGGGGGACTTCAGCCGGACCGCCAAGACGGATCAGCGGATCGCGGCCTACGCCGACGCGAACGAGGCCAACGCGGCGATCGGCGCGGCCCTGGCCCTCGGACAGCTGCCCGAGGAGATCCGGGTCGTGCTGGTCCGCGTGCAGAACGACCTGTTCGACGTCGGCGCCGACCTGTGCACGCCGGTCGTGGCGGAGCCCGAGGTGCCGCCGCTGCGGGTCGAACAGGGGTACGTGGACCGGCTGGAGGCGGACTGCGACCGGTTCCTCGCCGGGCTGGAGAAGCTGCGCAGCTTCATCCTGCCCGGCGGCTCCCCCGGCGCGGCGCTGCTGCACCAGGCGTGCACCGTGGTCCGGCGCGCCGAACGCTCGACCTGGGCGGCACTGGAGACGCACGGCGACACGATGAACCGGCTCACCGCGACCTACCTCAACCGCCTGTCCGACCTGCTGTTCATCCTCGCCCGCACGGCGAACAAGGAGCACGGCGGCGACGTGCAGTGGGTGCCGGGGGAGAACCGCTGAGCCGGGCCGGCCGGCTCTCCCCCGGCGCCGGCTAGGACGCGTCGGTCACCTGGATGATGCGGGAGCCGTGCGGCGGCACCGCGGTCGCGGTCCAGGTGCCGTCCGCCGTGCCGAGGTCCGCGCGGGCGGCCAGGTCGCGGACGTTCCGGGCGCCGTCGAGGCCGAGCGCGGCCAGGTCGACCGTGATGTCGCTGGCCGAGCCGCCCAGGTTGTAGACGGCGATGACCGTGCTGCCGTCCGGCAGCTGCTTCTGCCAGCGCTGGAGCGTGCCGCCGTTGATCCGGGTCGGCAGCACGCCGGCCTGGTTCACGGCGACGACCTCGGGGTTGGTGAGGATCGACCGGGCGGCGTCGTCGATCAGGGCGATGTCCCCGCCGACGTAGAGCGGGGCGGAGGCCATCGACCAGAAGGTCATCACACTCTGCCGCTCGACGTCGTCGATGCCGTCCTGGATGCCCTGGCCCGTGTTGTTGCTGATCGGCATGGAGTCCAGGTCGGGCCAGTAGTTCGGGCCCACGTCGCTGAGCCAGTCGGGCAGGTCGCGCCACCGGTCGTCCACCGAGTTCGGCCAGGAGCTGACGGTCTCGCAGTAGCACTCCACGTCGGTGTCGACGCGCACGCTGTTGGCGTGCGGGCGCAGGTCGTCGCCGATGGCGCGGGGCACCGGCCAGGCGCTGGCCGTGAGCCACATGGTGCGTCCGGTCTGGTCGATCGCGTCCGACCAGGCGGCGATGTCGGCGACGTTGTCCTCGGTGGTGCCGTCCACCTTGACGAAGTCCACGCCCCATGCGGCGAACCGGTCCGCGATGGAGTCGATGTAGGCCTGGGCGCAGGGGTTGGCGTAGTCGATCTTCCAGTTGCCGCCCCACATGTTGGTGGGCGTCAGCGGCTGGACGGCGATGTCGCGGGTGGTGCAGTCGGTGCCGAGGATGGGGACGGCCCGGTCGTAGGCCTCCTTCTCCAGCCCGGCGGCGACGTAGAGGCCGGCGTTCAGCCCTTTGTCGTGGATGTGGTCGACGAGGCTGGCCATGCCGTTCGGGAAGCGCGCGGGGTCGGGGTCGGGGATGCCGTTGGCGTCGCTGTGGAAGTTCCATTCGAGATCCGCGTTCCAGCCGGCGTCCATGTTGATGTTGCGGTAGCCGGCCGGGGCCAGGTGTTCCGCCATGGCGTCGGCGGCGCGCCTGACGTTGGCCTCGTTCAGCCAGTTCTGGCCGTAGTCCTGGTGGGTGGAGGACTGCACGCTCCAGCTGCTCCAGCCCATGAAGGGACGGGCCGAGAAGTCGCTCTTGGCCGCGGCCGGCTGGGCGGGCAGCGCCACGACGGAGAGCACGGCGGCCACCAGCGGCGCCAGTATTCCGCGGGGAGTCAGGAGACGTCGGGGACGGCTGGGCAGGGACACTGGGTGACCTCCGTGGGGGGCGGTGCGGGGCGGCGGGACGACGGGGGAACGGCGGGCGGCTCAGCGCGTGGGCGCGGCGGTCCGGTGGGTGACGAGGTCCTGGATGGCGACGGCGGCGGCGCCGCGGGCCCACTCCTCGAACGGCAGCGGGCTGAGGATCAGGGGACAGTCGGCGGCGCCGAACGCCTGGCGGGCGAAGGTCGTCCGGATCGCCTCCTCGAACAGGTCGTAGGCGGCGACGCCCTCGCCGGAGACCACGATCCGCTCCGGGCCGACCAGGTTGGCCACGGCCGCGAGCCCCTGGCCGATAGCGTGTCCGGCCCGCTCGAACAACGGGCGCACCCGGTCGTCGCCCGCCCTGGCCAGCCGGACGGCGTCCGGGAGGGTCAGCGCGCGGTCGCCGGTGGCCAGCCGGGCGGCGTCGACGATCGCCTGGGTGGACGCGATGGCCTCCACGCAGCCCACTCCCCCGCAGTGGCAGGGCGGCCCGTCGGGTCGCACCGGCACGTGCCCGATCTCGCCGGCCACCCCGCGGGCGCCGGCCACCAGCGCGCCGCCCACGATCAGCGCGCAGCCGATGCCGGCGCCGACGGTGACCAGGGCGAGGTCGTCCGAGCCCACTCCGTGGCCGAACAGGTACTCGGCGACCGCGAGGGACTTCACGTCGTTCTCCACCGTCACGGTCAGCCCGGTCGCCTCGCCCAGCAGCTCGCCGAGCGGAACGTCGCGCCAGCCGAGGAACGGCGAGTAGCGCACCGAACCGGTGGCCCGGTCCACGTCGCCGGAGACGGCGACTCCCAGGCAGTGCGCCCGCGCCCGGTCGTCCGGCCGGGTGGCGAGCAGCTCGTCCGCCAGCCAGGACAGGGCGCGCACCACCTCGCCCACGGACCGGCCGCCGAGCGGGCGGTGCAGGCTGTGCCGGGTGCGCGCCCGCAGGTCGGTGACGACGCCGATCAGCTCGTCCGCGGTCACCTTGACGCCCAGGAAGAACTCCCGGTCGGCGCACACCCCGAGGGGAACCGTGGGCCGTCCGGCGCCCGTCGCGCGCAGCACCGGATCCAGCTCCCGCAGGTAGCCGGCGTCGATGAACGGCCGTGCGGCCTTCGTCACCGCCGCCGAGGACAGGCCGGTCAGCCGGGCCACGTCCTGGCGGGAGATCGGGCCGTGGGTCAGGACGGTGGTGAAGACCTGCGCGGTCGCCGGGGTGGTGATGGGGGCGCGAACCGTCCGGGGGGCCGTCATGGCCGTAAGCTAGAGGAAATAATTAACTTCTTCAATAATTTTGACCGGACCGCTCCGCCATGCGCGCGGGCTCCCCGGTCGACTGCTCGGCGTCGGGCCTCTCCTCGCCGCGCCAGATCGTGTAGCAGAGCGCGATGATCAGGTGGATGCCGAGCACCCGCAGGGCCGACAGCTGCCAGTTGACCAGCGGCTCCGTGCGGTCCGCGTCGCCGATGCCCCAGATCATGCCCTGGAGCACCGCGCAGCCGATCGCCACCGCGAGCAGCGTCAGCGACCACAGTCGCCACTCGTGCCTCGCGCGCGCCCAGCCGCCCTTGGGCGCCTTGGGCGGCTTCGGTCCCCTGCCCAGGCGGTGGGCGGCGTGCCCGTCGGCCCAGGCGATCACGGTGTGCCCGTAGGCGACCGTGAAGCCCAGGTACAGGGCCGCCAGCCCGTGCGCGTGCGACGGCTCGCCGCCGTTGCGCAAGTCGAGCACGGTGGCCGTGAGCAGCAGCACGTCGATCAGCGGCACGCCCAGCAGCAGCGCCGTGCTGAGCCGCGGCATCCGCAGCAGGTAACGGGCGCCCAGCCCGGCGGCGAGCACCACCCAGAAGGCGATTTCCGCGGCGACGATCAACGCGACGATCACGAGGGCTCCTTCCGTCGTTCCCCTCCAGCGTCCCGGTCCTCGCGGGCCCGCACGTCGTCGCGCGCGACGATTCGCCGGCGGCCCGCTGCATCCTTCGATGTACGTCCTTCAGGTGGTGCCGGGCGTGCCCCCGACGTGCTCTGATGGAGCCATGCGCCGCCCCGCCCGTCCCCATCGCCACGACGTGTGGATCGCGGTGGCGGGACTGGCCGGCGGCCTCGTGGGCGTGATCTTCCACTTCTTCTACACGTTCCGAGCCGACGGCTCCGGCGGCCCGCCGGTGCTCGTCGGGCTGTTGGCCATGTGCTGCGCCGAGTTGTTGCGCCGCACCCCGGCCGTCGCCCTGCCGCTGTCCGTCGCGGGTCTGGTGGGCGACGCCCTGTCGGGCGGGCAGCTCGCCGTCATGATCATGTTCACCGACGTGGTGTACGCGGCCGTGCTCTACGGCTCCCCCCGCATGTCCCGGGCGGTGATGTGGCTCAGCGTGGTGCTGACCGCCGCGATCACCGTCGGCGCGCTGGCCGTCTTCCGTGAGCCGGAGGCCCTGCTGCTCGGCGCCCTGGGCGCCGGCGTCCTGGTCACCCCCGCGTGGACCGGCCTGACCATCCGCACCCACCGCGACGCCGCCGCGGCGGAGCGGCTCCGCGCGGAGCAGACCGCGCTGCTGGCCGAGATGGACCGGGTCCAGGCGGTCGCCGCCGAACGCGCCCGGATGGCGCGCGAGCTGCACGACATGGTCGCCAACCACATGTCCGCCATCGCCATCCACGCCACGGCGGCGCTCTCGCTGGACACCCCGGACGCCTCCAGGAACGCGCTGACCGTGATCCGGGAGAACAGCACCCAGGGCCTGGCCGAGCTGCGCCGGGTGATCCAGCTGCTCCGGCGGGCCAGCAGCGACGAGGAGCCGGGGGCGACACCTAGCCTGGACGGGCTGGACGCGCTGCTGCGGCAGGCCGCCGGCGCGGGCGCGGCCAGCCAGCTGCGGTTCGTCCGCCGCGACGCGGCCGAGCCGGCGGGCGGGCGGCCCCGGCCGCCCGCGCCGGTGGAGCTGGCCGCCTACCGCATCGTGCAGGAGTCGCTCACCAACGCGGTCAAGCACGCCGCGCCCGGCGAGGTGGTCGTCGCCCTCGACCACCGGGACGAGGCGCTGGTGGTGACGGTGACCAGCCGGTACGAGAGGCGCGCCACCGCCCGCGCGCCCGGCTCCGGGGCCGGGCTCGCCGGGATGCGGGAGCGGGTGGAGCTGCTCGACGGAGACCTGGCGGCCGGGCAGGTGACCGGGCCCGACGGCACCCCGCTGTGGCGGGTGCGGGCCGCCCTGCCGCTCGCCGAGCCGGCGGCGATGGCCGAACGCGGCGGCCGGACGGACCGTCCGGACCGCACCGAGCCGGCCGCGCACCCGGTCCGCGACGGCCGGACGCACGGGGCCGACCGGGCCCACCGGGCCGACGCGAACGACCCGGACAGCGGGGACCACCGGAACAGCCGGCGGGAGAGCACGGAGAGGACGTACCGCGGGTGACCATCCGGGTGATCGTGGCCGAGGACCAGGCGGCGGTGCGGCAGGGGCTCGTGCTGATCCTGGGCAGCGCCCCCGACGTCGAGGTGGTGGGCGAGGCCCAGGACGGCGAGGCCGCGGTCGCGCTGGCCACCGAGCTGCGCCCCGACGTGGTGCTGATGGACGTGCAGATGCCGCGCCTGGACGGGATCTCGGCCACCCGGCTGATCGCCGGTCAGGGCCTCGCCGACGTGCTGGTGTTGACCACCTTCGACTTCGACGACTACGTCTTCGGCGCGCTGCGGGCCGGCGCGGCCGGCTTCCTGCTCAAGGACAGCGACGCCGCGGGGCTCCTCGACGCGGTCCGGACCGTGGCCGCCGGCGACGGGCTGATCGCCCCCGCGGTGACCCGGCGGCTGATCTCGGAGTTCGTCCGCGGCTCGGCCGCGCCGCGCGCGCCGCGCGCCGATTCGGCCAGACTGCACGGCCTCACCCCGCGCGAGCGCGAGGTGCTGGCCGAGGTGGGCGCGGGCCTGTCCAACGCGCAGATCGCCGCCCGGCTGCACATGGCGGAGGCCACCGTGAAGACCCACGTCAGCCGCATCCTGCACAAGCTCGACCTGCGCAGCCGGGTCCAGGCGGCCGTGCTCGCCCAGGAGTTGGGCCTCGGCCAGGACGGCCCACGGGAACGCTCCTAGCGCGCGGCCGGTCCACACCCGTCACACCGTAATTGGTCCAGACCCATTGACCACTGGTCCAGACCTTTCTACGCTCCCCTTGCTCACCCCCACCTGTCCGGCCGCCGCCCGCGGCCGAACCGAACCAAGGAGCAGCCCGTTGCGGACCCTGGCACGCACAGCCTTCAGACGAACCCGGCGTCGGATCACCGCGATCGCGGCGGCCCTGACGCTGCTCCCGCTGGGCGGCGCCCTCGCGCTCGCCAGCACCTCACAGGCGGAGGAGGGGCCGGTCGGCACCACGGCCGCCGAGCCCGTGACCCTCGGCTACTTCGCCGAATGGGGCGTCTACGACCGCGGCTACCACGTCAAGGACATCGTGGACTCGGGCTCCGCCGAGGACATCACCCACATCAACTACGCCTTCGGCAACGTGCAGAACGGCGAGTGCACCATCGGCGACTCGTACGCCGCCTACGACCGCTTCTACAGCGCCGAGGAGAGCGTCAGCGGCGTGGCCGACAGCTGGGACACCGGTGCCCTGCGCGGCAACTTCAACCAGCTGCGGCAGCTCAAGGAGCAGTACCCGAACATCAAGGTGCTGTGGTCCTTCGGCGGCTGGAGCTGGTCGGGCGGCTTCACCCAGGCCATGCAGGACCCGCAGCGGTTCGCGCAGTCCTGCTACGACCTGGTCAACGACCCGCGCTGGGCCGGCGTCTTCGACGGCATCGACCTGGACTGGGAGTACCCCAACGCCTGCGGCCTTCAGTGCGACAGCAGCGGCCCGGCCGTCTTCGGCGAGATGATGGGCGCCTTCCGTGACGTCTTCGGCGACCAGCTGGTCACCGCCGCCATCACGGCCGACGCCTCGGAGGGCGGCAAGATCGACGCGGTGGACTACGCCACTGGCGCCCAGTACGCCGACTACCTGGCGGTGATGACGTACGACTTCTTCGGCGCCTTCGACGCCGACGGACCGACCGCCCCGCACTCGCCGCTGGGCTCCTACGACGGGATACCGCAGCAGGGCTTCAACAGCGAGGCGGCCGTCGCGGCGCTCAAGGACCAGGGCGTGCCGTCCGAGAAGCTACTGCTCGGCATCGGCTTCTACGGCCGCGGCTGGACCGGGGTGACGCAGGCGGCGCCCGGCGGCACCGCGACCGGCGCGGCGCCCGGCACCTACGAGGCGGGCATCGACGACTACAAGGTGCTGGTCGGCGAGTGCCCGGCCACCGGCACCGTGGCCGGCACCGCCTACGCGCACTGCGGCTCCGAATGGTGGAGCTACGACACCCCGGAGACGATCGCGGGGAAGATGGACTACGCCATCCAGCAGGGCCTGGGCGGCGCGTTCTTCTGGGAGTTCTCCGGCGACACGGCCGACGGTGACCTGGTAAACGCCATCCGCGGCGGACTCACCTGACACCCACACCACCGCCCCACGACGGCGTGGCCCGGCTCAGGACAGCGGCTCGTCCGGACCCGGGCCACGCTCGTGCGTACGCTCGCGGGAGGACGGGCCAGGCCGCGCGATCTAGGCGACGTTGACGCGCTGGCCCGGCGGGGCCGCCTCCAGCCAGGCGAGGAAGCCGGTGAAGGCGTCCTCGCTCATCGCCAGCTCCACGTCCTGCCCGTCGTGCCGGCAGTTCAGCACGAGGGCGCCCGGCAGCAGCGCCAGCTCCTCCTCGCCGTGCGGATGGCGCCGCTCCCTGACCTGGATACGGTCGCGCTGGAGTGTGCGCCGGGGGCGCGGAGCGTAGGAGAAGACCCGGAACCACTCGACATGGTCACCGTTGTACCGGGCCACGCCGTACAGCCAGCCCTTGCCGGACGACTGACCGGCACGCGGGGCGGTGAACCGGGCGCTGCAGTCGAAGGTGCCGCCGGAGCGCTGGATCAGCCGACGCCGCAGCCCGAAGACGAAGAGTCCGAGCACCAGCAGCAGGAGCACCGAGCCGACCACAAGCAGCGCGAGGACCATGCCGACTGACCTCCTCGCCTCGTGGTGTGTCCGGTGTCTCCCGGGTGTCTGACGCCCATGCCCGCCGCGCGGGCCCGCCTGTGTGACTGCCTCAGCGGCCGGCCGTCACCGCCTGCAGTCGCACCGAGGCGCGCCGCTCGGCGGACGCGTCCTCGCCGGCCCTGGCCTGCTCCAGAGCCCGCTCGGCGCGCTCGACGTCGATCTCGTCGGACAGCTCCGCGATCTCCGCGAGCAGCGACAGCTTACCGTCCGTGTACGAGATGAAGCCGCCGTGCACCGCCGCGACCACGGTGCCCTGGCCGTTCTCTCCGGTGGTCCTGATCGTCACGGGTCCCGACTGCAGCACGCCCAGCACCGGCTGGTGGCCCGGCATGATGCCGATGTCACCGCTGGTGGTGCGCGCCACGACCAGGCTGGCCTCGCCGGACCAGACCCGCCGGTCCGCGGCCACCAGCTCGACGTGCAGCTCAGCCACGACGGCTCTCCGTCCTCGTCATCGTTGCCATGGTCATCCTCGCCATGCCTCTCGCTTCTCCATCGAAGAATAGGTGCCTGCGCCGACGGCCGCGGGACGGGGGTCGCCCCCCGCCCCGCGCGCGTCCGACGATCGGTCAGGAGACGCCGAGCTTCTTGGCCTTCTCCTTGAGGTCGTCCAGCCCACCGCACATGAAGAACGCCTGCTCCGGGTAGTGGTCGAAGTCGCCGTTGGCGATGGCGTTGAACGCCGCGATCGACTCGTCCAGCGAGACGTCGGAGCCGTCCATGCCGGTGAACTGCTTCGCCGCGTGGGTGTTCTGCGACAGGAACCGCTCGATCCGGCGGGCGCGCTGGACGGTGAGCTTGTCCTCCTCGCTCAGCTCGTCGATGCCGAGAATCGCGATGATGTCCTGGAGGTCCTTGTACTTCTGCAGGATCCCCTTGACCCGCGAGGCGCAGTCGTAGTGGTCCCGCGAGATGTAGCGCGGGTCCAGGATCCGCGAGGTGGAGTCCAGCGGGTCCACCGCCGGGTAGATGCCCTTCTCGGAGATGGGCCGGGAGAGCACCGTGGTGGCGTCCAGGTGCGCGAACGTGGTGGCCGGCGCGGGGTCGGTCAGGTCGTCCGCGGGCACGTAGATCGCCTGCATCGAGGTGATGGAGTGACCGCGGGTCGAGGTGATCCGCTCCTGGAGCACGCCCATCTCGTCCGCGAGGTTCGGCTGGTAGCCCACCGCGGAGGGCATGCGGCCCAGCAGGGTGGACACCTCGGAGCCGGCCTGGGTGAAGCGGAAGATGTTGTCGATGAAGAACAGCACGTCCTGCTTCTGCACGTCGCGGAAGTACTCCGCCATCGTCAGGCCGGCCAGCGCGACGCGCAGCCGGGTGCCCGGCGGCTCGTCCATCTGACCGAAGACCAGCGCGGTCTGCGGGAGCACGCCGGACTCGTCCATCTCGGCGATCAGGTCGTTGCCCTCACGGGTGCGCTCGCCCACGCCGGCGAAGACGGAGACGCCCTCGTGCAGCTTGGCGACGCGCATGATCATTTCCTGGATCAGCACCGTCTTGCCGACGCCGGCGCCGCCGAACAGGCCGATCTTGCCACCCTTGACGTACGGGGTGAGCAGGTCGATGACCTTCAGGCCGGTCTCGAACATCTCGGTCTTGGACTCGAGCTGGTCGAAGTCCGGCGCCTTGCGGTGGATCGTCCACCGCTCGCTGATCTCGGACTCCGCCTCGGGCTCGTTCAGAATCCGGCCCAGGGTGTCGAACACCCGGCCCTTGGTGACGTCGCCGACCGGCACCGTGATGCCCTTGCCGGTGTCCGTCACGGGCGACTGGCGGACCAGGCCGTCGTTGGGCGCCAGGGCGATCGTGCGCACCAGGCCCTCGCCCAGGTGCTGCGCGACCTCCAGGGTCAGCGTCTTGGTCTCGCCGGCGTTCGCCGGGTCGGCGATCTCGACGGTCAGCGCGTTGTAGATCTCCGGCATCGCGTCGACGGGGAACTCCACGTCGACGACCGGGCCGATGACACGGGCCACGCGGCCCGTGGCCTGCGTCGGGGCCTCAGCAGCAGTAGTCATGGTTATCGCTCACTCCCGGCGGTCGCGTCGGCCAGGGCGTTGGCGCCACCGACGATCTCGCTGATTTCCTGGGTGATGTCGGCCTGGCGGGCCTGGTTGGCAAGCCGCGTGAACGACTTGATGAGCTCCTCGGCGTTGTCCGTCGCCGACTTCATCGCCCGCCGCGTGGCGGCGTGCTTGGAGGCGGCCGCCTGGAGCAGGGCGTTGTAGATCCGGCTCTCCACGTACCGCGGCAGCAGCGCGTCGAGCACCTGCTCACCCGAGGGCTCGAAGTCGTACAGCGGATGCGGCTGACCGCCCCGCTGGAAGACCTCGGCCGACTCCTCGGCGGTCGAGTCGAGGGTCAGCGGCAGCATCCGCCGCTCCACCGGGGTCTGCGTGATCATCGACTCGAACTCGGTGTAGGCGATGTGCAGCTCGTCCACGCCGCCCTCGTCGGTGTCCCGCTCCAGGGCCTCGATCAACGGCTCCGCGATCCGCTTGGCGTCGGCGTACGTCGGGTTGTCCGTGAAGCCGGTCCAGGACTGGGTCACGGGCCGCTCGCGGAAGCCGTAGTAGGCCACGCCCTTGCGGCCGACCAGATAGGTGTCCACCTCCTTGCCCTCGGCGACGAGCTCACCGGTGAGGTGCTCGCCCGCCTTGAGCACGTTGGCCGAGTACCCGCCGGCCAGGCCGCGGTCGCTGGTGATCACCAGCACCGCGGCCCGCCGGGCCGGGTCCGCCTCGGTGGTCAGCGGGTGCCGCAGCTCCGAGGAGCCGTACGCCACCGCGGCCACCGCGGCGGTCAGCTCGTCGGAGTACGGGGTGGACGCCGCCACCCGCCGCTGCGCCTTGACGATGCGCGAGGCGGCGATCATCTCCATCGCCCGGGTGATCTTCTTGGTCGCGGAGACCGACCGGATACGACGCTTGTATACGCGTAGCTGAGAGCCCATCGTCAGCCCTCGCCCAGCAGCTTGCCGTCCGAGGTCTCGAACTGCTGCTTGAACTTGTTCACAGCCGAGCGAAGGGCCTCGACGGTCTCGTCGGACATCTTCCCGCCCTCGCGGATGGCGGTCAGCAGGTCCTTGTGCTCGCGGCCCATGTAGTCGAGCAGCTCCCGCTCGAAGCGGCGGATGTCGCCGACCGGGACGTCGTCCATCAGGCCGGTGGTGCCCGACCAGACGGAGACCACCTGGTTCTCCGTGGAGAACGGGCTGTACTGCTCCTGCTTCAGCAGCTCCACCACGCGCCGGCCGCGCTCCAGGGCGGCCTTGGACGCCGCGTCCAGGTCCGAGCCGAAGGCGGCGAACGCCTCCAGCTCGCGGAACTGCGCCAGGTCCACGCGGAGCGAACCGGTGATCTGCCGGATCGCCCGGTGCTGGGCGGCGCCGCCGACCCGGGAGACGGAGATGCCGACGTTCAGCGCCGGCCGCTGGCCCGCGTTGAACAGGTCGGACTCCAGGAAGCACTGGCCGTCGGTGATGGAGATCACGTTGGTCGGGATGAACGCGGAGACGTCGTTGGCCTTGGTCTCCACGATCGGCAGGCCGGTCATCGAGCCCGCGCCCATGTCGTCGGACAGCTTGGCGCAGCGCTCCAGCAGCCGGGAGTGCAGGTAGAACACGTCGCCCGGGTACGCCTCGCGGCCCGGCGGGCGGCGCAGCAGCAGCGAGACGGCGCGGTAGGCGTCGGCCTGCTTCGACAGGTCGTCGAAGATGATCAGCACGTGCTTGCCCGCGTACATCCAGTGCTGGCCGATGGCCGAGCCGGCGTAGGGGGCGATGTACTTGAAGCCGGCCGGGTCGGACGCCGGGGCCGCCACGATCGTGGTGTACTCCAGCGCGCCGGCCTCCTCCAGGGCGCCGCGCACCGAGGCGATGGTGGAGCCCTTCTGGCCGATCGCCACGTAGATGCAGTGCACCTGGCGGCCCGGGTCGCCGGAGCGCCAGTTGTCGCGCTGGTTGATGATCGTGTCGACGGCCAGGGCGGTCTTGCCCGTCTGCCGGTCGCCGATGATCAGCTGGCGCTGGCCGCGGCCGATCGGGGTCATGGTGTCGACGGCCTTGTAGCCGGTCTCCATCGGCTCGTGCACCGACTTGCGCTGCATCACCGAGGGGGCCTGCAGCTCCAGGGCGCGGCGGCCCTCGGCCTCGATGTCGCCGAGGCCGTCGATGGGGTTGCCCAGCGGGTCCACGACCCGACCGAGGTAGCCGTCCCCGACCCCGATGGAGAGCACCTCGCCGGTGCGCCGCACCGACTGGCCCTCCTCGATGCCGCTGAACTCGCCGAGGACGACGACGCCGATCTCCCGCTCCTCAAGGTTGAGGGCGAGGCCGAGGGTGCCGTCCTCGAACTGCAGCAGTTCGTTCGCCATGGCCGAGGGCAGCCCCTCGACCTTCGCGATGCCGTCGCCGGCAACGCTGACCGTCCCGACCTCTTCCCGCGAGGCCGCGTCCGGCGAGTACGACTGGACGAAATCCTCCAGCGCGTCCCGGATCTCATCCGGCCGGATCGTGAGCTCCGCCATCTGGGTTCCCTGCTCTCCTTGTTGGGCCCGTCATATCTGTTACGGCCCAACTCGGGCCGCTGAGTGCGTTGTATGTGGTCGGCGCCGGGCCGGCCGGGGACCGGCCGTCAGTCCAGCCGCCGGTCCACCTCGTCGAGCCGGCCGACGACGGTGCCCTCGATGACCTCGTCGCCGATCCGCACCGAGATCCCGCCGAGGACCTCCGGGTCCACGTCGAGGTTCAGCCGGATCGCCCGGCCGTACAGCTTCGCCAGCGCGTCGCCGAGGCGGCGCTGCTGGCTGTCGCTGAGTGGCACCGCCGACGTGACCACCGCGACGGAACGGTCGCGGCGCTCGGCGGCCAGCTTGCTCAGGTCCTCCAGCCCGCCTTCCAGGCTACGACCCCGCGGCCGTTCCACCAGCCGGACCACGAGGCGCTGGGTGACCTCCTGGGCACGTCCGCCCAGCAGCCGCCGCACCAGCGCGCTCTTGGCCGAGCGCGCCACCTCGTCGTCGTCCCGGCCGGCGAGGGTGGAGCGCAGCTCGGGCGAGGAGACGACGATCCGGCCGAACCGGAACAGCTCGTCCTCGGCCGTGTCGAGCACTCCGGCCCGTTCGGCCGCGATGAGGTCCGCCGTGTCCGCCAGCTCCTCCACCGCGTCCACCAGGTCGCGGGACGCGGACCAGCGCGAGCGGACCATGCCGGAGACCAGGTCCACGGCCTCGCCGCCGACCTGACCGCCGAGCAGCCGGCCGACCAGCTCGGCCTTGGGCTCGCCCGGCTGAGAGGGGTCGGTCAGCACCCGGCGGAGCGACACCTCGCGGTCGAGCAGCGCGGTGACCGCGGCCAGCTCGTCGGCGAGCGTCGTGACGTCCACCGAGGTGCTGTCGGCCAGCACGCTGAGCCGCTCCCGGGCGGCGGCGCGCGCCTCGCGGCTGGCGATGCCGCCGGCGGTCATCGGGCCGCCTCTGCGGCCTCGGCCCGCTCCTCGAGCTCGTCGAGGAACCGGTCGATGACGCGGCTCTGTCGGGCGTGGTCCTCGAGCGACTCGCCGACCAGCCGGCCGGCCAGTTCGGTGGCGAGCCGACCGATGTCGCGGCGCAGCGACTGGGCGGCCTGCCGACGCTCGGCCTCGATCTGGGCGTGCGCGGCGCTGACGATGTCCTCGCGCTGACGCTGCCCCTCCTCGCGCATCTCGGCGATCAGGGCGGCACCCTGCTCCCGGGCCTCCTCGCGCAGCCGGGCCGCCTCGTGGCGGGCCTCGGCCAGGCGCTCCCGGTACTCCTCCAGCGTCTGCCGGGCCTCGGCCGGCGCGGCCTCGGCCTTCTCCATGCCGCCCTCGATGGCGGCACGCCGCTCCTCCAGGGCCTTGTTGATGGTGGGCAGCAGCTTCTTGTGGAAGATCAGGTAGATGACGCCGAGGCAGAACAGACCGATGACGATCTCGGGCCACGCCGGCAGCAGCGGGTTCTGCGGCTCTTCGGCCGCCAGATGGATCATGGTGGGCCTTTCGGTCGGTATCGGCTACTGGCTGTCGAAGGGCCGTCAGTACACGTAGGGGGCGACGA
Organism: Streptomyces sp. B6B3; assembly: GCF_039871525.1. Taxonomy (NCBI): domain Bacteria; kingdom Bacillati; phylum Actinomycetota; class Actinomycetes; order Kitasatosporales; family Streptomycetaceae; genus Streptomyces; species Streptomyces sp. B6B3. The sequence goes on along the minus strand of NZ_JBDPLU010000001.1, from coordinate 797,884 downwards.
AGCCGATCAGCGCGAGCGCCTCGGCGAGCGCGAAGCCGAGCAGCATGTTCTGCCGGATCAGGCCCGTCGCCTCGGGCTGGCGGGCCATGGCCTGCACGCCGTTGCCGAAGATGTAGCCGATGCCGATGCCCGGACCGATGGCGGCGAGGCCGAAGCCGACGGCGCCGATGTTGCCTTCGAGGGCGGCAAGGGTCTCAACAGACATGTCGGTGGTTTCCTTTATCTCGGTGGGCCGGTGGACGGTGTGTGGGCCACCGGTCGTTTTTCGGGTGGAACGGGTGTGGTGGTCGCGGGGGGGCGGCGCCGCGAGCGCGTCAGTGCGGCTCCTCGAGAGCGCCCTGGATGTACGTGGCGGTCAGCACGACGAAGACGTATGCCTGAAGCGCCTGGACGAACATCTCGAACGCCGTGAGCAGCAGGGTCATGGCGAGCGAGGTCACCGAGTAGAAGGTGCCGACGACCGACCCGAGCATGTACCAGGAGCCGATCAGGAAGACCAGGATCAGCACGTGCCCGGCGAACATGTTGCCGAAGAGTCGGACCGCCAGCGTGAAGGGGCGGATGAAGACGTTCGACAGGAACTCGATCGGGGTGAGCAGCACGTAGATCGGCTTGGGCAGACCGCTCGGCACGCAGAGGTTCCTGATGCCGCCGACGAAGCCGTTCGTCCGGAAGGTCAGCGTCATGTAGGTGACCCAGACGACCAGGGCCAGCGCCACCGGATAGCCGATGATGGAGCTCGCCGGGATCTGGGCGAACGGCACGATCGCCCAGACGTTGAGCAACCAGACGAGGAAGAACAGCGACATCAGCAGCGGGACGTACTTCTCGCCCTCCTTGCCGATGGTCTCCCTGGCGATGCCGCGCCGCACGAAGTCGTACAGCGTCTCGCCGATCAGCTGGATCTTGCCGGGCACGACCTTGGCCCGGCCGAACGCGGCCCAGAAGAAGGTGAAGATGACGACGGTGCTGAGCAGCGCCAGCAGCATCGGCTTGTTGACCTCGACGGGACCGAGGTGGAACAGCGGCTCGAACTCGAACGACCACAGCGAAGGAGCCGGGTAGCCGCAGTCATGGAACAGATGACAGTCGGTCTCAAAGGCGAGCGTCTGGTCGTCATTCACCATGGGCTCCCTCGGCGTGGCGCATGTATACGGCAACCTCGTGTGTCGGCGTGGCGGGGCGCCACGGAGCGGCACTGGACTGGGTGGTGGAAGAGGAACCCGTCAGGCCCGACGCGGCACGGCGCGGCCGAGGCCGGGGTTCGCGGCTCTCGGCGACGGACGATAGCAGCCCCCACGGGTACCCCGAACCTCGCCCCCCTCGGGCACGTGCACGACGGGGGTGGGGGAGGTTCATGGCCGACCGCCCGGGGCGGGCGCACCGGTCTCGGTCGCGGAGGCGTCGCTCGCGGAGGTCGCCTCCTCGTCGCCCCCGGTGCTCGGACGGGGCTCGACGTACGGCGTCTTGAGCGTGAAGTTGGCCCGGGTCTGGCCCACCAGCCAGCCCACGGTGCCCACCAGCACCCCGGCGCCGAAGGCCCGACCGTTCAGGAACGAGGCGTCCCGCAACAGGAACAGCAGGCCGAGCAGCACGCCGATCTGCGTGATGTAGACCAGGAAACCAATGCCGAGGAACAACTCGGGCCAGCGCCGGCTCGCCCGGATCAGCGCGAGTTGTCCGAGCCCGAAGAAGCCGGCGGCCAGCAGCGCGCCGAGGGCCGCGCCGAGCGCGCCTTCCGCCCCCGCAGCCACCGCTGCGATGACGACGGCAAGGGCGCCGACCGCTGCACTCGGGAGCGCGGCGCCACGGATGATCCGGGCGTCGTTGGACTGCATGGCATGCTCCGGCAGATGGGGGACTGTCGTCGTTGACGAGCACATATGCACGGCGCGATGAGCGAGAGCGCCGTCACTCGTGAACGCTATCACAAACTTTTTGATGAGGTCTTTACTCTGTTGGTGTGCGAGGGCTCACACGTTTGGAGTAGTTGGCAGGTTGCGCAGGTGACCCTGTCACCGAAACGTGTTAGGAGCGGCTGTCGATCTTGCGCTTGGGGGCGAACCGGTGCCGATCCCCCACCGCCGTAGCGCCGTGCAACTGGGCCAGCGTGGGGCCGTGCGGCTTCGTCCCCTCCGCGCGCCCTGACCCGTCCGCACCGGCCTCCGCTCCGGCGTCCGCTCCGGCGTCCGGAGTGTCCTGGCCGCCCTGTTCCGCGCCCGCGCGCGACTCCGCGCCGGCGTCCTCGGTCCCGCCGGGTGCCGGGTCGGCGCCCTGGTCGTCCTGGTCGGTCTCCGCGTCGCCGTTCCTGGTGGCTCGGCGGCGCAGCCGGTACCGCCGCGGCAGCAGCCGCTCGGCCCAGGCGAAGCTGCGGTTGAGGGTCGGCAGCAGCAGCACCACCAGGCCGATCGCGCTGAGCGCCACGATGGCCGGCACGATCCAGGCCGCTGCGCTGGCCGAGCGAACCGAGTAGCCGACCACGCCGAAGACGATCAGCGCCGACCAGAAGTACATCAGCAGCACGGCCCGGCTCTGCGAGTGACCGATCTCCAGCAGCCGGTGGTGCAGGTGACCGCGGTCGGCCGAGAACGGCGAACGGCCGTTCCAGGTGCGGCGGACGATGGCCATCACCAGGTCGACGAACGGCACCGCGATGATGATCAACGGCAGCAGCAGCGGGATGTAGACCGGGCCCGTCTCGATGACCAGCCGCCGTTCGGAGCCGGTGAACGTCTGGATCAGGTCCGGGTCCACCTGGCCGGTGATGGACACCGCGCCGGCGGCCAGGATCAGGCCGAGCAGCATGGAGCCCGAGTCGCCCATGAAGATCCGCGCCGGTGCCATGTTGTGCGGCAGGAAGCCGAGACACATGCCGACCAGCACCGCGGAGAACAGCGTGGCGGGCGCGGCCGCCTCGATGCCGTACCCGTACCAGAGGCGGTAGGCGTAGAGGAAGAACGCGGCGGCGGCGATGCAGACCATGCCGGCGGCCAGCCCGTCGAGGCCGTCGACGAAGTTCACCGCGTTGATGGTGATCACCACGATGGCCACGGTCAGCAGCGTGCCCTGGAGCGGGGTGAGGGCGACGGCGCCCACGGTGGGGATCGGCAGCCACAGGATGGTCAGGCCCTGCGCCACCATGACGCCGGCCGCGATCATCTGCAGGCCCAGCTTGAGCAGCGCGTCCACGCCCCACTTGTCGTCGATCACGCCGATCAACCAGATCAGCCCGGCCGCGGAGAGCAGCGCGCGCGGCTCGTCGGATAGCCGGAACACCTCGCCGACGTTGGTGAGTTGCGAGGCGGTCAGCAGCGCGGCGCAGAGCCCGCCGAACATGGCGATACCGCCGAGCCGCGGCGTCGGCTCGGTGTGCACGTCGCGGGCCCTGATCGGCGGCATGGCACCGACGGCGATGGCGAACTTCCGCACCGGCCCGGTCAGCAGATACGTGACCGTGGCCGCGACGCACAGCGTCAGTAGGTATTCGCGCACAAGCTGCCCCAGTGGTCTCGCTGGTCTACCGCGCAACACCTTCTCATGCCGGTTCCCCCGCCCGCCTCCTCGTCCGGGCAGGTGCCGCCGCTCCGCCACGGAATCGGCCGACTTCACGCATGATTCACGCGGGTTCCGCCGGATCTCCCGCTGCCTCGGAGCGGGGCCCCGCGGTACCCCTCCGAGCCTACGACGTGTCTAGAGCAGCACCCGGCGGGGGCGGGACGGGCGCGGTGGCACGCCGGTGAGCGCGGTGACCACGGGGTCGAGCGCGCCGCGGATGTCCTCGCCGATGCTGCGGAAGTACGGGATGGGCGCGCCGTACGGGTCGGGCACCTCGTCGGCCTCCGGGCTGGGCGCCAGCAGCCAGCCGCGCAGCGCGGCGGCGGCGCGGGACAGCGTCCGGGCGCGCTGGACCAGCCCGTCGGGCGACTCGGCGGCGGGCAGGGTGGCGGCGTCGATGGCGCGAACCAGCCGGGTGAACTCCTTGAGCGTGAAGGTGCGCAGCCCGGCGTCGTGCCCCATCGAGATCACCTGGGCCCGGTGGTCCCGGGTGGCGGTGAGCACCAGGTCGGCCTGGACCACGTGCTCGTCCAGCAGCTCCCGGCCGACGAAGCCGTCGGCGTCGGCCCCGTACTCGGCCAGCACCTGGGCGGCGTGCTCCTCCATGGGCGCGCCCTCGTGCCCCCAGGTGCCGGCGCTCTCCACCACCAGCCCGGGATGGCCGCCGAGCCGCTCGGCCAGCGCCTGCCGGGTCAGCCGCTCGGTGATCGGGGACCGGCACACGTTCCCCGTGCTGACGTGCAGGATTCTGAAGACGCGGGCCCCGGTGCCGGACGCTCCCGGCGCCGGTATGCCGGGGTGGGTGTCCGCGGGGCCGCCGTTCGAGGCGGGTGTCAATGCGCGATCTCCAGGTCGGGGACGACCTTGCGCAGTTCCTCCTCGCCGATGGCACCGGCGCGCAGCAGCAGCGGCGTCTGCCCGGTGACGTCGACGATGCTGGACGGCACCGTGTCCAGGCTGGGCCCGCCGTCGAGGTAGATGGCGACGGAGTCGCCGAGCATCTCCTTGGCCGCGTCGCAGTCCACGGGAGCGGCGTGGCCGGTGAGGTTGGCACTGGAGACGGCCATCGGGCCGATCTCCTTGAGCAGTTCCAGGGCCACCGGGTGCAGCGGCATGCGGACGGCGACCGTGCCGTGGGTCTCCCCGAGGTCCCAGGTGAGCGACGGCTGGTGCCGGGCGACGATGGTGAGCGCGCCGGGCCAGAAGGCGTCGACGAGCTCCCAGCCCTTCTCGGGGAAGCCCGTGACCAGGCCGTGCAGGGTGTTGGGCGAGCCGACGAGCACCGGCGAGGGCATGCCGCGGCCGCGGCCCTTGGCCTCCAGCAGGTCGCCCACGGCGGTGGTGTTGAAGGCGTCAGCGCCGATGCCGTAGACGGTGTCGGTGGGGAACACCACCAGATCGCCGCGCCGGACCGCGGCGGCGGCCTCCCGCAGCCCGTGCTTGCGTGTCTTCGGTTCGGTGCAGTCGTAACGCCGTGCCATGGTTCACGTCCTCCTCGTACCCTCGGGTCACCGAGCGACCCGGCGGGCGGTGGCGAAGCGGGGGCGGTTGTTGAGATCCGGGTGGTCCGCGGCGTCGGCCCAGCCGCGGTCCTCGGTGAAGATCCAGGGCACCTGGCCGCCCTGGGTGTCGGCGTGCTCGATCACCACCATGCCGCCGTGTCGCAGCAGCCGGTGTGCGGCCCGCTCCAGGCCGCGGATCACGTCGAGGCCGTCCTCGCCGGAGAACAACGCCAGTTCGGGGTCGTAGTCGCGGGCCTCGGGGGCCACGTGCTCCCATTCGGTGAGCGGGATGTACGGCGGGTTGGAGATCACTAGGTCGACCTGGCCGCCGAGTTCGGGCAGGGCGGTGCGGGCGTCCCCCTGGTGCAGCAGCACCCGGCTGCCCTCGGCGTTCCTGCGGGCCCAGGAGAGCGCGCCCTCGTCGAGCTCGACGGCGTGCACGGTGGAGCGCGGCACCTCCTGGGCGAGGGCGAGCGCGATGGCGCCGGAGCCGGTGCAGAGGTCCACGATGAGCGGCTCGGCGACGTCCATGGCCCGGACGGCGTCTATCGCCCAGCCGACCACCGACTCGGTCTCGGGGCGGGGCACGAACACCCCGGGGCCCACCTGGAGCTCCAGATAGCGGAAGAAGACGCGTCCGGTGATGTGCTGCAGCGGCTCGCGGGCCTCGCGACGCGCCACCACCTCCCAGTAGCGGGCGTCGAAGTCGGCGTCCGCCACGCTGTGCAGCCGGGACCTGTCGGTGCCGTGCACGTGTGCCGCGAGCTCCTCGGCGTCGAAGCGGGGCGACGGCACGCCCGCGTCGGCCAACCGCTGGGTGGCCCGCGCCACCTCGGCCAGCAGCAGGGATCGCGGCGGCCGGGGCGGGGGGGATGACTCAGACCGGGATGACACAGTCACGTCGCCCACCTTACGGTCCCGGCGCTCAGCCCGCCGCCGCGAGCCGGGCGGCCGAATCGGCGTCCACGCACGCCTGGATGACGGCGTCGAGGTCTCCGTCGAGCACCTGGTCGAGGTTGTAGGCCTTGAAGCCCACCCGGTGGTCGGAGATGCGGTTCTCGGGGTAGTTGTAGGTGCGCACCCGCTCGGAGCGGTCCACGGTGCGCACCTGGCTGCGCCGGGCGTCGGCGGCCTCGCGGTCGGCCTCCTCCTGGGCGGCGGCCAGCAGCCGGGCGCGCAGGATGCGCATCGCCTGGTCCTTGTTCTGCAGCTGGCTCTTCTCGTTCTGGCAGGAGACCACGATGCCGGTGGGCAGGTGGGTGATGCGCACGGCGGAGTCGGTGGTGTTGACCGACTGGCCGCCCGGACCCGAGGAGCGGTACACGTCCACCCGCAGGTCGTTCGGGTTGATCTCCACGTCGACGTCCTCGGCCTCGGGGAGCACCAGGACGCCGGCGGCCGAGGTGTGGATGCGGCCCTGGGACTCGGTGGCCGGGACGCGCTGCACCCGGTGCACGCCGCCTTCGAACTTCAGCCGGGCCCAGACGCCCTGCCCGGGCGGCGGAGTGCCGCGGGTCTTCACGGCGACGGAGACGTCCTTGTAGCCACCGAGGTCGGACTCGTTGCCGTCGATGAGCTCGGTCTGCCAGCCGAGGCGCTCCGCGTACCGCAGGTACATCCGCAGCAGGTCGCCGGCGAAGAGCGCGGACTCCTCGCCGCCCTCCCCCGCCTTGATCTCCAGGATGACGTCCTTGTCGTCGCTCGGGTCGCGGGGCACCAGGAGCAGCCTGAGCTCGTCGGTCAGCTCCTCCCTGCGGGCCCCGAGCTCCTTCACCTCGCTGGCGAAGTCCGGGTCCTCGGTGGCGAGTTCGCGGGCGGCCTCCAGGTCCTCGCCGCACTCCTTCCAGGAGCGGTAGGCGGTGACGAGGGTGGTCAGCTCGGCGTAGCGCCGGGACAGCCGGCGCGCGGTCGCCTGGTCGGCGTGGATCGCGGGGTCGGCCAGCCGCCGCTCGAGGTCGGCGTGCTCGCCGATGAGTTCCTCGACCGCCTCGAACATCTTCTTCGGCTCCTGACGGGACAGGTGAGGGTGGGTGTGGGTGGACCCGGAGGGTGCCGGGTGGGACGCGAAAAACGCCGGACCGGCCCGCTCGGGGAGCGGCCGGGCCCGGCGTGGGGTGCTGCGCTACTTGCGGGACGACCCGGCGTTCTTGCCGAAGCGGGCCTCGAAGCGGGCCACGCGGCCGCCGGTGTCGAGGATCTTCTGCTTGCCGGTGTAGAAGGGGTGGCACTCGGAGCAGATGTCCGCCCGGATGCGTCCCTCGGTGACGGTGCTACGGGTGGTGAACGACGCGCCACAGGTGCAGCTGACCTGCGTCTCGACGTACGCCGGGTGAATGTCGCGCTTCACGGTGTTACCTCTCGTTCTCTGGTGGCCGCCGGGTCGGCACGCCGGATGCGCGCCGTGAACCGGAGCCGACGCCCCAGTGTGCCAGCAGGGGGGCGCGCCAGCCAAAACGGTCCCGTGGGGTCCGTTATTCCGCCGGCTCGCCGTTCCCGCCGTCGTGCCCGGCGACGATGTCGCCGTCCGCTTCGGCGGCCGAGCCCCGGGTGGCGGACTCCGGCACCGGGCGGTCCCGGCGCAGCGCCGTCCAGACCTGTTCGGCCCGCTCGGTGAGCGGCACGACCCGGTTGACGTCCTCGCTGTCGTAGGTCACCGGGAGGGTGATCAGGTGCAGGTCGTCCGACTCGATGGCGCGCAGCGCGCCGGCCAGGTCGGTCAGCTGGGAGACCGAGGCCAGGTCCGAGTCGGTGGTCACGGCCGAGGTGGCCGCGTCGGCGAGGTCGTAGAGCCGGCCCGGGTTGGTCAGCAGCCCGACGCCGCCGATCTGGTCGACCAGGGCCCGCAGGAAGTCGTGCTGGAGCTGTATCCGGGCCAGGTCGCTGCCGTCCCCGATGGCCTTCCTGGTGCGCACCAGGGCCAGCGCCTGCTCCCCGTCGAGGGTGTGGGTGCCGGCCGGCAGGCTCAGGTGGCTCTTGGCGTCGTCGATGGGCTCCGTGGTGGTGATCTCCACACCACCCAGCGTGTTCACCAGCCGCTCGAAGCCCTGGAAGTCGATCTCGACGTAGTGGTCCATCCGGATCCCGGTCAGCGACTCCACCGTGCGGACCGCGCAGGCGGGGCCGCCCACCTGGTACGCCTCGTTGAACATCACGCGGTCGGCGGCTTGGGCGGTGGAGCCGTCGGGGCGCCGGCAGTCGGGGCGGCTGACCAGGGTGTCCCGGGGGATGGAGACCACGGTGGCCGCCGAACGGTCGGCGCTGACGTGCACGATCATCGCCGTGTCCGAACGCGCGCCGGCCGCGGCGCCGTAGACGCCGGCGCCCCGCTCGGAGCGCGCGTCGGAGCCGAGCACCAGGATGTCGATCGAGTCGCCCGCCGAGTCCTCGGGGCGGTCGGTGCCCAGCGCGGCGTCGATGTCCACGTGCGCGATGTTGCCGTCGAGCTTCACGTAGAGCGCGGCGGCGCCGGCGACCGACAGCAGCAACGCCCCGATCGTCGTGAGGACGAGGGCCCGTAGCACCCGGCCGCGCCGGCCGAGCCGCTCTGCCCACGCGTCGGGTGAGCGACGGCCGAGGCGTATCGGGAGCATTTATCCATCTTGCCCCGAAGTCCGGGACCCCGCTTCCCGATCTTCGAACGCCGAGAACGCGTGAACGCCGAGAACGCCGAGAACGCGAGGCGGGGGTGGGCGGGGGCCCCCCGCGCCCGGGGGCGGCCGGCCACCCCCGCGTTCGGGGCCCGGATCCGCGGGCTCAGTCGCCGCCGTTGCCCGGGGTCGGCGTCGTCTTCTGGATCTGCAGCAGGAACTCGGCGTTCGACTTCGTCTGCTTCATCCGGTCGAGCAGCAGCTCGATGGCCTGCTGCTGGTCCAGCGCGTGCAGCACCCGGCGGAGCTTCCAGACGATGGCCAGCTCCTCGCTGCCCATCAGGATCTCCTCCTTGCGGGTGCTCGAGGCGTCGACGTCCACGGCCGGGAAGATGCGCTTGTCGGCGAGCTTCCGGTCCAGCTTGAGCTCCATGTTGCCGGTGCCCTTGAACTCCTCGAAGATCACCTCGTCCATCCGGGAGCCGGTCTCCACCAGCGCGGTGGCGAGGATGGTCAGCGAGCCGCCGTCCTCGATGTTGCGGGCCGCGCCGAAGAACTTCTTCGGCGGGTACAGCGCGGCGGAGTCCACACCACCGGAGAGGATGCGGCCGGAGGCGGGCGCGGCCAGGTTGTAGGCGCGACCCAGGCGCGTGATGGAGTCCAGCAGCACGACCACGTCGTGGCCCAGCTCGACGAGGCGCTTGGCGCGCTCGATGGCGAGCTCGGCGACGGTGGTGTGGTCCTCCGAGGGCCGGTCGAAGGTCGAGGAGATGACCTCGCCCTTGACCGAGCGCTGCATGTCGGTGACCTCCTCGGGACGCTCGTCGACGAGGACGACCATGAGGTGGCACTCGGGGTTGTTGTGAGTGATCGCGTTGGCGATCGACTGCATGACCATGGTCTTGCCGGCCTTCGGCGGCGAGACGATCAGCCCGCGCTGGCCCTTGCCGATCGGCGAGACCAGGTCGATGATCCGGGTGGTCAGCGCGCCGGGGTCGGTCTCCAGGCGCAGCCGGTCCTGCGGGTACAGCGGGGTCAGCTTGTTGAACTCGGGGCGGGCGCGGCCGGACTCGGCCGCCATGCCGTTGACGGAGTCGAGGCGGACCAGCGCGTTGAACTTCTCGCGCCGCTCGCCGTCCCGGGGCTGGCGGACCGCGCCGGTGACGTGGTCGCCCTTGCGCAGGCCGCTCTTGCGGACCTGGGCGAGCGAGACGTACACGTCGTTCGGGCCCGGCAGGTAGCCGGAGGTGCGCACGAAGGCGTAGTTGTCGAGGATGTCGAGGATGCCGGCGACGGGGATCAGGACGTCGTCCTCGGTGATCTGCGGCTCGCTCAGGTCGTCGCGGCCCCTGCTGCCGCTGCGGCCCCTGCGGTCCCGGTAACGGCCCCGGCGGCCGCGCCGGCCGCCGTCGAAGTCGTCGTCGCGGCCGTCCCTGTTGTCGCGGCCGTCGCGGCCGTCGCGGTTGTCCCGGCCGTCGCGGTTGTCACGGTTGTCGCGCCCGTCACGGCCGCCCCGGCCGCCGCCCTGGCCCTGGTTCTGGCCGCCCTGGTTCTGCCCCTGGCCGCCGCCCTGGCTCTGGTTCTGGCCGCCGCCCTGGCCGCCGCCGCTGTTCTTGCCCCTGCGGTCGCGCTTCGACTGCCGGTCCCCCTGGCCGCCGTCCTTGTCGGCCTTGTCCCCGCCCTTGTCGGCCTTCTCGGACCGCTCGCCCTTGTCGCCCCGGCCGCCGTCGCCCTTGGCGCCGTCCGCCTTGCCGGACTCGCCGGCCGCGGGGGCCGTGCCGTCGGCCTGGCCCTGGCCGGGAATCTCGATCTGCTGGGCGGCCTCGTCGCCGGTCCGGGCACGGGAGGTGGCGCGGCGCTTCGGTTTGTCACCAGCGCCCTGGCCCGCGGCGTCCGCCGCCTCACCGTTCGCCGCCGAGCCCTGCGAGCCGGCGGCCTGCTTCTCCTTGATGACCTCGATCAGCTGGCTCTTGCGCATGCGCGCGGTGCCCCTGATTCCAAGCCCGGAGGCTACCTGCTGCAGCTCCGCCAGGACCATGCCGTCGAGGCCGGTACCGGAGCGCCGACGCCGGGTGGCGCTGGCGGCAGGAGCGTCCGTGGCGGACGCGGTGGCATCACCGGCAGTCTTGTCGGCGCTGTCGGCACTCACGCCCATCAGATCGGTGGTGTCGCTCACGAAGGGTCCTTCCCTGGAGCGGACGTCGGCCTGTCTGGCTCGGCGACCGGTCGTGCTGTCCGGCTACGGTCCAAGTCCGGTGGACCGCCCGGTGCGGTGTCCCCGCCTGTTTCCTCACAGGGCGGGAAGATCAGTTCACAAGGTGTGGTGCGGGTGATCGCGGAGTACGGCCGCGAATCGCCGCACCGTTCCGGAGCGGGCTCGGCACTGCCAGGCAGGCTGCACGGGCAGATGAGTGGAGGCTCCCGGAAGAAGATGATGGTCCCGAAAATGGTGGGACCCGCAGGCACCGAACCCGCAGCGTTGATGTCCTGCGTGTCGGTACGTGCAGACTTGAGGTTAACACTACCGGATCCCGCCTTCATTCCCCCCTTCGCTGTTCGTTTGGCCTGTCGCGGCCGTCGCCGCCGTCACTGAGCGGACCCACCCGCCAGCGGCAGCACCGCCGCGCCCGTGGTGTCCAGCGTCAGCCGGTTGGCGGTCCAGCCCGCGCCGGCCAGTCGGGCGACCTTGTCGGCCTCCCCGTCCTCGGCGAGCGCCAGCACCGTGGGGCCGGCGCCCGAGATCACGGCGGGCACGCCGTCCGCCCGCAGCCGGCCGACCAGGTCCACGCTCTCCGGCATCGCCGGGGCCCGGTACTCCTGGTGCAGCCGGTCCTCGGTGGCCGGCAGCAGCAGCTCGGGACGCCTGGTCAGCGCCTCGACCAGCAGCGCCGCCCGGCCCGCGTTCACCGCCGCGTCCTCGTGCGGCACGCTGCGCGGCAGCAGGCCGCGGGCGGTCTCGGTGGCCAACGGCCGGGCGGGCACGAAGACCACGGGGACGATGCTGCCCGCCGGCTCCATCCGGATCGCGCGCACCGCGCCCGCCTCGCCCCAGGCCAGCGTGAAGCCGCCGAGCAGGCAGGCCGCGACGTTGTCCGGATGCCCCTCGATCTCGGCCGCGAGCTCCAGCAGCGCCGCGTCGTCGAGCCGGGCCTCGGCGCCCGTGGTGACCGCGCGGGCCGCCAGCAGGCCCGCACAGATCGCGGCCGAGGACGAGCCCAGGCCGCGGCCGTGCGGGATGCGGTTGGCGCAGACGATCTCCAGCCCCCGCGGCTGGCCGCCCAGCGCGCTGAACGCCGTCCGCAGGCTCCGGACCAGCAGGTTCCCCTCGTCACGCGGCAGCGTGTCGGCCCCCTCGCCGGCGATGTCGATATGCAGTCCGGCGTCCGCCACCCGCACCACCACGTCGTCGTACAGCCCGAGGGCCAGCCCCAGGGCGTCGAAGCCGGGACCGAGATTGGCGCTGGTCGCCGGCGTGCGGACCCGAACGGCGGCGGCGCGGAAGGCGGGATGGGCCATCGCTCGATGACTCTCCTTGGTGAGATGTGCGGCACGTTTCCGCAGGTCGCGCGGTGTGGCGGGGGTCCGCTGCGCACGGTTGTGGTCCTGGCTCGCGGACCCGTGGGAGCAGCACACCACTACGGGAACGAATACCAGCCTATCGAAGGAAGGTTCTGACGCGATACAGGGCGGCCGGTGTGGCCCGTCCGGGTCGTTCCGCGCCGCCCGGGGTCGCACCGGCCGTTCGGGCCGTACGGTCGGGCGGGCGCTGCGCGACGTTCGGTCAGGCGGGCCGTTCGGCGACCGCTCAGGCCAGGCCGAGGCGTTCGGCGGCGGCGTCCGCGTCCACCGGCACGGTGACCGGCCGGGGCGCGCCGGCCACCGCCCAGTCCGGGTCCTTCAGCCCGTTGCCCGTGACGGTGCAGACCACGCGCTGTCCGGGGTCGAGCAGCCCGTCCTCCGCGGCCTTGAGCAGCCCGGCCACCGAGGCCGCCGAGGCCGGCTCCACGAAGACGCCCTCCCTGGCGGCCAACAGCCGGTAGGTGGCCAGGATCTGACGGTCGGTCACGGCGTCGATGAGGCCGCCCGACTCGTCCCTGGCGCGTTCCGCCGAGGCCCACGAGGCGGGATTGCCGATGCGGATGGCGGTGGCGATGGTGGACGGGTCCTTGACCGGCTCGCCGCGCACGATCGGCGCCGCGCCGGCCGCCTGGTACCCCCACATCCGGGGCGTGCGGGAGGCCGGGCCGTCCGCCGCGTACTCCCGGTAGCCCTTCCAGTACGCCGTGATGTTGCCGGCGTTGCCGACCGGCAGCACGTGGATGTCGGGGGCGTCGCCGAGCATGTCGACGATCTCGAAGGCCGCCGTCTTCTGGCCCTCGATACGGCCGGGGTTGACCGAGTTCACCAGGGCCACCGGGTACTTCTCCGAGAGGCCGCGGGCCAGCGTGAGGCAGTCGTCGAAGTTCCCGTCGACCTGCAGTATCCGGGAACCGTGCACCAGCGCCTGGCCCATCTTGCCGAGCGCGATCTTGCCCTGCGGGACCAGCACCGCGCAGACCATGCCGGCGCGCACCGCGTACGCCGCGGCGGAGGCCGAGGTGTTGCCCGTCGAGGCGCAGATGACGGCCTGGGCGCCCGCCTCCTTCGCCTGGGAGATGGCCACCGTCATGCCCCGGTCCTTGAAGGATCCGGTGGGGTTGGCGCCCTCCACCTTCAGGTGCACCTCGCAGCCGGTGCGCTCGGAGACCTCCTGCGCGAGCACCAGGGGCGTGCCACCCTCGCGCAGCGTCACCACCGGGGTCTCCCCGGTGACCGGCAGCCGGTCCCGGTACTCCTCGATGACGCCGCGCCACTGGCGGCTGGTGGCGGCCGCGCCGCCTGCCGGACCGGCCTGCGCCGGCCCGTCCTGCTGGCCGGCCTGCCCGGTCGCGCCCACAGATGCGTCCATGATGACCACGGTCTCTCGTTTCCCCTTGTTCGCCGTGTTCCGCGTTGCCGCGTTCCCCGTGTACCCGCGTTCCCCGTGCTTCCGAATGCTCCCGGTTACTTCCGGTGCTTCCGGTGCTTCCGGTTGCTTCCTCGGCTTTCGGTGTTCTCGGTGCTTCCGGTCTTCTCCGTGTCTCCGGGGTGGCGCCCGCTACTCGCCCTCGACCCGCATGATGCTGGCCACGCCGTGCACCGTCTCCAGCCGGCGCAGCGCCCCGACCGTCGCGGCGAGGGCGGCGTCCGGCGCCCGGTGCGTGACCAGGACCAGCGACGCCTCGCCATCCTTGCCGCTCTGCCGCACGCTGTCGATCGACACTCCGTGGTCCGCGAAGGCGGTCGCCACCTGGGCCAGCACGCCCGGTTTGTCCTGCACGTCGAGGCTGATGTGGTACCGGGTGACGACGTCGCCCATCGGGCTGACCGGCAGCTGCGCGTAGGCCGACTCGCCCGGGCCCTGCCCGCCGTTGAGCTTGTTCCGGCAGGCCGCCACCAGGTCGCCGAGCACGGCGGACGCGGTGGGCGTGCCGCCCGCGCCGGGGCCGTAGAACATCAGCTGGCCCGCGGCCTCCGCCTCGACGAAGACCGCGTTGTACGCCTCGCGCACCGACGCCAGCGGGTGGCTCAGCGGGATCATCGCCGGATGCACCCGGGCCGTCACCGACTGGCCGTCCGCGGCCCGCTCGCAGATCGCCAGCAGCTTGACCGTGCGCCCCACCGCCTGGGCGGACGCGATGTCCGCGGCGGTGACCTCGGTGATGCCCTCCCGGTGCACGTCGTCCAGCCGCACCCGGCTGTGGAAGGCGATACCGGCCAGGATCGCGGCCTTGGCGGCCGCGTCGAAGCCCTCCACGTCGGCGGTCGGATCGGCCTCGGCGTAGCCCAGGGCCGCCGCCTCGGAGAGCGCCTCGCCGTATCCCGAGCCGGTGGACTCCATGCGGTCGAGGATGAAGTTGGTGGTGCCGTTGACGATGCCGAGCACGCGGTTCACCGTGTCGCCGGCCAGCGACTCGCGCAGCGGGCGGAGCAGCGGGATCGCACCGGCGACGGCGGCCTCGTAGTAGAGGTCGGCGCCGTGCTTCTCGGCCGCCGCGTACAGCGTGGGGCCGTCCTCGGCGAGCAGCGCCTTGTTCGCGGTGACCACGCTGGCGCCGTGCTCGAAGGCCGAGTTGATCAACGAGCGGGCGGGCTCGATGCCGCCGATCATCTCCAGCACGACGTCGACGTCGCCACGCGCCACCAGCCCGGCGGCGTCGGTGGTGACCAGCTCGGGATCGACGCCCTCGCGCAGCCGGTCCGGGCGCCGTACGGCCACGCCGACCAGCCGCACCGGGGCACCGACCCGGGCCGCGAGATCGTCGGCGTGCGTCGTCATGAGGCGGACCACCTGCGAGCCGACGACACCGCAGCCCAGAAGCGCCACCTGCAACGGACGAGTGCGCACCATCCGACCCTCGCCTTTCAGCTCACCCGACGGACATCCAGTGTCACGCAGGTACGGCGGACCGACCCACGTACGTTCAGTATGCGGACTCGGCCGGGGTGCGTGGCGGTTTCTCCCGGACCGGGGGCCGAGCCGAGAGCCGAGCCGGGCGGCCGGACCGGTGTGGGTCCGGCCGCCCCGTGGACGGGTCTCAGCCAACGTCGAGGCGGAGCAGGTCCTCGTCCGTCTCCCGGCGCACGATCGCCCGCCCGGTGCCGCCGCGGACCGCGACCACCGGCGGGCGGGGCGTGTGGTTGTAGTTGCTGGCCATCGAGCGGCAGTAGGCGCCGGTGGCCGGCACCGCGAGCAGGTCGCCGGGGGCCACGTCGGCCGGCAGATAGGCGTTGCGGACCACGATGTCGCCGCTCTCGCAGTGCTTGCCGACCACCCGGATCAGCGTCGGCGGCGCCTGCGAGGCGCGGTTCGCCAGGGCCACCGAGTACTCGGCGTCGTACAGCGCGGTGCGGATGTTGTCCGACATCCCGCCGTCCACGCTGACGTAGGTGCGCAGGCCGTCGAGCGGCTTGACCGTGCCGACCCGGTAGAGGGTGAACGCGGTCGGCCCGACGATCGCCCGGCCCGGCTCGACGCTCAGCCGGGGCGGCGCCAGCCCGGCCCGGTCGCACTCGCGCGCCACGATGTCGCCGAGCGTCTTGGCGATCTCGTGCGGCTCGCTCGGGTCGTCCTCCGGCGTGTACGCGATGCCCAGGCCGCCGCCGAGGTCGATCTCGGGCAGTTCGAGGCCGTGCTCGTTGCGGATGGCGTCGAGCAGCCCCACGACGCGGCGCGCGGACACCTCGAAACCGGCCATGTCGAAGATCTGCGAGCCGATGTGCGAGTGGATGCCGACCAGGTCGAGGCCGTCGTCGCGGCGGGCCAGCACCCGGCGCACCGCCTCGGCCGCGGTGCCGTCGGCGAGCGCCAGGCCGAACTTCTGGTCCTCGTGCGCGGTGGCGATGAACTCGTGGGTGTGCGCCTCGACGCCCACCGTGACCCGCACCTGCACCCGCTGCCGCACGCCGAGCCGCCGGGTGACGTCGGCCACCCGCTCGATCTCCTGGAACGAGTCGAGCACGATCCGCCCCACCCCGGCGGCGACGGCCCGCTCGATCTCCTCGAGCGACTTGTTGTTGCCGTGCAGCGCGAGGCGTTCGGCGGGCATGCCGCCGGCCAGGGCGGTGGTCAACTCGCCGCCGGAGCAGACGTCGAGGTTCAGGCCCTCCTCGTGCAGCCAGCGCACGACGGCGCGCGAGAGGAACGCCTTGCCGGCGTAGAAGACGTCGGCGTTCGCGCCGAACGCCTCGCGCCAGGCCCGGCAACGGGCCCGGAAGTCATCCTCGTCGAGCACGTACGCCGGGGTGCCGTAGGTCGCGGCGAGCTCGTTGACGTCGAGGCCGGCGACGGCGACGACGCCGTCGGCGCGCCGCTCGACGGTCCTGGCCCAGACCCGCGGGTCCAGGGCGTTGAGATCGGCGGGCGGGGCGGTGTAGTGCCCCTCGGGGAGCACGTCGCCGTGCCGAGGCCCGGCCGGATGAGCGGATCGGCTCATGGGGAAACCCTCAGTTCTTGCTGGTCCTAGAGATGTTCGGGTGCGCTGACGCCCAACTCGTACAGGCCGTCGGCGAGCACCGTCCCGGCCGCCTGGGCGAGGGCGAGCCGGGCGCGGTGGACGACCCCGGGTTTCTCGTCGCCGCGCGGCAGGGTCGGACGCTCGCCCTCGACGACGAGCAACGCGTCGGCCGTACGCCGCAACCGGGCGGGCAACCGCCTGCCCCTTGCCGGGGAGCGCAGCACCGGGTCCTGGGCCCGAGCCGTCCCGGCGGTCGCGCGTGCGGGGGCGGGGTGGGCCCTGACGGTCTGGATGGCGTGGCCCACGGCGTCGGCCTCCGGGTCGGCGACCCGTATCCCGGAGGGCACGCACGCGGCGCCAGCGCCCGACATGGAGGGCTGGGGCGCCTCGACGGACGCGTCGCCGAGCAGCCCGAGCAGGGTCCGTTCACCGAGGTACGGGTACGGGTACGGATACGTGCCGGGTCCTGGTTCGGCGGGCAGGCCCAGCGCCTCCCCGGCGCGCACCAGCGCCCGGCTGCGCGCGTGCGCGTACCTGACCAGGAAGAGCGGGTTCCCCTCGCGCTGCACCAGCAGCGACGCCGGGTCCGCGCCGGTCGCCTCGGCCCAGCGGGCCACGTCCCTGGCCGGATCCTCGGGCAGCACGGGCGGGCGCGGCCGGGCCAGGATCTCCCGCAGCAACTCCGCCTCGGCGCCGTCGGCCAACGTGACGGTGAGGAAGCCGGCACCGCTGACCTCGACCCGACGCACGCCGGCCCGCCGCGCCAGCCGCTCGCCGATCAGCCCCGCCACCTCGGGCGCGGCCCGGCCGGCCGGGCCGGCCAGCCGCAGCGCGATCCCGGTGGCCCAGTCGCCGTCGCCCCGCGGGGGTCGACGCACGGAGACCCGTTCGGGCAGCGCCATGGCCGGCAGGGACAGCTCACCGTCGGCCACGGCGTCGCGCACGTCGCGCAGCACCGCGTCGGAGAGCTGGGCCGGAGTCACGGGGCCAGCGTACGAGAACCCGGCCGGCACTCCGCCACCGGTTTCACCAGCCGAACGGCGCGCGACCGGCCCTCCGACCAGAGCCGACGCACCAGCCGCACCAACTCCCCCGGGTCGAACGGCTTCGCCAGCGCCGCGTCCACCCCGTGCGGCGGTTCCCGCCAGCAGGCGCTGGCACTCACCAGCACCAGCGGAATATGTCCGGTCCTGGCGTCCGTCCGCAGCCGGCCCACCGTGCCCAGACCGTCCAGCCGCGGCATCGCCAGGTCGAGCGTGATCACGTCGGGCCGCAACGCGTGCACGGCCTCCAGGCACTCGGCGCCGTCGGACGCGGTCATGACCTCGAAGCCGTCGAGTTCGAGATTGACCCTGATCAGCTGCCGGATGGCCTGACTGTCGTCGACGACGAGGACCCGGCCGGGCGCGCCTGGCACACAGCCAGCCTAAGCGCGGCCCCCACCCCCCGTCCGGGCTTTTCCGAATCTGTACCCGGTAGTAGCGCCCCCCGCACCCACGTACGGAAACGCGGTGCGGGCCCCCCTCACCGAGCTGATAGGGTTCTACCCGTCGCGCCCCCGTAGCTCAGGGGATAGAGCAACGGCCTCCGGAGCCGTGTGCGCAGGTTCGAATCCTGCCGGGGGCACCCACGATGGAGTGCCAACAGACCCCGTGACCAGCCTCGTTGCTGGACCGGGGTCTTCGTGCGTGCGACGCGCTCGTTGGCGGACACTTCCGTTGGCACCCGGACGCAGGCGAACGTTCTGGATCGTGCGCGGGGTGTCCCGTGAGGCGGGACTCGCCGCGCACGGTCAGGGTCGAGGCGGCGACGTGGCACAGTACCGACGGGATGCCCCGGTGGTCCCGGCCCGGATGTCCACGAAGCCGACGATCAGGCGGCGGGTTGGTCCTGGATGCCCCGCTGTTCGAGGGTACGCACGGTGTGCGCGGGCGTGGCCCGGGAGACGGCGAACAGGGTGTCCGAGGTCGGGGCGGTACCCCGCTTCGGGTGGATCGCGAAGACCGGCCGGCGCGGAACGGGGTCGTCGGGGAGGACGCGCGGGCCATCGGTCCGCTCGCGGACGAGCCGGAGGAAGTCGGCGCGCGCCGAAGGCGAGTTCCTCAGCATCGGGACGGTCACGAGGCCCTGCTGGAAGTGGTGGCTCAGCTCGCTTAGCGGGTTCTTCAAAACAGGCGCGGTCGACGTCAACGGCCAGGCCGGCAGGGGGAACGAGGACCACGACGGCCCGGGGCTCCCGTGGGACGATCGCGCCGATCTCGTATCGGGCCTGGTCCAGGAGGCAGAACCGCCGCGAGCCCAGGGGGAGGTCGGTCTCGATCCAGCGCAACGCGCCGGTCGTGGCCAGCCGCTCGGAGACGGGCGCCTCGCGGCTCACGCAGGCCGGCGCAGGGTGTCCGGGCGCGTCCCCTGGCCACGGTGCCGGCGGGCACGCCGGTTTCCGTGGCCAGGGGGCCCGGCTGGTCAGTGCAGGACGACGGACGGGGGCGCGGCCTCGTCCTTGTCGTCGGGCACGTCCGTCTTCACGTGCCTGCGGGGCAGGAACATCGACGCGCCGAGGGTGATGACGAGTGCGATGGTGGCCACCCAGTACGTCGTCTCGAAGGCGTGCGCCAGGTCGGCGAGCGCCGTGCTCTGGAACGCGTCGCCCAGCCGCTGGGCGGTTTCCAGTGCCCAGGCCGGGGGCTCGATGCCCGCGCGTTCGGCCTGCTCGATGGCGCCGGCCGCCGTGAGCGCCTCGGACGCGTTCTGCTGGTTTGTCAGGACCACCGACATCACCGCGACGCCGACGGACGCGGCGACCTGCTGGATCACGTTGATGAGGGTCGAGCCCCGGGCGACCTGGTGGGTGCGGAGCGTCTTCAGCGCGGAGGTGAACGTCGGCATCATGGCGGCGCCCATGCCCAGCCCCATGATGAACAGGAAGAGGATGATCTGCCAGTACGGCGTGTCGACGTCGGTGCTCATGGCCAGGCCGATGATGCCGCCGACGATCGTGACGAGGCCGATGGGCACGATCCGCCCGACGGGCCACTTGTCGGCCAGCGTGCCGGCGATCGGCATGGTCACCATCGCGCCGATGCCCTGTGGGGCGACCAGGAGACCGGCGTGGAGGACGTCCTCGCCGCGCACCTGCTGGAAGTAGGTCGGCACGAGCAGCATCGCGCCGAAGAAGGAGCCGGCGAACAGGAACATCACGATGGTGGAGATGGTCAGGTTGCGGTTCCTGAACAGGCTCAGGTCCAGCAGGGGATGCTCCGGCCGGAACGCCCACACGACGAAGGCCGCGATCAGTGCCAGACCGATGAGTCCTGGCGCCAGGACCTCGGCCGCGGCCACGGTGCCCTCGCCCGGGATGGACGAGACGCCGTAGAGGAACAGCGCCAGACCCGGCGACATGAGCAGCATCCCGACGAGGTCGAAGCTCTCACTCGGCTCCGGCGCGTCCTTCGGAAGCACGACCTGGGCGTAGATGATCGCGGCGATGCCGAGGGGGAGGTTGATCAGGAAGATCCAGTGCCACGAGACGGCGTCGATGAGCCAGCCGCCGAGGATGGGGCCGCCGATCGGGCCCAGCAGCATCGGAATGCCGAGGATCGCCATCAACCGGCCCATGCGGTGCGGACCCGCGGCCTTGGTCATGATCGTCATGCCCAGCGGCATCAGCATGCCGCCGCCCAGGCCCTGCAGCACCCGGAAGATGATCAGTGCCTCGATGCTCCAGGCGAACGCGCAGAGTATCGAGCCGAGGGTGAAAAGCGTCAGCGCGGCGATGTACAGGCGTTTCGTGCCGAACCGGTCCGCTGCCCAGCCGGTGACGGGGATGACGGCGGCGAGGGCCAACGTGTAGCCGGTGATGGTCCAGGCGGCCGTCGAGTAGGCGTCGACCTCGAACTCGGACTGGAATGTCGGGAGGGCGACGTTGACGACCGTGGTGTCCAGGATGGCCATGATCATGCCGAGGACGACGACTCCGGCCACCTTGAGTGTGGCTGCCGTTATCTTGTCGTCGTCCTCGCCGGGTGACTCGGCGGCGCTTCCCTTGTCAGCGACTGTGGTGGACATGGATTTCCTTCTGATCGGTCTGAGGAAGCTGGGAGTGAGCGGCTGACGGGCCGGCGGTGAGATGGTCGCCGGCCATCAGGGGGCGTAGGGCGGTGAGGAACGCTCGGACGTGCTCCGCCGAGAGGTGCTCCACGAAGGTGCGCAGGGCCCTGCGGCGAGGCTCGAGGTGCTGGTCGACCACCCTGAGTCCCTCCTGAGTGATCGAGACGAGCTTGACCCGCCGGTCCGCGGGGCTCTCCCGGCGCTCGACGCTCCCGAGCCGGACCAGGCCGTCGAGGCTTCTGCCGACGGCCGCGAGAGACAGCCCCAACCGATGGGCGACCTGGTGGATCGGCTGCGGCTCGTCGGCGGCGGCCAGCACAAACAGGGCGCGGACCTGCGTGAACGACAGCTCCACATCCGCCAGGAAGCTCAGCTCGTCGGACTCGGCGAGGCAGAACAGGTGCTGAAGGAACGCTTCCAGCCCTTCGTACAACTCAGCGCGCTCGCTCACGGGTGTCAACCTAGAGTCATTACTTGCATGGCCACAACTAATTTTCTTCTCCGTGCCGGTGAGACGGGCCCGGGGCCGGCCCGCGGTTGCGTGTCATTCGGCGTCGCGGTCCTCGCGGCCCTGGCCGGGGCGGTCCTGGAGGGCGGTGGTGACACCGGCCCGGTCGGCGTCGGTGGTCTGGTCGGCGGCGGTCTGGTCGGCGTCGCCGGCCCGGTCGGCCGCCACGAGTTCGCCCACGGGCCGGCTCTCGCCCACTGACCGCGACGCGGGGTGAGCGTCAGGGCTCGGGTCAACGGCCGCGGTGTCCGTCGGCGCGCCGTCCGGGGCGGGGCCGCGGCGGCCGCGGCGGAGGGCCGGGAGGAGCGCTGCGAGGAGCGCGGCCAGGGCCACGGCCGCGATGGCGGCCTCGGGGGCGGCGCCGAGGCGGGTGGCCAGGGTGGTCTCGGTGCGCAGCGGGACGCTGGCCGTCAGGACCTGCCGTTCCCACGGTCCGGTGGCCGTCAGGACGGTGCCGTCGGGGGCGATGACGGCGCTGATGCCGGTGGTGGAGGCGACGAGCACGGAGCGGCCGTGCTCGACGGCGCGCAGCCGGGACATGTCGAGTTGCTGTTCGGGCTGGGCGAGGTTGTCGTCGCGCATGTAGGTCGCGTTGTTGGTGGGGACGGCGATGAGGTTGGCGCCGGTGCGGACGGCGTCGCGGACCTGGCTGTCGTAGGCGACCTCGTAGCAGATCGACGGAGCCAACCGGATGGGCCCGGCGTCCAGGCGCACGGGGCCGTCGCCGGGGACGAAGTCGCGCGGGATGAGCTGGAGATCGCCGAGGCCGCCGAGGAGACCGCGCGCGGGGATGTACTCGCCGAAGGGGACCAGGTGCTGCTTGGTGTAGTACGGGCCCGGGCCGGTCTCGGGGTCCCACAGCAGGCTGGCGTTGCGGATGCGGTCGTCGTCGGTGTCCAGGATCGCCCCCACCACGATGGGCGCGCCCACCTCGGCGGCCACCTCCGATATCTGCTGGCGCAGCCCCGGGTCGGTGCGCGGGTCGCGGTCGGTGGCGTTCTCCGGCCACAGCACCAGGTCGGGCTGTGGTGCCCGCCCGGCCTGGATGTCGCGGGCCAGCTGCCTGGTGGCGGCGATGTGGTTCTCGGCGACGCGTTCGACGCGGGCCTGTTCCGCCACGGAACGGCCGCGGGGCACGTTGCCCTGCACCACGGCGACGGTCGCCCGCGTCCCGCCGTCGGCGGGCGGGACCAGCACGCCGCCGCCGGCCCAGGCCGCGAGAGCCACCACGAATCCGACGGCGACGCGCCGCCACCGGGCGGGCGGGGCGGTGAGCAGCGCGGCGACCAGCGCGGCCAGGCAGGCGGCGGCCAACGCGGTGACCGCGCTGACCATCGGGACGCCGCCGACCGCGGCCCACCCCACGGCCGGGGCGTCCGCCTGGCTGAAGGCCAGCCGCCCCCAGGGGAAACCACCGAGCGGCACCCGGGAGCGCACCGCCTCGGCGGCCACCCACCAGGCCGCCGCCCACACCGGCCAGGCGGGCAGCCGGAGGAGCGGCGGGACCGCACAGCTCAACGCCCCGAGCAGTAGGGCCTGGATCACGCTGAGCGCGAGCCAGGCCGGCAGGCCGAGGTTGCTCAGCCACCACAGCAGCGGGACGAAGAAAGCCAGCCCGAAGAGCGTGCCCAGGCCGAACGCCGCACGCGGTCGGCGGTCGCGCAGCGCGAGCAGCAGCAGCGCGGGCCCGGCGACCGCGGTCGGCCACCATCCGGCCGGCGGGAACGCGAGGGCCAGCAGCAGCCCGCCCGCGAGGGCCAGGGCCGGCCCGGCCCATGCCCTCGGTATCGCCAGCCCTTGCGGGTCGGACCTGGTCATCGTGCTCCTTCTGCCTTGCCGAAAGGTGAGCCGTGCTCGCCGACCATCTCAGCACGGCCCTGGTTCCCTCCCTGCCGCGGGCTCGGACGAGGGGAGGTGGGCCGCCGTCTCGTTGTAGGTGAGGAGCGCGGCGGGGTGAGTGGGCTGTAGCGGAGGACGGTCAGGGTGGCGCGGACGAGCCAGCCGATGAGGAGGGGTGGGTGACGAGCAGTTCGTGGCAGGCTCGTCGTCGTCGACGGGTCCGACGCAACGGGCGAGGGCCCGCCGGGCCAGCGCCGGGCCGCGTTCGCGCTCGTCGGCCGGGGGGTGGGCGAGGAAGTCGAGGATCGCGTCGGTCGAGTCCGGGGAAATTCCTCGCGTCGCGGGAGGTGGGGGACGTGGTCGTCGGCCCGGGGTGAGGCGCGCGGGGGGACGGCGGCGTCGAGCTGGTCGCGGACGAGGCGGGCGGTCTGTTCCGCGCTCGGGAGCGGGCCGTGGTGGATCGCCGCCAGGGGCAGCGCCGGAGTCGCCCTCCGAGCGGGACGGCCTGGCGGCGCCCGAGGTCCGTCAGCTCGGCCTCGTCCGGTGACGCCTCGCCGTGCCGGGTGCGGTAGAGGGTACGGGTGGCTCGTGCCGTCAGGTGCGGGGCTGCCGGACCGCGGGGAGCAGGGTGGCGGTGAGGAGGTCGGGGACCGTGTCGGCGGAGAGGCGGCCGGCTTGGGCCTCGGCGGCGGCCGCGTGGATGAGGTGGTAGTAGACGGTCACCAGCCAGTCCGCCGGGAGGTCGTCGCGGATCGTGCCCTCGGCCTGCCCCCGGAGCAGCAGCTCGTGGAGCGGGGTCAGGACCTGTGCGTGGCGGGCGCGCATCCGGTCCGGGGGGAGGGCCGTCGAGACGGCGGAGAACAGCGTGAGGTGGCGGTCGAGGTACTGCCAGGAGGAGCGGGCGAGCGTGGTCAACGCCTGGTCGGCCGGCAGGTCCTCCAGTCGCTGATCGGCGAGGAGGGCGGCGGTCTCGCCGACGGCGTGCTCCACCACGGCCTCCAGGAGCTCCTCCCGGCTGGGGAAGTGCGAGTACAGCGTGACGCGGCTGACGCCGGCGGCCCGGGCGACGGCCGACATTCCCGCGCCCGGGTCGGCCAGCAGGCAGTCGCGCGCCGCGGCGGTGATGGCGGCGATGCTGCGTTCGGCGTCCGCCCGCCGCCTGCCGGGGCCGCCGCGGGATGTGGTGCTCGGCATGCAGAAATCTTAACAGCAGTGTTCATATTAGGAGCCCGGCGGACGTAGCGTAGCCCTAACACCGTTGTACAGGTTAGGAGCTCGGTCGATGTCTGCTCACCACCATCCACACCGTTGGCGGCTGCTCGTCGTGCTGTGCCTCGCGCAGTTCATGCTGATAGCGGACGTGACGGTCATCAACGTGGCGCTGCCGACCGTGGGCGAGGAACTCTCGCTGTCCGCAGGGGCGATGACCTGGGTGGTCACCGCCTACACGCTCTTCTTCGGCAGTCTGCTGTTGCTCGGCGGGCGCCTCGCGGACGCGGTGGGGAAGCTGCGGATCTTTCTGGCGGGGCTCGCCCTCTTCACCGCCGCGTCGATCGCCGCGGGGCTGGCCACCGGCGGCGGCATGCTGATCGCCGCCCGGTCCGCCCAGGGCGTCGGCGCGGCGCTGCTCTCACCGGCCGCCATGGCCCTCGTCGTCTCCCTCTTCCACGGCCCCGACCGCAACCGGGCCCTCGGTACCTGGGCCGCCGTGGGCGGCGCCGGCTCCGCGGTCGGCGTGCTGCTCGGTGGCGTGTTCGTGGCGGGACCCGGCTGGGAGTGGGTCTTCTTCATCAACGTCCCGGTGGGCGTCCTCGTCCTGTTCGCCGTTCCCTTCCTGCTGGGCGACGCCCGCGCGCGCACCGGCGCGCCAGCCGCGCCCTCGCGTCTGGACCTGCCGGGAGCACTCACGCTGACCGCCGCGCCGGCGTTCCTCATCTACGGCCTGGTGCAGGCCCGCGACCATGGGTTCGGCGACGTCTCGGCGTGGTTGCCGCTGGCCCTGGCACTGCTGGCCGGGGCCGGATTCGTCGCGGTCGAACGCGCCGCCGCCGAGCCGTTGGTGCGCCTGGAGTTGCTGGTCCGCCGGAGCCTGGTCACGGGAAGCCTGATCATGCTGGCCGCCTCGGGGCTGCTGATCTCGGCGTTCTTCCTGACCTCCTTCTATCTCCAGCACGTCCTCGGCTACGGCGCGCTCGGCACCGGCCTCGCGTTCCTGCCCGTGGCGGTGGCCGTCACCGCCGGCGCGCACCTCGGGTCCCGCGCCGTGCAGACACTGGGCTGGCGCCCCGTCGGCGCCGGCGGGTTCGCGCTCGCCGCGGTGGGGGCCTGGCTCCTCACCGGCCTGTCGCCGGACAGCGGGGTGTGGAGTGGGCTGGTGCCCGGTTTCACCCTGCTGTCCCTCGGTCTCGGGCCGGCCTTCGTCTGCGCCACCACCGCCGCGATGAACCGCCTGCCGCATCACGACACGGGTCTGGCGTCCGGACTGGTCAACACCGCCCACGAACTCGGCGCGTCACTTGGGGTGGCGGTCCTCGCGACCCTGGTCGGGGCGGGTCTGGAGGGCGGCGGCGCGGCGCCGGTCGGCGCCGGCGGCTTCGACGACGCCTTCACCGCCTGCGCGCTGATCGCCGCGGTGGCCGCCCTGGCGGCCGCCTTCCTGCTCCCGCCCGGCCGCCCCGATCCCGCCCACGGGCCCGCCTTCGCCCACTGACCTCGACCGCCGCGGGCCCGGCGCCGCTCAGGCAGGGTGGTCAGGGGGCAGGAGGAGGCCGGTGGTGCCGTCGTAGCTGCCGAGGGCCTGGGTGGCCGTCAGGCCGTCCGGGTCGGTCGCGTGGACGGCGACCGCGTGCGTTCCGGGGCCGGGCGAGCGGGCGTCGAACGTGCCGCCCGTGGTCGTCGCGGGGGTGCCGTCGACGGACCAGGTGAGGGCCGCGTCGAGCAGCGGGCCGTGCTGTGGGGAGAGGCCCTGGGCCCGCAGCAGCGGGCCGTCGTTGGCGCCGAGCAGCAGGCGGGGCGGCCGGGATGGGAGGGCGAACGGCGGGGGCTGGACGTAGGAGGTGTGGTAGCCGTTGGTCGCGATGACCTGGACCAGGCAGTGGTCGTGGCCCGGCAGCGGTCGCAGGTCGAGGTCGAAGGAACCGCCGGTGAGGTTCGCGCCGGGGCGCAGCGCGACGGTGCCGTCGGCGTTGCCGAACCGCACCGAGCAGGTCGCGGGCGGGTCGGCCTCCGTGCCGCCGCCGATCTGCCGCCAACGCAGGTGCAGCACGCCCTCGGTGTCGATCTGGGCGACGGAGTTCGGGGCCAGCAGGGCGATGACGGGAGGATGCGGCGGCACGCACAGGGCGCCGAGCTCGGTGCCGTCGCGGCGCAGCACCACCCGTTCGGCGTCCGGCTCGTAGGGCAGGCGGGCCCCGAACGACGCCTCCTCCTCGGCGGCGTAGAGGAAACGGGGATCGACCGGCGCGCTGCCCAGCACCCGCCCGTCGGTGGTCTCCAGCGAGACGGTGTACCCGGAGCCGGCCGCCTCTGCGCCCAGCGGTTCGGACGGTGGCGCGAAGGTGCGCTCGGAGGGGCGCCAGCGCACGGCGTCGGCGCGGGACAGGTAGCCGCGAATCGCGACGTAGGGGCCGGGGAACGGTCGGCTGGCGGGGATGCCGGTCCGGGGCAGCACCCCGAACGGGCTGGCGGCGACGCGGCGTTCGCGGCGTTGCCCCAGGGACTGGATCCGGAAGTGGAGCCGCTCCCAGTGGAAGTAGCCGACCCAGCCGTTCTCGCCGTCGCAGTAGCTCATCAGGTCGCCCGTGGTCGCCGGGTACGTCCTCGGCACCCGCGGGTCGACGCCGACCTGGCCGATCGAGCCGTCGCCGGGGGCGTAGTCGGGTTCGAGGTCCTCGATGCCGCTGCCGCACGGCGCGTGCGACAGGCTGAGCAGATGGCCGAGTTCGTGGGCGAAGCCGGCGACGGGGAAGTCCTGCCGGCAGAAGGCGACGTGTTCCGCGGGGCGTGCCTTCCCGGTGCGGGCCACGGGCACCGAGGCGTCGACCATGGCGACCAGCAGCTTGAACTCGGAGATGTCGTTCTCCCCGTAGAGGTCCTCCAGTTCGTCGAGGAACGCCGTCATGCCGTCCTCGGTGTTCAGGTTCTGGCCGGTGTGGATCGTCTGCGAGCCCGGCAGGTCCCAGAACACGAGGCTGGCCGGCGTGCTGTCGGCGATCGGGTACCGCGCGGGCAGGGTTCTGGCCACGGCCAGGTAGTCGGCCTCGGAGGGCGCGGGGATCGAGCCGACTCCGGCGCGGACGATGACGATGTTCAGCCGCTCCTGCGACACGAACTCGACGGCGGTCTCCACCGGGTTGCTCGTCGTGCCGGCGACCGTGGCCTGGACCACGAACGTCGCGTGCCCGGCGGCCACCCGCTCGGCGGGGACGAGGAAGTTGAGGGTGTGCCCGAGGATCGTGCGGTCGATCCGGTCGACGGGCATGGCGGTGATCGACTCCAGGGGCCCGGTGGTGAACCCGGTGCCGCGCATGGTCAGGGTGCCGGTCACCCCGGCCACGGTGCCGCCGTTGTTCTCCACGGCGATGCCCGAGTCGAGGTAGACGCGCACCAGCGTGGCCTTGCCGGCGACGAGCGTCAGGGCGTTGTCGGGCAGCGTCGGCAGGTTGAGGGTCTGGATCGCCTGGGTGACCTCGACCCCGGTGATCTGGAGGTTCGGCGTGGCGTCGAGGGGCAGCCGCTCGGCGCTCATGGTGACCATGAATCCGTGGTGCTTGTCGGCGTTGCGGCAGGGGCCGACGAGGATGCTGCCGAGGGTCCTGTCGTCGTTGGGGTCGATGACGAACATGGAGCGGCCGAGGAACGTGTACTCCGTGTCGGGGCCCGGCCATGCGGTGTCGTCGTTGGCGTAGGCCTCCATCAGGATCCGGGTGGGGCCGCCCAGGACCAGGGTGAAGGTGGTGGTGGGCGTGCCGTGCGAGAGCGGGTACAGGCGCTCGTCGTCGACGAAGTCGCCCGAGTTGTTCCACCGGAAGAGCTCCTGGTCGATGGGGTCGGCGGTGCCCTCGGCGGCGGCGTGGGCGTTGACGTAGAGCGCCACGTGGGTGTCGTCGCCCTGCTCGTGGTTCATGACCAGGATGTCGTTGAAGACGATCCGGACGCGATCCCGCCGCGGTTCGGGCGGCGTGGGCACCAGTTCGGCCGTCGCGGTGACGACGATGCCCTGGTTGGCGTTGTCGGTGGTGGTGGGCCCGATCAGCAGGCCGCCCAGCGAGCTGGGCTCCCGGTTGTCGAACACCACGCTCGCCTCGCCGAGGAAGTTCTCGTGCTCCCCCTCGTCGGGCCAGGGGTTGTCGTCGTCCGCGGCGGCGTACGCCTTCACCGTGATGGTCGCCAGGCCGGTCAGTTCGAAGTCGACGACGCTCGGATCGACGGGGTCGCCGTCGAGTTGGTAGTCGAAGTTGTCCTCGACCTCGCCGTTGCGGTAGTTCCAGCGGAACGCCGCGAGCTGCGTGCCACCCTCGTCGGTGACGGTGGCGTAGAGACCCAGATGGGTGTCGCCGGCCTCCTCGTCCTCGAGAACGTACACATCGCCGAAGGTCACGCGGGTTCTGGGCACGGGCGCTCCTCCCGTTCGCAGAGGACGGCCCGCGGCGGTCACGCGCGGCGAGCACGCGAGTACGCCGTCCATCATGCTGCGGTGGAGGTCGTCAGGACCCGGTCGGATAAGGCGAACACGGTGTCGAGGTGTGGCGCGCGGCGCGGCCGGCACCGATGACGCGCGATGACCTGCGGTGACGCGCGAGGGCGCGCTCGGCCGCGCCGCTCTTCGAACGGATTTCCGGCGACCCGAAGGGCTCGGGTCGGTGGACCTCGTGCGCGGGCAGTCCCATGAGACGGGACTCTCCGCGCACGATCCCCGGGCGGTCCGGGGCCGAGCGACGCCGCTCCGGAGGCCCCGGACGGGCGTCAGCGGGCGTCGGCGTCCCTCGTCAGGGTCATGCTGTCGCCGTCGGCGCTGGTCAGGGTGAGGGTGTTGCCGGAGTGGTCGAGGGCGTAGGTGAGGTCGTCGGCGAAGATGCCGAGGACGCGGTCGTCCCACTCCCGGAGGGCGCCGGGGCAGCCGATCTCGGTGAGGCCGCCGTCCTGGCCGATCGTGAGCGTGCGCCACTCGATCACCGCGGTGGTGTTGAGCTGGTTGCAGCCGGAGGAGAAGTCGAGGTCGCCGCCGTCCTCCGGGGTCGCGGCGGGCTCGATCTCCAGGTGGGCGCCGTCGCTCCCCTCCGGGCGGGCCATGTCCTCCCCGTCCACGTAGACGCTCTCCGGCACCCATCGGACGCCGGTGATCGGCCGCTCCTCGCCCCTGGTCAGGGTCATGGTGTCGCCGTTGTCCGCGGTGAGGGTGAGGGTGTCGCCTCCGTCGGAGAGGGCGAACGTCGGGTCGCTCTCGAAGAGTTGGACGGCGCCCCGCTCGAAGCGGTCCACGTCCTCGCCGCACGCCATCATGGTGCTGACGAAGCCCGAGACGCGGAGGGTGTCGCCCTCGATGCTCATGTCGGTGCCGGTGGAGTTGCATCCCACGTAGACGCCGGACCGGCCGCCGTCGTCCTCCGTGCTGCCGGGGTCGATGGTGACGAGGGCGTCGGCGGTCCGGTCCGTCGCCGGTAGGGCGTACGTCTCGCCGTCGAGGGTCAGGCTCTCCGGTATCCATTCGCCCGGCACGCGTTCGGCGGCGTCGCCCGCGTCGTCGGCGGCGGCGTCCTGGTCGTTCGCGTCGTTCGCGTCGTCCGCGGTGCCGGCGGCGCTGCCGCCGGCGTCACCGGCTTCCGGGTCCGTGCCGCAACCGGCCAGGGCCAGTGGCAAGGTCGCGGCCGCGATCAGCGCGAGTGTCGCGCGTCTCATGCTCATGCCGATCCGACGTGGCCGCCCGCCTCCGGGTTCCGGTCCTCCTCGGCGGACGTGTTGAGCCTGGCGTAGCCCGTGAGGCGCGGGGTGAGGGAGACGTCGATGCCGTCGTCCGGCGTGGGCAGTCCGGCGCGCACGGCCTCGGAGGGATCGCCGAAGACCTCGAACCGCTCGATCGTGCAGTGCCGCATGACCTCCTGGATGTAGGGGTCCGACAGCCGCCAGTGCCGGAGGACGGCCTGCGAGTCCGCGTACAGCTGGAAGCTGGTGGCGCGCAGCTCCCGCTCGTCGAGGAAGACGTCGACGAGGATCTGCGGGGCCTCCCGCTCGGCGAACTCCACCGCCCGGCGGATCGCCGCGCTGAAGGCGTCCAGGTGGCCCGGGGTGACGCGCATGGTGTTGCGGAAGAGGAGACGGTCGTCGGCGGGCATCGGAGGCACCTCCGTGGTGAGGGACGGGCACTCCCACCCACGCTAGGAGTTCAACCCGACTTGAGGTCAACGCCGGTCGTAGACCAGGGCGATCTCCCCCGGATCGCCGGTGTCCTGGTGGACGAGCCGCCAGGTCGAGCCGGGCAGGCCGTCGTCGAACAGTCCCGGGCCGCCGCCGACGATCTCGGCGCGGACTTCGGCGCGGACGCCGGGCCGGTCGGCGGCTACGCGGACTGGCGCCGGCGGGAGGCGTAGCCGCGGGACTTGTTGCGGTTGCCGCACACCCGCATCGAGCACCAGCGGCGGCTGCGGTTCTTCGACGTGTCCCAGAACGCCCACGCGCAGGTGTGCTCCGCGCAGCGCTTGAGCCGGGCGGCGTCCCCGGTCGTGACCAGCTCCTGCCACGCGATCGCCAGCCGGACCAGCGGCTCGCGTTCCGCGGAGGTCCCCGGCGCGGGGGTCAGGGCGCCCCGGGCCGTGATCAGCACCGGATGGCTGGCCAGCACCCGGTCCGCCGCGGCGAGCAGATCGGGGTCGGGCTCGGGCGCACCGCCGACGTGGGCGCCCAACTCCTCGCGGAGGCCCGCGCGCAGGGCCAGATAGTCCCGATGGGCCTCGGCGGAGAGCTCGACGGGGATCACGCCGGGGATCTCGCCGGCCGCGGCGGGCAGGCCGCGGGCCTTCAGCCAGCCGGCCAGCCCGGCCGGGGTGGCGATCTCGTCGCTGCCCTCCTCGACGTCGACCGTGTTGGCGAAGGCCTCCACCAGAACGGCCGAGGCCGGTGGTTCCAACATCGCTGGTCACCTCCCGTGCGCCCGCCCCCTGCGGGCTCACCATTCTACCGGCTAAGCGTTTTGCCGGTTGCGGGATGGCGCGGCATCCGCCAGGATACGAGAGCGCACCAGCTAACGCGTTAGACGGTTAGGGGAGGAACATGGTCATGGCGACGCCGGCTCGGACGACGACCGAACGGGCCCCACGCCCGGGCCCCGCGGACGCGGGCCGGCGCAACACCGCGGTCCTGGTCGGCTTCACCGCCCTGACCAACCTCGCCGACGGCGTGCTGAAGCTGTCACTCCCGCTGCTGGCCGCCCAGCTCACCGGCTCCCCCGCCCAGGTCACCGCCGTCGCGCTGACCCTCACGCTGCCGTGGCTGCTCGTCGCCCTGCACGTGGGCGTGCTCGTCGACCGCTTCGACCGGCGGCGGCTGCTCTGGGGCGCGAACGCGGCGCGCCTGGCGGCGGTGGGCTGGCTCGCCGCCTCCGCCGCGGCCGGTGGCGTCACCGTCGGCCGGCTCCTCGCCACGGGCGCGGTCCTCGGCGTCGCCGACGTGCTGGCCGCCACCTCCGCCGCGGCGCTGGTGCCGGCCGCGGTGCCGCCGGCCGGGCGGGAGCGGGCCAACGCCTGGATGGTCGGGGTCGAGACCGTGGGGCAGGAGTTCGCCGGGCCGTTCGTCGGCGGGCTGCTGCTGGCCGCGGGAACGGGCCTCGCGCTGGGGGTGACGGGCGTCGCGTACGCCCTCGCCGCCCTCTCCCTGCTCCTGCTGGTGGGCCGCTTCCGGGCCGCCGCGCCCGCCGCGGGCACGCCCCCCGTCTCGGTCCACGGCCGGATCGCCGAGGGCCTGCGCTTCCTGTGGCGGGACCCGGTGCTGCGCACGCTGTCGCTGGTCGTCGCCGTGCTCGCCGCCGTCTGGGGCGCCTGGTTGGCGCTGATGCCGCTCTACGCCCAGCAGGCCATGGACCTCGGGCCGCGACAGTACGGCGTCGTGCTCAGCGCCCTCGGCGTCGGCGGGCTGGTCGGCGCGGTGGCCGTGCGTGGCGTGAACCGGCTGCTGGGGGTCCGCTGGGCGATGTTCGCCGACCTGGTCTGCACCGTGACGATGGTGGCGCTGCCCGCCCTGACCACCAGCGTCTGGGCCGTGGCGGCCGGCGCCTTTCTCGGCGGCATGGGCGGAACGCTGTGGTCGGTCAACGCCCGGATCATCGCCCAGCGCGTGGTCCCCGACGCGATGCTCGGCCGCTACGGCGCGGCGGCCCGGCTGTTCAGCTTCGGTGCCATGCCGCTGGGCGCGGGGCTGGTCGGTCTGCTGGCCGAACTGGGCGGCATGCGACTCGCCTTCGGCGTGTTCGCGGTGGCCGCCACGACGACGCTGGTGCCGTTCCTCAGGAACGTCACCGGCAGGAACGTCACCGGCCCCGCCCCGCGGCCCCGCCAGCCGGCGTTATGCGATGGACGCGTCTCTCACCGGCGACCTACGGTCGGCACATGGCTGATGCGACCACCCCGCCGACGTCCACCGACACCTTCTGGGCCGATGCCGAGCGGCACCTCGTCCGCTACGGCGGCGAGTTCACCCCCGAGATCATCGAACGCGCGGCCGGCAGCTTCGTGTACACCGCGGACGGTCGGAAGATCCTCGACTTCACGTCGGGGCAGATGAGCGCGATCCTCGGCCACTCGCATCCGGAGATCGTCGCGACGGTGCAACGGCAGGTCGCGTCCCTCGACCACCTCTTCAGCGGCATGCTCAGCCGCCCGGTGGTCGACCTCGCCCGGCGGCTGGCCGACACGCTGCCCGCCCCGCTGGAGAAGGCGCTGTTGCTGACGACGGGCGCCGAGTCGAACGAGGCGGCGATCCGGATGGCCAAGCTCGTCACGGGCCGGCACGAGATCGTCTCGTTCGCGCGGTCCTGGCACGGCATGACGCAGGCCGCCGCGTCCGCCACCTACAGCGCGGGCCGGAAGGGTTACGGCCCGGCCGCGCCCGGCAACCTCGCGATCCCCGCGCCGAATCCGTACCGGCCCGACTTCACCAGGCCCGACGGCTCGCTGGACTGGCAACGCCAGCTGGACTTCGCCTTCGACCTGATCGACGCCCAGTCGACGGGCAGCCTGGCCGCCTGTCTCGTCGAACCGATCCTCAGCTCCGGCGGGATCATCGAGCCGCCGGCCGGGTACTTCGCCGCCCTGCACGACAAGTGCCGGGAGCGCGGCATGCTGTTGATCCTGGACGAGGCGCAGACCGGCCTGTGCCGCACCGGGACCTGGTACGCGTTCGAGCGCGACGGCGTGGTGCCCGACATCCTCACCCTGTCCAAGACGCTCGGCGCCGGGCTGCCCCTCGCGGCGGTGATCACCAGCGCCGAGATCGAACAGGAGGCGCACGCGCGCGGGTTCCTGTTCTTCACCACGCACGTGGCCGACCCGCTGGTGGCCGCGGTCGGCAACACGGTCCTGGACGTCCTGGTCGCCGAGCGGCTCGACGAACGGGCGCGGTCGCTCGGCGCGTTCCTCCGCCAGGGCCTGACGGACATCGCGGAGCGGCACGCGGTGGTCGGCGACATCCGCGGCCGGGGCCTGCTGGTCGGGCTCGAACTCGTCGTCGACCGCGAGACCAAGCGGAGCTCGAACGAACTGGGCGCCCGGGTCACCCGGCGCTGCCTCGAACTCGGCCTGCACATGAACATCGTGCAGCTCCCCGGCATGGGTGGGGTGCTGCGGATGGCACCGCCGCTGACCGCCACCCAGGAGGAGCTGTCGCTCGGCCTGACGATCCTGGACAAGGCGATCGGCGACGCCCGCGCCGCCGGCGGCGGCGTCTGAGCCGCCTGGGCCGCCGTTGGAGCGGTGCCGGGTCAACGGTGCAGCAGGAGGGTCAGGACGAGCCGGTTGCCGTCCTTGCTGCCGGGGACGAAGCGCTCCTCCCAGCCCCACTGCTGATGGAAGCTCTGGTTGTTCTCCTGTGGGCCGTACATCTGGAAGTACCACTGGGGGTCCCCGCTGCTCAGGGTCTCCTCCTCCTCGTGGCGGGCGTAGTTCTCCATGGTGACGTGGTCGGGGCCGCTGGTCGCCACGACGGTGGCGAAGTGGTAGTCGACCTCGCCCGACGCGGCCTTCCTGTCCAGTGCCTTGATCATGTAGAGATCGCCGACGCTGACCCCCGGGGTGAACTGGTTCAGCCCCAACTCGGCGTAGAGTTCCGTCAACGCCTTCTTCCGCGCCGGGTCGTCCCGGGCCACCATGATCTTCCTGATGATCTTCCCGAGCTCGCGGGTCAACGCGTCCGCCGACCCGGCGCCCCTGGCGCCCTCGCGCCGTGCCTCGTCCAGCTTCCGCTTGCTCCGCTTCGCCGACCGCTTCGCCGACCGCCCCGTCGACAGGCCGCCCAGCAGGTCCGCCACGGCGTCGGCGTAGCGCCGCTCCCCGATGATCTCGGGGGCCGGAAGGCCGCTGATCGAGGCGGCGATCGAGTCGCACCGCTGGGCGAACCGGGCGTCGAGGCCGCGCTGCTCGATGGTCTCCTCCCGCGATGCGGAGTAGCGGCTCGCCACCGGTTCGACCTGCCACAGAATGAGCGGGCGGCCGGGCCTGCGCACGGCCAGGTACTTCTGGGTCCGCGCGAGGCTCAGCTCCCCCTTCAGTTGCTTCAGTCGCTCGTTGGCCTCGTCGATGCGGTCCAGGGTGGCGAAGAACGTCTTGGCCTGACGGCGGGAGCCGGTGTCCTCGATCGCCAGGTCGAGGTTTGCCGCGAGGCGCAGCGGAGCGTCGCCCTTGTACACGATGTTGGCGGTGCCGTCGGCGCCGACGAAGCTCCTGAGCCTCTTCGGCTTGTTCCTGGGTCGATGGACGATCCGTCGACGTGACTTCTGGCCGGGGAAGTGCTCGTCCGTTCGCGATTCCGGCTCGTGCTTCTCCCTGGGCGTCTCACCCTTCTCCTCAGGCTCCTCGCCCTTCTCCTCAGGTTCCTCGGACTCCTCGCCTCTCCCCCTCCCCCGGCGCTCCTCGCCCCGCTCCTGGAGCACCCCCTTGAGCGGGTAGTGGTTGTCTCCCGGCTGGACGACGGTGAACCGCTGCACGGGGGTGGGCGGCCCGTCCCGGCGCGCGGGGTCGCGGAGCGCGTGGACCACGGCGGCGTTACCGGCCGCGCGTTGCAGGGCGACCGCCGCGGCTGGGGTCAACGGGCCGCCGGTGAGGCCGGTCCCGGCCGCGGAGGGCCGCGGCGTCCGGTCCCGGGTCCGCGCGTCCCGAGGTCTCGTGTCGCGGGGTCTCGTGTCGCGGGGTCTCGTGTCGCGGGGTCCTTCCACCCAGGCGTCCATGCTGACGTCTCCGATCGAAGCGGCGGATTCGTCACCTATAGCGCCGGCCCCGCCGTCCCGGGGAGGCCCGAAAGGGCAACCGGAGAGGCAGACGGCACCCGTCGTGATCAGGTGCTGAGTCGGGAGGCGAGGGAGGCCACCCGCTGGTCGAGTTGGGGCAGGTCGAGGGTGCGCAGCTCGCGGGCGGAGAGGGTGACCGCGGGCCGGTCGCCGTCGGGGATGAGGGTCACGCGCAGCTCGTCCGTGCGCTCGCGGAGCCAGGCGATCAGGGCGGCCGACAGGATGGTCGCGACTCCGCCGCGGGCGAGGGACACCAGCAGCGCCGCCGGCGCGCGCTGGGCGCGCACCCGGCCGCGTAACGCGCCGTCCCGTACGAGCCAGGCGTGCAGGGAGCGCAGCTCCTGTCCCGAGGAGTCCCCCGCAACGACGATCCGTGTCTCCCCCATCTGCCCTTCACCCCCACGCCGGCGCCGCTGGAGACGCCGTGCGACCGAGCCTGCAGGTTGTTCATCGGAGTAACAAGGGGCGCGCGGACGTGCGTGGGGGCGTCTCCGGTGGCACGGAAACGGCGGGCGCGCGCCCGCGGCGGCCGGACGTCGCTGTCCGCTGGATCATGGCGCCGGGGCGTCCGGGCACACCGGGTCGGTCGACGGATCCTGCAGGTACTGCGAGCGTTCCTCCGCGGTGAAGTCCCGGTGCAGGGCCCGGCAGATCCGCGTCTCGGCCTCGGCCGCGTCGGGGAGGGCCGTGTTCCACAGCCGCACCGTCGCGTCGTCGCCGCCGGTGGCCAGCGTGTGGCCGTCCGCACTGAACGCCAGCGCGTTCACCGTGCCCTCGTGGCCGGCGAGATCGCGGCGCTTCTTTCCGGTCTCGACGTCCCACAGCCGCACCGTGCCGTCGCTGCCGCCGCTGGCGAGCAGGTCGCCGTCCGGGCTGAACGCCACCGCCCTGACCGCACCGTCGTGGCCGGGCGAGGTGCGGCGCTCCTCGCCCGTCTCGACGTCCCACAGCCGCACCGTCCCGCCATGGCTGCCGCTGGCCACCAGCCGACCATCGGGGCTGAACGCCACCGAGAAGACGGTGCCGCCGTCCTGGCCGGAGAGGCTGAGCCGCTCCTCACCCGTGTCGACGTCCCACAGCCGCACCGTCCCGCCGTGGGTCCCGGTGGCCAGCACCTCGCCGTCCGGGCTGAACGCGATCGAGAACACCTGGCCGTCGGCGCTCGGGAGGCTGAGCAGTTCCTCGCCGGTCGCCAGATCCCACAGCCGGACCGTCCCGGCGTCCCCGCTGGTGGCGAGAAGCCGGCCGTCGGGACTGAACGCCACGGCGGAGATCCAGTCGTCCCGGTCCGGCGGTCCTGGGCGTTCACGGCCGGTGGCCGCGTCGAACAGGCGCACCGTCCCCTCGTCGCTGCCCGTGGCCAGGAGTCGGCCGTCCGGGCTGAACGCCACCGCGTTCAGCCGCCCGTGGCCGCCGGGCAGGCTGAGTCCCTCCTCGCCGGTGGCCGCGTCGAACAGGCGCACCGTGCCGTCGTCGCTACCGGTGGCCAGGGTCCCGTCGTCGGGGCTGAACGCCACCGCCGGCACCCCGCCACCGCGGTCGGGGAGGCTGAGCCGCTCCTCGCCGGTGGCCAGGTCCCACAGCCGCACCGTCCCGTCGTCGCTGCCGGTGGCCAGCCGCTTCCCGTCCGGGCTGAACACCACCGCCGACACCCAGTCGTCGTGGCCGGCCAGCGTGCGGCGCTCGTCGCCGGTGGCCACCTCCCACAGCCGCACGGTCCCGTCGTCGCTGCCGGTGGCCAGGGTGTCGCCGTCCGGGCTG
This sequence comes from Streptomyces sp. B6B3, assembly GCF_039871525.1. Classification (NCBI taxonomy): domain Bacteria; kingdom Bacillati; phylum Actinomycetota; class Actinomycetes; order Kitasatosporales; family Streptomycetaceae; genus Streptomyces; species Streptomyces sp. B6B3. Next base: position 760,502 of record NZ_JBDPLU010000001.1, on the reverse strand, counting down.
AAGGCCAGCGCGTTCAGCCGCCCGTCGTGGCCGGGGAGGCTGAGCCGGCGTTCGCCGCCCGTGGCCACGTCCCACACCCGGACCGTCCCGTCGCCGCCACCCGTGCCGAGGATCGTGCCGTCCGGGTTGAACGCCACCGTGGACACCCCGTCCCCTACGTCCGGGAGGCTGAAGCGTTCCTCACCCGTGCCCAGGTCCCACACCTGGACCGTGCCGTCGTCGCTGCCCGCGGCCAGGGTCTGGCCGTTCGGGCTGAACGCCACGGCCGACACCCAGCCGCCGTGACCCGGCAGGGTGCGCCGCTCCTCCCCCGTGGCCAGATCCCACACCCGCACCGTGCCGTCGTCGCTGCCCGCGGCCAGCGTCCTGCCATCCGCGCTGAACGCCACGGCCGACACCCAGCCGCCGTGACCCGGCAGGGTGCGCCGCTCCTCCCCCGTGGCCAGATCCCACACCCGCACCGTGCCGTCGTCGCCCCCCATGGCGAGGATCCTGCCGTCCGGGCTGAACCCCACCGCCGAGACCCAGTCGTCGTTCCCCGGCAGGGTGCGGCGCTCCTCCCCCGTGGTCACGTCCCACAGCCGCACGCTGCCGTCCGCGCTGCCCGTGGCCAGCGTGCCGCCCTCCGGATCGAACACCAGTGCGTCCACCGGGGCCTGATGTCCGGTCAGCAAATGCTCCAGGCCGAGATCGGCGGCGTTGAAGAGGCTGGTGACGGCCTCGGGGGTGGGGTTGGTCCGGTAGGCCTGGACGGCCAGCAGCGACGCCAGGTCGGGATCGGACTCCAGCAGCGCGGTGGACTGCGCGGCCAACTCCCGGGACAGCGCCTCCTGTTGCGCGGCGACGGCGGCCCGCTGCTGCTGGACCGCCACCACCGCCGCGACGAGTGCCACGACGAGCAGCAGGGACAGCGCGGTGGCGAGGACCCGGAGCCGGCGGGCGGCCCGGGCGCTGGTCCGTTGTTCGTGCCGGCGCGCCTGCAGGCTGGCGGTGAGGAAGACGCGTTCCAGCGGGGTGAGTTCGTCGTGCTGGTCGGCCGGGAAGGCCTCCTCGGCGGCGGTCAGCCGGCTGCCGCGATAGAGCGCGCCGGCGTCCCGGTCCAGATCCTCCCAGGTCCGGGCGTCCTCGGTCAGCCGCCGGTGCACGCGCAGCCGCTCCCGGTCGGCCTCGATCCAGCCCCGCAGCCGGGGCCAGGCGGTGATCAGCGCCTCGTGGGCGAGGTCCACCGTGGTGTCGTCGAGGGTGATCAGGCGGTCCCTGGCCAGGCGTTCGAGGACGAGCTCGGTCTGCTCCGCGTCCGCGTCCGCGTGCTCCAGTTCGGAGCGGTCGGCGGGCCGTCGGGTGTCCTGCGCTCCCTGCCCGGGGTTGATCAGCCGGAGCAGGATGCGGCGGGCGAGGTCGGCCTGGCCGGGCGTGAGCCGGGTGTAGGCGTGTTCGGCGGTGCGGGCGACGGCGCCGTTGACGCCGCCGGCCGCCTCGTAGCCGGCCAGGGTCAGGGTGCGGCCCTTGCGGCGGCGCCAGGTCTCCAGCAGGGCGTGGGACATCAGCGGCAGCCCGCCCGGCTCGCCGCCGACCTCCTCGACGACGTGGGACGTCAGGGCGCGCTCGACGATCAGGCCCGCGGACTGGGCGGGCCCGACGATGGCCTGACGCAGCTCGTCCGGGCTCATCGGACCGACCAGCAGGCTGGCCTCGTTGAGGGCCGCGGTGAGTTCGGCGTGCTCGGTCAGGTGGCCGTAGAAGTCCGCCCGGACGGCGACGACGACGCGCAACGGGCTGCCGGGGCGGCGGGCGTCCAGCAGCAGGTCGATGAACGAGGCGCGCTCCGCCCGGTCGTGGCAGAGGGTGAAGACCTCCTCGAACTGGTCGACCACGACGACCGTGTCGCCGCTGGCGCCGCCGTCGCCGTTCGCCTCCGGCGGCGCGAGGGCCTCCGCGCGCCCGCGCACCGGGTGGTCGCCGGGGGTGAGGATGCGGATCGCCGCGGGCACCTCGTGCGGCGCCCGCGACCGTTGCAGGGCCGGGATCAGCCCCGCCCGCAGCAGCGAGGACTTACCGCTGCCCGAGGGGCCGACCAGGGCGGTGAAACGGCGGGCGCGGACCAGTCCGAGCAGGTCCTCGGTGAGCCGCTCCCGGCCGAAGAACCGCTCGGCGTCGCCCGGTTCGAACCGCGCCAGCCCCTTGTAGGGCGCGCTGACCTCCGGGTCGTCGACCGTCTCCGTCGCCGCCTGTTCGGCCACCGCGCGCCAGCGTCGTTCCCACGCGTCCCGGTCCCCGCCGCAGGCCTGCACATAGGCCAGGGTGACCGGCAGCGAGGGTAACTGCTCGCCGCTCGCGGCCCGCGACAGCGTGGAGACGGTGTAGCTCGTGCGCTGGGCCATCACGCGGTAGGTGAGGCCGCCAGCCCGCTGACGTAACCCGCGCAACTCCGAGGCGAACCGCTGCACCGGGCCCGCGGCCGGGTCCAGCGCCTTCTCCTGTCGGCCCATCGCCGTTCTCCCGTTCCCCTGTTCACAGCGCGGACAGCCGTCAAGCTACCCAGCACCATCCCGGGTCGCAACGCACGTCGCCGCCGGCCGCGCCGGCGCCCGGACGTGCCGATCCCGCATTCACCGGACGGCATTTCCGTAACCCGCCATTCGGACGGGCGAGTTCGTGGACCGGGTTTTGTTTCTCGCTCCGTCCCGGGCGGAACGGCGCATAACCGCGGCGCAACGGAATGCGCATAACGCACCGTCCGAGGGCCGTCGAGTTGCCGTCCGGGCGCCGTCCAGGGGCGGGGGCCTCGCCTCCTCCCCACTGGCGATTGTTCGATGGGGCAGCGTCGCGTGTCGTTTCGGACACCCGAAAGTCCCGGATGGCTTCCCGAACAACCCCTTTCCCCAAGGGTGTTGTACCGTAACGTGCGCAACAGAATCGCGATCTTGCCTCTCCTTGAACGACCACGGCCCCCGCACGCGTGCCTTGGAGCGAAAGCGATGTCTCACGCCCAGTCGCCTCAGCCGGTCGCGGCCCCTGCCGCCCCGCCGGTGACCGTGGCCCGTGCCGCGGAGCGTTCGACCCAGCCTCCGGCCCAGCGTTCGGCCCAGCGTTCGGCGGAGCTTTCGGGTGCGGTGCCGGCCGCCGAACGGTACCGGGAGCGCCTGTACCGGTACGTGGGCCGGCTGACCGCCGGGGACGCGCACCGGGCCGAGGACATCGTGCAGGAGACGATGCTCCGCGCCTGGCTCGCGGCCGACGAGTTCGTCGACGAGGGCGCGGTGTCCCGCCACAACGAGGACCATCTCGCCGCGTGGCTGCACATCGTCGCCCGCAACCTCGCCGTCGACGCCCGCCGCCGCGACCGGAGCGTGCCGATGGGCATCATGCCCGTGACCCTGCCGCATCGGGCGGCGGACGGCGCCGACGTGGCCGACGTGGTGGCCGACCGGGTCGCGCTGGTGCGTTCGCTGGCCCGGTTAAGCCCGCACCACCGCGAGGTCCTCGTCCACGTGCACGTCTACGACCGGTCCAGGGAGGACACCGCGCGCCTGCTGGGGATCCCCCAGGGCACCGTCAAGTCCCGCCTGCACTACGCCTTGACCGCCCTGCGACGGGAGTTCGCCGCGGCATGAGGACCACCGATCCGCTCGAGTTCATCGACCGGCACCGGGACACCATCTTCCTGGTGCTGGGCATCCTGGTCGCCGTCCTGGTGGCCTTCCTGCTGCTGCGGTACGTGGCGATGCGCCTGGGCGGCTGGCGCGCCGCCTGGGCACGGGTGCGCCGGGAGTGCGCGCTCACCGCGCACGCCTTCGCGGCGCCGTTCCGCGCCTGGTTGCGTCACCGGCGCTCGCTGCGGCTGCTGGTGCGCGCGCTGCGCGACCCCGCGACCTGGCGGGACGCCGAACGCGGCCTGGCCGCGGCCCGGCAGGCCGCCGCCCCCGCCGGCGGGCAGCCGTACGCCGCGCTGGTCGACGCGGACACCGTGACCGTGCTGCTGGCCGGCCGGCACCTTCCGACGCCCGAGGACGACGCCGACGACCCACCGGGTCACTGGAGCATCGACCGGGCCGACCTGCCGCCGGTGGTCCCGGCGCCCGACCAGCCGTATCCGGTGCTCGTCGCGCTCGGCGAGCGCGCGGGCCGCTGCGTGTTCCTGGACGTGGCCACCGGCCCGCCGCTGCTGAGCGTCGCGGGCGACCGGCGGTCCCGCACCGCCCTGCATCAGGCGGTCGCCGCGCAGCTCGACGCCCGCCTGCCGGCCGGCCTGGTGCTGGTCGCCGAGGGTGTGCACCGGCAGTTTCCCGGGCCGCCGGTACGGGCCGCCTACCGCACCGCGGAGGGCATCAGGCCACGGCACGGCGTGGCGCCCGTGCTGGTCACCGCGGAACTGCCCGATCCGCTGCCGCCCGGGCTCGTCGCCCCGCCGGACGGGCCGGCCGGCCCCCGGCTCCTGCTGCTCGGGCCGGGGCGCGGCTACCAGCGCACCCTGCTGACCGACCGGCACGGCCAGATCGTGGTCGTCGGCACGCCGTTGCTGGCCGCCGGCAACGCACTCGCCCGGGCGATCGCGCGGGTGCTGGGCGCGCTTCCCCCGGTCCTGCCGCCCACCCCGCCGGGCGCGGCACGCGCGTTCGCCGAGGAGGAGGACGCCGAGGAGACCGCGGCGCTGGCGGGCGAGGACGAGGAGGAGGAGACCTGGTCCGCCCCCGCCGCGTCCACCGCCGCCCACCGCCTCTCGCTGGCCGAGGAGGAGGAAGCCGAGGCCGAGGCCCCGGCGACCGGCGAGTCCGGCGAGCGGCGGTCGGGCACCGCGGAGGCCGCCGAACGACGGCGCGAGGCCGCCTCGGTCGGCTCCGCGCCCGGGCTGGGGGCACCTCCCGGGGCCTCCGGGCCCGGGGGAGACTCGCCCACCCGTTCCGCTCCCTGACCCGCCCGACCGGGCAGCGCCCGCGAGGGCCCGAAAGCGCCCGAACGCGCCCGGCAGCGCCAAGACATCGTCTGCTTCGACCGGTTGGACCCCCGTGAAGCTCACCGTCACCACCGCCGACCCGCAGGGCCGGCGCACCGATCGCCTGCTCGACCTGCCCGAGGACGCCACCGTCGCCGAGCTCGCCGCGGCGTTCGCGACCCCGCGGCTCTTCCTCGACCAGCAGCCGCTCGACTCCGGCGCACCGCTCGGCGCCAGCGGGGTACGGGACGGCGCGTTGCTCGGCCTGGGCGCCCCGGTGCCGTCGCGCACCACCGCGGCGGCCCGGGCCTGGCGGCCGCCCGCCGGCGACCCGGTGCTGCTGGAGCTGCGGCACGTCTCGGGCCCCGACGCCGGCCGGGTGTGGCGGCTCGGCCCCGGCAGCTACGAGGTCGGCACGGACCGGGGGTGCGCCATCCGCCTCGCGGCCCCGGACGCCGAGCACCCGCCGCTCCCCGGACCCGACGGGCCGAACGTCCCCGGTGCTTCCGGCGCTTCCGGCTCTCCCGACGCCCCCGGCGCCCTCGTGCTGGACGACGACGGCACGCCGGAGCGCGGCACCTGGATCACCGTGCACGCCGACGGCTCCGCCAGCTTCCGGCTGTCCGAGGACGCCGATCCGGACCGCTGCGGCCTGCGCAGCCTCACCCCGCCGCCGCCCGTCGATCCGGAGACCGGCACCCCGCTGACCGACGAGGAGCCGGCGGGCCCGCAGGACGGCGGCCCGGGCGGGCACAGCACCGAGCCCCCGCCCGCGGGACCCGACGGCCTCCCCGCCCCGCGGGCCCCGCTGCCGCCGGGCGCGCTGGCGCTGCCCTCCGACGGCTCCTCCGACTGGCCGGGCTACGCCGATCTCGCGCTCGGCGACCACCTGCTACGGCTGGCGCCGCCGCACCGTCCCGACGCCGCCGTCAAGCCCTCGGCGGACGGCCTCACCCTGGAGTACAGCCGCCCGCCGCGGCTCGCCCCGCATCTGGACGCCGAGAACCTCAGCCTGCCCGGGCCACCCGCCCCGCCGGGGCCGCGCCCGTTCCCGTTCATGCTGATGATCTCGCCCCTGGTGCTGGGCCTGGCCATGGTCACGATCTTCCGGTCGTTCTACTTCCTGATCCTCATCGTCTTCACCCCGCTGATGGCGGTCGGGAACTGGGTGACCGGGCGTCGCTCCAACCGCAAGCGGCACGAGGAGCAGGTCCGCCGCTACCGGCTGCGCCGCGCCGCGTTGGAACAGGAGATGCGCCGGGCGAGCGTCGAGGAGCGCCACCTGCGCAACACCGCCTCCCCCGATCCGGCGGCCGTGCTGCAGACCGCGGCCGGTCCCGGACACCAGCTGTGGGAGCGGCGCCGGCACCACCCCGACTACCTCACCCTGCGCCTCGGGACCGTGACCCGGGCGTCGCTCAAACGCATCAACGACCAGGCCAGGGAGCAGAACCACCGTCAGGTGCACTGGCGCCTCGCCGACGTGCCGATCGGCGCCGAACTGCCCGAGGCCGGGGTCATCGGCCTGACCGGCACCGGCCGCACCGTGCGCGCCGTCGCCCGTTGGGCCGTGGCCCAGGCCGCGGTCCTGCACAGCCCGCGTGACCTGCGCGTCGTCATCCTCACCGAGGAACAGCACGCCGCCGACTGGGCCTGGGTGCGCTGGTTGCGGCATCTGCGCCCGTACCGCGCCGGTTCGGCCGGACAGCCGCTGGTCAGCGTGGGCAACGACGAGGCGTCCACCGCGCAGCGGATCAGCGAGCTGTACGGCGACATCCAGGCCCGGATCGAGGCGGCGACCGCGGCCGGACGGCGCGGCGGAACCCCGTCCGGCGTGCCGGACGTGCTCGTCGTGCTGGACGGCGCCTACCGGCTGCGGGACATGCCGGGGGTGGTCAGCATCCTCACCCAGGGGCCGGGGGTGCGGGTGTTCAGCGTCTGCCTCGACGAGCGGGAACGCCTGCTGCCCGAGGAATGCACGATCGTCGTGACGGCCGCGGGTGACCGGCTGACCGTGCGCCGTTCCGGCGTCCCCGCGGTCCGCGACATCCGGGCCGACCAGGTCGGGCCCGAATGGTGCGAGGAGGTCGCGCGGGCCCTGGCCCCGCTGCGGGACGTCACCGTGGAGGCCGACGCGGGGCTGCCGGCCGAGGTGCGGCTGCTGCCGCTGATCGGCCAGGAGCCGCCGGATCCCGAGGCGTTGCTGCGCGACTGGGCACGCCGCCCCGCCGCCACCACGTTCGTCGTGGGCGCCAGCTTCGAGGGCACCGCCCACCTCGACCTGGTCGCGGACGGCCCGCACGGCCTGGTGGGCGGCACCACCGGTTCTGGCAAGTCGGAGCTGCTGCAGACGGTGATCGCCTCCCTGGCCGTCGCCAACCGGCCCGACGAGCTGACGTTCGTGCTCATCGACTACAAGGGCGGCGCCGCGTTCCGGGAATGCGCCGAACTCCCGCACACGCTCGGAATGATCACCGACCTCGACGGCCACCTCACGCAGCGCGCCCTGGCCTCCCTCGACGCCGAACTGCGGCGTCGCGAGCAGGTGCTGGCGGACGCCGGCGTGAAGGACGTCGACGAGTACCGGGCCAAACGCGCCCGCGATCCCGAACTGCCCGCGCTGCCGCGGCTGCTGCTGGTCATCGACGAGTTCGCGACGCTGGTCAGGGAGCTGGTCGAGTTCGTGCCCGGGCTGATCAGCCTGGCGCAGCGCGGTCGGTCCCTCGGCCTGCACCTGCTGCTGGCCACCCAGCGCCCGGCGGGCTCGGTCAGCAACGAGATCCGCGCCAACACCAACCTCCGCATCGCGCTGCGGGTCACCGACCGCACCGAGAGCCAGGACATCATCAACGCCCCGGGCGCCGCGGGCATCTCGCCCGCCACCCCCGGGCGGGCGCTGGTCCGGCGCAGCGAGGGTCCGCCCATCCCGTTCCAGACGGCGTTCGTCGGCACCGAACGGCCGGCGGCGGACGGTCCCGACGGGCCGGGGGGCGGCGGCGCCCATGGGGGTACCTCCCAGGCCCCCAGGGCCTGGGGTGGGGGTACCTCCCAGGCCCCCAGGGCCTGGGGGAGGGTGGTGCGCGGCATCGAGATCGACTGGCGGCAGCTCGGCCGGCCCGTCGTCCTGCCCCCCGCCGAGGCCGCCGAACCCGGGGTGGGGGCACCTCCCAGGCCCTCCGGGCCTGGGGGAGGCACGGTGGGCGAGCCCGCCGCCGGGGCGAACGGCGCCAACGGTTCGGATGGCACGAACGGCACGAACGGCGGTGAGCGGACCGATCCTCCCCCAGGCCCTGGGGGCCTGGGAGGTGCCCCCACCACGGACCTGACCGCGCTCGTGGCGGCGGTGCGCGCCGCGACCGAGGCGCTGCCCGACGTCCAACCGCAGCCGCGGCCCTGGCTGCCGCCGCTGCCGGAGGAGATCCCGTTCGAGGAGCCCGACGATCCTCCCCCAGGAGCCCTGCGGCTGGCGCTCGTTCCCTACGTCCTCTTCGACCTGCCGGCCGGCCAGCGGCAGACCACCGGCCATATCGACTTCGCGACGTTCGGCCACCTGTACGTGATCGGCGCGCCGCGCTCGGGCCGCACCCAGACGCTGCGCACGGTCGCCGGTTCCGCCGCGCTGCGGCTGACCACCGACCAGCTGCACGTCTACGGCATCGACGCCGCCGGCGGCGGGCTGGCGCCGCTGGAGACGCTGCCGCACTGCGGCGCGGTGGTCTCCCGGCACGATCCGGAGCGGCTGACCCGGCTGGTGCGGCGCCTGCTGGACGAGTTGACGTCCCGTCAGGCACGGCTCGCCCGACGGAACGTCGGCACGCTGACCGAGCTGCGGGCCAAGCTGCCCGCGGCGGAACGCCCCGCCCATCTGCTGGTACTGATCGACGGCTGGGACGCGCTGATCGAGACGATGGAGAAGGTGGACGGCGGGCGGACCCTGGAGGACCTGCTGCGACTGCTGCGCGAGGGCGCCGCGACCGGCATCCATCTGATCGCCACCTCCGAACGCCGGCTGCTCGGCGGCCGTCCAGGACAGCACAACGACCGGCGGGTCCTGCTGCGCCAGTCCGACCGGATGGACTACGCCCTCATCGGCGTCAACCGCAAGGCCGTGCCGGAGCATGTGCCGCCGGGCCGGGGGTGGTTCGCGCCGGGCGGCGCCGAGGGCCAGATCCTGACGCTGCCGCTGAACGCCCTCGCGAAGGGCGGCGACCAGGCCGACGCGCTGCGCGCGATCGGCCGCCGGGCGCAGGCCAGGGACGGCGGCGTGGCGGCCGAGCGGCGGCCGTTCCGGGTCGACGAGCTGCCGCACGTCGTCGGCTTCACGGAGGCCGTGGACCTCGTGCCCGAGGAGCTCCGCCGCCCGATGTGGGCGCTGTTCGGCGTGGGCGGCGACGACACCGGGCCGCTCGGCTTCGACTTCGCCGCCGAGTCCGGCGCGTTCATCATCGCCGGGCCGCCGCGCAGCGGGCGGTCCACGACGCTGGCGGCGATGTGCGTGTCGCTGGTGCTGGGCGGCACGTCGCTGGTGGTGGTCACGCCCCGGGAGTCGCCGCTGCGCCGGCTCACCGCCCACGGACTCGCCCACGTGATCGACGACCCCGACCCGTCGCCCGACGCGTTGAACGAGGCGCTGGAGGCGGTGCGCGGACGGCCCGCGGTGGTCGTGGTGGACGACGCGGAGCTGCTGATGACCGGGCGGGCCGACCAGGCGCTGCGCAAGGTGGGTTCGGCGGGGCGGGACCGCGGCCTGGGGCTGCTGCTGGCCGGCGCGGCCGAGGGCGTGATGACGACGCTCGGCTGGATCGGGGTGGCCCGCAGGTCCCGGCGCGGGCTGCTGCTCGGGCCCAGGAACCTGGGCGAGGGCGAGCTGATCGGCGTCCGGCTGGCGCCGGAACAGCTGCGCCCGCCGGCGGTGCCCGGGCGGGCCTGGGTGGCGGACGACACCGGGCGCCCGATGGCGGTGCAGGTGCCGCTGACCGTGCTGCAGGAGTGAGCGGCGCTCCGGCCGGGCCGCGTCGGGGCGGCCCGGCCGGACGCGCGGGGACGTCCGAGGGACGGCCGGCTAGGAGTTGGGCGTGAAGACCGAGTGGTCCTCGTTCCAGGTGCCGCCCGACCCGATGTCGCCGCCCGGCGGGGCCCAGTCCGGCGGGTCGTCCGTCGGGGTCTGCACCTCCTCGGCGGTGGTCTCGTAGCCGCCCTCACCGTCGATGCCCGACAGGGCGGACGCGAACAGCGCGGCGTCGTTGCTCTTGAACCCGTCGCTGATGCCGGTGAACAGGTTGGCGTAGCCCTGGATGTTGGACGCCGCCTGCTGGAGCGACCTGCTGAACTCCTCGTAGGCGGTCTTCAGCGCCGGGCTCGCCTGCTCCAGGTACAGGCCGTTGTCGAGCAGCGTGTCCACCCTGCTCAGCAGGTTGTAGATCTCGGGAATGATGATGCCGCACTGCGTGCTCAGCTTGCCGCTGGTCTCCGCGATGCCCGCGTAGTCGGCGGAGATGTCCGCCATCCGTGCCTCCTCGCCGAAGGGATTCGATCGCCGCCGCTAACCCTGGGGATTGCGGATGTTGTTCGCGTAGTCCTCGTCGAACTGCTCCATGCCGTCCTTGATGTCGACGAACTGCTGGGCGAACGACTCGACCGCGTTGCACAGGTCGGTCAGGCTGTTGTGGAGGTTGGTGTACGTCTCCGTGATGGCCGGACCGGTCTGCGGCATGATCAGGTCGTTGTTCAGCGCGTCGTCGATCGCCGCCTTGGCCGCGTCCTTGGCCGGCGTGAGCACGTTCTGGTTGCTGGCCCGCATCGCGGCCGCGGCCTCGTCGACGTCCGCGTAGGTGATGCTGATGTTGGGCATCGGACGGTCCCTCTTCTCCTCGTGGCTCGTTCGTCGCTCGTTCGTCGCTCGTTCGTCGCTCGTTCGTGGTTCGCCGGTGTCCTCGCTCGTGCCCGCCCTACGCGGGGCACCCGTCGTCGTCGTTCCCGGCCTCGTCCCAGCACTCGAACGGTCCTGAGCGGGTGAACTCGGTGGTCTCGGTCTTCTGCTCGCCGTCCTCGGTGTACGTCGAGGTGACGGTCCTGGTGCCCGAGCCGTCGGTGTCGTCGATAACGACGTCCTCCACCGTCGTGGAGCCGTCGGGCAGGGTGGTGGTGACCGTGTAGTCGCGGGTGTCGTACGAGGTGCCGTCGTCCCCCTCGACGATGTGCGGCTCGCTCGCGTACTCGACGGTCGTGGTGAGGGTCTCGCCGTCCTGGGTGGTGACGGTGGTCTCCTCCTTCATGATGTTGTAGTCGTCGTCGTACGACAGCACGATGTCGGTCGCGCCGCCCTCGCCGTCCGAGAACTCCAGGTGGCTCGGCGGGTGTTCCGGCGGCTTCGGCGGCTCCTCCCCCGGCGGCCGCGGCGGGTCCTCGGCGTTCTCCCACTCCGCGCACCAGCCGGGCGCGTCGTCCGCGGCGCACACCTCGTTGATGTCCGCGTCCGGGTTCTCCGCGAAGTACTCGGCGGCGCCGATCTCCTCCAGGAAGGAGTCCCACGCCTCCTTGTTCTCGGCCCACTCCTCGTAAGCCTCCCGCTCGCCCTCCCAGCGGTCGATCATGGCCTGGCCCGCCGAGGACGCGGCGCCCGAGGCGAGCAGGGCGTCCTGCTGGAACAGGCCGTCCGCGACGCCCGAGAACATGTCGCCGAACTGCCGCAGCTTGTCCTTGCCGTCGTCGATGCGGGCCTTCGACTTGCCGTAGAACAGCGCGAACTCGTAGGCCAGGTCGTACGAGCCGAACAGCGCCTCGTTCTCGGCGAGCGTGGCGTTGCCCACCTCCTCGTACACCCCGTCGCCGCCGCCCGAGTCGGCCCGGTCGGCCAGCAGGTGCAGCCCGCGCTGCATGGCGTAGAGCTGGTCGTAGTCCATGGCGAAGTCGGCCATGGCGCCTCCTCCCGCGGTTCGGTCGGTGCGCGGCCCCGGCGGGACCACCCTCGTGCCTTCTACGCACCAGCCGGGGCGGAAGGTTCAGCCGCCGGGGACGGCGCCTCGTGACCGGGATCGCTGAACCCGCCGGCCGGTTCGTGCGTAGAGGATGCGAGGCCACGAGCACGGCGACCGGCAGGCGACGACAGAGAGGGGAACCCGGCCATGCCCCGTCCCCCGGACTGGAGCTCCCTCGACCTGGACGGCGATCCCACGCCGGGAGATCCGGCACGGATCGAGGCCCTGCTGACGTCCCAGCAGGGGATCATCGACTTCCTCCAGGAGGTCGACGACGGCCTCGACGAGCTGTTGCGGGAGAACAGCTCGGGCTTCGTCGGTCAGACGGCCGACGCGCTGCGCGAGGCCATGGACGACCGGGTGCGCGGCTTCGTCCAGAGCTTCCGCGACGCCCACCAGGACCTGCACAACGCGCTGCAGACCTACCACGACGTCATGGTGGAGCAGCAGGGCGTCGCCGACGGGGCGTTGACGGCCGCCGAGGGCCTGGACAAGGAGGACGGGGAGTGGGAGACGCAGCGGAGCACCGCCACCTCCGCCGGCGACGCGCTGGACGAGGCCGCGTCGACCGCCGCGACCGCCGTCTCGAGCGCGACCGCCGGCATCCAGTCGATGCTCGACCCGTGTGAGGAGATCTGGAAGATCCTCTCCTGGATCGCCATCGCCCTGATCATTCCCGCGCTCATCATGGGCGGTCCGGTCGCCCTGGTCGCCCTCGCGCTGAACGCCGCCATCATGATCAAGACGGCGATCGACTTCGCCAGCGGCAAGGCGAGCATCACCGAGCTGATCCTGTCGGTCCTCGGCGTCCTGGTGCCCACCACCCGGGGCATCAACATCGCCAAAGGATGGTCCGCCCTGAAGGGTTGGGCCGGCGGCGCCGCGGCGTCGTTGAAGGGCCTGAGCCTGAGCAAGATCGTCGCCGGCACGGGCCACCTGATCGTGTCAGGGCTCAAGTGGTTCGTCGGGGTGGCCCGCGCGGCGGTCTCGCCCCAGTCCTGGGCGAACCTCGCCAAGTCCATCCGCACCAGCGGCTTCTTCCAGTACGTGGGCCTGCACTTCAAGGGCTTCGGCCCGCTGGCCGTCATCCTGCCGGTGAACGCCGCCGAACTCGGCCGCGTCGGCTCGCTCTCCGGGCTGATGCGGGGCTTCCGGATCTCCGTGTTCGACCGGGGCCTGATGAACCAGTACCGCACCGGGGCGTGGGTCAACGGCACCAACGTCATCGACATCAGGGCCATCAGGGGCTTCGACGACGCCGGCCGGCCGCTGCTGAGCCCGGGCGGCTGGGCCAAGTACCAGCCGGGGGGCGCCGCCGCGGCCCGCGGCCTGGGCAGCATCGGCACCTTCATCCCCGATCCGCCGTCCGCCACCCAGCTCCTCGCCCTCGGCGGCCTGTCCCTGGGTCATCTGCCCGTCGTGCCGACGACGACGAGCCCCGTGCGGGACCTGGCGGCGGCCGCCCCGCCGATCGGGATCTCGCCGCCGTCGCACGTGTCGCTGCCGACCACGACGATCGCCCATCCGCCGCCGGCCGGGGGCCTCGTGACCGGATCGTCCACGTCGGCGCCGTCGCCGGGGAACGTGCCGATCGCGGACCTGGCCCCGGTGCAGCCGATCTCCCTCTACTTCGCCGACCGCGGCCTGCACCTGGGCGTCACCGGCACCAGCACGCCCGGCGCCGCCCTGCCCGCGCTGAACGACCTGCCCGTCCCGGGCGAACTCCACGTTCCGCTGCCGGCCTCCGTGGTCGCGCACGTCCCCGGGCCGCAGGGCCAGACCGTCGGCGTGCAGATCCCGCTGCTCTCGCCGAGCGCCGCGACGACCGCCGGGGCGAACGTGGCGGGCACGGCCGGGGCGCGACTGGACACCGTCGTGCTGGACATCAACCTGGGGACGTTCGCGCCGATCCGGATGAGCTACGGCGACAACGGCCTCACGGTCGCGCGGACCGGCGCCGGGGAGATGCCCCCGATCGACGTGTCCACCATGCCGCAGCTCGGCGAGGTGATGACGGTGCCGCCGAGCGGGCTCAACGTCGGGCGCGGCGACCTCGGCGCCGTCGCCGCCCTGGGCGGGCTCGACGTCCCGCGCACGAGCCAGATCACCGGCAACCTCGGCGCGCCGGGCCGGACCACGGCGGGCGGGCTCGCGCCCGAACAACTCGCCCTCGACCTCAACGTCGGCTCGGTGCCGCCGCTCCGCCTGCACTTCACCGACCAGGGCATGGCCCTCGGCCCGCCGGACGTCGCCCTTCCGGGCGCCGCCGGCCGGCTGGACGCCGGCACGACCCACACGCCCGCACCGCAGGGCGCCGGCGCGGAGACCAGGGCGGGCACATCGCTCCCCGAGGGCGTCGGCCTCCAGCAGCCGTCACCCAGCCAGTTGGAGCTCGACCTCGGCGCCGCGTCGAAGGTCTCGGTCACCCTCGGCGAGGGTCTGGAGCACACCGCGGTCGCCGTCCCCCTGATCCGGACGGACGCCGCTGCCGCCCACGCCGCCTCGGTGCCGCCGCCGTCGCCGGCCACGACGCAGGCGGCGGCGCAGGCACCGGTGCCCGGGGCGTCCGGCGCGCCCGCCCCGCCAGCCCGGCAGCCGGGCGCCGGGTCGTTGGGCGACATCACCCTGCACGCGCACGGTGTGGCCCCGGTCCGGATCAGCTCCATCGTGAGCACCCCGGCCGGCGGGACGTCGTCGGTCGACTCCACCGTCCCCGCGCCGGCCGCGACGCAGGCCGGGAGCCGGTCGGGAACGCGGGACGGGGTCACCGGCGACCACGTCGCCACGTCGGGATCCGTGGTCGAGGTGCGGAGCCTGGGCACCCCGGCCCCGCCTCTCCGGGGCGATCCGGTCCCGACCGAGGCGGCGCCGGCGCCGGCGCCGGGGGGCGTGACGGAGGCGGCGACGGTCGAGGCGACGCCCGTCCCGGTGCCCGTCCGTGCCGAAACCGGCGGACAGACCGGCGGTTCGGGACTCGGCGGTTCGGGACTCGGCGGTTCGGAACGCGGTGGCTCCGGACTCGGCGGCTCGGGCCTGCGCGGCGGCGAGACGCCGGGACCGCGGCCGTTCACCAGCGGCCCGCTGGAGGGCCACACCGTCACGCCGGCGCGGGGCGGCGAGCCGCCGTCCGTGACCGGCCCCGGCGGCCGGCCCGCGGACGCGTCCCTCACCCGCCTCGGCAACGGCGCCTGGCTGGTCGGGCTGCCCGAACGCCCGCGGGTCCTGGTCGACGACGCGGGGGCGCACACCCACACCGTCGTCCCGCTGCGCGCCGAGGGCGGCGCCGAGACCGGCCGGTTCGTCGGCGTGCCGGTGCGGAACGACGGCGCGGCCGTGCTGTTCCACGAGAAGGGCGCGGTCATGCCGGGCCGGGCGAGCGTCGTCGGCGAGTCGATCACGGTCCAACGGCTGGGCGGCGGCGTCGACTTCCACGCCATGGACGGCAGCCCGCTGGGCCGCTCCCAACCGCTGCCGGGACCCGACCGGCACCAGCTGATGACGCCCGCCGACGGCGGCCGGCCCTACGTGGTGGGCCCGAACGGCACGGCGTTGGACGGCGCCTCGACGTCCCGGCTGGGCGACGTCGGCTGGCTGGCGCACCGGCCCGGGCAGCACCCGGTGCTGGTGGAGGGACCGCGCGGCCAGAGCTACACGGTGGTCACGCTGGCCGGGCGCCCCGGCCAGCCGGATCTGCTGGCCCTGGTCGGGAGGGACGGTGTGCCCTACCCGGTGCCCCGCGCGGCGGACGGCTCCGCGGCGCCCGGCGTGGTCAGGACCGGGCCGCGGGGCACCGGCACCCTGCACGTGGACGAACCCGGCGGCCGGTTCTCGGTGTTCGACGCCGACACCGGCGCGTTCCGGGGCGACGGGCGCAACGGCGTCGGCATGGACGGCGTCGACGGCGACGAGTTCCGGCGCCTGGGTGAGGCGGACCGGCAGGCGGTCCTCGACGACCTCGCGCGCCGCGGGGGCGGGCGCGGCGAGACGCCGGTGCCCGACGTCACCACCTCGCCGCTCGTCTACATGCTGCACACCGTGCGGAACGGCGCGGTGGAGATGGACGATCTGGCGGGCCGGGCCGCCGCCGGCGTGCCACCGCCGAACGCCGGCGCGTTCGGCGTGCCGGGCCGGCCGGGCGCCACCCTGCACGTCTCGCTCGACCCCGGGACCGGCCGGGTGCGCGGCGCCACCGTGACCGGCGACGGCGGGCTCGACGTGCGGCACGTGCGGGACGGCGACGCGGACGTGCTACACGTCACCGCCCGGGGCGGGGACGGCGAGGTGACCACCGTGCACCGCGAACGGTGGGTGCCGGTCGCCGACGACGTCCGCGGCACGAACCTGCGCTTCGACGCGGCGCGGCCGACCGCCGCGCCCACCCTGGTGCGGCCGGGGCCCGACGGCGTGCCGGCCGACGTTCCCGGCGGCGTCATCCGGCTCGGCGACGCCGCCGGCCACCGGGTGGCCCTCGCGGATGGCCGGTTCGTCGCCGTCGACGGCACCGGTGCCCTCACCCATCGCGTCGTGCCGTTGGCGCCGCGGGACGGCGGCCCACCCCAGGACCACGTCTACGCGCCGGCGCGCGGCGGCGGTGCGCCGGAGCTCAGGGGCGCCGACGGCGGGGACCGCCCGCGGGCCACCGTGGTGCGCTCCGGCGACACCTACCGGGTCACGCGCCCCGGCGCCGACCACGTCACGTCCGTGCACGCCCTCGACGGCGGCTGGCTGCACGACGCGCACGTGATCCGGGGCGGCAGCGTCCTCGACGGGAACCATCTGGCCGTGCCCCGCGACCCCGCCGGCGCCCGGGTGGTGGACGCGCGCGGCGGGGCCGTCCCGGGCGCCACCGTCCGGCCGTTGGGGGGCGACGGGTTCCGCGTCGAGTCGCACGGCGGGAACCCGGCGGTGCTGGACGGCGCGGGACGGGTCAGCCACGACGTCGTCACGCTCCGACTCCCCGACGGCACCGGCGGGTTCGCCACCCGGGCGCGCGGCGCCGAGTACGCGCACGGCCTCTACCGCGGGCAGGACCAGGCGGTGGCGGGCGCCGACGTGCGGTTCGGCCGGGACGGCGGCGGGGGCGACCTGGCCATGGTCACGCTGGGCCGCACCACGGCCGAGTACCGGATCGCCGGGCCGCCGGGCGCGTTCCAGGGAAACGCCGTGCGGGCGACGCACGAGATCCACGGCGGCAGCCCCGTCGACGGCGGCCGCCTGGTGGTGTCCGACCCCCATGGCACGCCCACCGCCCACCTGGTGACCCGGGGCGGCCAGCGCTCGGACGTCGCGGTCGTGCCCCAGCGGGGCGACGCCTTCCGGATCCCGGCGGCGGCCGGCCGGCCGCACACCGTGGTGAGCGCCGCCGGCGAGTTCCGGGGCACGGCCCTGCCGTTGATCGGTGGGGGCGCCGGCGGGCCCGGCGCGGCCCGGGAGTTCGCCTACCGGCCCGCCGGGGCGGGCGCGGGCGGGCCGGAGCTGCGCGGCGCGGACGGCGGCCCGGTGCCGCAACGCGACTTCGCCTGGAACGCCACCTCCTACACCGTCACGGACCGGGTCAGCGGCGTCAGGTACGTCCACGGCAGCGGGGACGGGCGGCTCACCGAGCGGACCATCCCGATGCACGGCGGGCCCCTCGACGGCCGGGAGCTGAACCTGCCCGCCGACCCCCGCCGCCCGGCCCGGATCACCGGCGACGGGGGCGGTACGGCCACCGTCACCCCGCAGCACGACGGCGCGTTGCGCGTCCAGCACGGCGCCCACCACGTCGTTCTCGACCCGCACACCGGGACCGTCACCCGGCCGCACGTCACCACCCTCACCCGGCCCGGCGCCGACGGCACCCCGCGCACCGTCGGCTACGCCTTCGACCGCCCGCACGGCGCCGGCGTCGACCCGGCGCCGCGGCAGGCGGACGGCCGGGCGGTCGACGGCGCCACCCTGGACCGGCTGCCCGGCGGCGACCTGGTGTGGCGCCGCGACGGGGAGAACCTGCTCGCCCGGTTCGACGGCACCAGCGGCGCCTTCCGCTTCGACGCCAGGCGACTCACCGGACCGCGGGCGGGCGCGGCCGGCGACCACGTCCGCGTGCACCGGATGACGCACAACGGCACCGAGTACCGCGCCTACGACCTCCTCGACGCCGATCTCAACCCGCGGACCGGCCACGTGGTCACCAGCCGGCCCGCGACGGCGGGCCAGCCCGACCGGGGCTTCCGGGTGGAGACGGCGAACGGCGACCAGGTCTGGCTGTTCAACGCCCAGGGCCGGGTGGACCACCACCTCGGCCCGCCCGACGCCGGCAACGTCCGCACCGTCACCCGGCAGGACGGCGGCACGTTCCGGGCCCTCACGCTGTCGGACGGCGTCGGCACCCGGTTCCTGGACCTGACCGACCCTGCCGCGCTGCGGCTGCTCGACGGCGACCTGCGCGCCACCACCCTGCCGCACGGCGCGATCACGCCACGGGCGGCCGGCGGCTACCGGATCGACGGCCCGCCCGGCGGCCTCCGGGCGGACGAGTGGCGGCAGTACGACGCCCGCGGCCGGCTGACCGAACAACGGATCAACCCCACCCACCGGGGCGCGGCGGTCACCGGCCAGTACTTCCGGATCACGTACTCCTACGACGGTGACGGGCTGTTGACCGGCACCTGGGAGCGGTGGCGTGGGAACGCGGCTCCGCCCCGGCCCGGGCCGGTGATGGACCGCGGCACGGTGGACACCGCGGGCGCCGGGCAGGGCCTCGTCACGCTGAAGACCCACTTCGGCGGCCACGTCTTCGAACGCCGGCCGCTGCCGAACGGCCACACGGTGGACACCCACGCGCCCGGCAGCGTGACGCCCTTCAGCAACCAGCGGCAGCTGTGGTCCGAACTGGACGCGAGCGGTCGGCCGGTGGCGGGCGGCCACGGCGTCCGGGCCTGGACGGCCACCGGCGAGTGGTTCGACCGCCCCACGGGCGTCCACGCCGGCACCATGCCGTCGGACGCCGTGCGCCATATGCGGGTGGCGCCGCAGGGCGGCCACATCCTCACCGTCCGGGACGGCGGAACCCTCGGCCGGTGGCACTACTTCGACGCCGAGGGCCGGCAGCTGGCCCGGGGCGACCGCGCCTGGGCCACGCTCGGGGACGGCTGGGTCGACCGCGTTCCCGATCCGCGCACCGGCCATCTCGTGGAGGTGGACGTCAAGACGGGGCGGCTCGCCGTGCACGGCGTCCGCACGTTCCGGATGCACGACCTCGGCCCCGACGGGCTGCCGAAGGCCGACTGGTCGATGGTCTCGCACCAGGGCAAGCCGATCGGCTCCCGGCGCCCCCCGCCCGGCGGCGGCTGGATGGAGACGCACCGGGTCGCCGACCAGCGCCCGCCGAACTGGTACCGCAGCCTGCTCAGCTCCGAGTTCCGGCACACCGACTCCGGCCGGCTGGGGGCGTGGGCGCGGGACACCAGGTTCCAGACGCACACCTACCGGACGGAGAGCACGTCCGGCATCCGGCAGGTCGGCCTGCGCGGCCACACCACCTACAGCATTGACCGCGGGGGTCGCCTGACCGCCGAGACCCGCACGCTGTCCAACGGTCACACGCTCACCGTGGGCCACCACGACGTCCCGCTGCCCGCCGGGGCCGGGCCGGTCGACCGCTACCTGCCCTGGTCGGAGGGCGCCGGCAACCGGCAGGGCCACCGCACGTACGACCGGGGCGACTTCGGCGCCGCCGCACCGCCCGCGGGCAGCGGCCGGGCGGCGCGCGACATCGTGTGGGTCGACCGGTACGCGGACGGCCCCGGCGACTGGTACACGCCGGCCGCCGGGCGGGACTGGCAGGTGGCGCGGGTCGGCTTCCGGGACGGCACGATGCTGGAGTACCGGCCCCGCGCCCACGGGACGGGCCGGGACTGGACGGTGTACGACCACCACGGCCAGATCGTGGCCCGCCAGGACACCTGGCCGTCCCGCGGTCCCGGCGCGCCGCCGGGAGAGGGCGCGGTCCAGGTCGTCAGCGCGTACCCGGGGAAGGGGAAGGCCACCTGGTCCATCCCGGGCACCACGGTCCGGGGCGAGCGGCACCTGGCGGACCGGAACCAGTTCGACCACGTCAACTACTTCGACCCCGGCTCCTACCGGGACTTCGTGGACGGCCGCATGGTCCGCGAGCACCGGCTGCTGGGGGACGGCGTCACCGTCGACTCCTGGCTGGTGTCCCGGGGTGCCGGCGGCGAGGAGGTCTGGCACTGGAACAAGACGGACCGCGACGGCAACGTGCTGGCCTTCGGCGGGCAGGCCGACCGGGTCCGCTTCTGGTTCGACGGGGACCGCCTGCTGTCCGCCTGGCGGCCGGGAGCCCGGTGGGAGGACTGGCTCCGCGAGCCCGCCCCGCCGCCGGGTGGCGCCGCGGGCGGGGCCGGGCACGGGGCCGGGGCCGCGGGTGCCGCGCCGGCACCCGTACGGATCCAGGAGATCCCCAAGCCCGTGGGCGGGGCGCTGCGCCAGGGACTCAACGACGCGCCGCTCCGGGTGCGCGAGTACGCGCCCACCCCGGACACCGTGAACGCCGCCGTCCGGGGCCAGGACGCCTACCGCACCTGGAAGGAGTTCGAGAGCGGCTCCGTGGCCCGCACCAGGAGCGCCGTGGGGGACGGGAGCTTCCACGAGGTCGAGAGCATGACCCAGCAGTGGCGCCGGTACGTCCACCCCGACACGGGAGGGGCGACCGTGGTCACCGACCGGTCGATGGTCGGCTTCGTCCGGGAGCAGCCGGCCGGCTCGTTCGCCGCCGGCGCCGCGCCGTACCGCGGCTCCCTCGCCCTGGTCGGCAGGGACACCCACTTCATGGGATCGCTCAACGAGTTCCGCGGCTACGAGCGGATGTACCGTCAGCCGCGGCGCGCGGACTGGGGCCCCGCCGTGAACGGCGAGTCCACCTACACCCCGTTCCTGACCAAGGGGTCGCACCAGTTCGCGGTCGAGTTCGCCCAGGAGTTCGTGCTCGACTTCCTCATGAACCTGGCGGTCTACGCCGCGCTGCCCGGGCCGTTCACCGGCACGGACGTCGCCCAGGCCGCGGTGGTGGCCGCCGTCTCCGGCGGCCTCAAGGCGGGCGTCGGCGGCCTCCAGAACTTCGCCATGAACCACAGCACGTTCCGGCTGGGACTGAACTGGCTGGACCGGGGCCTGCCCTTCCACCTCCGGCAGGACGACGACAACTGGCCGTCCGAATGGGCCGGGAACGAGTTCGTGCTGCGGTGGCGCGGCGGCACCTTCGACTTCTTCCGCGACTCCATCGCCCTGGCGCCGCTGGGCGCGTTCCTGGGCAACCTCGCCGCCATCGAGGCGTTCGGCATGCGGGACGCCGAGGGCAACCGGCACGAGGTCTCCGCGGCCCAGGCCGCCGCGTTCGCCGGCGCGGCCGCCGCCGGCAGCCTGGTCGGGTCGCTCGCCGTGGGCGTGGCGCGGACCTCGTTGCAGAACACCATCGGCGTGCGCTGGTACCACCGGCAGGGCGTG
This sequence comes from Streptomyces sp. B6B3, assembly GCF_039871525.1. Classification (NCBI taxonomy): domain Bacteria; kingdom Bacillati; phylum Actinomycetota; class Actinomycetes; order Kitasatosporales; family Streptomycetaceae; genus Streptomyces; species Streptomyces sp. B6B3. The sequence continues at coordinate 739,085 of NZ_JBDPLU010000001.1, read as the reverse complement.
GTCGACTTCGTGGTCTTCCCGATGCTCAGCAAGCTGATGGACAAGCTGCTGGGCGGCTTCGTCTTCGTCCCCGTGGTCCGCGACTCGCTGGGCCTCCAGTCGCCGACCGGCAGCCCGCCGCCCCAGTCGGAGACACAGCCGGGAACGCAGCCGGAAACGCAGCCGGAAACGCAGGCCGTGCCCGTGCTCGGACCGACGTCCGACTATCCCCCGCAGGAATCGCGGGGTTAACCAGGGTTAAGGAACGAACTGCTGATGACGGACGAACCGATCCGCGTGGCCCCGCGCACCAGGGGCGCTCACCGGACCATCACCGACGCGCTGAGCGCCGCCCCCGCCGGCGCGGTGATCAGCATCGCGCCAGGGGCGTACGCCGAGTCGTTCCGGCTGGTCCGCCGGGTGACGCTGCGGCCGCACCACGGCGAGGGGTCGGTCACCATCGCGGTGCCGGCCGCCGCCGGGGCGCTGACCGTGGCGGCGCCCGACTGCCGGCTGCACGGCCTGGTGCTGCGCGGCGCGGACCCGGCGGAGGCGCTGCTGCGGGTCGAGGACGCGGCGGGTCTGACCCTGGAGGGCTGCACGGTCAGCCACGGCCGCATCGAGGTGCTGGGCTCCCGCGGTTCGGCCGTCCCGCCGGACGTGCCGGTCGGCGACATCCCGCTGGACCACGACCTGTCCGCCGAACTGGCCGACCCCACCGCCGGCGGGGTCCTGGTGATCCGCCGCAGCCGGCTGCGCGCGGCCCGGCACACCGCCCTGCACCTGACCGGCGACGCCCTGGCCCGCCTGGACGACACGGCGATCGAGGGCGTGGAGGGCATCGGCGTGGCGGTGTCGGGAAGCGCCGTGCTCCGGGCCGATCTGCTCCGGGTGCACGGCGGTTCCGGCTCCGCGCTGCGCGCCCGCGACTCCTCCCGCATCCTGCTGCGCGGCAGCGTGCTGCGCGGCGCGGGCCGCAACGGGGTGCTGGTGCAGGACGCCGCCGAGGCGCTGCTGACGGACTGCCGGGTGGAGCGGCCCGCCCGCTCCGGGGTCCGGCTGGACCACACGGCGCGCGCCGAGATCGACGAGAGCACGCTGGCCGGCGCCCGGCTGTCCGGCGTCGAGGTGCGCGACCAGTCGCGGCTGACGATGCGCGGGGTGCACGTGACCGGCGGCGAGACCGGCGCGCGGCTGCGCACCACCGAGGAGACGGTGCTGCTGCACTGCTCGTTCCTCGGCCAGAAGGGCAACGGCATCGAGCTCACGCCCGGCGCCGACCCGCGGCTGCGGGGCGTGCGCGTCGCGCAGAGCGGCAAGCACGGCATCCTGGTCGGCGAGGCCGCGCGCGGCGCGTTCGAGCACTGCGACGTGATCGCCACCGCCTTCCCGGCGCTGCACGTCGCCCGGGACGCCGCGCCGCGCTTCCGCGGCTGCCGCGTCTTCAACGCGGCCCAGGACCTCGGCGTGGCGGAGGGGGCCCGGCCGTACTTCGAGAACTGCGTCGCGGTGAACGTCGCCACCTCCCGGCTGCCCGGGCCCGGCGACCGCGGCCACCAGGCGCCGCCGACCCCCGGGCGCCCCGGCGCGCCGCCGGCGCCGGGCGCCACGGGCCCGACACCGCATCCGGCCGCTCCGCTGCCGAAACCGGGCGCGGCGCCGGGGGCCGGGACGGGGACGGGGACGGGGGCGGGACCGGCGCCGGAGGCGGAGGCGGGTACGGCGCCCGAGGGCGAGACGAAGTCGCTGCCCGAACTGCTCGCGGAGCTGGAGGAGCTGGTCGGCCTGGACAACGTCAAGCGCGACGTCGGCGGCATGGTGAAGCTGATGCAGACGGTCCGGCTGCGCCAGCAGGCGGGGTTGCCGGCCCCGCCGCTCAGCCGGCATCTGGTGTTCGCCGGCAACCCGGGCACCGGCAAGACCACCGTGGCGCGGCTGTACGGGCGGCTGCTGCACGCCCTCGGGCTGCTCGCCCGGGGCCATCTGGTCGAGGTGGACCGCAGCGCCCTGGTCGGCGAGTACGTCGGCCACACGGGCCCGAAGACCACCGAGGCGTTCCAGCGGGCCCGCGGCGGCGTGCTGTTCATCGACGAGGCGTACGCGCTGACGCCGCCGGGGGTGGCCCAGGACTTCGGCCAGGAGGCGATCGCCACGCTGGTGAAGCTGATGGAGGACCACCGCGACGAGGTCGTGGTGATCGCCGCCGGCTACCCCGGTGACATGGAGCGTTTCATCGACTCCAATCCGGGCCTGGCGTCCCGGTTCACCCGCTCCCTGCACTTCGCGGACTACATCGACGACGAGCTGGTGCAGATCGTCGAACACCACGCCCGCAAGCACCGCTACGAACTCAGTGACGAGGCCAGGAAGGCGCTCACCACCTTCATCTCCGCCGTCCCGCGTGGCAAGCGGTTCGGCAACGGCCGGGCCGCCCGCCAGCTGTTCCAGCAGATGACGGAGCGCCAGGCGATGCGCGTCGCCGAGCTGACCGACCCCGACGCCCAGGCGCTGATGGTGCTGGACGTCGACGACCTGCCCCTTCCCACCCCGTGAGGTACCGAGCCATGGCCAAGTCCGCCACGTCCCCCGAACCGCCGGAGCCGTCGGAGCCGGCCGCACCCGCCGCACCCGCCGCACCGGCCGAGCGGTCGGCGGGGTCCGAGCCGCCGACGCGCCGGTTCGCCGAGGTCTTCGCGCGCCGGCCGGCCGTGGCCCGCCGGGGTCTGGTCCCGGGGACCCGGGTGTTCGCCTCGCTGGGCTGGAGCGCCGCCGCGGCCGGCGCGGTGGCCCTGACCGTCTGGGTGGCCGGAACGGTGCTGCCCGACGGCGGCGACTCCGCCGAGCCGGTGGCCGCCCGCCCCTCCGCCACCCCCAGCGAGTCGCCGTCCGTCGAACAGCCGGAACCCGACCCCGACCCCGAGCCCGAACCGGAACCCGAACCCGAACCGGAACCCGAACCTGAGCCCGAACCCGAGCCGGAACCGGAGCCCGACCCTGAGCCCGACCCTGAGCCCGAACCCGAGGCGGACGACGAGGACCCGAAGAAGTCGAACGACAACGACGACGAGCAGAACTCCGGCTCGCCGAACGCGGACCAGAACACGGGCCCGGTGCAGGACGGCGCGACCTACCGGCTGTACAGCGGCCCCGGCGGCTGCCTCGACGTGGGCGCCGACCCCGCCTTCAACGCCAACGCCCAGCAGTGGACGTGCAACGGCACGAACGCCCAGGCGTTCACCGTGCGCTCCCACGGCGCCGACACCTACACGTTGACCGCCAAGGGCCACTGCCTGGAGGTGGGGGACGCCTCAACGGACATCGGCGCCAACGTGCGGCTCTGGGAGTGCAACGGCACGCCCGCCCAGGACTGGCGCATCGAACGCGTCCCCAACGGCTCGTACCAGCTGGTCTGGCCGGTCAACGGCTACTGCCTGGACGTGGACCACTCCCAGACCCACGACGGCACCGATGTCCGGACCTGGCCGTGCAACAACACCATCGCCCAGTGGTGGCGGTTCGAACGCTGGTGACCGGCCCTCGGCGGATTGCCAGACATACCCCTTAGGGGTATGGTGGCGGTCGACCGAGGGAGGGCGTGGCATGAACGTCGAGGGGTTCGTCGCGGACGGGTACGAGGCGGTGCGCGAGGTCTTCCAGCGCCTGGTCGACGAGGGCGAGGAGACCGGCGCCGGGGTCTCCGTCTGGCGGGACGGCCGGGAGGTCGTCCGGCTCGCTGGCGGCTGGGCGGACGCCGCGCGGACGCGCCCCTGGCGGGACGACACGCTGGTGCAGCCCTACTCGCTGTCCAAGGCGTTCGTCACACTGGCGGCACTGGTGGCGGTCCGCGACGGGGCGGTGCGGCTGGACGAGCCGATCGCCCGGTACTGGCCGGCGTACGGTGCGCACGGCAAGGAGCGCACCACCCTGCGCCAGGTGCTCACGCACCGGGCCGGCCAGCCGCGGTTCCCCGACGACGCGGCGGGCCTGGACCTCCTGGACGACGCCGGGCTGCGGGAGAGCCTGGTGCGATCCGCGCCGGAGTACGCCCCGGGTGCGTCGCTGGGGGAACACGCGCTGACGTACGGCCATCTCGTCGACGGCGTCCTGCGTGCCGGCGCCGGCACGACGCTGGGCGAGACGTTCCGCGACGTGGTGCGGCCCGCGTTGGACCTGGACGCCTGGTTCGGCGTGCCGGAGGAGGCGCTGGACCGGGTGGCCGATCTGGAGTACGCGGACCCGGAGTGGCCGCGGCAGCTGCACGCGGCGCCCTGGCTGCGGATCCCCGACGGCGCGCTGGACACCCGCCGGACGAACTCCCGGGTCTGGCGCAGGTCGGTCTTCGGCGCGGTCAACCTGCACACCACCGCGACCGCCATGGCCGGCTTCTTCTCCCGCCTCACGGACCCCGAGGGGCCGGTGCGCCGACTGCTGGGGCCCGAGCTGCACGACGAGCTGCTCGCCTCCCAGGTCACCGCCTTCGACGAGGTCTTCGGCACCCGGATCACCTGGACGCTGGGCTTCGTGCGCGACCACGGCAAGATCGCCAAGGGCGGAATCGGCGGCTCGGCCGCGTGGTGGTCGCTCCGCCACCACCACTCCTGCGCCTACCTCACCCGGCGCCTGGCCGACCACTCCCGCGCGGCCCGCATCGCCGCGTCCCTGAACGACGACCTGACCGTGGTCGGCGAGGACTGACCAGGCCCCCGCCCCAACCCACCCCCACCACACGGTCTCTGACCGCCGGAAGGCATCCGGGGCCGGGGACGCGGTGGTTGTAGCAGAACTGAGTCGTTGTCGTCGGGGCGAAGGAATCCGGCCATGGCTAGGGTGAGCGGGTGCCAGCGCCTCTGAATGCCGAAGACCCGACCATGATTGCCGGTTACCGCCTCACCCACCGCCTCGGGGAGGGTGGGATGGGCAAGGTGTATCTGTCCCGCACGCCCGGCGGTCGGCCCGTCGCCATCAAGGTGATCCGGCCGGAAATCGCGGGCGATCCCGAGTTCCGGCGGCGGTTCCGGCAGGAGGTGCAGGCCGCCGAGCGGATCCAGGGACTGTTCACCGCTCCCGTCATCGACAGCGACGCGGACGGTCCGCAGCCGTGGCTGGCCACGGCGTACGTGGCGGGGCCGTCCCTGCACAGCGCCGTTCGGGAGCACGGCCCGTTCCCGGTGGCGGCCGCGGCTCGGATACTGGCCGGCATCGCCGAGGCGTTGCAGGCCATCCACGGCGCGGGCGTCATCCACCGGGACCTCAAGCCGTCCAACGTCCTCCTCGCCGCGGACGGCCCGCGGGTGATCGACTTCGGTGTCGCGCGAGCCGCCGACGCCACGTCGCTGACCCGAACCGGCGTCGCCGCGGGGACCCCCGCGTTCATGGCGCCGGAGCAGGCGGTGGCCCAGCAGGTCACGCCGGCGGTGGACATCTTCGCCCTCGGACTGATCGCGGCCTTCGTCACGGCGGGCGCCCCGCCGTTCGGAGACGGTTCCTCACCGGCCGTGCTGTACCGCGTCGTTCACGAGGAGCCCGACCTCTCGGCGGTGCCGGCCCCGCTCCGCGAGCTGACGGCCCGTTGCCTGACCAAGGACCCGGCCGGTCGCCCCTCGCCCGCCCAGGTCATCGAGATGTGCCAGCAGCTGACCGACACCGGCCCGCAGCCCGCGAGTGGCTGGCTGCCGCCCGCCGTGACCGCCGAGATCGACCACCACGCCGCGACGGTCACCTCCCTGGCGGCCCAGCCCGTCCCGCCGGCCACGCCGCCCGGCACGTTCGCGCCCGGGACGTTCGCGCCCGCCGGGTACCCCGCCACCGCGCCCGCCACGCCGCCCCACGTTCCGCCCTCTCACGTTCCGCCCTCCCACGTTCCGCCGCCCCCCGCCGCGCCGCAGAACCGTCGCGGCGGGCGAACAGTTCTCCTGGCGGCCGTCGTCACGTGCGCGGTGCTCGCCGGCGTGGTGATCGGCGCCATGACGCTGGGCGGCGGAGGCGATTCGGACGGCGGTGACGCGGCTGGGAACCCGTCGCAGACCGCCACGGACGACCCGAACACCGCAGGCGACGAGGAGCCGGCCGGGGGTGAGGAGGCGGCCGAGACGCCCTCGTCCGAGCCGCCGGCCGATCCGGACCCGGTGACCTACGAGGGCATCGAGATCTCCGACCAGCACACCATCACGCTCTCCGAGGATCCGCCGACTCCGGTGCACTCGGAGCTGGGCGCCGGGTACGAGGGCCACCTCGGCTACTACGGAGCGAGCATCTCCAGCTACGACCGCCTGGTGGTGACCAGTGACGGCAACACCCTGGCGCTCCTGCGGGCGGACGAGCCCGGCTCGCTCGACACCTGCCGCTCGGTGACCCGGTACGCGGACGAGTTCGAGTCGGAGGACGCCCCGCCCGGTTCGGAGATCTGCCTGGTCACCGCGACCGGGGACATCGCCCTGGTCACCATCCGCGAGTACGCGCCGATCGACTCCTCCAGCCAGTACGTCACCGTCGACCTCACGGTCTGGCGCGGCGCCGCGCAACTCGACTGAACCAACGGCCGGTCCCCTCCCGCCAGTCCCCTCCCCCGGGCCCGACGCCCGGGGGTGCGGTGGCCCGGCGCCGGCCGAGGGGCGCTACGGTGCGGGGCATGAACGACCCCATCGATCCGCCGTTCGGAAAGTTCCCGGCCGTCCACCGTGCGCTGGACGCCGCCGAGCAGGGGCTGCTGGCCGCGCCGGTGGCCGAGGCGCTGCGCGCGTGGCCGGCGCGGGACGCGGCCGAGGCGGCGCTCTACGTGGACACCGACCCGGAGAAGGCGGACACCGCCGTGTTCTGCGAGGTCTACGACGTGCCGCTGGAGGCGTCCGCGAACTGCGTGGTGGTCGCGGCCAAGCGCGGTGGCGAGACCACGCTGGCCGCCTGCCTGGTCCTCTCGCACACCCGGGTGGACGTGAACCGGACCGTGCGCAAGCATCTCGGCGCCCGCAAGGCGTCGTTCGCGCCCACCGACACCGCGACCGCCGAGAGCGGGATGGAGTACGGCGGCATCACGCCCCTCGGCCTGCCCGCGGGCTGGCCAGTGCTGGTGGACGAGGCGGTGCTGGCCGTGCCGCACATCGTGGTGGGCAGCGGCCGCCGGCGCGGCAAGCTGATCCTCCCCGGCGCCGCCGCGGCCCGGCTGCCCGGCGCCGAGACCCTCCCCGGCCTCGCCACGGCCCCGGAGGGGTAGGAGTCAGCGGAAGATGGCGAGGGCGTCGATCTCCAGGACGCCCTCGTCCGGGTCCCAGTGCCCGACCTTGCCCAGGCAGCGGGCCGCGAACGCGCCCGACGGCACGTCGGCGCGCAGGCCGCCGGTCCGGCAGGCGACGCGGACCCGCGGGCCCCTGTGCGCCTGTCAGGCGTGGCCGGCCGTTCCGGCGTCTCATTGCGAGGACAGCCGGCACAACGGGAGGACACCATGTCTGACGCGAAGCAGCACTCTCCCACCCGCCGGGCGGTGCTCGGCGGCACCGCGGCGGTCGGCGCGGGCGCGCTCCTCGCCCCGGGGGCGCTCGCCGACACCGCCACCACCGGAGCCGGAGCCGGGACGGGTCGGAGGGGCGTGGACCGGGCGGCCGTCGACGCCGTGGCGGCGCGGCTGGACGACGAACTCGTCGCGTTGCGCCGGGACATCCACCGGCATCCCGAGGGGCCCGGCGAGGAGCGCCGCACCGCGGCCCTCGTCGCGGACCGGCTCGGGGCCGCCGGCCTCGCCGTGACCACCGGCGTCGGCGGGCACGGTGTGGTCGGCGTCCTGCGCGGGCACTGCCCGGGCCGGACGGTCGGGTACCGGGCCGACATGGACGCGGTGCCGCCGTCGGGCCAGCTCTCCGGCGGCGCCACCGGTCCCGCCCACGTCTGCGGCCACGACCTGCACACCACGATCGGGGTCGGCGTCGCCGAGGTCCTGGCGCGGCTGCGGCACCGGCTCTCCGGCACGGTGGTGTTCCTCTTCCAGCCCGCCGAGGAGACCCTCTCGGGCGCCCGGGCCATGCTGGCGGACGGCGTGCTGGACGCCGGTCCCGCCCGGCCCGAGGAGATCCACGCCCTGCACTGCGGGCCGTTCCCGGTGGGGCGGTTCGCCGTCACCCCCGGAACCGGACTGCCGGGCCAGGACCACGGCTCCGTGACGCTCTCCGGACCCGACGCCGCCGATCAGGCCCAACGGCTGGCCGCCGAACTCGCCGCGCTCGCCACGGTGACGGAACCGGAGACCTCCGCCGACCTGGAACGGCTCGTCACCGACTGGCAGACGCCGGACGGACCGCTGACCCGTTTCGTCGCCTTCCGGGCCGCGGCGGGCGAGGGAGCCGAGGCCGGGACGGTGTCGCTGGGCTACCGCTGCTGGCCCGAGGAACGGTACGTCGAGGTCCGCGAGGCGATCCGGGAGACCGCGGCACGGTACGCCGGCGCGCGAGTGGACCTCGCCGACGAGCCGTTCCCCGCCATGGTCTGCCCGGCGGAGCTGGGACACGTCGCGGAACGGCATCTGCGCCGCGTCCTCGGCCCGGACGGGGTGACCGTGCTGCACGCGGCGCTGCCGTTCGCCGGCGAGGACTTCACGTTCTTCCTGGACCGGATGCCGGGCACCTTCACCTTCCTCGGCGTCCGCGCGCCCGGCGCCGACATCGCGACCAGCTTCCCGCACTTCGGCGCGTTCGACCCGGACGAACGCGCCATCGGCCACGGCGTCCGCGCGATGGCGGGCTGGCTCGCCACGCGGGCCGGCCGGGACTAGCCGGGCGGCCCGCGGGTCAGCGGCCCGCGGACTGTTCGAGGGCGAAGCGGTTGCCCTGGCCGTCGGTGAACAGGGACCAGAGGCCGAACGGCAGTTCGACGGGCTCCTGGAGGAACGTGACGCCGCGGGTGACGAGCTCGCGGTAGGTCACGGCGAGGTCGTCGCAGGCGAGGAACACGGGCGTGTTGGGCTGCCCGTCCGGCGCGTCGGGGGCGTCGCCGTCCCGGCGCTCCAGCACGACGAGCACGCCGTCGGGGAGGCGGACCTCCAGCCACCGCTCGTCGCCGTAGCCGGCGTCCTGGGCCAGTTCGGCGCCGAGCTTGTCGATCCAGAACCCCTTGGCGGCCTCCTGGTCGGCGACGCCGACCCTGACCTTCCTGGCGCCGGTGATCATCGCTGCTCCTCGCTCGGGCGTGCCGGGTCTCTCGGGACGCACCGAGCGTAGTGCGCTCCGCCCCCGCGCCGGATGCGGTGCGGGGGCGGAGTTGGGTGGGGTGCGGTGGGGTGGAGGTCAGGGCTCGGTGATGCCCTGGCCGGTGAAGTCGACCCAGTTGGCGTTGAGCTGGCCCGTGGTCTTCACGAAGTACAGCGGGCCGCTGGTGGTCGCGGTGTCGCCGGCGACCTGGGCGGTGAAGTCGCCGTAGACCTGCCAGTCGCCGGTCGGCTCGACCTGGATGGTCGCGACGGTGGGGCCGGTGTCGGGGTCGCCGGTGCGGACCTCGACGGTGGCGCCGTCGGTCGGCGAGGCGGCGCGCAGGCTCACCTCGTCGATGCCGGTGAGGTTGGCGGGGTCCCAGGCCCACCAGTCGCCGTCCTCGATGTGGCCGACGTTCTGGCCGCCGCCCGCCGTGTCGCCGGTCGCCTCAGGGGTGACGCCGGGGGCGCCGCCGGCGGTGGAGGAGTCCAGCCGTCCTGTGGTGTCGAAGTGTTCGGCCTCCCGGTGCTTGGGCTGGAGGACCAGCACCTCCTGGGTGGTCAGCGGCGGCGCGTCGCCGTTGCCCTGGTCGGTGTACGTGACGGTGACGGTGCCGAAGATGTTGGCGCCGGTGTGGCCGTCGTCGCCGGGCAGCGGGAACGTGCCCGAGCAGCCGTGGTGTTGCTCGTAGCCGTGGGAGTGCTCGTCGTGCCCGAGCGCGGGCTGCACGACGACCTGCTGGCAGTCGATCTCGGCGTCCTCGGCGTCGGTGACCGTGACGTCGTAGGCGATGGTGTCGCCGAACTCGAAGAAGCCGCCGTCGACCGGGGCGGTCACCTCCACCACCGGCGCGGAGTTGCCGGCCGTGACGTCCACGCTGGACACGGCGCTGCGGCCCTCGGTGTCGGTCACGGTCAGCCGGGCGGGGTAGCGTCCGGCCTCGGTGTAGGTGTGGGTGGCGGTGACGTCGTAGCTGTCGTCCTCGCCGTCGCCGTCGAAGTCCCACGCGTACGTGAGGCTCTGCTCCTCGGGGTCGGTGGATCCCGAGGCGTCGAAGGTGACCTCCAGCGGCAGCGGGCCCGAGGTGGCGCTCGCCTCGATCCGGGCGTTCGGGGCCCGGTTGCCGTTCGCGTAGTCGATGCGGTAGACGCCGGAGTCGGCGTTGTTGCCGCCGAAGCCGCTCCCCCACTCGATCAGGTAGAGCGCGCCGTCCGGGCCGAACTGCAGGGCGTGCGGGCGGATGAAGTTCAGGTCCGCGAGCATCCGGGAGACGTCGGACACGCCGGTGCGCTCCTCGTCGAGCTGGACGGAGAACAGCCGGCCGTCGTTCCAGTCGGCGAAGACGGCCTTGCCGTCGTAGTACGCCGGCCACTTGACCGCGGAGTCCAGGTCGGCGTCGTACTGGTAGGCGCCGCTGGTCATGGGCGCGCCGCTGCCGCCGATCTCCGGAACGCCGCTGCTGGCGGCGCCCATCCACATCTCGGCCGGGATGGCGGCCGGCAGCTCGCCGAGTCCGGTGTTGTTCGGCGAGTCGTTGACCGGGGCGCCGCAGTCGAACGGCTCGCCCGCGGTCTCGGTCTCGAAGTCGTAGTCGTTGTAGGGGGTGTTGGCGCCGACGCAGTAGGGCCAGCCGTAGAAGCCCGGCTCGTCGACGATGTTCCACTCGACGCGGCCGTCGGGACCGCGGTCGGGGTTGGCCGCCGCGGCGTCGGGTCCGTAGTCGGCGACGAAGAGCCGGTCGGTGGTCGGATCGATGCCGATCCGGAAGGGGTTGCGGAAGCCCATGGCGTAGATCTCGGGCCGGGTGTCCGCGGTGCCCGGGGCGAAGAGGTTGCCGTCGGGGATGGTGTACGTGCCGTCCGGCTGCGGGGTGACGCGCAGGATCTTGCCGTTCAGCACGGCGCTGTTGGCGGAGGTGCGCTGGGCGTCCCAGGGGGCGCGTCCTTCGCGCTCGTCGAGGGGCGAGTAGCCGTCGGAGTCGAACGGGTTGGAGTTGTCCCCGGTGGCGATGTACAGGTTGCCCTGGGTGTCGAACTCCAGGGCCCCGCCGGCGTGGCAGCACTGGTCCCGCTGGGTGTCGACCTCCAGCAGCACCTGCTCGCTGGCGAGGTCGAGCGAGTCGCCCTCGACGGTGAAGCGGGAGACCCGGTCCACGGAGTCGGAACCGTCGGGCGAGTGGTAGAGGTAGAGCCAGCCGTTCTCGGCGAAGCCCGGGTCCAGCGCGAGGCCGAGCAGCCCGAACTCCTGCCCGGTGTACACCGGCAGGGTGCCGGCGGTGACGACGGTGCCGTCGGGACGCACCACGCGCACGTCGCCGTTGCGTTCGATGTAGAAGACCCGGCCGTCGTCGGCGACGGCCAGCTCCATCGGGTTGCTGGTGTTGTCGTCGAGGGTGACCTTCTCGAAGTTCCGGCTCAGCGACGCCGAGCAGTCGGCGGGCAGCACGCCCGCGGCGGTGCGGATGCCGCCCAGCAGGTGGCCGAGGAACTGCTCGTCGGAGTACGAGGCGGCGTCGTGTCCCATGCCGGTGTACCAGGCGCGGCCGCCGTCGTGGTTGTGGCACCAGGAGATGGGGTGCTCTTCGCCCATCGTGCCGCCGGTGTACGAGGTCTCGTCGAGTGAGGCGAGGACGTGCACGTCGCCGCGGGGGTTGGCGCCGTAGTTGTACCACTCGTCGGCGCGGTTCCACCGCACGGGCAGGTCGGCGGTGGAGGGGTGGGCGGGGTCCTCGACCTTGACCGTGGCCTGCTGCGGCTCCGGGTGGCCGGCGAAGTAGGCGCCGACCAGGTCGCCGTACCAGGCCCAGTCGTACTCGGTGTCGGCGGCGGCGTGCACGCCGGCGTAGCCGCCGCCGGCCTGGATGTACCGCTCGAACGCCGCCTGCTGGTAGTCGTCGAGGACGTCTCCGGTGGTGGAGAGCCAGATGACGACCTCGTAGTCGGCGAGGTCCTGGTCGTTGAAGACGCTCGCGTCCTCGGTGGCGGTGACGTCGAAACCGTGTTCGGCGCCGAGCCCTTCGATCGCGGCGACGCCGGCCTCGATGGAGTCGTGGCGGAATTCGGCGGTCTTGCTGAACACCAGGGCGTTGAACGTCTCGTCGCCATGGCCCGGATGGGCGGCGGCCAGGCCGCCGCCCGTCAGGACGGCGAGCGTCGCGGCGAGCGCGCACGCCACGACGGCGCGGGAACGTCGGAAGCGCCGGACGCGACCGACGGGACGGGAATCTCGGAATGGGGCTGTCAACACGTACTCCTCACGGGACGGATGGGCGTGCTGGTGCGACGTGCTGGGCCGCGGTCGGCTCAGGGCGACCCGCGCGGTGGTGCGGCGCGGTGAGCGGTCACGCGGCGGGGAGCGTGCTCGTTCCGTGGGAAACGGTCACGCGGCGTCGGTGACATGGTCGCCGTGCAGCACCACGTCGTCCAGATCCAGGTCGCGACCGGTCGCGCTCAGCGCGACGGCCGGTCCCTCCCCGGGATAGGCGTTGTCGACGGTCAGGTCGGCCAGGGTGACGCCGTCGGCCAGCACGGACAGCGTGGCGCTGCCGGCCACGCCGTTCGGCCCGCCGTAGAACTTCTCCTGGTCGACGCCGAAGTCATAGGTCAGCACGACGTCCGCCGGATCGCCGGTGGCGCCGCGGACGGTCACGCCCGAAGCGGCCGGCCACACGTGGACCACCTCCCGGTAGACGCCGGGCGCCACCACGATCTCCACCGGGCGGCCGGGGTCCGCGGCGACCGCGCCGAGCGCGGCGCGGACGCTGGCGAAGTCGCCGGTGCCGTCGAGGGAGACGGTGACGGTTCGCGCCACCGGGTCGGGCGCGTAGCCCGCCGGCCCCGCGTGCCGCTCCACCAGGCCGGGCACCGCGCGGGCCGGGTCGGCGGCGTAGCGGTAGTACGCCGCGGGGTCGAACGCGTCGCCCGCCGCGTCGGCGCGCCCCCAGGTGTCCCGCAGCAGGTTGCCGCGGCTGACCAGTTCGGCGGTGGGGTCCTTGACGACCAGCGGGTCCTGGCCGGTGGCGTAGTAGTTGTGCTCGGCGACCACCTCGGCGGCGCCGCGGCTCATCGTGCCGTACTGGCCGAAGTTCTCGAAGTAGTTGTTGAAGAGGTGGGCGGCGTCGGTGTTGTCGATGCTGGGATTGCGCTGGTAGGTGTTGCGGAACCAGTTGTGGTGGATCGTGATCTTGGTGATCACGTTCTCCGTCCAGCCGATGCCGAGCGTCTTGTTGTGGTCGGCGAAGACGTTCCAGGAGAGCGTGACGTAGTCGCTGTCCCTGCGGACGTCCACCAGGCCGTCGCCGCCCCGCAGGAACGCGCAGTGGTCGACCCACACGTGGTGCGCGGTGTCCATCCGGATCGCGTCGTTGTCGTTGTCGGCCGACTTGCCGTCCCAGTCGCCGGGGACGTAGGAGTCGCGGAACGTCAGGTTCCGCACGACCACGTTCGCCACCTGGTCCAGGAAGAGGCCGCCGCCCACGAGTTCGGCGTCCGGGCCGACGCCGACGATCGTCTTGTCCGAGGCGACGCGGATCATCCCGCCGAACGGCGCGACCTCGATGCTGCCGGCCACCCGGATCACGTACGGCTCCGGCGCCTCGGCGTAGCGGACCAGCTCGGCCAGGTCGTGCACGGTGACCGTGGCGCCGCCGGCGCCGCCGGTGGTGCCGTCCTGGCCCGCGGCGTCCAGGGCGGCGAAGCCCACCGGCGCGTCGGCCCAACCGGCCGACGTGACCGGCGTCGTCGGCGTCGTCGGCGTGGCCGGTGCGGCCGGTGCGGCCGGTGCGGCGGGGGACGCCGAGGCGCCGGCGCTCAGGCCCGGGACCGCGGTCAGCCCGACCACGGCCAGGGCCAGCACGAGCGGCCGGAGGGCCGCTCGGCATCGACGGGCATACCTCATGGGTGACCTCCAGGCGCGTCTGTTCCGTGGCGCGATCCGTGCGGCGAGTGCGGTAAGCGCTTTCCGTCGTGGCCGAAAATTTCGGACTGACAGTCCGATAGATTCGCGCCCAGACTGTAGGAGCGGCCCTCAGCGCGGTCAAGGGCCCCGGCACGGGCGGCGCCCGTGCGCCGGTCGCGCATCCGTCCACCGGGTCGGGCGACCACGGCGGTCCGGACAGACACCCCCCGACGGTGCGACCATGCGGGTACGCAGCGTGAACGGTATGGCAGCACGGGAGAAGGGGGAACGACATGGTCGGACGGCAGGCGCGACGGGCGCGACGGATCGGAGCGGGTCATGTGGTGGTGATCGGGGCCGGGTTCGCCGGGCTGCTGGCCGCGCGGGTGCTCAGCGAGCACGCGGAGCGGGTGACGCTCGTCGAGCGCGACCGGTTACCCGCGGAGCCGGACGTCAGGCCCGGGGTCCCGCAGGGCCGGCACGTGCACGCTCTGCTGGAGAGCGGACAGCGGGCGTTGGAGGAGCTGTTGCCGGGCGTGCTGGCGGAGCTCGACGGGCACGGTGCGCCCCGCCTGGGCATGCCGGACGAGTTGCTCTACTGGCAGGACGGCCGGTGGTACCGACGCACCCCCGCCTCCACCCACGTCTACACGGGTCGCCGCGCCCAGGTGGAGTGGCTGGTGCGCCGCCGGGTGTGCGCCGACGGCCGGGTGACGGTGGTGGGGGGCACGGAGGTCAGAGGTCTGCTCGGCGACGCCTCCCGGGTGCGGGGCGTGCTGCTGCGGGAGCGCGGCGCGGGGGCGGAGGGCACGAGCCAACCGTTGGCCGCCGACCTGGTGGTGGACGCCTCCGGGCGCGGCAGCCGCGCGCCGGTCTGGCTGGTGGCGCTCGGTGCCGAGGCGCCGCGCGAGGAGCGGCTGGACACGGGACTGGCCTACGCCACGCGGGTCTACCGGGCGACGGAGGAGGGCGCGCCGGAGGCCCCGCGCGGCTACTATCTGCTGCCCAGTCCCGAGCAGACCCGCAGCGGCGTGGTGGTACCCGTCGGCGACGACCTGCACCTTGTCACCCTGTCCGGGCTCCGTGACTATCAACCTCCCACGGATCCCGCGGAGTTCGAGGCGTTCGCGCAACGGTTGCCGCATCCGGTGATCGGCGACTGGATGGCGCGCGCGAAACCGGAGTCCGGCGTCTTCGGCTTCCGCGGCACCGTCAACGTTCGGCTGCGCTACGACCGTCGGGGGCGCCGTCCGGAGGGCTTCCTGGCCACCGGCGACGCGCTGTGCGCGTTCAACCCGATCTACGGGCAGGGCATGTCGGTCGCCGCGCTCAACGCGCTCGCGCTGCGGGACGCCCTCGCCAACCCGCACCGGTCGTCCCGCACGCTGAACGTTCAACGGGCGGTGGCGCGTTCGTCGCGACAGGCGTGGGACATCTCGACGGGCGCGGACCGGAACATGCCCGGCGCCGAGGGCGACGTGGCCCGAGGCGGTATGGCGGACCGGGTGGCGTCCTGGTACCTGGGGCGGGTGCAGGCCCGGGCGCCCGGCGATCCGGTGGTGGGCGACGCGTTCCGTGCCGTGCTGGGACTGACCGCGCCGCTGTCCGCGCTGTTCGCGCCCGCGGTGGCGCGCGCCGCGCTGTTCGGGCGGGTGCGGGAGACGCCGGACGGACCGCCGCCGCGGCCGGAGGCGTAGCCGGCCCCGCCGTCACCCACGCCCCGGGCCGGGCGCGGCACCCGCCGCGCCCGGCGACGCGGATGACCCGGAGGGGTCGGAGGGCTCGGACGGCTCGGGCGACTCGGGCGGCTCGGGCGAAGTGGGCGGCTCGGGCGAAGTGGGCGGCTCAGGCGAAGTGGGCGGCTCGGGCGAAGTGGGCGGCTCAGGCGAAGTGGGCGGCTCGGGCGAAGTGGGCGAGGACGACGCGGACTCCGGAGCGGTCTGTGGGGTGGCTGACCTCAGCCGGACGGCGGCGTTGGCGAGGGCGTGCAGCAGGTTGACGACCAGGATGGCCGGCGCGATGGTGCCGACCGCCTCCGGGATCTCCGGCTGCAGCATCAGGGCGAGGATGATCGCGGTGATGCCGTTCTGCTGGGCGAGGCTCAGCGCGACGCGGTCCTCGCGGGAGAAGCCGCGCGACACCAGGAGGCTCACCACGACCTGGGAGCCGTAGACGGCGACGCCGAGCACCAGCCCGGGGAGCGGCCGCGCGCCGGAGGACAGCAGCACGCCGAGGAGCAGCGTCGCCGAGACCAACGCGAGCCCGGTGGCGCGGTCCAGCCAGCGTCCCAGGGCCGGGCGGAAGAACAGCGCGGCGACGGCCACCCCGAGCATGAGGAACTGCCAGGCCGCCACGGCCAGTAGCAGCGCCAGCGCCACGGTCCGGGCCCAACCGCCCGGCGCCGCCGGGCCTTCCTCGTTGTCCGGGCCCGCCGCGCCGGCCGCCGGTCGTCGGCCCGACCGGCGGAGCGGACCGAGCCGACCGAGGCCCCACCAGACGGCCGCCGCCCCCGCCACCAGAACGGCGTTGAGCAGCAGCGTGTGGCGGTAGGCGCCGAGGCCCCCGGTGTCCGCCTCGTCGAGGAAGAGCACCCCGGCGTAGATGACGAGGACCGTGGTCACCGGATCGTCGAACGAGGCCCACGCGAACAGCAGTGACTTCGCGCGCTCCGACATGTCCCGGCGCCCCAGCAGGCCGGCGACCGACAGCGGGTCGATCTGCGCCATGGCGACGGCCAGCACCACGTACTCCGGGCGGCCGGGGAAGACCAGGGTCAGCGCGGCGGCCGTCAACGCCGCCTTCAGCAGCACCCCGAAGGTGATGGCCAGCCCGATGCGGCCGAGGTCCTGGCGCGCCCGGGGCCGGGAGATGCCGGAGGCACTGGCGTACAGGCCGATCGCGAGCAACGCGGCGGTCAGGTGCGCGTATCCGGCGTCGCCGGCCCAGTCCTCCGGGGTGAGCGGGAGCCCGAGGAGCAGCCCGGCGCAGGCGACCAGGACGGGGACACGCAGCGAGCGCAGGACGTCGGTGCCGAGGGCACGGGCCGCCTCCGCGCCGCTCATCGCGGCGCCGGCCCGAGCCGTCGCGTCAGCTCGGCCGTCAGCCGCTGCATGGCCCGGTCGGCCACCTCCACCAGGGTCTGGTCCAGGGTCACCCCGACGAGATACCGGTTGTCGGGGAGGGCGAAGAGGTAGAGCGCGCCGAGCTCGACGTCGAGGACCAGCCGGATCGCCTCGCCGCCGGTCACCGCCCACAGGGCGGTGTTCAGCCAGTTCGCGAGGCCGGGTAGCCGCTCCCCGAGGATGCGGTACTGCGCGCGCCGCTCGTCCCGGCTGAGGAAGGCGAAGAACTCCTCCAGGGCCGGATCGTCGAAGACGTCGGCCGTGACGACCTCGGCCCGGCCCGGCTGGTGGTACGCGACGTGGTGCAGGCCCGTCGCCGACAGCGCGCCCGCGAGAGGGGCCAGCGGGCCGCCGTCCGGTTCGGCGTCGGCGCCGCCCGGCCGGTCGTCCGGCGCGGTGGCGGCCGGCGGGCCGGGGGCGCCGGCGGCGGCGCCGTCGTTCCGCGCCACGGACAGGTAGGAACCGAAGTCCAGCTCGCTGTAGCGCCAGTCCCTCCGGATCCCGTTGGCGGCCCGGGCCATCAGCCGGTCCAGCTCGTCGGTGTGTTCGGCGTGCTGGGTGGCCCCGTAGAGGTGGACGTCGCCGCCGACGAGGAAGAAGAAGATGGCGCCGGTGGGCACCTGGATGATGGTGCGCATCAGCACGCCGCTGCGCAGCTGCGCCAGGTCGGGGCCCAGTTCGCCCAGCGTGAAGTAGAGCTGGCGCCCGTTCCGCGCGTGGTCGTCGGCGTCGTCGGGATCACCGGCGGCGACGGCGATCCTGACCGTGCCGCGGTCGTAGAGGATCAGGTGCGCCAGCCCGTCGGCGTCGGCGATGGCCGTCAGGTGCTCGGCCAGTGCCCGGAGCGCGGGAGTCTCGCCGTTCGGGAAGCTCGGCGACGTGGTCGTGGGGCGGTGGCTCACGGCTTCCTCGCCCTCGCGGCGGCGCGCCGCCGGCCGGTGTCGTCCGCTCCGTCGGTGCCTGGGCGCAGTCTCCGCATCAGACCTCTTCGATCTCCAGGGCGGCGCCGACCCGCCGGTACGGGTCGGCGGTCAGCCGCCGGGTCAGGTGGTGGTCGGGTCCGAACTGCTCGGCGCACCGGGCCGCCACGGCGGCCAGCGGGTCGCCGCCGCCGGCGGGTGGGGCCCCGGCGTGCGCCAGGTTGGCCGCGGCCGTCAGCGTGACCGCGTGCTCGGTGCCCCACCGGATCCGGCAGTTGTCGTAGATCCTCTGGTCCTCGGCCGCGACCAGCTCCGACGGCTCGGTGGCGGCCACCGCGTTGTTGCGGTTGATCCGCGCGACGAGCGTGAACGGGTGGTCGGGCCGCAGCGAACCGTTCAGCCGGGTGACGGCGTCGGTCGCGAGCGCCCTGGCCTCCTCGGCCTCCCCGTGCTGCCCGCTCTCCAGCAGGAAAAGCGCCAGGTTGGACCGGCACATCGCGGTGAACGGGTGCTCGTCGCCGAACCGCTCCTGGTGCCCGGCGAGCACCTCCCGGGCGAACGCCGCGGCCTCCGCCGGATCGCCCTGGAGATGGAGCACCATGGCGACGGCGAGCAGCGACGCCATGGTCACCGGATGGTCCTCGCCCCAGGCCGCCTGCATCTTGGTGTTGACGTCCCGCAGCAGCGGCAGCGCGGAGGTCAGGTCGCCGTCCGCGAGGTAGGTCAGGCCCAGGCTCTTCACCGCCCAGAGGGTGCGCGGCGCGTCCTTGCCCTCCAGCGCGGTGAGTTGGCGCACCGCCTCGGTGAGGTAGGACGCGGAGTCGGTCAGCCGGCCCGCGTGCCGGTGGAAGGTGCCCAGGGTGGCGCAGGACCGCCAGGTCGAGGGGTCGCGCTCGGTGAGGATCTTCCTGCGGCCCTCCAGGGTGATGGTGTCCTGGGCGATGGCGCGCAGCGGCGAGCCCATGAAGTACCAGGACAGGGCCAGGTTGGCGGAGGCCATCAGGGTGTCGGGATGATCGTCGCCGAACGCCCGGCGGAACCCCTCGTAGGTGGTCTGGTCCTCGGCCAGCGCGTCGCGGAAGTTGCCCAACGCGCGCAGCTCGGCGGCGTACCCGCGGAGCGTCATCAGCGTGTAAGGGTCCTGCGGGCGCAGCACCTTGCGCTGGGTGCGCAGCGTCGCCTGGTCCATCTCCAGCGCCGCGTCGTACGCCCCCAGCGCCCGGTGCGCGTTGGCCACCTGGGTGGCCAGCCGGAGCGTCGGGATGTCCTCGGGGAACCGCTCCCGCCAGTCCGCCAGCACGCGTTCGCCCAGATCTCGGGCGGACTTCCAGTCGTTACGGCGGAAGCGGTACCTGACCTGGTTGGCGACCCAACGGCGCACCTGAGGGTCGTCGCTGGTCAGGGCGCCGGAGACGAGGAGGTGCTTGTCCAGTTCGGCGAAGACCTGCGCCTGGCGGGGGTCGTCGGCGTCGATGTCCGGCGGCGCCAGCTCGGCGAGCACGCCCAGCACCTGCCGGCGGCACTCCTCGCGCTGCTCCGGCGTCATCCGGGTCCGGCGCGCGAGCTGGGTCAGCCGGTGCACCTTGAACGTCTCGGTGGCCTGGTCCACCTGCGCCAGGGCGCGGCCGGCCAGCGTGGTCAGCACCTCGCGCAGCCGCATGCTGTCGCGCAGTTCGGGGTCCACCTCGGCCAGCCGCGCCCGCATCGCCGGGGACTGGATCACCTGGAACGAGACGCCGTCGGGCGACAGGAAGGCGCTCAGGTCCAGCAGCCGGGCGGCGGCCGGGGACTCGCGCTCCAGCCATTCGGCGGTGACGTCGTGCACCGCGGCGAACGCCGTCGGGTACTCGACCGCGAACTGCTCGCCGCTCCTGGTCTCCGCGTCGCTCTGCAACTGGTCCACGAACTGCCGTACGGTCACGGGCCCGTTGCGCAGCCAGGCGGCGGTCTGGTCCAGGGCCATCGGCAGGTCGCCCAGCGCCTCGGCCAGCCGGTCCAGCTCCGCGGCCCCGGCCTGGGTCAGCCGCCCGCCGAGCAGCGCCCGGCTCTCCTCCCGGGTGAAGACGTCCACCCGCAGCGCCTGGGCCTCCCGGTCCCAGTCGCTGTTCCGCGAGGTGATCAGGACGTGGCCGTAGCCGGCGTCCGGCACGAACTCCCGCAGCGCCGCCGGCTCCTCGGCGTTGTCGATGACCAGCAGCCACCGGTCGTAGGGGTCGCCGCGGCGCAGGCTCTCGCGCAGCGACTCCCAGTCCTCGCCGACGCTCCGGCCCGACTTCCTGGCGATCTCCCTGGCCAGCCGGGCCAGGCTCTCGCGGGCCGCGTCCGGCTCCGAGGCGGTCACCCACCACACCACGTCGTAGTCGCTGGCGAACCGGTGCGCGTACTCCCGGGCGATCGCGCTCTTGCCCGCGCCGCTCATCCCCAGCAGCGCCTGCACCCGCCCGGGCGCGTTCACCGGGGCGCTCAACCTGGCGCGTAGATCGGCGAGTTGTCTGGCGCGGCCGGTGAAGTACGGGTCCCGGCGCTCGACGT
Source organism: Streptomyces sp. B6B3 (assembly GCF_039871525.1). NCBI lineage: Bacteria > Bacillati > Actinomycetota > Actinomycetes > Kitasatosporales > Streptomycetaceae > Streptomyces > Streptomyces sp. B6B3. The sequence goes on along the minus strand of NZ_JBDPLU010000001.1, from coordinate 718,463 downwards.
TCCACACCTCGGCGAGCCGGCCGGGGAACCGGTGGCGGGAGCCGGCGCTGGACGCTATCCGGTCCTCCGCGCCGGTGAACCCGAAGCGGCCGAGCACGGCGGTGACCGCGGCGGTCTCGTTGAGTCCGGCCAGGTTCACCACGTCCAGGGGCCGCCGGTCGGCCTGCCCGGGAACCATCGGGGTGGCGTCGAGCTGCACGCAGACCACGTGCGGGCCGCCGGCGTCGAGGCCGGACGGCGGGCGGGACAGCAGCATCTCCTCGGGCGTGCCGCGCAGATGCGTGGAGAGCAGCACCAGCACGCTGTCCGCGACCGGGCGCGCGTCCGGGCCGAGGCCGGCCGCCTCGCGCCCCAACACCTCGATGCCGAGCAGCCGGAACAGCTCGCCGAGCCATTCCGCCCACGCCTGGTCCTCCGGCGCGTGCAGCAGCGCCACGGTCTCCGGCCGGCCGCGCAGGGCCAGGTGCAACTCCCGCTCGTAGAGCCGGCGCTGGTTCTCCGGGACGGCGGTGAACGTGCTCACCGCCCCGTCGCTGACCCGCGCGGCCAGCTGGACGTAATGGGGCAGGACGCCGGCCGTGTCGGTGGGCCGCTCGCGCAGCACGGCCAGTTCGCCGCTCATCGCGTAGAACGGCGCGTAGGGCACCTGCACCTGGTCCCAGTACGTCTCCTCGGCCTCCTGACCCGGCAGTCCGAGGAGGTCGCGGAACGCCTGCCGGGCCTCGCTGCTCTTGGCCTGCCGCAGCGGCAGTTCGGAGCTGCCGCTGTGCGTCGGCAGCGCGTGCACCCGGATGGCGCGACCGTCGGGGGCGGCGAGGCCCCGCGCGACGCGGGCGGTGCCCGCGATGGACGCGCTGTCCATGGTCAGCGCGCAGACCACGACGTCGGGAAGCACCGAGGTGCAGATCCGGGCGACGGGGGACACGCCGGCCCGGCTGTCCACCAGCACGTAGTCCCACTCGCCGTGGCGCATCCGCTCGCGCAGCCGGAGCAGGTACTCGGCCCCCTCCTCCGAGCCCAAGAACTCGGTCCAGTTGAACGCCGTGAGCCGTTCCGGGTAGTCGTCGTCGTGCTGTCCGGGGCCGAGGTAGTCGAGCCGGCCACCGTGCGGGAAGCGCGCGTTGAGCCCGACCACGTGGGCGCTGAGGTCGGTGTAGGTGTCCAGCAGGTCGCGGAGGTCCTCCCGGCCCGCGCCGTTGGCGTTCGCGCCCTCGGCGAAGCCGTGCACCAGGTCCAGGACCCCGGTGGTGCTCTCCAGCTCCCGGTCGGTGAGGAACTGCCGGTAGTAGCCGTGCAGTCCGGGGGTCTCCAGGTCGAAGTCCACGACCAGCACGGTCTTTCCGGCGCTGGCGAGTATCCAGGCGACGTTGGCCAACGCCACTGTGCGCCCGGCACCGCCCTTGTACGAGTAGAACGTGACGATCGAGGCGGGACGGGTGACTGTCATGTTTCCGCTTGCTTCCCCCCGGACGTGCCGTACAGCAGTGGTGGTAACAGGCCGGCCACCGGGGAGAGCCAGCTGGAGCGCTCCCTGCGGCGCCGGGTGAGCCGTTCGGCGCTGGTCTCGACGCGCGAGGCGCGGCCGGACGCCGTCCGGTCGGCGGCCTGGTCGGGCGCGGCGCGGCGGCCCGGGTCCGGTGTGGCGGGCCGCGGTGCCGCGTCCTGCCGGGGAGTCGTGGACGCGAGCGGTTCGGCGGGGTCCAGCGGTTCGGCGGGCGCGCCCGGACCGAGCGCCAGCATGTCGGCGACCGCGCCGATCACGGTGTGCGCGAGTCCCTGTGCGGAACCGGCCTCGTGGTGCGGGGCCTGGAGCCCGCTGTTGATGATCCGGGCCAGCACCGCGGCGCGGAGTTCGGCGGTGTGTCGGGTCGTCTCCGCGTCGCCGCGGGCCAGGACGACGACGACGGCGCCGATGGCGGACGACCAGCCGGCGAGCTCGGTCCGTAACGTCTCCGCGCTGAGCGAGCTGGCCAGCCAGGGGTCGACGAGCAGGACGGCCGAGCGCGCGGGGCGGGCGGGCGCGGGGCCGGTCTCCGGCCGGGCCGGCAGCTGACGGGCCGTCATGTTCCGCAGGCCGTAGGCGGCCAGCGCGCGCCGCACGATGGCGACGGCCGGCTCGTCGGCCTGCGGCAGAAACGGCCGCCAGTCCTCGGGCGACGGCCCGTACCCGTCGGCCGAGGCGCGTAAGCCGACCATCCGGTCCCGGGTGCCGGTCAGACACAGCAGCGTGATCGGACGGGCCTCGGGCGCGTCACGGGAATCGCGGGAACCCCCTGGCTCGCCGGAGGCACGGGGGTCGCTGGCGGCACGGGGGTCGCGTTCGGGTGCGGTGGCGGCGCGTCTCCGGTCGGCCTGCTCGCCGCGCCGGGGCCCGAACCGGGGCGGCACGGCGGCGGCGTCGGCCGCGGAGATGGCGGGGACCTGCCGCGCGGCGGCGTCCACCAGGCGCTCGGCGACCTGCCGCACCAGCCGCCGGTAGCCGTCCAGGCCGGCCGGGTCCGCGAGCAGGTCGGCGACGCCCACCGTCCCACCGACGTCGCCCCATCCGCTCAGCAGCGGCCCGGCGCGGGCCACGGACCGCGGCAGGACCAGGGCTTCCGCGCGCCACACGACGCCGATCAGGGCCTGCGGGGACTGCCCGGTGCGGCGCAGGACGCGTTCGACCCGTTCTCGGAAGACGGCCCAGTCCCGGGCGCTGTCGGTGGCGCGCAGGTACGACTCGGAGTAGAGGGCGAGCAGCACCCGGCAGTCCAGCACGGCGGACTCCGGGCCCTGCCGCGGGATCGGGTCCTTCAGCAGTCCGTCGGTGCCGGGATGTCGTCCGAGCAGGGCGTGGACCTCGGCCTGCACGTCGACGTGGAACCGCTGGACCTGTCCCCGGTCCTCCGCCTTCGTGGCGTAGCTGGTGAAGAACAGCGGTGCCGCAGCCCTCTCCACGCGCCACTCCCCTCGTGGCCGACCGTGGGGTCGGCACTCTCGCGCCCGCCGTCACGTCCCCCCGACCGGCACGACGACAGAAGCCGGTTGGTGTGGTGCCCGATGCCGTCCGGACTCCCGGACGGCACCCTCCCAGTCTAGTGGCGGGAGCCCTCCCGGCGAGATGAGATGCCGTCAAAAATCCACGGAAGTGCCACGTCCACGGCCGTCTCACTCCGTCCCACGGCGTCCCACGCCGCTCCTCGCGTCACTCCGCGGCCATCCTGACCTGGTTCACGACGCGGTGCCCGGGGGTTCCCGGCGATCCGGTGCCGGCCGCTCCGGCCAGCCGCTCCGCCACGTGCCCGATCAGCGCCGCGAGGTCGCGGCAGTAGACCGACGGGTTGGCGTAGTCCCGTTCCGGGCTGAACCGGTGGGCCCGCAGGCCGCCGCCGCAGACGCGGGCCACCGGGCAGGCGCGGCAGGTGCCGCAGAGCCCGGCGAGGCCGTCGGGGGTGGTGGTGCGTTCCCGGATCGCGAGCGCCTCGTCGAACGCGTGGCGGTGGATGTCGAGTCCGGTTCGGCCCGCGCCGTTCGCCACGGCCTTGAGCCAGTCGGCGAGCGCGATGCTGCCGTCGGTCTCCACGGTCACCGCCGAGGCCGTGGCCAGGCCGACCACCTCGCTGCCGCCGGTGCCGCCGCGCCACAGGTCGACCAGCGAGTCGAAGAGCCGCACCCGCGGCGGTCGCGCCGCCGCCCACCAGTCGTCGAACGCGGCCACCAGCCAGGCCCCGTAGGGCGCGGCGCCGGGTGCCGCCGCGGGCGGCGGATGCTCCCAGGTGGCGTGCGGAAGCGCGAAGTCGAGCATCGGTGGGCGGTGCGCGGCCAGCGCCCGGTACGTGGCGACGGGGTCGTTCCGCAGGTCGACGGTGCACAGCAGGCCCTCGAACAGGCCGCGGTAGTCGGGGTGGTTGAGGAGGCGCAGGGCCCGGGTGACCTCGGCGTGGCTGCCGCGGCCGTCGGCGCGGCGGCGGTGCCGGTCGTGCCCTACCCGGTCGCCGTCCAGGCTGACGCCGACCCGCACGCCGTGCCGCAGCAGCGTGTCGAGCACGTCGGTGGTGAGCCGCACGCCGTTGGTCTGGAGCACGATGTCGGGCCGGGCCCTCACGCGGCGCAGTCGCCGGGTGGCGGTCGCGGCGAACCGGGCCACGGTGTCCGAACCCGCCAGCAGCGGTTCGCCGCCGTGCAGCACGATCCGGGCCGCGGCCAGCCGATGGGTCCCGGCATGCTCGGCGATCCGCGCGGCGAGCCGGTCCAGCGTGGCGGGCGCCATGGCGCGGGGGCGGTCGCGCCAGCCGGTGTCGCGGAGCTCGTAGACGTAGCAGTAGTCGCAGGCCAGGTCGCAGCGGCCGTGCAGCTTGACGATGAACTGGTCGAACGGGCGGGGTCGCCGGTCGTCGCCGCCCGCCGCCGTTCCGTGCGGACGCCACGGTTCGGCGGGTGCCGTCGCGGAGTCGAAGGTCGGCGCCTGTGCGGCGACGGCCGGGCCGTGTGGCGCCCGGCCCCGGTGCCGCCGTGTCGATACCCGTCGCACTGCCTCGGTCACGTGTCCGCTACCCCTCGGGCGGGTTCGGCGTGCCGACCCGCGCTTCCCTGGGCCCCTGGGCGTGGCGCGGCCCCCACCGGCTGCGTCGAGGTGCGCGGTGCCAGGAGCAGACCGTCGATGCGCTTCCGTGGCGCCATGATGAGCGCCACGTGATCGCCGTATGACAAACTCTGTGATTACTCTACTGATTCGGCACGACCGCGCAGAGTCGTCAACCGGCCAGTTACGACCGTGCCGACGGTGAGGTGGGCGCCGAGAGGGGTGGGGGCCGGTGAGCCATGTGTTCCTGAGCCGCGCGGCGACCGAGCCGCGCAGCTACGTGAGTGCCTTCGAGAACGATCTGCTGACGGTGCTGGGCGAGTTGGGCGTGCCCGATCCCGGCCGCCCCGGTGGCTCGGGCGGCGGCGGAACGTCGGAGGGCGCGGGGCCGGCCGCCGAGGCCGGCGTCCTGGTGGCGCTCTGCTCCCCCGACTACTACCTGGACCCGTGCTGCGGCCGCGACTGGGCGGTCTTCGAACGGCGGCTCCGCCGCGGCCCGTTACCGCCGGGACCGCAGCCGGCCGCCCGGGTCCTGGTCCGCTGGCAGCGGGTCGACCCACCCGCCGGCCTGCCCCGCCCGCCGGTGCTGTCCTCGGGGCCGCTCGCGCCGTACGCCCGGCTCGGCCTGTACGACCTCATGCGGCGGAGGTTGGGACCCGACCCCGGGCAGTACCTGGAGGTCGTGCGGGAGTTGGCCGACCTGGTGGCCCGCGGGCTGGCCGAGGCGCCGCCGCGTCTGCCGGCGGACGAACTGCGCGGAGTCACGGCCGCGTTCCCCGTTCCCCTCGTTCCCGGCGCGCCCGTACCGCCCGTACCGCCCGGGCTGGCCGGCCCGGAGGCGAACGACCGCCCGGTGCCCGAGTCCCACCCGCCCGGGCCTCCTTCGGCGGGCGCGCTGCCGGACGGGGCCGGCGAGCCCTCCGTCGACCACCTCGACGGCCCCGCCGGCGACGTCGTCCTGACCGTGCCGGACAAGGAGCGGCTGCGGCACGCGTTGGCCACGGTCTTCCACACCGAACGCCGGGCCGCGCCGCTGCTGCGCACGCTGGGCCTGGGGCGGGACCGGTGGCCGGCCTTCGACGGCGGCGCCGGGCTGGCCTGGGGCGAGATCTTCGAGCTGCTCGACGACGGTGCCTCCGCGCGGCCGGCTCCCTACCGCCTGCTGCTGGACGAGGCCGTCGGGCTGTACCCGTCCCACGAGGTGTTCGCTCCGCTCGCCGCGCGGTACCCGCACGGCGCGGCTCGGCCGGACCGCGGCCGAACCCCCGTTCCGGCGGATGGCCTTCCGTCCCGGGACCCGGAGACGGCTCCGGCCCCGGAGGCGGCTCCGGATCCGGAGGCGGACCCGTTGCGTGTCCTGTTCTTCGTCGCCAGCCCCGACGGCCTGCCCGCCGTGCGGGCCGACCGCGGCTTCCGGCGCATCGCGGACCTGCACGACGCCGGCCGGCTGCGCGTGAGTTTCCGGCCGGCCGCGCAGGTGGCCGACCTGTCCGTGATCCGGGCGCAGCGCCCGGACATCGTGCACTTCGGCTGTCACGGATCGGAGGGCGCGCTGCTGTTCGAGAACGCGGACGGCGAGGAGGACGCCGTGCCGGCCGCCCGCGTCGCCGACATCCTCCGCCGGTACCGGGAGTTGGCCGACGTCCGGCTGCGCTGTCTGGTGCTCAACTCGTGTGACAGCACGGCGGTCGCCGAGCTGTTCCGCGGCACGGCTGACGTCGTGATCACCCACACGGGACCGCTGGACGTCGGCTGCGCCAACCTCTTCGCCGGGAGCTTCTACCAGGAGGCGGCCGGTCTCTCCCGGCACGACCCCCGGCTCGCCGAGCGGCTGTCCAACGCCGCGTTCCTGGTCGCCGCCGAGACCTCGCTGGCGGAGCCGACCTGCGCCGCGCTGGAGGCCGGCCTCCGCGTGCTCCCCGCCGAGCCGCCCGCGTCCGACGAGCCGTCGGGAGGGTCATGATCCCCGTCGAACCGCTGGACCTGCCGCTGCGACCGCTGGTGTTGACGTCGGTGGACGCGACGCTCGCCCCGCCGTCCGGGGAGCCGACGCCGCCCCCCGTGCCGCCGCTGGCCGGCCGGGTGCTGCTGGGCGGCCCGCACGCCGTCCCGATCACGCCCGAGTTCGCGGCGGAGGACCGGGAACTCCGGCTCTTCGTCAGCCAGGAGGCGGCCCGCGCCGTCTACCACCTGGTCCGGCTCACGCTGAACTTTCCCGATCGGCCCGTCACGCCCCGCCTCCACCGGGTGGACGCGGCGTTCGAGTTGACCGCCCAGGACGGCGCGGAGGCCCCGGTGGCCTGGTCGATGACCCCGTCCGAGGTGCGGGACGCCCGGCAGCGGGTGCGGCACGTCGCGCTCGGACCCCGGCTGGCGTTCCTCGGCGTCGAGGTGGAGTTGGGCGAGTGGAGCCGGACGGTCACGGAGCAGACCGGGGAGCCGTTCCTTCAGGCGCAACGGGCGCAGACGCCGCGCCCCGGGTGGCGGTTCACTCGGACCCGGGCCATGCCGCTGACCGGCGACCAGTCGTTGGCCATGGTGGTGCGCGCGCCGGCGGGCGTCACCAGCACGCTGGGCCTGGAGATCCGGGCGACCACCCGGAGTCGGCCTCTCGGCCTCCGCCGCTACCGGGAGGTGCCGGGCCCGCTGACCCTGCCGCCCCGCACGCTGTCCTGACGGTCGCCCGTTCGGCGCGGCGCGGCTCGGCGCGGCTACGGGCGGAGGGCGGCGCGGGCGGCGGCGACCTCGCGGTCGTCGGTGCCGTGCGGGCTGCTCAGCCAGCGCGTCATGGCGTCCGGATCCGCGCCGCCGAGCACCCGCCCGCGGACCCGCTCGTGCAGGCGGTCGCGCAGCGCGGCCACGCCAGGGGCGCGGGAGCCGGGCAGCAACGGGCCCCGGTAGCGGTCGAGCAGCTCGCCGAGCCCCGCCGTGGACAGGTCCCGGTCCAGCTCCACGAAGTCGGCCTGCACCCGCCCCGTCAGCCGGTACGGCTCGGAGCCCAGCCGGTAGCCCACCACGCGGCGCAGCCGCGCGAGTTCGGCCCGGGCGGTGACCGTCTTGGCGCCGGGCCCGTACACCTCGTGGGCGAGCCGCTCGCCGCTGAGGCCGCCCGGATTGGCCAGTAACACGGCCAGCAGGTCGGCGTGCCGGCGACTCAGCTCGTGCGCGACGCCGTCGAGCCGCACCCAGGCGCGGGCCACGCCCAGACCGCCGAAGACCAACGCGTCCTCGTCCCCGGCCGCGGTGGGCAGGGCCATGATCGAGAACAGGCTGCCGGAGGCGAGCCGTTCCACCAGCACGGGCCGGCCGTCCGGCAGCACCGAGGGCCCCTCCGTCACCGGCCCGGCGAGCCGCCGGGGCAGCCAGCCCGCGGGGTGCGCCTCGACGACCTCCCCGGAGCGGGTGACCAGCGCGCTGTGCACGCCGGTGCGGCGGACCAGCGCCTCGGTGTACAGGGAGTGCAGCCTGGCCCGTTCCCGGAAGGCGGCCTCGCGCAGGAGCGACTCGGCGACCCGGGCCGCGCCGGTCACCGCCGCGAAGCCCAACTCCCGTGGCACCCGGATGCTGTTGGTGAGGTCCACGACGCCCAGCACCTCGCCGGTCAGCGGATCGTGGATCGGCGCGCCCGAGCAGGTGAACGGGGTCGCCGCGGACATGTAGTGCTCGGCGCCGTAGACCTGGAACGGGCGCCGCACCGCCAGCGTGGTGCCCACCCCGTTGGTCCCGGCCGCGTCCTCGTGCCAGGAGGCGCCGAGCGTCAGGTGCACGCGTTCGGCGAGGCGCACGGTCTTCCGCTGCCCGGCCCGCCACAGCAACTGCCCCGTGGCGTCCGCCACGAACAGGATGTGCCCGGGCTCGGACACGGCGGACCGCAACGTGCCCAGCAGCGTCGGCCACACCTGGGCCAGCGCGTGCGCCCGGCGCCGCTCCATGATCTCGTCCTCGGCCAGCAGCACCGGGGGCAGCGCCCGCGCGGGGCTGACTCCCCTGCGCCTGGCGCGTTTCCACGAGTCGCGTACCTCGCGGCGCACCGCCGCCGGGTCGCCACTGAGCCCCCGCTCGCGCTGCTGCTCCAGGCGGCGTATCTCCGCGCGCTCGTCCATGGCCTCTCCCTGCCGACCAGAACGTCGTATGCGGGCTGCAACCCCCGTGCAACCCCACGTGCCGGCCTGTCCGCCGCCCGCGGGACATTCGATACTCACTCCAGCGCCCCCTGGAGGATGAATGCCGTACCTCGAGCTGACCGATGGCGTGCCACTGTACTACGCAGAGCAAGGGCGTGGTCCCGCAGTGGTGTTGCTTCACGGCTGGACCATGAACAGCACCTTCTGGGCGGCCAACGTGCCGGCGCTGGCGGCCAGCCACCGGGTGGTGACGGTGGACCTGCGCGGCCACGGGGAGTCCGGCAAGACACCGGACGGACACGACCTCGCGCAGTACGCGCGGGACGTGCGGGCGCTGTTCGACCACCTCGCCCTCGACGACGTCGCCCTGGTCGGCTGGTCGATGGGCGCGGACGTGATCCTCTCCTACGTGGAGCAGTACGGTTGCGACCGGCTGCGCGCGGCGGTCTTCGTCGACCAGTCGCCCCGCTTCCTCGACGCGGTGGGCTGGCGGTTCCCGCTGCTCGGCGGCTACTCCCCGGTCGACCTGGCGGTCTTCGCGCAGGGCTTCCGACACGACCGGCCCAGCGTCGTCAAGCCGTTCATCGCGGCCTGCTTCGCCGACAGCCCGGCCGACGACGTGGTGGACGCCGCCTACGCGCAGACCACCAAGACGCCCACGGACGCGGCGCTCGCGCTGTGGATGAACATGGCCCACGCGGACCTGCGGCCCGTGCTGCCCCGGGTCCGGGTGCCCGTGCTGCTGATCTACGGCGAGCGCAGCAGGATCTTCCCCGGCGACCTCGCCGGCTGGCTCGTCGCGCACCTGCCGGACGCGCGCGCCGTCCCGTTCCCGAACAGCGGCCACGTGCCGTTCGCGGAGGAGCCGGAGCGCTTCAACGACGTCGTGAACGCCTTCCTGCTCGGATCCCCCGACCCCACCTGATGGATCCCGCCATGACACACCCAGCACACTCGGCCTTCTCCGCCGTCTCGGCCGTCTCGTACGGGGCTCCCCGCCTTCCGGGCAGACTGCCCGGACAGCGCCACGCCGGGCCGGCCGGACCGCGCGCCGCCGACGCCGAGCCCGCGCGCGAGAGCGACCCCTCCTGTCCGGGCTGCGCCATGGCCCTCGGACAACACCTGCACCTCCGCCTCGCCCCCGCCCCCGAGGAGGTGGGCCGGGCCCGCCGGGCGGTGCGGGCGTCCCTCACCGACTGGGGCTGCTCGGACCGGGTCCTCGACGACTGCGCGTTGCTGACCAGCGAACTGGTCGGCAACGCGATCCGCCACGGCCCCGCCGCGCCCCTGGTCCTGACGGTCGACCTGCTGCTGCTCATCGACATGCTCCTGCTGGGCGTGACCGACGCCTCCCCCGCCCACCCCGAACTCCGCCCCGCGGGCCCCGACGACGAAACCGGCCGCGGCCTCCACCTGATCCAGGCCCTCGCCACGGAATGGGGCGTCTACCGCAGCACCACCCACGAGAAGACCACCTGGTGCGCCGTGGAACTCACCGCCGACGCCGGATAAAAGGGTTGAGGGGTCGGGTGGGCGGTGTGGCAGGGTCGGGTGGTGGAGCATTCGCGACGTGACCTGCTGCGCTGGCAGTTCGATCTGACCTGGGCGCTGTTCGAGTATCACCTGGAGCGGCTGGAGGCCGAGGACTTCCTGTGGGAGCCCGCGGCGCTGTGCTGGACGCTCCGGCGGGACGCCGAGGGGGTGTGGGTGCCGGACTTCGCGGAGACCGAGCCGGATCCGGTGCCGGTGCCCACCGTCGCCTGGGTGAGCTGGCACATCGGCTGGTGGTGGAGCGTGACCATCGACCACGCGCGGGGGCGCGTGCCCCGGCAGCGGACCGAGGTGGTCTGGCCGGGCGAGGACGCGACCGTGGCGTGGCTGCGCGGGCTGCGGGAGGAGTGGTTGGTGGTGCTGGACGGGCTCGACGACGCCGGGTTGGACGCGATGGCGCCGTTCCCGTGGCAGAACGACCCCGCGCACACCGTCGCCCACATGGTGGCCTGGGTGAACACGGAGCTGACGAAGAACGCGTCCGAGATCGGCCAGCTGCGGATGCTCCGGGCGGCGGGCCGGCCCTGACCGGCCCGCCGGTGAGGCGGGGCGGCGGGCCGGTCACCGTGCGAGCTTCCGGGGCGCCCACCCGGCTGGCGTGACGCAGGTCACTCGGGCGAGTCGGAGGGCACCCGCAACCCCGGTGGGGGTCGCGCGTCTGTCGGATCGGAGGCGCCTCCAGCAAGGGGCGGGCACCGCGGGATCGACTCCCCGGTGCTCGGCCAGCGATCCGACACGAGGAGCAACATGTCCGCACGCCACAGCATCCCCCGGCACGTCGCCCGGCGGCGCCTCCGCAGGGCCGCCGGCACGGCGGTCGCCGGCCTCGCCCTCTCCCTGGGCGGCGTCATCACCGCGCACGCGACCGGTTCCGGCCAGGAGAACGAGCGGCCGCTGGACCCGACGGGCCCGGAGGGCTGGGGCTCCTGGGAGTTGGACGAGGGCGACCAGACCCCGGCGGAGGGCGAAGCGGACGTCACCAGCCCGGAGGGCGCGTGGGAGACGCCGGTGCCCGAGGGCGAAGCGGACGTCACCAGCCCCGAGGGCGCGTGGGAGACACCCGTCCCGGAGGGCGAGGGGGACGTCACCAGCCCCGAGGGCGCCTGGGAGACACCCGTTTCGGAGGGCGAAGCGGACGTCACCAGCCCCCGGGGTGCGTGGGAGACGCCCGTGCCCGGCGAGTAACCCCACCCACCGCGGCGGGAGCCGCCGGTGACCGCCTGGTCATCGGTGGCCTCCGCCGGCCGACGTCCAGGAGAGTCATGCCCGCACTTCGCCGCCGTGTCCAGTCGTCCTGACGTGGTGTCACGGGAGCCGGCCCCGCCCATCGACGCGTTGTACGACCACCGCCGGCTCGACCTGGTCCGCCTCGCCCTGTTCCTGGTCGACGACCTGGCCACCGCCGAGGACGTCGTGCAGGACGCGTTCGCCGCGCTGCTGCGGCGGCACGGCCCGCGGCTCGACGGCGTGGCAGAGCCGGCGACGTACCTCCGCACCTGCGTGGTCAACGGCTCCCGCTCCGTGCTGCGCCGCCGCCGCACCGTGCGCGCCCACGTGCCGGAACGGCCCGTTCCCGTGCCGCCGGCCGAGGAGTCCGTGGTGCTGCGCGAGGAGCACCGCGCGGTGCTGGCCGCCCTGCGCCGGCTCACCCAGCGCCAACGGGAGGTGCTCGTGCTGCGGTACTGGTCGGACCTGTCCGAGGCGGAGATCGCCGACACGCTCGGCCTGTCCCCGGGGACGGTGAAGTCCACCGCCAGCCGGGCGCTGGCCGCGCTGCGCCGACACCTGGAGGTTCCCCGATGACCGCGCCAGAACCCACGCCCGAGCCCGTGGAGCCGATCGAACGGCTGCTGGCCGAGGCCCTTCGGGCCGGCGCCGACGCGGTGACCGCGGCCGACCTGCGCCCGGCCCGACCGCCGTCCCTGGCGCGCCGGCACCGTGTCCCGTTCCCGGTCCGGCGGACGGCCGTCGCGCTTTTCGCCCTGGCCGCGGCCGTGGCCGCCGTGCTGTTCCTGCTGGTCGACCAGGACCCGCCCGCGCCGCCCGCCGACCCGCCGAACCCGGTCACCTGCGAGCCCACGGACGACCTGGCCCCGGACGTGACCAGCGCCCAGACCGCCGGCAGCCAGCCGCTTCCCGAGAATCCCTGCCCGCCCTGACCGGCCCGCCGGTGTGGGGGGCCGGCGGGCCGGTCGGTGGAGGGGGCGGTCAGAACGGGGTGAGCGTCAGCGTGAACGACTGCGGCGCACCGTCCTCGATGTACGAGGCGAAGCCGGCGACGTCGTCGAAGGCGAAGCCGTAGGCGCGCCCGTCCTCCGACGCCTCGTGCATGACGCGCGCGTAGTGGTGCGCGGGCTCCTCCTGGTAGAACGTCGCCGGGTCGGTGGCCGGCTGGTTCGGGTTGCTGATCGCGGTGCCGCGGTTCAGCGCGGCGGCCAGCACCGCCGCCACCGGACCGGTGGTGCCGTCGTTCGGCGCGGCCAGCGTGCCGTCGCAGAACAGCACGTCGCGGGTGGGCGGCCGGTTGAACGACACCTGTGCGGGGCCGGTGAAGACCAACTGGTCGCCGCTGACCCGGCCGGTGAACTGCCCGGCGTTGGTGGTGACCAGCAGGTCCCGGCCGGCGTACTCGCTCCACACCCGGTCGACGTACGGGTCGAAGTAGTCGGCCGGGAAGAGCCCCGCGTCCAGGCCGTGGCCCGGCGCCAGCACCCGCCGGTCCTCCAGCACCAGCGGCCCGAACGTCTCGTGGCCCCGCAGCTCGTCGAAGATCCGGGCCCGGGCGCCCGACGTCAACGTGCCGGTGGTCTGGTCGTTGGCGCCGGTGAGCCGGATGGCGAGCGGCACGCTGAACATGTCCACCATGGTGGTGTTGCAGTACATGCCGGACTCGATGTGGGTGAACTCCGCGCAGTCGTGCAGCACCGGGTAGTTCGGGTCGGAGCTGACCCAGCCGGCGGGGTAGGCCAGCGCGGGGTTGCCGTTGCCGTCCGCCAACGCCTTGAATTTCAGCTTGTCGCCGAGCGCCACGTAGATCCGTCCCGACATGTACGGCAGCGGGATCGTGGTGTCGCCGGAGGCGGCCAGCGGGATGGCGTAGTCGGTGTAGCCGTCGGCGCCGTTGTCGGCGGTGGAGACGGGCAGCAGCTGGCCGTCGGGGGTGACGCGGACCTGCCGCTGGCCGTCGTTGCCGACGATGTAGACCCAGATCGAGGCGTTGTCGAACTGTCCGGTGTTGTTGACGACGGTCACCGGCAGGGGCGCGGCCGCCGCCGCGCGGCCGGCTCCCGGCCGGGCGGCCAGCGCCGTGGCGCCCAGGGCCGTCGCGCCGAACGCGCCGGCGGCGCCGGCGAACAGCGCCCTGCGGCTGATCCCGGCCCTCACCGGGCGGCCTCCTGCACCGAGACGGACACGTAGTCGACCAGCAGCGAACCGCCCGGCTGGGTCGCGTCGGTGGGGGTGGAGACGCCGGCGACGCCGTTCGGGAACGCTCCGCCCATGGCCAGGTTCAGCAGGATGAAGTGGCCGTGGTTGGTGGCGTTCGCCCAGGTCGTGGCGTCCATCTCGGCGGAGCTCACGGAGTGGAACTCCTGGCCGTCGCGGTACCAGCGGAGGTACTCCGTGTCGCCCGTGCGGTCGAGTTCGAGCGCGTACTCGTGGTAGGCGGTGCCGCAGTCGGAGCACGGCGAGGAGGCGCCGATGCCGTTGGTCTCGTTGCACGGGCCGCCGGGGTTGACGCCGCAGTGCAGCACGCCCCAGGTCTGGCCGACGCCGTTGACGTTCTCCATGATGTCGAACTCGCCGATCCCCGGCCAGTTCCAGTAGTTGCCGCGGTAGTCGGCGCCGAGGGTCCAGAACGCCGGCCAGTAGCCGAGGGCCGCGTCGCCGGAGACGTTGGGCAGCTGGAGGCCGGCCTCGATGCGCATCACCCCGCCCTCGGGGGCGGCGAAGTCGGTGCGCTGGGTCTCGATCCGGCCCGAGGTCCAGCCGCCGGAGCCGTCGCGGAGCGCGGTGATCGCCAGATGGCCGTTGCCGTCGAGCTTCAGGTTGTCCGGGCTGTCGGTGTACGTCTGCACCTCGCCGGTGCCCCAGTTGGCGGGGCCGCCGGGGTAGCCGGTGCCGGTGTCGATGATCCAGTTCTCGCCGGAGGGCAACGATCCGGCCGCGCCGTCGAAGTCCTCGCGCCAGATCTCGGCGGCCGCGGTGGGCTCCGTGGCGGTCGATCCGGAGCCGGACCCCGCGGCTTCGGCGGATTCCGCGGCGCCGGCCGAGGGGAGGGCCAGGGTCACCACGGCGGCCAGGGCGGCCAGCCCCGAGACGCCGCCGGCAAGCCAGGACCTGCGACTTTTCGTGCTCATGACAATGCTCTCTTTCCGGTGTGGGGGGACGGATCATGCTCCCGAGTCGAGAGACGGTCGAGAGATGAGAGCGCTCTCAGGTCGTGCTACTGCACAGTGCCGTCGCTTGCCGGTACCGTCAAGACCTCGTGACAGAGAAGGACTCGAAAGTGGTGGACGGCGCCCCTCCCACGCTGGAGGCCGTGGCCGCGCACGCCGGTGTCTCACGCGCCACCGTCTCGCGCGTGGTCAACGGCACGCCCGGCGTACGCCCGGAGCTCAGGGAGCGGGTCAAGCGCTCGGTGGACGCGCTGGGTTACGTCCCCAACAGCGCGGCCCGCAGCCTGGTGACCCGGCGCACCGGCGCCGTGGCCGTGGTGATCGCCGAGCCCGAGGCCCGGGTGTTCACGGATCCCTTCTTCGCCCAGCAGCTGCGCGGCATAAGCCGGGAGTTGGCCGCGCACGACACGCAACTGCTGCTGATGCTGCTGGAGTCGCGCGACGACTACGACCGGATCGACCGCTACCTGGCCGGCGGCCACGTCGACGGCGCGCTGATGTTCTCGCTGCACACGGACGATCCGCTGCCCGCGACCGCCGCCGCGTCCGGGCTGCCCACGGTCTTCGGCGGCCGTCCCCACTGGCCGGGCGCGGCGGACGACCCCGACGTGCTCTACGTGGACACCGACAACCGCGACGGCGCGCGCCAGGCCGTGCGCCACCTCCTGGAGCGCGGGCGCCGGCGCATCGCGGTGATCACCGGACCGCTGGACCAGACGTCCGCCGCGGACCGCCTCGACGGCTACCTGGACGCGCTGGGCGCGCCCCGGGCGGATCCGGAACTCCTGGCGCACGGCGACTTCACGGTCGAGGGCGGCGAACGGGCGATGTCCTGGCTGCTCGACCGGCCGGCCGAGCGCCCCGACGCTGTCTTCGCCGGCAACGACCTGATGGCCACGGGGGCACTGCGGGCGCTGCGGGCGCGCGGCCTGCGGGTGCCCGAGGACGTGGCCGTGGTCGGCTACGACGACCTCGACCCGGCCTCCTGGGCGGAGCCGGCGCTGACGACCGTGCGGCAGGACGTGCAGCGGATGGGCGAGCTGATGGCGGCGCTGCTGCTGCGCCGCCTCGGCCGGGCGCCGGGCCCGGCGCCCGCCTCGGTGATCACGCCGGCCCGGCTGATCGTCCGCGACTCCACCTGACGGTCCCTCACCGATCCGCACGAACGCGCGTGCGTGGTGGCCGCGGCACGGGCGAGAGACCGGCATCAAGAGGACGTCAAGATTGCCGGAAAGCGGAAATGTGAACGCGCCCTCATGAATGGCAGACTGACGTTGTCAGCGGTCAACGGCCTTCGGGGGAGGTGAGCGCCGTGGGCTGGCTTCTCGGTCTCGGCATCGCCGGGTTGGTACTGCTGCTCCTGGCCGTGGTGCTGGACGGGATCTTCGACGGGGTGTTCGACGGGGTTCTCGATCTCGGTGCCGACGGGTGGCTGTCGCTGCCCGCCGTCGCCGCGTTCGTCTCCATGCTCGGCTTCGTCGGGGCGATCACCGACCACACCACGGGCCTAGGGACCCCGTTCGCCGCCGCGGTGGGGGCGGCGGCGGGCGGGGGCACGGCCTGGCTGGTCACGCGGTTCAGCGGGGTGTTGGCGCGGGACCAGTCAGCCGTCGCGCCGGGCGAGGAACAACTCCTCGGCGCGGCGGGCGCCGTGGTCACGGCGATCCCGGGCGGCGGGGGGTTCGGCGAGGTACTGCTGGACGTGTCCGGGCTACGCGTGAAGTACACGGCCAGATGCGAGCGGGCGCTGCCCGTGAACGCGGAGGTGTGGGTGGTGGAGACGCTGTCCCCCACGGCCGTGGAGGTACGGGCGGCGCGCTGACGCGCGTGAGCCTTGCCGGCTGGGCCCGCGCCCCTGGTCCGTGCCACCGGGACCGGCGGTCCCGGCACGGCCCGGTGCCCGGTGCCCGGTGCCCGGTGCCCGGTGCCCGGTGCCCGGGCCAGCGAAACGGGCGGCCCGAACGCCGGCCGCTCGTCGGCCGCGGAGCGGCCAAACACCGGCGCGGAGCGCGGGAAAGGGGCCGGGGGCGAAGCAACCAAGGACCGGCGCGGAGCGCCGGAACAGCAGGGGCGCGGAGCGCCACAGACCGGCCGCGGAGCGCCGGAGCAGAACGGGCGCGGAGCGGCCGAAGGCCGGCGCGGAGCGCCGGGAGACGGGGAACGAGGAGAGGGGAACGTGTCGTGAATGTCGTCGTGGTGTCGGTCGTGGGGGTGGTAGTCCTCCTCGTGCTGCTGGTGCTGGTGGTGGTCTCGCGCTACAAGGTGGCGGGGCCCAACGAGGCGTTCCTGGTCACCGGCCGCCGGGGGCGCAAGTCCACGGATCCGGTGACCGGGCAGGTGAGCCGGGACACGAGCGGCCAGAAGGTGGTGGTCGGCGGCGGGGTGTTCGTCGTCCCGTTCGTGCAGCACCTGCACGTGATGGACCTGTCGAGCCGGCACATCCCGGTGGCGGTGCGCGGCGCGGTGACGTTGCGCGGGGTGAAGGTGAACCTGGACGGCGTGGCCATCGTCAAGGTGGGCGGCGGCGAGGACGCGATCCGGTCCGCCGCACAGCGGTTCCTGCGCCAGCAGGGCGGGGTCGTCACGTTCACCCAGGAGGTGCTGTCCGGCGCGCTGCGGTCGATCGTCGGCCGGATGACGGTGGAGGACGTGATCCGGGACCGGGCCGCGTTCGCCGGCCAGGTGGCGGAGGAGGCCGAGGCCAGCCTGTCGGGGCAGGGCCTGGTGCTGGACACGTTCCAGATCCAGGACATCAGCGCCGAGGGCAGCTACCTCGACGACCTCGGGCGGCCCGAGGCGGCGCGCGCCCGGCAGGAGGCGGACATCGCCGAGGCGGAGGCGCGGCGCGTCGCCGAACAGGCGCGGCTGCGGGCGGAGGAGGAGATCTCGGTCGCCCAGCGCACGCTGTCGCTGCGCCAGGCGGAGATCAGGGCCGAGACCGAGGCGGCGGGCGCGCGGGCCGCCGCGGCGGGTCCGTTGGCCGCCGCGGCGCAGCAGCAGGAGGTGCTGGCCGAGCAGGAGAAGGTGGCGGAACGGCAGGCCACGCTGACGGACCGGCAGCTCGACGCGCAGGTGCGGAAGCCGGCGGACGCCGAGCGGTACCGGGCCGAGCAGGAGGCCGAGGCCGCGCGGGTCTCGGCGGTCGCCGCCGCCCACGCCGAGGCGGAACGGGCCCGGCTCACCGGTGAGGGCGAGCGGGAGCGGCGGGCGGCGCTGGCGGAGGCGCTCCGTTTCGAGGGCGAGGCCCAGGCGGCGGCCACCGCCGCCACGGGCGCGGCGGAGGCCGAGGCGATGCGGAAGAAGGCGGAGGCGTACGCCGGGTACGGGGACGCAGCCGTGCTGCAGATGCTGGTGGAGGTGCTGCCGCAGGTCGTCGGGAAGGCGGCCGAACCGCTGGCGGCCATCGACAAGCTGACCGTCGTCTCCACGGACGGCGCCGGCCGCCTGCCGCGGACGGTGGCGGACAACGTGGCGCAGGGCATGGAGCTGTTGAGCTCGACCACGGGCATCGACGTGGCATCGCTGCTCGGCGGCCTGGTGGCCAGGGCCCCAGGCAGCGACGGCGTCCCGAGCGCCGAGGCCAACGGCCAGGTGGAACGCGTCGAGGTGACCGGCTGACCGAACGAGGGTTCCGGTCCGACATCGTGCGCGGCACGTCCCGGATGGTGGGACGTGCCGCGCACGAACGTCCGTTGGCGGGCTCCGACGGGCAGCCGACGCGCGTCCGGAGCCGCCTCCGGCCAGGCCGGACCGTGGCGGGCCGTCCGGGACGGCCGCAGGCTCTTGTCGCGGACGTGTCCCGACCAGCAGGCTGCGTGGCGTCCGACCGGCCCGGTCCGCTCAGGGGTGAGCGGACCGAGGCCGGCCGGTCGGCCGTGGCTCACAGGGGCCGGGCGGGCCAGTCGAGCAGACGGGCGCCGATGGCCGCGGTCTGCAGGGTGTAGCGCTGGAGCGGGTCGGCGGGGTCGGAGCCGGTGAGCGCGTGCACCCGGGCCAGCCGGTAGGTCAGCGCCCGCACGCTCAGCGAGAGGCGCCGCGCCGCCTCAGCGGCCACGCAGCCGGAGGCGAAGTACGCGTCGAGCGTGGCCAGCAGCGGTTCGGGACCGCCGCGCGCCTCGGCCAACGGCCCCAGCACCGTCCGCACCAGGTCGGCCAGGGCCTGCCGGTCCCGGCCGAGCACCGGGAAGACCAGCAGGTCGGCCGCGCGCAGCACGGGCGCGTCGAGCAGCGCGCGATCGGCGAGGTCGAGCGCGCCGAGCGCCTCCTCGTAGGACTGGACGACGCCGCCAGGTCCGTGGTGCGGCCGGCCGACGGCGACACGGCAGTCGTCCGCCCCCGCGACGGTGCGGGCCCGGAGGGCGAAGTGGTCCACGACGTCGGGCTCGTTGCCGGGCGCGATGCACACCAGCCGCCCGTCCTTGGTGGTCAGCAGCACGAGCCGGCCGCCGAACCGGCCGTCCAGTTCGCCCGCCATGCGCCGGGTGACCGGGTGGGTGTCGTCGTACGGCTCGGGGCCGCGGGCGACGGCCACCACATGGCTCTGGGCCAGCCGCAGCCCGAAGCGCTCCGCGCGGGCGGAGAGCGTGCCGGGGTCGCTGCGGCCGTGCAGCAGGTCGTCCACGAACTCGCGCCGGGCCGCCTCGTCGCGGCGCACCGCGAGCAGTTGCGCCCGCTCGTGGCCCTCGACCAGCGCGTCCACCGCCTGTTCGGCCGCGGCCAGCACGCACTCCCCCGCCGCGCGGACCGCGCGCGGGTCGGGGGCGGCGGTCACGCCCGGCAGGCCCGACCAGGCCGCGCGGGTCGCGGCCAGATGTCCGTTGACCAGCTCGCGGAGCCCGACGCCGTCCCGCGCGGCGCGCTCCCCGCGCGCCCGGTGCGCGGTCAGCTCGTCCCTGGTCAGCCGCCGGCCGGTCACCGACACCTCGGCGAGGAGCTCGGTGTAGCCGTCCGGACGGGCGCCGTCCGCCGCGCCGCCCCCCGGCCCCGTTCCGGCCTCGTCCCACGCGTCCACGCCGCCGCCTCCTCGTCCCCCCGCGCCGCCTCGACCGGCCTACGGTACGCGGTTGGCCGGCCATGCGTGGCCCGAGGCTGAGGATTCCGCCCGCCGAAGCCCGAAGCCCGAAGGTGCCGAAGCCGCCGATGGCCGGATGGCGGCCGGGCCGGGCCTCACGTTTCGGAGGGCTGTGTCGTCGGGGTGGTGAGACGGAAACATCCTCCAGTGGACGGGACGTGCAGAGACATCATGACCACCCCCATGCCGGCGACCTCGTTCGCCGATCCGGTGCCCGCGGAACGCCTGGAGCGGGCGGCCACCGCCCTGGCCGCGCACGGTTTCGACGTTGAGGTCCTCGACGACGTCGCCGCCGCACGGAGCCGCGTCAGGGACCTGGTGCCCGAGGGCGCCAGCGTGTTCACCGGCGCCAGCGAGACCCTCCGCCGGTCCGGCATCGAGGAGGACATCAACGCCAGCGGGCGGTACCGAGCCATCAGGCCGCGGGTCCTGGCCATGGACCGCGTCACCGCCGCCGACGACATCCGGCGGCTGACCGCCAGCCCCGACGTCATCGTGGGCAGCGTCGCCGCGCTCACCGAGACCGGCTCCCTCGTGGTCGCGTCGGGCAGCGGAAGCCAGTTGCCCGGCTACGCCGGCGGCGCCGCCCGCGCGATCTGGATCGTCGGGGCGCAGAAGGTGGTGCCCGACCTGGGCACGGCGCTGCGGCGCGTCGAGGACCACTGTCTCCCGCTGGAAAGCGCCCGCACCCAGAAGGCCCACGGGTGGCCCAGCGCCGTCAACCGCCTGCTCGTCCTCAACGCGGAGCACCGCCCCGGACGCGGCACCGTCCTGCTGCTCCGCGAGGCCATCGGGTTCTGAACCGCCCGGGTCCCCGCGGAGACGCCGTAGCCTGGGGCGATGACCGACCTGTTGATCCGTGGTGCGACCGTCGTCGACGGGACCGGCGCGCCGGGGCGGGTCGCCGACGTGACCGTGACCGGCGGGCGGATCGAGGACGTCGGTGGGCGCGTGCCGACCGGGCGGAAGGTGCTGGACGGCACCGGGCTCGTGCTGTGCCCCGGGTTCGTCGACATGCACGCCCACTCGGATCTCGCGCTGCTCGTCGAGCCCGACCATCTGGCGAAGGTGAGCCAGGGCGTGACCTGCGAGGTGCTGGGCCAGGACGGGCTCTCCTACGCGCCGGTCGACGACGTGACGCTGCCCCAGGTGCGGCAGGCCATCGCGGGCTGGCACGGCGATCCGCCGGGCTTCGACTGGAACTGGCGGAGCGTCGGCGGCTATCTCGACCGGCTCGACGCGGGCATCGCGGTCAACGCCTGCTATCTGGTGCCGCAGGGCTCGGTGCGGATGCTGGCGACGGGCTGGGACGACCGGCCGCCGACCGAGGCCGAGCTGGACCGGCAGCGGGAGCTGGTGGCCACCGGGATGCGCGAGGGCGCGGTGGGCATGTCCAGCGGGCTGACCTACGTGCCCGGCATGTACGCCACCGACGCCGAGCTGGTCGAGCTGTGCCGGGTGGTGGCCGGGCTCGGCGGCTTCTACGCGCCGCACCACCGCTCGTACGGCGCCGGGGCCCTGACGGCGTACCAGGAGATGGTCGACGTCGCGCGGCGCTCGGGGTGCGCGCTGCACCTGGCGCACGCGACCATGAACTTCTCCGTGAACCGGGGGCGCGCGCCGGAGCTGCTCGCGCTGCTGGACGCGGCGCTCGACGCGGGCGTGGACCTCACCCTGGACACCTATCCGTACCTGCCGGGCTCGACCACGCTGGCGTCGCTGCTGCCGAGTTGGGCGGCGGAGGGCGGCCCGGCGGCCACGCTTGGCCGGCTGCGGGACCCGGATGCGCTGGCCCGGATCCGGCACGATCTGGAAGTGGCGGGGTCGGACGGCTGCCACGGGGTGCCGGTGGAGTGGGAGGCGGTCGAGATCTCGGGGTCCCGGGACCAGGGCGCGGTGGGCCGGACGGTCGCGGAGCTGGCGGCGGCGTCCGGCGGCGCGTCGACCCCGTTCGAGACGTTCCGGGAACGGCTGCTGGCGGACGCGCTGTCCACGACGATCCTGCTGCACATCGGGGACGAGGAGAACGTGCGGACGGTGATGCGGCACCGGGCGCACACCGGCGGCAGCGACGGGCTGCTGGCCGCGGACCGGCCGCATCCGCGGGCCTGGGGCACGTTCCCCCGCTACCTCGGCCGGTACGTCAGGGAGTTGGGGGTGCTCGGCCTGGAGGAGTGCGTGGCCCATCTGACGGGCCGGGCCGCGCGGCGGCTCGGGCTCGCCGACCGCGGCCTGGTCGCCCCCGGGTACCACGCCGACCTGGTGCTTTTCGATCCGGAGACGGTGCGCGACACGGCGACGTTCGAGGATCCGCGCCGGACGCCCGAGGGCGTTCCGCACGTGCTCGTCGGCGGTGTGCCGGTCATCGCCGACGGCCGGCACACCGGGGCTCTCCCGGGCCGGGCGTTGCGACGCGGCCCGGACGGCGTCACCCGCTGAGCCCGCCGCGCCGGACGGCGGCGGCCGAGCGGCGGCCGGTGGATGGGTCCGGGCTCGGCCTCGACGGCGGCTTCGCGCGATCGGCCGGCGGGCCGACAGGGCTCGGCGCGTCCGGTCACGGCAAGCGCGCGTCGTCGCCCGGCCTTCCGCCGCCGGACCGGCTGCGCATCGCGGCCAGGACGCGGTCCCGGGCGATCCGGTGGCCGGCCTGGTGCGGGGTGACGTCCTGGCGGCGGGACGCCGTGAGCACCGTCTCGGTGTTGCCGCGCAGCTTCTCCGAGATGGTGGCGAACACCTGGGCGGGGTCGGGGCGGAAGGCCGAGTAGCGGGCGTCCATGGCGTAGGCGGCGGCGATGACGCCGCCCGCGTTGGCGATGAAGTCGGGGACGACGGTGACGCCGCGCTCGTGCAGCACCGCGCGGGCCGCCGCCGAGGTGGGCAGGTTGGCGCCCTCCACCACCAGCGCCGCCGCGATGGTCCCGGCCGTCCGCTCGTCGATGACGTCCTGCAGCGCGGCCGGCACGAGGACGTCGCAGTCCACGGTGAGTTCCGCCCCGGCGGGCAGCGGACGCGCGGGGCCGAGGGCCCCGGCCGCGGCGGGCGCGGTGACGAAGGCGTCGCCGAACTCGGCGCGGGCCCGGAGCGCGGCCTCGACGTCGAGTCCCCCGGGGGCGTGGAGCGCGCCGTGCGCGGTGGAGACCGCGACGACGACGGCGCCGAGTTCGTGGAAGCGCCGGGCGGCGGCGGCGCCGACGGCCCCGAAGCCCTGGATCGCGACCCGGGAGCCGCGCAGCGGCCGGGCGAGGTGGTCGGCGGCGGCGTCGGCCGACTCGGCGACGCCGAAGCCGGTGACGCCCAGCTGGTCGTAGGCGACGCCGCCGAGGTGCGCGGGCGTGCCGACGGCGGCGCCGCGGTCGCCCAGCTCGTCCTGGATGACGGCCGCGTCGTCCTCGGTCAGCCCCATGTCCAGGCCCATCACGTACTCGCGCGGGACCTCGTTGGACAGCGACCTGGCGAACGCGCGGAGCACGGCCTCCTTGTCGGGGGCGGCGGGGTCGGCGACGATGCCGGCCTTGGCGCCGCCGTAGAAGAGGTCGACGCCGGCCCATTTCCAGGTCATCACGCGGGCCAGGCGGGCTATCTCGGGGACGGTGACGCCGGGGGCCATCCGGGTGCCCCCCTTGCCCATGCCGCGGGCGGTGTTGTCGATGACCAGGACGCCCTTCATGCCGGTGCGGCGGTGCGAGACGACGACGATCTTCTCGGGGCCCCATTCGTCGACCAGATCGAGGGCGTTGGTCATGGCGTGGTCGTCCTTCCCTGGTGGGGTGGTCGCTGGTCGGGCGGTGGCGGCAGGGCGCCGGCGATGAGCTGTGCCAGATGCGTGCCGGTGCGGTCGGTGGCCTGGGCGATCTGGGTGCGGCAGCTGAAGCCGTCGGCGAGCAGCACCGTGTCGGCGGCGGCCGCGCGGACCTCTGGCAGCAGGCCCTGTTCGGCGACGGCCAGGGAGACGTCGTAGTGGCCGCGTTCGAAGCCGAAGTTGCCGGCCAGGCCGCAGCAGCCGGAGTCCAGCACCCGGTGGCGCACGCCGAGGGCGGCGAGCAGTTCGGTGTCGGCGCCGAATCCCGCGGTGGCGTGCTGGTGGCAGTGGGGTTGGGACACGGCCTCTGCGTCCACGGGCGGCGGTCGCCAGCCCGGGGTGTGGCGGACGAGCTGTTCGGCCAGGGTGCGGGTGGCGGCGGCCAGCCGGCGGGCGTCGGGCCCGGCCGGGCGGCCGTCGAGCAGTTCGGGGACGTCGGTGCGCAACGCGGCGGTGCAGCTGGGTTCGAGGCCGACCACGGGCGTGCCGTCGGCGAGCGGCCCGGCCAGCGCGCGGACGGCGCGGGCGGCGACCCGGCGGGCGGTGCCGAGTTGCCCCGTGGTGAACCAGGTCAGGCCGCAGCACTGGGTGCCGGGCGGCACCTGGACGCGGTAGCCGGCGTGTTCCAGGACGGCGACGCCCGCCCGCAGCACCTCGGGGGCGAAGTGGTTGGTGAAGGAGTCGACCCAGAGCAGGACCGGGCCGCGGTCACCGGTACCGGCCGGCTCGCGGGCGCGGAACCAGGACAGGAAGGTGCGGTCGGCGAAGCGCGGGATGCCGCGTTCGGCGGCGATCCCGCCGAGGCGTTTGAGCAGCGGCACCAGCCGGGAGCCGGTCACCGCGTTGACGACGCGGGGGGCGCGGGCGGCGGCGCGGGCGAACAGCGGGAGCCACCCCATGGAGTAGTGCGAGGCGGGGCGGAGCCGGCGGCGGTAGTGGTGGTGCAGGAACTCCGACTTGTACGTGGCGACGTCGACGCCGACCGGGCAGTCCACGGAGCAGCCCTTGCAGGACAGGCACAGGTCGAGGGCGTCGCGCACCTCGGTGGAGCGCCAGCCGTCGGTGACGATGTCGCCGCTGGTCATCTCCTGGAGCAGCCGGGCGCGGCCCCGGGTGGAGTCCTTCTCGTCCCGGGTGGCGCGGAAGCTGGGGCACATGACGGTGCCGTTGGGGGTGCCGGAGCGGCATTTCCCGACGCCGACGCAGCGGCGGGCGGCCTTGGCGAAGTCGCCGCCGTCCTGGTGGAACGGCAGCACGGTGGGCAGCGGGCGCGGCCGGCGGGGCGGGACGGCGCGCAGGTCGGCGTCGTGCGGCGCGGGGTGGACGATGACGCCGGGGTTGAGCCCGTTGTCCGGGTCCCAGGCGTGCTTGAACCGCTCCATCAGGGCGATGGCCTCCGGCTCGTACATCGCGGGCAGCAGCGCCGACCTGGCCAGGCCGTCGCCGTGTTCCCCGGACAGCGATCCGCCGTGCGCGGCGACCAGCCGGGCGGCCTCGGTGGTGAAGGCGCGGAAGGTGGCCAGGCCGGCGTCGCTGGTGAAGTCGAAGTCGATGCGGACGTGCAGGCAGCCCTCGCCGAAGTGGCCGAAGACCGCGCCGCGCAGGCCGTGGTGGCGGAGCAGCGCGGTGAACGCCCGCAGGTAGGAGCCGAGCCGGGCGGGCGGAACGGCCGCGTCCTCCCAGCCCGGCCAGGCCTCCGAGCCGTCGGGGAGGCGGGTGGCGAGCCCCGCGCCGTCCTCGCGCAGCCGCCACAGCCGGCGGGCTCGGGCGGGGTCGTCCACGGCCTCGGTCCCGGTGGAGCCGGGTGCTCGGGCGGCGGTCGCGGCCAGGGCGCGGGCGGCGTCCGACAGCTGGTCGGCGGGGCCGGCGAGCTCGGCGAAGAGCCAGGCGCCGCCGGCCGGCAGGGTGGCGAGGGCGGCGCGGCCCTCGGGTGCGGTGACCGCGTCGGTGAGGTCGCGGTCGAAGCCCTCCAGCGCGAGCAGCCGGGCGCCCGGTTCGGCGCCGCGGTGTGCGAGGAGGGCGGGCACGGCGTCGGCGGCGGCGACGGCGTCGGCGAAGCCGAGGACGACGAGCCGGCGGCGCGGCGGTTCGGGAACCAGGCGCACGGTGGCGGCGAGCACCACGGCGCAGGTGCCCTCGGCCCCGACGAGGGCGCGGGCGAGGTTGAAGCGGCGTTCGGGCAGCAGGTGTTCCAGGGCGTAGCCGGAGACCTGGCGCGGGAAGCGGCCGAACCGCGTGCGCAGCGCGGCGAGGTTCTCCCGCGCGAGGGCGTGCAGCCGGGCGATCAGCCGGCCGCGCTCGTCGTCGACGGCGACGGCCAGGGCGATCTCCTCCGCGGTCATCTCGCCGAGGGTCAGGACGGTGCCCTGGTAGGTGACGACCTCGAGCGCGACGACGTTCTCCGCGGTACGGCCCCAGGCGAGGGAGCGGGAACCGCAGGCGTTGTTGCCGATCATGCCGCCGAGGGTGCAGCGGCTGTGGGTGGAGGGGTCGGGGCCGAAGGTGAGGCCGTGCGGCGCGGCGGCCGCGCGCAGCTCGTCCAGGACGATGCCCGGTTCGACGATGGCGCGCCGGGCGGCGGGGTCGAGGTCGAGGAGCCGGCGGTAGTGGCGCGAGAGGTCGAGGACGACGCCGGTGCCGATCGCCTGGCCCGAGGTGCTGGTGCCGGCGCCGCGGCAGGTGACGGGCACGCCGAGGCGGCGGCAGGCGGCGACGGCGTCGAGCACCTGCTGCCGGGTGTGCGGGAAGACGACGGCCAGCGGGACGCGCCGGTAGTTGGAGGCGTCGGCCGCGTACCGGGCGCGGCTGGCGCGGTCCGCCGCGACGTCGCCGCAACGGGCGGCGCGCAGGGCGCGGGCCACGGCCTCCGGGGCGGGGTCGGGGTGCGCGGGCGCTGTGGTGGTGGCCGTCACGTGGTCGTCTCCCGTCCTACCGAGCCGGTCGCGGCCGGCGGGCGGCGCGCTCGTCGTCCACGATGGGTGGCGGGGTGGGCGCTGCCAAGGGTCAGCAGGGCTATACCTTGGAAGGGGGAGGCCAAGAGAAACTTGGCCTGATGTGGTCTGAGTGCTTCGGTCCGAGACGTGGTCTGCGGGAGGAGGTGTGTGGCGGGTGTACAAGCTTCCGCATCTGCTGACGTTCCGCGCGGTGTGCGGGACCGGCTCGTTCGCGCTGGCCGCCCGCGAGCTGGGGTACACCGCGTCGGCGGTCTCGCAGCACATGGCGGCGCTGGAACGGGACACGGGCCTGGTGCTGTTCGAGCGGGAGGCGCACGGCATCCGGCCGACGGCGGCGGCGGACCGGCTGCTGGAGCTGAGCCGGCCGCTGCTGGCGGGGCTCGACGACTTCGACTACCAGGTGCGGCAGTTGGCGGGCGGGCTGAGCGGCCGGATCAGGCTGGGCAGCTTCCCGACGGCGAGCGTCCGGCTGGTGCCGGGGGCGCTGTCCGCGTTCGGCGAGCGCTGCCCCGGCGCGGAGGTGACGCTGGAGGAGAGCGAGCCGGACGAGCTGATGACGGCGGTCGTGGCGGGCGAGCTCGACGTGGCGCTGGTCTACGAGTACGCGCTGTGTCCCCGGCGCTGGCCGGACGGCGTGCTGACCCGCCCGCTGCTGCGGGAGGAACTGCTCGTGCTGCGGCCGCCGGACGGCCTGCCGTCGGTGGAGCTGCCGCGGCTCGCGGGGCGCCGGTGGATCACCAGCGGCCAGCGCACCGCGGGCGCGCTGTCATTGACCCGGCTGTGCGCGGCGGCGGGCTTCACGCCGCGGATCGCGTTCCGCAGCGACAACTACGACGTGGTGCGGGAGCTGGTGGTGGCGACCGGCGGGGTGGCGGTGGTGCCGGCGCTGGGCCACCGCCCCGACGACCGCCTGGCGGCCGCGCCGACGGTTCCGCCGTCACACCGCACGGTGCTCGCGGTCTGCCGAAAGGCCAACACCAACCCCCTGACCGGCCCGTTCCTCCACGCCCTGACCCAGGCGGTACCACCCGACGCGCCCCACCTGACGCCGCTGGTGTAGCGCGCGGACGCGGACGCGCTTCGCGCGGTCCACCCGGACTGCGGGCGCCGAGCCCGGGGCCCGTCGCAGGCCCGCCCGCGTCCCCCGAGATGGCGCGGCGTACCGGTCCACCGCGAGCCGCGCACCGGCACACTCGGAGACGTCCCAGACCCGAACGGTTTCCGCGAGCGCCAGCCCGCGAGCGGCACCCCACTGGGAGGCGAAACCCCGGCCGCCGCCGGCCCGGCCGCATGACGCGAGCCGCGCACCGGCACCCGCGACCAGGCCCCCGCCCGGGCGACCTCCTGAGGCGCTGGGAGACACCCCGAACCCGAACGGTTTCCGCGAGCGCCAGCCCGCGAGCGGCACCCCGCCCGGCAGGCGAAACCTCGGTCGTCCCGATCCGGGCACGCCCCGAGATGGCGCGGCGTTCCGGTCAGCCGCGAATCTCGAACCAGCACCCGCAACCAGGTCCGCACGACACCTGGGAGGCGCCCCAGCGCAGTTCCCGCAGGCGCCGGCCCGCGAGCGGTGCCCCGCCCGGGAGGCGTCGTTGGCCCGGCGGGCCGCGAAACCGGGCTCTCCCCGGCAAGGGGTCAGCGGGCGAGGCGGGTGCCGAGGTCCTGGGCGTGTTTGCGGACGACCGCGCCGAGGTCCTCGATGGAGCGGGCCCGGCGGTCGGAGGTGATGCCGGTGGTCGAGAGGGCGCCGATGAGCCGGCCGCCGGCGTCGCGCACCTCGGCGGCCACGCAGAAGACGCCGTCGAGGTCCTCCTCGTCGTCCACGGCGTAGCCGCGGGCCCGCACCCGGTCGAGCTCGGCGAGCAGCACCTCGACGTCGGTGATGGTCCGGGGGGTGCGGGCCGGCAGGCCCACCTCTTCGACCAGTTCGCGGACCCGCTCCTCCGTGAGGTCAGCGAGGATCACCTTGCCGGCCGCGCTGGCGTTCGGCGCCTCCCGGCCGCCGAGCGGCGTGTGGAACCGGACGAACCCCGGGCCGTCGACGCGGGCGACGAAGACCGGGAAGCCCTGGTCGGCGACGGCCAGACGGGTGGTCAGGCCGGTCTCCTGGGCGAGCGCGGCAAGCGCGGGCCGCGCCTGGTCGGCCAGCGGCAGCTGCTTCGCGGCGATGTCGCCGAGCCGGATGAGGCCGGTGCCGAGCACGAAGCGCGGCCCGCTCACCTCGGCGACCAGGCCGTGCACCTCCAGGGTGCGCAGCATGGCGTGGGCGGTGCTGCGCGCGACGCCGAGCTGGGCGGCGAGGTCGGCGAGGCCGCGCCCGGAGGCGTCGGCCTCGGCGAGCAGGCCGAGCAGCAGCCCGGCGCGGTCAACACTCTGGACGCGGGAACGCGGACGCCGTTCGGTCATGCGGCCACATTAGCAGCGATGCCGAACGAGGGGTTGACGATCCGGCGTCCCCCGTGCCAGCGTCTCCGGCACGCGTTTCCGAATGCCTTTCGGTAATTCCGAACGGCGCCGGCGATGCGACCCATCACGGAACACCCTGCGACCAGACCGGGTGGGCGCCGACGCGCCCGACCCACCACGCCAGGCGGGGCACACGCGTGCCCCGGGACGCCACGGCCGCCGGCCGCCGGATGACAGAACGGGCCAGAAGCCCGCCGTCCCGGCTGACGGGCCGACCCCTTTACTTGGCCAATACATGCATTCTGCGCGACCACCGCGGGCCCGCGGCGCGAGCACCACAGCCACCCCCGAGCTACGAGGAGGACCAGCGGGAATGGATCGCCAGGACATTGACTGGCGTGGCTATTTCGCCGCCGCGCCGACACCGTTCACCCGCGAGGGCGCCCTGGACGAGGAACTGCTCGCCGAGGTGCTGGCCGGCTTCGCCGACGACGGCGCACACGCCGCCCTCGTCAACGGCAGCACCGGCGAGTGGTACGCCCAGAGCCACGAGGAGCGCGCCCGCGTCGCCGAGGTCGCGGTCAAGGAACTGCGCGGACGGATCCCCCTCCTGGTGGGCGTCTCCAGCCTTCGGGAGGACGAGACCGTGGCCCTGGCCCGGCACGCCCTGCAGACCGGCGCCGACGGGGTGCTCTACTCCCCGCCGCCCGCCGCCCGGCTGACCCCGGCCGAGGTGGTGGCGTTCTACGAGCGGACCACCGCCCGGATTCCCGGCCCGGTGATGGTCTACAACATCCCGGCCGACGTCTCCACCAACATCACCCCGGAGACCGCCATCCGGCTCGCCGACCTGCGCAACGTGGTCGCGATCAAGGACAGCACCCCGGACGACCTCCAGTACCACCGCACCATCGGCGCCGTCGGCGACCGGCTGCGGGTCTTCGGCAACGCCCTCACGCCCGCCGGCCTGTCCCTGATGGCCAGCGGGTACGGCGGCGACGGCCACTTCGGCGCCGGCATGCTGCTGGGCCCCAGGACCGCGCGGGCCTTCGACCATCTGTGGGCCGGCGAGCTGCCCCAGGCGCTCGCCATCGCCGAGGAGTTCAACGCGGCCCGCGCCGCCCTGCACGAGGCTGACGGCAACGGCGTCTTCGGCGGCATGCAGGCCCAGCTCAAGGCCGTCATGCGGCTCCAGGGCCGGCCCGCCGGCTACCCGCGGCCGCCCCGCCTCCCCGTCGAGGACGACCCCGAGGCCCTCGCCGGGCTGATGCGGCTGCTCCGCACGCTCGGCCTGACCGGCCCGGCCAGGAAAGGCTGAGGTGAGTTCGCCATGTCAACCCCGACCCCCAGAGAACCCAGAGAACCCAGAGAACCCAGAACACCCGGAGAACCCGGAACCCCCGGGCCGCCCGAGGTGTCCCAGCCGTCGCGCCGTCGCGTGGTGGCGACCGCCTCAATCGGCAACCTCATCGAGTGGTACGACTTCGCCCTCTACGCCTACTCCGCCTCCGCCATCTCCCACGCCTTCTTCCCGGACGGCGACGACACCGCCTCGCTGCTGGGCACCCTCGCCGTCTTCGGCGTCAGCTTCCTGCTCCGGCCGGTCGGCGGCCTGGTGCTCGGCCGCATCGGCGACCGGGTCGGCCGGAAGAACGTGCTGTCCGTGGCCGTCCTCGGCATGGGCGTCTGCACCGTCCTGATGGGCCTCATCCCGTCCTACGCGGCCATCGGCATCGCCGCCCCGATCCTGCTGGTGCTCACCCGCCTCGGCCAGGGCTTCTTCTCCGGCGGCGAGTACACCGGCGCGTCGACCTTCCTCGTCGAGTACGCCCCGCCGAACCGGCGCGGCCAGTGGGCGGGCATCTCCGTCGCCACCGGCACCCTGCCGTCCGCCTTCGCCGGGTTCGTGGTGCTGGCGTTCAGCACCATGCCGGACGCGGCCTACGACTCCTGGGGCTGGCGGCTGCCGTTCCTCATCGCCGGCCCGTTCGCGCTCGTCGGCCTCTACCTGCGTCTCAGGGTGGAGGACACCCCGCAGTTCCGGGCGCTGGAGCAGCAGGACCGCAAGGAGTCGGCGCCGCTGCGCACCGTGCTCACCCAGCACCGCAGGGCCGTGCTGCTGGTGATGGCGATCGCCGGCCTCAACTCGGTCGCCTCGTACACCCTCACCAGCTACATGCCCACCCACCTGAAGGAGAACGTGGAGACCGGCTCCACGGTGGCCGCGGTCACCAACAGCGCGGTCGTCGTCGTGGTGTGCGCGCTGATACCGGTGCTCGGCCGGCTGAGCGACTCGATCGGCCGCCGGAAGGTGCTCGTCACCGGCGCGGTCGGCCTGGTCGTCCTCGCCGTGCCCGCCTTCCTCACCCTGTCGAGCGGCAGCACCGCGGCGGCCATCGCCGGCCAGCTGATGTTCGCGCTGCCGTTCGGCTGCGTGGCGGCCGTGCTGTCCACAGTGATGTGCGAGCTGTTCCCGACCACGGTCCGCTACTCGGGCGCGTCCATCGGCTACAACATCGCGTACGCGCTGTTCGGCGGCACCGCCCCGTTCGTCGGGCAGTTCCTCGTCGACCGGACCGACGCGCTCTCCGCCCCCGGCTGGTACGTGGCGACGCTGGCGCTGCTGGTCCTCCCCGTGGCGCTGATCTTCCCGGAGACCTATCGCAGCCGGCTCGACGACGCGGACGAGCCACCGGCCAACGCACGAGACAAGGAGATGGTGGCGTAGTGGCGTCATTGCAGATCGGCGTGGACATCGGTGGCACCTTCACCGACTTCACGCTGGTGGACACCGAGAACGGGCACCGGCACCACGCCAAGCGCCCCACCACGGCGGGCCGCCCGGCCGACGCCGTCGTCACCGGACTCGGCGAGATCCTCGCGGAGACCGGCTACCGCCCGGCCGACGTGCGGCGTTTCGTGCACGGCCAGACCATCGCGCTCAACACGGTCCTGCAGCGCCGCGGGGAGCGACTCGGGCTGGTCGTCACCGACGGCTTCCGCGACGTGCTGGAGCTGCGCCGGCTGCACCTGGGCAAGCCGGTCGACCTCTTCGCGGTGCGCCCCCAGCCGCTGATCCCCCGCTCCCGCGTCGTCGAGGTGCCCGAGCGGATGCTCGCCGACGGGCGGGAGGACGCCCCGCTGGACACCGGCGCGCTGCTGGACCGGGTCGCCGCGCTGCGCGCGGAGCACGGCCTCGACCATCTGGTCGTCGCGTTCCTGCACGCGCACGCCTACCCGGAGCACGAGCGCGCCGCCCGGCGCGCCCTGTCGGCGCGCTGGCCCGACCTGTCGGTGTGCTGTTCGCACGAGGTGTGGCCGGAGATCCGCGAGTACGAGCGCACCATCGCGGCGGTGGTCAACGCCTACGTCGCGCCCCGCGTCGAGCGCTACCTGACCGACCTGCGCACCCGGCTGCGGGAGATGGGGGTGGACGCCTCCTGTCTGATCACCAAGTCGAACGGCGGCGTCACCGGCGTCGACGACGCGGGCGCCAACGCGATCCAGACGATGCTCTCCGGACCCGCGTCCGGCATCTCGGCGGTCCGGGACGTGCTCGCCGCGCTGGGCCTCGACTCCGGCATCACCCTGGACATGGGCGGCACCAGCACCGACATCGCCGTCATCAGCGACGGCGAGCCGGTCACCTCGCGCAACGCCGAGGTGGGCGACTTCCCCGTGGTGCTGCCGTCGATCGAGATCTCCTCGATCGGCGCGGGCGGCGGGTCGATCGCCCGCGTCGACGACACCGGCGTGCTCAAGGTCGGCCCGGAGAGCGCGGGCGCCGAACCCGGACCCGCCTGCTACGGCAAGGGCGGCACCCGGCCCACGCTCACCGACGCGTTCCTGGTCTGCGGCTACATGGGCGCCGCCGGACTCGCGGGCGGCACCCTGCACCTGGACGAGGCCGCGGCCCGGGCGGCGCTGGCGCCGCTGGCCGAGCGGCTCGGCACGGACGTGGAGCGGACCGCCCGGCAGATCGTCGAGGTCGCCACCTCCAGCCTGCACCGGGGCACCAGCGCGGTGCTGGCCCGTACCGGGCTGGAGCCGAAGCAGTCCGTGCTGGTGGCCTTCGGCGGCGCGGGCCCGGTGCAGGCGTGCGCGCTCGCGGCGGAGCTGCGGGTGCCCCGCGTCGTCGTCCCGGCGTCGCCCGGCACGCTGTGCGCGACCGGCGCCGTGCTGGCCCGGCCGCGAGCGGACTTCATCCGCACCCTCAACGCCGACGTGGAGACCGTGGACCAGGCGGCCTACGAGCGGGCGGTGGCCGGGCTGCGGGAGCAGGCGCGGGAGTGGCTGGCCGTCAACGGCTTCGCCGCGCGGCACCCGCGGGTCGTGCTCCAGCTCGCCGCCGACATGCGCTACCGGCGCCAGTCGTACGAGATCGAGGTCGCGCTGCCCGAGACGCTGGGCAGCGATCCGGCCATAGCGCTGCGCGAGCTCTTCGAGAAGAACTACGTCCGCCGGTACGGTCTCACCAGCCCCGACCAGGGCGTCTTCCTGGTCTCGCTGCGGCTCTTCGCCACCGTGGAGCTGCCGGAGCAGGCGGCCGGGACGCCACCGGGCGGTCCGCCGCGGCGGACCGGCGACGGTAGCGACGCCGGCGACGGTGCCGGGGCAGCGGTGCCGGCGCGGCGGCGGATCATGCACGGGGCGACCGCCGTCGAGGCGACCGTCGTGACCCCGGACCAGCTGACCACGGGCGTGCCCGTCGCGGGTCCCGCGGTGATCGCCCTGCCCGACAGCACCATCGTGGTGGTCCCCGGATACACCGCGACCATGGACGAGCGAGGAAACGTGATCGCGGAGGCGAACCACCATGACGGCTGACGTGCCCCTCGAGGTTCTGTACAACAGGTTCCAGGCGATCGTCGAGAACATGTCCCACGTCATCGAGCGGACCGCGTACGCCACCTTCATCAAGGAGACGGCGGACTTCTCCTGCGGCGTCGTCGCCACCTCCGGCGAGTACGTGGCGTACCCGTGGAACCTCGGCGCCCCCGGCTACCTCGGCTCGAACATGCGGGAGCTGCTGGAGTACTTCCCCGAGTACGA
Organism: Streptomyces sp. B6B3; assembly: GCF_039871525.1. Lineage (NCBI taxonomy): Bacteria > Bacillati > Actinomycetota > Actinomycetes > Kitasatosporales > Streptomycetaceae > Streptomyces > Streptomyces sp. B6B3. The sequence goes on along the minus strand of NZ_JBDPLU010000001.1, from coordinate 684,548 downwards.
GCCCGGCGACGTGATCATCGTCAACGACCCGTACCTCGCGGGCCAGCCGTGCACCCACCTGCCCGACGTGCACGTGGTCCGGCCGATCTTCGTGGACGGCGAGATCCTCGCCTGGGCGTACGCGTTCATCCACGCCTCGGACTTCGGCGGCGCGGTGCCCGCGAGCGTCTGGCCCACCGCCCGGGAGGTCTACCAGGAGGGCCTGCGGCTGCGCCCGACGAAGCTGTACCGGGCCGGCCGCGTCAACACCGACGTGCTGCACCTGATCCTCGACAACACCCGGATCCCGGAGACCAACAAGGGCGATCTGGAGGCCATGTGCGCGGGCCTGGAGGTCTGCGAACAGCAGGTGCTGGAGGCCGTGGAGCGCTTCGGCCGGCAGGCCGTCGCCGACGGCATCGACCGGGTGCTGGAGTACGGCGAGGCGCGGGCGCGGCGCCTCATCGAGGAGATCCCGGACGGCGCGTACCGCTTCGTCGACTATCTGGAGGACGACCTCTACTCCGAGGTGCCGGTCCGCATCGAGGTCGAGGTCCGGGTCGCCGGCTCCGACCTCACCGTGGACTTCGACGGCACCGATCCGCAGGTGTCCTCGGCGCTGAACATGGCGGGCACCGCCGGCACCAACCCGCTGCTCTGCCTGGCCATCGTCGGCTACCTCACCAGCCGCGACGACGACCTGCCGAAGACCAGCAGCATCCTGCGCCCGGTCACCCTCACCGCGCCGCCCGGCACGCTGGTCTCCGCCCGGCACCCGGCCGCCATCGGCGTGCGGTACGCGACGGCGATCCGGGTGGGCGACGCGGTGTACGGCGCGCTGGCGCAGGCCCTGCCCGGGCAGATCCCGGCCTGCGGCCCCGGCTCCATCTCTCCGGTGGTGGCGGCGGTGCCGCGGCCCGAGACCGGCGAGCGGCTGGTGGAGGTGGTGCAGCCGATCCTCGGCGGCGGCGGCGCGCGGCCCGGCGCCGACGGGCTCGACGCGGCCGAGAGCGCGTACGGCGGCTTCATGCGCAACACGCCGGTGGAGACGTGCGAGTCGTCCCTGCCGATCGTCGTCCGCCGCTACGGGCTGGTGCCCGACACCGGCGGCGCCGGGCGGCACCGCGGCGGGCTCGCCATGCGGCTGGACTTCGAGGCGCTGCACATCGACACCGAGGTGACCGCCCGCGGCCTGGAGCGTTTCGCGCTGGCGCCGTGGGGCGTGGCGGGCGGCCAGGCCGGCAGCACCGGGCGGTGCGTGGTCCGGCGCGGCGCGGAGGAGACGGACATCGGCAAGTTCGCGCTGCTGCGGATGGCGCCGGGCGACGTGGTCAGCATCACCTCGGCGGCGGGCGCCGGCTACGGCGACCCGCTCGACCGGCCGGCCGCCGAGGTGCTCGCCGACGTGGAACGCGGCCTGCTGACCGAGGCGCACGCGGCCGAGGGCTACGGCGTGGTGATCGCCGGCGGCCGGCTCGACGAGGCGGCGACCGAACGGGAACGCGCCGGGCGGCGCCGGGCCGACGCGGGCATCGCGCTGGGGCCGGGACGCGCCCGCCTGGACGCGACGTGGCCCGACGCGGCGCAGGCCCGGGTCGGGGAGATGCTGCGGGACCTGCCGATCGGGGTCAGGGACTGGGCCAAGCACGAGGCGTACCGGCGCTACCAGGAGCGCGACCCCGGCACCGAGATCGACGACGTCTGCGCCGAGGTGCTGGGCGGGCTGCTCGGCGGCCGTCCGGAGCGCGCCCGATGACGCCGGCCCTGCCACCGCTCGAGCACTACGCGGCACTCGCCGCGGAGCGCATGACCGACCTGGCGTCCCGGTACGCGGCCTCGGCCGCCGGCTCGGGGCACACCGCCCGGTGGAACGAGGAGCGGTACCAGGAGATCCGGCTGGCGCCGCGGGTCGGCGTGGACGTCACCTCCGTCGACCCGTCCGTGCGGCTTCTCGGGCGGCGGCTGCCGCACCCGGTGCTGCTCGCCCCGACCGGCTGCCACCGGCTGTTCCACCCGGAGGGCGAGCTGGCCAGCGTGCGCGGCGCGGGCGAGGCGGGGGCGCTCTTCGTCGTCAGCTCCTACACCACGACCCCGACCGCCGACATCGCGGCGGCGGCGCGGGGCCCGTGGTGGTTCCAGCTGAACCCGGCGCCGGACGCCGGCTTCGTCGCGAACGTGCTGGACGAGGCGGTGGCGCGGGGCGCCGAGGCCCTGGTCGTCACGCTGGACACGCCCGTGGCGGGCATGCGCAGCGGCCAGGGCTGGGACGGCGTGTCGCTGCCGGACGGGCTGGAGTTCGGGGTGCTGCGGGACCTGCCGGCGGGGCTGGCCCCGCCGGCGGACCCCGAGGTGATCCACCGCTCCGCGCTGGACGCCGGCCTGACCTGGGACCGGCTGGCCGGGCTGTGCGCGGAACGGGAGCTGCCGGTGCTGGTCAAGGGCGTGCTGCGGGGCGACGACGCCGAGCGCGCCGTGGCGGCCGGTGCGGCCGGGATCATCGTCTCCAACCACGGCGGCCGCAACCTCGACACGCTGCCGGCCACGGTGGACGCGCTGCCCCGGGTCGTCGAGCGCGTCGCGGGGCGGGTTCCGGTGCTGGTGGACGGCGGTGTGCGGTCGGGTGGCGACGTGCTGAAGGCGCTGGCGCTCGGCGCGAACGCGGTGCTGCTGGGCCGCCCCTACCTGTGGGGGCTGGCCGCGGAGGGGGCCGAGGGGGTGCGGCGGGTGGTGACCCGGCTGCGCGTGGAGTTGGAGATGGCGATGGCGCTGTGCGGCGTTCGTACGACGGATGAGATCACCGATGACGTGCTCTGGACCTGATCCGACGGCCCCACACCCGACGGCCCGGCACCCGACAGCCCAGTACGCCACGGCCGGGCCCGCGCCGCGTGGGGCGGGCCCGGCGGGCGCCGACCTGTCCGGCGTGCCGCGGGCCGCCGCGCTGCCGCGGATGGTGCGGGTGCGCCAGCCGGTGCGCGGCCCGCGGGTCGCCGACGCCGCCGCCGCGACCCGGGACACCCTGGCCGCGCTGGGGCTCGGCGCGCTCCCCGGCCGGCGGATCGCGGTCGCCGTGGGCAGCCGCGGCATCGCCGACGTCGTGCCGGTGGTGGCCGCCTGCGTCGCGCACCTGCGCGCGCTGGGCGCCGAGCCGTTCGTGGTGCCCGGGATGGGCAGTCACGGCGGCGCCACCGAGGCCGGGCAGCGGGAGGTGCTGGCCGGTCTCGGCGTCACCGAACGCTCGGTCGGCTGCCCCGTGGTCTGCGCCACCGAGTCGGTACCGGTCGCCGAGGCGCTCGGCGCCGGAACGCTGATGCTGCGGCCCGCGGCCGAGGCCGACCACGTGGTGGTGGTCAACCGCGTCAAACCGCACACGGACTTCTCCGGCGGCATCGAGTCGGGACTGGCCAAGATGCTGGCGATCGGCCTCGGCGGCCCGGACGGCGCGGTGCGCCAGCACCGGCTGGCGGCGCGGCTCGGCGGTCTGGAACGCGTCGTCGTCGCCGGCGCGGAGGCGCTGCTGGCCACCGGCCGGCCGCTGTTCGGGCTGGGCATCGTGGAGAACGGCGGCCACACCACGGCGCTGGTCGAGGCGGTCGGCCCGGACCGGCTGCTCGGGCGGGAACGGGAGCTGCTGCGGCTGGCGAAGGAGTGGACCCCCCGGCTGCCCGTCGACGATCTGGACGTGCTGCTGGTCGACCAGTTCGGCAAGGACGTCTCGGGCGCCGGCATGGACTCGAAGGTGGTCGGCCGGCACAGCGTGCCGTTCGAACCGCCGTTCACCACCCCGCGGATCCGCTATCTCGTCGCGGGCGAGCTGACCCCGGTCAGCCACGGCAACGCCGCCGGCATCGGCAACGCCGACTTCGTCACCCGCCGGCTCGCCGAGGCCGTCGACTGGAGCGCCACCTACCGCAACAGCCTGACCAGCGGCTCCCCGGCCAGCAGCCGCTGCCCCGTCGTGGTGCCGACGCTCGACGACGGGCTGCGGATCGCGGTCGGCGCCCTCGGGCTCCCCGACCCGACCGAGGCCCGGGTGGTGCGGATCCGCAACACCCTGGCGCTGGCCGAGATCGACGTCTCGGCGTCCCTGCTCGACGCCTGCGGCGACGACGTGACGGTGCTCGGCCCCACCCCCGAACCCGACCCGACGTGACCCGACCCGACGCGATGTGAGAGGCAGAGCGATGACAACGATCAGCCAGTGGCGGCTGCGGGCGGAGTTCGCCCGCCGCCTGTCGGACATGTACGGGCGCGAGGTGCCCGCCTACACCACGCTGGTGGACGTCTCCCGCGAGGTGAACACCGACGTGCTGGCGCGTTCCGGCGCGGACGCCGAACGCCTGGGCTCCATCTCCCGCGTCACCGCGGAGCGGCACGGCGCGATCCGGGTCGGCACCCCGCGGGAACTGCACCAGGTCGCCCGGATCTTCGGCGCCCTGGGCATGCACCCCGTCGGCTTCTACGACCTCAGGGAGGCCGCCGCCAGCGCCGTCCCCGTCGTCTCGACCGCGTTCCGGCCCGTCGAGGCCGAGGAACTGGCCCGCAACCCGTTCCGGGTCTTCACCTCCATGCTCACCCCGGCCGACCCGCGGTTCTTCGACGCGGAGCTGCGGGGCCGGCTGGAGGAGTTCCTCGCGCGCCGGCAGCTCTTCCCGCCCGAACTGCTCGACCTGGCCGACCGGGCCGAGCGCGAACGGGAGCTGCCCGAGGCCGCGGCGGAACGGTTCCTCGCCCTGGCCGTGGGGGCGTTCGAGCTCTCAGGCGAACCGGTCGACCAGTCCTGGTACGCCACACTGGAACGGGTCTCCGCCGTCGCCGCGGACATCGGCGGCGTGACCAGCACCCACGTCAACCACCTGACGCCGCGGGTCCTCGACATCGACGAGCTGTACCGGCGGATGACCGAGCGCGGCATCCAGATGATCGACACCATCCAGGGGCCGCCGCGCTGGGAGGGTCCGGACGTGCTGCTGCGCCAGACCTCCTTCCGCGCGCTGTCGGAACCCCGCGCCATGCGCCGGGACGACGGCACCGTCACCACCGGGGCGCTGCGCGTCCGCTTCGGGGAGGTCGAGGCGCGCGGCATCGCGCTGACCGCCGCCGGGCGGGCCCGGTACGACGGGCTCCTCGCCGAGGTGGACCGACGGATGGCCGGACGGCCCGCCACGGCGCGGCAGGACGTGGCGAGCGACGTCTGGCGCGCGGGCCTCCCGGACACCGAGCGCGGCCTCGTCGAGGCCGGGCTGGCGTTCTTCACCTACCACGTCAGCGCGGACCGGCCCGCCGGCGCCCCGCCGTCCGCCCGGCTGTCCGAACTGCTGGACCGGGGCTGGGTCAGCGCCAGGCCCGTCGTCTACGAGGACTTCCTGCCGCGTTCGGCCGCCGGGATCTTCCAGTCCAACCTCAGCGGCGAGGGCACCCGCGACGAGGCCCAGCAGGCGGTGCACTACGACCTCGCACGGCTCGCCGGGATGATCGACCGCGAGATCCACGACCCGTTCGCCCTCTACCGACGACAGCAGGACCAGTCGCTCCGCCGGGTCGCCGAGGAACTCGGCCTCGACGACGCGCCCACGGCCCCAGACGCCTCCCCCGACGAACCCCGCACGCCCACCACCCTCACGGAGGACGCCCGATGACCGCGACCGACGACCGCATCCTCGCCCTGCCCGACACCGGCACCCTGGCCGAGCGCGCCCGGGCCAGCCTGCGGCGGATCGGCGCCGTCGTGCCGGAGGGCGACGGACTCGCCGCCCGCACCCCGCTCACCGGCGAGGACCTCCTCGGCCTCGCCGCGGCCACCGAACGGGACGCCGACGAGGCCGTCGCCGCCGCCTCGGCCGCCTTCCGGACCTGGCGCACCACGCCCGCGCCGGCCCGCGGCGAACTCGTCCGCCGTTTCGGCGAGCTGCTCCGGCAGCACAAGGGCGACCTGGCCGACCTGATCACCATCGAGGCCGGGAAGATCAGCTCCGAGGCGCTCGGCGAGGTCCAGGAGATGATCGACATCTGCGACTTCGCCGTCGGCCAGTCGCGCCAGCTCTACGGCCGGACCATCGCCTCGGAACGCCCGGGGCACCGGCTGGCGGAGACCTGGCACCCGCTGGGCGTGGTCGGCGTGATCAGCGCGTTCAACTTCCCCGCCGCCGTCTGGTCCTGGAACACCGCCATCGCCCTGGTCTGCGGCGACACCGTGGTGTGGAAGCCCTCCGAGCTGACCCCGCTGACCTCGCTGGCCGCCAGCCACCTGCTGGAGCGCGCCTGCGCGGAGACCGGCGCGCCGCGCGACGTGCACCGGCTGCTGCTGGGCGACCGGGCCGTCGGGGAGCGGCTGGTGGACGACCCCCGGGTCGCCCTGCTCAGCGCCACCGGCTCCACCCGGATGGGCCGGGAGGTCGGCCCCCGGGTCGCGGCCCGTTTCGGGCGCTGCCTGCTGGAGCTGGGCGGGAACAACGCCAGCGTGGTCGCGCCGTCCGCCGACCTCGCCCTGGCCACCGCCGGCATCGTCTTCGCCGCCGCCGGCACCGCGGGCCAGCGCTGCACCACGCTGCGCCGGCTGATCGTGCACCGGGACGTCGCCGACGAGGTGGTGGAGCGGCTGGCCGCGGCGTACCGCAAGCTGCCGGTCGGCGATCCCTTCGAGGACGGCACCCTCGTCGGCCCGCTCATCTCGGGACGCGCGGAGGAGGCGATGCGCGCGGCCCTGGACCGGGCCGAGGCCGACGGCGGGCGGATCCTCGCCGGCGGGGGCCGCCGGCACACCTCCGCCCCGAACGCCAGCTACGTGGAGCCCGCCCTGGTCCGGATGCCCGGGCAGACCGACGTGGTCCGCGAGGAGACGTTCGCGCCGGTGCTGTACGTGCTGACCTACGACGACCTGGCCGAGGCGATCGCGCTGCACAACGACGTGCCGCAGGGCCTGTCGTCGTCGATCTTCACCCGCGACCAGCAGGAGGCGGAGCGGTTCCTGGCCGCCGACGGCTCGGACTGCGGCATCGCCAACGTCAACATCGGCACCTCGGGCGCCGAGATCGGCGGCGCGTTCGGCGGCGAGAAGGAGACCGGCGGCGGGCGGGAGTCCGGCTCCGACGCGTGGCGGGCCTACATGCGGCGGGCCACCAACACCATCAACTACTCCAGCGAGCTGAGCCTCGCCCAGAACGTCAGCTTCCTGTAGGAGCTACCCTCTCGCCCAGAACCGGAAGAAGGCCGGAAGAAGACCAGAAGTAAGTCTGAAGAAAACAGAAGCAAACGGAAGAGGGTGATCGCGTGGCCGCATCACCGTCCCGGACGACGGGCGTGGCCGATCTCGGCTTCGCCCGGCTGGACACCGAACGGGCGGCCCGCACCGGCGATCCCGAGGTCGTCCTCGGCCAGGGCAAGACGCCGGAGCAGATCGTCGCGGCGCTGCGCACGCTGCACCTGGCGCACCCCGGCCGGGCGGTGCTGGCCACCCGCCTGGCGGACGAGGCGATCGCCGCCTGCGAACGCGAGCTGCCGGACGTCCGGACCGACCCGGTCGGCCGGACGGCGGTGCTCGGCGACTCGCCCGCCCGCGGGCGGGTGGCGGTCGTCGCCGCGGGCACCTCCGACCTGCCGGTGGTGCGGGAGTGCGCGGAGACGGTGCGGGTCTTCGGCGCGGAGCCGGACGAGATCGTCGACGTCGGCGTGGCCGGCCTGCACCGGCTGCTCGCGGAACGGGACCGGATCGCCGCCGCCGACGCGGTGGTGGCCGTGGCCGGCATGGAGGCCGCGCTGCCCTCGGTGCTGGGCGGCCTGGTGGGCGCCCCGCTGATCGCGGTGCCCACCAGCGTGGGCTACGGCTGGCATCTGGAGGGCGTCACCGCCTGGCTGGCCATGCTCAACAGCTGCGCGGCGGGCGTCGTAACCGTGAACGTGGACAACGGCTTCGGCGCGGGCGTCGCCGCCGCCCGGATCGCCCGGAGGACCGCCCGGTGAGGGTGCTCTGGATCGACGCGGGCAACGGGGCCGCGGGGGACATGCTGCTCGCCGCGCTGCTCGACGCCGGCGCCGACCTCGGCGCGGTGCGCGCCGGCCTGCGGGGCCTGGGCCGGCTCGGCGCGGAACCGTTGGACGTGACCGTGCGGCCGGTGCGGCGCCACGGCCTCGCCGCGGCCCTCGCCGAGGTACACGTCCCGCCGGACGACGCCCCGGGCCCGCCCCACCACCGGCACGAACACGGGCACGAACGCGAACCCGCTCACCAGCCCGGCCACGAACACGACCACGAACGCGAACCCGCTCACCAGCCCGGCCACGCACCCGATCAGGAACCCGACAACAGGCCCGACCACAACCGCGGCCTCCGGTCCGGTCACCATTCCGGTCACGACCCCGGCCACGACAGCGGCCCCCAGCCCGGCCACGAACACGACCACCAGAACGATCACGAACACGGCCATGGACGCGACCGCCCACAGGGCCGTGAGCATGGCCGCGCGCCCAGCGCCGCGCAGGGCCGCGCGGAGGCCGGCGAGGCCGGGGTCACCCGGAACCTGGACGACATCACCGCGATCCTGACGGGCGCGGAGCTGCCCGCGCCGGCCCGTGAGTTCGCGCTGGCGGTCTTCGAGCGGCTGGCGCACGCCGAGGCGCGGGTGCACGGCACCGACGTCTCCCGCATCCACTTCCACGAGGTCGGCGCGCTGGACGCGATCGCGGACATCACCGGCTGCGCCCTCGCGCTGCACAGCCTGGGGCTGCTGGAGGCGCCGGTCCGCGTCGTCTCGCCGGTCGCCGCCGGCTCCGGCACCGTGCGGACCGCGCACGGCCCGCTGCCCGTGCCGCCCCCGGCGGTGCTGGAACTGCTGCGCGCGGCCGGCGCTCCGCTGCGGTCCCACCCGGCCGCGATGGAGCTGTGCACGCCCACCGGCGCGGCGCTGCTCGCCGAGCTCGCCACCGGCTGGGGCCCGGTGCCCGACTGCGTGCCGCGTTCGGTCGGCACCGGCGCGGGCCGGGCCGACCCGGCGGGGCATCCGAACGTGCTGCGCGTCGTGGTCGGGGAGGCGGCGCCGCCGCCGGACTGGGCCACCGCCGAGCTGCGCCGGCTGGACAGCAGCGTGGACGACCTCGACCCCCGGCTGTGGCCCGACGTGCTGGCGGCGTTGCGCGCCGCCGGCGCCGCCGACGCGTGGTGCACGCCCGCGCTGATGCCCAAGGGCCGCCCCGGACACGTGCTGAGCGTCCTGGTCGACGAGGGACGGCTCGACGCCGTGTGTCGCGTCGTGTTCGAGCAGACCACCACGCTGGGCGTGCGGGTCTCGGCCGTGGAACGCCGCTCGCTACGCCGCGACCGGATCGAGACCCGGGTCGCCGGAGTCCCCGACGGCGCGGGAGACGGCGCGGTCGTCGGGGTGAAACGCGGCTACCTGGGCGACCGGATCGTGACGGTGCAGCCGGAGTACGAGGAGGCGCGGGCCGCCGCGGTGGCCACCGGCCGCCCGCTGCGCGACGTGATGGCGGAGGCCGCCCGCCGCGCGGCGGACCACTCGGAGCACTCGGACCACGGCGAGGAAGGGCGGGACGCGTGACGAGCCCGGACGGCATGGCGCGGGACCTGGTGGCCGAGCTGGCGGGCTACGGTCCGACGCTCGTGGCGTTCTCCGGCGGAGTGGACTCCAGCGTCGTGCTCGCCGCGGCGGTGCGCGCGCTCGGCGCGGGCCGGGTCGCCGCCGTGACCGCCGTCTCGCCGTCGCTGCCGGCCGCCGAACTGGCCGCCGCCCGCGCCTTCTGCGCCGGGCTCGGCGTCGCCCACCACACGCCGGCCACCCGGGAGGGCGAGGTGCCCGGCTACCGGGAGAACGCCGGGCCGCGCCGCTGCTACTTCTGCAAGAGCGTGCTGCTGGACACCGCGCGGTCGCTCGCCGCCGATCTGGGGTTCGCGACGGTCGCCACCGGTACCAACGCCTCCGACGTCGTCGCCGGTTTCCGGCCGGGCATCGGGGCGGCGGCCGAGCGCGGCGCCCGCACCCCGCTCGCCGACGTGCGGCTGCACAAGCCCGAGGTGCGCGCGCTGGCCCGGCACTGGGGCCTGACGGTCTGGGACAAACCGGCCGCCGCCTGCCTGGCCAGCCGGGTCGCCTACGGCATCCCCGTCACGCCGCACCGGCTGGCCCGGGTGGAACGCGCCGAGGCCGCCGTGCGGGCGGCGCTCGGGCCGCTGCGCGACCTGCGGGTGCGCGACCTGGGCGACGCGGTGCGGGTCGAGGTGGACGCCGACCTGGTGGAACGGGCCCGCGCCGCGTCGGGCGTCGCCGAGGCCCTCCGCGCGGCGGGCTTCGGCGACCGGCCGGTCCGCGTGGAGCGCTTCCGCTCCGGTTCGATGAACACCGGCCTCCCGGCGCACGGGCATGAGGGTCGCTGAGGGCTCTTCGGCCGGTGAACCGTCATTTCGCCCTGATGCCGGCCGACTGCGATCGCGGCGATTGCTGTTCGGCCGCTGTACCGCATCGGTGCTGAGCCTGCGGGCAGACCTCCCCCGCAAGGCATGAACGTCGTCACCACAGCGTGGGTGGGGACTCCGGTTCTGGGACGCCGGGGAGGCCGGGTGGCACGGCGGCTTCTGTGAGCGCTTCCCATGTTGGGTGGTGGGCGGCCAGGCGGAGCAGGAGGAGGGCCGCGGCGTGGGCGTCGAAGGGTGCGCGGTGGCGCTGGGTTGAGGCTTCTGTCAGGTCGAGGTTGAGGTGGCTGATCAGGGCGTCGAGGTTGTGCTTGGGCGCGTCGGGGAGAGTTGCTCGGCTGAGGCGGAGGGTGTCGAGGACACCCGCGGGTTTCCAGTCGGGGAGGTGGCGGCGCAGCACGCGGTACTCGACGCTGGCGTTGTGGGCGCAGATCCATGCGCCGTCGAGCGTTGCCGCGACGTGGTCAGCCACGTCGCTCCATGGTGGACAGCTGGCGAGGTCCGCGTTGGTGAGCTTGTGTACCCGGCTGGCGAACGGGGTCACCGGAACGGGTGGGCGGACGAGCCAAGCCCTGGCTGACGTGGTGTCGAGGGTTCCCGCGACGAGAGGTAACGTCGCCACCTCCACGAGATCGGGCGGTGTGGCGCCGTTTCCTTCGACATCGACGACCAGCAGCCGGGGCCAGGACTCGAAGTTCACGGTGCAGATGCCTCCTCGCCCGGCCAGCCGATCTCTGCGCGGCCGTGCCGGCGGTAGTGGTGGGGTCTGGCTCGGTCGTGGACCTGGTAGCCGAAGCCGTGTTGGAGGAAGTAGCGCGGCGGTTCGTCCAGGCCCTCGACCATGATGGCGCGCTCGGTGACCTCCACGTCGCCGACAGCGCCGAGAGCCCGCGCCGCATCGGTGGCCTCGGCAGCATGGGGAGCCTTCCAGGCACCGGCGCACAGATCGATCTGGCCGAGGGGGCAGATGGTGCACAGCTCACGAATGCCGTAGTGCCCGTTGTAGTCGGGCTCACCGTGAGCATGGGCGACCGCGCAGGACGTCTTGCGGAAGAGCCGCCCCCAAGGTGCCTCGATGTCCCGCGGCCGAAGGAAGAGGTCGAGGATGCGGCTCTCGGCCTGCTCGGGCAGGATCTTGCGCCGGGCTGTGTCCTCGTACGGCAGAGGTAGTCCGTGGGCTTGGTAGTACTCGGCGATCTGTCGTCGGAAGAAGAGACCGGTGAACACGGTGGCGTGGGCGTGCTCGCAGAGGTCCCGCGCCCGTTGCAGGTGAGTGTCCGAGTCGTTGAGGCCGGGGACGATGGGTCGCCAGTAGAGGACCGTTCGGTAGCGCACGGCATTCTCGTACAGCGTGCGCAGGCTCTCCGCGGCGATGGTGGAGTCGATCGGCTCGATCCGCTGGTCGTCGATGCCGGAGTGGGTGACGAGGACCGTGAGCCTGAGGTGGCGGAAGCCGTTCAGCCTCTCGCAGTCCTCCTCGTTGACGCGCCATCGGGTGATCACGAGCACGTGATTGGTGAGTCCTCGCCGGTCCAGGTCGGCGAGAACGTTGAACGTGTGCGGCTTGACGTTCGCCAGCATGGGGTCCGTCGCCCGGTTGAAGAGCTGGACCGGAGTGACGTGTGGCCGGAAGTACCTGTGACTCACGAGCCGCTGCACGGCCTCGTCATCGGACATGAGCGCGCGGGGCACCTTCATCTCGAAGTTGTCGAACAGGTGGCGGACGCAGTACCCGCAGTCCAGGGGACAGCCGACGATGTGATTGAGGGAGAGACCAGACTTGCGGTACTCGATCACCTCGGTGAGCTCCGACCGCAGACCGGCCCTCTGCTCCGGAGTGAGTAACGGCAGTGGGCGGCGCACGGTTGTCATGGGCGAGTCCTCCAGGGCTGGCGCTGCTGGGACGGGAGCGTGGTGACGAGGAGCTGGCGATTGCTGGCGCCAAACCATGTACCGAAGTCCCGGCGTGCCGCCTCGGCGTCGTCGGAGGTGTGCACAAGGTTCTCGATCAGTCGACCATGCGCTCGGGCACGGGCCAGGCTGTCGGTGCCCAGATCGCCACGGATCGTCCCTCGCTGGGCCTGACCAGGGTCGAAATGCCCCAGGTGGTCGCGTAAGCGCGAGGCGATGCCGGCCGTGCCGTGGGCCAGGGCGACGGCGACTCGCTGACCGACGTACATCGATCGCAGACAGGAGGGGATGTCGAGGTCGAACCGGTCCGCGTCGACCAGGAGGTCCCAGTAGTGGACGAAGATCTGCCAGTCCTGCACGGTGACGTCCTGGCGGGCACGGATTTCGGCCGTCTCGGACAAGCGGTCAAGGACGGTGTCGACCATGCCGCGCCGGACGCAGTCCGGCTTCAGCAGGACAACGCTCCACCGCTCCCAGTCCACCCCTCCGGGCGCACCTCCGCCGCCTTCGGCACGTCGTCTCATCGCGCCGCCTCCGCACCGGTGCGGAGGCAGGTCGGCCACTTGTGCCGGACGAGCCACCGGAGCCCAGGTTCCAGAGCTTCGAACTCGACGCGGTTGATCGAGTGGTCCGCGCTGTAGGTCACCTGTCGGTGGATCTCGAAGAGGAGCACGATCTGTTGCCAGTAGTGGGGAAGGTCGAGGGACTCGATGCGCTCGAGGCGGTAGCGCACCTGGTTCAGCCGCAGGGCCTCTTCGTGTTCCAGGACGGCGACGATGGTCTCCGGCGAGGTGTCCGCCGGCATCCTTGAGAAGGAGAAATCGTCGATCGGGGCACTGGTGCGGGTGGTGGTCTCCTCGAGGATGAGCCCCACCTGCCGCATGGTGCGGTCGTTGATGTGCATGGAGCCGACGTGGTGCGTGTAGGTGCCGAGTTCGAGGCCCAGGAGGACGGCGGCGTACTCCTGGATGAAGGTGAAAGAGAAGGTGTCGGCCAGCAGGCCGACGTTCGCGTCGTTGGCGCGCATGTAACAGACCATGTGCAGTCGCCCTTCGCGCGCGAAGAGGTGGAGCGCCACCACGCAAGACAATCCGGATTACCGGGCACGGCGAGTTCTTCCGGACTGAAGATCTGAAGGACCGCGCGTTTGGTGTCCTGTTCCTGCTGCAGCAGCCGAAGGACTCGATCGAACTGTGAGACCGGGGCGGTCGGGGACGCTCCGAAGAGCCGAGCGCCGTAGGCGGACTCGACGGTGACTCCGTCACGGGAATTGCCGAGCATCCGCGGTGAGTAGTGGCCGATCATGGCGAGGTCGTTCCGGCCGGCCAGGTACCAGAGGGCCTCCGCGAAGTGGAAGACGGGATTGACCCTGCGGGCGGCTACGTACGGGAAGCGTTCCCGCGGTTCGGTGATGCGGAACGACAGCCCCAGGCATTCGTGGCTGGAGTTCCCGCGGGGGGAGTTGCGGTAGTCGAAGCGGCTGGAGACGTGGGTCAGTACGTCGAGGTAGGCGGCCTCGAACGTCCGATAACTCGAGGGAGCGAGCATATGTCCTCCTGCTCAGAGTTACGACGGTGGCCCGTTTGCCCGGGACGGGGATACGCCGTGAGTCCGCCCTCTGTCCGCCGTCTTCGGGGTGCGGACGACGACGGTGAGAAGGCGCCGCGGCGGCGTACCCGCGCCTTTCATGACCTACGAGGCTGGTGGGGTCACCGCGTCGCCCGATGGCTCGGTGCCGATGTGGAGTGTGAGGGTCGAGATGCCCCGATCAGCCTTGGAACGAGTGCGACGGCGAGACCTCGCGGGCGGGCTCGTGCATCACCGTTGGGTGAGACTGAGCGACGTCAGCCACCCGCAGGCTTTGGCGCGCGAGCACGTTCGACAGGCGTTGGCTGGGCGGGCTACACGGGAACGGATCGGCGATGCGGTCACCGTGATCGGCGAGCTGACGGCCAACGCCATCGAGCACACCAGCGACGGTCCGCGCGGCCTGGTCTTGGACGTCTATCAGGACGTCATCGTGATGTGGATACACGACGGAGGGCAGGACACGGGGGTGGTCAGGGCGCGCCCGCCGGTCACCGGATCACTGGACGAGTTGCCGGAGGACGGCCGGGGCCTCTTCCTGGTCGGTCTGCTGGCGACGAAGTGGTTCGTGTGGCCGACCGTCGAGGGCAAGGCGGTCGTGGCGGTGATGACGCTGGGCGGGGAGGCGGTCAGCGAGGCGGGAGGGCGAGCTCCCGAAGCGCATCCCACCGGTACTCTCGCCCCGTCCGCCTCAGCTCCACCAGCTGCATCGAGGTGATGTCGACGTCCACCGGAGCCAGCGCGCGTAGCGGAGCGACCGCTTCGATGACGGCCGCGGCGGGGCGCGGTCTGTTGTGGTACCCGATGCTGAGGTGGGGACGGAAGGATGCCGTGGGCTTCGTGAAGGCCCTGCTCGACGCGCGGCCGATCCGCGTCAGTACGCCATGGAGACGGATCAGCGGCTCCCAGGGAGACACCGAGAACCGCACGGCGCCGCGCGAGCCGGCGAGCGGCGTCACCCGAAGGGTGAACCGGCCGGGAAGACGCGATGTTGCCGTCTCGGCGAGTGCGTGCAGCGCGCGGGTACTGATCTCCTCGGGCCTCCCGACACGGGTGACCGTGAGGTGGAGCCCTTCGTCCGACGAGACCGAATCCATCCCAAGGCCGGCCAGCTCCTTCTGGCAGCGCAGCGCGAGGGCGCTCAACTGCGGTTCGTTCTGGAAGGTGAGCATCCAGTAGTAGGCGCGGGCTCCGTCAGGCCAGTGGGGACGCGACCAGTGGTCCCGCACCTCGTCGAGTGCGTCGAAGGCGGCCCAGTCGTGCGTCACGATGACGCCCGCGTCCGACAGGTCGGTGGGCGGCTCTACCGGGAACGCGGCGGGGTCCGCCATGAGCAGGCTCACCGGATGCCCTCCGTCGGCGTCACCGTGTCCCAGCGGCCGACATGGCCAGGGCCGCTGGTTGGGAGCTCCACAACCGGAGCTCGTCGCCATACTCCCGTACCGCCGCTCGATCGGGCCAACGCCGTGCCCAAGCGTGAAGGTCGCGAGACCGCTGCCAGACCGACCTGATCGGCTTCCCTCCGCAGAGCCCGAGAGCCTCCTTGCCCAGCCGCAGGGCATGCTCGATGTCCGGCGATCGCTGGTGCAGCAGGGCGGTGGCGACGTCGAGGCGAACCAGGGACCGGGACCACGCCGAATCGGAGTGCTCGATCATGTCGTCGATCTGCTCGGCGCTTCGCAGTGCTTGATCGGCGTTTCCGAGTGACACGTGGGCGGTGATGGCGTTGGCGAGCGTGCGTGCCTGGCCGTAGGGCTGGAAGGACATGCACGGGGTGAGCCCGGCAGGTACGTCGTGGCGTGCCGTGAGGTCGAGCGCTTGCCCGATCGCGCGATCGGCCGCCTTCCGGTCACCGAGTTTGCCCAGGGCCCGTGCTCGGCCGTTGACCAGCAGTCGGATGGCCTGGGCCGCCTGCGGTGAGCGTTCGACGGCCGCGGCGGCGCAGGCGTCGGCCTCCGCGTAGCGGCCGGCGTAGTAGAGGGAGAAGGAACGCGTCCCGTTCACCCAGAGCTCCGTGTGGAGATCGCCGATGACCCGACTCAGTTCCTGCGCCTCGACGCAGTACGCCTCGGCCAGCGTGAAGTGGCCGGTGTTGACGGCCATGTACGCCAGGAGCCCTGAGGCACGGGCGGTGAGGTGAAAGAGGTCCTGCCGAACGCGCGGGGGTTGGTGGCCGTCGAGCAGAGTGTGCAGCAACGTCCGCAGGTCGGCGGTCTGACCGTGCAGGCCTTGCGGGCCCTCCTGCTCGTATCGTCCTGAGATGCGCTCCAACGAGGTCCGTAGGAAGGCGATCGTCGGCGGATCGGCATTGCTCGTGGTGAGCTGGCGGGCGCGTGCCACGATCTCCAGTGGGTCGTCACCGCACGCGGAGGCGGGCAGTTCGGTGGCGGCGACGGCTGGCGAGGCCGGGGAGACTGGGACGGACTGGCTTCCGGGGCGCTGGAAGAGGTCTGCCGCTGGCTGCCCCAGCATGTGCTCCAGAACGCGGCAGGCGTCGGGTTGCGGGAGGCTCTTGATCTCGCCACCCATCCAGCGGTCGAACTGCCGGGGCGAGACGTCCAACGACGCGAGTCGTGGGTCGCCGACTCGCTCGGCCAAGTCCTCGGCGGCGCGTTGGAACTGGACGCTGAAGGCCCGGTGGCTGGTCAGATGTCGTCCCTGAACCAGATCCCTGAAGAGGGTCACGCGAGGCACAGTTACCTCCTCTGACTGGGTCCGTCGGCGCGCCACGCGATCGGTTCGACACGCTTCGTTACGTCTGACAGCATGCCGGTTGCCGCGCTCGCCAGGCAATATGTCTGGTAGATGTTGCCTAGAAAGGTTGTTGGCTGCCGGATCTCCAGGTCAGACTGCTGGCATGGCCCTCAAGAGGAGTCGCGTTCCGCAGTCCGTCCACCGACGCCAGCTCGCCGTTCGCTTCCGAGAGTTGCGTGAGGCGTCCGGCATGACGCTGACGGAGGTCGCCGGACGGATCGAAGTGAACCAGGGGTCATTGAGCCGCATCGAGAACGGCGAACGAGGCGTCAGCGCGGTGCTCGCCCGGGCGTTGATGGACTGCTTCGGCGTTGACGATGCCGCTCGGCGCGACGAGTTGCTGGATCTCGTCCGCGTCGACAAGGAGCAACAGAGGCCCTGGTGGCGGAGGTACGCCTCCGTGCTGACCAGCACACGCTACGACGGCTACCTCGCATGGGAGGCGGGCGCGGCGGCCCTCAACAGCTACCAGCCGATGCTGGTACCGGGTCTACTGCAGACCGAGGACTACGCGAGGGCGGTGATCGGCCAGATGCGTAGCGAACTCGGATCGGCCGAGGTCGACGATCTGGTCACGGTCAGGATGAAGCGTCAGCACGATCGCCTCGACGGTGAGCGCCCGGCGACGCTCTGGGCGCTCCTCGACGAGGCCGTACTGCACCGGACGATCGGCTCCCGCCAGGTCATGGCGGACCAGGCGAGGAGACTGCTGGCCGCGAGTGAGAAGCCGAACGTCACCGTCCAGATCCTGCCCTTTGCCCTCGGGGCCCATCCGGGACTCTACGGCCCGTTCGTCATCCTCTCCTTTCCGGACACCACGCCGGACCTGGTGTGGCTGGAGAACCCGAAGAACTCCGGCTACCTGGACGCCGAGGCAGATGTCCAGGACTACCGCGCCATCTTCGACCAGTTGTGCGTCTGTGCCCTCAGCCCGTCCGAGACCCGAACCCGCATCTCCCAGATGACCGAGGAGTTCCACCCGTGAACGAGCCGACTCCTGCTGACCTCCACCTCACCCTGCCGCAGGCCCGCTGGCGGAGGAGCTCCCACAGCGGAGGAGCCAACGACTGCGTGGAACTCACCGAACTGGGCGCCCACGTCGCCCTACGGGACTCCAAGCGCCCGGAGCTGACACCACTGGTGGTCCGTCGAGCCGCTTTCCGCAGCATGATCGATGCGGTGAGAAGCGGCAAGCATTGATTCGTGATTCGGGTCAGGGGGTTTGCAACCCCCTGACCCGTTCGCCGCGCGCGCGGCGAACGCGGCTGACTGGGCGGATCGCGACGCCGGCACGACGCGGGCGTGATCCGGTGCGGAGTCAGTCGACCGGGGGCGGGAGGGTGAGGGAGCGGACGAGGCGTTCCAGGTCGGCGATGCGGTCGGCGAGGTCGGGATGGGCAGTGCCCTCGCTCTCCCGCAGCAGCGACTCGATGCGGATTAGCCGCACGGTGATCTCCGCCAGTTGCTCCGAGGTGGACGCGTCGGCGGGCGCGGCGGCGCCGGAGGCGACCGTCTGGTCGGCGATGAGCAGCTGCCTGAGCTGCTCGGCCTGCCGGGCCAGCTGGCGGTTCGCCCGGTGCAGTTCGAGGAAGACGTTGACCTTGGTGCGCAGCACCCAGGGATCGACGGGCTTGGCGAGGAAGTCGGCGGCGCCGAGCGCGTACCCCCGGTAGGCGTAGTCGGTGTCGACGTCGGTGCCTGTGAGCAGGATGACGGGCACGTCCTTGGTCTGGTCCAGGCGCTTGATGTTCTCGGCCGTCTCGAAGCCGTCCATGCCCGGCATCAGCACGTCGAGCAGCACCACCGCGAACTGCTCGCGCAGCATCGCCTTCAGCGCCTCCTCGCCGGAGCGCGCGGACACCACCCGCTGGCCGAGCGGGCCGAGCACGGCCTCCAGCGCGACCAGGCTCTCCTCCATGTCGTCGACGACGAGGATGCTGGAGCGGTCGTCGGGCGCGGGCGAGTCGGTCATCGGGACCGCTCCTCCGGGGGCTCGTCCCCGTCCCCGTCCCCGCCGCCGTCGCCGTTGCCGTCACCGTCGCCCGGCCGGTCCGGGTCGCCGGCGCCCACGTCCCCGCCGCCCGACGTGTCGCCGGGCTGGTCGGGGGCCGGCGGCATCTCGGAGTCGCCCGCGGCGCGGTGGGACGTGGCGCTCTCGCCCTCCCGGGCGTCGAACTGCTCGTAGATGGCGGTCAGCAGCTGGTCCACGTCGACGGGCTTGGTGACGTACGCGTCGGCGCCGCTGTTGAGCGCCTTCTCCCGGTCGCCCGGCATGGCCTTCGCGGTCAGCGCGATGATCGGCAGGTCGGCGAGCCGGGCGGTGCGGCGGATGGTGCGGATCGCCTGGTAGCCGTCGATCTCGGGCATCATGATGTCCATCAGGACCAGCGAGACCTCGGGCGACCGCTCCAGCACGTCGAATCCCTCGCGGCCGTTCTCCGCGTAGCGCACCGAGATCCCGACCCGGCCCAGCATGTGGGTGAGCGCGAAGACGTTCCTGATGTCGTCGTCCACGATGAGGATCTGGCGGCCGGCCAGCACCTGTCCGGGACGGCCGCTGAGCCACTCCCGGAGCCGTGTCGTCTCGGGCCAGGTGTCCTCGCGGCGCGGCTGCTCGGCGCCCGCCGAGGGCCCGGGCTCGGGCCCCACGGCGGCGGGCTCGGGGGCGCGCTCCGGGGCGGGCTCCGCCGGTTCCGGTCGGACCGTCGGAGGGCCCGCGGGCGCGCCCTCGGCCGGCTCCGCCCGTTCCGGCGGCCCGGCCGGCTCGGGCGGCCCGGCTCGTTCGGCCGGCTCCGCTCGTTCGGCCGGAGCGGCCGGAACGCCCTCCGCCTCGGCGGCGGGCGCCACCTCGGGTCGCCGCCCGCCGGGCGGCACCGGCTGCACCGCGCCCGCGGTCTCCACCTGCGGCATGTCCACCGCGGTCTCGCCGACGAGCGCGGCCCGGGGCAGCTCGGCCGGCACGAAGAGGGTGAAACGGGAGCCCACGCCCGGCTCGCTCTGCACGTCGATGCGGCCGCCGAGCAGCCCGGCGATCTCCCGGCTGATGGACAGGCCGAGGCCGGTGCCGCCGTACTTGCGGTTCGTGGTGCCGTCGGACTGCTTGAACGCCTCGAAGATCACCGAGAGCTTCTCCGGCGCGATGCCGACCCCGGTGTCCTCCACCACGAACCCCAGCACGGCCCGTGCGGTGCGCAGCGTCTCCTCCTCGAACCGCTCCGCCGGCACCCGCTCGACCCGCAGCGTCACTCCGCCCGACGAGGTGAACTTCACGGCGTTGGACAGCAGGTTGCGCAGCACCTGCTGCAAGCGCTGTTCGTCGGAGTACAGCTCGGCCGGCACGTCGTCGCCGACCGTGACGTCGAAGGTGAGGCCGCGGTCGAGGGCGAGGGGCCGGAAGGTGGCCCGCACGTAGTCGAGCAGCTTGGTGAGCGGCAGCCGCTTGGGGCGGACGTCCATCCGGCCCGCCTCGACCTTCGACAGGTCGAGGATGTCGTTGATCAGCTGCAGCAGGTCGGAGCCCGAGCGGTGGATGGTGGTGGCGAACTCCACCTCGTGGTCGCTGAGCCGCCCGTCCGGGTTGTCGGCGAGCAGCCGGGCCAGGATCAGCAGCGAGTTCAGCGGGGTGCGCAGCTCGTGCGACATGTTGGCCAGGAACTCCGACTTGTACTGGGAGGAGGTGGCGAGCAGCGCGGCCTTCTCCTCCAGTTCGGCGTTGGAGCGCTGGAGCTCGTCGGAGCGCTGGCGCAGCTCGGAGGTGAGCCGCTGCGACTCCGACAGCAGCGCCTCGGTGCGGGCGTTGGCCAGGATGGTGTTGATGGACACGCCGATGGTGTGCGCGAACTGGTCGATGAACGTCAGCTGGACCTCGTTGAACGAGCTGAACGAGGCGACCTCGATGACGCCGAGCAGCCGGTCCTCGAAGAGGATCGGCAGGATCAGGATGCTCGTCGCCGGGGCCGCGCCGAGCCCGGACTCCACGGTGACGTACTCGGGCGGGGCGTTCTCGACCAGGATCCGCTCCTGCTGCCGCACCGCCTGGGCGATGAGGCCGCGGAGCGGGGACCGGGAGCCGAGCCGCTCGTGGCCCGGGCCCTCGATGCCGTAGCCCGCGATGAACTCCAGGTTCTCGTCGGGCGTGCGGTCGGGATCGACCAGGAAGAACGCCTCGGACTGGGCGTTCACCAGCGGTGCCAGCTCGCGGAGGATGAGGTCGGCGACCTCCACCAGGTCCCGGTGGCCCTGCATCAGGCCGGCGACCCGGGTCAGGTTGGACTCCAGCCAGTCCTTGGTGCGGGTGGTCTCCCTGAGGTTGGAGACCATGCGGTTGACGTTGTTCTTCAGCTCGGCGACCTCGCCCTGGGCCTCGACCGAGATGGACCGGGACAGGTCGCCCTGGGCCACGGCGCTGGCCACCTCGGCGATCGCCCGGACCTGGGTGGTGAGGTTGAGCGCCAGCTCGTTGACGCCGGTGGTCAGCCGCTTCCAGGTGCCGTGCACGCCCTCGACCCGGGCCTGGCCGCCCAGCTGGCCCTCGCTGCCGACCTCGCGGGCCACCCGGGTGACCTCGGAGGAGAACGAGGAGAGCGTGTCGACCATGGTGTTGAGGGTGGTCTTGAGCTCCAGGATCTCGCCGCGCGCGTCCACGTCGATCTTCTTCGACAGATCACCGTTCGCCACCGCCGTGGCGACCTGGGCGATGTTCCGCACCTGCGACGTCAGGTTCAACGCCATGAAGTTGACGTTCTCGGTCAGGTCCTTCCACACCCCGGACACGCCCTCGACCTGGGCGCGGCCGCCGAGCTTGCCCTCGGTGCCGACCTCCCGGGAGACCCGGGTCACCTCGTCGGCGAAGCCGCGCAGCTGCTGGACCATGGTGTTGACGGTGGTCTTGAGCTCCAGGATCTCGCCGCGCGCGTCCACGTCGATCTTCTTCGACAGATCACCGTTCGCCACCGCCGTGGTCACCAGGGCGATGTTCCGCACCTGCGACGTCAGGTTCAACGCCATGAAGTTGACGTTCTCGGTCAGGTCCTTCCACACCCCGGACACGTCGCGGACCAGGGCCTGGCGGCCGAGGTTCCCGTCCGTGCCGACCTCGCGGGCCACCCGGGTCACCTCGTCCGCGAACGCCGACAGCTGGTCCACCATCGTGTTGAGGGTGGTCTTGAGCTCCAGGATCTCGCCCCGGGCGTCCACGTCGATCTTCTTCGACAGATCACCGTTCGCCACCGCCGTGGCGACCTGCGCGATGTTCCGCACCTGCGACGTCAGATTCAACGCCATGAAGTTGACGTTCTCGGTCAGGTCCTTCCACACCCCGGACACGTCCTTGACGTGTGCCTGGCCGCCGAGGTTCCCGTCCGTGCCGACCTCGCGGGCCACCCGGGTCACCTCGTCCGCGAACGCCGACAGCTGGTCCACCATCGTGTTGATGGTCAGCTTGAGCTGGAGGATCTCGCCCTTGGCGTCCACGGTGATCTTCTGGCTGAGGTCGCCGCGGGCCACGGCGGTCGTCACCTGGGCGATGTTCCGCACCTGGGACGTGAGGTTCGAGGCCATGAAGTTGACGTTGTTGGTGAGGTCCTTCCACACGCCGGAGACGTCCCGCACATGCGCCTGGCCGCCCAGGTTGCCGTCCGTGCCGACCTCGCGGGCCACCCGGGTCACCTCGTCCGCGAACGCCGACAGCTGGTCCACCATCGTGTTGACGGTGAGCTTCAGCTCCAGCAGCTCGCCCGCCGCCTCGACCGTCACCTTGCGGGTCAGGTCGCCGCGGGCCACGGCCGTGGTGACCAGGGAGATGTCCCGCACCTGTTTGGTCAGCCGGGAGGCCATGGTGTTGACCGCCTCGGTCACGTGCCGCCAGGTGCCGGGCAGGCCGCGCACGCTGGCCCGACCGCCGAGCCGGCCCTCGGTGCCGACCTCGTGGGCGACCCGGGTCACCTCGCCGGTGAAGAACGAGAGCCGGTCCACCACCCGGTTCAGCCCGCGGGCCAGCAGCCGCAGGTCGCCGCGTTGCTGGAGCTGCCCGTCGCGCTGCTGCACCCGGTGACCCAGGTCGCCGTCGGCGACCGCGTCCAACACCCGAATGGCGCTGAGCATGGGCGTCGCCAGAGCGTCCACCAGCTCGTTGGCGTCCCGCACGGTGCTCGCCCAGCGGCCGGCTCCCGGGCTCTCGGAGAGCCGCTCGTCCAGCCGCCCCATCCTGGCCACCGCGCCGCGGACCCGGGCCAGCTCGGCGGACAGGTGTTCGTTGCGCACGGCGATCCGGTTGACCACGCCGGCCATCTCGCCGGCGATGCCCGGCCCCAGGTCCGGCACCCGCACCGAGAAGTCGCCGTCGCACAGCGACCTGAGCGCCTCCAGGAGCGGACGGAGCTCGGCAGCCCTGTCCGAGTCCGTGGCCAGCTCCTGGTCCTTCATGGGTCTTCGCCCCCGTATCCGAAGGTCGATTTGTATAACTATAGTGGATTCTGTCCATTTCAGAGTTCGGACTCCGAGTTCGGACGAGTTCGGACGAGTTCGGGAGGAGCCGGTGCACCCTCCACCCCCCGGCCGGGGCGAATCCGGATCGAGCAGCAGCCTGCCGGCCAGCCGTCACACGCCGGCCCGGGCTCGCGCCTTCGTGCGCGCGGTGATCGCGGAACGCGCCCTGGCCACCTCGTCCACCGGTCCCGCCATCGACCGGCTCGGCGACGACACGGCCCTGCTGGTCAGCGAGCTGACCAGCAACGCCTTCATGCACGCCGGCACCGAGATCCAGGTGCGGTGCCGGACGGAGGTGGCGCGCCCGGTGGCGGAGTCGTTCGGCGACGGCGCCGCGCTGCGGGGCCTGAACCGGATCACCGGCGTGCTGGTCGAGGTCGTGGATCGGCAGCCCGCCGCCCGGGTGCCGGGCGGGGGCCGGCGCGGCGGCTGGGGCCTGGGGATGGCGATCGTGAGCGCGCTCGCCGAATCGTGGGGGGTGACGTACCGGCACACCGAGAAGGCCGTCTGGTTCCGGCTGGTCGTCGCCGAGGAACCGGAGCCGGAGCGGGACGGGCCGGCCGCCCCCGCCGCCCAGGCGGAGCCGGCCGGCGGGACCGACGCCACCCGGGCGCCCGTGGGCGAGGCGGCGCATCTGGTGGCCGAGCTCGGGGAGCCGGGCGGCGGCGCCTGGTCCGAACGGCCGGGACCGTCCGGTGGTGGGGGTACCGCCCAGGCCCCCGGGGCCTGGGGGAGGGTCACCGGCAGCGGCACGTTCCTGGCCGAGGCCAGCGAGCTGCTGGCCGGGCAGCTCAACGAGGACATGATCGCCGCGCTCGCGGGCCAGCTGCTGGTGCCCCGGCTGGCCGACTGGTGCGCGGTGTGGCTGACCACCGAGGACGGCGGGATGCGCCTCTCGCGCGTCTGGCACGCGGACGAGCGACGCGTTCCCGCGCTGCGGACGGCGCTGCTGCCCGACCCCCCGAGGCCGAGCCTGAGCACCGCGGGCGTGCCCTGGCCGTGGCCCGAGGGGGCGGCGGCCGGCGGCGGCTCGGCGCTGGCGTTCGCCCTGGTGTCGCACGGCGCCTGCCTGGGCTTCCTGGTGATCGGCCGGTCGGAGGCGCCCGGGGTCACCGACGCCATGGCGCGAACCGTGGAGGACGTGGCCCGCCGGGTGGCCCAGGCGGTGGTCACCGCCCGCATGTACACCCGGCAGGCCAGCATCAACCGCGCGCTCCAGCGCCGGCAGCTGCCCCGGTCGCTGGCCAGCCTGCCGGGCGTGGAGTCCGCCATCGTCTACGAGCCGCACGGCACGGGGCAGACGGTCGGCGGCGACTTCTACGACCTGTTCCCGGTGGCGGACGGCCGCTGGTGCTTCCTGCTCGGCGACGTGCAGGGCAAGGACCCGGAGGCGATGTCCGTCACCGGTCTCACCCGGCATCTGGTGCGGCTGCTGGCGCGCGAGGGCCACGGCGTCGGCACGGTGCTCGGCTGGGTGAACGCGGTGATGGCGGAGGACGCGGCCGAGTCGGTGAGCGTGGGCGGCGAGGCCGCGCAGCCGCGCTTCCTGAGCCTGGTGTACGGGGAGCTGGTGCCCGACGAGGAGGCCGGCGGCGCCCGGTGCACCCTGGCCAGCGCCGGCCACCCGCTGCCGCTGCGGCTGTGCACGGACGGCGCGGTGATGCCGGTGGTGACGCCGCAGATGCTGCTCGGCATCGACGAGCACACGGAGTTCACCTCCGAGTCGTTCCGCCTGGAGCCCGGCGAGACGCTGCTGTGCGTCACCGACGGGGTGACCGAACGGCGCAACGCGGGTCGGCTGCTCGACGACCACGACGGCCTGTCCGTGATCCTGCGCCGCTGCGTGGGGATGGGCGCGATGGCGGTGGCCGAGCGGGTGCGACGGGCGACCCACGACTTCGGCCCCGAGCCGGTGGAGGACGACATCGCGGTGCTGGTGCTCCACGCCGTGCCCCGGATCCAGGACTGACGGGTGCGAGCGTCCTTCCCCGTCCGCCGACCGAACCCGGGCGGCGAGGGGGTTGGACAGTTTTCCTAGTTTCCTACCTGTGTTCTAGGAAAAAGCGTTGACGTGGGACGGAGCGGCCCGCAGGATGGTGGCATGCTCATCGCGACACAGCCTCTGCTGGTGCGCTGCCGGCACGTCGACTTCTGTCACGTCGCCAGCGCCGTCTGCCGTCGCGGCTAGTCGGCGGCCACCGGGCCGCCGCGGCCCGGACGCCTGACGCACCCCTCTCCCCTCCCCGCGCGCCTCCCCCCGCGCATCCTTCCCCGCGCCCTCCGCCGGCGCGGGCTCCGGCACGCCCCGCGCTGCCGCCCGGCTCTCGCCTGTCCTCATCCACGTCGTCATGTCCTGGGAGACGCATGTCCACGCTGCCCTCGCGCCGCGCCTTCGGCGGGCTGCTCGGCTCCACGGCCGCCGCAGCCACGCTGCCGGCGCCGAGCGCCGCCGCCACGGAGCGCTCGTTCCGCGCCGCGCCGGAGCGCGACTCCGCGCGCCCCAACATCCTCTGCATCCTCGCCGACGACCTCGGCTGGGCCGACCTGACCTGCTTCGGCTCGCCGACCATCAACACCCCGCGGCTGGACCGGCTGGCCCGCCAGGGCGTCCGGTTCACCCAGGCGTACGCGGGCTCCTCGACCTGCTCGCCCACCCGTTTCGCGCTCTACACCGGACGCTATCCGGGCCGCTGCGCCGGCGGCCTCGCCGAGCCGATCGCCGACTCCACGGCCGGCCTGGACCCCGGTCACCCCACGCTGGCCTCGCTGTTGCGCGAGGCCGGCTACGACACCGCGTTGATCGGCAAGTGGCACTGCGGCTACCTGCCGGACTTCAGCCCCACCCGCTCCGGCTGGAACACCTTCTTCGGCAACCTCGGCGGCGCGCTGGAGTACTACTCGAAGATCGGCGTCCGCGGCGAGTACGACCTGTACGAGGGCGACGCCACGTACCAGGACCTGCGCTACTACACCCGGGTGCTGACCGAGCGCGCGGTCGAGCACGTCGGCACCCGCGAGGCCGGCACGCCCTGGCTGCTCAACCTCAACTTCACCACCCCGCACTGGCCGTGGATCGCCGAGGGGGACGAGGCGGAGGGCGCCGAGATCGTCCGGCGCCTGCGCGACGGCGACTCCCGGGCGCTCTTCCACCTGGACGGCGGATCCCTGGAGAAGTACGCCGAGATGGTCGAGGACCTGGACCGCTCCGTCGGCCTGGTGCTGGACGCGCTCGCCGCCAGCGGCCAACAGCGCGACACCCTGGTCTTCTTCGGCAGCGACAACGGCGGCGAACGCTGGTCGCACCAGTGGCCGCTCTCCGGGGAGAAGGCGTCGCTCCAGGAGGGCGGCATCCGGATCCCGCAGATCGTCCGCTGGCCGGCCCGGCTGGACGGCGGGCAGGTGAGCCACCTGCCCAACTACTCCCCCGACTGGACGGCGACGCTGCTGGAGCTGGCCGGCGCCCGGCCCGACCCCGGGCACCCGCTGGACGGCCACAGCCTCGCGGGCTACCTGCTGCGCGGCGAGGCCCCGCCGGAGCGCGACATGTTCTGGCGGGTGCGGGCGGAGCGGGCGCTGCGCCGCGGCGACTGGAAGTACCACCGCGACGAGGCGGGCGGCGAGCACCTCTACAACGTCGAGGAGGATCCACGCGAACGGGCCGACCGGGCGATAGCGGAGCCGGAGCTCTTCGCCGACCTCCGGTCCACCTGGGAGGCGATCGACGCCGGCCTGCTCCCCTATCCGGACTGACCTTTTACAGAACGTCCAGCACTGGATAATCTGTCCAGGACAGTGGTGTTCAGCGCAGCCGGCACCGGCCCCTGACCAGGGCCGGGGAAGGGGGACGGGCCATGACGGACGACGACGCGGGGGTGCGCCTCCTCGACGAGCGGTCGGGGCGGGCGTATCCGCTGGACCCGCTGCGCTGGCGCGGCGACGCCGACCCCGGCGCCGCCGGCGACACCGGGGCGCCGCTGACCGTCTCGCCGTTGCCCGCCCTCGCGCCGGGCGACGTCGAGACCGGCACCCGCTCGCTGTGGCGGTACCGCGCCGCGCTGCCGGCGGTCGCCGCCGAGCGGCCGGTCTCCCTCGGCGAGGGGTGCACGCCGCTGGTCGAGTCGGACTGGGGCGACGCCCGGGTGCGGTTCAAGCTGGAGTGGTTCAGCCCCACCGGCAGCTTCAAGGACCGCGGCAGCAGCGTGATGATCTCGGCGCTGGCGGCCCGCGGCGTGACCGAGGTGATCGAGGACAGTTCGGGCAACGGCGGCTCCTCCGTCGCCGCGTACTGCGCCGCCGCCGGCATCCGGGCCACCATCCTGGTGCCCGAGGCCACCTCGCCCGCCAAGGTGCGGCAGACCCGGGCGTACGGCGCGGCGATCCGCCCGGTGCCCGGCGGCCGGGACGTCACCGCCGCCGAGGCGCTGCGGCTCGCGGCCGACACCTGCTACGCCGGGCACAACTGGCACCCGCTCTTCCTCCAGGGCACCAAGACGCTGGCCTACGAGCTGTGGGAGGACCTCGGCTTCGCCGCGCCCGACGCGGTGGTCACCGTGGCCGGCGCGGGCAGCCTCGTCCTCGGCTGCGACCTCGGCTTCGGCGAGCTGCTCGCGGCCGGCCGGATCGCCCGCCGCCCCCGGCTGCTCGTCGCCCAGCCGGCCGCCTGCGCCCCGATCCACGCCGCGTTCCACGGCACCCCGCCCGCCGGTTTCGGGCCGACGATCGCGGAGGGCACGGCGATCCGCGAGCCGGTCAGGCTGCCCGAGGTGGTGGCGGCGGTGCGCCGCTCCGGCGGCGACATGGCCGCGATCCCGGAGCCGGACATCGCCGCCGCGGTCCGCCGCCTGGCCGCCTCGGGGCTCTACGCGGAGCCGACCAGCGCGACCGCCGCCGCGGCGATCGACGTCTTCCGGGCCCGGGGGGAGATCCGGCGGGGCGAGACGACGGTGGTGGTGCTCACCGGGTCCGGGCTCAAGTCGCCGGGAGCGGTGGACGCCGCGCTGGCCGGCGGCACGGCATGACGGCCCCCGACGCGGCGCCCGACGCGGCCCCCGACCACCCCGGACGCGACCGTCCCGCTCCGGCCTCGGCGGACACGCCGGCCGCGGCGGACGGACCGAGAGCGCACGGCGCGTCCGGCGGCGGCCCGTCCGGCGAGGACGAGCTGCTGCTGCGGGAGGCGGAGAAGATCGCCGTCGCGCTCGGCCGGATGTTCCCCGGCCTGTGCGAGGTGGTGCTGCACGACCTGCGCGACCCGGACCAGGCGATCCGGGCCATCGAGAACAACCTCTCCGGCCGCTCGGTGGGCGACCCTCCCCCAGGCCTTGGCGGCCTGGGAGGTGCCCCCATGACCGAGCTCGGCCTCGCCCGGATCCGCGACCCCGACTACCCCGGCGTGCTGCAGAACTACCCCAACCGCTTCCCCGACGGCCGGCCCGCGAAGAGCACCTCCATCGGCCTGAAGAACAGCCGGGGCGCCTACGTCGCCGCGCTCTGCCTCAACCTCGACGTCTCGCTGCTCGGCACGGCCGCCCGCAGCCTGGCCAACCTGGTGCGCACCGACGATTCCGACGAACCGCTCGCGGAGACCCTGCGGGCCCGCTCACTCGATGAACTCCGTGCCGCCGTCGAGGAGTTCGCCGCCGCCCGCGGCCACACCCCGCGCGGCCTCGACGCGGCGGCCCGGCGGGAGCTGGTGCGCTCGCTGCGCGAGCGGGGGTTCCTCCAGGTCAAGCACTCGGTACAGGCGCTCACCGACCTGCTGGGCATCTCCCGCGCCACCGTCTACAACTACCTGCGCTGATCCGGTCCCCCGGCGAACCCGCCGGTGTTAACGTCACCGCCGACCGGGCCCCGACCCGAGACGCCGACGCCGGGAGTGTGCGCATGCCGACCGACGACCAGCCGCGCCTGACGGACCTGCGGGCCGAGCACCGGGTCCGCCCCGTGGGCCTCGACGTGCCGCCGCGCTTCTCGTGGACCCTGGTGGCCGACCGACGCGGCTGCGCGCAGCGGGGCCACCGGCTGGTGGTGCGCGTCGGCGACGACCCGGTGTGGGACTCCGGCGAGGTGCCCGACCACCGCGGCTACGAGGTGGCCTACGGCGGCCCGCCGTTGACCGCGTTGACCCGGTACGACTGGACCGTCACCGTGCACACCCCGCACGGCGACGCCGAGGCGTCCTCGTGGTTCGTCAGCGGCCTGCCCGACCCGGCCGACTGGGCGGGCGCCGCCTGGATCGGCCGGCCGGCGGCGGACGGCGCCGCGCCGCTGCTGCGGCACGAGTTCACGCTCGACGACTCCCCGGCCACCGCCCACCTCGCGGTCGCGGCGGGCGGCTACGCGTCGGTGACGCTGAACGGCGTGCCCGTCGCCGACGAGGTGCTCTCCCCCGGTTTCACCGACTACACGCGCCGCGTGCAGTACGTGGTGCACGACGTGACCCGGCTGCTGCGCCCGGGCCGGAACGCGCTCGGCGTCGAACTGGGCCGCGGCTTCTTCGGCGTTCGCCGCCCCAACACCTGGGACTGGCACACCGCGCCCTGGCACGGCGAGCCGCGCGTCCGGCTGCTGCTGGCCACCCGCGGCCCGGGCGGCGCCGTCACGCCGGCGGCCGTCTCGTCGCCGGACTGGCGGGCCGTGGCGGGTCCGATCCGCGACGACGACGTGTACGGCGGCGAGAGCCACGACGACCGGTACCTGCGGCCGGGCTTCGACCTGCCGGGCCACGACGACGCCGGCTGGTCGCCCGCGACCGTGCTGCCGGCGCCGGCGGGCCGGCTGGAACACCAGCGGCAGCAACCGATCCGCGTGGTCGCGGAGTTGCCGGCCGAGGAGGTCGACGAGCCGGAGCCCGGCGTGTACGTCGCCCGGTTCCCCCGGGTGGTGGCCGGCTGGGCGGCCGTCCGGGTCCCGGCCACGCCCGCCGGGGCGACCGTGACCGTGCGGTACGGGGAGCGGCTCACCGAGGCGGGCCGGCCGCACTGCGAGGACGTCTTCGGGCACTACTCGGGCCGCTTCCAGACCGACCGCTTCACCCTGGCCGGCACGGTGCCCGGCCCCGAGTCCGGCCCCGAGTCCGGCTCCGAGTCCGCCGTCGGATCCCCGGCCGGCGCGCACCGGTGCGAGCCGCGCTTCACGTACAAGGGCTTTCGATACGTGGAGATCACCGGCTGGCCCGCCGACGCGCCGCCGCCCGCACCGGCCGACCTGGTCGCCCGGGTGGTGCACTCCGACGTCGCCGTCACCGGCGCGTTCACCTGCTCCGACCCGGACCTGACCCGGCTGCACGAACTCACCGTGGCGACCGTGCTGAACAACCTGCACGGCATACCCACCGACACCCCGATGTACGAGAAGAACGGCTGGACCGGCGACGCGATGCTCGGCGCCGAGATCTTCCTCCGCAACCTCGACGTCCACGAACTGCTCGCCAAATGGCTGCAGGACGTGGCGGACACCCGGGAGCCCGGCGGCCATCCGCAGGTGATCGCGCCGCACGGCGGCTGGCGGCTGTCCTGGGAGCCGGCGCCCACCTGGCATTCGGCGTTCGTGCTGATCCCGTGGTGGCTGCACCGGCACACCGGCGACGCCCGCGTGCTGGCGACGCACTTCGACGGAATGGCCGAGTACGCGCGCTTCGAGCTGGCCCGGAGCCCGGGCGGCATCGCCACCACCACGCTGGGCGACTGGGTGAGCCCCGAGTCGCCGCCGCCCGGCGGCAACCCGCCGGACGAGGACCTGCGCGTCCCCGCCACCGCCTACCTGTACGCCATGCTGACGACGCTGGACCGGGCCGCCGGCGTGCTCGGGCGCCCGGCCGAGGAGGAGTTCTTCCGGGCGCGCGCCGCCGAGGTGCGGGCGGCGTTCCGCGAGCGCTTCGTGGACTCCGCGACGGGCCTGGTGCGCGGCGAGGGGGAGCACGGCACCCGGCAGTCCCACCAGGCGCTGGCGCTGGCGTTCGGGCTGCTGGACGCCGACGAACGGGCGGCCGCCGCGGCGCTGCTGGCCGCCGACGTGGCCGGGCGCGGCGACCGGCTCAACACCGGCGCGCTCGGCACCAAGTACCTGCTGCCGATGCTCACCGCGCACGGCCACGCGGCGCGGGCGCTCGCGGTGGCCCGGCAGCCGGAGTTCCCCGGCTGGGGCCTGTGGCTGCGCGCCGGCGCCACGTCGCTGTGGGAGCACTGGGGCCTCGAGGCGCGCTCCCGCGGCCACTACTTCCTCGGCACCATCGACGACTGGCTGTTCGCCGACGTCGCCGGGCTGTCCGTCACCGGCCCCGACGACCTGCTGGTACGGCCCGCGCTCACCGGTCTGCTGGACGCCGCCGCGGCCCGGCTGCCGACCCCGCGCGGCCCGGCCGAGGTCGCCTGGCGGCGGGCGGACGGCGTCCTGACCCTCGACGTCACCGTGCCGGCCGGCGCCTCCGCCCGCGTCCACCTCCCCACCCCGAACGCCGACCCGACCACCGCCACCGAATCCGGCCGTCCACTGCCCGAGGCGGAGGGCGTGCGCGTGCTGCGCGGCTCCCCCGGGACCGCCGAGGTGGTGCTCACCGTCCCCGGCGGCCGGTACACGTTCGCCGCCCCGGCGTGAGCGGGCCCGGTCCCGCACCGGATGGCGGGGCCGGGTCGGAGGGCTCAGCCGCCGGACCGTCCGGCCCGCGTCAGGCGCTGGCCGGCGGCGGCGCGAGTTCGGCAGCGACCTCGACGGCGACCTCGACGGCGACCTCGATGGCCCGGCTGGCCAGGGGCGAGTGGGCACGTCCGGCCCGCCAGTGCAGGTAGATCTCCCGCGGCGGCAACGACGGCCGGAGCTCGTGGACGCGAAGCCTGTCGTCGGACGGGACGTCGGCACCGCGGATGGCGAGCCAGGGCAGCACCGCCGAGCCCATGCCGGCGCGCACCATGGCCACCAGGGTGTCGTTGACCGCGGAGCGGAACACGATCCGCGGACGGGCACCGCCGCGGGCGACGGCCCGCTCCATCGCGGGCTGGTCGCAGATCAGCGGCCAGGCCACCAGCGGAGCGCCGTCGAGCCGCCCCAACGGGACCGGACCGTCGGGGAAGGTGCCGGCGGCCGCCACCAGCAGGTAGGGATCGTCGAGCAGCTTGTGGTGCTCGACATCGCCGACGACGCGGCCGTCGTGGAAGAGCAGGTCGAGGTCGCCGATCCGCGGCTGCTCCGGCTCCTCCTCGGACAGTCGGATGTCGCAGCCGGGGTGCTCGTCTCGCAGCCGGCGTACGACCGACGGAAGGATCACGCTGGACACGCTCTGGAACGTGCCGATGTCGATCCGGCCGTCTCCCGCCCGGAACCGGTCCACGGCGTCGGCCAGTGCCTCCGCCCTCGCCAACAGGTCGCGCCCGTGGTCGAGGACCACGGAGCCGAGCGGGGTGAGCCGCACCGGCCTGGGACCCCCCGGCCGGTCGAACACCGGACCGCCGACGGCCTTCTCCAACGCCGCGATCTGCTGGCTCACCGTCGACTGGGTGTACCCGAGCCGGGCGGCCGCCCGACCGAACGTGCCCTCCTCGGCGATGGCCGCCAGCGCCGCCAGGTGGCGCAGCTCGACGTCGGCCATGAGGTCCAGCGTAGCGATACTCATTTCCGTGAGCGATCGAATCGATCGGAAACCATCGCTTTTCACGATGAAGTCGTGGGCTCTAGCGTGCTGTCGGCCGCCTCGCCCTCGGCGAACTCCGCGACGGCCCGGCGACATGAGGAGAGGATCGCTGTGTTCGACTACGACTCGGAGCTCGTCCGCTACCACCAGCGGCTACGGGCGGCCCTCGACATCCGACCCGGCGATCACGTCCTCGACATCGGCTGCGGCACGGGCCAGACCACCCGGGACGCTGCCCGAACCGCGTCGCCGGGGACCGCGCTCGGCATCGACGTCTCGGGCCCGATGCTGGCACGGGCCCGCCAACAGGCCGAGGCGGAAGGGCCGCACAACGTCAGCTTCGTGCGGGCCGACGCCCAGACCCATGCCTTCCCGCCGGAGCACTTCACGCTGGCCATGAGCCGGTTCGGCACGATGTTCTTCGCCGACCCCGGCGCCGCGTTCGCCAACATCGGGCGGGCCCTTCGTCCGGGAGCGCGCTTCGTGCAGCTGGTCTGGCAAGCCGCCGACCGCCAGGAGTGGCATGCCGCGATCCGGACGGCGCTGCCCCTCGCGCACGCGTCATCGACGCCGGCCGTCGACCCCTTCACCCTGGCCGACCCGGACGTCGTGTCCGGCGTCCTGACCGCGGCCGGCTTCACCGCGGTGGACGTCGTCGACGTGCACGAGCCCGTCCGTTACGGCCCGGACGCCGAGGGCGCGCGTGCCGCGGTACTCCAGCTGTGGATGGTGAAGGAAGCGCTCGCCGATCTGGATGCCGCGTCCGCCGAACGCGCCCTCGACCGGCTCGACGCGACCCTCGACGCGCACGACACCGGCAACGGCGTGTGGTTCGACTCCCACGCCTGGCTCGTCACCGCACGCCGACGATGACCCCGTCGGATGAACCCGACCGGGCGTGTCATCCGGCGCCGGTTCCGACGGTGCCCGTGGCGCGGAAGGGCTCGCCGAGGCGCGTGCCGAGGAACGCGGCCCAGTCCAGGGCCTGGTCGAGCGAGGCGTAGTCGCCGCCCAGGTGGGCCGCGGCGAGGGTCGGCGGCACCCTGTTCGCCTTCAGCAGGACCGCCCACTGCCGCCCGTTGAGGGACAGGTAGCGCAGGTCCGGCAGGTCGGCCAGCAGGGGGAGGTCCCGGACGTTGGCCCAGGCGAGGTCCAGGCCGCGCAGGTTCGGGGCGGTGCGCAGCGGGGCGATGTCGACCGGAGCGGCGGACGCGAGGGCCAGGGAGCTGAGGTGGCGGTGCCCCTCCAGGGGGGTCAGGTCTCCCGCCGGATCCAGGACCACCCGCAGGGACTCGACCGGCAGCGAGCGCAGCGGTGTGAGGTCGGCGGTCGCGCAGCGGTTGAGATGCACCCGCCGCAGGCTCCGGCCGGCGGTGAGCGGGGCGAGATCGACCGGGCTGGGCTGCTTGTTGATGTGGATGGCCTGGAGGGTCGGCGGAACGACCTCGGGTATCCCGCCGCCGATGTGCTGGTGTCGGGGGACCTCCTGGGCCGGCTCCAGCAGGTCGAGGTGGCCGTTGTCCAGCTCGTAGGCGCCCTGCCGCAGCAACTCCAGGTACCCGCCGAGCAGGGAGGTGACCGAGTCCGCGACGTACGCCGGGCCGTCGTGGTGGTCGCGGCCGATCTCGATGACCTGTCCGGGGCGGCCGTCGCGGGCGGGAGCCATGTCGACCGCCAGGACGTTCCCGTCCTCGTGGGTGACGAAGGGGATCCAGTCCGGATGGCCGCCGCAGCGCCGGACGGTGTCGGCCGGGTGGGCGTCGAAGACGACGGAGTCCCAGTTGTGGTCCCAGCCGAGCCAGGGCGGTTCGCGCCACCAGTCATACTCGGCGATCAGCTCGCTGAGCGGCATCCAGACGCTGCCCTCGAACAGGCGACGCGGACGGGGGGCGAGGCGCTCGCCGTCGGCGATCGCGTAGAGCGCCCGCAGGTCGGGGGGCAGGGCCCGGCCGATGCGGCGTTCGACCTCGTCGAGCGCGGCGGCGGACGCCGGCGGCGGCAACTCGTCCGGCCGCCCCAGGATCGCGGCGCGCCGCTCCAGGTACGCGCGGAAGCGCTCCGCCGCCAGCCGCGGGTCGCCCGCCGGGGCGGCCGTGCTCCCCTCCTGCTCGAAGCCCGGCTGGGGCAGCCGGCGGTCGGGGTCCAGCACGATCTGGAAACCGCCCCGCATCCCGGACTGCCGATCGACCGCGTCCGGCGTCGCGACCACCCGGTACTCGCCGGACGGCAGACACTGGATCTCCAGATTGGCCCGGTCCCAGCCCCGAGCCTCCTGTAAGGCGGTCCCGAGATCGCACAGTTCCGCGTGGAGGGTGGGCACCGAGTGGTGGTGCCGCGCGCCGGGCACGCCGTAGCCGCCGGACACCGAACTCCCACCGCCCCGGCTCACCCGGCCGGCCAGCACCGCCCCCGTCCAACCCTCCGGCGCGCTCGCGACGATCTCCTCGACGATCCGCCGCACCACCCGTTCCACCATGACGCCCTCCCCATCCGTCACCACCGGCGCATTCTCACAGCCGGCACTGACAGTCAGCGAGCAAGCAACATGCTAGCAAAGCGACTACTCTTGTCGCATGGCTACCCTCTACGTCCGTGACCTGTCCGACGACGCGATCGCCGAGCTGAAGATACGAGCCGCCCGGAACCGGCAGTCCCTGCAGGCCTACGCGCGGTCGCTGCTGGAGCAGGAGGCCGCCACGCCCACCACCCAGGACGTCATCGCACGCATCCGGGACCGCGTCACCGCACGGCTGTCCACGACCGAGGTGCTGGGCGACATCGACGCCGGACGGGAGCGCACGTGATCGTGGTGGACGCGGGCGCCGTCGTGCACCTGGTGGCCGACGCCGGCCCGGTGGGGGAAGCCATCCGCAAGCGTGCCGAGCCCGAGCGGCTGGCCGCGCCGTACCTGCTGGACGTCGAGGTCGCCTCCGCGCTCCGCGGACGCCACCGCGGCGGCAAGCTCAGCGACGCCCAGCTCGACGGGGCCTGGGACTCCTTCGCCCTCCTGCCCGTCAGAAGGATGGAGCATCTGCCGCTCCTGCCGCGGGTGCGCGAGGTGTGGAACAACCTCTCCCCCTACGACGCCACCTACGTCGCGCTGGCCGAGGGACTGGGCGTGCCGCTGGTCACGAGCGACGCGAGGATCGCCCGTGCCGGGTGCGCCCGGTGCCCCGTCGAGGTCTTCACGGAGCAGCACACCTGACCTTCGCCGCTCCGTCTCGACCCCGCGCTCCCTGAGGCGACTCGTCTGCCTGACGCCGTGACAGGGTTTCCCCTCCGGCGAGTCGCCCCTTCCGTCTCGACGGCGCCGGTTCGTCTCACGGGCAGGAGTTCCTGGAGACGTCCGGTTCGGCTCCGGGCATCTCCGTGAAAGCGTTCCGCGCGGACCAGGACGCCAGCGTCGAGCACAGCGCCCACGAACCCTCGATCGACGAGTGCGACGGCGGCGCCAATCCCGCCGGCTTACTATGATTCTCCATACTATGATTGACATGAGTATGGTGGGGTCGAGGGCGTTCTGCCGTGGAGCGCGGGAAGGCTGAGGTGACGGCCGGTGGTCGGGTTCGTGGGGCGGGCGGGCGAGCTGGCGGCGTTGGAGCGGCATCTGGGGTGGGTGCGGGACGGGCGGGGGGATCAGCGGGGGCGGGCGCTGTTGTTGCGGGGCCGGCGGCGGGTGGGGAAGTCGCGGCTGGTGGACGTCTTCTGCCAGCGGGCCGGCGTGCCGCACGTGGTGCACCAGGCCACCCGGGGCGAGGACCCGGGGCGCGAACGGGCCCGGTTCCTGGCGGAGGTGCGGCGGTCGTCGCTGCCGGACACGGCGCTGCTCGCCGGCGTCACCCGCGTCGACGACTGGGACACGGCGCTGCGCCAGCTCGCCGCCGTGCTGCCGGACGACGCGCCGAGCGTGGTGGTGCTGGACGAGCTGCCGTGGATGCTGGAGGGCGACCCCGTGCTGGAGGGCACCCTGCAGACGGTGTGGGACCGGGTGCTCAGCCGGAAGCCGGTGCTGCTGGTGTTCATCGGCAGCGACCTGGCGATGATGGAGCGGCTGTCGGCGTACGGGCGCCCGTTCCACCAGCGCGGGGTCGAGATGGTGCTGTCCCCGCTGTCGCCGCGCGAGGTGCGGGCGATGACCGGGCTGTCCGCGGCGGACGCGTTCGACGCGCATCTGATCACCGGCGGGCTGCCGCTCGTCTGCCAGGAGTGGCGGGAGGGCGAGAGCCGCGGCGCGTTCCTGGCCCGGGCGCTGGAGGATCCGACCTCGCCGCTGCTCGTCTCGGGCGAGCGGATGCTGGCCGCCGAGTTCCCGACGACGCTGCAGGCCCGGCAGGTGCTGTCGGTGGTCGGCAGCGGCGAGCGCACGTTCGGGACCATCGCGGCGGCGGCCGGCTCGGCCGGCCGGCCGCTGCCCCCGGGGTCGCTCAACCCGGCGCTGCGCACCCTGGCGGACAAGCGGCTGGTCGCCGTGGACACGCCCCTGTCGAGCCGGCCCGGCGACCGGGACCGGCGGTACCGGGTCGCGGATCCGTATCTGCGCTTCTGGCTGGCGTTCCTCGGGGACGGCATTCCCGACGTGGAACGCGGGCGGGGCCGGGTGGTGGCCGAGCGGATCGAGCGCGGCTGGGCCTCGTGGCGCGGGCGGGCCATAGAGCCGGTGGTGCGCGACGCGCTGGGCCGGTTGCTGCCGGACGAGCGGTGGCCCGAGGCGCGGGAGGTGGGCGGCTGGTGGCCGCGCACCAACAACCCCGAGGTGGACCTGGTCGGCGCGGACCGGCCGGCCCCGGCGCGCCGAATCTGCTTCGTCGGCTCGATCAAGTGGCAGGACAACGCGCCCTTCGACCGCCGGGCGCTGGCCGCGCTGGCCCGCGACGCGCTGGCGGTGCCGGGTGCCGACGGCGACACCCCGCTGGTCGCGGTCGCCCGCGGCGAGGTGACCGTGGACGGGCTGGCGGCGACGTACGGCCCGGAGGCGCTGCTGGAGGCGTGGGACCGACCCGTTTCGTCGGGTTGACGATAAGCGCCGCGCCTCGATAGTGTCGCACTGACGAAAAGGGGGATGGCGTGGCGGACATCACGAGGCGTCTGGGATGGCGGCACCTGCGATCGGCGCCGACCGCGCACGTGCGGCACCACCGGGGCGGGAAGCTGGTGCACGACGGGGCGGGAGTCAGCTTCTGGTTCCGGGCGTTGAGCGCCGCGCTGTCCGAGGTGCCGGTCGCGGACCGGGAGT
Source organism: Streptomyces sp. B6B3 (assembly GCF_039871525.1). Taxonomy (NCBI): domain Bacteria; kingdom Bacillati; phylum Actinomycetota; class Actinomycetes; order Kitasatosporales; family Streptomycetaceae; genus Streptomyces; species Streptomyces sp. B6B3. The sequence continues at coordinate 646,553 of NZ_JBDPLU010000001.1, read as the reverse complement.
TGGCGATGGGGTTCCACGCCAGGACGTCGGACTTCCAGGACGTCTCCGTGCAGGCCACCGTGACGTACCGGATCAGCGATCCCGCGGTGGCCGCCGAGCGGCTGGACTTCTCGATCGACCCGGACACGGGCGCGTGGCGCGGCGCGCCGCTGGACCAGCTGTCCACGCTGCTGACCGAGACCGCGCAGCAGCACGCGTTGGACGTGCTGGCCCGCACGCCGCTGGCGGAGGCGCTGGTGGACGGCGTGGCCGCGGTCCGGCAGCGGATCGCGGACGGGCTGGCGGCGGAGCCGCGGCTGCCGGCCACCGGGATCGAGGTGGTGGCCGTGCGGGTCGTCGCGATCCGCCCCGAGGCGGAGGTGGAGCGCGCGCTGCGCACGCCGGCCCGGGAGCGGATCCAGCAGGAGGCGGACCGGGCGACGTACGAGCGCCGCGCGGTCGCCGTGGAACGGGAACGCGCCATCGCCGAGAACGAGTTGGCGAACAAGATCGAGCTGGCCCGGCAGGAGGAGGGCCTGGTCAGGCAGCGCGGCGCCAACGCGCGGCGGAAGGCCGAGGAGGAGGCGGCCGCCGACGCGGTGCGCGTCGAGGCGCAGGCCGCCCGCACCGTGCGGACCGCGAAGGCGGACGCCGACGCGGCCCGGGAGAACGGCGCGGCGCTGGCGCAGGCGCAGACCGAATGGCTGCGGACGCACGCCGAGGTGGACCCGGCCACGCTGCACGCGATGGCGGTCCTGCGGCTGGCCGAGCAGTTGCCCCGGATCGACAGCGTCACGCTGACCCCCGACATGCTGACCGGGCTGCTCGCGCGGCTCACCCGGCAGGACCGGGCGCCCGGAGGCGACGCCGGGTGAGCCTGGCCCGACGCGCCGTGGTGGTGCACCGCACCACCGAGTACGCGGAGTTGCTCGCCCGGCACGGCACCCGCGGACAGGCCGAGTTCTTCCTGTCCTCGCGCGGCCGGTCGATCGGGGAGGTCGCCGCACGGGACGAACGGGCCCGGCGGGCGCTGGCCGAGGTGGTCGCGGCCGTGCCGGTGAGCTGGCGGCTGGCCCGGGTGGAGCGCGCGGACCTGGACCGTTTCCTGTTCGGGCCCGAGGACGTGGTGCTGGTGGTCGGCCAGGACGGGCTGGTGGCCAACGTCGCCAAGTACCTGTCGGGTCAGCCGGTGGTGGGCGTCGACGCGGAGCCGGGCCGGAATCCGGGCGTGCTGGTGCGGCACCGTGCGGCCGACACGGCGGCGGTGATCCGCGCGGCGGTGGCGCCGAGCGGGCGCGGCGTCGAGGAGTTGACGATGGTGGAGGCGGTGGCGGACGACACGCAGCGGCTCGTGGCGCTGAACGAGGTCTACGTCGGCCCGCCGGACCACCAGACGGCCCGCTACCGGGTGGCGGCCGGGCGCGGTGACGCGGCCGAGGCGCAGGCGTCCTCGGGCGTGGTGGTCGGCACCGGGACGGGCGCCACCGGGTGGCTGCGTTCGCTGTGGCAGCAGAGCCGGAGCGAACTGGCGCTGCCGGGGCCGACGGAGCCGCGGCTGCTGTGGTTCGTCCGCGAGGCCTGGCCGTCGCCGACCACCGGAACGTCGCTGGTGGCCGGGGAGTTGGCGGCGGCGCAACGCCTCGGGCTGACCGTGGAGAGCGACCGCCTGGTGGCGTTCGGGGACGGCATCGAGACGGACGCCCTGGAGCTGACGTGGGGCCAGACCGTCCGCATCGGCATCGCGGACGTCGCCCTGCGGCTCGTCGCCTGACGGCGGCAGCACAACGGGGGCGTGGCGGTCGGCGGCACGGGGGTCCGCCGACCGCCGCGCCCCGCCTTCCCGACCGGCTGGCCCACCGGTCAACGGGCCGGCCAGGGTGGCGACGCGGCGAACTGTGCGGAGGTGGGCCGCGGCGGGTGTCGCCCGGTCGGAGTGTGGACGAGCAGGTGGCCGCCACGTCATGGGAGGCGCGGATCGGCCCGCCGGGTCGCCGGCCGAGCGTGGGCCACGGGACGTGCGCCGGCGGCCGGGCGCCGGGCAAGCGGGGGTCAGTCGGTGGTGGGCCGGGGGACCGGGGACGGCCGGGTGGTGGGCGTTGGCACCCGGGACAGGGCGCGGCGGGCGAGCCAGGCGACGGTCAGGGCGGCGAGCGAGCCCAGCAGCGGGGTCACCGGGGGCGCCACGAAGGCGAGCGCCGCGCCGGCGGCCACGGTGGCCCAGGCCGCGACGGTGGGCAGCGGGTTGCCGACCGCCAGCAGCACCGCGTTGCGCAGCAGCGCCACCGGCCCGTCGTCGGTGAGGGCCAGCAGCGGGAAGGCGAACGCGGCGGCCAGCGCCGTGGCCAGGGCCGGCAGCGTGGCCGTCACCAGGACCGCGGCGCGCAGCGGGGCGCCCTCGGCCCAGGCGGCGAACGCCACGTCCACCGCGACGACGGCCGCGCCCGCCGCCAGCGCGCCGCCGACCGCGAGGCCGCGGACCGGGCGACGCCGGAACGCGTCCCGGAACGTGGCGAGCACCGGCGGGCTCTCGCCCCTCACCCAGCCGTCGGCGACCGCGAAGAGCGCCGTGGTGGCCGCCGGCAGGGTGACCAGCGGCAGGCTCGCGACTGTCCACAGCAGGCCGGCGAGCACCAGGTCGGCGAGGCGCCCGAGGCCACGGGCGAAGGCGGAGTCGGGCACGGTGTCCTGCATGGCGACCTCCCTGGGCCGGCGGGTGGGGCGCGACGGGTCAGCCGCCCGGGAACCCGGGGGCGGCCTCGGAGGAGGACCCGTGCGACGGTCCGGGCGGCGGCTGGGACGAGCCCGCCGCTCGCGGCGAAACGGTGGGCGACGGCTCGGACGACCGAGCGGCCGGTGGCCCGGCCGGCGCCCCGGACGACCCTCCGGACCGCGGCGGCCCCGCGGGAACGCCCGTGGACTCGCGGATCACGAGGCGGCACGGCAGCGTCTCGACCCCGGACGCGGGGCGGCCGTCGATGGCGGCCATGAGCCGCAGGGCGGCCGTCCGGCCCAGTTCGGACAGGTTCATGTCCACGGTGGTGAGCGGCGGGCGGCAGGCCTCCGCCATGGTCTCCCAGTTGTCGTAGCCGGCCAGGGCGACGTCGTCCGGCACCCGGCGCCCGGACTCCCGCAGCGCGTCCGCGGCGCCGCGGGCGATCTGGTCGTTGCCGCAGAACAACGCGTCGACGTCCGGATCGGCGCGGAGCGCGATGAGCGCGGCCTGCCGCCCCCACGCCTCGGTCCACTCGCCGAACTGAACGGCACCGCCGGAGAGTTCGTACCCCGCCGCGGCCAGCTCCGCGACCGCGTGCTCGGCCCGCACCGCCGCCGCCGAATGGTGGGCGGGCCCGGTGACGTGGGCTATGCGCCGCCGCCCGGTGGCCAGCAGGTGGCGCACCACGAGCCGGGCACCGCCCGCGTCGTCCGGCACCAGCGAGACGTCCCGCGGGTCGGTCGAGGGCCCGAGCGTGTAGACCGTGGGCACCGGCGCCGGGAGGTCCAACGGCGGGCGCGGGTCGGTGCGCCGGCCGGTGACGATGAGTCCGTCGATGCGGCGGTCCAGCAGCGAGCGCACGTAGTGCTGTTCGCGGATCTGGTCGCCGCGGGTGTCGCACAGGAAGACCGACAGCCGCCCGGCGCCCAGCGCGTTCTCCGCCCCGAGCAGCACCGGCAGGCTGAACCGGCCGACGCTGTCGGTGGTCACCAGGCCGACCGTGTAGCTGCGCCCGGAGAGCAGGCTGCGGGCCATCTCGTTGGGGCGGAAGCTCAGCTTGCGGGCCGCGTCCAGCACCCGCTCCCGGGTCTCCGGGCGCAGCCGTCCGCGCCCGTTGAGCGCCTTGGAGGCGGTGCCGGGCGACACTCCGGCCAGCGCCGCCACGTCGCTGATCGTGGCGGCGCGCGCGGGCGGCCTGTCCCCCGGGGACACGGTCATCGAGAAATCCTTTGCCTCAAGATCGCGACGGAGCGCGGACGCCCCGTCCGGCGACATGATGCCACGACAGGGTTATGGCCCGCGAGGTCTTGACGCATTCGGAACCCACTCCTAGCGTGCGGGTCCAGGAAAAGGGTTTCTCACAGTTTCGCACACGACTGTGCACGCGACCCTGCACACAACCCTGAACACGACTTCGCACACGAACTTCGCACCCGGGAGCCTCATGACACCCGAACCGTCCGCCGCCCGGCCGGCCGCCCCGCACTCCCCCGGGCCGGTCCGCCTCGGCGCCGACGCGCACGCCGCGCAGCGACCCGACGCGGGGGCCACCATCACCGAGGGGTTCTGGGCCGACCGGCGCCGGGTGAACGCCGAGGTGAGCATCCCGCAGGGCCCCGAGCGGCTGGAGGAGGCCGGCAACACGGAGAACCTGCGGCGCGCCGCCGACCGGGAGACCGGCGGCTTCCGGGGCCGGCACCCGTTCCAGGACACCGACGTGCACAAGTGGCTGGAGGCGGCGGCCTGGCAGCTCGGCGAGCCGGGCCTGCCCGAGGACTACGCGGCCGAGCTGCACCGTCGGATCGACGAGCTCGCCGCGCTGCTGGCCCGGGCCCAGGAGGACTCCGGCTACCTCAACAGCTTCTACCAGGTGGCCAAGCCCGAGGTGCCGCACTTCTCCGAGCTGCACTGGGGCCACGAGCTGTACACCGCTGGGCACCTGATCCAGGCCGCGGTGGCCCACCACCGCACCACCGGGCGCCGCGAACTCCTCGACGTCGCCGTCCGGTTCGCCGACCACATCGAGGAGAGCTTCGGGCCCGAGGGCTCGGGCAAGCCGGTGGACAGCGTCGACGGCCACCCGGAGATCGAGACCGCGCTCGTCGAACTCGCCAGGGAGACCGGCGAGACCCGCTACACCGAGCTGGCCCAGTACTTCGTGGACCGGCACGGCGGGGCGCTGCCCGTGCGGACCGAGCAGGGCCCGGGGCGCCCCGGCTACTACCAGGACCACGCGCCGATCCGCGAGGCGTCGTCGGTCACCGGTCACGCGGTGCGCCAGGTCTACCTGCTCGCCGGCGCCGCCGACGTCGCGACCGAGACCGGGGAGCCGGAACTGCGGGCCGCCGTCGAGCGGCTCTGGGCGGAGATGACGGCCCGCCAGACGTACCTCACCGGCGGGATCGGCGCCCACCACACCGACGAGGGCTTCGGCCAGCCCTACGAGCTGCCCAACGAGCGCGCCTACTGCGAGACCTGCGCCGCCATCGCCTCGGTGCAGTTCAGCTGGCGGATGGCGCTGCTCACCGGCGAGTCCCGGTACTCCGACCTGATCGAACGCACCCTCTACAACGGCGTGCTGTGCGGCGTTTCGCTGAGCGGCGACCGCTACCTCTACGACAATCCGCTGCACGTCAGGGACGGCCACGCCGACCAGGAGGGCGAACGCGCCCCCCGGGTGCCGTGGTTCCACTGCGCCTGCTGCCCGCCGAACCTGATGCGGCTGCTCGCCTCGCTGCCGCACTACCTGGCCGCCACCTCGGCGGACGGCGGCACCCTGCACCTGCACCAGTACGCGTCCGGCACCGTCTCGGCCGAGGTGGCCGGCGCGCCCGTCGAGGTGCGGGTGACCACCGAGTACCCGCAGAAGGGCCGCATCGAGCTGACCGTGGACCGCTCCGGGCCCGAGCCGTGGACCCTGGCGCTGCGGGTGCCGCACTGGGCCGTGGACCGCTGGTCCGTGTGGCTGCCGGAGGCGGACGCCCCGTACACCTACGAGGACGGCTGGCTGCGCCTGCACCGGACCTGGCAGGAGGGCGAGAGCATGCTGCTGCTGCTCGACACGAAGCCCCGCTTCACCCTGGCCGATCCGCGGGTGGACGCGGCGCGCGGCTGCGCCGCCATCGAACGCGGGCCGCTGGTCTACTGCGTCGAGAACCTCGACCAGCCGGACCTCGGCGACGGGTTCGGGCTGGACGATCTGGTCGTCGACACCGGATCGACGCTCACCGACTCCGCCCGGCCCGATCTCCTCGACGGCGTCACCGTGGTGCACGCCAGGGCCCGCGTCCGGCCCCGGCCGGCGGCCCCGGACGACGGCACGACGTGGTGGCCCTACCGCCGCGCCACCGCCGACACCCCGACCCCGACCCCTGCCGAGGAACCGGCGCAGGAGCCGGAGCGGCCGGCGGGCGAGCGGGTCACCCTCACCGCGATCCCGTACTACGCCTGGGCCAACCGGGGGATCAGCAGCATGCGGGTGTGGCTGCCCGCCGAACGGTTGGCGCCGGAACCGTCCGAACCGTCGGCGTTCCCGACGCTGCCGACCCTGCCCGAGTTCCCCGAACCGCCGACGTCCCGGCCGCGCCAGGAGTAACCCCGCCCGCCGACCGGGCCGCCCGATGTCCGGGCGGCCCGGTGCCCGGCCCGTTCCGCGCCCCCGTTCCGCGTCCCTCGCCCCCGTCCGCCCGCCGACCCCACGCCGCGCCCGCGGCCGCGCTCGCCGCTCCCCCGCCGCCCGCACCGCCGGAGGCTCCCGTGTCCCCACCCCCGTCCCCGCACGCCCCCGTCCCCGTGAGGTCCCGGGCCGCGCCCTCCCGCCGCTCGCTGCTGCGCGGCGTGGGCGGCCTCGGCGGCGCGGCGCTCGTCGCGCCGCTGGCGTCCTGCGGTTTCCTGCCCGCCGACCGCTCCGACCGGCTGTCGTTCCTCTTCTGGGGCAGCGCCCAGGAGGAGGCCGGGGTGACGGCGGTCAGCGAGCACTTCTCCACCCGGTCAGGACACCTCACGGTGGACCCCCAGCTGGTCAACTACACGACGTACGAGGCCAAGCTGAACACGCTGGTGGCGGCCCGTCAGGAGCCGGACATCTCCTATCTGACGATGGGCACCTCGATGCGGCTCGGCGAGGGCGGCCTGCTGGTCAACATGCTCGACTACCGCGACCGGTTCCCCGAACTCGACGACTTCCTGCCCGAGACCATCCACTACTGGGACGACACGGGCGCGGTGTTCCAGACCGCCATCGAGATCCACGGCATCTGGTACAACACCCAGCTGTTCGAGCAGGCCGGCGCCCCGACGCCGCCGACCCGCGTCGCGGACGCCTGGCACTGGGACGACTTCGTCGCCACCGCCGAGCGGGTCACCTTCGACGCCGAGGGCCGCCGCCCCGGCGAGTCGGGCTTCGACAGCGCGCGGGTGGTGCAGTACGGCACCGCCCCGCCGACCAACCCGAGCCAGACGCTGTACGCGCTGCTCCGCAGCAACGGCGCCGACCTGTTCAGCGAGGACGGCACCCGCTGCGTCATCGACTCGGCCGCCGCGGTCGACGTCGTCACGGCGGTGTCCGACCTGATCTACGAGCACCGGGTGGCGCCCAACCCCGCGCAGCTGCTGTCGTTCAACTCGGGCCTGGCGCTGATGCTCCAGTCCGGCAAGCTGGCGATGTCGATCGACGGCTACTGGAACCTCCTCGACCTGGCCGCCACCGACTTCCCCTACGGCATCGGCGTGATGCCGCGCTTCGGGGACGAGGCGCTGACCACCGTCACCTCGGGCGCCACCTGCGTCTTCCAGCGCAGCCGCTTCCCCGAACAGGCCGTGGAGTTCTACCTCCAGATGGCCGACCCGGAGCGCTGCCCGCTCTACGAGCAGGGCCTGTGGATGCCGCTGCAGCGCCGCTTCTACACCGACCCCGAGCTGCTGGCCAGCTGGACCGACACCGACATCCACCCGCCGAACTTCGCCGACAGCATGGTCGACCCGCTGCTCAACCACTCGGTGCAGGAGCCCACCTACCGGATCCGGGAGAGCTCCCTGGTCTTCAACCGGCTCATCCCCGGCCTCGACGCGGTCTGGCTCGGCAACGTGCGCGGCCGGGCGGAGATAGCCAGCCATCTGAAGGGCGTCGCCGAACGCATCACGTCCTTCATGTCCGGCGTGTACCCCGACGTGCGGAGGGACGCCTGATGGCCACGACCACCCGCACCCCGCCCGCGACCGCCCCGCGCCCGTCCACCCCGCCCGGGGGCCGCCGCGCGGTGGGCGGGCTGACCCGGATGGAGCAGCGCTGGGGCATGCTGCTGGCGCTGCCCGTGGTGCTCGGCTTCCTCGCCTTCACCGTCGGCCCGATGGTCGCCTCCTTCGTCATCAGCCTCACCGACTGGACGATCGGCGGCCGGACGGAATGGGTCGGCCTCGACAACTACCGGACGATGTTCGGCGACGACGACCTGTTCTGGAAGTCGCTGCGGGTCACCCTCTACTACACGCTGCTCGCCGTGCCGCTCGGCCTCGCCTTCGGCTTCGCCGTCGCGCTGCTGCTCAACCGCGAGGTGCGCGGGCGCGGCCTGTTCCGGGTGCTGTACTACCTGCCGGTGCTGGTGCCCAGCGTCGCCAGCGCGGTGCTCTGGATGTGGATCTACAACCCGGACTTCGGCCTGCTCAACCAGGTGCTGCGGAGCGCCGGGCTGCCCACCTCGCAGTGGATCTACGACTCGACGACCGCCGTGCCCTCGCTGGCCGTCATGTCGGCCTGGGGCTTCGGCAACGCCGCGGTGATCTTCCTCGCCGGGCTCCAGGGCGTGCCGCGCCACCTGTACGAGGCGATCGAGGTGGACGGCGGCGGGCCGTGGGCGAAGTTCCGCTACGTCACCGTCCCGATGATGACGCCGACCATCTTCTACAACCTGGTGATGGGCCTGATCGCCACCTTCCAGGTGTTCAACGAGGCGTACGTGATGACCCAGGGCGGTCCCGACAACGCCACGCTCTTCTACAACTTCTACCTCTACCGCACGGCCTTCGCCGAGGGCCGCCTCGGCTACGCCAGCGCGCTCGCCTGGGTGCTCTTCCTGCTGGTCGTGATCGCGACGTCGCTGGTGTTCCGCTCGGCCCGGCGCTGGGTCTACTACGAGGCCGGGGAGGCACGGTGACCGTGACCGCCGTTCGAACCACGCGACGTCCGCTCGCCGACCGGCTGCGCCGCGTCGTGCTCTACGCGGTGCTGTGCGCCGGCGCGTTCGTGACGCTTTTCCCGTTCCTCTGGCTGGTGCGCAGCTCGCTCATGGGCGACGGGCAGATCTTCCGTTCGCCGCCCGAGTGGGTGCCCAACCCCTTCCACTGGGACAACTACTCGGGCGCGCTGACCGCCCGCCCGTTCGGCCGGTACTTCCTCAACACCCTGGCCATCGAGGCGGTGGTGGTGCCGGGCGTGCTGCTGGTCGGCGCGCTCTCCGCGTTCACCTTCGCCCGGCTCCGCTGGCGCGGCCGGAACGTCGTGTTCGCGGTGCTGCTCAGCGGGCTGATGCTGCCCTACGCGGTGACGCTGGTGCCGACGTTCATCGGCTGGCAGAAGGTGGGCCTGGTCGGCACCTACGTCCCGCTCACCCTGCCGGCCTGGTTCGGCGCCGGGCAGATCGGCCTCATCTTCCTGATGCGGCAGTTCTTCCTGACCATCCCGCGGGAGCTGGACGACGCGGCGTACGTGGACGGCGCCACGCCGCTCACCGTCTTCTGGCGCATCGTGCTGCCGCTGTCCAAGCCGGTGCTGATCGTGGTCGGCGTCTTCACCTTCATCGCCGTGTGGAACGACTTCCTCAACCCGCTGATCTACCTGGCCGACGACAACCGCTACACGCTGGCGCTCGGCCTCGCCGCATTCCAGGGCGTCTACACGGCGCAGTGGGGCTATCTGATGGCCGCGTCGACGGTGGTGATCGCGCCGATCATCGCGGTCTTCTTCCTGGCCCAGCGGCAGATCCTGGAGGGCATCACGCTCACCGGACTCAAGGGCTGACGGGCGGACGGGCCGCGGCGCGAGTGCCCCGGAACCAGGTCCGAACCGGGGCCGGACCGAGTCCGGAAACGAGGCCGGGACCGAGTTCGGAGCGGAGGCCCTCTGTCGCGTGGGGGCGTGGGCGGGGATCCTGTAGGGCGATCTCCGTACCACTCCCCCCACGCATGGAGACAGCAGATGACAGCAACACCGAACGCACCGGAAACACCAGCAACACCAGCGACCCCGGCGGGGCCCTCGCGCCGCGCGGTGCTCGCCCTCCTCGGGGCGGGCGCCGTCGCCGTTCCGCTGGCCTGGACCAGCGCGAACGCCGCCGCCGAACCAGGCCCACTCGCCGCCGGCCCGTTCCGCGTCTACCTCGGCGCCTACACCGGCGGTTCGGCCGACCGGGGCGTCGGGGTGGCGACCGCCGACGACGCCACCGGAACGCTCACGCTCGACGCCGTCACCCCCACCGTCGACCCGTCGTTCCTCGCGCTGTTCGGCGCCTCGGGCGCGGCCCCGGTGCTGTACGCCGTCAACGAGGGCGGCGCCAACCGGGTCTCGGCGTTCGCGCTGGACCAGGCCGGCGGCGTCTCGGCGTCGCTCGGCGAGAGCCCGAGCGGCGGCGAGGCCCCCTGCCATCTCGCCGTGCACCCGGCGGGCGGCCACCTTTTCATCGCCAACTACAACTCGGGCACCGTGGCGGTCGTCGCGCTCGGTGCGGACGGCGCGCCCACCGGCCTCGTGCAGGAGATACAGCACACCGGCTCGGGGCCGAACCCCGGCCGGCAGGAGGGTCCGCACGCCCACATGGTGCTGCTCGACCCCTCGGGCGACCGGCTCTTCGTGTGCGACCTGGGCACCGACTCGGTGTTCGTCTACGCCTTCGACGCCGCCCAGGGCCGGCTGACCCAGGAGCACGAGGTGAAGCTGAGCCCGGGGTCCGGGCCCCGGCACATGGCCCTCCACCCCGACGGCACCGCCGCCTACGTGCTCGGCGAGCTCGACTCGACCCTCACGCCCTGCGCCTACGACGCGGGTTCCGGCGCCCTCACCCCGGGGACCCCCGTCCCGACCCTGCCCGACGGCACGTCCACCGAGGGCAAGCTCGCCGCCGAGGTGCTGGTGTCGTCGGACGGCCGGTTCGTGTACTGCAGCAACCGGGGCGACGACAGCGTGGCGATCTTCGCCGTCGCGGACGGCGATCCCACCAGCGTCCAGCTCGTCGGCCACCACCCGTGCGGCGGCAGCTGGCCGCGGCACATCAGCCTCGACCCCGAGGAGCGCTGGCTGTACGTCGCCAACCAGTACTCCGGCAACGTCACGGTGCTCGCCCGGGACGCGGACAGCGGCGAACTGACCGACACCGGGCAGACGCTCGCCTACCCGCAGGTGGTGTGCGTGCTGCCGGCTCCCGCCCCGGCGGGCTAGGTCCAGGGGCCCAGGCCCCTGAGGGCCGCCGGCCCGGCATGGCGAAGGCCCGGACCCCGGGCGGGCGCTGACGGACGCGTCCGCCCGGGGTCCGGGCCGTGTCGCCTGGTCAGCCGGGCACGGACACCCCGGCGGGCCGGGTCCGCTCCGCGGCCGGCGGGCCCGCGGGCCGCGGGATCCCTGGGGGCACCTCCCGGACAGAGTCTGGGGGAGGCGCGGGCACCGCGGGCGCCGGAAGCGCCGGCGGCGGGACCGCGGGCCGCGGCACCGCCGGCCGTGGCACCGGACCGTCCTCGTCGGTCCGGCTCTCCAGCCGCGCCGCGAACTCCGCCCATATCTCCGCGTGGTCACGGGCCAGTTGGGCGACGGCGCCGAACCAGTGCGGGGGGACGTTCTCGATGATGTCCTCCCAGCTCGCGGACTCGAGCGTGTGCACGTTGAGCAGCCGCAGCAGGGCGCGCCCGCTCTCCCGGAGCCGAACCGCCGGGTCGGCCTTGAGTCTGGCCACCACCTCGGCGCGGTCCCTCGGGGACCGGTTGAGCGCTCCCGGGTTCAGCGGGCTCCGGCAGTCCGCGCGCCGCCCGTTGACCGAGCGTTGGCGGGGCACGACGTCCTCGCCGCGACTCAGCCGGTTCCGGACGTCGCGGACCGTCTCCGGCGAGATGCCCGCCGCGCGGGCGACCTGACGGAGCGAGAGCTCCGGGTTCTTGGTCATCATCTCGCCGGCGAGCCGCCGCCCGGCGGCACCGTCGATGGGACGGATCCGGCCGTCCTGGCCGATCCGCGAATGGGCCAACACCGCGCCGCCGTGGACCTGTTTGCGCACCTCGGCGGCCGTGCCCGCGGCGAGGCCCGTCACCGAGGCGACCATCCGGTCGGACCACTGTGGGTGGGTGGTCATGATGCGCTGCGCCGCCTGCTTGCGTTCGGCAAGCGTGAGCGGGAGCCCGTGGGCGATGTTGGCCTGCACGGCGATGACGAAGGCGTCCGCCTCGTCGCCGTCGAAGAACCGCGTGGCGATCGTGCTGTCGCCGCGCAGAATGGCCGCCTTGAGGCGGTGCATGCCGTCGATGACGCGCATTGTTGAGCGATGAACAATAATGGGCGGAAGCTCGGAGACCGCCGAGGCCAGAGCTTCGATGTGCTCCGGACTCTCTCCGAAAATCCGCGGTGAATCCCCGTATGCCAATGAGTTGATTTGGACGTGAACTACCGGCTCTTGGTCGTACTCCCCTTGCCGGACCCCTGTAACCACATCAGACTCCTCAGGATCTGATTCCGGCCTTAGGGGCAGACCACCAGGGCGAAGTGCGCAAAAGAAAACCAAAGCACGCGTGTGCGTACTTTGTTGATCTCACGTCTGAGACGTCTGATTCCCCGTGCCCCGATCGCCTGCCCTTACCTAGACCTTACAAGGGTCCTTGCTCAGAGTTACCCCTAGATGCCCCCTAAACCCCTAGCGAGGAGCCCCTATCCAAGGGGCACACGGCCTCTCACCTGGAGTGAAGGCGCGGGCCGGGGGAGCCCGACCCGCGCCTCACGCCCCTATCGTGAGCCATGTCACACCGAGCGCAGCGCCTCGGTCGGCGAAAGCCGGGAGGCCCGGACGGCGGGAAGGAGACCGGCCAGCGCACCGATGAGAATGGCGGCGGCAATTCCGCCCACCCAGGCCTCCACCGGCACGATCACCGTCCACCCCTGCGAGGAGGCGTAGACGACGGTGGCGACCGCTCCGGCGAGGACGCCGACCACGCCGCCGATCAGCGACAGCATGATCGCCTCGGACAGGAACTGCATGCGGATCTGGCCCTTGGTGGCGCCGAGCGCACGCCGCAGGCCGATCTCCGAACGCCGTTCCAGCACCGAGATGATCATGATGTTGGCCACCCCGACCGCGCCCACGACCAGGGCCACCACGCCCAGGCCGAGGAAGAGGGTGTTGAACGCGCCCTCCGCCGCGGCGCGCGCGGTGAGCGCGTCGGACGGCTGGCTCACGTCCACCTCGTTGGCCGCCTCGGGGTTCGCGGTCTGGCCGAGGACCTCCTGGACCTCGCCCACGTGGTCCTGGTTCGCCCGGACGTAGACCGTGCTGGGCGGTCCCGGCACCGGCTCGCCGTTGACCAGGTCGGTGTACCCGAGGAACTCGTCGGCGGCGGCGTACCCGATCAGCGCGCTGCTGTCGATGTCCGACGCGAGCTCCGCGGGCGCCAGGATGCCGGCGACGTAGAACCACTGCTCGCCCAGCCACACCCGCTGGCCCGGATAGACCCGGTCGATGCCCATCCGCTCGGCGGCGGTCGCGCCGAGCACGGTGACCGGCTGTTCGGAGGTGGCGCTGTTCAGCCAGCTGCCCTCGGCCACCTCGGTGGCCACCACCGGCAGCAGGTTCAGGCTGGCCGCCTGCACCTTGAGCGCGCCGGTGTTGACCTCGGGGATCAGCGGGCTGCGGTAGACGTTCGCCCCGGCGACCTCGCCGACGTGGGCGACCTCCTCGACGTCGCCCAGCAGGCCGATCCGGTCCGGCGCCTCCTGCGGAAGCTGAGCCTCCTCGCCGGTGTAGGTCTGGCCCTTGCTGGCCGTCAGCAGGTTGGTGCCGAGCCGGTCGATCTCCGCCAGCAGTCCCGCCTGGGACGACGACGACAGGCCCAGCACCGCGACGATGGCGGCGACGCCGATGGCGATGCCGAGCGCCGAGAGCGAGGCGCGCAGCTTCCGGGACCGGATGCCGACGCTGGCCAGGCGCGCCTGGTCGCCGAACGACAGGCGGGCGGGGGCCGTGGTGGCCTGGACGCTCATGAGCCCCCCTCCTTCGATCCTTCTGAGCCGTGCGCGCCGTTCGCGCCGGCGCCGTTCGCGCTGCCACCACCGTCGTTCTGGCCGCTGTCCGAGAGGATCAGCCCGTCCAGCACGTGCACCTGACGGGGCAGCCGATTGGCCAGGCCGTTGTCGTGGGTGATCACGAGGATGGTGGCCCCGTCGGCGTTCAGCTCGTGCAGCAGCTCCACGATGGACGCGCCGGTCGCGCTGTCGAGGTTGCCCGTCGGCTCGTCCGCGAGGACGATCGCGGGGCGCCCGACGAGCGCCCTGGCGATCGCGACGCGCTGCCGCTCGCCGCCGGACATCTTGCCGGGCCGGAAGTTCGTCCGGTGGCCGAGGCCGACCCGCTCCAGCGCCCGCGCGGCGCGCTCCCGGCGCTCGGTGATGTCGACGCCGGCGTAGAGCAGGCCGTCCGCGACGTTGTCGAGCGCCGTCGAGTACTCGTGCAGGAAGAACTGCTGGAAGACGAAGCCGATGCTGCGGGCCCGGAGCGCCGCGAGCCGGCGGTCGTCCAGCCCTGCGACGTCCACGCCGCCGATCCGGACGATGCCGTCGCTCGGCCGCTCCAGCGTCCCCATGACGTGCAGCAGGGTGGTCTTGCCCGAGCCCGAGGGCCCGACGATGGCGACCAACTCCCCCTTGCGCACGGTGAAGCTCACCCCGCGCAGGGCGGAGACGGGCGGGTCCTCACCGTAGGTCTTGGTGACGGCCGCGAGCTCCAGGACCGGCGGGGCGCCGCCGTCGCCTCCCGGCGCGGCGTCGTCCATGCCGGCTCCCGGCAGCTCGCGGGTGGACGAGATCACGCTCATGAGGCAGGCACCGCCACCTGGTCGCCGGGCGCCAGGTCCCCGCTGACCTCGACCATGCCGCCGGCACTGTCGAAGAGGCCGAGATCGACCGGCACGGTGTGGTGCACGCCCTGGTCGTCGACCCGTTCCACGGCGTACTGGCCGCCGGCGAGTCCGATGAGGGCGGTCACCGGAACGCTCAGCGCGTTGTCCACCTCCTCCGTGGTGATCTGCACCTGGACCGGCGCCTCGTCGAGGTCCCCGGCGGTCTCCGGATCGTCGAGCGTGATGTAGACGGGCAGGCTCGCCTCGCCCTCCCCGCCGGTCGCCGCGTCACCGCCCTCCTCGGGGCTGGTGACGGCGCCGATGCTGCTGACCTCGCCGGTGGTGGAGGTCTGGTCCGGCAGGGTGACGGTGACCTGGTCGCCGACCTCGACGCCCGTCTGCAGCGCGGGGTTCAGCTCGACGACGATCTGACGGTTGGTCGTGGTGGTCTCCAGCACCGGACCGCCGCGCTGCCCCGGCGTGCCGGTCTCGGCGAGCACGCCGGTCACCCGCAGCGGTCCCGGCAGGGCGACGGCCTCGCCGAGGCGCAGGCCGCCGGTCTCCTGGGCGCCGATCTCGGCCTGGAAGGCGGTCAGCGCCTCGGCCGTCTCGGAGTCGAAGGCGTCCGAGTCGGCCGCGATCTCGCCCTCGTCGGCGTAACCGAGCTCCAGCAGCATGGCGTTGAGCTGCTGGACGTCGGCGCCCTCGGCGCCGACGGCGAGGTCCCGGTAGAACGGCGTCGCGCCGCACACCAGTGGCACCGGCGTCTCGGCCACCGTGTAGAGGGCCTGGCCGCACTCGATCACCTCGCCCTCGCCGGGCAGCGAGGTGAAGATGCCGTCGACCTGGTTGATCACCGAGTAGGGCGTGCCGTCCGACCGGGCGGCGTAGGTCAACGTGCCGCTCTCGGTGATCTGGGCGGACAACGGGCCCTGGGTGACGGTGGCCAGGGCGGTGTCCGCGGTGGTCGACTCCGCCGCCGTGTCGTCCTCGGAGAACGGGTTGGCGATGGCGAGCCCCGCGCCGGTCACGGCCACGAGCACCACCACGGCGCCGGCGACGAAGCGCCGGCGGACCTTCCGGCGGCGCTTGCCGTCCTTCTCACCGGACTCGGTCGAACCTTCCGCGCCGTCCTGCGTCTGGGCGGCGGTGTCACTCACAGAAGTGCTCATCTCAGGTGTAATCCCATCCCAGCTTTACTGACCGGTCGCGCCCGGAGCGAGGTCACGGCAGGTTTCCTCGGCCTGCTGGAACTCCGGCGAGTCCAGGTCGACGCCGGAGTCGGGCGACAGCCGGAGCATGCCGCCCTCCGGGTCGGGGAACTCGGGCACGCCGTTGTCCCGCATGCACTGCGAGTACGCGAGCATGGCCTCCTCCTGCTGGGCGTTGCCGCCCTGGCCGAGCCCCGGCGGCTTCAGGTCGGCGCACGCCTGCTCCGCGGCCTGGAACTCCGGGCTCTGCGGGTTGAGCGCCTGGCCCTGCCCGCCCTGGATCGTCAGCCGGCCGCCCTGCGGGTCGGGGAACTCGGGCACGCCGTTCTCCCGCATGCACTCCGAGTACGCGACCGCGGCCGCCTCGCGGTCGTCGGCGCTGCCTTCGCCGCTGCTGCCGTCCGAGGCCTCCGAGTCGCCGCCGCAGCCGACGAGCCCCAGCCCGAGCACCGTGAACGCGGCGAGGGCGATGACCGTCCGCTGTCGCCTCCGGCCCCCTGTCCCCCGTGCCGCCATCTGCCTGCTCATGTCTCCTGGTCCTCTCAACTCGGATCTAGGTTTGGGTGTTGTCCTGTTATCCCTTCTACGAGGTGTGCGGTCACAGCGCGGTAAGCGACGTCAAGACCCTCGCTTCACCTCTCCGGCGTCCGTCCTGGGTAGCGTGCTGCCGGGCGGTCTCCCAACGGTTTCGGAATGTGACCCGACTGCGACCCGAGGTCGGGCAGTCTGGACGTGGTACCGGACGCCGGGGGCGGCGACGAGCGGGTGGCGGAAGGAGCGCGATGCGAGTTCTGGTGGTGGAGGATCAGGTCGAGCTGGCCGAGTCGCTGGGCCGGGTGCTGCGCCGCGAGGGCATGGCGGTCGACGTGGTCCACG
Source organism: Streptomyces sp. B6B3 (assembly GCF_039871525.1). Lineage (NCBI taxonomy): Bacteria > Bacillati > Actinomycetota > Actinomycetes > Kitasatosporales > Streptomycetaceae > Streptomyces > Streptomyces sp. B6B3. The sequence continues at coordinate 629,696 of NZ_JBDPLU010000001.1, read as the reverse complement.
ACGGCTCCGACGCGCTGGAGCGCACCAGCGTGGTCGACTACGACATCGTGGTGTTGGACCGGGACATCCCCGGCACCCACGGCGACGACGTGTGTCGCACGCTGGTCGCCGAGGTGCCGCAGACCCGGGTGCTGATGCTCACCGCCTCCAACACCCTCGCCGAGCGGGTCGAGGGGCTCAACCTGGGCGCGGACGACTACGTGCCCAAGCCGTTCGCCTATCCCGAACTCATCGCGCGGATCCGGGCGATCGGGCGGCGCCCGCAGACCGCGGTGCCGCCGGTGCTGGTGCACGAGGACCTGCGCCTGGACCCGTCGAAGCGGATCGCCACCCGCGGCGGCGCCCGACTGACGCTCAGCCCGAAGGAGTTCTCGTTGCTGGAGTACCTGCTCGCCGCGCAGGGCCGGGTCGTGTCGGCCGAGGAACTGCTGGAGCGGGTCTGGGACGAGGCCGCCGACCCGTTCACCACCACGGTCAAGGCGACCGTGAACCGGCTGCGTTCGAAGCTCGGCAGTCCGGGCATCATCCACACCGTGCCACGCGGCGGCTACCGCATCTGAGAGGCGGGCGCGATGACCCTCCGCATTCCCGGGCTGACCCCGGTGTTCCACCGGATCCGGGCGCGCTACCGGCCCAGCCGGGTCCGCATGCGGCTCAGCCTGCTGTACGCCGGGGCGTTCACCGGCACCGGCGCCGTCCTGCTCGCCATCCTCTACCTGCTGGTCAGCCACTCGCCGAAGACCCAGTTCAGCAGGTTCCAGCGGTCCGACGGCAACCGGTTGATCCAGGGGAGCCTCAGCGGAAACCCGTCGCCCGAGCTGTCCCCGCTGGTCACCGCCGACATGCAGGCCGCGGCGGAACACCAGCACGATCTGGAGATGGAGCATCTGCTCGTCCAGTCGGCGATCGCGCTGTGCATCATGGTGCTGATCTCGTTCGTGCTCGGCTGGCTGGTGGCCAACCGGATCCTCCGCCCGCTCCGGGTCATGACCTCCACGATCCAGCGGATCTCGGCGCGCAACCTGCACGAGCGGCTCGCCGCCCCGGGCCCGCGCGACGAGATGGTGGACCTGTCCGACACCGTGGACGGGCTGCTGGAACGGCTGGAGACGGCGCTCGCCACGCACAAGCGTTTCGTCGCCAACGCCGCGCACGAGCTCCGCACGCCGCTCACCCTGGAGCACGCGCTGATCGAGGAGACGTTGATCGACCGCACGGCCGACGTGGCGTCGTTCCGCGCGGCGAGCGAGCGGGTGCTGGAGATCTGCCGGCAGCAGGAGCGGCTGCTGGAGTCGCTGCTGACGCTGACCACCGGCGAGCGGGGCCTGGACCGCCGGGAGCCCGTCGACCTCGCGGAGATCGCCGAGGACGCGCTCGACATCGCGGAGTCCGACTTCCTGCGGCGCGACGTGCGCCGCGAGTCCACCATCCTGCCCGCGGTCACCGTGGGCGACCGGGCCCTCGTCGAGCGCCTGGTGACCAACCTGGTGGAGAACGCGCTCACCTACAACGTGCCGGACGGGTTCGTGGAGGTGAGGACCGGGACCGAGGACGGGCGCGCGGTCATCACGGTCAGCAACTCGGGCCACCAGGTTCCGGACGACCAGGTGTCCCAGCTGTTCGAGCCGTTCCACCGCCTCGACCGCCGGGCGGGCCGCGGCTGGAACCACGGCCTCGGCCTGTCCATCGTGCGGGCCATCGCCTCGGCCCACGGCGCGGCGCTCGCGGCGGAGGCTCGGCCCGGCGGCGGCCTGGCGGTGCGCGTCGCCTTCCCGGTCCCCGTCGAGCTGCGCGGCCCGCGCCCGCCGGCCGTCGCCGGCGGCGCCCGGCAGCGGCGTCCCGCGCTGGCCCGCAGGGGCTGACCGGCGCCGCCGTCCCCACCGACACGACTGAAACCACTGACGCCGCCGGCACCACTGACACTACCGTCGCGCGGGCACGACGAACGATCAGGCGGGATTCTCCTTCGACCACAGCAGTGAGTCCAGCGGCAGATCGGACCGGCCGTTTATCTTCAGCTTGCGGTAGGCGCGGGTCAGATGCTGCTCCACCGTGCTCATGGTCACGTGCAGCCGCCGCGCTATCTGACGGTTGGTGAACCCGCCGGCGGCCAGCGCGGCCACCCGCCGCTCGGCCTGGCTGAGCTCCGTGACCCCGTCGCCGGCGGCCGGCGCGGGCTGCTCGGGCGACTCCAGCTCCGGCGTCTCCGCGGCGAGCGCGCCGGCGGCACCGCATTCCGCCGCGAGCTGACGGGACCGCTGCGTCATCGCCCGCGCCGAGGCGACGTGCCCGTCGTCCCGGTAGGCCGCGGCCAGGTCGGCGAGCGCGCCGGAGAGCTCGAGCCGGTCGCCCGACCGCTCCAGCGCCTGCACCGCGGCGCCGAGCCAGCGCATCCGCTGCTCGCCCTCCACGGTCCGGCCCAGCACCCGCAGGGTGATGCCGCGGGTGCGGAACTGCTCGTGGTTCAGCCGCTTCAGCTGCTCGGTGGCCAGCGCCCTCGCCACGTCGCCGTTGCCCAGCGCGAGGTGCGCCTCGGCCAGGTCCGTCCGCCAGGGCACGAACGCCGGCATGTCCAGGCTCCAGTTGGTCATCAGGTCGCCGCAGGCCCGGAACTCGGCCAGCGCCGCCTTGGGCCGTTCGACCGCCAGGTAGTACTTGCCGCGCGCCTGGAGATAGGGCAGCGCGTGCGGGGTGTGGAACATCGCCTGCGACACCGGGGTGTCCAGGTACGTCTCCGCCTTCTCGTACCGGCCGCGGGCGGTCAGCGTCCACAGGATGATGGCCAGCGGAATTCCCACGGCCACTCCCCAGCCCTTCGGCGTGATCAACGACAGGGCCTCGTGCGCGCGTTGCTCGGCCGGCTCCAACTCGCCGCGCCGGGCGTGGATCGAGGCGCGCAGCGCCGCGTAGACGGCCGCCTCCAGCGGCGTCCAGCCGCTCGCCGGCGTCTCCAGGAACACGCAGGCGCGCTCCGCCCGGTCCAGCTCGTCGATGGTGACCAGCGTCGCGATCGCGGTCAGCGACTTCCAGGCCCGGCCTCCGACGCCGGTCTCGCCGAGCAGCTGCTCGGCCCGGAGCGTCGCCTCCCGGTGGCCGCCGCGTCGCAGCAGGCTCTCCAGCATGGCGTCGATGCGGAACGACGACGAGGCCGGCACCGGCACGCCCTCACCGCGCGGCGGGAAGGCGCGCTCCACCAGCAGCTTGCGGGCCAGCCCTGGGTAGGCGTAGCGCAGCCACCATAACGAGGTGTGCGGCTCGAACCCGGTGACCGGGGCGTGGTCCCGGGACCGCAGCGGCGTGTCCCCGAGCAGCTCCACCGCGTCGTCCACCCGGCCCAGCCACAGCATCCAGGAGAGCAGCGTGGCCGCGCTCTCCGGCGGCAGCCGGCCCTCCCGCAACGCCGCCACCAGCTCCGGCAGATGCCGCGCCGCGGTGGCCGGATCCACCTGCCACTCGGCGCGGCCGAGCTCCAGCTGCACGGCCGGCCGCTGGTCCTCGTCCGCGCATTCCTGGAGCGCCAGCCGCAGGAAGCTGATAGCCCGCGCCGGCTCCCCGTCGGCCCGCTCCTGTTCGGCCGCGTCCCGCAGCACGGCCACCGCCCACGGCGCCGGCGCCCGGTCGGCGTCGAGCAGCCGGCCGGCGACCGCCTGGGCCGGGGCGCCGTGCCCGTGCAGCACCTCCGCGGCGCGCAGGTACAGCGCCGTCCGCTCGTCGGGACGCATGCCGCTCAACACCGCGGCGGAGACCGCCGGATGTCGGAAGCCGGCGGTGTCGAGCAGCCCGGTGCCCTGCAGCGCGTCCCGGGCCAGGCCTATGGAGACGGCGTCCCGCTGCACGATCTCGCCGAGCAGCGCGCCCGACGCGCTCTCCGACAGCACCGCGACCGCCCGGGCCAGGGCCCGGGACTCCGAGTGGTAGAGGCAGGTCAGCACGGCCTGCCGGAAGGCCTCGCCGAACACCGGCCCGCCCGACGTCTGGTCACCCCGCATCAGGAAGTCCTCGCAGAGCGCCTGCACCAGCAGCGGGTTCCCGCCGCTGACCTGGTGGAACTCCGGCGCCACCCGGCGCACCGCGGCGGAGTCGAGGCGGTCGGACAGCGCGGCGGCCACGCCGTCCGAGGACAGCGGCTCCAGCCGCAGGTGCCGGGAGCCCGGCTGGCGCAACAGGTCGGCGTGCAGCACCGAGTACGGGCGGGAGGTGCGCAGGCACTCGGTCAGCACCATCAGCACCCGGCGCCGGGCCCGGCGCGCCAGGTAGACCAGGAACTGCAGGCTGGGCGCGTCCGCGTGGTGCACGTCGTCCACGCCGATGACCAGCGGGGACCGCTCCGCCACGTCGAGCAGGATCCGGCAGAGCTCGCTCAGCACCGGGGGCGGCACGTGCGCCACCGACTCGGAGTCCTGCCCCGCGCCGTGCGCCATGGCGGCCAGCAGTCCGTACTTCAGCAGCTGTTCGGCCCGTTCGGTCTCGGCGGTGGACAGCGCCGGGCTGTGGAACAGCTGCCCGGCGGCGCTCAACGGCAGGTTGCACTCCACGCGGGACGCGGAGGCGCTGAGGAAGACGCCGCCCGCCTCCACCGCATGCTCCGCGAAGGCGTGCAACAGGCTGGTCTTGCCCGTGCCCGCCGCGCCCTCGATCAGCACCACGGCCCCGCCGCCCCGCCGGCCGTCCGCGAAGAGCTTCCGCAGCTCCCGCAGCTCCGCCGACCGTTCCGCAAGGCTCATGCACCACACCGCCTCTCCCCCGAAGGCTCACTGGTCACCGCAACGGTCCCGCGTCCAGTGTCGCACTGTCGCACGCCGACACCCCTGGGACACCCGACGAACATATGTGGTCACGACCCATCGACGACCACGTTGACGCCCCTGTGACTTCGTCCGTGCTTCACTCCTGACGGAGGGACAACACCTCGCGCTCCGGCACCTCGTGAGTCGTGGGCGCGTCGTCACATACCGAGGTCGGGATCCATGCACCTCATCGAGCGGGAACGAGAGCTGACGACACTGCGGGACCTCTTCACCCGGTCGCGGGGCGGCCGGGGACAGGTGGTCATCATCAGCGGCGCCGTGGCGTCCGGGAAGACCGCGCTGCTGCGGACCTTCGCCGAGGACGCGCGGCGGGCCGGCGCGGTCCTCCTCGACGCCGCCGCGGCCCCCGCGGAGCAGGCGTCCCCGGCCGCCCTGGTCCGGCGTCTGGTCAGGGACGCCGCCACGCTGCCCGGCGCCGGCGAGGACATGCTGCGGCTGCTGGACGAGGGCGTCGGCGGCACCGCGTTCCAGACCGGGGAGCCGCCCGAGGACGGTGGCGCCCAGCTGGCGGCGCCGGTGCTCCAGGGGCTCTGCGGGATGCTGTTGGCGGTGGCCGCGCAGGTCCCGCTGGTGATCGCGGTGGACGACGTCCAGCACGCCGACGCCGCGTCCGCGCGGTTCCTGCTCTACCTCGCGTACCGGGTCGGCGCGGCCCGGATCCTGCTGGTCCTCGGTGAGCGCTCCGGGCTCGGCGAGGACCGGCCGCCGCTGCACGCGGAGTTGCTCGGCCAGCCGCACTGCCGCCGCGTCGGCCTGGCGCCGCTCTCCCCCGACGCCCAGGCCGGGATGCTCGCCCCGCATCTGGACGCGGACGCGCGCCGCTCGTTCGGCGTGGCCAGCCAGGCGCTCACCGCGGGCAACCCGCTGCTGGTCCGCGCCCTGGCCCAGGACCACCGCGGGCGTCCCGTGCCGGACGCCCTGCCGGCGCCGAGCGCGGCGTTCGCCCGGGCGGTGCTGGACTGCCTGCGCCGCGGCGAGCCGACGGCCACGCCGATCGCCCAGGCGCTGGCGGTCGCCGGCGAGGCGGCGTCGCCCGGGTTCCTGGCCCGGCTGCTCGGTCTGGAGCGGCAGCATGTGGCCCAGGTGCTCGACGCGTTGGCCGCGACCGGGCTGCTGGTCGAGGGCCGCATCAGGCATCCGGCGGTGCGGACGGTGCTGGTGGACGGCATGGCCCCGGCGGAACGCGCCGCGCTGCACGGCCGGGTCGCCCGGCTGCTGCACCGGCGCGGCGCGGCGGCGGGCGTGGTCGCCGACCATCTGCTGGCCGCGGAGTCGGCTGGCGCCGCCGGGGAGCCGTGGGTGGTGCCCGTCCTGGCGGACGCGGCGGGCACGGCGGTGGCGGGCGCGGAGCCGGAGCGGGCCGGGACCTACCTGCGGCTCGCCCTGGCCGCGTGTCGCGACGCCCGGCAGCGGCAACGGATCGAGGGCGAGCTCGCCGGGCTGGGTTGGCGCGTCGCGCCCACCGCCGGGCCGCTCTCCTCGGGCGCCGGCCCCGGCCGGCACGAACGGCCCGCCGAGGCGAGCGGATCCGGCGGATCCGGCGGGTCGGACGGCCCAGTCGAGCCCGGCGGTTCGGACAGCCCAGGCGGGCCCGGCGGGACACTCGGGTCGGGCAGGCCAGTCGAGCCGGACGGGCCGGGCGGGCCGGACCGGCCAGGCAGTCCGGGCGGACCGAGCGCGCCGGGCGGCGCGGAGGCCCCCGGTGCCCGCGGGCGGGGCACCGGGGGCGATCCGCTGGGGGCGCTCGGCCGGTTGCTGTGGTTCGGGCCGGCCGACGCGACCGCCGACGGGCCACGGCCGGGAGACACCTCCCGGGCCCCCGGGACCCGGGCGAGGTCCGGCGGGCTCACGACCCGTTTCAACGAGGCCGCGACCGACCGCGAGGCGCTGAAGCTGCTGCTGTCCTGCCTCTATCCCCGCCTGTTCCCCGGCGCGTATCCCGGCGCCTACCCGGGCCCGACGCCGGCCGGCCCGCCCGGCTGGGCCGTGGTGGAGTGCGGGGACCGGGTTCCCGACGCCTCGGGCCGGCCGCTGCGCGCGGCGGCCGCGCTGTTCGCGGTGCTCGCCGGCGAGCACCACGCGAACGGGGGCACCCCCCAGGCCCCCTGGGCCTGGGGCAGGGGCGACGGCGTGCTCGACGCGACCGAACAGGTGCTGCAGGGCACGCGGATCGGCGAGTCGTCGCTGGGCGGCGTGCTCGCGGCGCTGGCCGCCCTGGTCTACGACGACCGGCTGGCCGAGGCGGCCCGCTGGTGCGATCCGCTGCTCGAATCGGCCGAGTCCCGGCAGTCCCCGGTGTGGCACGCGACGCTGTCCGCCGCGCGCGGCCTGATCTCGTTGCGGCAGGGCGATCTGGTGGCGGCGGAGCAGCAGGCGAACGAGGCGCTCGCCCGGCTCTCGCCGGCCAGTTGGGGCGTGGGCATCGGCCTGCCGCTCTCGGTGCTGGTGCTCGCCAACACCGCGATGGGCCGGCACCGGACGGCCGAGACGCACCTGGCGGTGCCGGTGCCGCCCGCCATGTTCCAGACCCTGTGCGGGCCGCACTACCTGCACGCGCGCGGCCGGCACCTGCTGGCCACCGGCCGGCCGCGGGCCGCGTTGGAGGACCTGGACGCCTGCCGACGACTGCTGTCCCACTGGCAGTTCGACGTGCCTGGCCTGGTCGCCTGGCACACCGACACGGCGCTGGCCCGGCTGGCGCTGGGCGAACGCGCGGCGGCCACGGCGGTGGTCGACGAACTGCTGCCGACGCTGCGTCCCGGCCCCTCCCGCACCCGGGGCATGGCCCTGCGGGTGCGGGCCCGCTGCGTCGAGGGGACGGAGCGGGAACGGCTGCTCCGCCAGGCGGTGGACCAGCTGGAGCAGTGCGGCGACCGGTACGAACTGGTCCTCGCCCTGGCCGACCTGGGCCAGGCGCAGCACGCGCTCGGCCAGCACGAGGCGGCGTTCGCCGCCGGGCGCCGCGCCCAGCGGCTGCGGCGCCACGGGTTCGCCGCCCCGGACGCGGCCGACGGCGTACCGTCGACCGCCGCGCTGGGTGCGGCCCCCGGGCCCCCGAGGGCCGGGGGGAGGGACGGCGGGCCGGCGGGCGCCGCCGACGACCTCACGGAGGCCGAGCTGAGGGTGGCCGCGCTGGCCGCCCACGGCCAGAGCAACCGCGAGATCGCCACCACCCTGCTGATCACCGTCAGCACCGTGGAACAGCACCTCACCCGCGTGTTCCGCAAGCTGGGGGTGCGCGGCCGCGCCGAGCTGCGCCCCGAGCTGTGGACCGATCCCGCCGCCCTGTTCCGCGCGGGCGACGCCGGCCAAGAGCGGCCCGGCGCCGCGCCGGCGCATACCGGGCGGGTCGAACTGCGCACCGAGCGCCTCTCGTTGCGCCGATGGCGCGAGTCCGACCTGGACTCCTGGGCGACGATGAACGCCGACCGGCGGGTCACCGAGCAGCCTCCCGGCCCGTCGCCCGGGGTCGGCCACGGCCTGTGGGTGATCGAGCCGCTGTCCAGGCCGGAGTTCGCCGGCGTGGTCGGCCTGGAGACGGCGGCGGACGGACTGCCGTACTCCGGCGTGGAGATCGCCTGGCGGCTGGCGCCCTGGGCCTGGGGTCACGGCTACGCCACCGAGGCGGCGCGCGCCGCCGTCGACTTCGGCTTCGACAAGCTGGGCCTCGCCGAGATCGTCGCCGCGACGACGGCCGCCAACGCCCGCTCCCAGGCAGTGATGCGCCGCCTCGGCATGACCCGCGACCCCGCCGACGACTTCGACCACCCCTGGCTCCCGCCCGGCCCCCACCGCCCGCACGTCCTCTACCGCCTCCGCCCCTGACGCAACGGGGGTCCGGGGCCTCACCGGCATCGCGCTTTCGGGCCAGGCACGGCGAATACCGGTCAACGTCAGGACCGGGTGATTCCGGTGCGGCGGGTGTGGTAGTGAGCTACGGAGAAGACTCCACCGCCGGTCCACACCCGTTGGACGACCGTCATCGCCTTCACGCGGCCGCGCGGCGCTCAGCACTGCCGTGACAGTGACTCCGTTGTGAAGGCGGCTCGATGGACTACCTCTTCTACGTGCAGGCGGATCCCGACTTCTACCGTCCGCTGCACGAGAGCAGGGAACCGGGGACGATCTTTCGGGCGCACGCCGTCCCGCCCGACTGGGACCGCAGGACCACGTCCTTCTGGTCCGTCTACAAGCCGCCCCGGGTGAGCATCGCCACCCACGGCTGGAAGGTCCACGTCTCCGCCGCCCTGCCACGGGCGCAGGAGGTCCTCGACGCCGTGGCCGCCGTCTGCGTGCGGCTGGCGATCCCCTTCAAACACCTCGGCTCGTTCACCTACTTCGTCATGCTGCACCACAAGCACGCGCCCCGGGAGCAGAACGGCAAGTTCATCGCCGCCTATCCCCCCGACGAGGCCGCCGCCCGGACGCTGATGGAGGAACTGCACGCCGCCCTGCCGGACGAGGCGGGCCCGTACGTGCTCGGCGACCGGCGCTGGCGGGACTCCCGCGTGGTCTCGTACCGGTACGGCGCCTTCGAGAACGTGCCCGTCACCAAGCCGGACGGCACCGAGGAGCTCATGGTGCCGGACGGGTCCGGCACGCTCGTTCCCGACGTGCGTGGCCTGTCCTTCGTCCTGCCCGACGGAATCGCGGACCCCTTCGTCGCCGACCGCAGGCCGCCCGACTACGCCGCCGCGTCCGGCACCGCGCCGCGCACCGTCTCGTTCGAGGGACTCACCTTCACCAGGCTGCTCCGGCACTCCAACGGCGGCGGCGCCTACCTCGCCACCGTCACGGAAACCGGCGAGCAGGTGTTCGTGAAGGAGGCGCGGGCGCATTCGGGCCTGTCCCCGGACGGCACGTCCGCGCCCGAGAACCTCGCCCACGAGCACCGCGTCCTGCGGGCCCTGCACGACGAGGCGCCGGGTCTGGCCCCGGCACCCGTGAAGTTCTTCCGGCGCTGGGAACACACTTATCTCGTCACCGAGTTCGTCCCCGGCGTGTCCCTGCTGCAGTGGGTCACCAACCACTACCCCGGATTCACCGTCGCGCCGGACGGCGACTACTACCGGACGTACTGGGAGCGCTGCACCCGCATCGTCGAGCAGCTGACCGACGCGCTGGACCGGCTGCACCGGGCCGGATACGTCTTCCTCGACGTCAGCCCCCGGAACGTGCTCGTGGACGACGACGACGCCGTGCGGCTCATCGACTTCGAGACGGCCGAGCGGATCGGAGACCCGCCCTCCCTCTTCGGCACCCCCGGCTACTTCCCCAGGCTGCCCCGCCACCGGCTCAGGGAGGTGATGGAGCGCGATCCCACCTACTGCGACCGGTACGGACTCGCCGCGCTCGCCCAGCTCCTGACCTTCGGCATGAAACACCACGTCACGCAGCGGGAGCCGGCGGCGCTCCGGCACCTCGACGAACTGATCCGCGGCTCCTCGGGGAAACCCGCGCCGGCCCATCTCCGGCGCCGCGCCACGGCCTTCACCCCCACCGACACCCCGACGCGGATCCCGGCTCCCGACCAGGTGGCGGCGGACCCGATCGGGAGCCTGCGCGACCTGCGGAACGCGGTGGCGGACTCGATCCTCGCCATGGCGAACCCCGGGGGGCGGGTGATCTTCCCGACCGTTCCACAGGGCTACTACACCCACCCGCACGCCGTCATCCACGGGACCGCCGGCGTCCTGCACGCGTTACGCCTGGCCGGGCGGGAGGTCCCGCCCGAGGTTCTGGCGAGGTTCCGTCGCGAGGGTCTCGACGCGGGCACGCAGGGGGCGCCCGGCCTCCACTCCGGCAGCGCCGGCGTCGCCTGGGTGATGGCCGACCACGGGATGACGGACGAGGCCAACGCGCTGCTGGACGCGGCGGAGAAGCATCCCCTGCTGGACCGCACCGCCACCCTCGGGGAGGGCACGGCGGGCGTCGCGCTGGCCCATCTGGCGCTGTACGGACACGACCGGGACCCGAGGCATCTGGACGCGGCCCAGCGGCTCCGCGCCGCCCTCCCCTCGGGGAACGACCTGCTGGGCCTCCTGGAGACCGACGGCGCGACCGGCCTCCTGCACGGCCGGGTCGGCATCGCGCTCCTCGACCACTACCTGCACCGCGTGCTGGGCGACGAGCGCGCCGGCCGCGCCGGACTCGCCCTGCTGCGCGACGAGGCGACCGCGGCGGACCCCTTTCCCGGCGGCGGTATCGGCTTCCGCGTCTCCACCCGGGACCAGCGTCTCTACCCGTACCTCTACCGGGGATCCGCGGGCTTCGCCCTGGTGGCCAGCCGCTTCCTCCCCGTCGCCGACGAGGACCTGGAGACGGCGGTGGCCGAGGCGATCCGCGCCAGCACGCTGGCGACGACCTTCTACGCGGGACTCTACGAGGGCCAGTCGGGGCTCGTCCTGACGCTCTCCGAACACGCCTCCCTGACCGACACCCCCGCCAGCCAGGCGGAGGCGGTCCGGGCGGCCCGGGCCCTCTTCTGCCACGCGGTGTCCGACGAGGCCGGTGTCCGTTTCCACGGCGAGTTCCACATGCGTTTCAGCACGGACCTGTGGAGCGGCTCCGCCGGCGTGCTCCTCGCCCTGACCCGCCTCCTGGACGACACCCCGGACGCCTTCTTCACCCTGGACGGCCTCACCGTCTGATCCCCCCTGATCCCCTTCCGGACATTCCGGACACCGGAAGGGCGGGCGGCGACTCCCGGAAACGGAAAGCCGCTGCCCGCGTCCACCCGCCCACACACGAGAAGGGAGAACCGTCATGGAGAACACCGAGGCGATGGAGGAGGTACTGGCGCTCCAGCTCCTGGAGTCCGAGACCCCCACGCACGACCGTTTCGCCGCGTCCGGCCTGTGCACCAGTACGTCCGCCAGCACCGGATGCACCGGATTCTGACACACGGCACGTTCTGATCGGCTGACCGGCACCGGGGGTCCGGGCGCCCCGCCCGGACCCCCGGATTTCTCTCTCCAGGAGGAGCACGTGCAGTTCTCTCTGTTCATCCTCGGCCAGATCGCGTCCCCCACGCCGGAACGAGAACGTCAGCTGCTGAGGGAGTCCGTCGAACAGGTCGTGCTGGCCGAGGAGGTCGGCTTCGACCGCGTCTGGGCCGTCGAGCACCACGGGCTCAAGTGGTACTCCCACATGAGCAGCTCCGAGATCTTCCTGACCTGGGTGGCCGCCCGGACCTCCCGCATCCGGATCGGGCACGGCGTCGTCACCATGCCCTTCGGCTACCAGCATCCCGTGCGCGTCGCCGAGCGCACCGCGATGCTCGACGCGCTCTCCGGCGGGCGCCTCGACATCGGCGCCGGCCACGGCGGAAGCCCGCAGGAGCTGGCGTTGTTCGGGATCGATCGGGAGGCCGCGCGGGACCAGGTGCGCGAGGCCATGGAGATCATCACCGGCATCTGGCGCACCGACCGGTTCGAATGGCACGGCTCCATCGACATCGGCCCGGGCGAGGTGCTGCCCCGCCCGCAGCAACGGCCGCACCCGCCCCTGTTCATGGCCTGCAGCAAGGAGGAGACCGTGCGGACGGCGGCCACGCTCGGCGTGGGCGCCATGGTCCTCGGCTTCGGCGGCCCCGACCTGACCCGCCGACGGCGCTCCGTCTACGACGCGGCACGCGCCGCACGCACCCCCGAGGGCCTGCTGTCCTCGGTCGTCAACGACCACTTCGGCGTCGTCTGCCCGACCGTGGTCCTCGACGACGCCGAACGGGCCCGCGCCATCGGCCTGCGGGGACAGCAGTTCTTCGTCGAGGCGTCCCGACACTGGTACGGCGGCGGCGCGCCGCCCAGCCAGGACCTGACGACGGACGGCGGCCACGCGCTCGCCGCGGCGAAACAGGCCGTCCTGGACGAACTCGACACCCACCAGGTCCCGTTCCGGCCCGAGTACGTCGCCGCGTACAACACCGACCACCCGTACGGCACGGCGGACACGGCACGAGACCGCGTCCAGGAACTGGCCGACGCCGGAGCGGACGAGGTGATGTGCCTCGTGCAGATGGGCGGCGTACCCCACGACGTCTGCCTGGAGACGATCCGCCAGTGGGGCACGAAGGTCATTCCCCACTTCCGCCCCGCCCCGGGACCACCTGTGTGACGCCGGGCGGCTCCGCCCCGCCGTCAGGCCTGCCCCTCCGGCCGGAGGAAGCCGGCGACCGAGGTCAGGAACCGGTCCAGGTGGGGCGCGAAGCCCGGTCGCGGCGGCTCCGGGCAGCCGGGAAGCTCCTCGCTGTGGGGCAGCAGGCGGCGAAGCGCGTCAACGGTGGCCCGTTGGTGGTTCCGGTTCTCCGGCACCGAGGGAAGCAGTCCGACCGGCATCGCCAGCCTCGACGCCTCGCCGTCGGAGACGCCCCGCAGGGTCCGTCCCGCCACCAGGACCCGGATGGTGCGCTCGGACGCCCCCAGCCCGGTCAGGTGGCGCCGGACGCGGGCGTCCGCCTCGGGGTCCCCCGCCGTGGCCGGCCAGGCCAGCAGGAGGCGCGTGATCCGGCGGGGAAACGCCAGCGCCAGCCGGACGGCCGCCGAGCACCCGTTGGACGCGGCCACCACCGACACCCGGTGCCCGGACGGCAGGAAAGCGGCGAGGTGGTCCACCTCGGCCTCCCAACTCGGTGGCCGACGCGGACGGTCGGGAGCCAGCACGGTGAACCCGGCGCGTTCCATGGCCGCCACGATCCCCGGCGTCCCCCAGAAACGCCCGGCGCGCGGCCGCCTCGTCCTCGGCCTGGGCATTGGCGGCCGGCACGACGACCACCAGGTCGCCGGCGTCGACCCGCGCACCCGGGGCCGACGCCTCGACGAGCAGATGGCGGTGCTGCGCCGGCCGTGGTCCGGCTCGCCCTACGGCGACGGCATCGGCCCGATCGGCCCCGCGCCGGCCAGCCCCGGTGGCCCCGAGGTGCTCTTCGGCGGCTTCCAGCCCGCCGCGATCGAACGCGTCGCGCGCTGGGGCGACGGCTTCCTCGCCGCCGCCCCACTCTCCTGGGCGGGCGGCCTGTTCGACACCGCCCGCGGGTTCTGGAAGGAGTACGACCGCGACGGCGAACCCCGCTTGGTCGCCCAGCTCAACGTGGCCCTCGGCCCCGACCACGTCATCGACGACGCCCGGACCGCCATGCACGCCTACTACGCCTTCACCGGCCGCGCCGACGCGATGGTCGCCGGCCTGCTCACCACGCCGGCCGCGATCCGCGCCGCGATCGCCGGCTTCGCCGACCTGGGCGCCGACGAGGTCATCCTCTACTGCTACGGCCTCGACCCCGACCAGGTCCACCGCCTCGCCGACGTCCTGTAGTTCGGTCGGGACGCGACTTCGTGCGCGGCACGTCCCGCCCAACTGGACGTGCCGCGCACGAAGTCCGCACTACCCTGGCCCCGGGAGGAGGACACGGTGACCGATCCCCACATCCACGTGGACCAGAAGGTGGTGCAGGCCGGCGCCGACGTGCGCAACCTGATCGGATCGACGCTGGGCCGCGTCCCCGACGCGCCGACCGTCGTCACCACCGGCTGCGGACACCGGGTCCCCTACGCGATGACCTCCGCCCGTCCGGAAAGCGTCACGTGCCTCCCCTGCCGGGACCACGCGCACCGCGCGTACCTGCGCTTCGCCGACCAGGTCGAGCGCCTCGGCCGGATGCCCGGCAGCACCCTCACCGGCGACCAGACGACCGCGGCCGTGGCCCGCCTCCGGGACCTGGCACAGCGGTTCTCCTCCTGAGGGCCCCGGATTCACTGAGCCGTTCCTACCGGGTTGCGTAGCGCAAGCTTCGAACTGATCATCACGAAATAGACACACGGCACATACGTTTCCTTCGCACGCACCATGCTGGCGAGATGACCTTTCACCAGCAGCCCACCACACGCCCGCCAGCTGATGGACGGAACGCCTGGCGACGTCTCCCCGGATGGCAGAAGGCGCTGATCATCGTCTCCGCCTTCATTCCCCTCGGCATCATCGGCAGCCTCCTCGGCGCAGGAGACCCGGCAAAGAACGCCGCAGACACCGCCGGGCCGGCCCCGGACGTCGGCAGCACCGACCCGCAGCCGCAGAACGCCAACGAGGCAGAGAACGCGGAGGACACGGAAAGCGCAGAAGACACCGACGAAGAAGCAGACCTCCCCGACCTCACGGGCATGGGCCTTCAGGCGGCGCAGGACGCGGCGCAGGAGGCCGGCTTCTATCTCCTCACCTCGCACGACGCCTCCGGTCGCGACCGCATGCAGGTCTGGGACCGAAACTGGCAGGTTTGCTTCCAGACACCGGACGCGGGACGCCATCCCAGCGACGTCGAGGTTGATTTCGGCGTCGTCGACCTTGACGAGGAGTGCCCCGCCGAGGATGAAGGCACCGGTGAAGGGCCCGAGGCGGCCTACGGAACGATGCCGAGTCTCGTCGGGGAGTCCGCCAACGTCGCCCGCACCGCCCTCCCGGACAACGCGAGCATCACCGTGCGGGACGTCTCCGGCGAGGAACGCATCGTCTTCCTGGAGTCGAACTGGCAGGTCTGCGCCCAGGACCCGGCGGCGGGTGAGGCGTTCGAGGGACAGCCCGTGACCTTGGGCGTCGTGAAGTTCGGAGAAGCCTGCCCATAACCTCGGCCACGGCCAGGCCACGACGGCTGCCCGGGGCTGGGCAACTCGCGGGCGACCTGACGAGTCGGACCTGGGCAGTGGAGGGATGGGGGTCCCATGGGGAGAACGTTCCGACGGACCGGCTCGGCCGGGTCGTCGCCGTTGGACCGGTATGACGTGGCTTGTCTGGCCGGCGGACCGCAGCGGGTCGCCGAGACCGCACTGCTCACGCTGCACGACCGCGGGGTCATCACGATCACCGGGCCTCGCGTCCGCGCCGAGGAGCAGGCCGAGCACCCGGTGGAGCGCGTGCTCACGAGTTCCTGCCCGAACGGGAGGAGCGTGACCGCCGTGCTGGCCGGCCTCACCCGGGCCACCGAGACGGAGGAGATCGGACGGCGGCTGGTGTCGCTCGGCCTCCTCACCCGCGCACGCCGCCCCACCCGGGTGGGGCGCCGGCGCCTGGAGCTGGCCAGGGAGTCCGAGGAGCTTCCGGCATACGTCTTCGACGGCCCCGCCGCCCACCCGGAGCGACGGCTGCGCCGCGCCGTGCGGATCGCCTCGCCGGCGCCGTCGGGACTGGGACGGATGCGGATCCTGACGAGTAGGACCGTGGACCCGTACGCCGACGACGACTCGGGCCACGCGGCGACCGACTCCGGCGGCGGCTTCGGAGACGGCGGTGGCGGCGGCGGCGACTGAGCCGGAGGGTTCGTGCGGATCACAGGGTGAGTTCGCACCAGACCGTCTTGGTGTCCGGGCCGCCGTGGCGGACGCCCCAGCGGTCGGCGAGGGCGTCCACCAGCAGCAGGCCCCGGCCCGACTCGGTGCGGGCTGACGCCGGCCGCAGTTCGCCCGGGGCCGGTGGGAGACGGTCGGGCCGGGCGTCGGTGACCTCGACCCGCAGCGTCGCCGGCTCGACGAGGATCAGCCGCACCTCGAAGTCCCGGCCAGGGGCGAAGCCGTGCAGGGCCGCGTTGGCGGCGAGTTCGGCGACGAGCAGGACGGCGCGCTGTGCGGCGTCGTCGTCCGGCGGCCACCGCCAGGCCGCCAGCAGTTCGGCGGCCAGCCGGCGGGCGGCGCGGGCTCCTCGGCGGGACGGGCTGAAGCGCATGCTGAAGTGCCGGGTCGACGGCGGCCGGGCGGTTTCGGACCTCATGGCCCTCAGCGTGACGCGGCGCTGCGAGCGCGTGCAGCAACGGCGGCGGTACGGGGCGTGTCTGTCGGGTCCGCGCCACGGACTGTCCGGCCCGGCGGCCGTGACCTGTGACGGCACGCGGCCGTTGGGCATCTGATGGGCCGAAGGGGCGGTGGGCGATGTCCGGAGACGAGGCGGCCGAGCGCGAGTGGGACGACGAGGCCGGAGAGGTCGTCCGGACCGTCGGCAAACTGGTGAAGCTCCTGCGGGAACGAGCCGGACTGACCCAGGCCGAACTCGGCGCGGCCATCGGCTACGGCGAGGACCAGGTCTCGTCGGTCGAACGGGCCCGCCGCATCCCCAAACCGGAGTTCCTCGACGCGGCGGACCAGACCCTGGGCGCGGGCGGCATCCTCGCCGCGCTCAAGGACGACGTGGCCCAGGCGCGTTACCCCAAGAAGGTCCGCGACCTGGCCCGCCTGGAGGCCGAGGCGGAAGAGCTGGGCGCGTACGCGAGCACCGTCATCCACGGGCTGCTGCAGACCGAGGAGTACACGCGCGCGTTGTTCCGCGTGCACCGCCCGACGCTGGACGAGGACACCATCGAGCGCAACGTGTCCGCGCGCCGGGCCCGCCAGGAGATCCTCACACGCCCTCCGGTGCCCTTCCTGAGCTTCGTCCAGGAGGAGGTGACGCTGCGCCGGCCGATTGGCGGAAAAGAGGTACTGCGGGAACAGTTGGGGCACCTGCTGGACGTCGCGCGGCTGCGACATGTGGAGATCCAGGTGATGCCGACGAGTCGGGAGGAGCACGCCGCGCTCGGCGGATCGATCCTCCTGCTGGAGCCGCGCACGGGCCCGCGCATCGCCTACACCGAAGTGCATCAGTTCAGCCGGGTCGTCACCGACCAGCAGAACCTTCGTATCCTCGCATCACGCTATGGAAGTGTTCGCGCGCAGGCTCTCACGCCCCGGGAGTCGCTGGCGTTCATCGAGAAGGTGCTGGGAGAGACATGACGGCCACCCGTGCACGGACCTGGATCAGGAGCAGCTACAGCACGGCGGAGGGCGCCGAGTGCGTGGAGATCGCGCCCTCCGCCGACAACGTCTATATACGCGACTCGAAGGATCCGCACGGCGAACGGCTCGCGCTCCCGGCCCGACAGTGGTCCGCTTTCGTCGCGTTCGCCGCCGGGCGGTCCTGACGGGTGACCGGGGTCGGTGACATAGCGCTGCTGGCCGCGGCGGGGGTGCTGGCCGGGCTGGTCGGCAGTGCGGGGGCCATCACGTCGCTGGTGTCCTATCCCGCGCTGCTCGTGGTGGGGCTTCCGGCCCTGTCGGCGAACGTCACCAACCTCGTCGCTGCCGTGGCGTGCTGGCCGGGGGCCGCGCTCGCCTCGCAGCCCGAGTTGGTGGGCAAAGGGTCGTGGTTGCGGCGTTGGATTCCGCTGTCCGCGCTGGGCGGCGCGGGGGGCGCGGTGCTGTTGCTGGTCACCCCGCCGGGCGTGTTCGCCCGGGTCGTGCCGTTCCTCGTCGCCCTCGGCTCGCTGGCGCTGCTCGCCCAGCCCTGGCTCGCCGCCCGCCGGGACGGGGCGGGCGGCGTCGCGTTGCCGGTCGGGCTGGTCGGGACGGCGGTGTACGGCGGCTACTTCGGCGCCGGGTCGGGGGTGATGACGCTCGCGCTGCTGTTGATCACCACCGAACCGCGGCTGGCCAGCGCCAACGCCCTGAAGAACATGCTCATCGGCGCCCAGGTGCTCGTCTCGGCCGTCGCCTTCGGCTTCTTCGGCCCGGTCGACTGGGCGGCCGCGGCCGCCCTGGGCCTGGGCATGTTCGTCGGCTCCACGCTCGGTCCCGGCATCACCCGCCGCGTCCCCGCCGCCCCGCTGCGCTGGGTCGTGGCCGCGATCGGCTTCGGCCTGGCGGTCCAGCTGTGGGTCGACCCGAGCGCCTGAGCCTGGTCCCTCCGCTTGTTACCGTCGCGCCATGTCCAGGAGCGAGAGCGAGATAGACGTGGTGACCGCCGAGTTCTTCGGGGCCTTCGACAACCGCGGCGGCCGGGCCGCCGACGTGGCCCGGATCCGGCGGCTGGTGCTTCCGGGGGGCGTGATCGTCAAGACCGGCCCCGAGTTCACGGTCTACACCGTGGACGAGTTCATCGAGCCTCGCCAGCGGCTGCTGACCGACGGCCGGCTGGTCGAGTTCTCCGAGTGGGAGACGTCGGAACGGACGGAGATCGCGGGCGATATCGCGTCCCGGTTCAGCGAGTACCGCAAGTCGGGGACCCTGGACGGTGAGCCGTTCGAGGGTGGCGGAACCAAGACGATCCAGTTCGTCCGCACCGCGGCCGGCTGGCGGATCGCGGCGGTCGCCTGGTACGACCGGCCCTGACCGGGGCCGGCCCGCCGTCAGGAGAGGAGCGAGCGGCCGGTGGGCGCCAGTCGCAACACCCTCGGTGCCGCCGTTTGTTCTCGTTCGAGGGCCGGCAGGATCTCGTTCCGCGCCCGGGGATGGGTGTCGACGTCGGCGAGGTGCCGCCGGCACGCGTCCTCGGTGGGGTACGAGCCGATGACCACGGCGACGTTCTCCCCGGTGCGGACCGGCAGCCTGGGGAACGTGTTGGGTGCCGTCTCGGTGGTCAGGACCGCGAGCGGGGTGGGCCCCGTCTCCCGGAGCACGGGCAGCAGGCCGTCCCGGACCAGCGCGGGGCCCTGGTCGCTGGCGGGCGGGAACGACCACACCGTGGCGGCCACGAACCGGTCAGGTGCGGGAGCGCCGGCCGGGGGCCGTGCGGACGGGGAGACGGTGAGGCCGCTCCCGTCGGCCAGCGGACGCAGCAGGAGCACGTCGTCGGAGTCGATCATGGTGGCGTTGGCCTGCGGGCCGTGCTTCGCCCAGACGGGACCGCCGTAGAAGGCGCCGAGCGCGTCGCGCCGCGTCTCCATGTCCCGGAACCCGCGCAGCCAGACGAAGCGGTCCGGCTCGTCGAGGTCCCGGAACTGGCCGAGCACGACCATCCCGGTCTCCTCCTGGGTCTCGACGAACTCCCGGTCGAACAGCTCGATGAGCTCGTCGCGCCGACCGGGTCGCAGCGTGTACTGGCGAAGCTCGATCACGGCGGGGCGGCCGACGGGGTCGGTGGTGGGCACGGCGGGCTCCTGTTCGGGGTTTCGTTCTGCGGGCGCGAACCGACGGTAGGGGAGCCGCGTGTCAGGTGCTGTCAGGGTTACGGGGAGAATGCGGCCATGTCTGCCGGTCGTCTGCTGTCGGTGCTGCTGTTGCTGCAGTCCCGGGGCCGCATGTCCGCGCGGGGGCTCGCCGACGAACTGGGCGTGTCCGTGCGCACCGCCTACCGTGACGTGGCGCGGCTGCAGGCCGCCGGGGTGCCGTTGTACGCGGAGCCGGGGCGCGGCGGCGGCTACCAGCTGGTCGACGGCTATCGCACCCGGCTGACCGGGATGAGCGAGGGCGAGGCGCGGGCACTGCTCCTCGCCGGGCTGCCAGGACCCGCCGCCGATCTGGGGCTCGCGGCGGAGGTGACGGCGGCCCGGCTGAAGCTGCTGGCCGCGCTGCCGCCCGGACCGCGCGAGGAGGCCGCGCGGACCGCGGCGGTCTTCCATCTGGACGCGCCCGGCTGGTACCGGGAGCCCGAGCCGGCTCCGTCTCTTCCCCTGTTCGTCGACGCGGTGCTGACCCAGCGCGCGGTGGACGTGCACTACCGCCGCTGGCGCGCCCCGCAGGAGGTGCGCCGCCGCCTGCGGCCCTACGGCCTGGTGCTCAAGTCCGGCGTCTGGTACCTCGTGGCCGCGGCGCGGAGCCGGACCGCGACCTACCGGGTGACCCAGGTCCTCGACGCCGTGCTGAGTGACGAGCGGTTCGACCGGCCGGCGGACTTCGACCTGGGCGCGTACTGGGCGTCCTACCTGGAGGACTTCCAGGCCCGCCGCTTCACCGGCACGGCCACGGTTCGGCTGTCCCCGCGGGGGCGCCGGCGCCTGCCCGACAACGTCCCGCCGGAGGTCGTGCGGGCCGTCGAGGCCACCGCGACCGCCGTCGGCGACGACGGATGGGTCGAGGCGGTCATCCCGACGGAGAGCGCCGAGCACGCCTGCGGCGAGTTGCTGCGGCTCGGCGTCGACGTCGAGGTCGTCGCGCCGGCGGGACTGCGCCAGGCCATGGCCGACACGGTGGGCGCACTCGCCCGGGCCTACGGCTCCCCCCACGCCGCACCCGCGTAGCGGCCGGCCCGCGCCGGAGCGTACGCGGGTGCGTGCGAACGCGTGCACCCGCGCCGTGTGCCGGTTCCGTGCTTCAGGTTCGGGAACGCGCTCCCTGCTGCGGGCCACCGGCTGCTGTGAGACCCACGCGCGCTGGCCCCTCGTCCACACCGGCCGACCTCCCACGGCGTACGCGGCGACCGTGCCACGCCCCACGGTCAGCCGTCGCCCGCCCGCCGGGGGCCGGGGCCGATCTCCCGCACGACCCGGTAGGTCGGAGGCCCGTCCATGCGGGGCTCGGCCGTGCCGGAGAGCCCGTCCAACGCCCGCTGGATGGCCGCCGCGCGCCCGTCGGTGTCGGACGTCTCGACGAAACTTCGGTAGTCGGCCTCGCTGTCCCAGTGCACGATGTTGTAGACCCGGGTGCCGTCGGTGCTCACGTGGAACCGGGCCGACCGGTAGCCGGGGTGGAAGCGCACCCACCGCTCCTGGATCTCGGCGAACGCGGCCACCAACTCCTCCTGGGTCCGCGGGCCGTCGACCGTGTAGTCGATGATCGAGTAGAAGCCGGAATCGGTGCTCATGCCGGACGCTCCCTCCCTGTCGCGCCGCCGGACGGCGGTCGCGGGGAGATCCTGCAAACTCAACCGCACTTGAGGTCAAGCCGTTCCGGGTCCGTGGGCCAGCGCGCTGGGTGAGAGGCGGCCGACGATGGCCGGCGCCTCGCGGACCAGCGTGTCGTCGGTGAGCGCCGCGACCATGAAGAGCGCGAAGTCCACGCGCCGCGTCAGGTCGCTCGCCAGGACCGGATCGCCGACGTGCCGGCTCCACACGGGCAGGCCCTGGCTCTCGCCCTCCTCCAGGGAACTGCCGCGGACCACGGTCCACGCCCGGTCGCTGGCGAAGATCCGCCGGCACGCCTCCACCTGGTCGTCGATCTCGACGGCGCGCACGAGGCGCCCCAGCCGGGCGGCGATCCGGAGGAGCGTCCGGAAGCGCCAGGAGTACCGGTCCTGGCCGTCCCGGGTGATGTGCCAGCCGCACGAGAAGACCAGGCGCGCGTCGGGCTCGGCGTGGTCGAGCACCGCCTGCGCCGTGCCCGACGAGTACTGCCGCACGCCCCAGGGGACCAGCACGGTCAGCACGCCGTCGCATCCGGCGACGGCCTTCCTGATGGCCTCCCGGTCGTTCGTGTGCCCGGGAACGATCGTGATCCGGTCGGCGAACGCGGCCAGCTTCGGGACGCTGCGCTCGCGGCACACGCCGACGACCTCGTACCCGCGGTCCAACGCGTGCCGGACCATGTACTGCCCGAGCTTCCCCGAGGCACCCACGACGCAGACCCTGCGTCTCCGGCCCGTGCCCATGTCCCCACTCCCCCGGATCGGACGGATCGGACCTTCCCTGCGAACAACGCTAGAGCACCGACGCCAGGCGCGACACCGTCCGCGGCGCCGCCGGGCGAAGCCGGCCCGGAGGCCCCGGGGAGTCGGCGACTTCGCCGGAACCGTTCGCTGACGCGATCGCGTCAGGAGTAGCACCGATCGGGGGGAGATGTACATGGCCTGGGACGACCAGGCCATGTACATCACCAACGAAGCGTCGGGGACGGAAGGGGTGCGGCTGCACGCCGTCCGCCGCGCCCCCGGGTCGCCCTAGCCGCCGTAGTGCAGGGGCCGGGTCGGGAGGACGGTGCGGCGGGGGGCCGCGGTGGACTCGGGGGTCTGGTGGATGCGGTCGACGAGGAGGCGGCCGGCGGCGCGGCCCAGCTCGTCGCTGTCGTAGGCGACGATGGTGAGGGCCCGGCCGAGCATGTCGGCCAGTTCGAAGTCGTCGAAGCCGGCCAGCGCGACGTCCGGCCCGGCGGCGCGGACCGCGCCGATGGTGTTCCGGTTGTTGGAGCAGAAGAGGGCCGTCGGGGGGTCGTGGAGGGCGAGGAGCTCGGCCGCCGCGTGGGCGGCGTCGGCCGTGTCCTGGGCGCCCTGGCGGACGTGCCGGTCGTCGGCCGGCAGGCCCGCGTCGGCCAGCGCGGCGTGGTAGCCGCGGAGGCGTTCCGTGCTGGTGTAGACGGCGGCCGGCGGGCCGAGGAAGCCGATCCGGCGGTGGCCCTGGGCGATCAGCCGCTCGGTGGCGTCCTTCGCCCCGCCGAAGTCGTCGACCAGCACGTGGTCGGCCTCGAAGCCGCTGGGCGGCCGGCTGGCGCAGACCACGGGCACGCCCTGGGCCGCCGCCGCGGCGAGGTGGCGCTGGTCGGCCTCGGCGGGCACCGCGATGATGCCGTCGACGCGGCGGGTCACCAGGTCGGCGACCAGATCGCGTTCCGCGTCCAGGTCTTGTCCGGTGTTCCCTATCACCGTCTTCAGGCCGTGCTCGCCGACGACGCTGTCCAGGCCGAGGGCCAGCCGGGAGTAGAAGGGGTTGGCGAGGTTGGTGACGACGAGCCCGACGAGCCCGCTGGCGCGGCCCAGCCGCAGGCTGCGGGCGACGGCGTTGGGCCGGTACCCGAGCTCGGCGACCGCCGCCAGCACCCGTTCCCTGGTCTCGGGCGAGACTCGCGGGTCGTCCCGCAGCGCCCGGGTCACCGTCATCGCGCTGACCCCGGCCCGGCCCGCGACGTCGCGCAGGGTCGGGCCGTTCGACCGGCCGGTCTTGGCGCTCCTGGCCAACGGTCCTCCCCGTCTCACTCCTCGTGGCCTCGCGCGGCGGCCAGCGCCGCGCCGATCAGGAGGGCGTCCTCGCCCAGCCGGGCCGCGGTCACCGCGGGCCCAGC
The DNA here is from genome assembly GCF_039871525.1 of Streptomyces sp. B6B3. NCBI lineage: Bacteria > Bacillati > Actinomycetota > Actinomycetes > Kitasatosporales > Streptomycetaceae > Streptomyces > Streptomyces sp. B6B3. The sequence goes on along the minus strand of NZ_JBDPLU010000001.1, from coordinate 606,172 downwards.
ACCCCCGAGCCCGTCCCGCAGGGCCGGGGCCACCAGATCCCAGGACCGGGCCATGGAGCCGCCGACGACCAGCACGGAAGCACCGAAGGAGTCTAGGCTCGGCGCGAGCGCGGTGCCAAGCTCGGCAAACGCCTCGGCCAGCACCCGGGCCGCCCGCTCCTCCCCCGCCCTGGCGCGGTCGGCGACGTCCCGCACGTCCACGTCCGCGTCGCCCCCGGGCCCGCCGTAGCGGGCCAGGATCGCGCGCCGGGAGACCGAGTCCTCCAACGGGCGGCCGTGCAGCGTCAGCAGGTCGGCGCGGCCCTCGGGCGGCAGCCCGGGCTCGTCCACCCGGATCCGTCCGTCGGCGAGGAACGCCGAGCCCACGCCGGTGCCGAGGGTGATGCCGGCGCAGCGGCGGTGGCCGCGGGCGGCCCCGGCGTGCGCCTCGCCGATCAGGAACGCGTGCGCGTCGTTGCGGAACGCCGTGCCGGCGGGGCGGCCCGGCAGGCCGGCGCGGAGCGCGGCGCCCACGTCCACGCCGTTGAGGGCGTCGAACTTGCCGACGTCCGCGTACCGCGCGACGCCGGTCGCGTAGTCGAAAGGTCCTGGCACCGCCACGCCCCACACCGCGCCCGCCGGGATCTCCGGCAGCGCGGCGGCGCAGTCGAGCAGCGCGCCGAGGACGTCGGCGGCCGGGCCGTGCGCGTCCAGGGGCCGGCGGACCCGGCCGCGCACCTCGGCGCGGTCCGGGCCCAGCAGGTCCACCAGGGCGGCGGTGACGTGGGTCCCGCCGACCTCCAGGACCGGGACGGTCGGGGAGCCGGTCACCGCACCAGCGCCTTCACGACCCGCACCGGGCCGCCGGTCGGCACCAGCCGGTAGCCGCCGACCGCGGCCGGCACGGTCAGCGTCTCGGCGAACGACAGGCGGTGCCGGTCGCCCGCCGCGGTCTCCACGGTCACGCCGTCGCCCTCCACCACGTTCAGCACGTGGAACCGCCCCGCGGTGTCGTCCTCCGCCACCGCGTCGGCGGCGACGGTGAAACGGCGCACCTCGTAGAACATCTCCGGCAGCGCGCCGAGCAGTTCCTCGGACCAGCCGTCGCCCTCGCGCAGCGTGCGCGGCGCCGGCACCAGATCGCGGGCCACGGCCTCGCCGCGCCGCTCGGTGTCGAGGTTGGCGAAACCGTGCTCGTACGGCAGCGGGCGCGGGTTGCCGTCGGCGTCCGGGCGCTGCCAGTCGTAGAACCGCAGGCTGTAGAGGTACGGGGTGGCGCTGATCTCCAGCACCAGGTTGCCGGCGCCGCTGGCGTGCGGGGTGCCGGCCGGGATCAGGTACAGCTGGCCGCGTTCGGCCGGGAAGGTCAGCACGTGGTCCTCGGGGCGCATCGGCACGCCCTGGGTGGCGGCCTTCTCCACCTCGGTGCGGAAGAGCGCCACGTCGGCGTCCTCGCGGAGGCCGAGGAAGACCCGGGCGTCCGGCTCGCCGAGCGTGAGGTAGTACGTCTCGTGCTGGGTGTAGGGCCAGCCGAAGCGCTCCCGCATGTACCGTTCGCGCGGGTGGCAGTGCACCGAGAGGTTGCCGCCGCCGACCGTGTCCAGGTAGTCGAAGCGGATCGGGAACGAGGTGCCGAACGCGGCGTGCACCGGCGCGCCCAGCACCTCCTCCGGGTGCAGCACGCACATCAGCTGGAACGGCACCTCCACCTCGGCGTCGGGCCCGGTGCCGACGAGGATGCCGGCCTCCGGGGCGATCAGCTCGTAGCCGAGCGCGGTGTTGCGCGCGTCGGGGTTGAAGCCGAGCTCGCGCTGCGCCCAGTGGCCGCCCCAGGGCGTGGCGTTGAAGAACGGCCGGGTGCGGACCGGGCGGCGGGCCAGGTCGGCGAGCGTGGCCCGCAGGCCGGCGCCGTCCAGCAGCGCCGGCCGGTCGGGGCGTTGCACGTCCAACCAGCCGTCCAGGCGGCCGGCCAGCGCGTCCCTGTGCCGGTCGAGCATCGGCCAGTCCACGTAGAACAGCCGGCGCACGTCGGCGGGTTCACCGGGCAGGCCGAGGTTGACGCCGCCGCCGGAGACGACCGCCGCCTCGGCGAACCGCTTGGGCGCGTCCGCGTACCACAGCACGTCGTGCTCGACCAGCGCCGCGCCTGGCCCGTAGACCAGCAGCGGGCCCGCGTCGGGTCCGTCCTGGCGCTCCGGGCGGGGCACGGCGTCGAAGAGGTCGTCCAGCGGGTTCCCGGCCAGCCGGTGGTAGTACGGGTCGGCGGCGTCCTCGGCGCTGACGGTGCGGCGCCGGACCTCGGCGGGCGGGGCGTAGTGCTCGCGCACGTCGAGCGTCCGCGCCGCCGCGCCGCCGCGCGTGGCCAGCTCGCGGGACAGCCGGTCGGCCAGCGCAGGCCAGTCCAACGTCGGCGGTCCCTCCACCGCCACCACCACGGGGCCCGGGGGCAGCGTCGCGGCGATGTCGCGCCAGCCGGTGGCCAGAACGGCCTGCGGCGCCGGTGGGTAGCGAGGGTCGAGCCGGTACACGCGTTCTCCTTGGGTGTCGTTGCGATGTGGGGCTACGCGCCGGTCAGGCGCGCTTCAGCAGCACCGCGGTGGTGCCGAGGGCCGGGATCTCCACCCTCGTCTCGTCGTCGGTCAGGGTCAGTCGGCCGCCCGGGGTGCCGAGGAAGTCCGCCCGGTGCGCGGTCGCGACCGGGAAGCCCACCCGGACCGGGCAGCTGACGGGGGTTTCGGCGAAGGACTGGAGCCGCAGCAGCACCGCGTCGGCCTCCCCCTCGCCCTGGGGCACCGTGAGGGCGCCGACCAGCCGGACCCGGGGGTCGCCCAGTTCCGCGAACGCCAGCGCGTGCGACGCGTCGGCGCCGTCCGCGGCCTCCCCGCGGGCCCGCACCGCGTGCAGCGGCCGGCTGTACGCGGCCGCCGTCCGCGCCCCGAGCCCGCCGGCCTCCTCGGTCGGCGCGCAGGCCAGGCTGTACCGGTAGACGAACTCGAAGGCCTGCTGGCTCGGGAAGTTGGTGTCCCAGAGGTTGTTGTGGATCCAGGAGAAGACCGTCGCCGGCTCGTCCTCCTCCAGGGTCTTCGGGAACGGCGCGTAGGGCAACGCGATGTTGCCGAACTGCACCAGCGGCGCGTCCTGCGTGGACCAGGCCACGGTCAGGTCGTCCTCGGCCAGGGTCACCCAGCGGCGCACCGCCCGCATGTGCTGCGCCGAGCCCGGCACCACCGGCAGGCCGCTGCCGGTCGCGCCGCCCGAGGCCTCCATCCGCACCACCGGCTCGGTGAACGCGAACGGGAAGGAGAAGTACGCGCTCTCCTTGCCCAGGGTGGCGTCCTTGTCGACCTGGTTCTCGATGTCCAGGCGGGCGATGCCGTGCGGCAGGCGCAGCGTGGTGCGCACCCGGTTGGCGCCCGCGGGGTGCGTCTCGTAGGTCAGCGTCTCGGCGACGGCCGTGGACTGGCGGTCCAGCAGCGCGGCCGGCGGCGCCACCGCGCGGGAGCCGAGGTGCTCCAGCCGGTCGGAGGCGGTGGTGCGGCTGGAGTTGTGGTTGAAGCCGCCCGAGGTGGTGTAGCGGTCGTGCACGTAGCCGTTGAAGCCGACCGTGGCGTCCGCGCCGACCAGCTCCCGGCCGGTGGCCTTGTCCACGACGGACGCGACGCAGGCCCGCGCCAGGTCGACGCGCACCCGCAGGTACTCGTTCTCCAGCACGGTGGCGTCGGTCCTGGCCAGGGCCGCCGCCGCGGTCTCGGCCGGGTCCGTCCGGTCGGAGCCGCCGGTCGGGTTCCAGCCCGTGGCGGTCTTCAGCACCGTCTCGTCCTCCTCCGCGACCTCGCTGGTCTCGGCGAGCGGCCGCACGTCGAGACGGACCGAGCCGGCCGCCGGCACGTCGGGCACCCGCAGCAGCAGGAACCGCCCGGCGTCCCGGTGCGTGTCGTTGACCTGCGCCTGCTCCTCGTGCTCCAGGCGCGCCCCGGTGCGGCCGTCGTGCACGGCGACCGCCTGTTCCAGCGGCACGCTGGACTCCGGCAGGAAGATCTTCACGACCTCGGTGCGGGTCCAGGAGCAGGTGTTGACGACGTGGAAGCTGGCCGCGGCGTCGTCGCCCCTGGCCAACCGCTGGCCGAGGCGGGCGGTGGCCCGCCGCAGCAGCGACTGCCCGTCGTCGTGCGCCCGCCTGGCCTGGCCGTACTTCCAGTGCCACTGGTCCTCGCCGGAGTGGCCGTGGTCGTGGCCGTGCGTCCACGGGTCGCCGGCGCCCCAGGTGTGCTCGTCGAACAGCGACACCGCCTCGTACACGGGCGCCGCGTCGCGGCTGTCGTCCGCCGCGCCGGACGCGCCGAGTATCCCGGCGAAGGTGCCGATGGTCTGCGCGTCGGCGACCACGCCCTGCGCGGTGCGGGCCAGGGACAGCGGGTACGCGCCGGAGCCGACGCCGTCGACCCACCAGTCGGTCCAGTCGCCCTCGAAGGTGCGGATCTGGTCGCCGAGCCGCTGTTCGGCGTCGGCGAAGAAGTCCTCGTTACGGGACAGCCGCAGCTGCGGGTAGGCCCAGGTCTCGTTCCAGCGGCGCACGGTGTCGGCGATGATCCGGCGGGGCGGCGCGTTATCGCCGAACTTGCCCTGCACCCGCAGGTGCAGGACGTCCCACGGGTAGGGCTCGCGGGCGATGTCCTCGGCGTCCATGGCCCAGCCGAAGATGCCGCCCGGGTACGGGTAGGGGTTGCTGGCCAGCGACGTCAGGTAGGCGGGGAGCAGGTCGTCCACGCTGCCGTAGTCGGTGTCGAAGCCGAGCAGCGGCCCCTCCATGTACGCCAGGCCGTGCGGGGTGTCGGTCATCCACACCAGCACGCTGTTGCCGCTGGGCGCGCGCCAGCGGAACAGCCGCGGCAGGTTCTCGCCGCCGACCAGGTGCGGCACCGAGCGGCCCGCCCAGTTGTGGGCGACGGACAGGTACTTCACGCCGGCCGTGGACAGCGCGTCGACCAGGCCGACGACGTGCCCCGGCACGTCGGTCTGCATCGCCGAGGTGAACGGCAGGCCGAAGCGCTCGTTGACCTCCTTGGCGAGCCGCATCAGCTCGTGCAGCTCGTCCGTCGAGCAGGTCTCGGAGTGCAGGTTGAACGGCATCGCGGTCAGCTCGATGCGGCCCTCCCGCACCCGGCGGACGAACTCCTCGACCTGTTCGGCCGGGCGCGCGGCGGCCCACTGCTGGAAGGACCACAGCGACTCGACGCACCAGCGGAACCGCGACTCCTCCGGCCAGGAGTCGGTGACGCCGGTCAGCTCCAGGCAGGAGTCGAGGAACGACAGGTGCTCGGCGAGCACCGTGCCCTGCGGGTCGGTGTAGCCGATGTCGAGATGCGAGTGGTGCACCAGGTGGATGGTCCACTGGCGCTGCGGGGTGAGGGTGACGTCGACGCCGCCGGCGCCCGGGGTGTCGGGCAGGCCGACGGTCACCTGCTGCGGCTCGTCCACGGCCGGGACCAGCAGCCGGATCGAGCCGTTCGGCCCGTCCAGCCGCTCCACGGGCAGCGCGGTGCCCCCGGCGGTGCGGACCTCCAGACGCTCGGGCAGCGCCGCGCCGTCCGGTCCGGCGACCTCGACGCGCAGCGACTGCAGCAGGCCACCGCCCGTGGCGCGGCGCAGCAGCGGCTCCTGGGCCAGGCGCAGGGTGATGCCGTTCAGGGTGCCCTCGGCCGAGGCGACCGAGCCGCGCAGGCTGGCGCGGATCCGGTCGTTGTCCCAGGCTGCGGTGCGAACGAGTGCACGGGTGGTCATGGGGAATCTCTCCGTCGCGATGGTGCGGGTGGTGAGGCGGGGTCAGGGGCTCAGTGGGCGCTCGCGGTGATGCCGCGCAGGAACAGGCCGCGGAACACCAGGAAGACGATCAGCGTGGGCAGCGAGACGATCATGGCGCCGGCCAGGATCACCGGCGGCCCGGACGAGCTGTAGGCGTTGTTCAGGGTGGTCAGGGCGGCCATCACCGGCTGGATCTCCGGGCTGCGGCTCAGCGTGATGCCGAACAGCAGGTCGTTCCAGACGGCGGTGAACTGGAAGATGAACGCCGCGCCCAGGCCCGAGCGCAGCAGCGGCACGTGGATCTGCCAGAAGATGCGCCGGAACGACGCGCCGTCCAGCATCGCCGCCTCGGTGACCTCGGGCGGCATGGTGGTCATCTGGTTGCGGATCAGGAAGAAGGCGAACGGCACCGCCCACGCGGCGTAGATGAGCATCAGGCCGAGGCGGCTGTCGTAGAGGTTGGCGTCGGCGTACATGCCGAACAGCGGGGCGAGGAAGATCTGGAGCGGGAAGACGGTGCCGGAGTAGATCAGCCAGAACCAGGCCGCCGGCTTCGGCAGCGGCAGCACCACCACGGCGAACGCGGCCATCGCGGCGACCAGCACCGCGGCCAGGCCGCAGACGGTGGCGTACAGCAGCGAGCTGAGGAAGCTCTCGCCGATGCCGGCCACGTCCCAGGCCTCCTTGAGGTTCCCCCACAGCGCCATGTCCTGCGGCACCCAGTCGGGTTCGCCGGTGTAGCCGGTGGCGGGGGTGAGGGCGTTGACGACCAGCAGGTACAGGGGGATCAGCCAGAGCAGCACGCAGCCGATGACGAAGACGTTGCGCAGAGCGCGTCCCATGGTTCTTCTCCTTCTCTGCGCGCGCTCAGTCGCCGCGGTCGGCCGACGGCATCTGGCGGCGCAGGTACAGCCAGGCGCAGGCCACGACGATGACGGACAGGACCAGGGCGATGGCGGAGCCGTAGCCGACGTGGAAGAGGCGGAACGTCTCGCGGTACATGGTCAGCGCGAGGGTCTCGGAGGACCGGGAGGGCCCGCCCTTGGTGAGGATCCAGATCATGTCGAACGCCTTGAGGCTGTTGACGATCGCCATGCCGACCACGACCACGGTCACCGCCCGCAGCTGGGGCAGCGTGATGTAGCGGAACATGGTCCAGCCCGAGGCGCCGTCCAGTTCGGCCGCCTCGATGGTCTCCCGCGGGATGGCCCGCAGCCCGATCGCGAACAGCACCACGTTCAGCCCGGTGGCCTGCCAGGTGCTGGCGACGATCATGGCGATGGTGTTGTGCGGCCATTCCAGCAGCCAGGCGTGCGTCAGGCCGCCCAGGCCGATGGCCTCCAGCACCTGGTTGACGGCGCCGTCCGAGGTCAGCATGAAGTTCCACAGCACGGCGGTGGCCGCGCCGGAGATGGCGTAGGGCAGGACGATGATCAGCTGGGCCACGCCGCCGAACCGCAACCGCTGGGTGGCGACCGCGATCAGCAGGCCGAGCAGCACCGGCAGCAGCAGCGTGCCGGCGACCCAGAACAGGGTGTTGAGCACCGACCGGCCGAAGATCGGGTCGTCGGCCAGCCGGGCGTAGTTGTCGAGGCCGATGTAGTGGCTGGTGAAGCCGTTGTCCTCGAAGAGGCTGCCGTAGACGCTCCGCAGGAACGGGTAGAGCAGCAGCACGCCGACCAGGGCGAGCGCCGGCAGCACCCAGGGCACGCCGGACAGGGGACCGCCGGCGCCGCCGCCGGTGGGGCGCCGCACGCCCTGGTGCGGGGTGCGCACCGGAACCCGGCGGCGCGGTCTGGGAGTCGCGGCGGCCCGGGCAGGGGCCGCGGGGGTCGCGGTCATATCTGCTCCGCCTCCCGCCAGACCTGCCACGCGTCGTCCGCGCGCTCCTGCATGGTCGCCAGCACCGAGCGGTAGGAGCCCGGGTCGAGCAGGAAGCCGGCCAGGTCGTCGACCGTGGCCTCGACCAGTTCGGGTGGCCCCAACTCCCAGAAGCGGTTGAGCATCCACAGGTCGTTCTCGTCGACCGTGCGGGCGATGCCCTCGATCATCGGGTTGGCCGGGGTGACCGTGGGGTTGGGGGAGCCCTCCTGGAGGGTGCCGGTGAACGCGGCCGAGACGTCGGGGTGCAGCCAGGAGCCGACCGCCTGCAGCGCCTCGTTCTTGTCGGGGCCCTTGACCGTCGCGACCAGCGCGCTGCACTCGATGATCATGGCGGGCCTCGCCTCCGGGTCGGCCATGGGCAGTACGAAGGCGTCGATGTTGCCGCCGGGTTCGCCACCGACCGCCGTGAAGTTCGGGGTGAAGAAGGTGCCGCCGGGCATCATGCCGACGGTGCCCTGCACCACGCCCGCGGCGGCGTCCGCGTGATTCATGTCCATGGCGGTGAACCAGTCGTTGTCGAAGAACTCCACGATGGTGCGCATGGCGCGCTCCGTGCGTGGATCGGTGTACTTCTCGCGGCCGTTCATGAGGTCGACGTAGAACTGCGGGTCCTGGCGGCTGAGCACCTCCATGAACCAGATGAACGCGGGCCACCGGCCGTCGGCCGTGCCGTGCAGCGGTGTGATGCCCGCGCGTTTGAGGGTGGTGCAGGCGTCGAGGAACTCGTCCCAGGTGGTGGGCGCCGCCAGACCGTGCTCGGCGAAGACCTCGGTGTTGTAGAAGAAGACCCAGTAGGCGAGGTTCATCGGCAGCCCGAAGACCCGGTCGTCGTGGGTGAACATGCTGCGCAGCGACGGATCGACCCAGCCCCGGCCCACGGCGTCGTCCCAGTGGGCGGTCAGGTCCTCGATGCCGCCGGTGCGGGCGAGGTCCCGCAGGCGGTAGCCCGACCAGTACTTCAGCATGTCGGGCGTCTTGTTAGTGCGCAGCGAGGATTTCACGATCTGCTCGAACGACTCGAGCGAGGGAATCACCTCGGGCACCAGTTCGACGCCGTTGACCGTCTTCATGGCCTTGCCGGCCTCGGCGATGGGGGCCTCCCAGCTCACGTTGTCGCCGGTGAGGCCCACCTTTCCCGGCGGCTGACTGGAGGCGGTCGCGCACGCCGAGGCCAACGCTCCACCCACGGTCGCCGCGAGCAGACTGCGGCGACTGATATCGGATCTGGGCAGGGGAAAACGACTACGTGACACGGGCGGCTCCTTCGACCTGGCGTGCATGTTATCGTTAACACATGCCGTGCACCCTCCCCCGCCGCCGGCCGCGCTGTCAAGGGTCGGAGCTCGGAAACTTTTCGGGCGGGGAGGTGAGCCCTCGCCCCACGGGGTGGGCATGTAAAATGCATGCATGGTCGCACTGCAAATTCGTGACGTGCCGGAGCCCGTGCGGGACAAACTGGTCGCCCGCGCCCAAGCCAACGGCCAGTCGCTCCAGGCCTTCCTGCTTGATCTGGTCACGCAGGAGGCGTCGTTCGTCGACAATCTGGAGCTGATCCGAGAACTCAACGCCCGATCATCCGGCAGCAGCGTGACCGCAGACGACGTGCTGGCGGCGCTGGATGAGGTTCGTGCCGAGCGAGCCGAGGCCCACGGCATCCCCATGGGGTCCACCGGGATCGATCACCCGGAGCGGCGACGCGGCAGTGGCGCCGCGTGATCGTTGTCGACGCATCGGTGGCCGCGCTGCTGTTCGCCGACCCAGCCACCGAGCCCCGGGTCAAGGCAGCACGCGCCGCCCTCTCCCGCGACCCGGCCTGGCTGGCGCCCGAGCACTGGAAGACTGAGGTGCTCAGCACGCTGCGAGGGCTCTGGTTGGGCGGCCGGATCACAGCGGAGCAGGCGCGTTACGCAGTGGAGAGCATCCCGCGCATAGGGGTCCGCGTGGTGCCGACCGACGCACTTCTGTCCCGAATGTGGGAGTTGAGGGCCAACGTCAGCGGCTATGACGCCGCGTACGTCGCGGCGGCCGAGGCGCATGGCTGTGCGCTGGTGACGGCGGACGCACGACTGGGTCGCGCGAAGGCGGCGCGCTGCCAGATCGACGTCGTCCGCTGACGGACCAGCCCACTGATCGGAGCAGTCGACGGGCCGCCGCGGTGCGCCCGACGGGTGGTCGGGGTGGGCCGGTGGGGGGAAACGTGGGGGTGGTGCGGGGAGCCGGCATGGTTTCGGGTGCAGGGACACGATGTCCGCTTTTCATCTCATATGAGGATGGAGCACCATCGTGTCCCCTGTCCGACGTGCCCAAGCCGCCCGGCGCCGCTGGATAGCATGCGCCGTCGCCGCCGCGCTGGGCTCGCTCGCCGCGTGCGGAGACGAGTCCGACGGCGAGTCGAGGCCCGCCGCCGAGGCCGCCGAGGTCGCCGAGGTCGCCGAGCCGGAGGCCCTGTCCGGGACCGGCGCCGAGCCGTTCACCCTGGTCGCGACGGGCGACCTGCTGATACACGACTCGGTCATCCGGCAGGCGGCCACCGACGCCGGCACCGTGGGCTACGCCGCGGACGACTACGAGTTCGGCACCATGCTGGCGGGCGCCAGGGACGTGGTCGCCGACGCCGATCTCGCGCTGTGCCACATGGAGACCGTCTACGGCGCGGACGGCGGCCCGTACTCCGGATATCCGCTGTTCACGACGCCGCCGCAGATAGCCGAGGCCGTCCGGGACGTCGGCTACGACTCGTGCTCGACCGCCTCGAACCACACGCTGGACGACGGCCCCGACGGGGTGGCCCGCACCCTGGACGCGATGGAGCTGGCCGGGCTCGGACACGCCGGATCCGCGCGCACCGAGGGCGAGGCCGGCGAGCCGACGCTGCTGCGGGCCGGCGACGCCACGGTCGCGCAGCTCGCCTACACCTACGGCACCAACGGCATACCGGTCCCCGACGGCCAGCCCTGGCTGGTCAACCTCATCGACCCGGAGCGGATCGTCGCCGACGCCCGCGCGGCCCGTCGGGCCGGCGCCGACGTGGTGGTGGTCAGCCTGCACTGGGGCACCGAGTACCAGGAGGCGCCGGACGAGCTGCAGCTCTCGCTGGCCGAGGAGCTCACCGCCTCGGCCTCCGACGGGCGGCGCGACATCGACCTGATCATCGGCACCCACGCGCACGTGCCGCAGGCGTACGAGAAGGTCAACGGCACCTGGGTGGTCTACGGGATGGGCGACCAGCTGGCCGGGGTGATGAACGACCCGCGCGGCCAGATGAGCTCGGCGGCCCGTTTCACGTTCGCCCCGCCGGCGGCCGAGGGCGAGCCGTGGCGGGTGGAGCGGGCGGAGTACATACCGTTCGTGGTGGACAACGACCCGATCGCCGTGGTGAACCTGCCGCGCGCGGTGGAGCGGGACCCGGCCCGCGCCGACCACGCCGCGACCCTGAAGACCATCAGCGACGCGGTCCTCTCCCGCGACGCGGCCGAGGACGGCCTGGTCATGGGTCGGTGAGCCGGGCTGTCGCCCATCGGCTACAGCGCCAGGTGACGCCGCAGTGCCGAGTCGACCTCCACCATCCGCTGCCGGGGCACCCCACCGACACGATGGCGCACCCGTTCCGGGGTGATGGCGCGGACCTGCTCGCACTGTGCCTTGGAGTCCTTGGCGAGGTCGCATTCGTCGGCTGCCAGGAACACCTGGAAGGCACGCACCCGAGAGGCGTTGGAGGTCAGTGGGACGACCGTGATCACGCCCCTGCCAGTGCGCTCCGCGGCGCGGTTGGCCGCGTCGTTGGAGACGATGACGGCTGGACGGGTCTTGTTCGCCTCGCTGCCCCGCGCCGGCTCGAGGTCGACCAGGTAGATGTCACCTCTGCGCATCGTCGAGCCCGTCCGCCGTCGTCGCGTCCCAGAGCGCGGCGTCCTCGCTGCTGTCCCACTCCTCGAACGCCTCCGCGTACTCCGCCTCCAACTCGGCGGCACGCAGCGACTCGATCGCGGCGTGTATCACCGCGGATCGGGATTCCGTATCGGTGCGGGCAGCGTACGCGTCGACAAAGGCGATGTCCTCACGGGGCAGGCTCACACTGATCTTCACACCTACGATCCTACCCGGGTAGGACTCACGATGCTACCCGCAGGCTTCCGTCGGCCCGTCACCGCTCACCGCGCGGGGGCGACGTCGCTCCCCTATTCTCCTGGCAGGAACCGGCCCGAAGGGGACGTCATGGATCCCGTCGATCTGCCTCTGCCCGTCGTTCGTCGGTCGGCCGCGGAGCCGGGGCCCGAGGTCGATCTGGTGGCCCTGGAACGGGCGCTGCGATCCCGGGTGGACGGTGAGGTCCGCTTCGACGCGGGCTCGCGCGCGACGTACGCGACCGACGGTTCCAACTACCGGCAGGTGCCACTCGGCGTGGTGCTGCCGCGCACCGTCGAGGCGGCCGAGGAGGCGGTGGCGGTCTGCCGGGAGCACCGGGCGCCGCTGCTGTCGCGCGGCGGCGGCACCAGCCTGGCCGGCCAGTGCTGCAACGTCGCCGTGGTGCTCGACTGGAGCAAGTACTGCCACCGGCTGCTGTCCGTGGACCCCGACCGCCGCCGGTGCGTGGTCGAGCCGGGCATCGTGCTGGACGACCTGAACCGGCGGCTGGCCCCGCACGGCCTGATGTACGGGCCGCGCCCCTCGACGCATCCGAACTGCACGCTCGGCGGCATGATCGGCAACAACTCCTGCGGCTCCACCGCCCAGGCGTACGGCAAGGTCGTCGACAACCTGCACGGCCTGGAGGTGCTGACCTACGACGGGCTGCGCACCTGGGTCGGCCGCACCGGCGAGGAGGAGTTGGCCCGCCGGATCGCCACCCCGGGCCGGGAGGGCGAGATCTACCGCTCCCTGGTGGCGTTGCGCGACTGGTCCGGCGACCTGGTGCGCGAGCGCTACCCGGACATCCCGCGCCGGGTGTCCGGCTACAACCTGGACTCGCTGCTGCCCGAGCACGGTTTCGACGTCGCCGGGCTGCTCACCGGCTCGGAGTCGACGCTGGTCACGGTGCTGCGCGCGGAGCTCGCGCTGGTGCCGGTGCCGGCGCACACGTCGCTGCTGGTGCTCGGCTACCCCGACATCATGGTGGCCGCCGACCACGTGCCCGACCTGCTCCGGCACGAGCCCCAGGCCCTGGAGGGCGTGGACCACCAGCTGATCCGGTTCGAGCGGGCCAAGCACCTCAACGCGGACGCGCTGCGCGAACTGCCGGAGGGCGAGGCGTTCCTGATGCTGCAGTTCGGCGGCGACAGCCGGGACGAGGTGGCGGACCGGGTCCGCGAGGTGATCGCCAGCAAGCCGGACGACGTGGGCCACACGTGGTACGACGACGCCGAGCACATGGCGCAGCTGTGGCGGGTGCGCGAGTCGGGTCTGGGCGCCACGGCGCACGTGCCGGGGCAGCCGGACACCTGGGAGGGCTGGGAGGACACCGCTGTCCGGGTCGACCGGCTCGGCACGTACCTGCGCGAACTGCGCTCGCTGTGCCAGGAGTTCGGCTACGGGCAGCCGTCCGTGTACGGGCATTTCGGCCACGGCTGCGTGCACACCCGGATCCCGTTCGACCTGGAGTCGGCGGCCGGGGTGGCGCGGATGCGGGCCTTCGTGGAGAGCGCGGCCGACCTGGTGGTACGGCACGGCGGGTCGTTCTCCGGCGAACACGGCGACGGCCAGGCGCGGGGCGAGCTGCTGACCCGCATGTTCGGCGCGGAACTGGTCGAGATCTTCGGCCGGTTGAAGGCCGTCTTCGACCCGGACAACCGGATGAACCCCGGCAAGATCGTCGCCCCCAACCCGCTCGACGGCGACCTGAGACTGGGCGCCGACTACCGGCCGTGGGAGCCGGAGACCGCCTTCGGCTACCCGCACGACGAGGGCCGGTTCAGCCGGGCCGCGGCCCGCTGCGTCGGCGTGGGCAAGTGCCGCTCGCTGGAGGGCGGCGTGATGTGCCCGAGCTACCGGGTCACCCGCGAGGAGGAGCACTCCACCCGCGGCCGGGCCCGGCTGCTGTTCGAGATGGTGCGCAACGACTCCCCGGTGCCGGCCGACTGGCGCGCCACCGAGGTGCGCGACGCGCTCGACCTGTGCCTGGCCTGCAAGGGCTGCCGGACCGACTGCCCGGTCAATGTCGACATGGCGACGTACAAGGCGGAGTTCCTGCACCACCACTACCGGAACCGGCCGCGCCCCGCCGCGCACTACTCGATGGGCTGGCTGCCCGCCGTGGCGCGGCTGGCGGCCCGGGCGCCGCGCACCGTCAACGCGCTGGCCGGCGTGGACTGGTTGGCGCGGGCCGCGAAGGCGGCCGGCGGCATCGCGCCCGAACGGGACCTGCCGCTTTTCGCCGAACAGCGCTTCACCGCCTGGTGGCGGGCACGGGGCGGCCCGCGCGGCGACGGGCGGCGCGGCTCCGTGGTGCTGTGGCCCGACACGTTCACCAACCACTTCCACCCGGCGATCGGCCGGGCCGCCGTGGAGGTGCTGGAGGCGGCCGGCTTCCGGGTCCGGGTGCCGGAACGGGCGGTGTGCTGCGGGCTGACCTGGATCTCCACCGGACAACTCGGCGTCGCCCGGCGGCTGCTCGGCCGCACGGTCGCGACGCTGCGGGGCGAGCTGCGGGAGGGCACGCCGATCGTCGGCCTCGAACCGAGCTGCACGGCGGTGTTCCGCGCCGACGCGCCGGAGCTGCTGCCCGGCGATCCGGACGTGGCGCGGCTGCGCGACCAGACCAGGACGCTGGCCGAACTCCTCGCGGAACGCGCCGGCGACTGGGACCCCCCAGCCGTGCACGCGCGGGCGCTGGTGCAGCGGCACTGCCACCAGTACGCGGTGATGGGCTTCGACGCCGACCACGCGCTGCTCCGCCGGGCCGGCGTGGCGGCCGAGGTCCTCGACGCGGGCTGCTGCGGGCTGGCCGGCAACTTCGGCTTCGAGCGCGGCCACTACGACGTGTCCATGGCGTGCGCGGAGGAGGGGCTGCTGCCCGCCGTCCGCGCGGCGGACCCGGACACGATGGTGCTGGCCGACGGCTTCAGCCGCCGCACCCAGGTGGAACAGTCCGGTGCGGGGCGCTTGCCGCTGCACCTCGCCGAGGTGCTGGCGGCCGGCGTACGCGGCCGGCCGCCCGAGGCGGACCGCCCGTCCCCGCCGAGCCGCCGCGCGCTCCTCCCCCTCGGCGCCGCGCTGGCGCTTCCCGCGCTGGCCACCACGGCGGCCCGCCTGGCCCGCACCGCGGCTTCCCGCCGCCGCGCGGGCTAGATCCCTTCCGGTCCCGCCGTGCGCCGTACGCCCACCCGCTCAGCAGGCCGGGGCCCCCGGTGGGCCCGAGGACCCCTTGGCCGGGACATCCGCGGCTCGACTTGATCCGGACGCGGCCCGAGTCCGACGCCATGGGCCCGGGAGTCCGTAGCCCGAGCCGGCCTGGGCCGGGCCGTACGGGCAGGGTGGCGCGGGCCGGGGAGTCCGCGGCGCGGGGACGGCCCGGAGCGCGCGGGTTGGCGACGGTCCAGGCCGCGGCGTGCGGGGCCCGCTGGGTGGCTACCTGACCGTGGGCGGGTGCCAGGTGAAGACCGGGTCGGCCTGGCGGAGGACGGTGGTGGGGCCCAGGCGGCCGGCCGCCCACATCAGGGCGTCCCGGGCGGCGACCGGGAGGCGGCCGGACGCGAGGAAAAAAGTTCCTCCCGCATGACATAGAACACCGGTGTCCCGGCCGTCCGAAGGGGTGAGTTGACGGAACGACCCTCGTGTCGACGAGGCTGAGACGGGTGAGCGTGGAAGACGACTTTCAGGCTTTCATGGTGGCGCGCTGGCCCGCGCTGCTGCGCACCGCGTACCTCCTCACCGGCAACCGGGACGACGCGGAGGACCTGGTGCAGGCCGCGTTGGCGCGGGCGTTCAGCCGGTGGTCGCGGGTGTGTCGCGCGGACGATCCGGCCGCGTACGTCTGGCGCATCATGATCAACGTCAACGTCGACCGGTTGCGCAGGCTCAAACTCCGCGAGTGGCTCACCAGCCGCCTGCCCGAACGGCCCACCGCCGACCGCAGCGACGAACTCGTGGCGCGCCGCGCGCTCCTCGAAGCGCTCGACCGCCTCCCGGCCCGGCAGCGAGCCGTGGTCGTGCTGCGCTACGTGGAGGACCGCAGCGAGGGCCAGGTGGCGGAGCTGCTGGGCATCGGCGTCGGGACGGTGCGCAGCCACGCGGCCCGGGCACTGGCCAGGTTACGTGCCGACGGCGCCTTGCGAGACTTCATCCCCCAGGCATGCGGAAGAGGTGACGGTCGATGAGGGACGAGAGCGACCCGGCGACGGTCGCCGGGCGCGAGCTCGGCAAGGGGGGCACCTCCCAGGCCGACGAGGCCTGGGAGAGGCTCCGCCGGGAGGCCGACGACCTCCCGACGGGGCAGCCCCCGGTCGCGGAGGTGATGCGCGAGGGACGCCGGCTTCGCCGACGACGCCACCTCGCCGTCACCACGGCGTGCGTCGTCGCCGTGTCCCTGCCACTGACCGTCGCGGACTTCTCCGACCTGCTGCCAGACGGTGGCGCCCAGGGGTCGGTGAATATGGAGGCGGGCGGCGACACGGCCGACGACGGGCCACACATGGTGGAACCGCTCGAGCGGATCGATATCGGCCACGGTCTCCCGTGGTCGCTCGCCCTGCGGTCGGCGGACCCTCCGCTCAGCGGGGACGAGGGCTATCTCCTGTGCCGCACCGAGGACTTCGACGAAGCCGTCCAGCTGTGGGCCGACGAGGGGGCGGACTCGGGCACCGTGGGCACCGTTGCGGGCCCCGGCCTCAGAGGCTTCCTGACCGTCACGTCGAACGCCACCATCATCAGCGGAACCTGGGTGACGGAGTCCGGGCTGCCCCCGCGGCAGGTCCTCGTCACGTGGGACGACGACGTCACCGAGGCGACCCTGCTGACGACGCCCGCCTCGGCCGGGTGGGGCGTGTACTACGTCGTCCTCGACAGGCTGCCGACGCTGGCCGAGGAGGTCGAGGACGGAGAGGGATTCGTGCTGACCGGGCGGCCCGAGGACCTGCGGGTGGAGTTGGTCCCGGCGACGCCTGAGGACTCCCTCGCCCCGATCACGGCGGAGGACATGGAGACCGACCCACAGATCGACGGGAGCCACCGCTTCCTGGGAACCCTGTCGCCGCCCGAGTGATCCCCACCACAGCCGCGCCACCCGTGACATAGGCGCCGCGCGTCCTGGCCGTCCCCGTCGTGAACGCCACGTCAACCGACGTGGCGCGGCGGCCGAAGGGGTGGGGACGATGACGGTGAACGGGGCAACGGCGGCGGTGGGCGCGGCGGGTCCGTCATGGTGACCCTCCAGGCCGCCGAGGTGCGCGCGGCCCCCCTGCCGCGACGCCCGGGACACGTGGCCGAGGCGCCCGCCTGGCGGCCGGACATCCAGGGGCTGCGCGCCGTGGCGGTGCTGCTCGTCGTGCTCTCCCACGCGGGGGTGAGCCGGCTCGGCGGCGGCTACGTCGGCGTCGACGTCTTCTTCGTGATCTCCGGCTTCCTCATCACCACGCTCCTGATGCGCGAGGTCGCCACCACCGGCGGCATCTCCGTCCGGCGCTTCTACGCCCGCCGCGCGCTGCGCCTGTTGCCCGCCTCGACGCTCGTCGCCCTCGCCACGCTCGGCGGCGCGTGGCTCTTCCTGTCCCCGATCCGCTTCCGGGACCACGCGGACGACGCGCTCGCCAGCCTCACCTACGTGATCAACCTCCGGCTGGCGAACGCCGACACGGACTACCTCTCCGAGGGCACCCCGCCGTCGCCGTTCCAGCACTTCTGGTCGCTCGCCGTCGAGGAGCAGTTCTACCTGCTGTGGCCGCTGCTGATCGTGGTCGGCGTGAGGCTGGCGCGCCGCCCCGGGCTGACGGGACGGACAGGGCGAACGACGTCGGCGGCGTTGGCGGGTCCCGTGCTGCTGGTGTGCCTGCTGAGCCTGGTGTCGTTCGCGGCCAGCGTGCTGACCACCGAGGACTCGGCCTCCTGGGCGTACTTCGGCTCGCACACCCGCGCCTGGGAGCTCGGCGCGGGCGCGTTGCTGGCGCTGTGCGCCGCCCGGCTGACCCGTCTCCCGGCGGCGGTCGCGGCGACGATGACCTGGACCGGCCTCGCGGCCATCGTGATCGCCGCGGTCCGGTACGACGACGCGACGCCGTTTCCCGGGCACCACGCGCTGCTGCCGGTGCTGGGCGCCGTCCTGGTGCTGGCCGGCGGCTGCGCCGCCACCGCCCGGCTCGGCCGGCTCGGCGCCGGGCGGCTGCTCGGCTCGGGCCCGCTCATCTGGCTGGGCGGGCTGTCCTACGGCTGGTACCTGTGGCACTGGCCGCTCCTGATGCTGGGCCCGAGCGCGCTGGACCGGCCCGCCTCGGTGCGCCTCGCGCTCGCGCTCAGCGCGCTGGCGCTGCTGCTGGCCTGGGCGACGCTGCACCTGGTCGAGAACCCCGTGCGGTTCCACGCGGCGTTCCGGGGCCGCCCGGGCCGGGCCCTGGGCCTCGGCCTCGGCCTGTCCGCGGGGGCCGCGGCGCTGACGCTGACGGCGGTCGTCTGCCCGCCGCCGATCCCGTCCGGCGAGCCCGCCCCCAGGCTGGGCCCGGCCCTCGCGGCCTCGCCCGACCCGGCGGCGCGGCTCACGGAGTTACTGGCGGAGGCCCCCGCCCTGCTGCCGAGCAACCTCGCGCCGCCGCTGCCGGACATCAAGGACGGCCGCTCCGCCGTCTACCGGGACGACTGCCACGTCGGCTACGACGTCACCCGCCCCGCGACGCCCTGCGTCTACGGCGATCCCACCTCGGACACCGTCGTGGTGCTCTTCGGCGACTCGCACGCGGCGCAGTGGTTCCCGGCACTCGACCGGCTCGCCCGCGCCAACGGCTGGAAGCTCGTGTCCATGACCAAGGCGTCCTGCAAGATCCCCGCCATGACCACCCTCAAGAACGGCGAACCGTACGAGGCATGCGACGCCTGGCGGGACAACGCGCTCGACGCGATCGCCGACCTCGACCCCGCGCTGGTCGTCGCCGCGTCCTCGGAGGCGGGCAGGCCGATCCATCCCACACCCGACCCCGACCGGCAGGTGACCGACGGCTACCGCGACACGTTCGAGCGAATACGCGCCACCGGCGCCGAGGCCGCGCTCCTCCTCGACACCCCGTGGCCCCGGCAGGACGCCGTCGAATGCGCCGCCTCCGCTCCGCTGGAGCTGGACCACTGCGCGCACGGCCTGCCCCAGGCGTTCCGCGACCAGCACCAGCGAGGGCTGGCGCGCGCCGCCGCCCAGGAGGTGGGCGTCACGGTCGTCGACCCGGCCCCCTGGCTGTGCGCCGCGGACGGCTCCTGTCCGGTGGTCGTCGGGGACACCGCGGTCTACCGTGACAGGAGCCATCTGAGCGAGGCGTACGCGGAAGCCGTCGCCCCCGTGTTGGAACAGTCCCTGTCTCCCCTCCTCGAACGTGGCACCATGGACAACTGACGGTGAGCAACCGCGCGTTGTGCGTGGGGAAACGGGAGGACTCGCGGTGAGCGGTGCCAGCAAGGGGCTCGGAAAGGTCGACATCAAGCTGAAGTGGGACCCCAGCCCGATGGGGGCGCCCGACCATGATCTGGACCTCGTCGCCGCCGTGTTCCACACCGAGGAGCCGCTCGGCGAGCCGGCGTACCTGGTGCACCACGACAGCCGGTCCCCCGACGGCACCATCACGCTGAGCCGGGACAGCACCACCGGCCAGGGGTACGGCTTCGACGAGGCCATGGTCTTCGAGCTGGAGCGGCTCGACCCGCGCTACGGGCGGGTGGTCGTCGGCGTCACGGTCCAGCAGCGCAGCGGGCCGAAGAGCCTCGGCGAGGTGCCGAACACGCTGGTCAAGATCGCCGAGGGCTACGACGAGCTGGCCGAGGACAACCTCGCGGGCGTCGCCGGCTTCCCGTCCGCCACGGTCGCGGAGTTCCTCCGCGACGAGGCGGGCGAGTGGCTGTTCCGCCCCTACATCCACGGCTACGAGGCCCACCCCAGCACGTTCCTCACCCTGATGGGCCGCAGCGGCCCCCTGGAGTGACGCCCGCGTGCCCGCGCGCCGGCCGGACGGCCGGCGCGCGAGACGGCGCGGTCCTCCCACGGTCATCCGAAACCAGGCCCGCCAGGACCGCCAGGGGCTAGGCCGGGCATCGGAGGAGCCGAGTCCCAGAGGACCTCGTACACCCGGAACTCGCACGGGAAGTCGCGTGTTCGCCCCCGGTTCATGACGAAGAATCCGTCGTCACCGTCCCGGCACAGCACCCGCCGGTGCAGCTCCCACGGGTGGCGCGTCTCGAAGGTCTGCGCATGCTGCCGGAGCACCGCGAGTGCCTCCTCCCGTGTCCCGGTCACCTCGCCGATCAGCTGCGCGTTCCAGTGCAGGGACTCCCCCGAGCCCTCCAGCTGCTTGACGACCAAGGCCCAACGCGTCACGTGTCCCCCCGGGGTTCGCGAGTCCTTACGGGATCATGGACGCCGCTCGGCCACCAGACGTTGCGGCGGTGGCGTCGCGGGCCCGCGCGTTGACCCGGGACGCGGTCCGTCGTTGGATGGGCGCATGGCGAGTGCGCGACCAGGACCCGACGATCCGGAGCTCGACCTGGCGGACCAGGACGCCTGGGCCGCGTGGCTGGAGGACCACCACGCCGACCCGTCCGGCGCCTGGCTGCGGATCGCGAAGAAGGACTCGGGGCTGACCAGCGTCGGCTACGCCGAGGCGGTGGAGACCGCGCTGTGCTTCGGCTGGATCGACGGCCAGAGCCGGCGCCTCGACGACCGGTACTGGCTGCAGCGCTTCACGCCGCGCCGCCCGCGCAGCCGCTGGTCGCGGATAAACCGGCAGAAGGCCGAGGATCTCATCGAGCGCGGCCTGATGCGCCCGGCCGGCCTCGCCGAGGTGGAGCGGGCCCGGGCGGACGGCCGCTGGGAGGCGGCGTACGACAGCCCGCGCACGGCCGAGGTCCCCGACGACCTCCGCGCCGCCCTGGCGGCCAACCCGCGCGCCGAGGCCTTCTTCGCCACCCTGAACGGCCGCAACCGCTACGCGATCCTGCACCGCGTCCAGGAGGCCAAACGCCCCGAAACCCGAACCCGCCGCATCGCGACGTTCGTCACCATGCTCGCCGACCACCGCACGCCGCATCCCTGAGAACGGGTCCCGGGGCGCCGAACGACCCGGCGCCGCGCCGGCTCCACCGGCTCCTACTGGCCCATGCCCTGCCGCGGTGGCACCCTTTCGAACTTGCGTTGGACGTGCGACAACACCGACGAGCCCACCTGCAGATGCAGCTGCGTGTGCCCGCACGCCCCGCAGACGAAGGCATCGAACACGGTCGTCTTCGCGAACATGGCGCCCCGCTGGCGGAGCCCGCCCTGTGCCGTGTACTCGCCCTGGTA
The DNA here is from genome assembly GCF_039871525.1 of Streptomyces sp. B6B3. Classification (NCBI taxonomy): domain Bacteria; kingdom Bacillati; phylum Actinomycetota; class Actinomycetes; order Kitasatosporales; family Streptomycetaceae; genus Streptomyces; species Streptomyces sp. B6B3. Next base: position 585,048 of record NZ_JBDPLU010000001.1, on the reverse strand, counting down.
CACCTCGTCGCGGCCGCACACGCCGCAGCGTCCGTCCCGCATATCCCCGTTGGCCATGAGGCGCAGCCTAACCTCGCGGCCCGGCCGCCGCCCGGACGCGCCGCAATGGGGGATGCGATCATCGGATCATGGGTAACAACGTTTTCTTCGACATCACCATCAACGACGAGCCCGCCGGACGGATCGTGTTCACGCTGTTCGACGACGTGGTCCCCAAGACCGCGAGGAACTTCCGTGAGCTCGCCACGGGCGAGCACGGCTACGGATACGAGGGGTCCGGCTTCCACCGTGTCATCCCGGACTTTATGCTCCAGGGCGGCGACTTCACCGCGGGCGACGGCACCGGCGGCCGGAGCATCTACGGCGAGAAGTTCGCCGACGAGAACTTCAAGATCAAGCACACCAAGCCGGGCCAGCTGTCCATGGCCAACGCGGGGCGGAACACGAACGGCTCGCAGTTCTTCATCACCACCATCGTCACCGACTGGTTGGACAACAAGCACGTCGTCTTCGGCGAGGTGGTGGAGGGCATGGACCTCGTGAAGCGGATCGAGTCCCTGGGCTCGCGCAACGGCGCCACGAAGGCCAAGATCGTGATCGCGAAGTCCGGCGTCGTCGAGGGCTGATCGTCGACGGACCCGCCCCGGACACGAGCGACACGCCGCCGGCCTCCCCCCTCGGCGATACTCTCCCGCCATGCGACCCCTCCGGTACTCCATCAACGTCACCCTGGACGGCTGCTGCGATCACCAGGCCATCCCCGCGGACGAGGAGCTGCACCGTCACGCGGTCGAGAACCTCGGCCGGGCCGACGCCCTTCTCTTCGGCCGGGTGACCTACGAGATGATGGAATCGGCGTGGCGGCCGGAGGTGCCGGCGGGGACCAGGCCCGACTGGACCGAGCCCTTCGCCCGGACGATCAACGCGGCGCGGAAGTACGTCGTGTCGAGCACCCTGGAGCGCGTCGACTGGAACGCGGAGCTCGTGCGCGGGGATCTGGGTGCGGCGGTTCAGCAGCTCAAGCGGGAGCCGGGCGAGGGGATCTTCGTGGGAGGCGTGCGGCTCCCGCTGGCGTTGACGGAGCTGGGGCTGATCGACGAGTACGAGTTCGTGGTGCATCCCAGGCTCGCGGGCCACGGGCCGACGTTGTTCGCGGGGCTGTCGCGGCATGTCGACCTGAAGCTCGTGAGTCGGGAGGAGTTCGGCTCGGGGGCCGTGGCGATGCGCTACGAGCCGCGACGGTAAGCCGCGCCCACCCAGCGGTGGTAGGCGGCCACGTCGACGTTGCTGCCGCAGACGATGGTGACCACGTGTCGGCCGGCGAAGCGGTCGCGGTCCTCCAGGATCGCCGCGACCCCGAGCGCGGCCGACGGTTCGACCACGAGGCCGGCATGGTCGAGCAGCATCCGCATGCCGGCGGTGATCGACTCCTCCCGGACCAGAACGGCGTCGTCGGCGACCAGCAGCAGGTCGTCCAGGACCTCCGGGATGGGACACCGGCCGGCGACGCCGTCCGCGATGGTGTCGGTCGACTCGGTGGTGACGACGCGCCGTTCGTGCCAGGAGCGCGTCATCGCCGGTGCGCCCAACGGCTGGACGCACAGCACCTCGGCATGCGGCGCCAGCTCCTTCACCACATGCCCCACGCCCGTGGCCATCGCCCCGCCGCCGAGGGCGATCAGCACGGCGTCGAACGCCGGCGCGCCGTCCACGCCGTCCACCAGTTCCAGGCCGATGGTCGCCGCGCCCTCGCAGGTCTCGAGGTCCAGGCTGTCCTCGACCAGCCGGATGCCGTCGTGCCGGGCGATGGCCACCGCCCGCTCGCGGGCCATGTCGAAGTCGCCGTCCACCAGCTCCAACCTGGCGCCCAACGCGCGGATGCGCTCCAGCTTGGTCGCTGACGCGAAACGGGACGCCACGACGGTGACGTCGATCCCCCGACCGCGCCCTGACCAGGCCAGGGCCTGACCAAGGTTGCCCGCACTGGCACACACCGCGGCTCGCGGGCCGTGCTCGGCGAGCCCGCTCGCGACGAGCTCGGTCCCGCGACCCTTGAAGCTACGCACCGGATTCGCCGTTTCGAGCTTGACGCTCACCGCGCACCCGAGCTCGGCCCCCAACGCCTCGCACCGGTACAGCGGCGTGTCGAGAAACACCGGATCAATGACCCGGCGAGCCGCCCGTATCCGAGCCGTATCGAGACGCGTCTCCACCACGACACGGCAGCCTAGCCCCGCCGCCGGGCGGGCCGGGCACCGGAGACGGTGAGCCCGCTGTCGTGCTCTGCCCCGAGTCCGGGGCGGCCGTGGAACGACGCCTGGCTCACCGACGGCATCCTCTGGTAGTGCTCCGCCCCGCCGGATCTCGTCCGGCGGGGCGGGACTGACCAATCCAGGACCAGCGGCCGAGGGCTCGGCCATCGGACGGTGCGGGTCTACCAGTTCTTGCCGCTCATGACGCTCGTTTCGGTTGACGTGCCCGTGGGGTCACCCGAGAAGCCGGCGGTCGCGACCGCCGGGGTCGCCGTCAGACTCAGGACGATCGCCGCCACCGCGGAGATCGTCACCCGGGAGAAGGAGACGGCCGAACGCGCCGCCCCTGCCTGCGTTGTCGTTGTCTCAGCCATAGGCGATGTCTAGCAGCGCGGGACGGAGAGGGGTCTCGCCGTCAGGGCGGGGCGGTCAGTGGAGTGAAGCTGCGCGCCGATGTCCCGCCGGGTCGGACATCGGCGATGGCGCCGCATCGCGACCGGGAACCCGCCGCCGGGGTCCGACAGCGTGCCTGGAGCGGCATAGGGTCAGCTCGACGCGACGGCGCGACACAGTGACGGTGACAGATCATGCAATACGTCGGCCGGGTGCCCGCCCCTCCGCTCGACCGGTTCATCGACGACATCTACTGCCTGACCGGGGTGCCGCGCCACCGCCGGATGAACATCCCGCCGATGCCGTCGGCCCACCTGTTCGTCAACCTGGGCGGACCCGCCCGCCTGTGGGACTCCGACCCCGCGGTGCCGCCGGCCCTGTTCACCGACGGGTGGTTCATGGGCATGTGGACCAGGCGTTTCCTCGTCGAGTACCCAGCCCGGGTGCGGCTCGTCGGGGTGCACTTCAAGCCCTGGGGCCTCTCGCCGTTCGTCGACATGCCGGCGACCGAGCTGCGGGACCGTTGGGTGCCGGTCGACGCTGTCTGGCAACGGGCCGTTGACCGGATGCGCAACCAGGTCGGCGACAGCGCGTCGGCCACCGAGGCGCTGGAGGTGGTGGAGGAGGAGCTGCGATCGCGACTCGTCGGGGGACCGTCACGCGGTCTCGAGCTGGTGCTGCACACGGGCGGGCGGCTGGAGAGATCCCACGGCGCGGTCCCGGTCGGTGCGCTGACCGAGACCGCCGGCGTGAGCGCCAACCACCTGGCCACGCAGTTCAAGTCCCATGTCGGGATCACCCCGAAGCGGGTGGCGCGGATCTACCGCTTCGCACGGCTGATCCTGTCCGTGGACGCCCTGCGTCCGGTCGACTGGTCCGAGCTCGCGCAGACCGTGGGCTACTTCGACCAGGCCCATTTCAGCAGGGAGTTCAAGGACTTCACCGGCCACACCCCGACGGAGTACCTGGCCCTGCGGCGCCGGTTCCCCGCCGAGCAGGGGTTCCCCCCGGATCGCGGCCCGATGCCCGCTGATTGATTTTCTACAAGCCGAGTCGCCTCCCGGGCGGTCAGGATCGGGGCGAACGCGCAGGGAAAGTCGAGGAGAGCCCGTGAGCACGGTGATCATGCACAACGTGGTGTCGGTGGACGGCTTCATCGCCGACGAGAACGACGACGTCGGGCCGCTCCACGACTGGTACTTCAACGGAGACACCCCGATCACCCGGGTCGACGACCAGCAGTACGACCATTCCGAGGCGGGAAGCGGCTTCCGGGTCTCACGCGCGTCGGCGGAGTACGTCCGGCCGATGTGGGAGGCGATCGGCACCATCGTGATGGGCCGGACCTTCTTCGACCTGATGAACGGCTGGGAGGGACGGCCGCCCACGGGCGACCACGTGGTCGTGGTGTCCCACCGGCCCAAGCCCGAGGGCTGGCACCCCGAGGCGTCGTACCATTTCGTCGATGACCTGCGGGCCGCGATCGAGAAGGCCAGGGAACTGGCCGGGCAGCGAATCGTCGCGGTGAGCGCCGGCGACGTGGGCGGCCAGATCCTCGCGGCCGGCCTCGTGGACGAGGTGGCGATGGACGTGGTGCCGGTGGTGTTCGGGTCGGGCAAACGCTACTTCGGCGGCATCGACGGGCAGCACCTGCTGGAGGATCCCCATGTGGTCGTCCAGGGCGACGGGGTGCTCCACCTGAGGTTCAGGGTGCGCCGGTAGGACGGGATGGCGGGCATCCGTTGACCCGCGGCATCCCGTCACCCGCCCCGTGGCCGGCACCGGTCGGTGCATGCGCGGACGGGGTAGACCAGGTCCCTGCCGCCGGGGAGGGTCTGGCGGACGGTGCCGATCCGGGTGGTGTTCATGCCCAGCGGCGAGCCGCACACCACGCAGGCCGCGCCGGTCAGTTGGCGGCCCGTCAGCGCGGGTAGGGCGGCTGGCACGCGGTCGCGGGCCGCGGGTTCGAGTTCCAGCGTCGCGACGAGTCCGGGGGCGAGGTAGACGCGCAGGCGCCCGGTCCGCTCAGCCATGGCGGGACCGGAGAGCGTCGTGCAGCAGTAACGGACTCGTCAGGCAGTCCCCCACCGCCGGCGGCTCGACGAGCCACTGGATCGCTCCGCGCCAGCCGGGCGGAGGGACGCGGATCTCCTGCCCCCGGCCCAGCACCCGCACCCCCGCCAGCCGCCAGCCGTCCGCCGCCCCGACCGGCACCAGCCAGGTGACCAGATCCTCCGCCTGGTCCTCGATCGCGGGCCCCGAGCGGTGCCCCATCCGACGTATCGCCGGCACGGCGTCGAACGCGTCCACGCACACGGCGTCGAACCACCGGGCGCACGGCACGGCACGCACGCCGTTCGTCGGCAACCAGTCGGGGCGGGAGGGTGTGGCGGGCTCGGGCATGCTCGACTCCGGTGACGCGTCACGTGCTGACCGTCACAAGAGTGCTCGTGAGGGCTGGTTGTAGTGTTCCCCGGATCGGCGACACTCGGGCCGTAACCCCGCCTACCCGCCCACCCACGCGGCGAGCGAGGCCAGCGAGCCGGGGACGCTGCGGGCGCGGCGGACCAGTATGCCGGTCGTCTCGCGCATCAGCGGGTGATACCGGGCCTGTTGTGGGGCCGCCTCGCGGGCCTTCTGCAGTTCCTTCTCCGCCAGCGTGTTCTTGCCCATGCGGGCATAGGCCCTGGCCAGTTCCATGTGGTAGCGGCCCACCCGCATCCTGGGATGGCCGGGAGGGAAGTGCAGTCCCCGCGCGGTCTTCGTCGCCTCGCCCAGGTTCCCCAGTTCCACGGCGGTGGCGACCTCGAAGTGGGCCACGTTCGTGCGGCCGAAGCTGGCCCAGTACACCTGAGGCACGTCACGCCCGATGCGGTCGGCCGCGCCGCGCGCCGCCTGCAGCCGCTCCCGCACCGTCTCCTCGTCCCCCGCCTGGGCGGCGGAGATGGCCGCGAGCAGGTGCAGTGTCCCGGACACGGCGATCGCGGGGACCGACCCGGGTTCGTCGTGCTGCTCGATCAGCCAGTGCCCTCGGTCGAGCACCCGCAGCGCCAGTTGGTTGTCGCCCCGCCGGAGCAACACGCTCGACCGCCGGCCGAGCCGGACGGCCAGGAGGAGGGGATCCTGTGCCTGTTCGGCCATCCAGCCCATGCGCTCCAGGGCGATGAGCGCCAGATGGTGGTACCCCAGCCGGTAGGCGAACTCGTAGGCCACCCAGTAGCACCAGCTCAGCGAGGTTGCCGCGCGGCGCCGCGCGGCCCCGGCGGGCAACGCGCTGAGGGCGGTGGTCAGTTCCGCGAGGAGCCCCGGCAGCCGCTCGCCCGTGCCCCGGTACTCGGTGGCGCAGGCCGCCGCGCACAGCCGGTCGACATCCGCCTCGATCAGCGCGACGGGGCGGGGCGTGACGTTCGGGTCAGGGCCGAGGTCGTACACGTCCAGCGCGTTCGACAGCGGAGCGATCATCCGGTCGAGTCGGTCCTGCCGCATCTCCTCCAGGTACGGCTGGCCGTTGAGCACCTCGACGCCCACCTCGAGGGCGCGGGCCACGGCGGCGACGACGCCCGGCGTGGCCGGGGTCAGCCCCGCCTCCACCTTGGCGATGGTCCCGCGACTGACGAAGGCGCGCTGCGCCAGACCCGCCTGGGTGAGGTGACGCAGCTTCCGGTGGAACGCGATACGGGCGCCGGTGTGGTCGTCAGCGGGATGCGACATGCTGAAATCTCCCGATGTGCGCGTGACAACGACAACGGTACGCTCCGGCGGGCCGATCAGCCTCACTCTGCCAGGCGGCTGAGCACCCGCATGGCCTCGCGTTCGATGCGGGCGACGTCGTGGAGGAGCGTGCCGGCCTGGTCGAGGTGGTGGGCGTCGCCGGACTCGCCGGCCGTGGTGATCAGGTTGGCGACCTCCGTCCACCCGGTGGCCGCCTCGGTGTACAGGCGGTGGCCGGTGCGCAGGTGGTCGCTGTCGAGGATCGACACGCACTCGGCGAGGAAGTCGCGGTAGAGGTTGCGGAACAGCGCGCCGCCGGTGCCGGCCCGTTCCATCAGGCTGGCGGCCTGGGGGAGATCCCGTGCCGGGTCCTCCGTGCGTTGGAACCAGCCGGGTACCAGTTTGGCGGCCTTGTCGATGCCCCGGTGGCCGAGGTTGGCGATGGGTGGGTTGAGGAACGCCTCGGCGCAGGCGGTGATGGCCGGGATGATCTGCCCCTCCGGCGACGCGGGGTCGCGCGGAAGGGTGAGCGTGAACGACCGGTGTCGGGCGGTCATCGGGCCGCGGGCGGCGCGGGCCTCGGCGAGGCTGGTGCGGCTGGTGGTCACCGCTCCGCCCTGCTGGTCGGTGTCGACCAGGTACGCGTCGTGGTCGTCGTAGCCGTACAGGGCCACGACGTGGCCGCCGAAGTGCACCTTCGCGGAGAAGTACTCCAGGTGGTAGCTGTCGAGTTGGAGGCCGACGGGGCGGCCGGCGTCGAGGTGGGCCACCACGTTGTCCCACGCCCTGCGGGGCGAGGTGGTCTCCTGCACCTGGAGGCCGAGGCCGAGCCTGGTGGCCAGGTTTCTGGTGAGGTCGAACGGCCGGACCCGGCCGCCGAGGAACGGGAAGGGCATGGCCTTGCTGTCCCAGTAGATGAACGACAGTCCCGAGCCGAGGCCGAAGAGCATGGGCTCGGACAGGTCGAGGCCTTCGTGCCGGAGCAGCGCGCCCAGGGTCGAGGTCTCGCAGTGGCGGGTACCGCGGGCGTCGAGGTCGATCCGCGTCGTCATGCCGTGGCCTCACGGACGGGGATGACCAGCCGGGTCATCAGGTCCTCCGGCGGCGCCTCGGCCGGCCCGACGAGATACGCCTCGCGCACGGGCGCGTGCGGGCGCAGCCCGCGCTCGTGGATGGCGGCGAGCAGCGCGTGGTAGGCCAGCGGCAGCTCTGCGTAGGGCCCAACGTGCGTGGTCTCGGCAACGGGGCCCGCAGGCAGCACCTCGATGTCCAGGCGGGGAGCGCTTTGCGACGTCTGCGCTCCGACCGCGATCTCCATTCGTTCCTCCAGATCCAGCGGGTACAGCCCCCACAGCGGCGGCCGCCACGGGACGCCCGCCGTGCCGAGGGCGGGCAGCAGCCGGCGCGCGCACTCACCGATCCTCTGTCCGAACCTCCCCGGAGCACAGGCCGTCCGTACCACCGCCAGCCGGCGCTCCGGCTCGCTGCCGAGTGTCATCTCGTAGCCGGGCGGGCCGCCCTCCGCCAGCCGGGTCAGCATCGCCAGCCGGGCCTGGTCCCTGCTGATCCGCTCCGCCAGCCGGACCCGTTCAGCGCGCAGGATCCGGGCCCGGCGTTCGGGCTCGGCGGCCAGCGCCTCGGCGATCACGGCCAACGGCAGATCCATGTCGCGGAGCAGAGCGATGGTCAGGGCGTCTCCGGCCTGTTCGGGCGCGTAGTAGCGGTAGCCCGTGGCGGCGTCCACGCGGACCGGGGTCAGCAGGCCCGTCTCGTCGTAGTGCCGCAACTGCTTGACGCTGAGCCGGCACAGGCGGGCGAAACGCCCGATGGTGAGCAGGTCGTCGTGCATGCCGCCATGGTGGACCCTCCCACGGTGGGAGAGTCCACCGGACGAGGTGCCTCGCTGGCAGAATGACCCGGCAGCTACGGCCTGGGCGGCGACGGCGGGGGGATCATGGCGGGCTTCCGGGAGTTGGACGGGTCGGATCCGTCGAGCATCGGGCGGTACCGGATCCTGGCGCGGTTGGGCGCGGGTGGCATGGGCCGGGTGTACCTGGCGCGTTCGCCCGGTGGGCGGGCCGTCGCGGTGAAGGTGGTGCGTCCCGAGCTGGCCGACGATCCGGGGTTCCGGGAGCGGTTCGCCCGGGAGGTGGCCGCGGCCCGGCGGGTCAACGGGTTCTTCACGGCCGGTGTTGTGGACGCCGACACCGAGGGGAACCCGGCGTGGCTGGCCACCGCCTACGTGCCGGGGCTGTCGTTGGCGGAGGCCCTGGCGCGGCACGGAGCGTGGCCGGAGCGCTCGGTGTCCGCCCTGGGCGCGGCCCTGGGCGAGGCCCTTGAGGCGATCCACGCGGCGGGGGTGGTGCACCGGGATCTCAAGCCGTCCAACGTGCTGATCGCGGCGGACGGTCCGCGGGTGATCGACTTCGGCATCTCGGTGGCGGCGGAGGCGGCGAGCAGCCTGACGCAGACCGGGATGGTGGTGGGAACGCCGGGATTCATGGCCCCGGAGCAGGTGCGGGGCGATCCGGTCGGGCCGGCGACCGACGTGTTCTCGCTGGGCGCCGTGCTGGTCTACGCCGCGAGCGGGGAGGGGCCGTTCGGCACCGGCTCGGCGCATGTGGTGAACTTCCGCGCGGTCTACGAGGCGCCCCGGTTGGACGGGTTGCCGCCGGGCCTGCGGGCGCTGGTCGAGCCGTGCCTGGACAAGAACGCGGACGGGCGTCCTTCGGTGCCGGAGCTGCTGGCGCGGCTGGCCGGGGCGGCGGGCGAGGCGCCGGCCACCGCGCCGGCGCTCGTGGAGTCCGCGTGGCTGCCGGACTCGCTGGCCAGGACCGTGCTGCTCCGCCGGCAGCAGCCGCTGCCGGCGGCGCCGGAGGAGGCGCCGGACGGGGCGCGGGACGGGCAGACCACGGCCGGCGCCGCGCCCGCCGCCTCGACGGCCCCGGAACCCGGGCCGGGACCGGCGCCGGGACCCGCACAGGCTCCAACGCACCCACCGACACCGGTGCCAACGCAGGCACCAACGCAGGCGCCAGCGCCGGGAGACGCTCCTGTCGGGCGCGCACCGACCGCGCCGGCCATGCCGTCGAAGCCGCCCGCGGTCGGCCCCGCCGCCCGGTTGCGTGGGCGGCGCCTCGCCAGGATGCTGGTGCCGGTCGCGATGGCGGTGGTCGCCGCCGTCGTCCTCCCGCTCATCCTGCTCTCCAACGGCGGCGGGACGGGCGACGGCGGGACGGAGGACGGCGGAACCGGAGACGGCGGGACAGACGACGGCGGAGCCTCGCGGGGCGACGGGACGTTCGTGTTCGGCGCCGCGAACGACCCCGTGGCGCTCGATCCGGCGCTGGCCAGCGACGGCGAGACGTTCCGGGTGACGGGTCAGGTCTTCGAGACGCTGCTGGTGCACGAGCCCGGTGGGACGGAGCTGGTCGGCGGGCTCGCCGAGAGCTGGGACCAGAACGCGGCCGGCACGGAGTGGACGTTCCACCTGCGCGACGGCGTCGCCTTCCACGACGGCGACCAGCTCACCGGCGAGGCGGTCTGCCGGAACTTCGACCACTGGTACACCCGTTCGGGCGGCTACCAGGACCCCACGGTGTCCTACTACTGGCAGTCGGTGTTCGGCGGTTTCGCGGAGAACGAGAGCGCGGACGCCCCCGAGCCCAACTACGTGGGCTGCACCGCTCCCGACGCGCTCACCGCCGTCATCGAGGTCGCCCGCCCCTCGGCCACCCTGCCCGGCGGGTTCTCCGTCCCCTCCTTCGGCATCCACTCCCCCGGCGCGCTCGACACGATGGAGTCCCAGCAGGTCGCCAGCGAGGACGGGAGCCTCACGTATCCCGAGTACAGCCAGGAGCCGGGCGTGCTCGTCGGCACCGGCCCGTTCCACCTCACCGGCTGGGACCGGGACGGCGGCGAGGTCACCCTGGAGCGTTTCGCCGGCTACCGGGGTGATCCGGCCGGCGTGCGGGAGCTGGTATTCCGGACCATCCCCGACGCGGCGGCCCGCCTGCAGGCGCTGCGGGCGGGCGACATCGACGGCTACGACCAGGTGCCGCTCGGCGACGTGTCGACGCTGGAGGACGCGGGCTTCCGGCTGCCCACCCGCGACGTCTTCAACATCCTCTACCTCGGCTTCACGCAGGAGGAGAACGCGGCGCTGGAGGACGTCCGGGTCCGCGAGGCCATCGCCCACGCGGTGGACCGGGAGGCCCTCGTCGACACCCAGCTCCCGGAGGGCGGCGTGGCCGCCACGCAGTTCGTGCCCGACACCGTCAGGGGCTGGTCGGAGGAGGTCGAGACCTACGCGCGGGACCCGGCCCTGGCCCGCGACCTGCTCGCCGAGGCGGGCCAGGAGGAGCTGACGGTGGAGTTCTGCTATCCGACCGAGGTCAGCCGCCCGTACATGCCCGACCCGCAGGGCATCTACGAGCTGCTGCGCGCGAACCTGGAGGAGGTCGGCATCACCGTCGAGCCCAACCCGATGGTGTGGAACCCGGACTACCTCGACACCGTCGAGTCCGGCGGCTGCGATCTGCGCCTGCTGGGCTGGACCGGCGACTTCAACGACGCCGTCAACTTCCTCGACGCCTGGTTCGACGGCTACTCCGAGGAGTGGGGCTTCCGGAACGAGGAGCTGTTCGACCTGGTCGAGCAGGCCGGGGCCGAGGGCGACGTGGCCGACCGCCAGGCCCTGTGCGAGGAGATCAACGAGCTGGTCATGGAGATCCTGCCGGGTGTGCCGCTCTCCAGCGCGCCCTCGACCATCGCGTTCGCGCCCGACGTCGCGCCGCCGACCGTCTCCCCGCTGGGGCGGGAGGACTTCTCCGAGATCGCGTTCGTGCGGGCCGAGGTCATACCCGATTCCGACGGGACCTGAAGGGCCGGAAAGCGACGGTCCGGTGTGGTCGGAATTGTGCTCCACGGCCCCGCGGTCAGGTCAACTCGCGGCGAATTCCGGGCATTAATCGACGCATTGCGTGTCGCGCGGGAATACGAACGCGACCAGGGCAGCACGGAGCGCGACCGGGCGACCGGCATTGTGCGGGGCACCCTCGCCCGACCTCACCCTCCTGGACTCGCCTGACCAGCGGACATGCCCAGATTTTGTTTCGGTTTGAATTAAAGGTCCGCGCCCTCTGCCCGAAAGGTTGCGCCGAAAGGCGGCCCTTCCGAAAGATTTCCGAATTCGTTGACCGGCCGCAGAGGGCGCTGACATCGTGCGCACCATGCGCACCATGCGAACCCCATTACGTGAAGGGCCGGACCCGTGTCCGCCGACGCGATGATCACCGTGCCGGGCGTGGACCGGATCCGCACGAGGGACCCGAACAACCACCTGCACTGCCGGAAGGGACAGCTCCTGGCCTACGTCGGGAGCCGCACGACCTGGTCCGACCTGCTGATGTACGGGGCGCTCGGCACCACCTCGGCGATCTACCGGCACTGCTATCTGCGCGGCGGCGACCGCTGGGCGTTCGACACGCCCTACGTGACCGACGACGACCTGCGTCTGCTCGGGTTCGAGGTGTTCCAGGCCGGAACCGTGGACCTGGCCCGCTTCGAGTCGGGCCTTGCCGAGTTCCTCGCCGCGGGACAACCGGTGTTCTTCTACGCGCCCCGGCACCACTTTCCCTACTGGCTGGAGTTCATGCGGCGGGTCGGCACGCTTCCGGAGGAGTACGAGTTCCTCCATTCGTACCTGCTCTGCGGAGCGAGCCCCACCGACGTGCTGCTGGTCGACAACATCGCCGACGACCACGAGTTCTTCCGGACGACCGTGCCGTGGGACGTGCTGCGCGACGGCTACGCCCGGGAACCCGAGCGCTGGTTCACCGGCTGTGCCACCGTCCGGCAGGTGTCCGCCCCGGACCGGGACGGATTCGAGGCCGCGTACCGCGCGTTCCTCGACCGTTTCCGCGACGACTTCGAGGTCTACGACGCCGTGGCCGACCATCTCGTCACGGACCGCGCGTCGGTCACCGCCACGTACCGCGCGCCCGGCGTCAACAGCCTGGCACTGCTGGCCGGATCGCGGACCCTGTTCTGCCGGTTCCTGGCCCACACCGGGCACGGCGAACCGGTGCGCGCCGCCTACACCCGCATCGCCCAGCTGGCCACCGTGCTCTCGGACCGGGTCAGCGCCTTCCAGGAAGGGCTGCCCGCGCCGTCGGCGGACCGGATCCGCCGCGGCCTCACGCACCTGCGAGGGTGCGAACAGCGGGCGGCACGGCTCCTCAAGGACGAGGCAGCCACCCTTCCGCAGCTCCTGCCGGCCGCGGTCAGCAGCCGGTAGCCGCACACCGCGAGGAACCCTTGCGACCCTTATACCTGTTCAGCGGCCTGGCCGGCATGCAGGGCCCGCCACTCGCCGCCCTGCGCGCGCTGTACGCGCGGCCGGAGAACGCGCGGTACTTCACCGCCGCGGCCGAGGCGGTGGCGAGCGTGCTCGACCACGTCGGCCCGGACGCCTACCGCCGGGAGCTGCCCGACGGCATCCCGCTGACCGCCTGGCTGCGCGGCGAGACGCCGGACGCCGGCACCCTGGCGCACTCCACCGTGGACGGCCTGTGCGCCCACATCTACCAGCTGTGCCTGCTGCAACCCGCCATCGGCGGCCCGGCGGGCGACCGGACCGTGCCGGTGGCCGCCATCGGCCACAGCATGGGCCTGGCCGGCGCGATGACCGCGGGGCTGCGGATGACCAGCCGCCGGCGGTACACGGCGTTCTGCCACGACCTCATCGCGATGACCGCGCTGACGCTGATCCGCTGCCACCGGCTGGCGCCGCCGCGGACGGGCGAGGCCACCCCGATGGCGGTCGTGCAGGGCCTGCCGACCGAGGAGTTGCGCGAGCTGCTGACCGACACCCCGGTGTGGCTGGCCCTCGCGAACTCCGCCCGCTCGCACGTGCTGGCCGGGGATCCGGCCGACCTCGCCGCGTTCCGGGCGGGGCACGCGCGGCGGCTGGCCGAGCCGGGGGTGCGCTGGGCCTACCTGCGCAGCACCGCGCCGTTCCACACGCCGCTGCTGGAGCCGGCGGTGCGCGAGGCGCTGGAGGAGCGGAAGCACTTCATGACGTTCCCGCTCACCGGCGAACGGCTGGCCATGCCGGTGTACGTCGCCGACGCGCCGGTCAACCTCCAGCACCGCGAGGACCTGTTGGCCGAGGTCATGGCGCATTCGGTGTGCCGCCCGCTGGACTGGCCCGGCACCGTGCGCGCCGCGATCGAGGACTGCCGGCCCGACCAGGTGGTCGACTTCGGCCCTGGTCCGGCGGCCCGGATGTTCACCCGGGAGAGCCTGCGCGGCAGCCACAGCGGCCTGCGCTACCGCAGCGTCCCCGAACCGACCGCCTGACACCCCCTGACACTGCCTGACAAGGAGCGTCCACGATGCACTGTCTGGTCTTTCCCGGCCAGGGCGTACAGCGCAAGGGCATGGGAGCGGAGCTGTTCGAGCGGTACCCGCGGGAGACCGCGGCCGCGGACGAACTGCTCGGCTGGTCCGTGGCGCGGCTGTGCCGCGACGACCCCGACGGCCGGCTCGCCGACACCCGCCACGCGCAGCCGGCCATCTTCCTGGTCAACGCGCTGTCCTGGCTGGACCGTGCGCGCGACGGCCGGCAGTACGACCACGTCGCCGGGCACAGCCTGGGCGAGTTCAACGCGCTGGTGGCCGCCGGCGTGCTGGACCTGATGGACGGACTGGCGCTGGTCAGGCGCCGCGCCGAGCTGATGGCCGGCGTCGCCCACGGCGCGATGGTCGCGGTCGTCGGGCTGAGCTCGGAACGGGTCGAGGCGACGCTGCGCGGCGCGGGCCTCAACCTGGTGCACGTCGCCAACCGCAACAGCGACCGGCAGGTAACGGTGGCCGGCGACCGAACCCAGCTGGCGCTGGCGGTCCGGGCGCTGCGCGGCCCGGGCGTCCGGGTGCTGCCGGTGCCCGTCAGCGGCCCGTTCCACACGCCCCTGATGGCCTCGGCCGGCCGGGCGTTCGCGAAGGTCCTGCGCGCGTACGCGTTCCGCGCCGGGCACACACCGGTGATGTCCAGCGTCACCGGCACGCCGTTCGACCCGGACCGGGCGGTCGAGCTGCTCAGCCGGCAGATCTCCCACCCGGTGGAGTGGGTGCGCGCGGTCCGGGCCCTGCGCGCGGCCGGCGTCGACCACTTCGACGAGGTCAACGGCACCACCCTCACCGCCTTCATCGCACGCATCGCGGCCCAGCCCACGGAGGAGCGCGTATGAACACGCGTACGAGCACGCGCACCAGCACGGACACGGACATCGCCGTCGTCGGCCTGTCGGTCGAGGTGCCGGACGCGCCGGACCAGCACGCGTTCTGGGACGTCGTCCGCACCGGCCGCAGCCTCACCCGGCCGTTCCCGGCGCGGCGGCGCCGGGAGCTGGAGGAGTACCTGCGCTACCACTGGGAGTCGGCGCTGGTGCCGGACGCCGAGGACGACGTGGCGTTCCACGACGGCAGCTTCCTGGACCGGGTGGACCTGTTCGACCACGAGTTCTTCGGCATGACCCCGAAGCAGGCCGCGGTCACCGACCCACACCAGCGGCTGGTCCTGCGCACCATGTACCGCGCGCTGGAGGACGCCGGCTACACCGGCGCCCGGCTGGCCGGCAGCCGCACCGGCGTCTACGTCGGCTACGCGGGCAACCCCGGCTGGTCGTACCTGGAGTACTTCTCGCGCGTCGACCCCGCGCTGGGGCAGCTGGGCATCACCGGCAACATCGTCACGATGCTGGCCAACCGGCTGTCGTACCTGTTCGACCTGCGCGGCCCCAGCATGGTGCTCGACAGCGCCTGTTCGGCATCGCTGCTGGCGCTGCACCAGGCCAGGGCCGGACTGCTGCTGGGCGACTGCGAGATGGCCGTGGTGGCCGGCACCCGGATCGTGCTGGCGCCGGTGCGGCACCCGCACACCCGGATCGGCATCGAGTCGTCCGACGGCGCCACCCGCACCTTCGACGAGAACGCGGACGGCACCGGGTTCGGCGAGGGCTCCGGGGCGGTCGTGCTCAAGCGTCTCGACCGGGCGCTGGCGGACGGCGACCAGGTGTACGCGGTCGTCAAGGGCAGCGCGGTCAACCACGACGGCCGGTCCGAGATGATGACCGCGCCGGACGCCGGCGCCCAGGCCGACCTGCTGGAGTCCGCGTGGCGGGACGCCGGCGTGGAGCCCCGTTCGATCGGCTACCTGGAGGTGCACGGGACCGCCACCCGGGTCGGCGACCCGATCGAGTTCGAGGGGCTGCGGCGGGCGTTCGCCGCCCGGACCGACGACCGGCGGTTCTGCGCGGTGGGCTCGGTGAAGGCGAACATCGGCCATCTCTTCGAGGGCTCGGGCGTGATGGGCGTGATCAAGACCGCGCTGGCGCTGCGGCACCGCGTGATCCCGCCGCTGGCGAACTACGCGCGGCCGAACAGCGCCATCGACCTCAACGAGGGGCCGGTGTACGTGCCGCTCGAAGCCCGCGAATGGCCGGGCGACGGGGACGGCCCGCGGCGCGCGGGCGTCAGCGCCTTCGGCCTCGGCGGGGCCAACGCGCACGTCGTGCTGGAGGAGTTCGTTCCCGAGCCGAAGACGCCAGCGCGCTCGGCGGGCTCGGCGGGCTCGTCGCGGCCGGCGGAGCCCGAAGGGGGCCCGCGGCCGTACCTGTTCACGCTCAGCGCGCGGAGCCCGGCGTCGCTCGGCCGGCTGGTCACCCGCTACCGCGAGGCGATCGACGCCGGCCGGCTCGACGGGAACATCCGGGACGTGTGCTGGACGTCGAACGTCTCCCGCGCCGGACACCCGCACCGGCTCGCCTACACGGTCGCCGATCTGGCCGAACTGCGGGCGGCGTTGGCGGCCACCGAGGCCGGCGGGGTGCCGGACGCCGCCGGCACCGACGCCGCCCGCCACTGGGCCGGCGGCGCCGAACTCGACCTCCGCGCCCAGTACGACGGGCCCGACGGACGGCGCCCGCGGACCGTGCACCTGCCGCCGTACGAGTTCGACGAGACCCGCGCCTGGATCGACTTCCCCGAGACGTGGCGCGACCGGTTCGCCCTGGCCGCGCCGCGGGTCGAGCATCCGGTGACCCACGAGGTCGGGTTCGCGCCGGCGCCGCTCGCCACGTCCGGCGACCCGGCGGCCCGGGTGCTGGCGCTGGTGGGCCCGGACGCCGCCGACACCGTGGCCGCCGCGCTGCCACCGGACGCGGTGCTGCGCACGCCGGGCGCCGCGGACGCCGAACCCGACCGGCTCGCCGAGGAACTCGTCGACGACGAGTACACCCATCTGGTGTACGCGCCGGCCTTCGAGGACACGCCGGCGGCCGACCCCTCGGACCTCGACCGCCGGGTCGACGAGCATCTGGTCGGCCTCTTCCGGCTGGCGAAGGCGCTGATGCACGCGGGCGCGCGGGTCGACCTCGTGGTGCTGACCCGCCGGGCCCTGGCGGTGCTGCCCGGCGGGTCCGGTGAATCCGCTGTGGTCACCGAGAACGCGGCGCTCGCCGGGCTGGCCAAGGGGATCGCCCGGGAGTATCCGTACGTCACGGTGCGGGTGCTCGACGTCGACGACGCGGTGCCGGCCGAGCGGCTGCGCGCGGAGATCCTCGCCCCACAGGCCGGCGTGTACGCGCTGCGCGGCACGGACAAGTACCGCGAGACCTTCGTCGAGTTGCCGGAGATCCCGGCGGTCCGCGACACGTACCTGCGACCCGGCGGCGCCTATCTGATCACCGGCGGTCTCGGCGCCATCGGCCTGGAGACGGCCCGGCACTTCGCGGCCGCCGCCCCCGGCATCCACCTGTACCTGCTCGGCCGCACCGGCCTGCCGCCGCGCGCCGAACGGGACGCGGTCGCCGCCGACCCGCGGCATCCCGCCGCGGCGCGCGTCACGGCGGTCCGCGAGATCACCTCGCTCGGCGCGACGGTGCACCCGGTGGCCGCCGACGTCGCCGACGAGGCCGCGCTGGCGGCCACGTTGGACGCCATCCGCGCCGCGCACGGCCGGGTGGACGGCATCGTGCACGCCGCCGGCGTGCCGGGAGACAACCTCGTCGCGTACCGCGAGGCCGCGGAGTTCGCGTCCGTGCTGCGGCCGAAGCTGCGCGGCGCGTTCCTGCTGCACCACCTGACCCGGGCCGACCGGCCCGACTTCGTGCTGCACATGTCCTCGGTCGCCGCGGTGTTCCCGGCGCTCGGGCAGGCCGACTACGCGGCCGCGAACTTCTACCTGGACCATCTGGCCCGGACCCTGGACACGCCGGAGCACCGCGTGGTCAGCATCCAGTGGGTGGCCTGGCGGGAGGTCGGCATGGCGGTCGCCGCCGGCGTCAACGAGGACCTGATGTTCCGGTCGCTGCGCACCCGCGCCGGCCTCGACCTGATCGACGCGGCGCTGCGCGGCGACCGGGCCGGGTTCTTCGCCGGCGAGGTCAACTACGGCAGCGAGCTGATGGGCGTCCTGCCGACCTACCACGTGGCCCTCGCCGAGGAGATCACGGACAAGATCGACACCGGGTTGGCGGCGCTCGACGAGCGGATCAGGCAGAAGGTCGCCCGTGTGCGGGAGGCCGTGGAGGCCACCGAGGTGCGGCTCACCGGGCGCCCCGACGGCGACTACACCGAAAGCGAGTGGCTGGTGGGCCGCTGCCTGTCGCACGCCGTCGGCTACTCGACGATCGACGTGCACGCCGACTTCCGGGACATGGGCGGCGACTCGATCATGGCGCTGACCATCGGCAGCAACATCTCCGCCTGCCTGGGCCGCCCGTTCGACACCGTCGACCTGATGAGCGAGCGCACCGTGGTCGCCATCGGCCAGCTCATCGACACCAAGTACGACGCCGACGCGGCGGACGCGGCGGACGATGACGACGCCTGGCTCGACGAGTTGCTGACCGCGCCAGGGGACTGACGTGCCGGACCTCATCCAGGGGCCGCCGCTGACCGGCATCGTCGGGATCGCGGCCCCGTTGGCCCTGGCCAGCCTGCTCCAGCAGGGCTACCTGCTGGTCGACAGCGCGGTCGTCGGCCGGTACGTGGGCGTCACCGGGCTGGCCGCGATGGGCGCGGCCCAGCCGCTGTACGCGATCCTCAGCTCGCTGTTCACCGGCGTCTCCGGCGCGTTCGCGGTGCGGTTCGGGCACCTCACCGGCGCCGGGCGGCAGCACGACGACACGAGCGCGCTGGTGGCGCTCGCGGTCTGCACCGCGGCGTGGTCGGCGGTCTGCGCCGCGGCCGCGGTGCTGGCCGCCCGGCCGCTGCTGGCGCTGATGGGCGTGACCGGCGAGGTCGCCGCCGCGGCCCACACGTTCGTGGTGACGCTGTGCTCGGGCATGGGCGCGATCTTCGCGCTCGGCGCGGTGTGCGCGGTCCTGACCGGCCGCGGCGACGCCCGCCGGGCCACCGGCCTGATGATCGCCGCGAGCGTGCTGAACGCGGCGTTCGCCTGGCTCTTCGTGGGCGGCTGGCGGCTCGGCATCGCCGGCGCGGCGCTGGCCGTGCTCGCCGCCAACGCGCTGACCGCGGTGGTCGGGGTGGCCCGCCTGGTGCGCGAACAGCGGCGGCGGCCGTCCGGGGCGGCGGCGGTCACGGCCGCCACGGTGCGCGCGGAGGTGCGGCGGGCGCTGCGGATCGGCACGCCGATGGCCGTGCAGTACCTGCTGATCGGCGTCGGCGTGCTGGTCCTGGTGTGGATCATCACGCCGTTCGGCGAGGCGGCGCTCGCGGCGCTGACCGTGGTCGCCCGGCTTGAGCTGCTGACCAGCGTGCTGTTCCTGACGCTGTCCGGCGCCCTGATGGTGTTCACCGCGCAGAACACCGGCGCCCGGGAAAACGGGCGCGTCCGGGACGGGATCCGCCACGCCGTCTGGCTCGGCACCGCGCTCACCGCGCTGGTGTCGCTGCTGCTGCTCACCCAACGCGGGCCGATCGCCGCGCTGTTCTCCGACGGTCCGGAGACCCGGCTGATCACCGAGCGGTACATCCTGGTCACCGCGCCGTTCTTCCTGTGCTACACGCTGACGGTCGTGCTGCACGGCTGGTTCAACGGCATCGCCCGCACCGTCGTGCCGTTGGTCTGCACGGTGGTGTCGCTGGGCGCCGTGCGGCTGCCGTTGTCGTACACGCTGGGCCACGCATGGGGCGTCGACGGCGTCATGTGGGCGACGGTGATCGGCTGGGCCGTCGGCCTCGGCTACACGCTGCTGGCCACCCGGAGCGCGGTCACCGCGCCGCTCCCTCCTCCGGATCGAGAGGGCGAACCGATGACGGCCACGGACGCCGGGGGCGAACGGTGATCCGCTCACTCTTCGTCAGCGACATCCTGCCCCGCCGCCCCGCCGGGGGCGCGGTGCAGCGGATGCACGTGGTCACCGGGGCGCTCGCCGACCTGGGCCCGGTGGACGCGCTCTACCTCGTGCCGCCCGGCACCCCCGCGCCGGCGCCCGACGAGGCCGGCCACTTCGTCCGCACCGGCGTCGCCGCCGTGCCGCCGTACACCGGCACGCGCGCCTTCCTGGAGATCGCCGCGCGCGGTCCCTCCGCCGCCTACGCCGGTCACCAGCGGCGCGTGCTCGCCCCCACCGCCCTGCCTGCCTGGTCCACCGAAACCCGCTACGACGTGGTGTGGTTCAACCGGGAACGCGCCTGGCTGCCGCTGCGTGGCCGGTTCACCGGCCGCACCGTCGTGGACGTGGACGACTTCGAGGACGTGCTGATCCGCCGCTGGGTGCGGCTCGGCCGGGGCGTGTGGGGCGCGCCGCTGACGCCGTGGCAGCGGCTGCAGGCGCGCCGTTCGATCGCCTGGTGGGGCCGCGTGCACCGGCGGGTGGCGCGGGACGCGGCCGTGGCCGTGGTCGCCTGCGCGGGCGACGCGGCCCGGCTGGGCGCGGGGCGGACGGTGGTGGTGCCGAACACGTATCCCGTGCCCGCGCCGGGGCCGCCGCGCGCCGACGGCGGCGCGACCATCCTGTTCCAGGGCTCCTTCGACTGGGCGCCCAACGCGGACGGCGCCGCCTGGCTGACCGGCGAGGTCCTGCCGCTGATCCGGGACCGGGTGCCGGAGGCGAGGGTCGTGCTGGCCGGCGAGTCCACCCCGGACGTCGCGGCACTGGCCGGCCCGCACGTCGAGGTCACCGGCGCGGTCCCGAGCATGACGCCCCGACTGCGGGCCGCCGATCTGGTGGTGGTCCCGTTGCGGGTGGGCAGCGGCACCCGCATCAAGATCCTGGAGGCGTTCGCGCACGGTGTGCCGGTGGTCAGCACCACGATCGGCGCCGAGGGCCTCGACGCCGTCCCCGGTGAGCATCTGGCCGTCGCCGACACCGCCGACGGCCTGGCCCGGCACTGCGCGGACCTGCTCACCGACCCGGCCCGGCGGACCACGATGGCCGCCGCCGCGAGCCGACTGCACGCCGGCCGGCACCTCCCCGAACACGCGGCCGGCCTCGTGCGGTTGGCGGCCCGGCGGGGGGCGGTGGGGTAGCACCTGCGTGCGGTTTCGTGATCCGCCGCGCCGCCACCAACGGTACGGCCCGACTTGTCCGCCGGCTCCGGCCACAGCCGGGAATCCCACGCGCGGCTCAGTCCCCCGGTGGTGGTCCGGGCGGCGGTGCCTGGGCGGGCAGGAGGGCGTCGAGCCAGCCGGTGACCACCGCGCGGATCAGCTCGGGCGGCGTCTGGTCGGGCCACATCGCGGCGCGGAAGGACAGGCCCTCGGTGAGGGCGCGGAACTCGGCGACCAGGGTCTCGACGTCCCGGCCCGGCGCGATGCCGCCCTCCCCGGCCAGCCCCTCGATGCCGCTGCGGCACAGGTCGGTGATCTCGTCGTTGACGGTGGCGGCGATCTCGCGGAACGCCGGGACCACCCGGGCGCGGGCCATGAACGCGTAGTAGATGGCGTTGGACTGCCGGGACTCCTCGTCCAGCGGGAGGAGCGCCCACAGGTAGCGCTCGACGACCTCCCGTGCGGTGCCCTCGTGGGAGATCGCGGCGAGCCGGGCGGCGTCGCGTTCGTCCACCAGCCGGAGGGCGTAGCGCTGGAGTTCCTCCTGGCTGCCGAAGTAGTGGCTGATCGCGCCGAGCGACAGCCCGGCCTCGGTGGCCACCGCGCGCACCGTGGCGCGCTCCAACCCCTCCCGGGCGACGACGCGCCACAGGGCCTCGGCCACCTGACGGCGGCGCTGGTCATGATCGACATGGCGGGGCACTCGTGACATGGTAGCCGCGGGACGTAGTAGATCAATTGTTCTGTTACCGTGGGTACATGACTGGGGGGAGCGCAGAGAACGGGGAGTGGGCGACGCGGCGCGAGTCGCACGCCCTGTGGGCCGCCGCGCTGGCCAACGGCCCGGCCGAGCTGGTGGACTTCGTGCTGCCGCTCTGGTCAGGGCTGGAACTCGGCCTGAGCGCCACCGAGGCGGGGATCCTGATGGCGCTGGAGATGGCGGTCTCGGTGCTGGTTCGCCCGCTGGCCGGGGTGCTGGCCGACACCCGCGACCGGCGCCGGGTGGCGGCCGTGGGCGCCGTGCTGTACGGGGTGGCCTGCGTCGGATACGCGGTGGCCGGCGCGTTCGCCGTGGCCGCGGGCGCCGCGGTGCTCAGCGGCGTCGGCGGGGCGCTGCTGTGGGTGACGGTCCGGGCCATGGTCGGGGAGCGGCTGGCCGAGGACTCGGCGGTCTACCCCCGGCTGATGGGCGCCCAGGAGAACGGCGCGTGGGTCGCCTTCCTCACCGGCCTGTCCGTGCTGGGGGTGGCCGGCTTCCCCGGACTGTTCCACGGCTGCGCCGCGGCCTGCCTGCTCGCCGCCGCGATGCTGCTGACGGCACCCCGCCGCCGGGCGGCTCCGAGCCCGGCGACGGCCGGGGGTCGCGGTGGCGGCGCGGGCCTGGTCCGCGGGTTGCGGCCGATGCTGTTGGCGGTGGCGTTCACCATGACCGCCGAGGCGGCGGTCGCCATGCTGCTCCTGCTGCACCTCGAACGCGGCTTCGGGATGGGCGTGGTGGAGGCGGCGTACGTCTTCCTGCCCGGCGCGATCGTGATGGGCCTGCTGCCGGAGCGGCTGCACGCCCTGGTGGTGCGGTTCGGCCGCACCCGGCTGCTGGCGGCGGCCTCCGTGTCCAGCGCGGGCTTCGCGGTCGGACTCGCCTGGGCGCCGAACCCGTGGGTGATCGCCGGGCTGTGGGTGCTCAGCGGCGTCGCCTGGGCGGTGGTGATACCGGTTCAGGAGGCCGTGATCGCGGAGGCGTCCGGCGGGCGGATCGGACGCGGCATGGGCCTGTACGAGGCGGCGGCGCTCGTCGGCGCCGCGGTCGGCGCGCTGGCGGCCGGCATCCTGTACGACGCCAGCTCCTGGACCGTCGCCTGCCTGGTCGCGTCCTGCATCATCCTGGCCGGGGCCGTCGTGGTCCCCCGCGCGGTCCGCTCCCTGGGCGTCGCGGAGCACCCACCGCCGGCGCCCGTGCGGCCCGAGCGGCCCGAGCGGGCGCCAAGCGCCGCGGCCGGCGCGACGGAAGCCCCGGCGCCCGGACCGGCCGCCGCCGCGGAGATACCGGAGGCACCGGTCGCACGGGCGCCCGCGGCGGGCCCGGGCCCGCGTCGCCAGCTGGCGGAGCTGGCCGCGCACGCCGCGTTGTTCGCCGGCGCGCACGTCGCGCTCGGCCTCGCCGACCTGTCCTGGCTGGTGGACCTGGCGACCGAGGACACCCGGGAGACGCTGCTGCGCGGCAACGGCGCACGCGAGGACCTCGACGACGGCCTCTCCGACGTCCTCTACGGCGCGGGCCGGATATGGGTGTTCGTGCTGCTGGTCGACGTGGCCGTGCGCGGCTACCGGATGATGGCCGCGACGGCCCGCGCCCGGTAGGGCGGATCAGGTCTCAGGTCCGGATCATCGTCCAGGTCAGGAACGTGTACCGCAGGTCGTGCTCCGCCCAGTGCACGCAGCGTTCCTCCGACCGCAGGTCCACCGGTCCGGTGAGCTCCAGACCGTGGGTCGCCGCCAGCGCGAACGCCGCCTCCATCTCCCGCCGGTCGAACACCCGGATCGGCCCGCCGTAGGCGCGTCGGCCACGCGTGTCGGTGGGCTCCGCGAAGTAGTCGGTCGACGTGACCAGCACCCCGCCGGGACGCAGGATGCGCGCCATCTCCGCGAAGTACGCGGCCAGGTCGACGCCGTGCTCGATAACGCTCAGGCAGGTGACCGCGTCGAAATGCCCGTCGGCGAAACGGGTCGCGGTGAGGTCGCCGTGCTCCAGCCGGATCGGTCCGCAGCGGACCGGGCGTTGGAAGACCAGGTTGATGCCGGTCAGGTCGCGATAGCCGTACAGATAGAGCCAGCGCAGGAGTTGCGAATAGTACTCGGCGCCCGCGTCCAACACCCGCGCCTCGGGCCCGGTACGGCTCAGCACCTCGTGCAGCGCCCCCAACGAGTCCCACGTCTTCGGCGCGTCCCACACCGGCGGCAGCCCGAGCCGTTCGGCCTCCGCGACCGCGGCGTCGATCTCGTCCCGATCGCGCAGCACGGCGTTGACCGGAAACGTCGCCGGCGGCTCCCGGTGCCCGAGCCGCCAACGCAGGGCCATGTAGAGCGGAAACCCGAACCGGGTGTACTCCAGCAACGTGGTGGTCATGACCGCCACGCTAGGCATTTCCGTGGCCGCGTCGGGGAGTTGACGTGCCCGGCACGACGAGGGTGCGCTAATTCCTGGCGGTGTTGCCCGATCGGCGGGTGAGGCGTTGCCTGTGGGGACACGGAAGGCGGGGCCGCGGGGCCTGGGAGGGTGCGCGGCACCCGCCTTCCGTGCGTTCGGTCGCGCGGTCGCGCGGTCAGCGGTCTCCCTGGGGGATGGGGTGGGGGTCGACGCCGTCCAGCGTCGGGGTGACCGGCTGCATGAGGTTGTCGTCGGAGAAGCGCAGCTCGTCGATGGCGGTCTCGCGGTGCGTGCCGTCGCCGTCCGGGATGGCGAACCGGTGGTAGACGACGTACCAGGCGTCGGTGCCCGGCACCTGGATCACCGAGTTGTGGCCGGTGCCGAGGATGCCCTGCCCGGGGTCCTTCTGGAGGATCACGCCGTGGTTGGTGAACGGGCCCGTGGGGGTGGGGGCGGTGGCGTAGCCGACCCGGTAGTCCTCGCTGCGGGTGTCGTCGATCGAGTACGTCAGGTGGTAGGTGCCGTCGCGTTTCACCATGAACAGGCCCTCGCGGAAGTCGGCGAGGTTCGGGATCTCCACCACCCGGTCGGGGTCGAAGGAGACCATGTCGTCGTTGAGCGGGACCACCCAGGCGGAGCCGTTGCCCCAGTACAGGTACGGCTGGCCGTCGTCGTCGGTGAACACGGCGGGGTCGATGGCCTGTCCCGAGCCGTCCGGGTTGGCGGGGATCAGCGGCTCGCCCACGTCGGTGAACGGGCCGAGCGGCGAGTCCGAGACCGCGACGCCGATCTGGGCCTCGGCGCAGAAGTAGAAGTAGTACCTGCCGTCCCGTTCGGCGATGGTGGGCGCCCAGGCGCGCGACTCGGCCCAGTCGACGTCGGGGCCGAGATCGAGGATGACGTCGTGCTCCTCCCAGTGGACCAGATCCCTGGACGACCAGACGCTGAACGTCGTTCCGCTCCAGCCCTCGAAGCCGTCGGTGGTCGGGTAGAGGTAGTAGGTGTCGCCGAAGGCGACGATGTTCGGATCGGCGTGGTAGCCGGGGAGCACGGGGTTGCTCCGCGGCTCGGGGGATTCGGCGGCGGGCCCGGCGGCGGGCTCGGCCGCCGCGGTGGCCGGGGGCGCGTCCACCAGGCCCACGGCCGTGGCCAGGACGAGGGCCAGGGCCGCCAGCAGGGCGCGGAGTCGGACCGCCCCGGCCTCACATGCGCGCATCACTCCCATAAACCATCAAACTCCCTCGAAGCGGGGCGTGTTTGCGTAAACATCAACGTGCGGACGTTGGTGAGTATGGAGTGATCCTGTCCACAGTCAAGCCCTCTCGCACAGGAAACCTCAGAAACCAACGCGCCGGGTCGGCGCCGTACCGACCCGGTCGTGGCCCGGGACTGACCGCGAGTAGCCTCGGCGCGGTGGAGGGTCGGCGCGGCACGCGCCGGCGGGGAACACGTCGCCAGGAGGCGCATCACGATGTCGTCCGAGTCGTCCGAGTCGTCCGAGTCATCGGATCTGCCTGACTCCTCGACCCAGCGGGCCGTGCGGGCCAAGCGGGCCATGTCCGCCCACGCGGAGCGGCGCGGCGAGGAGATGCTCACCGTGTTCGACACCGCCTTCGGGCAGCTGCTCACGGCCGACCCGACCGCGTTCCGGATGAAGTTCCGGAAGATGGCGGCCTCGGCCTTCGCGTTCTACCGGGGCACGGCCTGCCTCTTCTACCACGACGTGGACACCCGGCGGGCGCGGAACGCGGACAGCGACTTCCTGGACGAGCACACCTCCCGGGTGTGGATCCACGGCGACCTGCACGCCGAGAACTTCGGCACCTACCTGGCGTCCAACGGCCGGCTGATCTTCAACGTCAACGACTTCGACGAGGCGTACGTCGGCCCGTTCACCTGGGACCTGAAGCGGTTCGCCGCCTCGGTCGCGCTGATCGGCTACACCAAGGCGCTCAGCGACGAGATGATCAGCGAGCTGGTCCGCACCTACGCGGCCGCCTACCGGGAGCGGATCGGCGCGCTGGCCGCCGGCGTCGCGCCCGCGGAGGTGCCGCCGTTCACCCTGGACACGGCCCGCGGCCCGCTGCTCGGCGCGCTGCATGACGCCCGCGCCCGCACCCGTTTCCACCTGCTCGCATCGATGACCGAGATCCGTGGCTTCGAGCGGCGGTTCACGCCGGGCGGCGGGGCGTTGGAGCTGGACGCGGCGACCCGGCGGAAGGTGCTGGACGCGTTCGAGGGCTATCTGGCGACGCTGCCCGAGTCGAGCCTGACCCGGCCCGACTCGCACCGGGTGAAGGACGTGGTGGGGCGCCGCGGCATCGGCATCGGCAGCGCGGGCCTCCCGTCGTACAACATCCTGCTGGAGGGCAACAGCGACGCCCTGGAGAACGACGTCGTGATCTACCTGAAGCAGGCGGGCGTCCCCGCGGTCTCCCGGCACGTCACGGACGCGGCGGTGCGCGAGTACTTCCTGCACGAGGGCCACCGCACGGTCATCTCGCAGCGCGCGCTGCAGGCGCATGCCGATCCGTGGCTCGGCTGGACCGAACTGGACGGCGAGGGCCAGCTGGTCGCCGAGGTGTCGCCGTACGCGGTGGACCTGGACTGGTCGGACCTCGACGAGCCGGAGGAGATCGCCGAGGTGGTCGCCGACCTGGGGCGGGCCACCGCGACCATGCACGCCGCGGCCGACGACGAGTCGAGCGGCCACTCACTGGTGCCGTACTCCACAGAGCGGGCCATCGACGCGGCGATCGGCTCGGACGAGGCCGGATTCGCCGACCTGCTGGTGGACTTCGCGCACGACTACGGCGCCCGGGCCAGAACCGACCACCAGATCTTCGTGGACCTCTTCCGCAACGGCCGCATCCCCGGCCTGTGACCGCCTGAGTCCCACGGGCCGAGCCCGATGGGGGCCGCCCGCTGCCCGGCGGCCCCCTCGCCGCCCGCGACACCAGCGGCGGCGGCGCCTCCCGGGGCTCCGAGGGCCCGGGGGCACGCGCCGCTCTGCCGTGATCCTCCCCGCGCCCCCGGAACGCGGGCCGATCCACGGCTCGTGCGGGCCGCGCGGAGGGCCGCTCGACGCGTCGCGGGATCCCGCGCGGCGAGCGCCACGCTCAGCCGATCCGTGCTCGCGCACCGTTCGCCTGACGGTCCGTCGGGTGACCGCGCGTGCGCCGATGTGCACGGGGCGAACACTTTGCCCTTGGGCCTCACGAGTTTCGCATTCGAGTGCGGAACTTTCTATTGACGCCGTTTAAAGTCCTTCCTACTTTGTCCGCACTGGTGCCGTCGCACCCCCGCCCAGGAGTACGAGGACCACTACCCCACCCGACCTCCGCCAGCCCTGCCCAGAGATGAGTGACAGGAGAGCCGTATGTGTTACGGATTGCCGGACGATCAGGCGCTCGCCGCGGCGCGCGCCCACCGCGCGCCAGGCAGGCGTTCGCTGCTGAAGGGCGCGTTCGCGGCGGGGCTCGGCTCGGTCGCCGCCGTCGCCGCCTCCGCGGGCACGGCCAGCGCGCACGGTCGCGGCCAGGACTGGGACTGGGACTGGGGGTGGGGATCGGCCCACGTGCCGCGCCATCGCATCAGCCTCCAGCTGTACTCGATGCGGGACGACCTGAACGGCGACGTCGGCTTCGACGAGACGCTGCGCCAGGTCGCGGAGCTGGGCTACCCCCGGGTCGAGCAGGCGCTCGGCTACTTCGGCCGCACCGCCGAGGAACTGCGCGACTTCTATGACGAGTTGGGCATCCGCTGCACCTCCAGCCACGACGGCATCAGCGAGGACGAGGACGCCCTGCGGACCAAGCTGCGCAACGCGCGGACCCTCGGCCAGTCCTTCATGGTGGTGCCCTACCTCCAGTCCGAGAAGCTGGACGACTGGAAGCGCTGGGCGGAGCAGATGAACCAGGAGGCGGCGGCCGCCCGCCGGTTCGGGCTGCACTACGGCTACCACAACCACGCCCACGAGTTCACCACCGACCTCGGCCGCGGCCGCACGCCGTGGGACGTGCTCACCTCGGAACTCGACCCGCATCTGGTGCACCTGGAGATCGACATCTACTGGGCGGTCACCGGCGGCATCGAGAGCGGCGACGGCGTCCGCGACCCCGAGGGCTTCGCGATCGACGTGATCCGCCGCGCCCCGCAGCGGGTGCTCCAGTACCACGTCAAGGACCGCGACCCGGAGACCGGCGACATGTGCGACCTGGGCACCGGCATGATCGACTTCCGCCCGATCTTCCGGGCCCACGACGTGCTCGAGTACATCGTCGAGAACGACACCCCCGACGTCACCCCGCAGCAGACCGCCGCGGTCGGCTACGACTACCTGCGCGGCCTGCGCTGCTGACGCCGCGCCCCGCGCGCGGCCTCCCCCGATCGCTCCCCCGGGTCCCGGGTCCCCCCACCCACCTCTCCCCCGCCTTCCAGGATCAGCGCCGCCGGCCGGCGGCCACCAACCGCCGGCCCCTCGCTCCCCCGGCCCGCGGCCCGGCAGCCGCGAAGCCGTACCCCCCACCTCGTTGGGAAGCCACGGAACGCCATGAAAGGCAACCATGCGTCGCACCATCCCCGTACTCGCCACCGTGGCCCTGGTCGCCACGGCCCTCATCAACGCGCCCATCCCCTCGGCCGCGCACGGCGGACACCATCCGGACGATCCACCCGCCGACAGCGACTTCCAGAAGGTCACCCTCAACGACACCCCGGGTGAGCCGATCGACCTGGTGGTCCTGCCGGACAGCCGGGTGCTGCACACCACCCGCGCCGGCGAGGTCTGGCTCAACGACGCCGACACCGGCACGAACACCCTCGCCGCGGAGCTGGACGTCTACCAGCACGACGAGGAGGGCCTGCAGAGCATCGCGGTGGACCCGGGATTCGGCATCACCAACAAGTGGATCTACCTCTACTACGCGCCGCCGTTGAACACCCCGGAGGACGACCCCGACACCCCGGACGTCAACGAGGGCGACGCGCCGACCAGCGGCGAACCGGCGGACTTCGAGCCGTTCGAGGGCGTCAACCGGCTGTCCCGCTTCAAGCTGACCGGCGACGAGATCGACCTGTCCAGCGAGCAGCAGATCATGGAGGTGGAGACCAGCCGCGGCCAGTGCTGCCACGTCGGCGGTGACATCACCTTCGACAGCGACGGCCACCTCTACCTGTCCACGGGTGACGACACCGACCCGTTCGCCTCCGCCGGCTACACGCCGATCGACGAACGGGAGGGCCGCAGCCCGTACTTCGACGCGCAGCGCACCGCCGCCAACACCAACGACCTGCGCGGCAAGGTGCTCCGCATCGACGTGCGGCGGGACGGCTCGTACGACATCCCCGAGGGCAACCTCTTCGAGCCCGGCACGGAGGGCACCCGGCCCGAGATCTACCTGATGGGGCTGCGCAACCCGTTCCGAATAGAGATCAACCCGCGGACCGACGAGCTGTACGTCGGCGACTACTCGCCGGACGCCGGCCAGGCGGACCCGGAGCGCGGACCCGCCGGCACCGGCAAGTGGTTCTCCACCCAGGAAGCCGGCAACTACGGCTGGCCGTACTGCGCGACCGCCGAGCTGCCGTACGTCGACTACGACTTCGAGACGCAGGAGTCGGGCGAGGAGTTCGACTGCGCGGCCCCGGTCAACGAGTCGCCGCACAACACCGGCCTGACCGAACTGCCGCCGGTGCAGCAGCCGCAGATCTGGTACCCGGGCGCCGAGTCGGCGGAGTTCCCCGAGCTGGGCACCGGCGGCATCGCCCCGATGGCCGGACCCGCGTACGACTGGAGCTTCTGGACCGCCCTCGACCCGACCCCGGTCGCCTGGCCGAAGAGCTTCGACGGACTGCCGCTCTTCTACGACTGGACCCGGGACTACATCAAGGGCTTCGAGCTCGACGGCCCGGCCGGCGAGCTGAGCAGCATCCAGGACGTCCTGCCGAGCATGGACGTCGTCGGCGTCATCGACATGGAGTTCGGCCCCGACGGCGCGCTGTACGTGCTGGAGTACGGCTCCGGGTACTTCGCCGAGAACGAGGAGGCCCAGCTCGCCCGCATCGACTACATCGGGCCGAACGGCAACCACTCGCCGGAGCCCGCGGTCGCCGCGGACGTCACCAGCGCCCAGGAGCCGCCGCTCACCGTGAACTTCTCCAGCGAGGGGACCACGGACGCGGACGGCGACCGGCTGCGCTACGAGTGGGACTTCGACTCGGACGGCCGGGTCGACTCCCGCGAGCCCAACCCGACCCACACCTACACCGAGGTCGGCGCCTACGCGGCCAGCCTCCAGGTCACCGACGTGGGCGGCCGGCACCGGGGCCGCTCGGCCTCCGCGGAGGTGCAGATCGTGGTGGGCAACGAGGCCCCGACCGTGACCTTCGCGACCCCGGAGGACGGGCAGGAGTTCCACTTCGGTGACCGCGTCGCGTACGAGGTGCAGGTGACGGACGACCAGCCCGTGGACTGCTCCCGGGTGTCCGTGGACTACGTCCTCGGCCACGACGACCACGGGCACGGCATGTCCACGTCCTACGGGTGCACCGGCACGATCCTGACGTCCGTGCCGGACGGCCACGATCCGGAACACGACGACCTGCACGGCGTCTTCCACGCCAGCTACACCGACCCGGGCGAGGACGGGCTCCCCGAGCTCAGCGGCAGTGCCGAGGTGGTGTTGACCCCGGCGCACTGACCGATCTCGGGGGCCGACCCCCCGTTCCCGCCCACCCGGCCCCGCCGCGGGCGCGGAATGTCGGGGAGCCGGGCGCGCGAGGGCCCGGGACCCGAGCAGCGGGAGGCAGCGGTGGGCGACGGGCGCGGGCACCAGGGGGATGTGGCGGACGTGGCGATCGTCGGGGCCGGGGCCGCCGGGCTCTGCCTCGCCCACCAGCTCCGCTCCCCCGCCGCCGGCCCCGAACCGCCCAGCGTCGTGCTGCTGGACGCGCCGCCGGGCCCGCTCCGCCCGCCGCCGCGCACCTGGTGCTTCTGGGAGGGCGAGCACGGCGACCACGACGACGCGGTCTCCGCGGTGTGGCGGCGGCTGCGGGTGCACGGCCCCGACGGCCGGCGCCTGGAGGGCCGCCCGACGCCGCTGCGGTACAAGCGGATCCGCTCCGACGACCTGGCCGCCACCGTGCTGGCCCGGCTGGTCGGCCGCCCCGGCTTCCGGCTGCTGCACGCCACCGTCCACCGGGTGCGGGACGTGCCGGGCGGCGCCGAGGTGCGGGGCGTGCACGCCGACGGCACGCCCCTGGTGCTGCGGGCGCGCTGGGCGTACGACTCCCGGCCGCCCGAGCGGCTGCCCGCCGCCCGCACCACGCTGCTCCAGCACTTCCGCGGCTGGTTCGTGCGCACCGAACGGCCGGCGTTCGACCCCGGGGTCGCGGAGCTGATGGACTTCCGCACCCCGCAGCCGGCCCGCGGCGTGTCGTTCGGTTACGTGCTGCCCACCGGGGAACGCGAGGCGCTCGTGGAGTACACCGAGTTCTCCCCGGTGTCCTCGCCCACGGTGCTCGACACGGCCGGATACGAGGCGGCGCTGCGCCGGTACGCCGGCGAGGTGCTGCGGCTCGGCCGCTACCGGATCACCGGCGTCGAACAGGGCGTCATCCCGATGACGGACGGCCGCTTCCCGCGCCGCGCCGGCGCCTCGGTCTTCCGGATCGGCACCGCCGGCGGCGCGACCCGGCCGTCCACCGGCTACACCTTCGCGGCGGTGCAGCGGCAGAGCCGGGCCGTGGCCGCCGCGTTCCGCGCGGGCCGGCCGCCCGTGCCGCCACCGCCGCACGCGGGGCGCTGCCGCGCGATGGACGCGGTGCTGCTCCGCGCCCTGGCCGAGGGGAGGGTGGCCGGGGCGGAGCTGCTGTGGCGGCTGGTCGCCGGGGTGCCGATGGAGCGGCTGCTGTGCTTCCTCGACGGCGAGACCCGGCTCCTGGAGGACGTGGCGATCGGCCTGCGCCTGCCGCTTCGCCCGATGCTGCTCGCCGCCGCCGGGCTCCCCCTGCGGCCGCGCCGCGTCCCGCCGGCGCCCCTCCGGGCGCCGGCGGACGGCCGACCGGGGGCGCCGCCCCCGACGCCCCCACCGGCGCACCGGCCTCCCACCGCGGGCAACGCACTCACCGGCGGCGCCCGGACGTCGGGCTCCTGGCCGACGGACCGGCCGCCTCCCGCGTACGGCCCCGCCGGGGCCGATGCCCCGGCCCTCCGGCCGGCCGGCCCGCGCCCCTCCGAGGCCAACACCCCCGGCCCGGCCGGCGACGGCGGCGGGGACGGCGGCGTCGACGCGGCCCCGACGCCGGACTCGTCGACGGGACGCCGGGGCCGCGCCGCCCCGACCTCGGAACGGGATGGCGCGGCCGGCACGGTCACGCTCGGCATCCGGCCGCCGCACCCGGAGAGGGGAGCGCGACATGGCCACCGTTGATGCACGCGCGGCCGGTTCGGGCCCGGGAAGCGCGGCCGTGTTGCGGGAGGGGGTCCTGTCCGCCGCGTTCGATCGGGCGGCCGGGCGGTATGACCTGATGGTCGCGCTGAACCCCGGCTACCACGCCGGCCTGCGGCGGTCCGCGCGGCGGCTCGGCCTGCGGGACGGCGGGGCCCGGCCGCGGGTGCTGGACCTCGGCTGCGGGACCGGCGCGTCCACGGCCGCGCTGCTGGCCGCCGCGCCCGGCGCGCGGATCACCGCCGTGGACGCCTCGGCCGGGATGCTGGCCCGCGCCGCGGCCAAGTCGTGGCCGCCGCACGTCCGATGGGTGCGGGCCGACGCCGGGAGGCTGGCCGGGGCCGGGGTGCGCGGCCCGTTCGACGCGGTCTTCGCCGCGTACCTGGTGCGCAACTTGCCCGAACCGGCGCGGGTGCTCGACGAGGCGCGCCGGCTGCTGGTGCCGGGCGGCCGGCTGGTCGTGCACGAGTACACGCTGAGCGGCCGGCGCGCGCACCGCGCCGTCTGGGGCGCCGTCTGCGGCGCGGTGGTGCTGCCGCTGGCGACGCTGACCGGCGACGGCCGGCTGTACCGGCATCTGTGGCGCAGCGTGGTGGAGTTCGACACGGCCGCGGAGTTCCACGCCCGGCTGCGCCGCGCCGGCTTCACCGACGTCCGCACCCTGCCGCTGCCCGGTTGGCAGACCGGCATCGTGCACACGTTCACGGCGCGCCGGGCCCATGGCGCCGAGGACCCCGACCCCTCGGGCACGTCGGACCGCGCGGCCCTCCTCGACGACGCGGGACGCCCGGTCCCCTCGGTCAGCGACGGTGGCGGAAGCGGCGGGCTCGGCGGCGACGGCGAGTCGGGCGAGGCGGCGGACCCCGGCCCCGGCCGCCGCGGCAGCGGGCGTCGTGCGGGGCGGGGCTGACGTGGGTGGGGTGTTGACGCGCGGGGTGGTGGCGCCGGGTGGGCGGGACGCGCGGGCCTGCCGGTTGGCGCCCCGGCCGGGGCGGGTCGGCATCACCGGCCGGCCGCCCGCCGTGGCCGTGGCGGGCGGCGGCATCGCCGGCCTCGCCGCCGCCACCGCGCTGGCCGAACGGGGCGTGCGGGTCACGCTGTACGAGCGGGACGACGTGCTCGGCGGCCGGCTCGCGGGCTGGTCCACCGAACTGGCCGACGGCTCGTCCGCGACCATGACCCGCGGCTTCCACGCCTTCTTCCGGCAGTACTACAACCTCCGCGCGCTGCTCCGCCGGGCCGATCCGGGGCTCGGAATGCTGACCGCGCTGCCCGACTACCCGCTCCAGCACGCCGACGGCTCGCGCGACAGCTTCCGCCGGGTGCCGCGCACCCCGCCATGGAGCGCGCTCGGCTTCGTGGCCGCGAGCCCCTCGTTCGGCTGGGGGGACCTGCTGCGGATGAACCCGCGCGGCGCGCTGCCGTTGTTCGACGTCCGGGTGCCCGGCGTGTACCGGCGTCTTGACGGGGTCAGCGCGCACGACTTCCTCTCCGCGATCCGGTTCCCGCCGGCGGCGCGGGCGTTGGCCTTCGAGGTGTTCTCGCGGAGCTTCTTCGCCGACCCGCGGGTGCTGTCGGCCGCCGAGATGGTGCTGATGTTCCACATCTACTTCCTCGGCTCCAGCGAGGGCCTGCTCTTCGACGTGCCGCGCGAGCCGTTCCCGCAGGCGCTGTGGCGGCCGTTGGCCCGGCATCTGGAGCGGCACGGCGCGCGGCTGCGTCCCGGCACCGCCGTGCACAGCGTGACGCCCGTGCCGGGCGGCGGGCTGCGGGTGGTGACGGACGGCTCCGACGGCGGCGCGGCCGAGCGGCACGACGCAGTGGTGCTGGCGCTGGACACGGCGGGACTGCGGGCGGTCGTCGCCGCCTCGCCGGGGCTCGGCGACGCGGCCTGGCGGAACCGGATCGAACGGCTGCGCACGGCGCCGCCGTTCCTGGTCTCCCGGCTCTGGCTGGACCGCCGGGTCGCCGCCCGGCGACCCGGCTTCCTCGGCACCAGCGGCTTCGGCGGTCTGGACAACATCAGCGTGCTGGAGCGGTACGAGGGCGAGGCGGCCCGCTGGTCGGCGCGCACCGGCGGCTCGGTCGTCGAGTTGCACGGGTACGCGGTGCGGCCCGGCACGGACCGGCGCGCGGCGCAGCGCGCGCTGCTGGACGGGTTGCGCCGGGCCTGGCCGGAGACCGGCGCGGCGCGGATCGTGGACGCCCGGCACGAGTGGCGGGACGACTGCCCGCTGTTCCCCGTGGACCGCTTCGCGGACCGTCCGGGCGTGCGCGGCCCGCATCCCACGGTGCTGCTGGCCGGCGATCTGGTGCGCACCCCGTATCCCGTCGCGCTGATGGAACGGGCCGCGACGACCGGCTTCCTGGCCGCCAACGCCCTGCTCGAACGCTGGGGTGTGCGCGGCCACCCCCTCTGGTTCCCGCCCGACCGGGGCCGCACGGGCGCCCTCCGCGCCCTCGCCCGCCTGGCGCCTCCCCGTCGGGGCGACTACGCGACCTAGCCACCGGCCGCGGTCGTCGCGGCGCTCGCGGGCGGGCGTCTTCACGATCTTCCTGACGCTGTCCGCCATCGAGTACAGGATGCTGGGCCTCGGCATGGCCACGGCCATCCTGGTCGACGCCACCCTGGTGCGTGGCGTCCTGCTCCCGGCGGGTCAGCCGGGGAAGGTGCCGGTGGTGCGGAGGGTGTGGCGGCGTTCGGCGTAGGCGAGGTCGTCGCGCCAGAGGCGGGCGGCGGCCGCGCGGATCAGCGGGCGGACCAGCGGTGACAGGGCACGGGCCAGGGCGAATCCGGGGCGGTCCGAGGTGGCGACCACCGCCTCGAT
The DNA here is from genome assembly GCF_039871525.1 of Streptomyces sp. B6B3. Lineage (NCBI taxonomy): Bacteria > Bacillati > Actinomycetota > Actinomycetes > Kitasatosporales > Streptomycetaceae > Streptomyces > Streptomyces sp. B6B3. The sequence goes on along the minus strand of NZ_JBDPLU010000001.1, from coordinate 549,748 downwards.
GACGGCGGTGCGCGGCGCGCCCCGGGCGTCGGGGGCCAGCGGCGTCGCGTGCGTCTCGACCACCGAGCCGCGGCCCTCCCCGTCCGTGATGCGCATCAGCACCGTGCGCGGCCCCGGCGCGGTGAACTCCGCCCGCACCGGCACCACCGCGCGCCCCGCGACCCGGAACGACACCTCGACCACGAAGGCGTCGCGGTCGTCGGCGGACGGGGTGTCCAGCACGGTCAGGCCGACGAAGGCGTACGGGTGGAACCACGCGCCGTGCCACGGGTCGAGCCGGTTGGCGACGACGTCCTCCGGCTCGCACCGGCCGATGCCCGTGTAGACGGCGCTGATCGCGGCGGCGGTCGCCGGCCGGATGGGGACCGGCGGCCGGTCCGTGGGCCGCTCGCCGCCCGCCCGGTCGAGCCGCACCCAGGCCAACACGCCGTCGTCGTGGGCCGGATACGGCTCCCAGCCAGCGAACGGGCCGCCGTCCAGGGCCAGTCCGTGCCAGTGGCACACCAGCCGCCCGCAGTGCACGACGCTGTCCCGCAACGGCGCGCCCAGGTGCGGGCAGGCGCCGGGCCCGGCGCGCAGCCGGCCGGCGGCGTCCCGCCAGGCGACGACCTCCGTGCCGGCGACGGTCCGGCCGAACGGGCGGCCGGATCCGACGGCGGTCGACGGGCCGAGCACGAACCAGTTGCCGGTCGGCCGCGCCTGGGCCCGCTTCAGGGCCTCGGCGATCAGCGCGGGACTGGCCGCCCGCCAGGTGGGCGCCTGCTCCGCCCACGGCTCACCCCGCCGCAGCCGCAGCGGCAGGCGCGACGGGCGCTCCGCGCCGTCGTGCCCCGGCGCGGAGCGCCCGGCGTCCCGCGCGCCAGGGGCGGGAGGGCGGTCCGGACGCTGCTGTGGTGCGGCGCTGTCGGCGCTGTCGGAGGGCCGCGTCGAAGGCTCGGGGAGAAGCGACCCGACGGCCTCGACCGAGCCGGACGCCCGGACCGGTGCGTCCCGCGTGGCCGGCGGGGCCGGTGCCGCCGAGCCGGCCGGACCGGTCGCCGCCGCCCGGGCGGGGGCACGGCCAGGCCGGGACGTCGGGTCGTGGGGGGCCATCAGACCGCTCCTCGGGGCGTGTCGGTTCCGGGAGTGCGGGCCGCCGTCCGCAGGCCGGACGACCCGGCGGTGCCGGCCGCCGGGCCGGTGCCCGGCACCGGGACCGCGGCCTCGGCCGCACGGGTCGGGCGGGCGCGGCGCCGTGCGGCCCTCGCCTCGAACAGGCCGGCAAGGGCAACCGCGGCGCGGCGGCGCCCGGGCACGGCGACCCGGCGGTGCAGCGCGGCGTATCCGCTGGCGGCCACCGCGTCGAGGATCTCGCCGTACAGCGTGAACGCGGTCCGCACACACGGCCGGGACACCGGATCGAGCAGCGCGAGGCCCGGCGCCGCGCGCCGGTACGCGCGGCGGGTGAGCTCCTCGGCGTCGCGGAGCGCGGCGCGCACCCGGGGGTCGGTGCGCCCGGTGTCGCGGCAGTTCCGCAGCAGCGCGCGGTCCACGCCGTGCGCGGCCAGCACGTCGGCGGGCAGGTAGACACGGCCCCGGTCCAGGTCCTCGCCGACATCGCGCACGAAGTTCGTCAGCTGGAACGCCACGCCGAGCTCGGCGGCGTACGGGGCCGCCTCGTCGGGCGGCCCGACGGTGCCGAGCACGGGCAGCACCTGGAGCCCGATGACGGCCGCCGAACCGTGCATGTAGCGGCGCAGGTCGGCGTAGGTCGGATAGTCCGTGACGTACAGGTCGCTGCGCATCGCGGCCATGAAGTCGTGGAAGTGCCGGTGGTCGATGGCGTACCGGCGCGCGGTGTGCGCCAGGGCGAGCACCACCGGATCCGTGCTGTGTCCCGAGCGCAGCCCGCGCATCAGCCGGGAGCGGAGCACGGCGAGCCGGTCAGCCACGCCGGCCTGGCCGGTGGTGGGGTGGTCCACGATGTCGTCGGCCCAGCGGGCGAAGCCGTACAGCGCGTGCACCGCCGGGCGGCGGTCCGGCGGCAGCAGCCGGGTGGCGAGGAAGTACGTCCGCCCGTGCCGGGCGTTGAGCCGGCGGCAGACCAGGTACGCGGCCCGCAGTTCGGGGTCGGTGATGCCGGCCGCGTCCAGCTCCCGGGCGCTCATCGCGGTTCCCTCGCCGGGGCCCCGGGCGCCGGCCCGGCGCGCCTCGGCGCCGCGGACTCGGCGCGGGACCGCGCCGACGTCGGCGCCCCTCGCGGAGCTGCCTCGTCCGCCGGGGCCCCGTCCGCCGGGACCGCCAGGACCGGCGGATGCGGATGCGGTGGGTCGACGACGAGCTCCGCCGCCGACGCGGCCGCCGGAGGCAGCGGGGATTCCAGGCCGGCCGCGTCCGCCCGAGCAGCCGAGGGCGCCCAGGCGGTCGGGCCCGCCGGCGCCTCCTCCGCTGCGCCCACCGGAGCCGCCGCGGCCGGCGGAAGGGGCGGAGCCGCGGCGTCCGCCGAATCCGGCCCGGCCGCCGGTGCGCCTGCGTCCGCCGCGCGGCGCGCCGGGCGGCGTCGCGCGGGCGAGGGCGCCGCGCCGGTCACTCGGGCCGCCGCGAGTTTGCCGGAGATCAGGACGGGTGGCACGCCGACGCCGGGCGTCGTGCCGCAGCCGGCGATGACCGCGTTGTCCAGGCCACGCACCAGGTTCCGGGGCCGGAAGGGGCCGGTCTGGGCGAGGGTGTGGGCCAGCGAGAACGGGGTTCCGGCCGGATGGCCGCGCGCGGTCCAGGTCGCCGGGGTGACCAGCACCTCCTCCTCGATCGCCGCGCCCAGACCGTCCAGGCCGCGCCGCTCCAGCTCGCCGACCAGCCGGTCCCGGTACCGGGGGCCGAGCTCCCGCCAGTCCACGGCGCGCGGACCCAACTCGGTGTTGGGGCAGGGCGCGAGCACGTAGAGCAGCTGGCGGCCGGGCGGGGCGAGCGAGGGGTCGGTCGCGGTGGGCCGGGTGACCAGCAGCGACGGGTCCGTCATCAGCCGGCCGTCGCGGGTGAGTTCCTGGAACGTCTGGCGCCAGGCCGTGCCGAACGACAGCGTGTGGTGCGCGAGCCGCGGCCAGTCGCCGCGGGCGCCGAGGTGCAGCACGACGGCCGAGGGCGCGTGGCGCGGCGCGGTCGGCCGGCGCGGACGGTGGCCGAGCAGCCGGTAGACGACCGGCAGGTCGGGGGTGAGGACCACGGCGTCGCACGGGATCCGGCGCCCGCGCGCGGTGCGCACGGCGGCGATCCGGGTGCCGATCCGCTCCAGCGCGGTCACCTCGCTGCCCCAGTGGATCTCGGCGCCCGCCTCGGCGGCCGCGGCGGCCATCGCCCGGGGCAGCGCGTGCACGCCGCCGCGGGGGAAGAACACGCCGGCGACGGTGTCCATGTAGGCGATGACGGCGTAGGCGGCCAGCGCGCGGGCCGGCGGCACCCCGGCGTACAGCGCCTGGAAGGTGAACACCCGGCGCAGCCGGGCGTCGGACAGGAACCGCCCGATGGTGGCGTCCAGGCGGCCGAAACCGCCGAGCGCGGCGAGCCGGGCCAGGTCGGGGGTCAGCAGCCGCAGCGGCGAGTCGAAGTTGGCGTCGATGAAACGGTCCCGCTGCACGGCGTGGAGCCGGGTCAGCCACCGGCGCAGCCGCAGGTAGCCGGCGGCCTCGCCGGGGCCGGCGAACCGTTCCACCTCGGCGGCCATCGCCTCGGCGTCCGTGTGCACGTCCAGCCGGCTGCCGTCGACGAACTCGGCGCGGTAGGCCGGGTGCAGCGGGAGCAGTTCGACGCGGTCCCGCAGCGAGGCGCCGACGGCGGCGAACGCCTCGTCGATCACGTCCGGCATGGTGAGCACGGTGGGCCCGGTGTCCATCCGGTAGCCGCCGCGCTCCAGCAGCCCGGCCCGGCCGCCCGGGATCCGGTCGCGCTCCACGACGGTCACCCGCCGGCCCGCGCCCAGCAGGTGCAGCGTGGCCGCCAGCCCGGCCAGCCCGGCCCCGACCACGACCACGTGGTCCGTGGGCCCGGCGACCCGCCTCACGCCCCCGCCTTTCCGGCGTCGTCACCCTCGCCGGGGCCCCGGAGGGCCCGGGAGGTGCCGTCGCTTCGCCCCGGGGTCTCGGGGACGGGGTGGGCGTCGCCCGGTTCGGAGGCGCTGGTCAGCGGCCCGATGGGGTCCCGGTCGCGGCGGCTCCGCCACCACGGGTTCGCGGGCTCCTGGGCGCCGGCCGTTCGTTCCTCGGCCGGAACTCCGGCGGCGCTCCGGCGGCGGGCGCCGTCGACCGTCGAGCCGCCGCCACCGGGCGCCGCGCCGTCCGAGGCCCGGCCGGGCTCCGAGCGGCCAGACGGAACACGTCGGACCTCCGGTCCGGGCGGGGCGGGGGACGCCCCGGCCCGGCCCGGGTCGTCGCCCTCCTCGCCCGCCGCCCGGCGCCGTGGCGCCGACGCGTCCGAACGACCCTTCCGGGGTTCGGCGGCCGGCTCGCGAGGGCCTGACGGCCCGTCGCCTCGATCCGGTGGCGGCGTCATCCCCGGCGCGACGCCGGGATTCGCCGCACCGCCGAATCCGGCCGGCGGCGCCGGCTGCGCGGCACTCACCCAGCCCTCTCCGGACTCGGCCGCCAAGGCCCGCCGGCCAGCGGCGACCCGATCCCCGAGCTCGGGCGCCGGACCCGCTTCGGCGGAGGCGGACGACGACGCCGGGCGCGGAGCGTCGGGCCCCGGCTGCGGAGCAGCACATCCGACCCCGCCGGATGCGGACGACAGGGTCTGCCGGGGGGCGGCGGGCCGCGGCGTTGCGGGCTCGGCCGGCAAGGCCGGTGGCGGGGTGGGAAGCCCCGCCGCGCGGTGGAGGAGGGCGTCGAGGCGGCGGCGGGCCTCGGGATTGACGTTCGTCTCCGCGAGCCGCTGCCGGGCCCGGCCCAGCAGCAGGGTGATGCGGTCCTCCACCTGCGCGCGGGCGCCCGTGGTCTCCAGCACCGCGCGGACCCGTTCCAGCTCACGGTCCCCGAGTTCGGGGCGGCCCAGGCCGTCCCACAGCACCGCGAGCGCCGCCGTGTCGCCGGCCGCCTCGGCGCGGCTCTTCGCCACCGCCACCAGATAGGTGAGCTTGCCCGCCCGCAGGTCGTCGCCGGACGGCTTCCCGGTCTCCGCCGGGTCGCCGAACGCGCCCCGCAGGTCGTCGCGGAGCTGGAAGGCGATGCCCGCGCACCGGCCCGCGCCGCGCAGCGCCGCGATCGTCGCCTCGTCGGCGCCGGCCAGCGTCGCGCCCAGCGCCAGCGGCCGTTCCACCGTGTACCGGGCGCTCTTCAGCCGGGCGATGCGCAGCGCCCGGGTGACCGACAGGGACGCCGTGGCCGGGGCCAGCAGGTCGAGGTACTGGCCCGCCACCATCTCGGTGCGCAGGTCCCGCCAGACCCGCCGCACGTCGTGGCACAGCCCGGGCGCCAGTTCCACCTCGGCCACCAGGTCGTCGGCCCAGCTGAGCGCCAGGTCGCCGGCCAGGATCGCCGCGGCCCGGCCGAACTCCGCCGGGCAGCCGCGCAGCTCCGCGCCGACGTGCCGCGCGGCGAACGCGGCGTGCAGCGCGGGCGCCCCGCGCCGGGTCTCGGAGCCGTCCATGACGTCGTCGTGCACCAGCGCGCAGGTCTGGATGAGTTCCAGCGCGGCGGCCACCCGCAGCGTCGCGGCGGCGGCCCGGCCGCGCTCCAGGCCGCCACAGGCCCGCCACGCCCACCAGGCGAACGACGAACGCCACCGTTTGCCGCCGCTCAGGGTGAAGCCGGCGACGCGCTCGGCCACGTCGCGGGCGAAGGTCTCGTCCGCCGCCCTGGCGTGGGCCAGTCGGTCGTCCAGGTAGTCGCGGAGCACCCGGCCCACGGCGCCCGGCACGTCACCGTCGACCGAGCCCGGTTCGCCGCCGATACGCGGCGGCGCCACGGGCCGGCCGCCCGCGGTCCCGGGTCGCGCGGGACGGGGTGCGACCGCACCTGCAGGGCGCATCGCCCCTCCTTAGGTCGGAGTCCGGGGTCGGTGTCGGTTCCCGCCGGGCGGCCGCACCGGATGCACCCGTGACCCGAACGCCGCACCGGGACCACCCCGGACGCCCGCATCCGGGCCGTCGCCCGGTGTCGGGGGTCGCGCGCGGGACCCGGCCGGACGAGAGTGGTGTCATGCGCGTCTCGGTCGCCCTGTTCACCTCCGACCTGCGGCTGCACGACAATCCGGTGCTGCGCGCCGCGGTCCGCGAGGCGGACGCGGTGGTGCCGCTTTTCGTGCGCGACTCCGGCATCGAGGCCACCGGCTTCGTGGTGCCCAACCGGATGGCCTTCCTGGCCGACTGCCTGGCCGATCTGGACACCGGCCTGCGGCGGCGGGGCGGACGGCTCATCGTCCGTTCGGGTGAAGTGGTCGAGCAGGTGTGCGCGCTGGTCACCCAGTGCGAGGCCGGCGCGGTGCACGTCGCGGCCGGGGTCAGCCTCTACGCCCAGCGCCGGGAGCGGCGGCTGCGGGAGGCGCTGGAGGCGATCGGCTGCCGGCTGACCGTGCACGACGCCGTGATCACCGTCGTGGCCCCGGGCCAGCTGACGCCGCAGGGCAACGACCACTTCGCGGTCTTCACCCCGTTCTTCCGCCGCTGGTCGGCGGAGCCGCTGCGGGAACCGCAGGCCCCGCCCCGGGAGGTGCGGGTGCCCGAGCGGATCCCTTCGGAGCGGCTGCCCGAACGCGACCGGATCCCGGGGGTGGCACCGGGCCTGGCGCCGGGCGGCGAAGGCGCCGGGCGGGAGCGGTTCACCGCCTGGCTGCGCTCCGGCCTGGCGGACTACGACGAGTGGCAGGGCGACCTGGGCGCCGACGCCACCTCCAGGCTGTCGCCGTACCTGCACTTCGGCGCGCTGTCCCCCGTCGAGGTGGTGCACCGGGCCAGATCCCGCGACCCCGACTCCGTCGACTTCGTGCGGCAGATGGCCTGGCGCGACTTCCACTACCAGCTGCTGGCGGCGCGGCCGCGCGCGTCGTTCGAGAACTACCGGGAGCGCGGCGACCGCTGGCGGGACGAGCGGATCGCGCGGGAGGACATCGAGGCGTGGCGGGAGGGCCGCACCGGCTACCCGGTGGTGGACGCGGCGATGCGGCAGATGCGGCACGAGGGCTGGATGCACAACCGCGCCCGGCTGCTGGTGGCGAGCTTCCTCACCAAGACGCTGTACGTCGACTGGCGGATCGGGGCCCGTTTCTTCCTCCGGCACCTCGTGGACGGCGACATCCCGAACAACCAGATGAACTGGCAGTGGGTGGCCGGCACCGGCGTCGACACGCGCTTCAACCGGGTGCTCAACCCGGTGGCCCAGGGTCGCAGGTACGACCCGGACGGGGAGTACGTCAGGCGCTGGGTGCCGGCCCTGGAACATCTGACGGGCTCCGCGGTGCACGAGCCGTGGAAGCTGCCCGAGGACGAGCGCGCCAAGCTGCGCTACCCGGATCCGCTGATCCCGCTCTCCCGCGGCCTCGAACGGTTCAAGGAGGCCCGGGAGCTCGGGTACGACGACGACGGCGGCGGCCGGTGAGGGCGGGACCGGCCGGGGCAGGGCCGGAGGGGCCGGGGTCGGGCCGGCGCTGCCTGGTGACCGGCGCGACGGGCTACGTCGGGGGCCGGCTGGTGCCGCGGCTCCTCGCCGCCGGGTACGCGGTGCGCTGCCTGGCCCGCCGGCCCGCGAAGATCGCGGAGCGGCCGTGGGCGGACGACGTGGAGACCGCGGAGGGCGACATCGCGGATCCGGACGCGGTGGACGCCGCCCTGCGCGACGTGGACGTCGCCTACTACCTGGTGCACGGTCTGGGCCGGGGCGACGACTTCGAGGCGGCGGACCGGCACGCGGCCCGGCTGTTCGGCGACCGCGCCCGGGCCGCCGGGGTGCGGCGGATCGTCTATCTCGGCGCGCTCACCCCGGCCGGTATCCCGAACGACCGCCTGTCCCCGCATCTGCGGTCCCGGGCCGAGGTCGGGCGGATCCTGCTGGCCAGCGGGGTGCCCACGGCGGTGCTGCGGGCCGCGGTGGTGATCGGTTCAGGCTCGGCGTCGTTCGAGATGCTGCGCCAGCTGACCGAACGGCTGCCGGTCATGGTCACCCCGCGCTGGGTCCGCACCCGGCTCCAGCCCATCGCCGTCGACGACGTGCTGCGGCTGCTGGTGGGCTGCGCCGAACTGCCGGACGACGTGAACCGCGGCTTCGACGTCGGCGGGCCCGACGTGCTGACGTACCGGGACATGATGCGCGCCTACGCGGCGGCGTCCGGCCTCCGCCGGCGGCTGATCGTCCCGGTCCCGGTGCTCACCCCGCACCTGTCCGGCCTGTGGATCCGGCTGGTCACGTCCGTGCCGCCGGGGCTGGCCCGGCCGCTGATCGAGTCACTGCGGCACGAGGTGGTGTGCCAGGAGCGGGACATCACGGCCTACGTGCCGGATCCCCCGGGCGGGCCCGCCACGTTCCGGCGGGCACTGACGCTGTCGCTGCGGCGGGTGCGGGGCGGGCAGGTGCCGGGCCGCCGGGTCGTCGCGGCTCCGCCGTGGACCGGGCCCGCCGACCCGCTGCCCACCGACCCCGGCTGGTCGGGCGGCAGCCTCTACACCGACGTGCGCGAGCGGCCGGTGGCGGCGCCGCCGGCCGCGCTGTGGCGAGTGGTCGAGCGGATCGGCGGGGACAACGGCTGGTACTCCGCGCAGCTGGCGTGGGTCGCGCGCGGCTGGCTGGACCGGCTGGTCGGCGGTGTCGGCCTGCGCCGGGGGCGGCCGGATCCGGAGCGGCTGCGGGTGGGCGACCAGGTCGACTTCTGGCGGGTGGAGGTGGTCGAGCCCGGCCGGCTGCTGCGGCTGCGCGCGGAGATGCGGCTGCCCGGGCTGGCGTGGCTCGAACTCCGGGTGGACGAGGACGCGGCCGCCGGCGGATCGCGCTACCGGCAGCGGGCGCTCTTCCACCCGCGGGGCCTGGCCGGACACGCCTACTGGTGGGCGATCTCCCCTTTCCATGCCGCCGTCTTCGGCGGCATGGCCCGCACCATCGCCCGCACGGCCGCCTCCGGCGGTTCCGCCGCGTCACCCGACCGGGCCGGCGGCCCGGTCGGGAAGGAGCGGCGCCGCCCGGGCCGGGGCGGCCCGGGCGGCGGCCACTGACGCCCCGGCCGGCCCCGGCGGCTCCCCACGACACCGCGGGCGCGCCCCGGACCCCGACCTGACGGCCTCGACCCGCGCCCGGCCCAGCCCGGCGACCGCCGCGCGACGCGCGGACCGCACGGCCCCAGGGCCTCGCCCCCGACACCCGACCGGGCAGCCCGACCCGCGCCCGGCCCAACCCGGCAGCGACCACGCGACGCGCGGACCGCACCGCCCCGGGGCGCGCCCCCGACACCCGACCGTCGGCCAGCCGCACACGGCGGCTGCCGCCCAGTCCCGGGAGCGCGGCTCCCGGATCCCGAGCCTGACGACCCGGCCCGCGCCCGGCCCAACCCGGCGACCGCCGCGCGACGCGCGGACCGCACGGTCCGGGGGCGCGCCCTCGGGCCGCCGACCTGACCGCCCGGCGGCTGCCGCGCGCAGCGCGGGCCGCTCGGGCCGCGCGGCCGCGGCCCCGGATCCCCCGGCAAGGGGCATGCGGCCAACCGTGCGATGTCGGGGCACTCGTGCGGTGTGCGGGAACGCTCCCGGGCCCGCGTCCGGGGACACTGCGGTGGCCCCGACCGGAAGGAGCAGTCGTCATGGCGATCACCACCGTGCCCGCGCCGTCGTCGCTCACGGACGCGGAGGTGGCGGCCGGCCTCGTGCGCGGCGAGGAGGCCTGTCTGGGCGTCGCCTACCAGCGCTGGGGCGGGCTGGTGCAGGCGCTCGCCTGCCGCGCGCTGGCGGACGCCAGGGAGGCCGAGGACGTGGTGCAGCAGGTGTTCGTCGCCGCGTGGCACGGCCGGGAGGGCTACCGCCCGGACCGCGGGCCGCTGCCGTCCTGGCTGGTGGGCATCGCGCGGCGGAAGATCGCGGACGCGTGCGCGGCCCGGGCCCGGCGGGCCGAGCTGGTGTCGGCCGCCGGCGGCGCGCTGCCGGCGGACGGAGCGGCCGCCGAACAGCCGGACGCGGTGCTTGACCGGGTGCTGCTGCTGCGCGAGCTGGGCAAGCTGCCGCCCGCGCAGCGCCGCGTGCTGTGCCTGGCGTTCTACGGGGAGCTGTCCCAGGCACAGATCGCGGAGCGCACGGGCCTGCCGCTCGGCACGGTCAAGAGCCACACCCGCCGCGGCCTCCGCCGCCTCCGCCGCGGCCTGAGCGCGGACCCGACGCGCCCCTGAGCCGCGCCGGCCCCCGCGGTCCTGGCCGCCGCGGGAGCATGCCGGTCAACGCTGTTCGCGGAGGTGGCGGGCGTGTCCGCGCAGCACGTGCACGACACGGAGCACCGCGAGGAGTCCCGCCGCCACCGCGCCGGTGCGGACCAGGAGGTCCTCGACGCGGTGCGGAAGGTGCCAGACGGCGGCGGGGCCGGCGATCGCCGCCAGGACGAGGGCGCCGAGGAGCGCCGCGCTGAACAGCGCGTAACCGATCTCGACGGTGATGCCGTCCCGTTCAGCCTGGCTCCACGGTCCTCTCCCCTTGCCTCTCCCCATGCCAGCGAGTATCACACCGAACCGACGGCCCGTCACACCCCGGACAGGCGCAGCATCAACGGCTTGACGTCCGTCGCGTTCAGCGGGGCGCCGGTGAGGGCGTCGGGGTCCGAACACAGCAGCACCGGCTGGTCGCGTTCGTCGTCGGGAAGCCGCCCGTGGCTGCCGCGCACGTACGAGGGGTCGAGCGGGATCACGTTCATCCGGTAGCGCAGCCCGAGCTTCTTCCTGGCCAGGGCCAGGGCGGCGCGTGGTTTCGCCATCCTGTCCGCCGGGTCGAAGAACAGTTCGGCCGGGTCGTAGCCGGGCTTGCGGTGGATCTCGACGGTGGGCGCGAAGTCGGGGGCGCGCTCGTCGTCGAGCCAGTAGTAGTACGTGAACCACGCGTCGGGGTCGGCGACCGCGAGCAGTTCGCCGGAACGCGGGTGGTTCAGGCCGTGCTTGGCGAGCCCGTCCGCGTCCAGCACCTCGGCCACGCCGGGCAGTTCGGCGAGCACCTCGCGGGTGCGCCGCAGGTCCTCGGGGCGGCGCACGTAGACGTGCGCGACCTGGTGGTCGGCGACCGCGAAGGCCCGGGAGACCCACGGGTCCAGGTACTCCATGCCGGCCTGTTCGTGCACCTCCAGCAGCCCGGCGCGGCGCAGCGCGCGGTTGATGTGCACAGGGTGCTGCACGGGCGTGATGCCGTATTCGGAGAGCACCACCACGGTCGCGCCCGCGGCCCGGGCGTCGGCGAGCAACGGGCGCAGCACCGTGTCCAGTTCGGCCGCGGCGGCGCGCGCCTCCGGCCCGTGCGGACCGAACCGCTGCAGGTCGTAGTCCAGATGCGGCAGGTAGACCAGGGTGAGGTCGGGGCGGTGGGTGCGCAGCAGGTGGCGGGCCGCGTCGGCGATCCAGCGGGAGGAGGCGATGGCCGCGGTCGGCCCCCAGTACTGGAACAGCGGGAACGGGCCGAGCTTCCCGGTCAGTTCGTCGTGCAGCGCGGCGGGCCGGGTGTAGCAGTCGGGGTCCTTGCGGCCGTCGGCGTGGTAGATCGGGCGGGGGGTGACGGTGAAGTCGGTCTCGGCGCCCATCGCGTACCACCAGCAGACGTTGGCGACGGTGTAGTCGGGGCGGGCGCGGCGCGCCGCGTCCCACACCTTCTCGCCGCCGACCAGCGCGTTGTGCTGCCGCCACAGCAGCACGTCGCCGAGGCCGCGGAAGTACCAGCCGTTGCCGACGATGCCGTGTTCGGCGGGCGGCGCGCCGGTGAGGAACGTGGCCTGGGCCGAGCAGGTCACCGCCGGCAGCACGGTGCGCAGCGGGGCGCGGGAGCCGTCGCGGGCCAGCGCCGTGAGGCTGGGCAGGTGCGGCAGCAGCGCCGGGGTGAGGCCGACGGCGTTGATCACGACCAGGGGTGAGGCGTCCTGCGGGCCGGTCATGGCAGCTCCTTGAGGCCGAGAGAGATCAGCTGGTCGCGGGCGAGGGCGAGTTCGGCGGCGATCCCGTCGGCGAGGCGGTCCGGGGTGGTGGGGCGCAGCGCCGGCGGCAGCACCTGCCAGGTGTAGGTCTCGACCTCCAGGTGGCGGGTGAGCGGGGTGGGGCCGCCGACCAGCCGGGCGAGGGTCCTGGTGACCAGCGGCAGGGTGGCGGTGAGCGGCGACGCGGGTTGGGCGTGCAGCGGGACGTGCAGGTGCACCCGCCAGGGTCCGTCGCCGGGCAGGGCGTCGGGCCCGTCCAACGCGATGTCCAGGTCGTCCCGGGCGGCGACGGGGCCGGTGTTCGTCCCCTGCGGACGTTCCCGGGTCTGGTGCAGGAAGCGCGGTTCGGCGAACTCCGCGAGCGCGGCCCTGACCTCGGGCAGGTCGGGCCGTTCCGCGTGCAGCGCGGCGGACAGTTGGGCCTTGACCACCGGGACGCCGGCCGCGTCCAGCCGGTCGACGGCCGCGTCGGGGTCCTCGAAGGCGGTCGCCAGGTGGCAGGTGTCCAGGCAGACGCCGACGCGGTGGGTGGGCGGCGCGCCGGACCCGGTGAGCAGGGCCGCGGCCTGTTCGGTGGTCTCCACGACGCAGCCGGGCTCGGGTTCCAGGGCGAGGCGGATGCCGCGCCCGGTCTCCTCGGCGAGCGCGTCGAGGCGTTCGGCGAGGTCGGTGAGCCGGGCCAGGGCGCGGTCCCGCGCGGTGTCGGGGAACGGTTCGCGCCAGGCCAGCGGCAGGGTGGAGATGGTGCCCTCGGGCTCGTCGTCGGGGAGCAGCGCGGCGAGGATCCGGGCGAGCGTGGTGGTGTGGTTCAGCCGCTCCGGCGTGGTCCAGTCGGGGTGGTAGACCCGCCGCTTGACCCGGGCCTGGCCCCAGCCGCGGTACGGGAAGCCGTTGAGGGTGACCACCTCCAGGCCGTTGGCGCGGAGTTCGGCGCGGAGCGCGCGCAGCGCCTCGGGCTGTTCGGCGAGGGTCTGGGCGGCGTCGGCGGCGAGCCACAGGCCGATGCCGAGCCGCTCCCGGCCGAGCCGGCGCCGGACCGGGGCGCAGTGGTCGCGCAGCTGCGCCAGCACGCCGTCGAGGGTCTCGGCCGGGTGCACGTTGGTGCAGTACGCGAGGTGGACGGTGCTGCCGTCGGGGTGCCGGAATCGCATCGGCGGCTCACCCCTTCGCCGGCTCGGCCGGCGCGCCACGGAGGATGGAGTTGCCCTCGAAAAGCTCGGGCTGGTCGGCCGTGGGGTCGTCGAGGTCGAGCCGGCCGCTCTGGCCGTAGAACGCCACGGGGTTGCGCCACAGCACGCGGTCCACGTCGTCGTCGCCGAACCCGGCGGCGAGCATGGCGTCGCCGACCTTGCGGGTTCTGAGCGGGTCGCTGCGGCCCCAGTCGGCGGCCGAGTTGACCAGGATCCGGTCGAGTCCGTGGCGCTGCAGCACCCGGATCATCCGGTCCACGTCCATCTTGGTGTCGGGGTAGATGGAGAAGCCGAGCCAGCATCCGCTGTCCTTGGCGCGGTCGACGGTGACCTCGTTGAGGTGGTCGAGCAGGACGCGCTCCGGGGGGAGTTCGGACTCGGCCAGCACGGCGAGGGTGCGCTCCAGGCCCGCGGCCTTGTCGCGGTGCGGGGTGTGCACGAGGGCGGGCAGGTCGTGCCGGGCGGCGAGCTCCAGCTGCGCGGCCAGGGCCTCGTCCTCGGCCGGGGTCATGGAGTCGTAGCCGACCTCGCCGACGGCGACGACGCTGTCCTTGTTCAGGTAGCGCGGCAGCTCGTCCAGCACCGGGGTGCACCGCGGGTCGTTGGCCTCCTTGGGGTTGAGCGCGATGGTGCAGTGGTGCGCGATGTCGTACTGGGCGGCCCGGTAGGGCTCCCAGCCGAGCAGCGCGTCGAAGTAGTCGAGGAAGCTGCCGACCGAGGTGCGGGGCTGGCCGAGCCAGAACGCCGGCTCGACGACGGCCCGCACGCCGGCCGCGCGCATGGCCTCGTAGTCGTCGGTGGTGCGGGAGGACATGTGGATGTGCGGGTCGAGGATGCGCATCACGGCTCCATCAGGCGGCGGACGTCGTCGGGTACCGGCCGTCCTGCGGCGGTCCGTTCGGCGGCGTAGTCGGCGAGCATGCGGACGAGTTCGGGGTCGGCGCGGTCGTCGAGCGAGGCCACGGCGTCGAGCGGGACGTCGACGAAGACGCACTTGAGCACGGCGTGCCGCCACAGGTGCTGGTCGAGGTGGCGGGCGGCGTACGGGCCGACGGCGGCGGCGACGAGACGGGCGTCGTTGGTCCGCAGCGCGTCCTCGACGAGGGGCAGCGCGGCGGCCTCCAGGTACGGCAGGTGCGGCAGCGCGAGCAGCACGGCGCGGCGCTCGGCGGCGTCGCCCTGGTGGTAGAGGCGGGCGACGGTGTCGGCGTCGGGGCGGGCGGCGTGCAGCAGCAGCACCCGGGCCGGCTCCGCGGCGCCGGCCCCGACGCGCCGGCGGGCGGCGGTGAACGCGGCCTCCCAGCCGCCGGCCTGGTCGGTCTGGTCGGCCTGGTCGGCCTGGTCGGCCACCCAGGCGCGGGCCTCGGGGGTGAGGCGGGCCTCCAGTTCGCTGATCAGCATGCGGCGGCGTCCCTCCGTGCGGCGGGGTGGACTGCGGCGGCCGGGCGACGGGTCCCGGCCAGGCCGGTCGCGAGGTCGGTGGGCCGCGGGGTGCGGGCCGCCTGGGCGGTGGCCGTGGCGCGCCGGAGGAACGCGATCGAGCTGCGGGCCAGCGCGGGACCGGCGTGCGAGTGGCGGGGCAGTTCGACGGAGACCAGGCCGTCGTAGCCGGTGTCGGCGAGCGCGGCCAGCACCGGCGGGAAGTCGATCTCCCCCTCGCCGAACGGCAGATGCTCGTGCACGCCGCGCCGCATGTCCTCGATCTGCACGTGGGCCACCCAGGGCGCGGCCGCCCTGACCAGGTCGGGGATGGGCTCGGATTCGAGGCACCGCAGGTGGCCGATGTCCAGGGTGAGGGCCAGGCCCGGCGGGTCGCCGAGCCGCTCGCGCAGCCGGTGGAACGCGGCGGTGGTGTCCAGCAGCATGCCCGGCTCGGGCTCCACGGCGAGCGGCACGCCGGCCCGCCGGGCGGCGGCGAGCACGGGCCCGAGCGCCCCGGTGAGCCGGTCCCAGGCGGCCTCCTCCGAGGTGCCGGGCGGGGTGATGCCGCTGAAGCAGTGCACGGCGCCGGCGCGCAACTCGGCCGCCACGGCGACGGCGTCGAGCAGCAGCCGAACCCGGCGGGCGCGGGCGTCCGGGTCGGGGTCGAGCAGGCTCGGGCCGTGCTTGGCGGTGGGATCCAGCACGTAGCGGGCGCCGGTCTCGACGGCCGCGCCGAGCCCGATCCGGTCGAGGTCGCGGCCGAGCCGGGCGGCCCGCGGCAGCAGGTCCGGGGCGCACGGGTCGAGGTGCATGTGGTCGAGGGTCACCGCGACGCCCTGATAGCCCAGATCGGCCAGCAGTCGTACCGCGTCGGTCAGCCGCAGGTCGGTGAGGCCGTTGGTGCCGTAGGCGAAACGGAGGCCCTGCGGGCGGTCCTGCCGGCCGGTGTCACCGTGACGACCGGGCGAGACGTCGGCGGCGGGGTGGGCGCGGGGTGGGTGGGCGGGGGTACTCATGTGGGGGTTACCTTCCTGGACGGCCGCCAGCAGGTGGCCGGTGCCGATGGCGCGGGGCGCGCCGGGAGGAACGTCGCCGGCGTTCATGGCGGAGCCGCGTCCCTGACCAGCGGCCACACGGCGGCCACCTCCTCCGCCACGCGGCGACGACCGCCGACGGGAGCGCCACCGACCGGGAGACCGGGGCGCCGCGGGGGGAAACGACGGGCCACCGCCGCACGGCGAACACCACCCGGACGACCGGAGCGCTCAGGGGCGACCGAGGCGCGGCCGCCGGAGGCGCTCATGTGGGGGTCACCTTCCTGGACAGCCGCCGGGCGGCGACGAGCGCGAGCAGCAGGGCGGGCGGGGCGAGACGGGGCGCCCCGGCGCGGGCGGCGAGCGTGGCCTGCAACGGCAGCAGGCCCTGGAGCCCGCCCACCACCCCGGCGCGCATCCGCGCCCCGGTCGGCTCCCGCACGGCCCGCACCAGCGGCGGCACGACGGTCGCCAGGTAGACGCCGACGGAGGCGGCGAGCGCCGCGCGGGTGGCGGGCGCGACCGGCTCCGCGGGCCGCTGCCGCGCCGCCTCGCGCACCGCGACCCACCCGGCGCCGGCGGCCAACGCGGCCTCGGCGGCCGCGGAGGCGGCGGAGGCGCCGCTGCCGGCCCCGGATGAGTCGGCCGCGCCGGTACCGGATGAGGTCCCGGCCGAGGAGCCGGGCGCGGAACCATCCGGCCGGGACAGGCCGGTGGCGCGGGCGGCCGTGACGAGGCCGAGCGCGGCAAGGCGGCCGCGCGGGCCGGCCTGCGGGGAGCGCACGCCCGACGGGCCCGCCCCGGGGCGGCCGCCGACCGGCGCTCGGGCCCCGGCGACCGCGCGGGCCGCTGTCAGGGCGGCGAACGCCGATCCCCAGCGCCGCCGCCCCGGCGCGGCCCCGTGGCCGGTGGCAGCGGCGGCGGGGCGGGTGGGGGGCACGTCCTCCGCCGCGTGGTCGGCGGCCCGGGCGGCGGCCACGGTGGCCAGAGCCGCCGCGCGGGCGCGCCAGCCGGCGGTGGGGCGGGCGGCGCCGGCCGCCGCGAGCGTCGCGACCCGGCCGGGCCAGGGCGAGCCGGTGCGGCGGGGGCGCGCGGTCGTGCCCGCGATGGCGGCGGTGGTGAGCAGGGCGGTGGCGGGGGTGGTGCGCGGGCCGCCGTGCACCTCGTGACGGGAGATGCTGGTCAGGGCCAGGGTGTGGGCGGCGAGCAGCGCGGCCGGGCGGGCCGCGGGACCCATCGGGCGGCCGGTGGCGGCGGCGCCGAGCAGCAGGTTGAGGCCGCGGGCGGAGGCCATCGCGGCGGGTCCCGCCGGCGTGTTCTTCAGCCACAGGTCGTAGCCCCAGACGGCGGCGGTCAGGGCGGCGGCGGTGGACAGCGTGCGGCGGGATCCGGTGGCGGCGGCGAGGCCGAGCCCGGCGCCGGTCAGCGCGGTCGCGGCGGCGAGCGCGGCGCCGGGGCGGACACGCCCGGACGGGATGGGCCGGCCCGGCCGCTCGGCGGCGTCGATGTCGCGGTCCGCCCAGTCGTTGAGCGCCATGCCGGCCCAGTACAGGCAGAGGGACGCGCCGATCACCGGGCCCGTGTGCCGGACGGTGGCGCCGCCGGCGGCGGCCGCGCCGGCGAGGAGGTCGCCGGGCACGGTCAGCGCGGCAGGGCCGCGCACGAGTTCCACCCAGGCGCGGGCCGTGGGGTTCACGGGCGGGCCTGCTCTGCGGGCTCGGCGGGCCGGGTGAGCCGGCCGGCCAGGTCGAGCAGCGCGGCGTACTGCTCGCCCAGCGCGGCGGGGCCCTCGTCGGGGTCCTTGAAGTAGAAGCCGAGTCCGGGCACCGGACCGGCCAGGCCGGCCGCGTGGGCGCTGGCGAGCAGCCGGACCAGGTCCAGGACGAGCGGCGCCGCGAGCGCGGAGTCGCAGCCCTGCCAGATGGTCTGGAGCAGCATCCGGGTGCCGAGGAAGCCGTCGAACGCGACGTGGTCCCAGGCGGTCTTCCAGTCGCCGAGCGCCGGCACGTTGTCGATGTGCACGGTGCCCTCGGGCTGCTCGCCGAGGATGTCGTTGAGCACCCGGGCCTTGCCGGCGTTCTTGGCCGCGGCGGCGGCCGGGTCGGCCAGCGCGGCGCCGTCGCCGCCGCCGAGCAGGTTGGCGCCGGACCAGGAGCGCACGGTCAGCGCCCGTTGCGTGAACATCGGCGCCAGGGCGGCGCGGAGCAGCGTCTGTCCGGTCTTGCCGTCCCGCCCGGCGTGCGGCAGCCCCGCGGCGAGGGCGCGTTCGGCGAGGCCGGGGGCGCGCATGCCGGTGGCGGGGGTGAAGTTCACGTAGGGGCAGCCGGCGGCGACGGCCGCCGCCGCGTACATCGGGCTCGGGTCCGTGCTGCTGCCCTCGGTGGAGGCGACGTTGACCACGACCGTGCGGGCCAGGCCGTTGCGCTCGGTGAAGGCGGCGATGTCGGCGGCCAGGCGGTCCGCGAGTTGTTCGCCGGGGTGCGCGGCGCCGGGGCGTATCTCGGCGTCGGCGGCGGCGAGTTCGGCGGCCACCGCGGCGGGCAGTCCGGGCGGCAGCACGCCGGCGGCGACGAGTTCCTCGGCGCGTTTGGGCAGCGGCGTGGCGGCGGTGTCGTGGCCGCCGAACACGAGGTCGTCGAGCGCGGGCAGCGCGCAGCCGGCGAACGGGGGCAGGGCCGTGACGAGCCCGGTGGGCGGGTGGAGGCCGGCCGCGAGCGCGGCCCGTCCGGCGGCGGTGGTGGTGGCGACCGAGCCGCGGGCGCCGACGAGCCATACGCCGACGCGTTCCCGGCCCGCGCGGTCCTGGCCGACATGATCCTGGGGAGACGTGGTCATGACGCACCTTCCTTGCCCTGTTTCCTGGCCCCGGGTCTCCGTGGTCCTGGGGGCCGTGCTCTCTTCGGTTGTCGCCACGGTGTCCGGCCGCGCTCGGGCGCGGCCGGACACCGTGGGGTCGTGCTCGGATCGGCCCGGGTCAGCAGCCCGGGTCGGCCGGCAGTTCCGCGATGCGCACGTCGCGGAACGACACCACGTCGGTGTCGCCGTGGTTCTGCAGACCGATGTATCCGTCAAGGAGGCTACGTGCGGGGTCGGTGTTGGTGAAGTCGTTGATCAGGGTCCCGTTGAGATAGACCCGGATCCGTTCACCCTCGACCCTGAGCTCGTAGGCGTTCCACTCCCCCGGCGGGTTGAGCGCCTCGTCGCGGGCCTCCAGATCGGCCGACTGGAAGCCGTAGATGGAACCGGTGGTGCGGTCGTCGGTGTCCGTGGCGTCGATCTGGATCTCGTAGCCGTTGTCCACCGCGGTCCACGGGTCGTCGGAGGCCGGGAAGCCCACGAAGATGCCCGAGTTGCTGTCGCCCTGCATGCGCCAGTCGAGCTTCAGCGAGTACGAGTTGTACTCGTCCGCCTCGTACCAGAACAGGCCCATGCCGCCCTCGGAGGTGAGGGTGCCCGCCTCCTCGTCCAGCACGAAAGAGCCTGGTCCGGCCTGCGACCAGCCGTCCAGGCTGGGGCTGGTGCCGTCGAAGATCGGCGTGTACTCGGGCTCGGGGTTGGTGTTCCCGCCGCCGCAGTCGGCCTCCACCACGCCGGCCGCCCAGCGGACGCCGCCGAGCAGGTGGCGCAGGAAGTCCGGCTCGGCGTAGGACTCGGCGGTGTGGCCGAGGCCGGTGTAGAACGACCGGCCGCCCTCGTAGTTCTGGCACCACGAGATCGGGTGGTCCTCGCCCATGCCCCCGCCCTCGTAGCTGGTCTCGTCGAGCGTGGCCAGCACGTGGGCGTCGGTCCGGGGGTTGGACTGGTAGTTGTACCACTCGTCGGTGCGGACCCACTGGTCGCCGAGGTGCGCGGTGGCGTCGTGCTCGTGGTCCTCGACCTGGATGGTGGCCTCCTGGATCGCCGGGTGCGACGCGAACCACGCGCCGGCGAGCCCGCCGTACCAGGGCCAGTCGTACTCGGTGTCGGCGGCGGCGTGGATGCCCACGTAGCCCCCGCCGCCCTCGATGTAGCCCTCGAAGGCGGTCTGCTGGGTCTCGTCCAGCACGTCGCCCGTGGTCGAGAGGAAGACCACCGCCTCGTACTGCGCGAGGTTCTCCGCGGTGAACGCGGTCGCGTCCTCGGTCGCGGTCACCGTGAAGTTGTTCTCGCTGCCGAGCTGGGTCAGCGCGGCGATGCCCTCGTCGATCGAGTCGTGGCGGAAGCCCGCGGTCTTCGAGAAGACCAGCACCTCGTAGGCGGCATCTTCGGGTGCCGCAGTGTCGGGCGCGGCGGCGGCGGACGCGGCCGGCAGGGCGGCGGCGCACAGCAGGCCACCGGCCGACCAGCAGGCGAGCCTGCGGATTCGTGGGGACAGCCTCATGGGTGGTGTCACTCCCCTTCGGCGGATGTGGGGGTTGTCGTGGGGGTTGAACTGGGGGTTGGACTGAGAGTTGAGGTGGGGGATGGGGTGAGGATGAAGTCGTCGACGTTGAAGAGGTCGCCGGCTCCGGTCGGGCCGGTGAAGACCAGGTACAGCTCGGTGGTCTCCGCCGGCTGGTTGGACAGGGTCGTGGTGACGTCCTGGTAGGTTTCCCAGCCACCCGTGACCGGCACCTCGACCGAGCCGAGCAGCGTCCCGTCGGGGGCGCCCGCGCGGACCTCTATGGTGCCGCCCGCGCCGGCCGATGCGACCCGCGCGGTGAACTCGCCGGCGTCGGCGAGGTGGTACGGGTGGTAGGAGATCCAGTCGCCGCCGGAGATGAACCCGGTGGCGTGCCCGCCGTGGGCCGACGCCTGGTCCACCACCTCGACGCCGCTGCTGTTCCCGAAGTGCTCGCCCTGCCGGTGGGTCGGCTGGGAGACGCGCTCGGTGACGCCGGTCAGCGGGGGCTGGCCGTTCGCGCCGCCGTCGGTGTACTCCGCCCGGAAGACGCCGTAGATGTTGGCGTTCGCGTCGTGCTCGCCGTCGGAGAGCGTCTGCAGGGTGCCGGAGCAGCCGGTGGTCGAGGTGAGGTCGTGGTGGTGGTTGTCGTGGCCGAGCGCGAAGGTCAGGGTGACGTTCGCGCAGTCGATCTCGCTTTCCTCGGGATCGGTGACCGTGATCTCGAACGGCACCGCGTCGCCGAAGTCCACGAGCTGCCCGTTGTGCGGGAGGTTCAACTGCACCGTGGGGGCGGTGTTGCCGACCGTGACGGGGATCGAGGCGTTGGCGGTGAGGCCGGCCCCGTTGGTGACCGTCAGCTCAGCCGTGTACTGGCCGTTGGTCTCGTAGGTGTGGGTGGGGTTGGCGTCGGTGGAGGTGCCGCCGTCGCCGAAGTCCCAGGCGTAGCCGAGCGCCGAGCCGCCGGGGTCGCTGCTGCCCTCGGAGCTGAACCCGACGGCCAGCGGCGCGGTGCCCGAGGTCGTGTCGGCGGCGGCCCTGGCGATCGGGGCGAGGCCGCCGGAGGTGTACTCGACGCGGTAGAGCCCGGCGACGTCCTGTCCGCCGATGCCGTAGTCGAGCACGTACAGCGCGCCGTCGGGGCCGAAGGTCATGTCCATCACCTGGGTGCCGGTCCAGGGGAAGTCGTTGATGGCCGTGACCCCGCCGCTGCCGTCCATCTCGACGCGCTTGATCCACTGCCGGCCGTACTCGCCGGCGAAGTAGTCCCCGTCGTACTCCTGCGGGAACTTCACGTCGGACTGGAGGTCGGGGTCGTAGTTGTAGACCGGGCCGCCCATCGGGGACTCCGAGCCGTTGCCGAACTCGGGTACGGAGTTGCCGTCGTAGGGGATCCAGGCGGGCTGGGCGGGCGGCAGGTCGGTGAGGCCGGTGTTGTTCCGCGAGGTGTTCCGCGGGGCGCCGCAGTCGAAGGTGCCGCCCGAGGCGCCGGAGCCGAAGTCGTAGTCCACGTAGGCGTCGTTGTCGCCGGTGCAGTACGGCCAGCCGAAGTTGCCCGGTTCGGTGATGCGGTTGAACTCGACCTGGCCGCCCGGTCCCCGGGTGTCGGAGGGGCCGCCGGCGTCGGGTCCGTAGTCGCCGAGGTAGACGACGCCGGTCGCGTCGTCCACGCTCATCCGGAACGGGTTGCGGAAGCCCATGGCGTAGATCTCGGGCCGGGTGCCCTCCGTGCCGGGCGGGAAGAGGTTGCCCTCGGGGGTGGTGTAGCTGCCGTCCGCCTGCGGGGTGATCCGCAGCACCTTGCCGCGCAGGTCGTTGGTGTTGCCCGAGGAACGCTGCGCGTCGAAGGCCGGGTTGCGGTCGCCGCGCTCGTCGATCGGGGTGTAGCCGTCGGAGGCGAACGGGTTGGTGTCGTCGCCGGTCGACAGGTACAGGTTGCCCTGGGCGTCGAAGTCGATGTCGCCGCCGACGTGGCAGCACTGGCCGCGGCTGGTGGTGACCTCCAGCATGGAGATCTCGCTGCCCAGGTCGAGCGTGCCGTCCTCGTTCAGAACGAACCGGGACAGCCGGTTCACGCCCTCGAACGAGGCGAAGTCCGCCGCGGAGCCGAACTCCGGCGCGTCGCCGGCCGGGGTGTCGAGCGGCGGGGCGTAGAACAGGTAGACCCAACGGTTGGCGGCGAAGTTGGGGTCCACGGCGATGCCCTGGAGCCCTTCCTCGTCGTGGTCGTAGACGGTCAGCCTGCCCGCGACGCTGGTGGCGCCCTCGGACGTGGTCAGGCGGACTGTGCCGTCGCGCGCGGTGTGCAGCACCGAGCGGTCGGGCAGGACGGCCAGCGACATCGGCTCGCCCATTTCGGCGTTGCCCGAGGCGAGCGACACCTGCTGGAACTCGGCGGCGGCGGGCTCCGCCGGCGCGGCGGGGTCGGCCGAGGCCGACGACAACGCGCTGGTGAGGGGGACGGCTGCGGCAAGCATGGCGCCCACCACGGCCGCGACAACGACTCTTGCTCTCCTGTGCACTTGGATCCTCCGCACTGAACCCCACGCCAGCGCACCGATACGCGACAGGACGGTAACAACTTTCCCCGACAATGGAACCCCTTTGAACGGAGAAAGTCGTATCTCCATCGCCGACTGGACAAAGGTCGGCGAGGGCTGAGCGGAAGGGCCGCAGGCGACCGCGCCAGCGCTGCGTAGCGCTCACTCGCACCATCGCATGTGCCCAACTCGCCTACCTCGGGTCATACAGAGGTATGCTCTTGTGCATGAGCCCTCGTTCGCGGACTACGGTCACCTTGCCGGACGACCTCCTCGCCCACGCTCGTGCCGTCGCCCCCGGCGGCAATCTGTCGGCCTACATCGAGCACGCGCTTCGAGCCCAGCAACTGCGGGACGCGGCCCTTGCACTACAGGCCTGGCGCGTGCGGGCGGCTCGCGAGGCCGAAGTCGAGGAGTTCGCCGACATCTTCGGTGAGGACGTCGCGTGACGCCCACGGTCGCCCGCGGCCAGGTCTGGCGCGTCCAACTGGCCACCAAGACCCGCGCGGTGGTCATCGTCGAGTCGGACGCCGCCCTTGCCGCGCTGCCGGGCACCGCCGTATGCATGATGATCGACGAGACCCAGGGCGCCCCGGACACGGTCGTCACCATCCCTATGGCGCGCCCGGTGCACGGGGCTGCCGTCGCCGTCGACCTCACAGCCCTGACCGACAAGCGCCTGACGGCCGGCGAGTTCCTCGGCGCCGTGGACACGGAGACCATGGACCGCATCTCCGCCGCCCTGCGCGTCACCCTGGATCTCACCTGACCGGCGCCGTCTCGCTCAGTGGGCGAGCCGGCGCCGGCGGAGACCCGCTCGTCAGGGAGCCGGCGTCAGGCGCAGCGTCCGGATCTCGAAGGGACGGAGCCGCAGGGCCACGTCGCCGCCCGCGGTGCGCGGGAGTTCGGCGTCGGTGGGGGCCTCCAGCAGATCGCATGCGC
This sequence comes from Streptomyces sp. B6B3, assembly GCF_039871525.1. NCBI lineage: Bacteria > Bacillati > Actinomycetota > Actinomycetes > Kitasatosporales > Streptomycetaceae > Streptomyces > Streptomyces sp. B6B3. The sequence goes on along the minus strand of NZ_JBDPLU010000001.1, from coordinate 526,162 downwards.
GGGCGTCGGCCAGCGGGAACGACGCGGACAGGGTGGCGGCCGCGGAGCCGCCGCGCGACTCGTAGAGCCGCACCACCACGTCGCCCGACCGGTCGTCGGCGAGCTTGACCGACTCGACGACCACCTGCGGGTTGTCCAGGGTCACCAGCGGCGCCACGTCGGCCGCGCCGGGGCGCGCCCGGAGCGGCAGGTTCGCCGCGTAGCCGCCGGCCACCGCCGCGCCCAGGTCGGCGCCGGCCGCCAGGGCGTAGCTGAAGCTGTGCCGGCCCCTGTCGGCATGGGGGTCCGGGCTGTGCGGCGAGCGCAGCAGCGAGAGCCGCAGCGTGGTCGTGGTGCCGCCGTCAGGCCGGGTGGTGCGGGACACGTCGTGGCCGTAGGTCGAGTCGTTGAGCACCGCGGCGCCCCAGCCGTGCTCGCCGACGTGCACCCAGCGGTGGTGCCACAGCTCGAAACGGGCCGCGTCCCAGCTGGTGTTCTGGTGGGTGGGCCGGCGCACGTGCCCGAACTGGATCTCCGCGCTCTCGTGTTCCGCGTGCACGTCCAGCGGCCAGGCGGCCTTCAGCACGGTGTCGCGCTCCTGCCAGTCGATCTCGGTGCGCACCACCAGCTCGCGGCTGCCCGCGGCGAGTTCCAGGAGCTGGGTGACGCGGGAGGCGCCGGCCGCGCCGAAGACCCGGGTGACCCGGACCGAGGCGAGCAGCGGGCCCGCGTCGACGGCCTCCACCGACTCGGCCTCGGTGAGGTCGGTGACGGTGTTCCGGTACGCCCGGTCGATGTTCCACGCGCTCCACTTGGTGGGGTCGTCCGGGTGCGTCTGGAGCAGGTTGCCGGCCGAACCGGGGGCGAGCGCCTCGCGGTCGGCGGTGAGGTCGCGCACCGAGCGGACCAGCCCGGCGTCGTCGATCCGCACCCGCAGCAGGCCGTTGTCGAGGACGTGACCCCCGCCGGCGGGCTCCAGGCTCACCGGCGCCGGCGCGTCGGCCGCGGCGCCGGCGGCGGCCAGGCCGGTGCCGAGGCCGGCGGCGGTCACCGGGACGGCGAGCCGGCCGTCGACCAGGCGCTGCGCGCCCGCCGGCTCCGGCGCGGTGCCGGCCGGCAGCACGCCGACACCCGCCCGCGCGAACGGTCCCGCGTTGAAGACCGTCAGACCCTCCCCGCCGTCGCCGCCGGCGAGCGCGTCGAGCGCCGTGCCGACGATCTCCTCCAGTTCCGCGTGCATCTCCGCGTAGGCGGCCTCGGCCTGCTGGTGCACCCAGGAGATGGAGGAGCCGGGCAGGATGTCGTGGAACTGGTGCAGCAGCGCGCGGCGCCACAGGCCCTCGAGGCGCTCGTGGGGGTAGTCGAGCCCGGTCGCCAACGCCGCCGTCGCCGACCAGAGTTCGGCCTCCCGCAGCAGCGCCTCGGCGCGCCGGTTGCCGCGTTTGGTGCGGGCCTGGGAGGTGTACGTGCCGCGGTGCGTCTCCAGGTAGAGCTCGCCGCGCCACACCGGCAGCGAGCCGTCGGCGTACTCGGCGCGCGCCGCCTCGAAGAAGGCGTTCGGCTGGTCCACGCTGACCTTCGCCGAGCCCTCCAGGTTGCGCAGCCGCCGCGCCCGCTCCAGCATGTCCCGGGTGGGCCCGCCACCGCCGTCGCCGAAGCCGAACGGGGCCAGCGAGCGGGTCGAGATCCCCTTGTCGGCGAAGTTGGCGACGGCGTGCGCGAGTTCGTCGCCGGTCAGCTGGGCGTTGTAGGTGTCGATCGGCGGGAAGTGGGTGAAGACCCGGGTGCCGTCGATGCCCTCCCAGTCGAAGGTGTGGTGCGGCAGCGTGTTCGTCTCGTTCCAGGACAGCTTCTGGGTGAGGAACCACTTCGCGCCGGACAGCCGGGCGAGCTGCGGGTAGGCGGCGGTGTAGCCGAAGGAGTCGGGCAGCCAGACGCCCTCGGTGCGCACGCCGAGCTCCTCGGCGAAGAAGCGCGTGCCGTAGACGAGTTGGCGGGCCAGCGCCTCGCCGCCCGGCAGGTTTCCGTCCGCCTCGACCCACATGCCGCCGACCGGCGCCCAGGTGCCGGCGGCCACCGCCTCCTTGATGCGCGCGAAGATCTCCGGGCGCCGCTCCTTCATCCAGGCGTACTGCTGGGCCGAGGAACAGGCGAAGACCAGCTCCGGGTACTCCTTGGCCAGGGTGGTCATGTTGGTGAAGGTGCGGGCGCACTTGCGGATGGTCTCGCGGATCGGCCACAGCCAGGCGGAGTCGATGTGCGCGTGCCCGACCGCCGAGAGGGTGTGCGCGGAGGCGTGCGCCGGGCTCGCCAGCACGCCGGCCAGCGCCTCCCGGCCGCGCTCCGCGGTGCCCGGCACGTCGGCCAGGTCCACGGCGTCCATGGCGCGCTCCAGGGCGACGAGGATCTCGTGCCGGCGCGGGCTGGCCAGCGGCAGCTCCCGCATCAGCTGGTCGAGCACCTCGATGTCGTGCATCAGGTGCCAGACGGCGTTGCGCCGGACCGCGAGGCCCGCGACGTTCAGCCGGTAGAGGTGCTCGCTGCCGGCGGTGGCCGGATTGCCGTAGTGCTGGCCGACCGCGTGCGAGCCGTTGATCGGCGGGTTGGCGGCCATCTCGACGTACAGGTCGACGGGCTCCCCGCCGGCGGCCGGCTCGGCCAGCAGCACGGAGCGGTGATACGGGTGTAGCCCCTGCAGCGGGGCGCCCGAGGCGTCGTGGACCAGGCCCTCGGCCTGGCCTCCCGGCCCGTCGGCGAGCTCGAAGCCGAGGTCGAAGACCGCCTCGACCCGCTCCCCCGCGAACGCGGCGGGGATCTCGCCGGTGACCCGCAGCCAGGTGGTGGCCCACGGGCCGCCCCAGGTGTCGCCGAGGGCGATCGGACCGTACTCGGCGGCCAGCGCCTCGCCGACCGGAACGGGTTCGCCCGGCACATGCCAGGCGGAGAGCGTGAAGGGGTGGACGGGACCGTGGAGGGCGGGGGCGAGGCGGGTCTCCAGGAAGCGGGTGACGCGCTCCTCGACGAGCATGCGGTTGTCGTGCACGGGTACGTTCTCCGTTGCTGTGGGCCCGACAGTGCTGAATTATGTAAATCCAATGGATTGATTTAGTCAATGCCCCGCCGTGCACTGCCCGGAAGTCGCCGAGATTTCGGCCGGAGTCGCCGGATCGTTGGCCAGTAAGTACTTTTACAGGGGTGGGAAAGCGTGTTGGATGGTGCCCATGCATGAGGGTCCGGAACTGGTGCTCACCCCCGCCGAGCGGGAGGCGCTGCGCGCCTGGTCGGCGGGGCGTCCCGATCGCGGGGTGCGAGCCCGGATCGTTCTGGACGCCGCGGACGGCGTCTCGGTCTCCGACAGCGCGCGGGCGCTCGGCGTCTCCCGGCCGACCGTGGCGTCCTGGCGCGGCCGGTACGCGGCGCAGGGCCTCGCCGGCCTGGAGCACCGTCCGCGCAGCGGCCGGCCGCCGCGCATCGACGACGCCGACGTCATCACCGTCACCCTCGCCGGGCCGCTGCCGCCCCGCACCGCCTGGTCGGCGCGGGGCCTCGCGGACCACCTCGGCGTCTCGCACACCGCGCTGAGCGCGGTGTGGCGGCGCTGGGGCGTGACCGGCGACGACCCCACGTCGGTGACGGTGCCCACGAGCCCGCCGTTGCCGTGCGCCCATCCGCGGCTGCTGGGGCTGTGGCAGCAGGCCAACGCGGGGGCGCTGGTGCTCGCCGAGGGCGCTCCTCCTCCCCCTGCTCCCCCTGGTTCCGAGGGCTCCGAGGGTCTGGGAGGCGCCGCCGGCGACCCGCCTGGCGCGCCGGCCGACGCGACGGAACGCCTGGACCACGCCGCCACCGTCACCGCCGCGTTCGGCCTGCTCACCCCACCGCCGCTGCCGCCGGTCCGGCACGCGGCGCCCCGCCGTCCCGGCGCGGCGGGCGCGGGGGCCTCGCACAGACCGCCCGGACCGCATGGACCGCCCGGGCCTCCGGCTGCTCCTCCGGTGGCTGTTCCGGCGGAGCCGGCCGCCGCGGTGTCCACCGAGGGGCGCGCGGCGTTCACCGCCCTGCTGCGCGACCTGCGCGAGCGGCATCCCGACCTCGACCTCCGGGTGCTGGTCTGGGATCCGGGCTCCGAGTTGCCGGACGCGCCCCTCGACCTGCGCGCCGCGCCGGAGTACGCGAGTTGGCAGGGCACCGCGGGCGTCGTCGCCCAGCTGGAGCTGCGGCACCGGCCCGACGACGCGCGCGCGGTGATCGACTCCGTGGTCGCGGCGCTACGCGCGCACGCCGCCGAGCCCGGCGGCGGCCACTTCGCCTGGCAGCGCCCTGGGGCCACCGCCCGGGCCCCCGTCGTCCCGCTCCAGGCCCTCGGCGGCCTGGCCGGCGCCCCCACGCGCGCCCCGCGCGCGTTCGACCAGCTCGCGCTCGGCTCGTTCAACGAGAAGCTCGTCATCGAGAGCATCCGCGAGGCCGGCGCGCTCAGCCGGGTGGAGATAGCCGAGCGGACCGGGCTGACGCCGCAGGCCGTCTCCCGCATCACCCGCAACCTGCTCACCTCCGCCTTCCTCGTCGAGACGCCGCCCGACGAGGACCGGCACCGGACCACCGGCGACGGGCCCACCGCGAAGGGCAAGCCCCGGGTGCCGCTGCGGCTGCGCGCCGACGCGGCCTGCGCCATCGGCATCCACCTCGACCCCGAGATGGTCACCCAGGTGCTGGTGGACCTGTGCGGCGGCGTGGTGGAGCAGCGCCGGCTCCCGCTGCTCGGCCGGCACGACCCGGACTGGGTCATCGACAGCGTGGCCCGGATGGCCCGCGAGACCATCGAGGCCCGCCGCCCCGCCACGGACGAGTTGCTCGGCGTCGGCGTCGCCGTGCCGGGACCGCTGGACGCCGAGGCCGGTGTGGTCCTCAACCCGCCGCTCTTCGACAGCTGGCGGAACGTGCCGCTGCGCGCCGCGCTCGCCGAACGCCTCGGCGTTCCCGTCACGGTCGAGAAGGACGCCACGGCGGCGGCCATCGGGGAGCGTTGGATCGGCGCGGGCGAGCGCGCCGGCGACTTCGTCTATCTCTACCTCGGCGCCGGCGCGGGCTGCGGCGCGTTCCTCAACGGCGACGTGTACCGGGGCCGGACGGGCAACGCGGGGGAGTTCGGACAGCTCTGCGCGCTCGCCGTCGGCCGGCTCGACCCGGAGGGCCGCCCGGGACTGGTACCGGAGTGCGCGCCGATGTCCAGCGTCGTGGAGAAGGCCACGGCCGCCGGCCTCGCCATACCGGCGGACATCCCCCCTGGCCCTGACGGCCCGGGAGGTGCCCCCGCGAGCGCCTACGAGCATGTCTGCGCCGCGGCGGTGGCCGGCGACGAGCGGGCCGCCGGCGCGATCCGGGACGTCGCCCGGGTGGTGGCCAGGGGCGCCATCGGCGTCACGGACCTGCTGGACACCACGCTGCTGGTGGTCGGCGGCCCCGCCGCGCCCGCGCCGGTCGCCGGGCTCTACCTGTCGGAGATCCGGGCCGCCGTCAACGCGTATCCGGTGGCCCGGCACGTCCGGCGGGTGCACGTGGCGCACTCGTTGCTGAACGAGTCGGCCGCCGCGATGGGCGCCGCGTCCGGCGTCTTCCACGCCTCCTTCGCGCCCCGGTTGCGCACCCACGCCCGCGGGCTGGGCCCGCGCGCCGTCAGCCACGGAAAGTAACCCGCACGCCCGCACGCCCGCACCGCACGCCCGAACCCACGCACGCCCGCACCGCCCCGTACCAGGAGCCAGCCATGCACCCGCGCCGCCCCGTCGCCGCCCTCGCCATGAACCGTTTCGGCGCCGAGCAGGTGCTCAGCGAGGACACGCTCGCCGCGCTGGGCGCGGTCACCGACCTCCGGTACCCGCCGCTGCTCGACGACTTCACCGCCGACGGTGCCGACGCCGTGCTGGCCGAGGCCGAACTGCTGGTCACCGGCTGGGGTTGCCGGCCGCTGGACGCCGCGGTGCTGGCGCGCGCCCCGCGGCTGCGGGCGATCGTGCACGCGGCCGGCACCGTGCGGCACCACGTCACCGAGGCGTGCTGGGAGCGCGGCATCCGGGTCTCCTCGGCCGCGGCGGCCAACGCGCTGCCCGTCGCCGAGTACACCCTCGCGATGATCCTGCTGGCCAACAAGCGGGTCCTGGAGATCAGCGCCGACTACCGCCGGACCAGGGCCCGCCGGGACTGGGCGGCCGGCCTGCCCGCGGACACGCCCCTCGGCAACTACGGCAGCACCGTGGCCGTGCTCGGCGCCTCGTTGATCGGGCGTCGGGTGCTGGAGCTGCTGCGCCCGTTCGGCCTACGCGCCCTGCTCTACGACCCGTACGTCTCCCCGGAGGAGGCCGAACGGCTCGGCGCCCGGTCGGTCGGCCTGGCCGAGGCGTTCCGCGCGGCGGACGTGGTCAGCGTCCACGTGCCGCTGCTGCCCGAGACCCGCGGGCTGGTGAGCCGCGACCTGATGGGCTCGATGCGGCGCGGCGCGATGCTGATCAACACGGCGCGCGGGGCGGTGGTGGACCAGGACGCGCTCGCCGAACTGGCCGGCGCGGGTCGGATCCGGGCGGTGCTCGACGTCACGGACCCCGAGGTGCTGCCCGCCGACCATCCGCTGTGGGCGTGCGAACACGTGCTGATCAGCCCGCACATCGCCGGTTCGGTGGGCAACGAGACGCGCCGGCTGGGCGAGCTCGCGGTCGCCGAGGCCCGCCGCTACGCCGAGGGGGACGACTTCGCCCACCCGGTCCTGCGCGAACGGCTCGGCGTCACGGCCTGACCCGCCGAACCGTGGGCCCGCGCCCCGTGTGCGGGAGGGCGCCGTCGGCGATGATGGGGGCGGCTTCGCCGTCCCGGTGAAGCCGTGCGAAGGAGATGCGGATGTCGTTACACGTGATCGTCGGCGCCGGTCCTGTCGGATCGGCCGCGGCGCAACTGCTCGCCGAGCGCGGTGACCGGGTGCGCGTCGTGACCCGGAGCGGCTCGGGCCCCGAGCACCCCGCGGTGGAACGGGTCGCGGCCGACGCCACCGACGCCGACGCCCTCGCCCGGCTCTGCGACGGCGCCGCCGCGCTCCACAACTGCGCCGCGGCGCCGTTTCACCGTTGGGCCACGGACTGGCCGCCGCTGGCCGCCGCCCTCCTCGGCGCCGCCGAGCGCTCCGGCGCGGTGCTGGTGACGGCGGCGAACCTGTTCGGCTACGGGCCGGTGGAGGGCCCGATGACCGAACAGACTCCGCTGGCCGCCACCGGCGTGCAGGGCCGGGTCCGCGCCGGCATCTGGCGGGACGCGCTGGCGGCGCACGAGGCCGGGCGGGTCCGGGCCACCGAGGTGCGCAGCTCCGACTACCTGGGCGCGGGTACCCAGTCCCTGCTCACGGTCCAGGTGCTGCCGCGCGTCCTGGCCGGACGCCGGGCCAGCGTGCCGGCCGACCTCGACGCCCCGCACAGCTGGACCTACACCGGCGACGTGGCCCGCACGATGGTCGCCTGCGCCGACGACGAACGGGCCTGGGGCCGCCCCTGGCACGCGCCGACCGCGCCGCCCGTCTCCATCCGCGACCTCGCCACCCGCGCGTGCGCCCAGGCCGGCGCCCCCGCCCCGCGCCTGTCCGTGATGCCCGGGCCCGTCTTCTGGTTGGGCGGCCTGACCAGCCCGCTGGTCCGCGCCCTCCGCGAGACCCAGTACCAGTTCCGCCGCCCCTTCGTGATGGACTCCACGACCACGACCACCACCTTCGCCCTCGAACCCACCCCCGTCACCGACTCGCTCCGCGAGACCGTCGACCACCTCGCCCGGTCCGCTACGCCCAGGTAGGCGTCCACGTCTCGGCGGCGGGGGGATCGGGGCACCGGGGGTGGAGGTGGGTGCGGAGGGCGGTGAGGGTGGGGTGGGGGTTGTCGCGGTGCCAGATCAGGGAGTGGGGGTAGACCGGGGTCGGGTCGCGTACGGCGATGCGCCGGAGACCGTGGTCGGCGGGCCAGACGAGGCGGGTCTGCTCGCCGACGAAGGTCGCCAGGGAACGGGAGTCGGCGATGGTGTCGAGCAGCGGCTCGGTGCCGAAGTCGGGCCCCGTGACCTCGATGGTGAGGCCGAACGCGGCGGCGAGGTCGCCGTAGTAGGCGGCCCATTCGGTCCCGGGCACGATGCCCGGCATCCAGATCCGGTGCCCGACGAGCTCCGTGGGCCTGACCGTGCGGGCGGCGGCGAGTTCGTGGGCCGGTCCGGTGAGGAGTTGTACGGCCTCGTCGAAGACCCGGGCGGCGTCGATGTCGTCGGGGAGGTGCCGTCCTGGCATGGTGACGGCGCGGAAGGACGCGTCGATGGTGCCGGATCTGATGGCGTCGACGGCCGCGTCGGCGTCGAAGAGGGTCACGACGTCGAGTTCGGCCTCGGGGTGCGCGCGGTGGAAGTCGCCCAGCAGGGCGGCCGGGGCGAGCTTCCGACCGATCACGTCGACGCGCAGCGCGCGGCTGCCGGGGCGCACGGAGGCGAGCGCCCGTTCCTCGGCCCGTAGCAGGTCGCGGGCGTGGGGCAGGAACGCCTGTCCGTCGATGGTGAGGCGCACGCCTCGTGCGGTGCGGGTGAACAGCCGCACGCCGAGGTGCCGCTCCAGCGTGGCGACGCGCTTGGAGACCGCCTGCTGGGTGATCGAGGCCTCGTCGGCGGCGTCCTGGAACCGTCCCGCGTCCGCCGCGGCCACGAAGCTGCGCACGGCGTCGAGATCCACGCCGACACGGTAGCGACACAACGGATGGTTGGGGCCACCCGGCCGTCCGGTTGTTTGATCTGGCGGTCGGATCGTCGCTTGGATGCCGGAGGTCAGCGGATGGTTGTGCGGCGGTAGGCGGGGTGCGGTGCGGAGGGCAAGTGAACGGTCGCTGGGGCGGCGGTTCGGGTGGTTGTGGGCGGCGTTCGCGATCAGCTCGTACGGCACGGCGTTCGGGTTCGGCGCGTTCCCCCTCATCGCGGTCCTCGTGCTGCACTGCGGGCCGACCCAGGTGGCGGCGCTGGCCGCGGCGGGACGTCTGGTGGGGGCCGTGGTCGCGGTGCCGCTCGGTCCCTGGGTGGAGTTCCGCCGGAAGCGACCGGTCATGATCGCGATGGATCTGGTCCGGTTCGTGGCGGTCCTGAGCATCCCCGTCGCGTTCGCGCTCGGCTGGCTCGGCTTCGCCCACCTCCTCGTCGTCTCCGTCGTCGTCGCCGCGGCGGGCATCGCCTTCCGGGCGGCCAGCGGCGCGTTCCTGAAGTCGCTGGTGCGGCCGGAGGACCTGCTCGTCGCGAACAGCCGGTTCGAGTCCACGACGTGGACCGCGACCTCGGTCGCACCGCCGCTCGGCGGAGCCGCGATCGGAGTGTTCGGCCCGGTGACGACCGTGCTGGTCGACGCGGTCAGCTACCTGCTCTCCGCGCTGGGCATCCGCGCCATCGGCGGAACGGAACCGCGCCCCGCGCGGGACGCCGCGCCGCGGCTGCGCGCGGGCGACCTCGTCGAGGGATGGCGTTTCATCCTCGGCGACCGCACGCTGCGCCCGCTGTTCCTCAACGCCATCGCGGTCAACGGCCTGATCATGGCGACGGAGCCGCTGCTCGCCGTGCTCCTGCTGGGCGATCTCGGCTTCTCGCCCTGGCAGTACGGCCTCGCGTTCGCGGTCCCCTGTGTCGGCGGTCTCGTCGGCTCGCGGCTGGCGCGCCGGCTCGTGGCGCGGTTCGGGCGGCACCGGATGCTGCTGGCCTCCGGGGTGCTGCGCGCGTGCTGGCCCGTCTGGTTGGCGTTCGTCGTGCCCGGCGTGCCCGGGATCGCGCTCGTCATCGCGGTCCAGTTCGGCCTGGTGACCTGCTGCGGCCTGTTCAACCCGGTGCTGGCCACCTACCGGCTCGACCACACCGCCCCCGACCGGATCGCCCGCACCCTTTCCGCGTGGGCGATCAGCGCCAGCGTCAGCATCGCGGCCCTCACCGCCCTGTGGGGTGTGCTGGCCGCCGTCACCAGCCCGCGCGCCGCGATCGCGGTCGCCGGGGTGCTGCTCCTCGCCACCCCGCTGCTGCTCCCCCGCCACGAGCGGACGCCCCGTGGGGCGGGGGAACGGGCCGCCAGCCTCATCTGACGGGGGTGGTGGCGGGCGGAGAAACGCGTTGGCGCGGGACCGTGGGCTCGTTACCATCCGTGGGTTCTTCCGGGCCCGGAGCCCGGGGCGAGGTGGGGAGGGACGTGATGGCGGAACCGGGGACGGAACCGGAACCGGAACCGGAACCGGGGCCGGGGCCGGGTGGCGGTGGGGCGGCGGCGCGGGGCCGCAGCCGGGGCGGCGCCGTGCTGATCGGCGCGCTGGTGGTCGACTCCGTGGGGAACGGGCTGTTCCTGCCGCTGTCCCTGGTGTTCTTCACGGAGCTGACCGACGTGCCGCTGGGCCTGCTCGGGGTGCTGCTGTCCGTCGCCAACCTGATCACGCTGCCCGTTCCGGTGTGGGCCGGACAGCTCACCGACCGGATCGGTGCCGTGCCGGTCGTGGTGGGGTCGCAGCTCCTCCAGGCCGCCGGCTACTGCGCGTACAGCCTGGTCAGCGAGCCGGTGGGGATCTTCGTCTCGGCCAGCCTCGTGGCGATCGGCGTCCGGTTCTTCTGGTGCGCGATCTTCACGCTGATCGCCGACTACGTCGACGGTCAACCGGCCCAGGGCCAGGGCCGGGGCAAGGGCCGGGGCAAGGACGCCTGGTACGCGTGGGCCGCCACCTCCCGCACCGCCGGCATCGGTGTCGGCGGGCTGGTGTCCGGCGCCGCCGTCTCGTTCGGCGGGGACACGCTGTTCCGGACCCTCGCCTACGCCGCCGGCGGCTGCTTCCTGGCCGCGGGACTGGCCATCGCCGCGCTGGTCCGCGCGCCCCGGCACCGGGACGCGTCCGAGCCGGCGGCGGACGCCGGCTACCGGACGCTGCTGCGGGACCGCCCGTTCCTCGGCCTGATCGGCGTCAACACGGTGCACGCCACGTCCACCATGATGCTCGCCCTGGCCATGCCCACCTTCGTGCTCGACGGGCTGGACGGGCCGACCTGGCTGACGCCCGCCCTGCTGGTCGGCAGCACCGTCCTGATCTCGGTGCTGACCGCGCCGGTCGTGGCCCGGCTCACGCATCTGCGCCGGACCCGTTCGATCATGCTGGCCGCCGCGCTGTGGTCCACGTGGGCGCTGGTGCTGGCCACGCTCGGGCCCGGGCACCCCGGTCTGGTGGTGCCCGTCCTGATCGGCGCGACGTTGCTCTTCACGCTCGCCGAGGTGATCCACGCGCCGATCTCCATGGCGCTGGCCGCCTCCGTCGCGCCGACCCACATCAGGGGCCGCTACCTCGCGACGTTCCAGTACTCCTTCGCCATCGGCGGCATCATCGCCCCCGCCTTCTTCACCAGCCTCTTCGAGCTGCACCGCTCGCTCCCCTGGCTGGCCCTCGGCGCGGCCAACGTGGCGAGCATCGCGGCCATGTTCCTGCTGGAACGGCACCTCCCGGCGGCGTCCCTCCGCGACCGTCCCCCGACGGCGGCTCCGGAGACCTCGCTGCCGGCCTAGCCGGTCGGCCGGCCCTCGGCCGGGACCGCCGCCGCCGGATGCGGCGGCGGCGGGCCCGGCCGCCCCCTCGTTACCCGGACAGGCTCGTCACCCGAACATGCCGGGCTGGTAGTCGCCGGCGGGCTGCTGGACGATGCAGTTGAGCCGGTTGAAGGCGTTGATCAGGGCGATCAACGACACCAGCGCGGCGAGCTGGTCCTCGTCGTGGTGCTTGGCCGCGTTCGCCCAGACGTCGTCGGGGACCCCGCCGGCCGCGTCCGCGAGGCGGGTGCCCTGCTCCGCCAGCTCCAGGGCGGCGCGCTCGGCGTCGGTGAACACCGTGGCCTCGCGCCAGGTGGCGACCAGGTTGAGGCGCACCTGGGTCTCGCCGGCGTGCGCGGCGTCCTTGGTGTGCATGTCGGTGCAGAAGCCGCAGCCGTTGATCTGGCTGGAGCGGATCTTCACCAGCTCCGCCGTCGCGTGCGGCAGCGTCGAATCCGAGATCGCCTTGTTCGCCCCGATGAGGTGCCTCAGGAACGAGGCGGCGACCTTGTTGTCGAAGAGGTTCAAGCGGGCGTCCATCGGTGAGCTCCTCTGCCGTTGTGCGGATGCTTCACCTGCTTGACACCGCAGCCCGAGGAGATGTGACGGCTCCGGATGTGACCTGCGTTACCCGTGCCCGTCCCGCGCGCCTCGCCCGTACAGCGTCGCCAGATCGACCAGATGAACGCTCGGATCGTCCTCCGCCGCCGCCCGCGCCCTGTCGTCGAAACCGGCACCGCTGAAGCACAACAGGCGCGTGGCGCGCGTGTCGTAGCGGCCGGACCGCGCGATCAGATCGCGGAGGCCCCGCAGGCGTTCGACGTGGCCGAGGCCCATCGTGTCGTTCCACTTGGCCTCGCCGATGGCCAGCAACGGTGTCGTCCCCCCGTCGCCGATGCCGAGGACGGCCACGTCGACCTCGTGGCCCACCCGGGCCTTCTCGTCGTGGACGACGCCGTGCCCGACGCGCGCGGGCAGTCCGCCGAGCAGATCGGGCTCCGCGTGGTGCAGGGCCCAGTCTCGGCAGAGCTGTTCGTAGTGCGGTCCCAGGACGTTGCCGGCGAAACGCCGCTGGCTGGCCTGCCAGACCCGGGCGGCGTTGCCGGGGCGCTCCAGTTGGTCCCAGACCGGACGCATGATCGCGTGGTAGAAGCCGATCAACGGTTCGGCGATGCGGTAGGTGGGCCGGTTCTGGCGGAACACGTCGGCGTCCCGGTGCAGGAGGCCGGCGTCCTCCAGCACGTTGATGGGGTGGGCGATGTCGGTGGCCTTGCGTTCCAGATAGCCGGCCATGCCACCGCGCGTCGCGTTCCCGTCGGCGACGGCGGCCAGCACGGACAGGTACAGGGCGGTGTCGCGGAGGTCGGGCTCCTCGGCGAGGAGATAGCGAGCCTCCCGGAAGAGGGGCGTCTCGGGATTGAGAACGGTGCGGACGACCCAGTCGTCGAAGTCCTCCGGGCCGCTGGGCGCGTCCCCCCGCGCGAACTCACGCCGGTACGCGGGCGTACCTCCGACGACCGCGCCGACCCGGACCGCCAGGCGGGGATCCGCGAGGCCCCAGAACTCCGCCGCGAGGCGGTAGTCGAGGGGACGCACGACCAGTTCCAGGCCCGCACGCCCCCGCAGCGGGGCGTTCCCGGACAGCAGCCGCCCCATGAACGACAGCGCCGAACCACACAGCAGGAGCCTGGACCGGGAGGCGGTGCGCTGGTCGCGCAGCGGACGCAACGCCTCCTGGATGATCGACGGAAGCTCTGGGTTGGCCTTGGCGAGGTACGGGAACTCGTCGATCACGACGGGCACGGGTCGTTCGGTGCCCAGGGCGAGCAGGGCGTCGACGGCCTCCGACCAGTCGGCGAAATGAAAGGGGCTGGCGGGGCGAACGTGGGCCGTCAGCGAGGCGCTGAGCCGACGCAACGACTCGGCGTCGGCGGCCTCGGTGGCGCCGAAGTAGAACCCGCCCGCCGCCCGGCAGGCGGCGTCAAGCAGGAAGGTCTTCCCCTGCCGGCGCCGGCCGGAGACGACGCCGAGTGTCGCGCCCGGCTGCACGTCGGTGATGAACCGCGTGAGCGCCGACCATTCGTGATCTCGGTCGAACATCTCGACGGGTTTGTCCATGCCGAGGACTCCCGAGAAGTAGGGGTACAGTTCTGTAAAGTGTAGCCCTATCTCCTTGACCTCACTCCCGAACGCGCCCGTGGGACGTCCTCTCGGCGTTCCGCCTCGCCTTCCGTACGGCTGCTGGCGGGCATAGTCTGAAGGGCTTTCCACGCTCGTGGATCGCGCCCGCCGACGCGGCGGGTCACACGGACGCGGGAAGGAGGGTGGTCACCGTGCGCTGGAGAACCTGGCCGCCCGCCCGGAAGGTCTCCGGGGGTTCGGGCGGCGGTTCCGGAAGGAACGAGATGTCCCGCACGGACAGGACCAAGCCGTTGTGGGTGCGCCACGCGGAGCACCGCCCCCGGCCGGTCCACGATCACCGTCACGGCGCCTGTGACCTGCCGCCCCGCCCGACCCGGGAGCTGGCGGACACCCGCTGCCGGTGGGAGCACCCCGCCGCGCAGCTCTACTTCGGCACCTGCTGCGCCGGATGCAAGGTCCGCTCCCACATCAGGGAGTGGCAGCAGATGGTCAGGGCCAGCAACCGCAAGGCCCGTTACGCCGGCCGCCGCGAGGCTCGCCGTTGGATCCCCGAGGACGACGGCTGAACGAAGACTGGGGGGAGCGTCACCTTGCGACCACCCAGACCCATCACATGGAGGGAAACCACCCCTCTCACCGTTGCACGTGACTGGTCACGTGACCCGTGCTTGACCTGGTGGGATGCGCTCAGCGACCGGCCGGGCGCGGTGGGTGAGGAGGGGCACATGCGGGAACGTGGGCATGTGCTGGCGGTGGGGCGGTATCGGCGGGAGCCTGGGGCCGTGGGGCGGGCGCGGCGGACGGTCGCCGCCGCGTACGCCGCGCATCCGTGGGTGGACGGTTCGCTCGTCGCCCTGCTGGTCTCCGAACTGGCGACCAACGCCGTGCTGCACTCCACCGGCCCGGACTTGCTGTGCCACTCCCCTTCGCCGCTCGACGGCAGCATCCAGGTCGAGGTGCACGACGGTGGCGGCGGGCCGCCGCTGCTCCGCCAACCGACGGCCGCCGACGATCACGGCCGCGGCCTCGTACTTCTGGACCTGCTGGCCAGCACCTGGCGCACCGAACCCACGTCAGCCGGTAAGAGTCTTGTCTTCACCCTGACCAGGGAAGCGTGCCTGCCCTGATCGGCCGTCGGCCGAGCACCCCACACTCCGTGGGAGGGGTCCCGGGCCGGTAGGGCCAGGATCGCGGGCGGGGTCGCTCGGGCCGCGCACGGATGGGAGGCGAGATGGCCACGGCTGCTGTGCTCTTCGGCGTGATCGTTGCATCGATCGGGCTGCTCTGGTTCCTTGCTACGCGACGTGATCGCCGATTGCTCAGGTACCTTGAGCGGCCCTCTCCGGGGCCCGTCCAGGGGCGCATGCGGGTGCCCGCTGGGGACGCCCGCGCCAACGAGCTCGCGAACGAGCTTCTCGCGATCGGCCGGCGCGGGGGATTCCTGACGATGCAGGGGAAGGACGCGCGGACCCGGGCCATCGGTGCCGAACTGGACCGGATGGGCGGGATGCAGATGATGCTCGATGTGCACGACGTCGTTGCTGCCGAGATCGGCAGGTTGCCCGCACGGGAGTTGGAGGCCGCGTGGGACGGAATCGGTGACTGGATGGGCTGATCCGCCGGGGACGACCAGTCCCCGCGGGCGCACGCGACGGCCCCGCCAGCCTGGTGGGGTGGCGGGGCCGAGAGGTCGGGCGGTGGTGAGGTTGGTGGGGTATCAGCTCGTTTCGACGCGGACGTAGTCGACGGTCATCTGTTGGGGGAAGACGGTGGTGTCGTCGGGGTAGCCGGGCCAGTTGCCGCCGACGGCGAGGTTGAGGATCAGGAAGAAGGGCTTGTCGAAGACCCAGGGGTCGCCGCCGAGGTCGGCCGGGGTGAGGGTCTGGAACGCGTTGCCGTCCACCGACCAGGTGATGGAGTCGGGGGTCCAGTCGACGGCGAAGGTGTGGAAGCCGTTGGCGAAGATGTCGCCGTTGGGGAGGGTGTAGCTGGAGCCGATGCTCTCGCCGCCGGAGTAACCGGGGCCGTGGATGGTGCCGTAGGCGGTGCCCGGCTGGTGGCCGACCAGCTCCATGACGTCGATCTCGCCGCAGTTGGGCCAGCCGACCTGCCCGATGTCGTCGCCCAGCATCCAGAAGGCGGGCCAGATGCCCTGGCCCTGGGGGAGTTTGATGCTGGCCTCGACGTGGCCGTACTGGGCGGTGAACCGCCCCGAGGTGTTCATCCGGGCCGAGGTGTACTCGCAGGGGCCGTAGTAGCACTGGTAGTTGTTCGGGTTGCCGGCCTCGGCGGTGATGACCAGGTTGCCGTTGCCGTCGAGTTCGGCGTTCTCGGTGCCCTGGGTGTAGTACTGGAGCTCGTTGTTGCTGATGTTGTCGCCCGTCTCCAGCTGCCATTTGGCGCCGTCGACGGCGGAGCCGGCCGCGCCGTCGAAGGTGTCCTCGAAGACCACCTCGTAGGGCCGGGGCTCGGACGTGGCGGTGGGTTCGGGACCGGCCTGGGCGTTGGTGGTCAGCAGCGTGGTGACGCCCAGGGCGAGCACCGTCGCGCCGACGAGCCAGCGGCGGCGGTGTGCGCGCGTGGGACCTCGCATCGAGATCACATCCATCCATCGTTCCGTGGGGGGACCTTCATTGGACCGTCGCCCCACGGGCCCCGCAAGGCATCCGGTGCGGTTCCGGAACCGGAGGACGGGATGACGGGCGGTCACTGTCAGTGGCGACCAGTAGCGTGGCCGGCATGAATGGTGTGGAGACCACGACGACGCTGCGGTCGTCGGCCGGGGCGGGGAAGACGCGGTTCTACCGGATCGCGGTCGACGGGTCGCGGCTGGTGCGCGTCGCGTGGACCGAGGGGCGGACGCCGCGCGAGACGGTGGTCGAGTGTGACAGCGAGCGCGAGGCGGCGCGGGAGTCCGCGAAGCTGCGCGGGAAGAAGCTGCGGGAGGGCTTCGCGTACGTGGCCGACGCGGAGCGGGCGGCGCACGGTGACGTGGTGTTTGACGTGCAGGTGCCGAACCGCTGCTCGGCGGAGGCGTTCGACCTGTCGCCGGACGGCCGGACCCTGGTGGTCGGGACGATGCTCAGGGAGGCGTACGGCGCGGAGCTCCACCTGATCGACGTCGGCACCGGCGAGCGGCGGCTGGTGCACGCCGAGGCCGTCGCCCCCACGGGCGAGGGGGCGGGCGGGCCGACGCAGACGTTTCTGCACGCCGCGCTCTTCGACGCCACGGGCACCCGCTTGGTCTACGCGATGAACGGGGAGACGCGGCTGCTCGATCTCGGCTCGGGGGAGACGCAGGTGCTGGCGCGGTACGAGGAGTTCGCGGACGCCCGGTTCAATCCGTTCCGACTGCGGCCGGCCCTGGACGCCGCTCGCCGGCGTCTGCTCCTCTTCGACGCGGGCGACCGGGTCCGCGTGCTGGGCCCGGAGCGCAGCGATGGGGGCGCCTCCCAGGCCTCCGGGGCCTGGGGGAGGGACCCCCTCTTCGAGACGGGCACCGCGCGGCCCGGCTTCGAATGCTGGGCCGCCGGCCTGTCGCCCTCCGGGCGGCTGTTGGCGCTGTGCTTCTCCAGGGGCTCGCGCTATCGGGCGGACGATCCGCAGGTCACCGAGGTCGAGATCTGGGATGTCGACCGGGGGGTGGAGCTGTGCCGGATACCGATGGGCCGGCCGGCGTACGTGGTCGGGTTCGACCCGTCGGAGACCGAGTTGGTGGCCGCCGTCGAGTTCGCCGACGGGCCCTGCGCTTTCTCGGTGGAGACGGGCCGACTGCTGTGGCACTTCCCCGACCCGTTCCGGGACGACCGCTGGGCCACCTGCTACGGCTGGGCGTACTCGCCGGACGGCGGGACGCTGGCCATAGGCCGGCGTGGGGAGACCGAGGTCGTCGACGCCGCCACGCGGCGGGCCGATCCGGCCTTCGCGCCCATCCCCGGCGACGCGGGCACGGGCCGGACCAGGACGGTCAGGTTCTCCGCGGACGGCGGGCTGATGGCCGCCGGCGGCGACTCCGGCCGGATCATCCTGCGCCGCCGCTGCGGGCCCGGCCCGGCATCCGCCCCGGCTACCGCGCCGGCTCCGCCGGGTACGCGCTGATCATGGTGCCCGGATAGGCCTCGGGCGGCTCGGCCAGGTAGTGCTCCTGGTTGTCCAGGAAGGCGCGCGGCTTCGCGGACGACGGCTCCTCGCTCGACGCCTGCGTCCTGGACCGGCTGAGCGCCCAACTGTCCGACCTGGACGCCCGCATCGCCGACCTGTGCCAGGCCCGCACCGCCCTGGCCGGGCTCCTCACCGCCTCCCGGGCGAACGCCGCCTAGGCAGTGTCGCGGGCCGGGGGGTCGGTGGCCCGGCCGTTTCGGGTGGCGGCGTGGCGGCGGCGTTCCGCGGGGGCCGTGATGATCAGGGCGACGGCGGTCATCGCGGCCAGCAGGCCCCAGGCCGGGGCGAAGCTGCCGGTGAGGTCCCTGAGCAGGCCGAGCACGGGCGGCACCAGGATGATGGCCGTCTGGTTGACGGACATGGCGAGGCCGAGGGCGAACCCGGTCCGTCCCGGCGGCGCGGATTCGGCGACGTACGCCACCCAGGGGCCGTACCAGCCGAAGCCGAAGAAGCCGAGGCCGACGAGCACGACGCAGGCCACCACCGGTGCGCGTCCCGCCGGGGTCATCAGCACCCCCGTTCCGGCGATCGCGGCGACCATGCAGAGCATGACGGTCGGGTAGCGCCCGGCACCGCCGGAGCCACCGGAGCCGCCGCGGTCGCTCCAGGCCGCCAGGCCGATCCGCCCGAGGACGCCGGCGCCCTGGGCCGCCACCAGGACGAGGGCCGCGGTACCCGCGCCGACGGACGCCACGTCGTGGAGGTACAGCACCGTCAGGATCCCCACGCCGTACTGCACCGAGATCAGGCTGACCCCGGACAGCATGATCGTCACCATGGCGGGTTCGCGCAGCATCCGCAGCCGCCCGGCGAGGCCCGAGCCGCGCCCGTCACGCCGCCGCGCGCCCGGACCGGGCGCCGGTTCGGGCGCGGGAACGGGTGCGGGAACGGGCGCCGGCTCGGGCGGCCGGCGGTGGAAGGCCGTGAAGACGCCGGCGCCCAGCAGCGCCACGAGCGCACCGGCCACCAGCGCCGCCCGCCAGCCGTGGGCCTCGGCGAGCAGCGGCAGCGCGGCCGAGGCCAGCGCGGCGCCCAGCGGCAGCCCCGCCTGCCGGACGCCCATCGCCAGTCCCCGCTGCGACGCGTGGAACCAGGACGCCACCGACTTGCTGCCGCCGGGCTGAACGGTGCTGTACCCGGCGCCGACGACCAGCAGGACGACGAGCAGCCAGGCGTATCCCGGCGCCAGGCTCCCCACGCCCAGGCCCACCGCGACCACACACGCGCCCAGCCCGACGATCCACCGCTCGTCGTAGCGGTCCAGCAGTTCGCCGGCCACCAGCAGCCCGACCAGCGGCACCAGTTGGACGGCGGAGACCAGCAGTCCCAGCTGGGTCGTGCTCAGGCCCAGGTCACGCTGGAACTGGAGGCCCAACGCCCCGATGCCCTGCACGAAGAAGCCGGCCGCGGCCTGGGTGAAGGTGGCGATGCCGAGGATGACCCAGCGGTACCGCCACGCGTCACGCGCCGAGGCGCCGGGCGTGGAGGCGCCGGGCGTGGAGGCGTCGGGCGTGGAGGCGTCGGCGCCGGGCGGGCCGCCTCGGGCCGGTGCGGGGCCACCGGTGCGTGGTCTCATGCGGACCAGCCTGTTGTAATGGTCTTATGCATCTCAACCCTTACGGCGAGGGTGCCGTGAAACTGGCCGCGGACCTCGCCAACCGGCCGCCGACGAGCGCCGAGGAACTCGCGGACCGCTGCCGCACCGCCGGGATGGCGCTGGAGCTCCCGGTCACCCCGCACGACCTCGACGCCACCCTGGCCACGCTCGCGGCGTGGGAGGAGGTCGTCGACGCCGCCGACGAACCCCGGCGCGCCGCGTCGCTCAACCAGATGCTCGCCGCGGCCAGCGCCCATCCGCGGCTGACCGACCACGCCGGCAGCGGCTGGCACCTGCACTACCGCGACGACCGGCAGCCGCTGGGCGCCCTGCTGTCCTCGCTGATCGCCGTCGGCACCGCACTGCACCTGGCGGGCCGCGGCATGCACCGGCTCCGACGCTGCGCCGTCACGGACTGCACGGCGATCTTCGCCGACACCTCCCGCACCGGCCGCCAGCGCTACTGCTCGCAGCGCTGCGCCAACCGGGACGCGGTACGCCGGCACCGCGCCCGCGCCACGGGGTGACCCGCGCCCGGCACGCCCCCGGCCCTACGGGACGAGGGCGGCGTCGAGGCGATGCGGCGCGGCGTAGATGTTCATCGAGGTGCCACGCAGGAAGCCGATCAGGGTGAGGCCGGTCTCGTCGGCCAGGTCGGCCGCGAGGGAGGAGGGCGCGGAGACCGCGGCCAGCGCCGGGATGCCGGCCATCACCGCCTTCTGCACCAGCTCGAACGACGCCCGGCCGCTGACCATCAACACCGTGCCGCGCAACGGGAGCAGACCGGCCCGCAGCGCGTGCCCGACCACCTTGTCCACCGCGTTGTGCCGGCCCACGTCCTCGCGCAGGCACAGCAGGTCACCGGCCCCCGAGAACAGCCCGGCCGCGTGCAGCCCACCGGTGGAGTCGAAGACCCGCTGGGCGCGGCGCAACCGGTCGGGCAGCGCGCTGAGCAGCTCCGGGCTCAGCTCCAGCGGGTCCTCCGCCACCGACCAGGCCGCGACCGTGCGGACCGCGTCCAGACTGGCCTTGCCGCACAGCCCGCAGGAGGAGGTGGTGTAGACGTTGCGCTCCAACGAGGCGTCCGGAGGCGCGACCCCGGGCGCCAGGGCGACGTCCACGACGTTGTAGGTGTTGCCGCCGTCCGCCGTGGCCCCCGCGCAGTACCGGATACCCGCGACCTGGTCCGCGCGGTGCAGCACACCCTCGCTCACCAGGAAACCGACCGCGAGGTCGAAGTCGTGCCCCGGGGTACGCATCGTCACGCTCAGCGGACGACCCCCGACCCGGATCTCCATCGGCTCCTCGGCGACCAGCGTGTCAGGACGATGACTCACCACCCCGTCCCGGATCCGCAACACCCGCCGCCTCGCGGTCACTCGCCCCATGGGCCACGTCCTCTCCTGGTCCGGTGCTGGTCCTCGTCCGGTGCCGGTCCTGGTCCTGGACCACCGGTCGGGGCCCGCGGCGCTCCGGCCGGGTCGGCCGAGGGCGCGCCCAGCACGCCGGGCGTCCAGCGTAGGCGGCCCGGCACCGGCCGGCTCCGCGAAACTCCTCGTTTTCCCCTTCGAATCACCATCTGCCGTACACATAGCGCCCATTGAGAGACCATCAGGTGTTTCGAATGTGCCCCTCCGGGTAAAGCCTGGGTAATTTGGGAGCGCTCCCAACGCTGGGACTCATCGCCGGAAGAGGGAGATCGCACGAGATGAACAACGCCCTGGTACACAAGAGATGGACGCTCCGCGTCTTCGCGCTGCTGTCGGCGGCGCTGATGCTGTGCCTGATGCCCTTCTCGAACTCGGCCAACGCCCACGGTTCGACCATCAACCCCGCCTCGCGCAACTACCAGTGCTACCGGGACTGGGGCAACGACCACCTGAACCCGTCCATGGCCCAGCAGGACCCGATGTGCTGGCAGGCGTGGCAGGCCAACCCCAACGCCATGTGGAACTGGAACGGCCTGTACCAGAACAACGTCGGCGGCAACCACCAGGGGAAGGTGCCGAACGGGACGCTGTGCAGCGGCGGCCACGCCGAGAGCGGTCGCTACGACGCCCTCGACACGCCGGGCGCCTGGCGCACCACCAGCGTCGGCAGCAGCTTCACCGTCCAGCTGTACGACCAGGCCAGCCACGGTGCCGACTACTTCCAGGTGTACGTCACCCGGCAGGGCTTCAACCCCGACACCGAACGCCTCGGCTGGGACGACCTGCAGCTGGTCACCACGACGGGCCGCTACGGGCCCAGCCAGAACTACTCGATCCCCGTCAGCGGCGTGACCGGACGCAGCGGCCACCACGTGGTCTTCACCGTCTGGCAGGCCTCCCACATGGACCAGGTCTACTACCTGTGCAGCGACGTCCGGTTCTGAACCGCTGAGCCACCGCGAGAGCCGCACCAGAAGCCTGAGCCGCACCACCACCGTCAGAGCCGCACCAGCAACCTGAGCCGCACCACCGGCTCGGGAGCCGCACCGCCGGGCGCCACCGCGCGCCCGGTGGTGCGCTCGTTTTAATGCCGCGACCGGCCGAGCGCGGTGCGCTAGGGTCGGCCGCGTTCACATACGTCACGGGCGGGCCGGAAGCACCGGCCACGGGAGTGAGGAGAGCGAGATGCGGCGTTGCCTCGGAGTTTTCGAGTCGCTGTCTTCCCACTTTCCGACTCCCGAGGACCCAGGTGATCAGCAACACCCTCAATATCGGCATTCTCGCCCACGTCGACGCCGGTAAGACCAGCCTCACCGAGCGGCTGCTGTACGACAACGGGGCCATCCCCGAGCTCGGCAGCGTCGACGCCGGCAGCACCCAGACCGACTCCGGCGACCTGGAACGGGCTCGGGGCATCACGATCCGTTCCGCGGTCGCGGCGTTCGCGGTCGGCGACCTCCAGATCAACCTCGTCGACACCCCGGGACACCCCGACTTCATCGCGGAGGTCGAACGCGCGCTGTCCGTGCTGGACGGCGCGGTGCTCGTGCTCTCCGCCGTGGAGGGCGTGCAGGCGCAGACCCGCGTCCTGATGCGGTCGCTCCGCGAGCTTCGGCTCCCGACGCTCCTCTTCGTCAACAAGATCGACCGCAGGGGCGCCCGGCACGGCGACCTGCTCGCCGACATCCGGCGGAAGCTCGCCCCGCACCTGGTGCCGATGAGCACGGTGCTCGACCCCGGCACGCCGGGCGCCCGGGTGCGCCCCCGGGCCGACCGGCGGCAGGCGGTCAGGGAGCGGACGGCGGAGACGCTCGCCGAACACGACGACGCGCTGCTGGCCCGGCTGGTCGACGGCGCGGTGCCGCCGGCGGCGGAGCTGCGGCGGCTGCTCGTCGAGCAGACCGCCGCGGGCCTCGTCCATCCGGTGTTCTTCGGCTCGGCGCTGACCGGCGAGGGCACCCGGGAGCTGGTCGACGGCATCAGGTCGCTGCTCGTGCCACCCACCGCCCGCCGCGACGCGCCCACGCGCGGCACGGTGTTCGCGGTGGAACGGGCGGCCGGCGGCGAGAAGGTCGCCTACCTGCGGCTGTTCGCGGGCGAGGTGCGGGAGCGGGAGCGCGTCACGTTCCGCCGACGCGAGCCGGGCGGCGCCTCGTTCGCCTACGACGGGCGGATCACCGGCGTCGAGGTCGTCGCCGCGCCCGATGCGGCGACGGGCGGGGCGCCGGGGCGGGGTCGGCTGGCCGCGGGCAGCATCGGTCGGCTCCGGGGCCTGGCCCGGGTCCGGGTCGGCGACCGCCTCGACGCCCCCGATCCGGTCGCCGACCCGGACCCGGCGCGGACACCGACCTCGGGCTTCCACTTCTCCCCGCCCAGCCTGGAGACCGTCGTGCGCCCCCGGCGCGCCGGCCAGGAGGCGCGGCTGCACGCCGCGTTGACGAGCCTGGCCGACGAGGACCCGTTCATCCGCACCCGGCCGGCCGGCGACGGCGGCACCTCGGTGCTGCTCTACGGCGCCGTGCAGCAGGAGGTCATCGCCGAACGGCTGCTTCGCGCCCACGACATCGAGGCGGTCTTCGAGGAGATCCGGCCCGTCTACGTGGAGCGGCCGGCCGGGGTCGGCGAGGCGAGCCAGGAACTGGGGCCCGGCACCGACCAGTTCTGGGCGACGATCGGGCTCCGGGTGGCGCCGGCGCCGACCGGCTCCGGCGTGGCCTACGCGAGCGACGTGGAGTGGGGTGCGCTGCCCCGCTCGTTCCACCGGGCGATCGAGGAGACGGCGCTGCGGACGCTGGAACAGGGCCTGTACGGGTGGGAGGTCACCGACTGCACGGTGACGCTGTTCCGGGTGGGCTACGACGCGCCGAACAGCGTGGCCGCGGACTTCCGCAACCTCACGCCCCCGGTCCTGCTGCGGGCGCTCCGCGCGGCGGGCAGCCGGGTCTACGAGCCCTGCCAGTCGGTGGAGGTCGAGGTCCCGCGCGACGCGCTCGGCGCGGTCGTCGGGTTCCTCGCCCAGCTCGGCGCGGACGTGACGGGGTCGGCGGAGCGCGGCGCGTCCTGGGTGGTGACGGCCGACCTGCCGGTGCGGCTGGTGCAGGACCTGACGCGCGCCCTGCCCGGCCTGACGCACGGCGAGGGCGCGCAGTGGGCCCGCCCGGGCCGGGACCGCCCGGTCCGCGGCACGCCGCCGCTCCGCGAGCGGTTCGACGGCAACCCGCTCAACTACGACGAGTACCTCCGCTTCCTGTCCAACCGCGACCTGGCCGGCACGACGAGCGCCACGCGCGGCGGGGCGGGAGGCTGACACAACCGGCCACGGTGCGGGCCCACAACGGTGCGGGGCCTTCCGGCCGGGGCGGTCCCGGGCCCGCGACGGCCGGCGCGGGGACCGGATACCCCCGGGGGCCCCGTCTCCCGCACGGGCCGGACGGCGGGGCCCCGGCCGCCCTCGGATTCGAAGGGCGAACCACCACCGGCCACCGCCGCGCGGCCCGGACGCGGCCGACTCGGCTCAGGGCGTGGTCGGGGAGGGGCCGGGCTGGCAGTGGGGGCACCAGTAGGTGGGGCGTTCTCGGCCGATCTCGCCGTGGGTCTCGTCGGCGACCCGCACCGGGGTGCCGCAGCGCGGGCAGGGGCGCCCGGCCCGCCCGTAGACGTGCAGGCGCTGGCGCGGCGCGTCGGCGGGCACCCCGGCGACGGGAACGCGTCGCGAACCCCCGCGGGTCCGGGCGAGCGGGGGGTGCCGGGCCGCTCGTTCGCCGCCGCCCGATCCCCCGCCCCCGGCGGGGCCCGCGGGGCCGGTACCACGGTCGGCCGCCAGGCCGACCGTGGTCCGCATCGGGCGGTCCCGGTTGGCCTCCAGCAGTCGCCGGGCCAGCGCGAGCAGCCGCTCCGGCGCCGGCACCTCGCCGACCGGCAGCCACGGCGTGACTCGCACCAGGAAGCAGAGCTCGGCCATGTACACGTTGCCGATGCCGGCCAGGTTGCGCTGGTCGAGGAGCGCCGAGCCGATCGGCCGGGCCGGGTCGGCGAGCAGCCGGCGCAGCGCCTCGTCCTGGTCCCAGTCGGGCCCGAGCAGGTCGGGTCCGAGATGGCCGACCACGCGCCGCTCGTCGGCGGTGCGCAGCAGGTCGAGAACGGGTAGCCGGTAGCCGACGGCGGTGCGGTCGGCCGTGCCGAGGATGGCGCGGATCTGGTGCGCGGGGCCGCCACGCCACCGCTCCCCCGGCGCGTACACCTGCCACGCGCCGTCCATCCGCAGGTGCGAGTGCAGGGTCAGCCCGCCCTCGATCCGGGTCAGCAGGTGCTTGCCGCGCGGCGTGACGTCGAGGACCTCGCGGCCGCGCAGGTCGGCGGTGGCCAGCCGGGGCACCCGCAGGTCGGAGCGGACGAGGCGCCGCCCGGCCAGCGCGGTGTGCAGCCGCCGGGCGGCCTGCCAGACGGTGTCGCCTTCGGGCATGCCCCCATGATGCGGTATCGCGTGATGCGGTATCGCGCACCTTCTCCGGCGCCGGCCGACCCGGGGCGGCGGACCCGGTGTTTCCGCTGTCGGCAGCGGGTTACCCGTGATGCATGTTCCGAGCGATAGCAGACATCCTCCGCGCGACCGGTGGCCTGCTCGCCACCATCGTGACCTTCCCCTTCCGTGTCGTGGCGCGGCTCTTCGGTGGAGCCTCGGACACCGCGCACCGGGGGCGGCGCGCCACGCCGCGTCGCCGCCGCGTCTGAGAAGAACACTGGCGCACGTCCGAGCGCGACGGCCGGCCGGCATTCGCCGGCCGGCCGTTCTCCGCGCCGGAGCCGGCCGTCGGTCCCGCCGGTCGACGTCAGTCCCCGCCGGTCGACGTCAGTCCCCGTCAGTCCACGTCGCCGTCAATGTGGCGGCGCACGAACGCGTAGGCGCGCTCGGCGACCCGCGGGCCCAGCTCCCAGCTGGCCTCGACGGTCGCCGGGAAGTGCACCCCGCCCCACACCCGGCTCATACCGCAGTCGTGGTTGTACTCGTCGAACGTGTCCCAGCGCAGGTTCAGGTCGGTCGCCGGCGTGAGCCCCGGCTCGACCAGTGAGGAGCCCTGCGGCAGGGTGACCGCGTAGCCGATCTCGTCCGAGTCGAGGTAGAGGCTGGCGGCGTGGGCCTGCGCGGCGGCGAGCGTGGTCGAGCCCGACGGGTACTCCGCGTGGTCGCCCACCCTGATGAAGCTGGTCCACTGGGTGGCCGGGAGGCTGACCGTCCCCTGCCCCGCCCCGCCCCAGGCGGTGATCTCGCCGTCCCCGTACACGTACCGGACGGCGCTGAACGGCCGCACCGCGTCGTGCCGCACCTTCTCGCTCCAGGCCGCGATGCCGGCGTCGAACGTGGCCGTGGAGCAGACCAGGCACAGCTCGATCCAGCCGTCGAGGTCCAGCTGGTGGTGCTCGCACATGGCGGCGACGGCCCGGCCGATCCCGGTGAACTTGTTGTCGAAGAACTCGGCCATCATCTTCTGCTCGTCCGTCAGCGCGGCGGACGCGGCGACCACCTCCTCGACCTGCTCGCGGTAGCCGGCGCCGCGGGGATCGCTGGTGGGCGGCGGCGGGATGCGGAACTCGGCCGGGTCGTCGAACGAGTACGGCTTCGTGACGGACCAGTGCGGCAGCGAGAACGCCTGCACCGTGAACGCGCCGAAGTCGGACGGGAAGCTGGGGTCCAGGCGCCGCAGGTGCGGGCCGAGCTCCGGCTGCCAGTGGGCGGGCTCGGTGAGCTCGAAGGCGGTGTTCCGCGGCTGGTAGCCGATGTAGTCGGCGTACGGGCGGCGGTTGAACCGGCGTCCGCCCTCGTCGCCGAGCTGGTTCATCCCGTCGTGCATCCTGGCCTCGACGACGCCCCATCCGGCGAGGTTGCCGATGCCGATCGGGTTGTCGGTGCTCTCCTGCCGGTCGTCCGGATCGAGGCCGAACCGCAGCATCACCTCCCGGCGGTCCTCCACCACCTGGGGCAGCAGCCCTTCCAGCACCCGGAACGCCCCGTAGAGCACCGCGATGTTCTTGTTCCGGTTGGTGTGCTCGCTCGTGGGCCGGCGGTCCAGCCGCGTGTAGATGCCGACGGCGGTCGCGTGGTACGGCGCGGTCGCGTCGAACCAGGCGGTCTGCGAGAGGTGCGTGACGCGGAAGATGATCGGCACGTCCATCGCGGCGACCGGCTCGTACAGGATGGTGCTCCAGCCGAAGAAGAAGTCCCGGATGATGTTGCCGTTGTCGAAGTCGAAGTCCTCCGGCTCCACGATCGTCCGGTCGCTCGGCGCGGCCGTCGAAACGGCCGCTCTCGCCGTGGAGTTCCCCCCGACGAAGCCCAACCCCGCTGCCCCGAGCGCACCCTTCAGCACGTCACGACGCTGTGGCCCGTAACCACGCATCCCCGGTCCTCCCCTCTCGTTCGCGTGAACACTCACGCGCTCACATGAGAGCAGCGGCCGGAGAGGCCCAACAAGAACACCCTGACCAGCGTCACCCCGACGAGCGAAATCCGTCGAATCCACATCCGATCCGCCCCGCCCCCACCCCACCCCGACGCACTACGGCGCACGCCGGGCGCCACGACCGCGTGCCGATGGCAGGACGGCGCCTCAGGCCGGTGTCCCTGGGGTGCCCGGGTGACGCGTAGACCAGGTGCACAGTGCGTCGAGCCCCGTCGACGGGACAGCGGACCCGGCCGCCCGCCGTCACCTCGTACTCCCACTGCGGATACTCCCGTCCGCCGATACTCCCGTCCGCCGAGCGTTCCCTGGCGTAGCGGCCGGCCGGGGTTCCGACCGGGGTCAGGGCCGGGTCAGGGGAGCGGCGGCCAGGCGTTGGCGAGCAGGCTCGCGAAATGCTCGGCGAACCACCGGCCGGTGGGCGGTGCGGCGAGCAGCGCCCCGGTCGGGTTGTTCCCGTTGCCGGCGTTCCCGGTGTACGTCGGATCGCAGAGCGGCGTGAAACCGGCGTTCTCCTGCGGCAGCGGGATGCTCGCGCCATCCGACTCCCCCGGCGGCTTGACCCACGCGTAGGCGTCGATCCCCGGTTCGGGCGCGGCGGTCGGCCGCTCGCCGAGGCCGGCGCCGGCCTGGTTGCACCAGTTGCCCTGGTGCAGGCGGCGGTCGGTGCGCCCGGCCTCCACGTACTCCTCCGCGGTGGTGGCGGGTCCTGGTCCGGTCGGGCGGTCGGGCCCGCCCCAGCCGTTCCGCGAGGTGTCGACCAGCGCGCCGATCCCGGGGTCGAAGCCGCGCTCGATCGCCGCCTCCCGGAAGGCGAGCGCGTACGGCACCTCGTCGGCGAAGCCGTTCCCCGCCAGCCAGCCGCTGCCCTCGCTGACCGGCTCGCCGTCCACCACGTCGTCGGCGGCGAAGTACGGCTCGTGTGTCGCCGCGTAGCCCGCCACGTTGGTGACGAGGCCGTGCACGGCGTCGACGGTGCCGCCGGCGGCCGTCGCGGCCCGGTACATCACCTCGACCGCCGCGTCGAAGGTGTCGTCGAAGCCGAGCTGGCCGTGGTTGCCGATGTCGAGGTAGGGATAGACGTTCGGCAACGTCCCGAGCCGGGCGAGCGCGTAGCCCACGCCCTCCAGGTACACCCCGTTCGCCGCCACCTGCCGGCAGCCCTCGGTGGCCTCCGGACGGTCGCCGGTGTGGGTGACCATCCTGGCCAGCGAGTCCGGTTCGACGACGGCCACGACCCGCAGGTCGGCGTAGGCCGGGTCGGCCAGGATGTCGGCGATCGGGTCCACGAACTCCTGCCGGTAGCGCGGCAGCTCGTCGAGCCACATCTCGGCGTTCGACATCAGCCAGTCGCAGTCCCGGTACGGCAGGTCGTTCAGCACCACCTGGACCACGTCGGCGCCCTGCTCCAGCGCCGCGTCGAGGTGGTCGCGCAGCCCCATCGCGCCGTCGAGCCCGGCCACGGAGGCGATGAAGTCCAGCCACACGGCGGTCGGCTCGCCGGCCACGGCCGCGCCGCCGGGTTCGGCGGCGGCGCGCGCGGACCACTCGGGGTTCACGTAGACCCGGGCGCCGGCGTACGGGTTGTCCACCCGGACCGCCGCGGCCTCGGCATACGGGTCGGCGGGTGCGGCAGGCGCGGCGGTCGCTGCGGGAGCGGCACCCGCGGTGCTCAACAGCCCGGCGGCCAGCGCGAACGCGCCCACGACGGGCAGCACCCGGCAGGTGCGGCCGGAACGGGCACGGCTACGGGGTTCCATGGCATCTCCTACCGTGGGAGCGCTCCCAGACGAACGGAGCCTAGCGGCCCTCGACCCGCCCGAGAAGGCGTCCGACGGCCCCCACCCGGCCCGCCCGAACGGCCCACCCACACAACCCGGGCGTATCGCCCGCGGAAACGGGGGTACTCGTTCAACTTCCCGGAACGACCCCGAGGATCCGAGAGATCAGAGAGATCACGAGAGACGAGAAAGGCAAGGAGGACCCGACATGGTCGCCCTTCTTCTGGTGCTGCTGCTGGCGTTGCTGTTGTTCGGCGCCGGCTTCGCGCTCAAGGTGCTCTGGTGGTTCGCGGTGGCCGTGCTGGTCATCTGGCTGGTCGGCTTCTTCATGCGCTCCACCACGGTCGGCGGCACCAGGTCCCGCTGGTACCGCTGGTAGCTGACGAGCACTCAGGCGGACGAGCACGCCGCCCAACACGCCCACGGCCCGGGCCGCCCCACACGGAAGGCGGCCCGGGCCGAGCGCTCAATCCCGGAGGGTTGGTGCAAGGAGGCGCGGCCAGGTACCTTGTGGTGCATGGTACTGGATGGGGGGTCCCGGTCCGGCGTGAGTCAACTCCGGCGGGGGGTTCTGCAGTTCTGCGTGCTGGCGCTGCTGCGGGACCAGGAGAAGTACGCCTTCGAGCTGGTGCGGGAGCTGTGCGACGCGCACGGGATGGTGACCAGCGAGGGCACCATCTACCCGTTGCTCTCCCGACTCCGGAAGGAGGAGTGGGTCAGCTCGTCGTGGCGGGAGTCCGACACGGGGCCGCCGCGCCGCTACTACGCGCTGACGCCCGAGGGACGCAAGGCCCTCGCCGACTTCACGGCCGAGTGGGGGCCCTTCCGGGCCACGGTCGATCACCTGCTGGACAGTGAGGAGAAGCACCCGTGACGTCAGTGCGGCACTACCTCGTCGAGGACTACCTGCGACGCCTCGACAACGCCTCCACGCCCCTCTCCTCGGACCGGCGCGCGGAGCTGCGGCAGGAGATCACGGAGCACATAGACGCCGGCCTGGAGGAGGCGGAGGGCGTCTACGCCGCCGCGGTGCGGAACCTGCTGAAGCGGCTGGGACCGCCGGGGGACATCGTGTCCGCGGAGCTGTCCGCGGCGCGGTCCTGGAGTTCGCTGCCGGCCATCAGGCCGCCGGCCCCGCCCGCCACCTCGGTCGATCCGCCGGAGCCCGTCGCCCCGCCGGAGCCGGCCGCACCGCCCGCCGCCTCGGTCGATCCGCCGGAGGCCGCCGCGCTCCCGGAGGCCGCCGCGCCCCCGGAGGCCGTCGACGCGCCGGAGCCCGCTGGTCCGCCCGTTCCGCCGAAGCCCGCGAACCCTCCGCTTCCGGCCTTTCCGCCGGCTCCGGCGAAGCCGCCGAGGCCGTCCGCGTTAGGGCCGGGCGTCGCCGACAGAACGCGTTCACCAGCGGTTCCGCCCGTTCCGGCGGTTCCTCCGCTCCCGACGGCGGTCGTCCTGTGGGTCGCGGCGTTGGTCAGCATCGTGCTCGCCGTCGGCCTGTTCGCCACCGCGAGCGACGGAGCGTCCGGCCCGGCCGAGGAGCCCGCCATCCAGGAACCCGGACCGTTTCCCACCCCGGGGGGTCCGCGGTTGACCGAGCAGTGACGCTGCGTCAGTTCGTCGCTCACCAGCCGTAGTACGTGCGTGTTACAGGGGGGTTGCGCGG
Source organism: Streptomyces sp. B6B3 (assembly GCF_039871525.1). Lineage (NCBI taxonomy): Bacteria > Bacillati > Actinomycetota > Actinomycetes > Kitasatosporales > Streptomycetaceae > Streptomyces > Streptomyces sp. B6B3. The sequence goes on along the minus strand of NZ_JBDPLU010000001.1, from coordinate 495,370 downwards.
GCGAGGAGCGCCCTTGTAGCGTTTCCGTTTACTGGGCCACAGTTGGGGCCTGGGGGCAGCTTCGACGATCTACCTGGTCCGGTGTTTCTCGCCGCTTGGCGTGTACCGGCAGGCAATATCACTCCATGCCGTAGGGCGTGGAGGGCTTTTCTTGTCGGCTGCGCGCCTTCTCATGGAGGTCCCCCCAATGCGCTTCCATCGCTATCGCCCCAGGTGGGTCGTCGCGGTCTTCGTGGCCCTCGCCGGCCTGACCGCCACCATCCTCCCCCAGGCAGGCGCCGCCGAGGTCGTGCCCCTCGCCGAACACAATGGTGCCGACTGCAACGTGCAGAACCCGGGCAGTCCGTCGTCCAACTCCATGCTGCCGGACCCGTTCCTCTCGAACGACGGTTCGCGCATCACCGCCGCCTCCGAATGGGAGTGCCGGCGGGCGGAGATCCACGAACAGGCCGAGCAGTACGCGTACGGGTCGAAGCCCGCGCCGCCGGACAGCGTCACCGGCACGGTGTCGTCGAACAGCATCACCGTGAACGTGTCGGACAACGGCAGGAGTTCCAGCTTCTCCGCGTCGGTGTCCCTGCCGAGCGGCACCGGTCCCTTCCCCGCCGTCATCGTCTACGGCGGCTTCGGGGCCGACACGGCCACCATCCGCAACTCCGGCGCCGCCGTGATCAGCTACGACCCCTTCTCGGTCGGACGCGAGGGCACGCCGCGCAACAACAAGCAGGGCGCGTTCTACAGCATCTACGGGAACACCAGCAGCACCGGGTTGCTCATGGCCTGGGCCTGGGGCGTCAGCCGCATCATCGACGTCATCGAGCAGTCGGGCGGCAACATCCTGAGCGCCGACGCGACCGGCGTGACCGGGTGCTCGCGGTACGGCAAGGGCGCCTTCGTGGCCGGCGCGTTCGACCAGCGCATCGCCCTGACCATGCCGATCGAGTCGGGCACGGGCGGCGCTCCCATCTGGCGCGGGGTGAACTCGGAGAGCGGTGCCCAGTCCCTGGGCAGCGCCTACGGTGAACAGCCGTGGATGGGCGACGCGTTCGGCTCCTACACCGGCAATCCGAACGGCCTGCCGGTGGACACCCACGAAATCATCGGCATGGTCGCGCCGCGCGGACTTCTCATCATGGAGAATCCGCATATCGACTGGCTGGCCGCCAGGTCGGGAAGCGTGGCCGCGCTGGGTGGCGCCGAGGTCTACAAGGCACTCGGCGCGGAGGAGAACATCACCTACTGGTCCGCCATCAGTGACGGCAACCACTGCGCCGTCCGAAACGAATGGCGGGCGCCTCTCCAGAACTACATCCAGGCGTTCCTGACCGGAAACGGCACTCCGAACGGCCAGATGCAGATCGCGTCCAACAAGGCCGGAAATCTTTCGCAGTGGCGGAACTGGACGACTCCGACCCTTAACTGACAGAAATCAGGCTTCTTTCCGAACAGGACCCGAAACGAGACCCGAAGCCCGGCGCGCGAGCGCCGGGCTTCGGCGTTTCCCGCGCTCACCACCCGGTCACGCCACACGGTGACCGTCCCACCCCGCGACGCCGAGCGGTGCGGCGGTCGAAGTTGTCCTACGATCAGTTCGAGACGCGGCGCTCGTCCCCCGGGAATCCGTCGCGCTCATCCCGCGCCTGATGGAGGAGAGCAGATGCGAGTCCCCCGGCCCGACCTGAGTTCCGCTGCGTGGCGCAGCAGCAGCTACAGCAATGCGAACCGCGGCGAATGCGTGGAGGTTTCGGGGGACTTCCTCGGATTCGTCCCTGTCCGGGACAGCAAGAATCCCGGGGCCGCGTTGGTCATACCGACCGCGGCGTGGCGGGCGTTCGTCGATCACGTGAAGCGCTGAGCCCGCCGGGGCCGGTCCCGTGCCCCGGACGACGCTGTCGCGCCGGGGCACGGACGGGCCGGGCAGGTGGGTGGGCCGGGCCGGGCCGGGCGGTCAGTGGAACTGCTCGGCCTCGGTGGAGCCGGCCAGGGCCGTGGTCGCCGACTCGGGGTGCACGGTCGTGGAGACCAGGTCGAAGTACCCCGTGCCCACCTCGCGTTGGTGCCGCACGGCGGTGAACCCCTGCTTCCGCGCCGCGAACTCGCGCTCCTGGAGCTCCACATAGGCCGTCATGCCGTGGTCGGCGTAGCCCTGCGCCAGGTCGAACATGCCGTGGTTGAGCGAGTGGAACCCGGCGAGGGTGATGAACTGGAAGCGGTAGCCGAGGGCCGCCAGTTCGCGCTGGAAACGGGCGATCTCGTCGTCGTCCAGCGCCGCCTTCCAGTTGAAGGAGGGCGAGCAGTTGTAGGCCAGCAGCTGGTCCGGGTACCGCTCGTGGATCGCCTCGGCGAACTCCCTGGCCTGGCCCAGGTCCGGGGTGCCGGTCTCCATCCACAGCAGGTCGGCGTGCGGCGCGTAGGCGAGGCCGCGGGCGATGGCCGCGGCCATGCCGTTCCGCACGCGGTAGAAGCCCTCGGCCGTGCGTTCGCCGGTGCAGAAGCGGGCGTCGCGCTCGTCCACGTCGCTGGTCAGCAGGTTCGCCGCCAGCGCGTCGGTCCGGGCGACGATCAGCGTCGGGACGTCCAGCACGTCGGCGGCCAGCCGCGCGGCGTTGAGGGTGCGGACGTGCTGGGAGGTGGGCACCAGGACCTTGCCGCCGAGGTGGCCGCACTTCTTCTCCGAGGCCAGCTGGTCCTCGTAGTGGATGCCGGCGGCGCCGGCGGCGATCATCGCCTTGGTGAGCTCGAACGCGTTGAGCGGCCCGCCGAATCCGGCCTCGGCGTCGGCGACGATCGGGGCGTACCAGTCGGTGGGGTCGGCGCCGCCCTCGGCGACGGCGATCTGGTCGGCGCGCTGGAGCGCGTTGTTGATCCGACGCACCACCTGGGGCACGGAGTTGGCGGGGTACAGGCTCTGGTCGGGGTAGGTGTGGCCGGCCTGGTTGGCGTCGGCGGCGACCTGCCATCCGGAGAGGTAGATCGCCCGCAGCCCGGCCCGCACCATCTGCACCGCCTGGCCGCCGGTCAGGGCGCCCAGCGCGTGCACGTACCCGCCCTCGCGCAGGTCCCGCCACAGCCGTTCGGCGCCGCGTCGGGCGAGGGTGTGCTCCTCGCGGACGCTGCCGGACAGCCGGAGCACGTCCCTGGCGTCGTAGCTGCGCTCGATCCCCGCCCAGCGCGGGTCCGTCGCCCAGCGTCGGGCGAGGCTCCCGGCCATCGCCTCGATGGCCTCCGTCCGCGTCGGCGCGGATGTGGCGCTGGTGATGGCGCTGGGCGCCGGGGTGGATGTCGGGGTGGATGTCGGGGTGGAGGTCATGGCCGTCTCCCGTCTCTGCTGCCGCATGGGTGTCACTGAGTGTCGTTCTCGCGGGGCGCCGCGGCCACGACGGCGCCCCGAATGTGGCCATGAAGCCACTGTGTCAGTGGCACTCAGTGCCGTCAACAGATGAGACTGATCGATCACAGATGAGCGCTCGGCGGCCGTCCCAGGGCCCCCTGCGGCCGCTCCGGGCTCGGTCCGGAACCACCGGTCGCCCCGAAACCGTCGCCGCCGCCGCACCGCATCTCCCTTCCCAGGAGGGCGCGGAAGGCGCCGGGAGGCCGACCCGTGAGGCGCTGGACCGTGTCGGTCAGGCGCTCCTCCGACCCCTCGGCGATGGCCTGGTCCATGGCGGCCAGCATGGTGGCGAACCGGATCGGTATGAGTCCCGTGAGGCGATCGCGCAGTTGCTCGTAGGACAGACGGCGGTGGACCACGAGCCGGCCGGTGGCCTCGGTCATGATCGCGGCGACGTCGTCGTAGCTGAGCGCCTCCGGTCCGGTGAGGACGAGATCGGCGTTGGGAGCGCGTTGGTCGGTCAGCGCGCGGACGGCGACGGCCGCGATGTCCTCGGCGTCGACGAAGCCGACCCGGCCGGCCCCGGTGGCGGTCCGGATGACGCCCTCCTCCCGGATGCTGAGGGCGTGCGCGTGTGCGCCGGTGACGTTCTGCATGAACCACGAGGGCCGCAGCACCGCCCACTCCGCGAACAGACCGGGCAGCGCCTGGTGCACCGCCCCCACCGCCGGGCCGCCCTCGGGGATGGCCGAGGAGCTCAGCAGCACCGCCCGCCGGACGCCCGCGGCGCGAGCCCGTCGGAGGAACGGCAGCATGACCGCCGCCGGGTCGAAGTCGCCCGGGGGCGGTACGAGGTAGACGCGGTCGGCGCCGTCCAGGGCGGCGGCATGGGTGGCGGGCTCGTACCAGTCGAAGGCGACCGGCTCGGCGCCGGCGATCCGGGTGGCGTGGCGGCTGGCGGCCCTGACGCGGTGACCGGCGACCGTCAGCCGCGCGGCGGTGCGGCTTCCGGTGGTGCCGGTGGCGCCGATGACCAGGGTGGTGCCGGTGGTGGTCATCGGCTGCTCCCGGCGAAGTCGGCGCCAGGCTCCTGGACGGCGAGGGGGTTCCAGTAGTCGCGGTAGGAGGTGATGTGTCCGTCTCGAACGGTCACGACGACGATGTAGGTCATGTCGAAGGGAGCGTCGCTCTCCACCAAGCGGCCGACGCCGCGCATCTCGACCACGATGGTCTGTGGGTCGGTGGTCTGATGGATCCGCAGGTCGGGGAAGTCGTGCAGGTCGATGTGGTCGGGGTAGTGGCGCATGTAGGCGGCGATGGCCTCCTTGCCCTCCAGACGCCGGGGCCAGCCGTCGGGGGCGAAGGGGAACTCCGCGACGCCGTCCTCGGCCCACAGGGCGACCCACGCGGGTATGTCCTTGTCGAGCAGCAGTCGCAGGCTGTGGCGGTACAGATCCGCCGGGGAGGTCGGTGCGGACATGGGTATCCTCCAAGTCATAGAATCCGGACCCTAGGTCCGCTTTGACGATACGGACCGCTAGTCCGTTTTGCAAATGGAGGTGCGGCATGCCCGAGCGCAGGCCCCGCAAGGACGCCGTCCGTAACCGGGAGGCCCTACTCGCGGCCGCCGACGCCCTCTTCGCCCGCTGCGAGAGCCCCGAGGACGTCACCATGGCCGATGTCGCGGCGGCGGCCGGCGTCGGTAAGGGCACACTCTTCCGAGCCTTCGGCGATCGCGCCGGGCTGATCCGCGCGCTGTACGAGGCACGACTCGAACCGATCGGGGAGGCCGTCGAAGCCGGCCCACCGCCCCTGGGACCCGGCGCCCCGCCCCGGGAGCGCGTGCTCGCCCTCCTCGACGCCGTTCTGTGCTTCAAACTCGACAACCGGCGCCTCGCGCTGGCCCTGGAGGAGGGCGGGAGCGGCAGCCCGTACCAGGCGGAGCACTACGGTCGGTGGCACGGCCTGCTCCTGGCCCTGCTGGAGCAGATCCCCGCCCTGACCGACCGCGACTTCACCGCTCATGCCCTCCTGGCGGCGACACGAGCCGACCTCGTCGAGCATCTGGCCGGACAGGAGCGCGTGCCTCGGGGGAGGATGCGGGAGCAGTTGGCGAACCTCGCCATCAGCATCCTGGTTTCCGACCCGCCGCGGGGATCGACCGCCGAGGGCTGATCGAGCCGAGCCACGTCGGGCCCCGGGGCCCAGGGCCGGGAACCCGGTCTGCGGGCCTCCCGGCGGATCTGCACCACCCCGAGCCGGCGGGTCGGTTCCCTGTACACCGTGCGGCGATGCGGCCGCCGAGGCACCCGTGATCCGGGAGGCGACCCGACGTCGCTCACCGCGCGGTCCCGCCCGTCCCTGTGCCGTGAACGACCTCGTGCCGCCACTCGGCGCGCGGCTGGGTGTGCAGGCGCCAGTAGTGCTCGGCGATGATCTCGGGATCGAACGGGGTGCCGGGCGCCACGGGCCCGTCGATGGTGACGCTGGCCGCGTGCACGCCAGCGGCGCCGTAGGTCTGGTCGAGGAGCGTGACCAGGGTGCGGACGGCGGCCTTGCCGAGGGAGAGCGAGACGTACTCCGGCTTCGGCTCCGGCATCCCGCCGGTGACGAGGAACGAGCCGCCGCCGTGGTCGGCCATCGCGGGAGCCAGGTGCGCGGCGGCCGTGAGCGCGCCGAGGACGTTGACCGACCAGGCGCGGAGCTGGCCCTCGGCCGGCAGCTCGCCGATCCGGTCGGGGCGGATCAGCGCCGCGTTGTAGACCACGACCTCGGGGACGCCGAACGCGGCGGTCGCCCGGTCGAGGGCGGCGCGCAGCGCGTCCTCGTCGGTGACGTCGGCGGTCAGCGCGAGCGTCCGCGCGCCGGGCGGCGCCAGGTCGCTCCGGTCGGTCCTGGCGACCAGGGCGACCGGCAGGCCGGCCCGCGCGAACCGGTGCGCCACGGCCCGCCCGACCCCCGGCCCGACCCCGATGATCAGCGCTCCCGCCATTGGTGGCCCCTTCCTCGCCCCTTGGAATGTCCCTGACGGCGCCGACGTTAGGGCGTGACATCGGTGTGAGGGTCAAGGCTGGCCCGCGTGGACGGGAGGCGGCGGAATGCGGATCGGCGCGCTGGCCGAGGCGACCGGGGTGAGCCGGCGGCTGCTGCGGTACTACGAGGAGCAGGGCCTGCTCCGACCGCGGCGGCTGCCCAACGGCTACCGCGAGTACGCCGCCACCGACGTCTCCGCCGTCCGGCGCATCCGCGTGCTGCTCGCCGCCGGGCTGCCCACCGCGGTCATCGCCCAGCTGCTCGACTGCGTGCACGACGAGGGCGCGGCGATCGTGCCGTCGTCCTGCCCCGGGATGGTCGGCCGGCTGCGCGACGAGCGACGCCGCCGGGCGACGGAGATCGCCCGTCTCCAGGCGTCCCAACGCGCCCTCGACACGCTGCTGACCGCCGCCCTCGCGCCCGCACCAGGCGACTGAGTGGTGGCCCACGGGGAGTGCGTGCCGTCGTGGCCGACGGCGGTGACGGCGAGTTGGCAGATCGCCAGGTCACGGTCGGCGAGCTGCGGGAGGTCGTGGACCGGGTTGAGCGTGGCCGTTGCCGAGACCGTGGTCAGGTCTCAGCATCCCGGACATTTCGGCCCGGGAGGTCCGTCACATCACAAAAGCGTGAGGGCTTCGGCTTGAGTACGGTCTCTCGCTTCCGTCTGCCGCTGGTGCGGCAGGGTTGCGCCACCTGCCCGCCCCGGGCTCGCCTTGCGGCGGGTGCGGGTGACGCGGGTCTTCTGGTCGGCTCCACGAGGCTTCGATACACCACCGGGGCGGTGTCCTGGTCTCCGGCCACTCCGGTACCAGTTACTGCGGCTGCCGCGAGCGCGGCGAGGTTGAGTGCGGCGTTGTCGTCCCGGTCCAGAACCAGGCCGCAGGCGTCGCATTCGTAGGCCCGGACGTGCAGCGGCAGCTTGGCTTTCACCGCTTCTCTACTCTTTCCTGACCTGTCGGATACGGGAGAGCAGTGAGAGGTCTGCGTGGGTGTCGGAACTGGGTGGCTGGTCGAGTTCTACGATTTCAACCGGCCCGTTGCCCCGCCGGAAGAGGAGTGGGCTCGCGAGCTCGGGGACGTCCTGGCACGGGCGCAACGGAACGGCGCGCGTCACCGGACTCCCTCTCTTGTTCCCGGTCGACGACCGGCGGCCGGACCCACGGGTCAACCTGTACTTCCGTAATAGCCGGATCGCCTCCCGACAACCGTCGACCTGGCGGCGGTACGCCTACTCACTCGCGGTGTGGCTCGGTTTCCTGGACAGCATTGGCATCGCGTGGGACGAGGCGACCGGCGAGGACTACACGGACTTCAAGTTCTGGCGGATCACCGACTTCCGCAACGACGAGCGCGTCCAACCCACGTCCTTCGACACCGACCGGGCGGCGCTGAACTCTTTCTACTCCTGGGCCGGCCCTCTCTACGGGTGCGCCAACCCCGTTGCGCCCGGCTACACCTTGAGACCGGCCGATCCGGGCGACATCGCTCCAGCACAAGGTCGGCGCGACCCTGCTCGTCCGGCCGGCTCGACCCGGCGGAGGGTGAAGTGGCTGCTGCGCGGAGCCTTCGAGCAGTGGCGGGATATCGGCTTCCGCGGCTACGGCTTCGACGGGTTGCGTGCCGAGGGTTGGCGCGGCGCCAACGAGGACCGGGACTGCGCCTTCGTCGACGGGCTGTACGGCACGGGCCTGCGGCTGGCGGAGTGGGGCAGTGTCCTGGACGTCGAGCTGCCTTCCCTGGAGATGGCCGGCCGGTTCCCTCGGGCCCTCCTGGCTCGTGCTTGTACGAAGGGCAAGCGGGACGGGCGGGAGTACCGGGTTCCTGCCGGTGTCGTGTCGTCCCTGAATGGCTACCTTGATCGGGTCGAGGGCTCCCGTGCGGAGGCGATCCGGCGGGCCCGGCGGGCGGGCCGCTACGACCGCATCCCGGGTATGAAGATCGTCACGGGATTAAGCCCGCGGGCCCGGACGCTGACCATCCTGACGGATCAGGGCAGCACCACGCGGTCGATGGACTCCCTGGAGCCCGAGGAGCGTCTGTTGCTGTTCCGGCCCACTGACGACGGCCTGGAGCCGCTGGCGGTTTGGCTCGGGGTGAACGGGCTGCCGATGCGGGCCCATAGCTGGCAGAAGCGGTTTGCCGAGGCCAACAAGCGCGTCGCCGCGGCGTGGCGGCACGCTGGTGGCCGGAGGGCGGTACCGCTGTTCTGTCGCCCGCACATGTGTCGGCATTCCTTCGCCCTGCGGTGGTTTTCGATCTTGTCGCTGGTGTGGAACCAGCGGGTGGAGGGCTTCACTGACGCCGAGCTGCGCGAGTTCCGGGACCAGTTCGGCGATGTGTGGTTCCAGCTGGCCGGTCTGCTGGGCCACGCGAACCCGCAGATGACGAGGGACTGGTATCTGGAGCCGTTCACCGCGCTGGAGACGGACTACCTGATGGCGCTGCTCGATGAGGAGGAGCACGCCGCCGTCAGCAGGCTCGCAGAGCGCATCGGGGCGACGAGCGACAGGGTGCTGCGCCGCGTCGGCCCGGCCGGCACGGCGGTGCGCCCGGCGGAGGGTCGGCCATGAATCGGCGAGGTCGACGGGCCTCCCTGCCTCCCGAGGGCTGGCAGGCGCCGGAGCGGCTGCTGGTAGAGGGCGGCCAGTGCGCGGTGCGGTACATCGAGGAGAAGGGCCGCCGCTCGCGCGTCTTCGACTTCAGCGGCGTACCGGTCTCCGGCGTGCTCCAGCGGTGGCTGGCTGAGGTGTTCGCCACGGCCACCGGGCCGCGCCGCGGGGTGAAAAGCATCGCCACGGCCGGCTCGTACTACACGATGCTGGTGCGGTTCGCGACGTTCCTGTCGAAGCGGAGCGACGCGCCGCAGCGGCCTGAGGACATCTCCACCGCCCACGTGGCAGCGTTCAAGCTTTCGCTGTCGCCGGGCTCGCGGCTGCCGTCGGCGTGGCGGCTGCGGACGCTGATGCGTGATGTGCCTCGCCTTCCGGCGGCAACGCGCGCGGCGATCGTGCATGGGCGGCTGCCGGAGCGGGAGACGGACGCGGTGCTGGCCTACAGCGAAGACGAGCGGCAGCAGATCCTGACCGCCGTCCGCCACGATGTCCGCTTGGCCCGCGACCGTATCCGCACATCCCGCGCTCTGCTGGATCGCTACCGCCGGGGCGAGGCGAAGGACGGTGAGGAACGGCTCGGCTGGGCCCTGGACGTGATCGACCGCACCGGTGACGTCCCGCGCGACGGTGGGGGCAGCCCGGTCACCTGGGCGAGGCGGTACGGCGGAGTCCGGGCGATGCTGGCCCGGTTGTGCCTGACGCGGCTGGAGGCGGCGGCGTTCTCCCTGCTGCTGGTGGACATGACCGGTGAGAACTTCGGCACGGTGGCGACGTGGCCAGCCGCGCACTTCCGCCCCGACGGCGGCGTAGCCGGCGCCCCGGCACTCGCTGTCCTGGAGGCAGCCAAGCCGAGGCGGGGACCAGACCGCGAGTACATGGCCACGCCAGTGGAAGACCTCCCCGACAGCCTGGCCAGTCTCGTCGAGGGCGCCGAGAGCGAAGCGCGGCTGTTCCGCTCGCCGCTGCGGGCGTACCTGCTGTTGCTGGAGCTGACCGATCTGTCGCGACGGCACGGCGACCACGGCCTGGCGCTCGGATACGTACGGACGACGATGCTTCACCACGGGCGCTGGGCCGGCGGGATCGCCTCCCACCACACGAGCGACTGGGCGGTGGGTCACGGTTTCCCGCTCCTGCCCCGGCGCGGCTGGCCGACGGCCGGCGCGCAGGAGGTCTCGGGCGCCGACAATGATCCGGGGCCAGACGATCAGGCCGGTGGACTGCCGAGCGTTGACGCGGGCAGGCTGCGGCAGACTGCGTTGGAGCGCACCCGGCACCCGGTCGCGCACAGCCGCCAGACCCTCAACGACCGCTATCTGCGGCGCAGCCCTGCGGTGCAGCGCGAAGGCCGCGAGATCGTTCGAACCGCGCTGGAGGAACAGGTCGCCAAGGCCCGCGACCGGCAGCAGACGCCGGTCTTCAGTGCCATGTTCGTGGCGATGGCCGAGGTTGATCCGCAGCAGGCAGCGGCCGAGATGGGTGTGGACGTCGAGGTCCTCAAGCGGATTCTGGTCGGGCAGGAGGACACCGTTCTGGCCAGCTGCGCCGACCACCACGACGGTCCCGACACCCCACCGGGCGAGCCGTGCACCGCGTCGTTCCTGGCCTGCCTGGGCTGTCGGAACGCCCGCGCCCTGCCCCATCACCTACCGGTACAGGTCTATGTCCGAGACCGGCTCGCGCAGTTGCGCACCCACCTGGACCCGGACGAATGGGACCTCCGTTACGGGGATGCCTTCGCCCAGCTGACCCACCTGCTCGGGCCACCCCACTACACGGCTACGGACGTGCAGCAGGCCCGCGAACGGCTCGCCAGGAGCGAGCGGCACCTGGCCGATGACCTCCTGAAGGGACGATGGGACCTGTGACCACCACACCGGCTTCCGCAGCCCAGAGGGATACGGCTGATGTGCCCTGGCCCGCCCCGGACACGATCGTGCTGCGGGGCCGACCGCTGCGGCCCGGGGTGGCGCGGGCCGAGCTGTCCCGATTCGCCGAGGAGCAGTGGGTGGTGGACCACGCCGAAACCGACGCGCACTGGGTCGGCCGCCGCCTGCACTGGGAGAAATTCCCGCGAGACTTCACCAACGCTGCCAAGGCGTTCGCCCTCGCGGTACTGGACCACCCCCGCCCTCCCGTCCTGACGGCGGGTCCGCAGGGCGACTCGGCGGCGCTCGACACGCTGCGCGCGTGGACTGAGAATCTGCTGGTCTTCACCCAGTGGCTGCACACCCAGCGCGTGCGCCGCTTCGCCGACGTCACCGGGGACGACCTGGAGCGCTACCTCGTTCATGTGCTCGACCTCCCCCGCAGCCCTGGCCGCCGCTCCCAGCTCCTCCAGGCGGTCCGCGTGCTGTGGGCCTACCAGGACCACCTGCCCGCGTCCTGCCGCCTTCCCGGGCCGCGACCGTGGGGCGCCCCCTCCAGCCTGGAGCTGGCCGACGCCGTGGTGAAAACCCGGCACAACCGCACCCCCCGCATCCCGCCGGAGACGATGGAAGCCCTGCTGGCGTGGTCGCTGCGCATGGTGGAGGACTTCGCCCCCGACATCCTCAGCGCGCACTCCGAGCACCGGCAGCTGCTGAACGGCACCCACCCGGTGACGAAGTCCTTCGTCGGCCAGCAACACCACCCGACCACAGACCTGGCCGTCGCGCACGTACGGCAGCTGGCCGCCACGGGCGGCAGCCTCCCGGGCAAGGCCGATGAACACGGAAAGACCGTACTGGACGTCTCGCACCTCGCCCGGCTGCTGGGCTGCCACCATCACCGGGTCCGCAGGATCTCCGCCAGCGTCCTCGCCCTCGCCCGCGAGTACGGCGTACCGCTCGCGCCGGATGCCGATCTCGGCACCATCACCGGCCTGCTGCACCAGGCTCCGTGGCGCAGCCGGCCGATCGGTCTGCGCGAGCTGCGGCCGCTCGTACGCCACCTATCCGCCGCGTGCTTCGTCGTGATCGCCTACCTGTCAGGCATGCGGCCCGGCGAGGCTCTCGGACTCCGCCGCGGCTGCCTAACGATCGACGACCAGGGACGGGTGAGCGTGGGCGGCCGTCCCAGCAAGGGCAACTGGCGCGACCCGGACGACCTTCAGACCGCCACCAAGACGTGGACGGTTGTTCCACCGGTGGCCACTGCGATCGGCGTGCTGGAATCGCTCGCTGACTGTCCGCTCCTGTTCCCCTGCTCCCGCTGGCAGGCCACCCGCCGCCAGCGCGAGCATCGGGCCGCGACGAGCCAGGAGACCAACAAGCAGGTTCGCGCCTTCATCGACTGGGTCAACGCCACCTTCCACCAGCCCGACGGAGGGCCAGCGATCCCGCCCGACCCCGGCGGCTGGAACCTCCACGCCGCGCGGCTGCGGCGCACCCTGGCGTACTTCGTGGTCCGCAAGCCCGGCGGCCTGATCGCCTGCGGCCTGCAGTACGGCCACGTCCACACCCGAGTAACGGCCGGCTACGCCGGGCACGCCGACTCCGGCTGGCTGGACGACCTCGCTGTCGAACGCCTGGAGATGATCGTCGACCAGATCGAGGACGACGTGGCGGCCCTGGACGCCGGCGAGCATGTCAGCGGTCCAGCCGCCGACGACTACCGGCGCCGTGTGAGGCGCGCCGCCCCGTTCGCCGGGCGGGTGGTCAACACGGTCCGCAACGTCGAACGGCTCCTGGACAGCGCCGACCCCGCCATCCACCACGGCCAGGCCATGACCTGCGTCTACCGACCCGAGACGGCCGCCTGCCGCACGACCCGCCTCGAAGCCGGGCTGCCCGCCGACGGCCCGGATCCGTCCGCATGCCGGCCCACCTGCCCGAACCTCGCCTACACCGACCGCGACATCGACACGCTGCGCGACCTCCTTGCCCACCAGGAAGCGGCCGCGAGTGACCCACTAGCCCCGCGACCCAGGCGGGACCGGGCCACGTTCCAGGCCCACCGCACGCGCGGCGTCATCACACGACACCAGGCCAGCAGCCCCGAGCCCGAGGCCGGCACCACCACGGAGGCAAGCTGATGGGCGGCACACCACGCGACCCCCTCGCCGATCGGGCGACGATCACGGCGGCCGCCGAACGGCTGCTGACCGGCAACCCGCTGCGGTCGAGCACCGGAAAGCTCACCACCAGCGAACTCGCCATCGAGGCCGGACTGCGCCGCGACATCCTCTACCAGCACCGCGACCTCGTGGAGAGCTACCAGGCGCAGATCAAGACCCGCGACGCGGTCCCCGAGGCGATGGCCGCCATGGCCCGCGAGCTGGAAGAGGCCCGCGAGGAGCTGAAGTCGGTCCGCCAGGAGCTGGCGGCCGAACGCGCCGCGACGGCCCTCCTTCGCCGAGCCGTCACCGAGCTGACCATCGAAGCCGAAGCCGCCGGGCGGCCAGGCGGCCGGGCCCCGCGGGGCGTAACACCGTTAGTTCCCGGTGTGAGGTCACGCCATCGGGCCGGATGATTCCTGGATGGCCTGCTCCAGTTCGGTGTAGCGAAACGGGCTATCCGGCTCCTCCAGCTCGCGCACACGACGTAGGAACACCTGCCACGCTTCGTCCCCCCGGACAGCCGAAGGGACGAGCGAGTAGAACCGAACAGCGAGTTCGGGCATCGCTGCCGCGGTGCGGCACTCGTAGTTTTCAGCCCACGCGGACAAGATGTCACCGAGCTGGCGCACGTCCAGGTGTGGGGCACAGCTCGGTACGGCCGACCTGGCAAGGGACTCAGCCATGCGCCAACTGCCGGCCGCCGTCAGGATGCCGGCCACATAGTCGGAGAGGTACGGCCCGGCTCGGTTATGAGCGATGACGGATGCCTGCTGATCCGGAGACAGACTGCGGAACTTCTCTTCGAGCGACGGCAGGGCCTGTCGGATATGCGGGATCTCCACGAGACCGAGCAGGCTGGTCTCCTCGACGGTCAGAGGCTGGTAGGGGATGGCGGCGATCCGCTCAGCGTAGTCCGCGAGCTGCGCCTTCATAGCCTCGTCGACCTCCTCCCAGAAAGCGTTAAGGTCACCGAGTCGCACAAGCGCCCGAATCTGTCGCTCAAGGGGCTGCTGCCCCAGGCGGCCGACTACGGAGGCGATCGCCCGCTGCACGACGACACCGTCGCGCCCGGCGAACGCACGCACGCACGCCGCATAACGGTCGGACATGACTCCGGCATCGAGAGCACCGTGGCTTGACAGTTCAAGGAGGGCTTCCTTGACTGCGAAAACGACGATGTTCCGCCGCGTCGCGGACTTCACCCGATCGAAGAAGGTCTGAGTCAGGTAGACCGGGCTGCCGACGAAGGACACCTCCTGGACGTGCTCGCGGAAGCGTTCCACCGCCTTCCGGCCCTGGCTCGGCGGATGGATCAGCAAGGCATCCACCGCTGCGGTCAGGTGGGCTCTGGCGTACTCGGTCGACGGTGTGAAGAGCTCGCCCAGCGGGCGCAGGGACGGGTGGGCAGCAAGGTTGCGATCTTCCTTCAGCCGCTCCAGTTCGCGTCTCTGCACGAAGTCGACCAGGTCCAGCTTCTCGGCGACTTCAAGAATCGTGTTCTCGACATCGAGCATGGTGCGCACGGCCTCACGGTCGGGCTTCTGCCGCGCTTCGTCGATCCTCTGCACGACCGCCTTGGCCTCACCCTCCTCGTCCTCTGCGAGCTGATACAACTTGTGGATCAGATCCGTGCACACAGCCGTCCACGTCAGGACCATGCACGCGCGCGCGGAGCCGGTGGTGTAGCAGCGGTAAGCCTCAGCTACCAGGGGCCGGACCTCCTGATGCCAGACCTGGTTGACTTTCCGCTCAAGATCCATCATCGGCACCGCTCCTCGGTCGGACGTGTCTCGTCGCCCCGGCGGCCGAAGGCGGACGCCGAGGAGGTCAACCTCGCCTGGCCCGAGCACGTCGGTCGGCGGGGCTTCGAACGGACCTTAAGGGGTGGGGCAGCGTAGCGGCTTTACACGATGGGGCGCGGAGGTGGCGTGGGCGTGAGGTGGCGGGTGAGGGTGTCACCGACCTCGGGGGTGAGAGGGCCAGTGGCATCCACGCCGAGGCGGTCGGCGAGGTCGCGAGCGTGGAGTCGGGTGGTGGCTTCCAGCAGCAGGGCGTAGGTGTGGCTGGCGGCTCGTGTGCGGACGCGGGCGGTGAGGGTGAGAGCGGTGGTGATGAGGGCGGCGGGCCACCACCATGCGGTGAGGGGGAGGTAGAGCAGGGCCCAGGCGGCCACGGTAGTGGCGCGGGTGAGGGCCTGGCGGGCGGCGGTGATCTCGGTGCGGGTCTCCTCGGGCAGGGTCAGCCACAGGGGGGGCCATACGATGACCAGGTCCAGGCCGTGGTCGCGGTCCAGGCGCACGGCCGCGGCGTTTAGGCGGTCGCCGCTCCAGGTAGGGCGGGCGGGCTTCTCGTAGGCGATGCGGGTCATGGCGCGTTCGGCGGCGTGCCGGGCGGTGGGGTCGGCCCACTGCCTGCGGGTCCGGATCTCTGCCGCATCGTCGCGGTGCTGGTGCCAGGCGTCGGCGGCGGAGGTCCACCGGCGGCGTCGGCGGATGGTTCGCCAGGCTGCGAGCTGGCGGAAGGGGGGTGGCCAGGTGGGCCAGTCGGCGGCCAGCCAGAGCCGTTCGACCAGCGAGCCGATGGCTTGGGCGGCAAGTCCCGCTGCGGCGGCGCCGGCCAGTACAGCAGCCAGCAGCAGCACTTGGCCGCCGGCCGTGTCCGTGGCGGGGTGGTGCTCGGCCCAGGTGGTGATCTGGTCGGTGAGGCGAGCCAGGTCGAAGGGATGAGTGTGACCGAGGGCGTGGGAGGTGGTGGCGACGGCGATGTAGAGGGCGCCGGGCAGGACCAGCAGGGACAGCCACCGCTCGGCGAGTTTCTGGCCCAGGGCCGTCAGGAAACCGCCCACCGGATTAGAGCCGGTCCCGGCGCAGGGCGGTGCCGCTGATCGCGCAATGTGGTACATCGACTGTGGCTTGGGGCCACCAGTAGCGTGCGCACCGGCTGGTCGGGCACAAGTACACCCGCTCGCCTGGTCGGTCGTCGCTGATGCCGACAGGCCGCAGACTGCGGAGCCCCTGGCCGTTGTCGGAGTAGCCGTCCAGCCCGAGCGGATCGCCGCCGGCCTGGAGGACCGCGTGCAGCACCGCGAGCGGACCGGCGAGGTTCCCGCCGCTCTGCGCCGCGGTCAACACCTGCTCCATCGGGACCTCGTCCCCGCCCGGCCCCTGTAGCAGATCCCTGCGGATCTCCCCCAGATACGCGCACACCACCGCCAGTCTCTCCGCCGCCTCCTGATGCTCTCCGGTCATGTATCCCCCCTCTTATCCCGTTCTCGCCCCCGATTGGCGCCCGGCCAACTACTCTGTCATGGTGCTTGGTTGCACGCACCACGGGCGTACGCGGGCCTTCCCCGCGAGCTCAGTGTGGGCACGCCACGAGGCGCTGACGGACATCGGGGATCATGGATGCGTGAGAGACTTCTGAGATCGATTATGGCCCGGATGCAATGGGTCACCAATACTGGCGACTCTTCCCTAGCCCTGGACCCAGAAGCCCTCACTGAAGCCCGGCAACTCGCCGAACACCTTCACACCAGCACCGGTGATGCAAGCGACATACCAGCCTGGGAGATGCTCGGTTGGTTTCACCTCCTCCGGTGGGCGAATCTTCCGGAGGACCAAGATGCTGTGGACCTGAACGCCGCGGTGGAAGCATTCCTCCCCGGTTTCCTCACCGGTTCCAGCACCGATCTACCCAAATACTTCCTTCCGCTGCTTGCCGAGGCCGCAGCTCCCCACGCCATTAGGCAGGTCAAGCAGGCACTAGTCTCCCCCGACGCGGACCAGCTCATTGCTGCCATTGACCTGTGCGAACGCCTGATACATGCCATCCCCACCGACAACCCGAACCAAGCAGCGATGCTGTCCACCCTCGGGATCGCGCTGCAGGGACGATTCGAGAGCACCGGAGACCAGACGGCCCTGGACGAAGCCATTACTACCGGGCGCGCAGCAGTGGAAGCCACCCCTACCGACCACCCCAACCAGGCCGTGCACCTGGTCAACCTGGGGGCCGCACTAGCGGTCCGGTTTGAGCGCAGCGGGGCCCTGGACGACATGGACGAAGCCATCGAGCGTCTTCGGGCAGCCGTCGAGGCCACCTCCACCGACCACCCCGATCGAGGAACGACGCTGTCCAAGCTGATGGGCACGCTGACCATGCGGTTCAAGCACTCGGAGGATCTGGCGGACTTGGATGAGGCCATCACCACCGGGCGCGCAGTTCTACAGGCAACCCCCACCGACCACCCCGACCAGGCCGGGCGTCTGTCCGTCACGGGCGCCGCCCTGCACATTCGGTTTGAGCGCAGCGGGAATCTGGCGGACTTGGATGAGGCCATCACCATCGGGCGCGCAGCAGTGGAGGCTACCCCCACCGACCACCCCGACCGTGCACGGATGTTGTCCAACCTGGGGACCGCGCTGCGGGACCGGTTCCGGCGGAGCGGAGACCCGGTGGACCTGGACCAAGCCATCGACCGGCTTCAGACCGCGCTGCAGGCTACCCCCACCGACCACCCCGACCGTGCACGGATGTTGTCCAACCTGGGGACCGCGCTGCGGGACCGGTCCGAATGGAGCGGGGATCTCGCGGACGCGGATGAAGCTCTCGACCGGCTTCAGACCGCGCTGCAGGCCACCTCCACCGACCACCCTGCCCGAGCAACGATGGTGGCCGACCTGGGGAACGCGCTGTGGGCTCGGTTCCGGCGGAGCGGAGACCCGGTGGACCTGGACCAAGCCATCGACCGGCTTCAGACCGCGCTGCAGGCCACCCCCACCGACCACCCCGACCGTGCACGGATGTTGTCCAACCTGGGGACCGCGCTGCGGGACCGGTTCGAGCAGAGCGGGGATCTCGCGGACCTGGACCAAGCCATCACCGCCGGACGCGCAGCGCTGCAGACTACCCCCACCGACCACCCCGACCGGGCAGCAATGCTGAACAACCTGGGGGGCGCGCTGCGGGCCCGGTTCGAGCAGAGCGGGGATCTCGCGGACCTGGACCAAGCTCTTGACTGGCTTCAGACCGCGCTGCAGGCCACCCCCATCGACCACCCCCACCAGGCCAGGCATCTGTCCGCCTTGGGTATCGCGCTGCACATCCGGTTTGAGCGCAGCAGGGATCTCGCGGACTTGGATGAGGCCATCACAGCCGGACGCGCAGCGTTAGAGGCCGCCCCCACCGACCACCCCGATCGAGCGCGGATGTTGTCCAACCTGGGGGCCTACCTGCGGGCCTGGTTCGAGCAGAGCGGGGATCTCGCGGACCTAGACCAAGCCATCACCGCCGGACGCGCAGCGCTGCAGGCCACCCCCACCGACCACCCCGCCCGGGCAGCAATGCTGAACAACCTGGGGGCCTCGTTGTCGGCTCGGTTCGAGCAGAGCGGGGATCTCGCGGACCTAGACCAAGCTCTTGACTGGCTTCAGACCGCGCTGCGGGCCACCCCCACCGACCACCCCGACCGTGCACGGGTGTTGTCCAACCTGGGGGGCGCGCTGCGGGACCGGTTCGAACGGAGCGGGGATCTCGCGGACCTAGAGGCGGCGGTGTCAGCCGGCGAAAGAGCCTTGGAGGTAGTCTCGGCGGCGCCTTCGAGCCGTATTCAGACGGCTTGGGTGACGGCCCGGCTAGTCGCGGGGTCGGATGCGGGGCGGGCCGCAGATACGGCGGAGGCTGCGGTGCGTCTGCTGCCCCAGGTAACTCCCCGCCAGTTGGGGCGGCGTGATCAGCAGTATGCGCTCAGCCTATGCGCCGGTCTGGCCGGGGACGCCGCCGCGCTGGCCCTGGCCGATCCTCGCGGGACTCAGCAGGAACGGGCAACTCGGGCACTACGGCTGCTGGAGGCCGGCCGGGCGGTCATTCTCAGCCACGCGCTGGATGTCCGCAGCGATCTCGCCGACCTGAGTCAGCGGCGCCCCGACCTGGCCACGCGATTCGTTCAGCTGCGCGACCAACTCGATCAGCCCACGGACATCGCCACCGCCACCGTGAGCGAGGACCTCGACGTCGCCGCGGTTCGCCAGGAGCGCACCGTGCGTGACCGACACGGTCTGGCCCGCGACTTCGCCAACATCCTGGCCGAGATCCGCGCGCTGGAGGGGTTCGCTTCCTTCGCGCTCCCACCCACCACCGAGGAACTTCTCACCGAGGCAGAACAGGGCCCGGTCGTCGTGTTCAACGTCAGCCGCTATCGCAGCGATGCCCTGTTACTGATCCACGATGGCATCACCCACCTGGAACTCCCCCAGCTCGCCGAAGACGCGCTGATCGAGCAGGTCAACACCTTTCACCAAGCGTTGCACGCCACCGCCTGGGGCGACAGCAGAGAGCAGCGGCGGCAGGCGCAGGACGTCGTGACCGGTGTCCTGCAATGGCTTTGGGACGCCGCCGCAGGGCCGGTTCTGAAGGCGCTGGGCCACCACCGTCAGCCGTCTACGGACGGCCATTGGCCGCGGGTGTGGTGGGCATTAGGCGGACTACTCGGACTACTGCCCCTGCACGCCGCCGGCCACCACACCGACCCCGCCGACGACCCGCACCGCCGCACGGTCATGGATCGGGTCATTTCCTCCCATACTCCCACCATTCGGGCCTTACGTCACGCACGCCAACACGCCCATCGGGAGACCCTTGCCCTGGACGCGCCCGCCCATGGGCTTGTCGTCGCGATGCCCACCACTCCCGGCCTGCCCGACCACGGCCGCCTGAACCACGTCGGTGCTGAGGCCGAGATGCTCCGCCGCCACCTACCCCGCACCGTCCTACTGTGCGAACCCGATCAGGCCGGCCCAGACAGCCTTTCCCCCACCACACCGACCAAGGCCGCCGTCCTGAACCATTTGCCCGATTGTGCCATCGCACACTTCGCCTGCCACGGCGCCAGCCATCCCACAGACCCCTCCCAAAGCCAACTGTTGCTCCACGACCACGAAAGCGACCCGCTCACCGTTGCTAGCCTCGCCCCCGTCCAACTCGAGCACGCCCGCTTGGCCTACTTGTCGGCCTGCCGCACCGCGGCCATCGACACCGCCAACCTGATCGACGAGGCTATCCACCTGACCTCCGCCTTCCAACTCGCCGGATTCCCCCACGTGGTGGGCACCCTGTGGGAGATCGACGACCAGACCGCCGTCACCGTCGCCGACACCTTCTACACCCACCTGCGCACCCCCGACGGCACCATCGACACCGGCCGGTCGGCTTGGGCCCTCCATCAAGCCGTACGTGGCCTGCGCGACGGCCACGACCTCCCAGCGCAGCTCGACCGGACCAAGGTTCCCTTCTTGTGGGCCGCATACCTCCACGCCGGCGCCTGACCAAATGGCCCGGGTGCTCGATCACCGCAGACGGGAGATCGCTTGGAGTCTTCGGGACGGTGGCGGTCGCGGAAGTTTCCTGATTCCAACCGAATTTGGGGCGGTGTACCAGCGACCAATGCGGATCACGCGTAGAAGTGGCAAGCGCTGCGCTCAGGGGCTGCCGAGGTATTGAACGATGCCCGCCTCAAAGCTGACAGGGCCATCCGACGCTCCCGTGGCCGCGCATAGACTGACGGCGTAGACCTCGAGCGCGAGAAGAGCCGGATCACCTCTCACTTCGCGGCACCTCTCACGGCCCCGCACTCAGCTGGAAGGATGCTGCGCGGATGCCGCTGCGGTCCGGAGGGCTACGAGCCCATCGCGACTGACACCGAACGTCACGGTATGTAGTGTGCTGACCGCAGAGCTTAGGTTGTGACGGACAATCCCATCGTCTCTCAAAGGCGCACCTCAGCACGTTGTGTCAACAACCCCGGTGAGATCTCCGCCGTCCCGCACGGCGGCCAGCACCCGATCCACCGGGGCCTCGTCCCCACCCGGCCCTTGGCGCAAATCCCGGCGGATGTCCTCCAGATAAGCGCACACCACCGCCAGCCGCGCCGCCGTCTCCCCGTGCTCCTCGGCCATAAATCCCTCCCCGTCTGGTTTCTCCTCCGGCCAGCTATTCAGCCAACTACCCTGGTTCAGTGCCGGGTTGCATGGCCCACATCAGGGTACGCAGGGGCTTCCCCCCGCGGCTCCAAGCTGAGCATGCCACGGTGCGCATTGGGATATAGGGGGTCAGGATGCTTGAGGAACGGCTGGCCGCGGTGCGGGCCCGGCTGCAACGGATCGCCGACACCGGGGACCTTTCCCCTGCGCTGGAACCCCAAGCGCTCACCGAGGCCGAGCAACTCGCCACACTCCTCCAGACCAACACCCCTGGTCGTTCAATCAACGTGCCTGCCTGTTATGCGCTCGGCTGGCTCCTCTTCCACCGATACGAGGCACTCCCGGACGGGCAAGGCGGGAGGGAACTGGACGCCGCGACGGCGATGTTCACCGGCTGCTTCCTCTTAGGCGCCAGCGGTTTGCCCGAACCGCTGCTGCCGCGGATTGCCGAAGTAGCAGCGCCGCACGCCGTCGGCCTGCTCCGGCAGGCGATGGCCTCCGGTGAGCCTGGCCTCCTTTCCGCGGCCGTCGACCTGTGGCAGCGCATGGCGCACGCTATTCCCGCCGACCACCCCCAGCGAGCGGCGGTTTTGTCCGATCTGCTGAATGCCCTGCGCATCCGGTATGAGCGTGTCGGGGAGCTGGCGGACTTGGAGGACGCCATCACGGCAGGGCGGGCCGCGGTCCAGGCGACCCCCACCAACCACTTCCAGCGAGCCGGGCGTCTGTCCAACCTGGGGGCGGTGCTGCACCTCCGGTTCGAGCGTGTCGGGGAGCTGGCGGATCTGGAGGACGCCATTGACCGGCTTCGGGCTGCGGTCGAGGCCACCCCCACCAACGACCCCGATCGGGCCGGGCGTCTGTCCAATCTGGGGGTCGCACTGGAGAGCCGGTTCGGGCGTGTCGGGGAGCTTGTGGACCTGGAGGACGCCATCACGGCAGGGCGGGCCGCGGTCGAGGCCACCCCCATCTACCACCCCGCCCGGGCCATGTTCCTGTCCAATCTGGGGGGCACGCTGGGGAGCCGGTTTGAGCGTGTCGGGGAGCTGGCGGATCTGAACGACGCCATCGACCGGCTTCGGGCCGCGGTCGAGGCCACCCCCATCTACCACCCCGACCAGGCCATGTTCCTGTCCAACCTGGGGGCTGCACTGGCGAGGCGGTTCGAGCGTGTCGGGGAGCTGGCGGACCTGGAGGACGCCATCGACCGGCTTCGGGCCGCGGTAGAGATCACCCCCACGGGTCACCCTGACCGGGCCGGGCGTGTGTCCAATCTGGGCGCCTCGCTACGCACCCGGTTTGGCCATGTCGGGGAGCTGGCGGACCTGGAGGACGCCATCACCGCCGGGCGGGCCGCGGTCGAGGCCACCCCCACCAACCACCCCGACCGCCCTGGACACCTGTCCAACCTGGGAAACGCGCTGGGGGACCGGTTTGAGCGTGTCGGGGAGCTGGCGGACCTGGACGACGCCATCGACCGGCTTCGGGCCGCGGTCGAGGCCACCCCCACCAACCACCCCGACCGGGCCGGACACCTGTCCAACCTGGGGATCGCCCTGCACACCCGCTTTGGGCGTGTCGGGGAGCTGGCGGACCTGGACGACGCCATCGACCGGCTTCGGGCCGCGGTCGAGGCCACCCCCACCAACCACCCCGACCGCCCCGGATACCTGTCCAACCTGGGGATCGCCCTGCACACCCGCTTTGGGCGTGTCGGGGAGCTGGCGGACCTGGACGACGCCATCGACCGGCTTCGGGCCGCGGTCGAGGCCACCCCCACCAACCACCCCGAACGGGCCGGCCGTCTGTCCAATCTGGGGAACGCGCTGGGGGACCGGTTTGAGCGTGTCGGGGAGCTGGCGGACCTGGACGACGCCATTACCGCCGGGCGGGCCGCCGCCGAGGCCACCCCCACCAACCACCCCGACCGGACCAAGTACCTGACGAGCCTGGGGATCGCGCTGCACACCCGCTATGTCCGAAATGGGGACCGAGCGGACCTGGACGCGGCGGTGACCGCCTACGACGAGGCATGGCGCATTGTCTCGGCGGCCCCTTCAGTCCGTATCAGGGCGGCTACTGCGGCGGCTCAGCTGGTCGCGGAGTCGGATGCGGCGAACGCGGCGGATGCGGCGGAGGCCGCGGTGCGGCTACTGCCCGAGGTCACCCCCCGTCAGTTGGGACGAGGCGATCAGCAGCACGCGCTCGGCCGGTTCACCGGCCTGGCCGGGGACGCCGCCGCGCTGGCCCTGGCCGATCCTCGCGGGACTCAGCAGGAACGGGCAACTCGGGCGCTGCGGTTGCTGGAGGCCGGCCGAGCGGTGCTCTACGGCCAGGCGTTAGAGGTCCGCAGCGACCTCACCGACCTGGGCCAGCGACATCCGGACCTGGCCGCGCGGTTCGTCAGGTTGCGCGACCAGCTTGATCAACCCACCCCCGCTGCGAGCGAGGGCATCCACGCCGCCGGGGGGCGGCCAACGCGCGCTGCGCCGGACCGGCACCGGCTCGCCCGCGACTTCGCGCAGACCCTGACCGAGATCCGCGCCCTGGAGGGATTCGCCTCCTTCGCCCTCCCACCCACCACGGAGGAACTCCTCACCGAGGCCGAACAGGGACCGGTCGTGGTGTTCAACGTCAGCCTCTACCGCAGCGACGCCCTGCTGCTCACCAACAGCGGCATCACCCACCTGGAACTGCCCCACCTCACCATCAGCGCCCTGATCGAAAATGGCCTCTCCTTCCACCAGGCGCTGCGCACCACCACCTCGGGCGGCAGCAGAGAACAGCGACGGGAGGCGCAGGATGACCTCACCAGAGTCCTGGAATGGTTGTGGGATGCCGCCGCGGGGCCGGTCTTGGAGGAGCTGGGCCACCACCGCCAGCCGTCGGCGGAGACCGAGTGGCCGCGGGTGTGGTGGGCGCCAGGCCCGCTGCTGGGACTGTTCCCCCTGCATGCCGCCGGCTACCACACCGACCCTGCCGACGACCCCCACCGCCGCACCGTCATGGACCGGGTCATCTCCTCCCACACCCTCACCGTCCGCGCCCTTCGGCACACCCGCCAGCACACCCGAAGCCAACCGCCAGTCTCGGACACGCCCGCCCAGGCACTGGTCGTCGCGATGCCCACCACCCCCGGCCTTCCCGGTCACGGCCGTCTGCACCACGCCGCCGCCGAGGCCGAGATACTGCACCGCCACCTGCCACGCACCGTCCTACTCCGCGAACCCGACCCCGCCAGTCCGCCCAGCTCTTCCCCGAGCACGCCGACCAAAACCTCCGTTCTGGGCCACCTCCCCACCTGCTCCATCGTGCACTTCGCCTGCCACGGCGCCAGCCACCCCACCGACCCCTCCCAAAGCCTGCTGTTCCTCCACGACCACGAATCCGACCCGCTCACCGTTGCCAGCCTCGCCCCGGTCCGCCTCGATCACGCCCAGCTTGCATACCTATCGGCCTGCCGTACTGCGGCCATCGACGCGGCGGTCCTAGCCGATGAGGCCATTCACCTGACGTCTGCGTTCCAGCTCGCTGGATTCCCCCACGTCGTGGGCACGCTGTGGGAGATCGACGACCAGACCGCCGTCACCGTCGCGGACGCCTTCTACACCTGCCTGCGCGCCCCAGACGGGACCATCAACACCAGCCGGGCTGCCTGGGCCCTCCACCACGCCGTGCGCGGCCTGCGCGATGGCCACGACCTGCCCGCGCAACTCGACCGGACCCGGGTCCCCTTCCTGTGGGCCGCTTACCTCCACGCCGGCGCCTGAACCGATCTCGAACTCGGCAATCGCGCGCACGGTGGCTTTCGTGCCCCGACCGTGGTCGAGGCACGAAGCATGGCCCTACCCGAACTCCGCCCGGCTCTTCTCGGAACCCGACAACGTCGCTTCCGACAAGCGACTTGACTAGTGAATGGCTCGCCGCACCCCTGGTTGAACGCCTTCCGCAGCGACGGCAGCGACCACGGCCGCCACTCGGTCAGCTCCGCCTCGGCGATGCCGTACGTTTCCTCGGCCTTGCGCTGCCACCAGGAGGCGGTTACTCAGCCGACAGCCCAGTTGTACGCGGCACGCGCGGCACCGCAGTGCGAGCGCAGCGCGTGCTCCTGGGTGGCATTCGGGTCCAGGGCGAACCGGTACGCCTGCACGACGAACCCGGGCTGCGGCTGGAACTTCTTCACTCGGCGGCCTCGCCGGTCGCTACCGCGACCGCGCGGGCGGCCTGGTACTTCGCCGCCCGCCGTCCGTACAGGCGGGCGCACATCGAGGTCAGTACCTCGGTGATGTCCCGCACCAGGTCATCGGCGGTCTCGGTGGGGTCGAGGACGACCAGGCGCCGCCCGGATGCGACCAGGACGGCTTCGAGGTGTTCGACGCCGAACCGGGCCAGCCGGTCGCGGTGCTCAACCACGATCACCGCCACCTGCGGGTCGGACAGCAGGCGGTGCAGCTTGCGGCGCCGCCCGTTCAGCCCTGAACCCACTTCGGTGACGACCTCGGCAACGGCCAGGCCCAGCCTGTTCGCGCCGGACACGACCCGGGCGGCCTGCCGGTCAACGTCACACTTCTGGTCGGCGGACGACACGCGGCAGTACGCCACGACACGCCCGTGCGACTGGCCGGCGACCTCGTCGACCAGCCACGTCCCGGACGGCGCCTGGCGAACGGGGACGGGCATCTTCCCGTCCTTCACCCACCGCCACGCGGTCTGGTAGCTCACGCCCTGCTGACGCGCCCACTCCGAAAGCTTCACAAGGCCACGCCAATCAAGACATGTGACTAGAGATGACTATGACGACTAGAAAATCTGTAGCAGCTTTCACCCCCCAGGAACGTGGCGTCCGCAGGGGAGCCGGCGGCCTCGTAGACCTCGTAGTGGTGCACGGCGGTCGCGTCCCCGGGCGGTGCCCAGGCCAGGCGCGCGGACATGCGTCCGGTGCCGGTGCGCTCCACCCTGACCGCCAGCCGCCCGGGGGCCGGCGGGGCGGCGACGTGCTGGGCCATGCGGGTGATCGGTGACCGTCGCCGGTTCAGTCGGTGCGGATGATGCGGAGGGCGTCGGCGACGACGTAGCCGTCGGCGGCGTTGGTGAGGCGGACGGTGGTGGACCGGCCGGCCAGCAGGTCGTAGTGGCCCAGTGAGGCCCAGGTGCCGCCGCGCGGTTCGACTGAGCCGGGCGCGCGCTGGTCGATCCGGACGGTCTCGGTGCCGCCGGCGTGCGCGACGGCGTACGGGGCGTTGCTCGCGCGGTTCTCGTGCGGCGTGTACGAGACCTGGATCTCGTAGCGGCCGTCGTGCGGGACGACGGGCTCCCAGCGGACCTCGTGGTCGCCGGTGCCGGCCGGGGCGGTGCGGTAGTTGCCGCCGTAGTAGCCGGGCACGCCGGTGGCGGCGCTCCAGGTGCCGCCGAGCACCCGGTAGCCGGCCTCGTCGTTGTCGACCAGCACCTCGTTGCGGAGGTCGGGCCCGGCCGGGGCGGTGAGCAGGCTCAGCGTGTCGAGCGCGATCAGCGAGCCGCCGCCGCGGCCCGGGCCGGCCAGGGCGAAGCGGACCGTGTGCCGGCCCTGGGCCAGCTCCAGGCCGCCGAGATGCGCGACGTCGTAGCCCTCGGCGTGCTCCTGGGTGGTGTCGATGACCGCGGTGCGGGGCGGGGCGGTGCCGTCGACGGAGATGCCGACGAGCCCGCCGGCCGCCGGCCGGTGGTAGCGCAGCAGCAGTTCGTACGCGCCGGCGCGCGGGACCTCGACGGCGTACTCCAGGTAGGCGCCGGACGGGGCGTTCGGGGTGTCGGGGGTTAGGACGGCGCGCGCGCCGCCGCGCGCGAGCGGGTCGGGCACGACGGCGAGACCGCCGCCGGCGACGACCGGCTGCCCGTCGGCCAGGTCGATCCGCTGCTCGGAGAGACCGGGGCCGCGCTTCAGGCTGTCCCGCCCGTCGGTCAGCCAGTCCAGCGAGAAGCGGCAGACGTTGACCCGGCGCGGGAAGCTGGGGATGTCGCCGTCGCAGCCGTAGACCAGCACGATGGTGCCGTCGGAGAGCCGGGCGAGGTCCGAGTAGTACGAGCGGGCCTCGTTGATGACCCGGCTGTAGCGGAACGAGTGTGCCTCGTCGTAGCTGACGGAGACGGTCATGTTCGTCCGCACCGGCGCGTCCGGGCGGCTGAACAGCACCCGGTCAGGACCGCCGGCAGGGCCGCCGGAGTAGCGCAGCAGGCTGGCGTCCACGGCGTTGAACGTGCCGGTGCCGCCGTCCAGCGCGGGCGCGCACCAGGTCAGCCCGCGGTCGGCGCTGACCGAGACGATGCGGTGCCGGTTCCCGCCCGCCGCCGGGCGCCCGTTGATCAGCACCGTGCCGTCCGAACGCTGCACCAGGCGCGCCTCGTTGATCGGGTAGGCGGTGCTGACCGGGATCTCGCCCGTGGTCTGCCAGCTGGCGCCGTGGTCGTCGCTGTAGATCGGCGCGACGCCGTAGTGGCGCTCCTCGACGCTGTTGCCGACGATGACCCGGCGGTGGGAGCAGTTCAGGAGAAGCCGGCCGGTGTCGAGCTGGATGCCGTGCCCGGGCCCCGGCCCGTGCAGCGCCCACTCGTAGGGGAAGTGGTCGAACAGCCCGGCGAGGGAACGGGGTTCGCCCCACGTCAGGCCGCCGTCGATGCTGGAGACCAACGACAGCTCGCCGCTGTCGCCCGAGCAGGTGGTGTTCTCGGGCAGCTGGATCGAGAGCATGTAGAAGAGGAAGACCTCGCCGGTCAGCTGGTCGACGACGAACGTCGGGTTGCCCCATGACTGGCCGTCGACGGACGGGATCACGGTCCGCTCGGCCTCCCAGGTGTCGCCGCCGTCCGGGCTGCGGCGCAGCACGAGTTCGCGCGGTCCGGCGTCGCACACCTCGTGCCGCCCCTCGGTGGCGACCAGGATCGTGTCGTCGGGCAGCACGGCGAGGCCGTGCACGTGATAGTTCTCCAGGCGGTCGGTGACGGAGTCCCAGAGGGTCGTCTCGTCGAAGAAGCCACGCGCGCGGCGGCCTTGCCGGCCGGCAGCGACGGCGTGGGCCTGGCCGAGGGCGGCGGCCACCGGCACCCCGGCGAGGCCGAGGGCGAACGAGCGGCGACTGAGCATGGCCCTTGCCGGGCGGAGGGCGGCGACGGCGGGTCTGTGGGTGGGGCGGTCGGCTGGGGTCACTGTTGCTCCTGGGTTTGGAGGGGCGATCCGAGAGGCGTTTCCGGCCGTGCGGAACCGGCGGCCTTGCCGGCCGCAGGCGGCGACGTGGGCGGCCGGTCAGGCTCGGCCTGACCGGCCGGATGGATGGCGCGGATCAGAGCGGCGCGCAACCGAGAGCCCGGCGCCGGAGGGACGCGGACTCAGGGAGCGCGACGCCCGGCGGGCGCTGGTCACGGGACGCGGAATCGGGCATGGCGGGTCGAAGGAACCGGGTCAAGGGACGCAGACTCGGGACACGGAGTCGGGCGTGGCGGGTGGAAGGGAACGAGCCGGAGACCACGAGCCCTGAGGGCGCGAGCCCAGGGAGCGCGACGCCCGGCGGGCCCTGGTCACGGGACGCGGAGTCAGACGTGGTGGCTCGAAGGAAACGGGGTCAAGGGGCAAGAGCTCAGGGAGCGCGGCGCAAGCGGGCCCTGGTCACGGGACGCGGAGTCAGGCATGGCGGGTCGAAGGCAACGGGGTCAGGGCGCGCGGGCTCAGGGGGCTCGGGGTCAGGGGGCGGCGTGGAGGAGGTGGGGGTCGTGGGGGGACAGGAGGGTGAGGAGGGCCTCGCGTTCCGCGTCGGTGCAGGGGGTGAACGGGGCGGCGGTGTGCGGCGGGCACAGCCCGCGGGCGTGCAGGATCGCCTTCACCGACGGGACGCCGGACCGGACCCGGTGCAGCGCGGTGAGCTCGTCGATCAGCCGCTGCGCCCGTTCCGCGTCCTCGTCCCGCCCGGCGTGGTGCGCTCCGAGCAGGTCCTTCCCGGGACCGGGCGCGAGGTTGGCGATGCCGGGCACGATGCCGTGCGCGCCGAGCCGGAGGCCGGCCAGCAACTGCCCCTCCGCGCCCTGGCTCACGCCGAAGCCCGGGTGGCGGCGGGCGGCGGCGACCGCGTGGGCCAGCAGTTCCACGTCGCCCGAGCTGTCCTTGAGGCCGACGACGTGATCCAGGGTGGCCAGCGCGTCGATCAGGGCCGGGGTCAACGGGCAGCTGTACCGCGGGGCGTTGTAGGCGACGACGGGCACGCCGAGGTCGGCGAACGCCGCGTAGTGCGCGAGGATCTCGTCCTCGCGGTGGTGGAAGTAGATCGGCGGGCTGAGCACCAGCGCGTCCGGCCTCGCCGGCAGCACGGCCTCGGCGCGGGCCAGCGCCTCGGCCGTTCCGGCGGCGGTGACGTTGATCAGCACGGGACCGGCACCGCCGGCGGGCACGGCCCGGATCGCGGACGCCGACGCGTGCGGCGCCCCCGCTCCCCGCGTCGGCACCCGGCCGGCAGGGCCGGTCGCGGGCTCGGCCGTCAGGCCGCGCCAGTGCCGCGTCACGCCGGAGGCGAACGCGCCGAGTGCGGTGGTCGGCAGCAGCGGTCCCTCGCCGTTGCTGCCGAACAGCATCAGGCCGCGCGCCCCCGCCTCGGCCAACGCCGCGAGCAGCGGCTTCGCCGCCCTGGCCGAGGGCACGCCGGGCCGGCGCATCGGCGTGACCAACGGCACCACCAGGCCGGCGAGCAGCTCGCGGCCGTCCCGCCGGGCGGGCGGCCTCTCATGACGGGACGTCATCAGTACCCCCTGATCTCCGGCCAGGCCAGCTCGACGCCGTCGCGCGCCAACTCCTCCTGGAACGCGGTCAGCCGCTCGGCGTCCGCGTGCACCTGCTGCGGCTCCACGCCCTGGTCCAGGCAGTGCGCGGCAAGCGCGCCCGCCACCTCGCCGACGTTCCACTCGACGGGGTGCAGGCGGTAGCAGCCGTTCGTGATGTGCGTGGTGCCGATGTTCTTGGCCGCGGGCAGCAGGTTCCGCAGCCGGACCGGCAGCAGCGCGCCCAGCGGGATCTGGAACGGGCAGCTCGCCACGTCGATGTACGTGTCGCCGCCGGTGGACGGGTGCAGGTCGATCCGGTACATGCCGACGCCGACCGTGTCCGGATAGCCGACCGCGCCGCGCTCGCCGCGCACCGCGAGGGACAGGTCCTGCTCGACGATCCGGCGGCGGGCCAGGACGCGCCGGGACTCGCGGATGTACGGGGCCTTGGCGAAACCGTCGTCGGTGCCCATCACGTCGCCGCGCAGCCGCAGCCCGGGCCACCCCGTACCGCCGTCCGGGCGCGGCGCCTCGGTTTGCAGCCAGTAGAGCATGCTCAGGCTCAACTCGCGGGAAGCGGCGAGGTGTTCGGCCGCCTCGTCCGGTTCGACGCCGATCAGCGGCCCGGGCAGGTAGTCGATCATCGGCCAGTTGACGATGGTCACGTCGCTGGCCGCGAAGCCCGGCCGCAGCACGCGGCGCGACAGCACCCGACGGAACGACCACAGCTCCTTGTCGCCCGGATCCCGGCTCTGGTCGGCGAACACCGGCCCGGTGTCGGCGTTCGGCAGGAACGCGCGCCGCACCGTCGCCAACGTCCGCGGGTCCGGGGCGTCGAGGCTGATCAGCGGGTTGGGCCACTTCGGCGGCTGGTACGCGGCCCATTCGGCGTAGCGGGCCGGGCGGTCGATGGTGTGGTCCTCGCCGGCCACGTGGTCCACGGCGAACACCCAGGAGAACGCCTGCATGTTGCCCGGCTGCGCCCGCTCGGGGGCGCTCGGCTCGCCCGTGTCCTCGCGGGACTCGAAGCCGGTGACGTGTTCCGCGCCGGTCAACGGCAGCAGGTCGCCGAGTTCGGTGGCGTCCAGCACGTAGCGCGCCTCGACCGCGACCCGGGCGCCCGCCCGGTCCTCCAACACGACGCCGCGCACCCGGTCGTCCTCGACGGTGGCGGCGACCGGCCGGTGGTGGAACAGGATCCGCAGCCGGCCCGCCGCCACGTACGGCGCGACCATCGCGTGCAGCACGGCGGCGGCCACCTTCGGCTCGTGGCACAGCCGGCTGACCCTGCCCTCCCCCGGGTTGAGGTCGCGGCGCGCCCTGGCCTCGTCGGTGAGCGGGTACCAGCGGCGGTAGTGCTCCCGGATCGCGTCGCGCAGCGCGCGGTAGCGGCGGGTGCAGCCGAACTGCTCGATCCACGGGTGCTCGTCGGGCGGCACGCCCTGGCTGGTCAGCTGGCCGCCGATCCAGTCGGTCTCCTCGGTGAGCAGCACGGACCTGCCCCGGTCGAGGGCGGCGAGCGCGGCGGCGACGCCGCCGAGGCCGCCGCCGACGACCAGGATGTCCGCGGACTCCGGGATGGGTGTGGTGTCGCTCACGCGATGCTTCCTTCTGCCGTGCTGGGTGGGGGTCATGGTCGGTGGCCTGGCTGGCGGCCGAGGTCGAAGGGACGGGGCGTGCCGTCCACGGCGAGCCGGACGGGCTCGCCGGCGGGCGGGGTGATCAGCAGGTCGCCGTGGCCCTCGGCCACGCCGGTGACGCGGTCCGCCGTGCGCCGATAGCCGCGGACCGTCACACCGGACGAGGCGTCGAGCAACGGCCGCCCGTCGAGCTCGACGCCCAGCCGCCGCTCGGTGGCGCGGACCGCCAACCGGCCCTCGCCGAGCGGTAGCCCGACCAGGTCCGCCGGCCGGCCCGGATGCGCGAACCGCCAGCCGTCCGGCCGGGCGTCGGCCAACTCCGCGAACGCCAGGTGCGCCAGCAGCCCGCCCCAGGCCATCAGCCCGTCCGAACGCGCCTGGAACGTGCGGATGTCCTCGCCGGCGTGCGCCGGGTAGTTCTCCCTGACGTGGCTGTGCGCCTCCCATTCGGCGAGGAACAGCCGCAGCAGCGCGTCCACCACCGGCCGGCTCAGGGCGGTGAGGCCGTAGCGGCGCAGGCCCTCGACGGCGAGGTACGCCATCGGCGCCCAGATCCGGCCGCGCCAGTACGTCGCGGCGAAGCCCGGATCGTTGCGGGCCACGCTGGGCAACGGGCGGTCCCCGCCCAGCGCCTCCGGACTCAGCAGTTCGGCGGCGAAGGCGGCGGCCCGGTCCGGGGTCGGCAGGCCGGCGAGCAGCGGGTAGAGCAACGTCGGCGACAGGTGCGGGTCGTGCTCACCGGACGCGCGCAGGTTGCGGTAGCCCGCGCGTTCCGGGTCCCACAGCAGCCTGTCCGCGGCGGCCCTGGCCCGGTCGACCTCGGCCCGCAGGCGGGCGGCGGTGGCGGCCTCCCCCGCGCCGAGGCGGTCGGCGATCCCGGCGAGCGCCTCCGCGTCGGCGATGTGCAGGGCGTTCAGCCCGACGTCCGCGAGGTCCATGGTGTGGGTCGCCGGATCGTAGGCCGCCTCGTCGTACATCGGCGAGTCGTCGAGACCCGACTCCCGCTTGGCCCGGTCCAGACTCCCGGACTCGGCGTCGCCCGGCACCGGATCCGAACCGTAGGCGAGCAGCCCGTGCGGGCCCCGGCGGGCGCGCGGCCACCAGTCGTGCCAGGCCAGCAGCGCGGGGAACGTGCGGGCCAGCAGGGCGTGATCGCGGGTCGCGTCGCACAGGCCGCCGGCGAGATACGCGCGGAACACCGTCAACGCGCCGACCGGCGGCTGCGAACGGTCGTCCGTGCGCCCGCGGTCGTCCGACACCCGGTTCGGGATCATGCCCGACTCTCCGACGGCGAACGGCAGGATCTGCTCGAAGACGCCGCGGGCGTAGTCGCGGTCGATGACGGAGGCGGCGAGCCCGGTGAAGAACGTGTCCCAGGCGTGCAGCGCCCAGGTCCCGTAGAAGCCGCGGCGGTCGACGGAGACGAAGTCCCGCGAGGTCGGCGTGAGGACCCGGTCCAGGTCCGGGACGTACACCGTGTTCCAGGTGACGGCCCGGGTCGCCGCGGCGGCGGCCTCGCCGAGCCAGCCACCGGATTCGAGGCGGGGGCCGCTGGCCGCGGCGGGCTCGGTCAAGGCCGCGGGAACGGCGTCCGCGGGTGCGATCCGGACGGTGACCGTGGGACCGGGGTGCACGAGGGTCAGTCCCCCACGAGAGGGCTCCGCCCCCCGGACCTCGGGGGGGAGCGGGGATACGTCCACGCGCCACGTGATGCCCCCGACCTGCAGGTACCGACCGGCGGCGCCGCCATCCGGGAGGCCCGGAGGGCGGAGCCCTCTGTCATGCGGCGGAGCCGCATGTCGATTGCAGCGGGGAAGGGGCGGGGTGGGGGACCACTCGTCGAGCGCCACCACCAGCGGCGCGTCGCCCGCCGTGCGGGCGACGTGGGCGTGCAGCGTGGGCGCGGAACCACCCGCCATCGTCAGGGCGACGGTCGTGTCCGCGGCCGAGACGGTCAC
Organism: Streptomyces sp. B6B3; assembly: GCF_039871525.1. Classification (NCBI taxonomy): domain Bacteria; kingdom Bacillati; phylum Actinomycetota; class Actinomycetes; order Kitasatosporales; family Streptomycetaceae; genus Streptomyces; species Streptomyces sp. B6B3. The sequence continues at coordinate 462,000 of NZ_JBDPLU010000001.1, read as the reverse complement.
CTCCGCGGAGGAGCCATCCACCGTGTGGTGGCCGAGCCGGACGAGGCCGTCGCGCCAGGTGAAGCCGTCGAGGACGGGGCCGTCGGGCCCCAGCACGCCGAAGCGGACCCGCAGGCCCGAGGGCAGGTGGACCATGCCGGTGTGGGTGGTCACGTCCCACGTGTTCCAGCCGGTCGGCGCGGGCGTCTGAGCGGGCGGGTTCACGGCGCCACCCCGGCGTCGTCCAGGTCGAGCGCCGCGTCGAGCAGCGCCCGGGTGTACTCGTGGCGCGGAGCGCCCAGCACCTGGTCGGTGAGGCCCTCCTCGACGATGGCGCCGCGGCGCATCACCGCCACCCGGTCCGCGATCTGGTGCACCACGCCCAGGTCGTGGGTGATGAAGAGCAGCGACAGCCGGTGCTCGCGCCGGAGTTCCACGAGCAGCCGGAGGATCTGCGCCTGTACGGAGACGTCGAGCGCGGAGACCGCCTCGTCGCACACCAGCAGCCGGGGCCGCACGGCCAACGCGCGGGCGATGCTGACCCGTTGGCACTGGCCGCCGGAGAGGTCGCCGGCGCGGCGGGTGGCCACGTCGGGGTCGAGGCCCAGGTCCGCGAGGAGTGCGCGAAGTGCCGCCGGGCGGTCGTCCTTCGGGGCGGTCTCCGGATGGGTCTGCCAGGCTTCGCCGATGATGGCGGCGACGGTCATCCGGGGGTTGAGCGACGAGCGCGGGTCCTGGAACACCATCTGGACGGCGCGCTGCAGATCCGCCGGGCGGCGTCCCGCGCGGGCCAGCGGCCGGCCGTCGAACGCGACGGTGCCGGCGTCGGGCCGGATCAGGCCGGCCACGCAACGGGCCACCGTGGTCTTGCCGGACCCCGACTCACCGACCAGCGCGAGGGTCTCCTCGGGTGCGACGGTCAGGCTGACGCCGTCGACGGCCAGGACCGCGCCGGCGCGGCGCCGGCCGCGCCCGCCGTAACTGACGTGCAGATCCCGCACGGTGAGGGATCCGGTGAGGGATCCGGTGAGGGGAGCGGTCACGGGTCGAGCACCTCCTCGGCGTAGTGGCAGGCGCTGAAGCGTTCCGGCGCCACCTCGCGCACGGCGGGGACCTCGGTGCGGCAGCGGTCGCGGGCCAGTGGGCAGCGCGGGTGGAAGGCGCAGCCCGGCGGCCGGTTGGCCGGCGTGGCGGGCGTGCCGGGAATCGGGTCGGCGAGGGCCGCGCGGGTGCGGACCGCGGGCACACTGCGCACCAGGGCGCGGGTGTACGGGTGGGCGGCGCGGCGCAACACCGCGCGGGCCGGGCCGCGTTCGGCGACGCGGCCGGCGTAGAGGACGACGACCTGCTCGGCGACGTTCGCCACCACCCGCAGGTCGTGGCTGACCAGCAGCATCGCCAGGCCCTCGGCCTGCTGGATGGAGCGCAGCAGGCGCAGGATGCGGGCCTGGACGGTGACGTCGAGGGCGGTGGTGGGCTCGTCGGCCAGCAGGAGGGAGGGGTTGCCGGCGAGCGCGAGGGCGATCATGGCGCGCTGGCGCAGGCCGCCGGAGAACTCGTGCGGGTAGTTGGAGGCGCGCCGCTCCGGCTCGGGGACGCCGGCGCGGTCGAGGAGTTCGACGGTGCGGCGGCGCACCTCGGCGCGGGGCAGGCCGTCGCGGCGGAGGATCTCCCCGACCTGACGGCCGATCCGCTGGGTGGGGTTGAGGGCGGCGAGGGGGTCCTGGAAGATCATCGCGATCTCGTGCCCGCGGGTTCGCCTGCGGCGGGCCGGGGTGGCGTGCAGGAGGTCCTCGCCGCGCCACTCGACGCGGCCGGTGGCGGAGGCGTGTTCGGGGAGCAGGCCGATGACGGCCAGGGCGGTCATGGTCTTGCCGCTGCCGGACTCGCCGATCAGGCCCGTGGTGGCGGCGGGCGGCACGTCGAAGCTGACGCCGTCGACGAGGGCCGTTTCCCGGCCGGTGGGGGCGGTGAGGGTGACCCGCAGGTCCGCGAGGCGGAGGAGGGGGTGTTGTTCAGAGGGCTCCGCCCCCTGGACCCCCGTGGTGTGGGCCTCCGGCCCCGCGGTCTGAGGGCTCCGCCCCCCGAACCCCCGGCGGGAGTGGGTGGCCCCGGGCTTCGCCGGGTCCGCCGGCCCGGCCGGGCGCTGCGCGCCGGCCGCCGGAGTGTCCGCCTGGCGTGGCCCCGTATCGGGTTCGGGCACGGAGCGCGCGGCTCCCGGTTCCCCGCCCGGCGAGCCGGCCGCCGAGGCCCCGCCCGCCGCTCGGTCCGAACCCGCCGGGCGCTCCGCGCCGTCTGCCGGGTCGCCGGCCGGCGGGCGGGAAGCCCCGGCCTCGCCAGCCTCCGACTCCTCGCCCGCGGAGCGGGCCCCCGCCGCCGTGGGGGTGTCCGCCCCGGAGGGGCCGTGTTGGTCGGGGCTCATGAGCCTTCGACCGTGACCTGGGAGAAGTCGGGGAGGCCGCTGGGGTCGGGGGTCATGCCCTGGAGGGAGTCCTGCCAGGCGTAGGCGATGCTGACCTCCATGGGGTACATCCCGACCGCGTCGGTCCAGATGATCTCGCTGGCCTGGGCGTAGAGGTCGACGCGCTGGTCCTCGTCGGCGGTGGCGGCGGCCTGGGCGAGCAGGTCGTCGAGGTCGGGGTTGCAGTAGCCGGTGCGGGCGGCGTCGCAGGTGTAGAGGCGGCCGAGGTTGCTGGCCGCGTCGAAGGTGGGGGTGGCGAGCTGCTGGAAGTTGATGTCCCAGTTCATCGCCAGCAGGTCCTCGGTGAAGACGGCCTGTTCCTTCTCCAGCGGGTCCACGGAGACGCCGATCTCCTCCAGGTCGGAGACCACCGCCTGGATGAACGGCCGGAACTCCGCGTTGGCGAACTGGAGTCGCAGCGTCCGGGAGAAGTCGAAGCCCGCGTCCTCCAGGGCGGCGCGCGCCGCGTCCGGGTCGTGGGTCACCGGGTCCTGTGCGGCGTGGCCGAGGACCAGCGGCGGCACCGGGGCGTCGGCGGGCGTGCCGGTCTCGGGGTAGAGCTCGGCGATGATGGTGTCGAAGTCCACGGCCTGCCACAGCGCGCGCCGCACCTCGGCGTCCTCCAGGGCGGGGACCGAGGAGTTGAACCACATGGTGTACTCGGCGGTGCTCTCCACCGTCTCGACGGTCAGCCCGTCCTCGCCCTCCAGCGTCGCCAGCTGGTCGTCGGGGATGCCCCAGACGACGTCGACCTCGCCGGTGCGCAGCGCGGTCAGGCGGGCGGAGAGCTCGGGGATGTTCCGCACCACGACGCGTTCCGTGGTCGGCACCTCGCCGGCGTAGCCGTCGTTGGGCACGAGCTCCAGGGTCTCCCCGGGGGTGAACTCGGCGACCTTGAACGGTCCCGAGCCGACGGGGTCGTTGAAGAACGAGCCGGCGTCCTCGGCGGCCTCGGCCTGCGCGGCGGGGATGACGTAGAAGAGGACGAGCTTGCCGGGGACGGAGGCGTCGGGGCCCGGGGAGGTGACCACGACCTCGTTCCCGGCGGCGGTCATGGTGTAGTCGGGGAAGTTGCCGGCGTTGGGGCCGTTCAGCCGCATCATCCGGTCGAAGGAGGCCACCACGTCCTCGGGGGTCACCGGCGACCCGTCGCTGAAGGTGACGTCGTCGCGGAGCGTGAAGGTCCACTCGGTGACGTCGGCGTTGGCCTCCCAGGACTCCGCGAGGTCGCCGGTGAGTTCGCCGTCGGGGCCGGGCCGGACGAGGCGGCTGAAGAGGGCCTGCCCGGCGAACTGGGTGCCGGTGGAGGCGCCCTGGGCGCCGTGCGGGTCGAGGCTCTCGATGGGGTAGGTGCCGGCGGCCGTGAGCACGGCGTCGTTCGCGCCGTCTCCCCCGCCGTCGCCGCCGCCGGTGGTGGTGGAGCAGGCGGCGAGCAGCGCCGCGCCGGTCAGGCCGGCGATCGATCTGGCGATCAGTCTGGCCAGCCTTCGCGGCTCGCGGGGCTCGGTCATGACGGTTCTCCTTGCGTCGTTCGGTTCAGTCGAGGCGCCCGCGCCGGTACCGGGCGGTGAGCTGGTCGCCGAGGATGCCGACGTTGATGATCAGCAGGGACAGCGCGATCCCCGGAAGCGTCGAGATCCACCAGGCCGTCTCCAGGTACTCCTTGCCGCCGGCGATGGTCTGGCCCCAGGAGGGCGTGTCGGGCGGCAGGCCGATGCCGAGGAAGCTGAGTCCCGCCTCGGCGAGCACCACCAGCGCGAACTCCAGGGTGGCCATGGCGACCACGGGCCCGGCGGCGAACGGCAGCACGTGGCGGCGGAGTATCCGGCGTCCTGGCACACCGAGCACCCGGGCGGCGTCGACCCAGGGCCGTTCGCGCACCGTGAGCGCGATGCTGCGGGTCAGCCGGGCGAAGGAGATCCAGCCGGTGGCCGACAGGGCGACGATGACCAGCAGCACGCTGCGGTCGAACGCGCCGGCGATGACGATGGCCAGCAGGATCGCGGGGAAGGCGAGCAGCACGTCGAAGATCCGGGCCAGCACCACGTCGATCCAGCCCCGGGCGTAGCCGGCGACGGCGCCGAGGACGACGCCGACCAGGCAGGACACGCCGACGGTGGCGGCGCCGATGAGCAGCGAGGTGCGGGCGCCGTAGACGATCTGGGCCAGCACGTCGCGGCCCAGGCCGTCGGTGCCGAGCCAGGCGGTGCGGCCGGTGGCGGTCTCCTCGCCGGGTGCCAGCAGGCGGTCCTCCAGCGGGGTGTGCACCGGGTCGTAGTCGACGAGCAGCGGGCCGAGGAGCGCGAGCAGCGCGTACAGGCCGAGCACGACGTACGGGATGCGGGCCAGCCAGCGGCGGCGCGCCGGGCGGCGGCGTTCGGCCGGGGGCGGGGCGGGCTCCTTGGCCAGCGGGGCGTCGGTGAGCACGGTCATGGCCGTCCCTCCAGCCGGATGCGCGGGTCGAGCCGGGCGCAGAGCAGGTCGGCGACCAGGTTGAGCAGCACCACCAGGCCGGCGATCAGCAGGGTGACGCCCTGCACGACGGCGTAGTCGCGGTTGGCGACCGCGTCGACGACGAGGGAGCCGAGTCCCGGCCAGGCGAAGACGTTCTCGACGATGACCGCGCCGCCGAGCAGGGCGCCCATCTGGAGGCCGACGATGGTCACGACGGGGACGAGGGCGTTGCGCAGCGCGTGTCCGAGCAGCACCTGCGGTTCGGTCAGGCCCTTGGAGCGCGCGGTGGCGACGTAGCCCTCGCGGAGCGTCTCGGCGACGCTGCTCCTGGTCAGCCGGGCGACGATGGCGGTGAACGGCAGGGCCAGGGTGATCGCCGGCAGCACCATGTGCTGGGGGGTGCCGACGCCGGAACTGGGCAGCCAGCGCAGGCCGAGGGCGAAGAAGAGGATGAGCATGATGCCGACCCAGAACGTCGGGAAGGACTGCAGCGCGATGGTGGCGGCGGACACCAGCCGGTCGAGGAGCCGGCCGGGACGCCCGCCGGCCAGCAGCCCGAGGGTGAGGCCGAGCAGCACGGCGACGGTGGTGGCGGTCAGGGTCAGTTCGACGGTGGCGGAGAGCCGTTCCAGGACGGCGTCCATGGCCGGGCGGCCGAGCCGGTGCGACTCGCCGAAGTCCAGCCGCGCGACGTTGCCGAGGTAGTCGAGGTACTGGGCGTACAGCGGGCGGTCCAGGCCCAGTTCGTCGTGCAGCCGGGCTATCTGTTCGCGGCTGGCGTCGGGTCCGAGCAGCACGGTGGCCGGGTCGCCGGGGGCGGCGCGGACGATAAGGAAGATGAGGGAGGCGGCGCCCCACATCACGAAGACGCCGACGAACAGCCGGGAGACGATCACGCGGGTCACGGCCGGCCCTCCCGACGGTCGGGAGCCGGCCCGACCGAGTCGCCGGGCACGAACGCGCAGGGCACGAAGAGCTGTCGGGGCGTCGGCGTGGTCTGGCCGAGCAGTTCGACCAGCAGCCGCACCGCCTCGCGGGCCATCTCCGCGCGGGGCAACGAGAACCTGGTCCAGTCACGCAGCTCCGGCGTCCAGGACGGCGGCTCGCCGAGCAGCGCGAGCGAGCAGTCCTCGGGAAATTGGAACGGGGTGCGGCGAGCCAGGTCGGCCAGCGCCTCGACGAGCCGGTTGTCCTCGGTGGGCTCGACGAGCAGCGCGGTCACGCCGTCCTCCTCGATCCACCGCCGGAGGTGCTCGGCGGACAGCTGGGCCGGATCGGCCAACTCCTGGACGAGCGACTCGTCCACCGGGATGCCGGCCTCGGCCAGGCCGCGCCGGTACCCCTCCTCGCGGTCCCGGGTGGGCTCGGCGTCCCCGACCGCCCGCAGGTGCAGGATCCGGCGGTGCCCCCGCCCGGTCAGCTCGGCGACCATCGCGCGGGTGGCCGCGACGTAGTCGGCGGCGACGTAGGACAGCTCCACCTCGTCCACCTCGCGGCGGCCGACGAAGACGAAGGGGAAGTCCTCGCGGGCCAGCGCGGCCAGCTCCTCGCGGCGCACGTTGCGGCCCAGCAGCACGCAGCCGTCGGCGAGCTTCAGCCGGTTGACGCCGCCGGCGTAGATGGAGCGGTCGGCGGCCGAGTTGACGGAGCTGACGGAGCTGAACAGCAGCAGGTCGTAGCCCTGCCGGGCGGTCTCCTCCTCGACGCCGAGCAGGAAGGGGAAGTAGAAGTCCCGCTGGTCGGTGGGGAAGAAGCGCTCGAAGGTGTAGAGGCCGAGCAGCTGGTTGCGGCCGCCGCGCAGGCTGCGGGCCGCGATGTTGGCCGAGTATCCGAGCTCCTGGGCGGCGGCCAGCACGGCGCGGCGCGTGGACTCGGCTATCTGGTCGCTGGCGGCGCCGCCGCTGATGACCAGCGACACGGTCGCCTGCGAGACGCCGGCGCGCCGCGCTATGTCCACCTGGGTGGGCCGGCGGCGGCGCTCGGTTGGGCTCACGGTCACTCCCCCGTCAACACGACGTTTAATACGTATTAATTGATGGGGCATGACGCTACTCGCGTGTTTCGGCGAGCGTCAAGGGTCTGGTACGCACCGGTCTCGGATGACAGGATTCGCCATCCGGCTGCGCGGCCCGGCCATGGCCGTGGAGCGCGGCCGGGGTCAGGCTCGGGTGAGGTCCGACGGACACCGGTCGACGCAGGGCGAGACGGATCGGGACCGATCGGGACCGACCGAGACCGACCGAGACCGACCGGAGAGGTGAAGGCGATGGCGAGGGTCACGACCGATCTCACGACCGACGCGGCGCGTGACGTGGCGGCGGGCGGGAGGCGCGGTGACTTCGAGCGGGACGGGTTCCTGGTGCTGCCGGACGCGTTGGGCCGGGCCGAGCTGGCCGTGCTGCTCGACGAGGCGCTGCGGATCTGCCGTGGCGAACGCGGCCGGGTGAACGGCGCGGAGCCGGGAACGGCCGGGGAGTCGGACGACGAGGTGATGCGGAGGTTCCTGTGCGTGCACTATCCGCACAAGCTGTCCCCGCCGATGCTCGACACGATGCGCCATCCGGCGATCGTCGAGGCGCTCACCGAGGTCATCGGTCCGAACGTCAAGGCGATGCAGTCGATGCTCTTCGTCAAGGCGGAGGGCAAGCCGGGTCAGGCGTGGCACCAGGACGAGATGTTCATCCCGACCCGGGACCGTTCGCTGACGGCGGCCTGGATCGCGCTGGACGACGCCACGGTGGAGAACGGCTGCCTGTGGGTGCTGCCCGGGTCGCACCGGCGCGGCGTGATCTACCCGAACCGGGAGCACGACGACCCGCGGTACGACTGCACGGTGGAGTCCTACGGGTTCCCGTACCGGGACGAGGACGCGGTGCCGGTGGAGCTGACGGCCGGTTCGGTGCTGCTGTTCAACGGCTACCTGCTGCACCGGTCGTTGCCCAACTCCGGCCGGCACGGGTACCGGCGGGCCCTGGTGAACCACTACATGAGCGCGGAGTCGCTGCTGCCGTGGGCGGAGCCCGAGCCGGGGGTGCCGATGGCGCAGACGGACTTCCGCGACATCGTGCTGGTCGCCGGGAGCGACCCGTACGCGTACAAGGGCGTGACGCGGGTGCGTGAGCCGTGGGTCCGGCCGGACCGGGAGGGTGGCTGCGACAGGTGACGGGGACCGGGCCCGGGCCGGCCGGTGCCGAGCACGCGCGGAGCGGCCGGTTGGCCGTCCGCCTCGCTGGCGCGCCGGACGGAGGCGCGCCGGACGAGGGTTCCGGAGGAACGGACGCCGCGGGGCGGGATGGGGCAGAGCCGGTCACCGTCGGGACGGGTGTCGCGGGGGCGGACGGTGCCGAGGCCGAGGTCGCGGCGCTGGACGTCGCGTTGGTGCCACGGCTCGGGCCCGCGGTGGCCGACTACCCGCCGGGCTCGTCGTTCGGGCCGCGCCGCGCCCGGTCCTACGAGTTCGTGTGGCTGCTGGCCGGCAGCGCGACCTGGACCAGGGACGCCGCCGACCCGGCCGACGCGGCGCTGGCCCTGGCGCCCGGCACGCTACTGCTGGTGCGGCCCGGCATGTGGGACGCGTTCCGTTGGGACCCGGCGCGGCCGACCCGGCACGCCTACGTGCACTTCCACACGCGCGGCGGGCCCGCCGACGCGGGCTGGCCGCTGACCCGGGAGCTGAGCGGGCGGCGGGATCCGATGGCCGCGCTGTGCCGGCACCTGCTCAGGCTCGGCACGGACCGGCCGCCCGACTGGCGGGAGCACGCCCGCGCCACGCTCCGGCTGCTGCTGTTGACGTTCGTCGGCGGCCCGTGCCCGGCGCGTTCGTCCGCGGAGCCGCTGCCCGAGCCGGTGCTGGCGATGCTGGCGGCGGTCCGCGAACGCTGGGCCGACGGGGTCGCGAGGCCGGTGCCACTGCCCGCCCTGGCCGCGGCGGGCGGGGTGTCGGTCAGCACGCTGTGCCGGATGTTCCGGCGGCGGTTCGGGCTGGGCCCGGTGGAGGCGCTGGAACGGCTGCGGCTGGCCAGGTCCGAGCCGCTGCTGTGGCTGAGCGACCTGCCGCTCGGCGCCATCGCCACCCAGTGCGGCTTCGCCGACGCGTACCACTTCTCGCGGCGGTTCCGGGCGGCCTACGGGGTGCCGCCGAGCGCCTTCCGGGCCCTGCCGCCGGAGGCCGCGCCGCCCTCTCCGGCCGAGTCCGGCGGCCTGGCCGCGCTGGCGGCGCTGTTGCCACCCGGGGTTTGAAACGCTCCGATGGTGGTACGGCCGTCCGGGACGGCCGTGAGGAAGGAGGACGCTCCAGTGACGACTCAGCGGGTACGGGACGTCATGAGGCCATCGGTGACGGTGGTGGGGCCGGACACCACGGTGGTGGAGGCAGCCCAACTGATGCGGGCGCAGGGCGTGGGAGACGTTCTGGTCGCGCGGAACGGGGTGCTGGTGGGCGTGGTCACCGATCGGGACATCACGCTGCGGGCCGTGGCCGAGGGCATGGATCCGCTCACCGTCAGCTGCCAGTCGGTGTGCACGCCCGATCCGGTGACCGTCGCGCCGGACGAGGAGGTCGCGACGGCGGTGCGGCTGATGCGGCGGCACGCGGTGCGCCGGCTGCCGGTCGTGGAGGACGGCTGGGCGGTGGGGGTGATCACCATCGGGGATCTGAGCGGGGATCCGCACCAGGACCGCGACCCCGGATCCTCCCCCGGGCCCGAAGGACCTGGGAGACACGCCCCCGACGGCGGGAACCCCGGGCGGCGGCGGTGAGCCGACCGCCGCCGCCCGAGGCGGCCGGAGGCGCCCGGTCCCGCCGGGCCCTGTGCCGTGCCTCCTCGACCCCTTTCCAGACCTTCTTGGCTACTTGTCTACTTCGACGCCGCCGGGCGGCCGTGATGGTCGCCCCGCTCGTCGCCGTCGTCCGCGTGCTCGTGCGGGCGGCTGGGAGAGCTGCGGCCGATGAGGGCCGGAAGCCCAGCCCACAGTCCGACGCAGAGCAGCAGGCAGCCCGCCGCCACGGAGATGCCGGCCGTCCGGCCCTCGACGACGTCCACCACCAGCGCCAGCGAGCCGGTGAAGGCCAGGGCCAGCACGCCCAGGCCCACGGTGGCGAGCCGCGACGAGGTGTGCACGATGGCCCGCTTGTGGCCACGCTGGAACAGCATCCGGTGCAGCGCGACGGGCGCGGTGAACAGCACCGTGGCCACCAGCGCCAGCACCAACGTGACCACGTAGAGGATGTGCTGGGACTCGCTCAGGTCCTCGAACCGGTCGGTGAAGGCGAGCGTCAGCAGGAAGGCGAACAGGATCTGCACGCCCGTCTGCGTCACCCGCAGCTCCTGGAGCAGCTCGGCGAGATTGCGGTCGTCCCGCTCCGCGGGCGTCTCCCGGCGCCGGCCGTACCGATCCTCGTTGTCGTCGTCGTACTCACGGTCGTCGCTGCTGTCGTCGGCGGTCGGAGGCATTCGTGGCGAGTGCCCGGGGCCCTGGGGCGCAAACCAGGTTTCCGGGCGCCCCGGGAGGTTACTCGTGCGCGGGTGACCGCCGACGTGTGAGGAGCCACCATGAGCCAGAACGTCGCCGACTTCGTGCTCGCCCGGCTACGCGAGTGGGGCGTGCGGCAGGTCTTCGGCTATCCGGGTGACGGCATCAACGGGCTGCTCGCCGCGTGGGAGCGGGCGGGCGACGAACCGCGGTTCATCCAGGCGCGGCACGAGGAGATGTCCGCGTTCGCGGCCGGCGGCTTCGCCAAGTTCAGCGGCGAGTTGGGGGTCTGCGCCGCGACCTCGGGCCCCGGCGCGATCCACCTGCTGAACGGCCTGTACGACGCGAAGCTCGACCACGTGCCCGTGGTGGCGCTGCTCGGGCAGACCAACCGCAGCGCGATGGGCGGCTCCTACCAGCAGGAGGTGGACCTGCACGCGCTGTTCAAGGACGTGGCCTCCGACTTCCTGGAGACCGTCACCGTCCCCGAGCAGCTGCCGAACGTGCTGGACCGGGCGATCCGCACCGCGTACGCGCGGCGCGCGCCGACCGCCGTGATCCTGCCGGCGGACGTGCAGCAGCTGGAGTACTCGCCGCCCCAGCACGCGTTCAAGATGGTGCCCTCCAGCCTGGGCAGCAGCTCCTGGACCGCGTCGCCCGAGCCGGAGGCGCTGCGGCACGCCGCCGAGGTGCTGAACGCGGGCGAACGGGTCGCGATCCTGGTCGGCCAGGGTGCGGCCGGGGCCCGTCAGGAGGTCACGGAGATCGCCGAGTTGCTCGGCGCCGGGGTCGCCAAGGCGCTGCTCGGCCTCGACGTGCTGTCCGACGAACTCCCCTACGTCACCGGCTCGATCGGACTGCTGGGCACCCGCCCCTCGTTCGAGCTGATGCGGGACTGCGACACGCTGCTGACCGTCGGATCCAGCTTCCCCTACAGCCAGTTCCTGCCGGAGTTCGGCGCCGTGCGCGGGGTGCAGATCGACCTCGACCCGCACATGATCGGGATGCGGTACCCGTACGAGGTGAACCTCGTCGGCGACGCGGCCGACACGCTGCGGGCGCTGATCCCGCTGCTGGAGCGCCGGAAGGGGAACGGCTGGCAGAAGAAGGTCGTGGCCAACGTCGAGCGCTGGCGGGAGACCATGCGACGCCGGGCCGAGGTCTCCGCCGACCCGATCAACCCCGAGTACGTGGCGGCGGAGCTCGACCCGCTGCTGCCCGACGACGCGGTGCTCACCGCCGACTCGGGCTCGGTGGCCAACTGGTACGCGCGGCACCTGCGGATGCGCGGCTCGATGCGCGGCACGCTGTCCGGCACGCTGGCCACCATGGGCTGCGCGGTGCCGTACGCGATCGGCGCGAAGTTCGCGCACCCCGACCGGCCGGTGATCGCCCTGGTCGGCGACGGCGCCATGCAGATGAACGGCCTGGCCGAGCTGATCAGCATCGCCAAGTACCGCAAGGAGTGGGCGGACCAGCGGCTGGTCGTCGCCGTGTGGAACAACCAGGACCTGAACCAGGTGACCTGGGAGATGCGGGCGATGGCCGGCTCGCCGCAGTTCCTGCCCTCGCAGCACATCCCGGACGTCCGGTACGCGACGTTCGCGGAGTCCCTCGGCCTGACCGGCATCCGGGTGGAGAAGCCGGAGGACGTGCCCGACGCCTGGCGGCGCGCGCTGGCCGCCGACGGGCCCGTGGTCGTGGAGTTCCTGACCGATCCGGCGGTGCCGCCGATCCCGCCGCACGCCACCTGGGAGCAGATCGAGGCGGCGGCCACGTCGATCCTCAAGGGCGACCCGGACCGGGTGTCGATGGTGCGGCAGGGCTTCAAGGCCAAGGTGCAGGAGTTCCTGCCCGGGCGCGGCCGGCGCAACGGCGAGAACGGCGGCAACGGTGCCAATGGCGGCAAGGGCGGCAACGGCGGCAACGGCCACTAGCCGCGGCGCGCCGCCCCGCCGGCGGCGGACGCCGACCCGAGCACTCACGCACGACAACGCAAGGACGGTGAACAACCATGCGCATCGCGTTCCTGGCGGCCCCCGAGGGCGTCGAACAGGTCGAACTGACCTCCCCCTGGGAGGCGGTGACCTCGACCGGTGAGACGCCCCAGCTGGTCTCCACCCAGCCGGGCAGCATCCAGGCGTTCAACCACCTGGACAACGGCGACACCTTCCCCGTGGACCGGACCGTGGACGACGTCACGGCCGAGGACTTCGACGCGCTGGTGCTCCCCGGCGGCGTCGCGAACCCCGACTTCCTGCGCCTCGACCCGCGCGCGGTCGCGTTCGCCAAGGGCTTCTTCGACGCCGGCAAGCCGGTGGCGGCGATCTGTCACGCGCCGTGGACGCTGGTCGAGGCGGACGTGGTGCGCGGCCGCACCATGACGTCCTGGCCGAGCCTGCGCACCGATCTGACCAACGCCGGCGCCACCTGGGTGGACGAGCCGGTGCAGGTCTGCGACGCCGGACCCAACACGCTCGTCACCAGCCGCAAGCCGGACGATCTGAAGTTCTTCAACGAGGCGCTGCTGACGGCCTTCGGCAGTCGCGCGGCCTCCTGATCCGGGGGGCGCCGTGACGACCCAGGCGTCGAGCGGTCATGCCCACACGACGGACGTGCCGGCCCGGTTCGACCGGCTGCCCTGGTCGCGGTGGCACCGGACCATCGTGATCGGCCTGGGCACCGTGTGGATCCTCGACGGGCTCGAGGTCACCGTCGTCGGCACCATCGCGAGCCGGCTGCCCGAGGAGGGCAGCGGGCTGCCCATCAGCGCCTCCGAGGTGACCGGCCTCGCCGCGGCCGTGTCCTCGCCGATCCGACGGAGAGCGGCGTGGTGGGCGACACGGTGCCGGCGTTCCGGCTCGGCGCCGGGGTGATGACGGTGGCGGGCCTGGTCGCGCTCTTCCTCGCCGTCCCGGCCGAGCGACGCTCGCTGGAGTCCCCGGCCCGGCCGCTGAGCGAGGTCGGAGGCCGAGGGCGCGAGCGCGGCTCCCCCGTGCCCAGCCCGGTGCCGGCGACACCGGCCAGACAACTGGACAGCAGGACGTGACCTGGGGTGACGGCCCCAGGTTCACACGGCCACCCGGGGCGCGCCCTCTCCCTCCTGCGCCCCGGGTGGTCCGGCGCCGTCCGGGGTACCCGGGGGGCGCACCGATCACAGCGCGCAGGAGGCAGACCATGAAACTCGCACACCTCAGCCCGCTGCTGCACCGCCCCGGGCCGTGGGCCTCGGTGTACTTCGACACGACGCGGACCACGGAGGACGGGGCCAGACAGCAGGAGCTGCGGGCCCGGGGCACCCGGGACCGGCTGGCGGAGGACGGCGCCGACCCGGCGACCCGCGAGGCGGTGTACCGGGCGCTCGTCGATCTGGAGCCGCGCACCCCGGGGCGTGCGCTCTTCGCGACCGGGGGCGAGGTGGTGCTCGACACGCCGCTGGGCGGCCCCACGCCGGAGTCGCTGAGCTACTGGACCCCGCTCCCCCGCGTCACGCCGCTGCTCGACCTGGCCCGGCCCGAGCCGGACTGCCTGGTCGCCTTCATCGACCGCAGGGGGGCCGACCTGGAGGTGCGGCACGCCGACGGCACCACCGAGGCGGCCGGCACCGCCGTGGGCGAGGACTGGCCGCTGCACCGCACGTCGTCCGCCGTGGACTGGTCCGAGCGGCACTTCCAGTTCGCGGTCGAGAACACCTGGGACGAGAACGCCGAGCGCACGGCGGACACGATCGCCGAATGCGTGGACCGGACCGGCGCCGAGGTGGTGGTGCTGGTGGGCGACCCGCGGCAGCGCCGGGCGGTGCACGAGCGCCTGCCCATGGCCGTGCGGGAGGTGGCGTCCGAGGCCGAGGGCGGTTCGCGGGCGCCGGGCTCGTCCAGCGAGGGGCTCCAGCGGGAGATCGGGGAGGCTCGCGCCGAGGCCGCCGGGGCCCGTGCGGACCAGGCGCTGGACGCCTTCCTGGCCGGTCGCGGCCAGGCCGGCCAGATCGCCGACGGGGTGCCCGCGCTGGTGGACGCGGCGCGGCAGCACCGGATCGGGACGCTGCTGGTGCGGCCCGACGGCCCGGAGCTGGAGCGACGGGTGTGGGTCGGCGAGGAGCCCGACGACGTCACGATGCGGCCCGAGGACACGCCGGACGAGGGCCGGCTCGAACGGGACACGGCGCGCGCCGACGACGCGCTGCTGCGCGCCGCGGCGGCGACCGGCGCGGACGTCGTGGCGCTCCCGCCGACCGGCGACGCCCCGGCAGGCGGCCTCGGCGCCCTGCTCCGCTGGTCCGAATGAGCCGGGTGAGCCCCGAGGCGGCACCGGGACCCCGTCGCGACGGGGTCCCGGTGGCCGTCGCCCGGCCACTCCCTTGAGTCGGCTGAGTCGGCTGAGTCGGCGCGGCCCGCGTGGTCCGGGCTCCCGGGCCGACGCCGCGCTACGCCGTCGCCGTGGCCGAAGCAGGCGATGTCCGCGTCCAGCCGGCTCAGTGCGCGGGCGCGGTCCACGTTGAACACGCCGAGCACGGTGCGGCCCGCCACGTTGGCCACGGTGTCCCCCAGGAAGAGCACCCCGGCGGCCGGCAGTTGGAGGGCGATGCTGCCGGGCGTGTGCCCGGGCGCGGCCACCACCCGGGCGCCGCCGCCGAACGGCAGCACGTCGCCGTCCTCGACCTCCCGGACGGCCGGCACCGGCGGGGCGGGCGGCGGGACGGTCGCCTCACCGCGCACCACCGGGGCGTCGAGCCGGTGCGCGAACACCTCGACGTCGCCGAGGGCGGCGATCTCCGCGGCCCCGCCCCGCATGGTCGTCGTGGCAGTGGGTGAGCACGATCCGGCGCAGGTCGCCGGGCCCGGCACCGAGCCCGGCGAGGGCGTCGGCGACGGCCCGGCCGGCCCTCACCGGACCCGAGCCGACCAGCGTCAGCCCGGTGGCGTCCCGCCACAGGTGGGCCTGTCCGATCTCGAAGGTGAGCTGGTGCAGGTCGGGCGTCAGCCGGATGATCTCCATGCGCCGACGCCAGACGCGGGGAGCCGGCCGCGTCCGGGCCCTCAGCTGAGGGCAGAGCCCGGATCAGCCGGGGCCCGGTTGGGGTTCGGGTTCGGGGGGGTGCGGGGCCGGCGGCCTTGGGATGTCGGGGCCGGGGTCAGGGCTGGGCGCGGGGCCCGGCTGCGGCCCGCCGGGCTGCGGCGGCGGGGTGGGCGCCGGCGGAACGGGCTCCGGTTGAGGGCGGGGCGTCGTCATCGCCGAGGTCATCGTCAACCTCCACACGGCTGTGGATCACAGGTCGCGTCCGCTGCTGCGAACGCAGGCTGGGCGGGTAACCCGGCGAGGCGGGGCGCAAACCGCGGACCGCTCAGCGATCGCCGAGCCCGGTCGCCTCCCGGGCCCGTCTGACCAACTCGTCGAGCGGAACGTCCACGCCGTCGCGCGGTCCCGCCAGGTCCCGGGCGGTCACCTCGTGACCGCCCGGCTCGGCGAGGCCGAGCCGGGCGACGGGCTCCGACACCAGGGCGTCGAGCGGTCTCCTGATCTCCTCCTCCAGCTCCTCGATCCGGCGGCCGACCTGCTCGGCCCGGCTCTCCTGCTCGGCCGGGGCCTCCGGCGGGTTGGTGGTGATGACGAAGGCGGCGCAGCGGTAGACGCAGTAGCCGGGCACGGTCGCCGGCCAGGCGAGCCCGAACAGGAAGGCGCTCGTCGCCGCGCTGGACTGGTCGTGCTCCTCGAACGCCTCGACCGGATCGTCCCCCGCGTGCCAGTCCGCCGCGCGCTCGATCAGCCGGGCCCGCTGGACGCCGTAGGCGGCGCGTGCCGTCAGGAGAGTGACGGCCAGATACCCCAGCACGAAGATCAGACACCAGGCGAGCATGACACGTCCTCTCCTTCCTGCACGAAGTGCCCACTTCCGGGTAACTTCCGCGAAAACACCGGCAAAGCGAGTTCTCTCCGGTTACCCAACTTCCCGTCTCTCACCCTTCCACCACGGTCTCGTGGTGCGGCGCGCCGACCGGCTTCGACTCGGGGGATCCGCGTTGCCGCAGGTAGACGGAGAGGATCGCCATCGAGGCCATGGCCAGCAGTTCCGACTGCCAGTTCTGCAGCGTGCGGCTCCAGAAGTCGGCCCGGGTCAGGTACTCCGCCCAGCCGACCGGATCCTGGAACTGCCGCGGCCGCTGCTCGTTGTACGCGGCCACGCCGGCGACCGACCGGGCCAGCCGGGACAGCAGGAACAGACCGCCCATCACCAGGCCGAGGGACCGGGCGAGGACGACCCCGCGCCAGCCGCGGGCCGCGGCCCAGCGCGGCGAGTCGGGGCGGCGCGCCGCCGCCGGCCGTTCACACCGGCTTCAGCGGGTCGTGCCCGACCGACATCAGCCGGTGCCGCCAGTGCGCCTCCCCGGCCGTCGGCGCCAGGTCGTCCCGGCGCTGCTCGTCGACCATCCCGACCACCTGCCGCATCACGCGCACGTCGCCGTCCGTCAGGTCCATGCGACGCTTCTGCAGGACGGCGAGCACCCGCCGCCCCTTGCCGGTGATGGCGTCCTCGGGCAGTTCCTCGCTGTCCTCGTGGGCGTGCCGCGTGCGCAGCCACTCGCTCAGCTCGTGCGACGTCATGTTGACCACGCGGTGGAAGTCGTTCCACAGCGCGTCCAGCTCCACGTCGGAGGTCTCGTCCGTCATGGCTCCCGAGTAGGCAGAACGGGAGCTTTTACACCTCTCGTCCGCCCCCTGCTCGTCCCGCCGCAGGCGCCGGCGGCGAGACGAGCAGGGGCCCGGATCGGCGCGGGAGCGATGCGCTGACGGAGAGCGACGCGACTGGAGACCCGGGCGGCGAGGCAGCGCTGGGCGCGCGTCGTCGCGGCTTGCGCGCCGGGAAGGCGCTGCGCGCTACGCCGCTATCTGGTCGGCGTCGCGGTCGAAGTGGCGGTGTGCCGCGATCGCCTCGATCAGGGGCGTGACGAAGTCGCCGGCGGCCACGGCGGTGCCCGCGCCGGTCACCACGCCCCGGTCGTGCACCACCTCGTCGCCGGGACCCGCCAGCCGCACGCCGGGCAGCCCGACCCGACGCAGCAGGTCCGCGCCGTCGTCGAGCGCGGCCACGCACTTACCGTGCTTGAACGCCTC
Organism: Streptomyces sp. B6B3; assembly: GCF_039871525.1. Lineage (NCBI taxonomy): Bacteria > Bacillati > Actinomycetota > Actinomycetes > Kitasatosporales > Streptomycetaceae > Streptomyces > Streptomyces sp. B6B3. The sequence continues at coordinate 444,524 of NZ_JBDPLU010000001.1, read as the reverse complement.
CGCGACGTAGTGCCGGGCCAGCCCGTCCCCGGCCAGGGCGGCGACGCTCGCCGCGCCGCCCGGCACGCACACCGCGTCGTAGAGCACGGAGGTCATGGTGTTCATGGCCCGGTCGACGCCCAGCCGGCCGCCGTCGGCGGTCCCCAGCTCTCCGTCGTGCGGGCCGAGCACCTCGACGATCGCCCCCGCCTCGGCGAGCGCGCGGCGGAGCGCCGTGACGTGGCCCCCGGACACGCCGTCGGCGGCCAGGACCGCGACGCGGCGGGTGGCCGCGGAGTCGGCGCGGTTGGTCGCGCGGTTGGCCAGGCTGAGCGCCGCCGACCGCCGGCCGTGGTTCTCGGCCGGCGGCCCCTCGGGGGCCGGCACGCCGATGCCCTCGGCGACCGCGGCGGCGAGCCCAATGTCGATATGCCCCAGCTGCTCGACGGTCCGCCGGCGCACGGTCCGGTCCACGACCTTGCCCAGTTCGAAGCGGTAGGCGGCGACGATGTGTTCGCGCTCCCAGCCGCTCATGCTGTTCCAGAACAGCGTGGCCTGGCCGTAGTGGTCGGCGAAGCTGTCGCTGCGCCTGCGGATCCTGGCGCCGTCGACCCGCTCCTGGTGGTGGACGTACGCGCCCGCGTCCGGATCCGCGAGCATCGGGCAGCCGCCGCCGAGGGAGTTGGGGGCGTAGCTGCTCTGGCCGGGGTGGATCCGGTGCTGGCCGTAGCCGTCGCGCTGGTTGTTGCGGGTCTCGGCGACCGGGCGGTTGACGGGCAGCTGCTGGAAGTTCGGGCCGCCGAGCCGGATCAGCTGGGTGTCCAGATAGGAGAAGTTGCGGCCCTGGAGCAGCGGGTCGTTGGTGAAGTCGATGCCGGGAACCACGTGCGCGGTGTGGAACGCGACCTGTTCGGTCTCGGCGAAGTAGTTGTCCGGGTTGCGGTCGAGCACCATGCGGCCGACCGGGCGGACCGGCACGATCTCCTCGGGAATGATCTTCGTGGCGTCGAGCAGGTCGAAGTCGAAGCGGAACTCGTCCTCCTGCGGCACCAGCTGCACGCCGAGCTCGTACTCGGGGAAGTCGCCCTGGTCGATGGCGTCCCACAGGTCGCGGCGGTTGTAGTCCGGGTCCCTGCCCGCGACCTTCTGGCACTCGTCCCAGACCAGCGAGTGCGTGCCGAGCAGCGGCTTCCAGTGGAACTTCACGAACGTGCCCTGGCCGTGCTCGTTCACCAGGCGGAAGGTGTGCACGCCGAAGCCCTGCATCATCCGGTAGCTGCGCGGCAGCGCCCGGTCGGACATCAGCCACATCACCGTGTGCAGCGACTCCGGCTGGAGCGAGACGAAGTCCCAGAAGGTGTCGTGCGCGGACTGCGCCTGCGGGATCTCGTTCGGCGGCTCCGGCTTCACCGCGTGCACGAAGTCGGGGAACTTGATGGCGTCCTGGACGAAGAACACCGGGAAGTTGTTGCCCACCAGGTCGTAGTTGCCCTCCCTGGTGTAGAACTTCGTCGCGAATCCGCGCACGTCGCGCACGGTGTCGGCGGAGCCGCGGGAGCCGGCGACGGTGGAGAACCGCACGAAGACGGGCGTGCTGCGCTCCGGGTCCTGGAGGAAGTCGGCCTTCGTGAACTCGGCCAGCGAGGCGTACGGCCGGAAGTGCCCGTAGGCGCCCGCTCCGCGGGCGTGCACCACCCGTTCCGGGATCCGCTCGTGGTCGAAGTGGGTGATCTTCTCCCGGAAGTGGAAGTCCTCCATGAGGGTCGGCCCGCGTTCCCCGGCGCGCAGCGAGTTGTCGGTGTCGTCGATCCGGGTGCCGGTGTTCGTGGTGAGGTGGGTTCCCTCGGCGTGGTCCCGGACCGGGTCGAGCTGCTCCTGCTTGTCGGGCGGATCGGGCACGGGTGCCTCGTGGGCGGACATCTGCTCTCCTTCCGGGCCGAAGCTCGGCTCGTGGTGGCGCGAGCGCCTGACCGGTTACCCGGACGTTCCGGAACAAACTTCCCTTTTACCTACTTCCCGGGTTTCTTCGCTCCCCCCGGGGGAACCGGGGTGCGCACCCGCGGTGAGCCGAGGAGGAGGAGGAGAGGCGGATGGCACGAGTCGACCGGATCGCCGAGCCCTGGGGGTCGCGCACACCGTCCGGAGCCGGGGAGCCCTGGCCGGTCCGGGCGGACAGCCCTCCCCGAGCCCCGGGGGCCTGGGAGGAGGTGCGCCCAGGGCCCGGGGCGGCGCCCGAGGACGTGGACCGCTGGGCGCGCACCGCCTCGGTGCCGCACTCCAACGGGGACGCGCTGGACGTCGCGGTGCGGGACACGCCGCGCCAGGCCCGGTGGGCGAACGCCGAGCTCAGGGAGCCCTCCCCGCGGATCCTGGTCAGCTGACCGCGGCCGGGGCCCGACCTCATGGCCACATGCCCGTTTGTCCAAATTGTTCCGTTTGGCGGGAATGCCGGCGGTTACCCGCCCGGTGTTGTCAAGGTATCGGGAGTGGTCCATGACTGACACCGCCAAGCCACACATGGGCAGGCAGCACACGCAGGAGTCCGGCTCCGGCACGGAGCGGGACCGGTCGCACCAGGCCGCGAACACGATGCGGCAGTGGGCGGACGACCTGGCCGCGATGGCGGACCGGGCCCCGTCCGACTCGCCGGCCCGCACCATGGTCGCCCGCGCGGCCGAGGGCGGCCACCGCGCCGCCGACCGGCTGGAGGAGCGGGGCATCGGCGGCATGCGGGACGAGCTGCAGGGCTTCGCCCGGGAGCGCCCCGCCGCCTTCTGGGGCGGCGCGGCCCTGGCCGGCTTCGCCCTCGGCCGGCTGGCCAGAGCCGGGCGCGACCAGGCCGGCCAGTCCGGCCAGTCGACCAGCCACCCGGACGGGTACCCGACAGGGCAGCAGCCGGACGGCGGGCCCGCCGAACAGTCCGGGCAGCCCGGGCAGTCCGCGCAGCCGGCGCAGCCGGGGCAGCCCGGGCGGTCCGACCGGCCGTACATGTCTCCGGGTATCGCGCCGGACCTCGGTCCCGACTCACTGTGGGAGGAGGAGTGAGATGGCCACCACGGCATCCGGATCCCAGCAACGGGCGGAGGAGCGCGTCCAGGAGCCGGCGCGGGAGCACGACGGCTCGATCGGCAGGCTCGTCTCGGCGGTGACGTCGGACGCCCAGTCGCTGGTCCGCAAGGAAGTGGAACTGGCCAAGGCGGAGATGCGCCAGGAGGCCACCAACGCCGGCAAGGCCGCCGGCATGTACGGCGGCGCGGGCTTCGCCGGCTACATGGTCGCCCTGCTGCTGTCGCTGACGGCCGTGTTCGCGCTGGCCCACGTCCTGGACGAGGTCTGGGCGGCCATGATCGTCGCCGGCGGCTGGGCGGTCATCGGCGCCTGCCTGTTCCTGCTGGCGCGCGCCCGGATGAAGCGCGTGCACGCCAAGCCCGACAAGACCATGCAATCGCTGAAGGAGAACGCGCGATGGGCACGTCACCCGAGCGGCTGAGAGCCGAGATCGACGAGACCAGGGCCAGGCTCACCGACGAGTTGGACCGCCTGGCCGACCATGTCAGCCCGCGCCGGGCCGCCGGCCGGCAGGGCGAACGACTGCGCGGCGCGGCGTCCGGGCTGCGCAGCCGGATGCCCGGCGGCGACGGCCAGGGCACCGAACAGATGCGGGGCCGGGCCCGGCATGCCAGCCAGTCCATGCGGGGCGCCGCCGGGCAGGCAGGCGAGGCCGCGCGGCACGCACCGGGCCGGGCCGCCCACCAGGCCGGCGGCAACCCGCTGGCCACCGGCATCGTCGCGTTCGGCGCCGGGCTGCTCGCCGGGGCCGCGCTCCCGGAGACCGACGCCGAACGGCAGGCCGCCACCCGGGTGACCGAGCGGGCCGGCGAGTACACCGGGCCGGCGAAGGCCACCGCCCGGGAGTCGGCCCAGCGGCTGCGGGACGAGGCCAGGGCCACCGCCAGGCACGCCGCGATGGACGTCAAGGCCAGACACGACCACTCGGCCGAGTCCACCGAGGCCGGCCCCGCCGGCACGGGAGGAGCCAGCAAGCCATGGTGACCCACCACAGGGCTTCCGCCTCCTCCGCGCCCCCGGACCGCCCGGGGGCGCGGCCGGCGCCGGACGGCCCCACGAAGCTGAGCGGCCGCTCCTGGAAGGAGGTGCTCAAGCGCACCGTCAAGGAGTACCGGGCGGACAACCTCACCGACCTGGCCGCCGCCCTCACCTACTACGGGGTGCTGGCCATCTTCCCCGCCCTGCTCGCCCTGACCTCGATCCTCGGACTGGTCGGCAGCTCCGCGATCAACCCGCTGCTGGACAACGTGGCCACGCTCGCGCCGGGCCCGGCCCGCGACGTGCTGACCAGCATGCTGGAGCAGATGCGCGGCGCCCGCGGCGCGGCCACCGTGGGCCTGATCTTCGGTGTGCTGGTCGCGCTGTGGTCCGCCTCGGGCTACGTCGCGGCGTTCATGCGGGCCGCCAACAACGTCTACGACATCGGCGAGGGCCGGCCCGCGTGGAAGACGCTGCCGGTGCGGCTGGCCATCACCGTGACCCTGGTGCTGCTCTCCGCGGTCATCGCGGTCGGCGTGGTGTTCACCGGGGCGGTGGCCCGCCGGGCCGGGGACGTTCTGGGCGTCGGCGACACCGCGGTCACCGTGTGGAACTGGGCCAAGTGGCCGGTGCTGCTCCTGCTGGTCAGCATCGCCATCGCGGTGCTCTACTGGGCCGCGCCGAACGTCCGGCGCCGCTTCCGCTGGGTCACCCCGGGCAGCGTGCTGGCCGTCGTGCTGTGGGTCATCGCCTCGGCGGCGTTCGGCCTGTACGTGGCGTGGTTCGGCAGCTACGGCGAGACCTACGGCAGCTTCGCCACCGTCGTGGTCTTCCTGGTCTGGCTGTGGATCAGCAACATCGTCATGCTGCTGGGCCTGGAGCTCAACGCCGAACTGGAGCGCGGCCGGGCCATCGAGAGCGGCCACCCCGAGGAGGAGGAGCCGTACGCGGAGCCCCGCGACACCCGCAAGCTCTGAGGTTTCGCTCAGAGCCTGCGGGCTCGCGGGGCTGTTCTCCGCTGCTTCCGCTCTCCGACCCTGATCGGGGGGCGCGGCGGCACCCGGCTCTAACGGCTGCGGCCGCGGGCCTTCCTGGTCCTCGAACGGTTCTCCTTGCGGATGGCCTCAAGCAGCTCGCCCTTGTCCATCTGGGAGCGGCCCCCGATGCCCAGCTCCTTCGCCACCTGGTACAGGTGCTGCTTGGACGCCTTCTCGTCGACGCCCTGGCCGCTGCGCCCACCCTGCTGGCGAGGCCGCGCCGACTGGGGGTCGGACGGGGCCTTCCGGCCCTTCTCCTTGCGCTCCCAGTGGTCGCCCACCTTCTCGTGGGTGTGCTTGAGCGCGCCGAAGGCGACGCGGTGGGCCCGCTCGCCTTCGCCGTACTGCTTGATGGCCGAATCGTGCGCCTTGATCCACGTGCGCTGCGCCCCGGCGGGGGAGCGTTCCAGCGTCGACGGCAGTTCCTTGCGTCCCGGCACCCTCATCACCTCCTCGGCTTCCGAACGTCTCGTTACTCCCGCAGGTTCACGGGACCTGTTCCGAGTGCCCCGGGACACCGTTCGGAAACAACGCCGCCGGCAGCGCGTCCGCCGCGTCCGGGGCGCTGGACAGCACGGCGCGGCGTTCGACCGCGGCCCGCCGGCCGCGGCCCAGGCACCACATCAGCCACGCGTCGAGGTAGCGGGCGCTCGCCCTCCCCCGGGTCCCGGAGGCCCGGGAGGTGCCCCCCTCGCTCAGGATCCGCTCCACGGGCAGCACCGCCGGCCAGCCGCAGGCCCGCGCCTGGGCGGTGACCTTGGCGCCGCCCGCCACCGGATCCACCGCGATCGGCGGCACGCCCACCCGCAGCGCCAGCACCAGGCCGTGCAGCCGGTCGGTGAGCACCACGTCGAGCCGGGCGATGATCGACAGCAGCTCGTCGGCGCTGCCGCACAGCCGCCCGTCGGCGGCGTCCAGCCGGCTCTCCAGCACCACCGGCGCGCAGCCGGTGGTGGCCAGCCAGTCCGTGACGGTCGCGGCCACCTCCGCGTGCCGGCGGCGGTCCCCGTACTCGTGCTGGCCCTCCGTCAGCATCAGGCCCACCACCGGGGTGGGCGTGGCGCGCGGGGCGCGCAGCGAAAGGTCGCGGCTCGGCGGTCTGGCCGAACCGTCGCGGGCGAGCAGGGTGTGGAAGCCGGTCACCGCCGGGTCACTCGGGTCGACCACGGAGGTGCCGACGGCGATCCGCTCGCAGTGCGCGAAGCGCTCGTGCAGTTCCACCAGGCGCGGGCCGTGCAGCGGGCCGCACACGAAGATCAGCCGCTGGTAGTCGGCGGGCCTGACGTCGTCGAGGGCCAGGGCGCGCGGGGCGAAGCCGGGGCTCCAGGCCACGTCGTAGGGGACGCCGAGCCGGTCGAGCACCTGCCGCACCCGGTTCAGCGCCAGCACGTCGCCGGCCGTCGCCTCGCCCTGGAGGAAGCTGAACCAGCCGGTCACCAGCGTCCGCCGGCGCAGCCGCGCGCCGGCCTGTCGGTTCGTCCGATCACTGGGAGTTGTCACCACAGCCGGGTCCCCTGGCCCGGTGGGAACAAACGGCTTTCGCCGGTTTCGGGGCGTTTCGCGCGCCCGCCGCCGGGCACCCGGCCGCTCGTGCCCCCCGTCTCGGTGGTCATCGCCACCCGGAACCGCGCCGCCGGCCTGCTCGACACGCTGGACCGGCTGACGGCGCTGCCCGACCGGCCCGAGGTGGTCGTCGTGGACAACGCCTCCACGGACGGCACGTCCGCGCGGGTCGCCGAACGGTTCCCGGCCGTGCGGCTGCTGACGCTGCCCGACAACCGCGGTGCGCCGGCCCGCAACGAGGGCGCGCGCGTCGCCTCGCATCCCTACGTCGCCTTCAGCGACGACGACTCCTGGTGGGAGCCGGGCGCCCTGACCGCCGCGGCCCGACTGCTGGACGCGGAGCCCCGCCTCGGGCTGCTCGCCGCCCACACGCTGGTGGCGCCCGAGGGCTCCCCCGACCCGATCAACGAGGCCCTCGCCGGCTCGCCGCTCGTCGGCCCGTCCGGTCTGCCGGGACCGCCGGTGCTGGGCTTCCTCGGCTGCGCGGCGGTCGCCCGACGCGCGGCGTTCCTCCAGGTCGGCGGCTACCATCCGCTGCTGTTCCTCGGCGCCGAGGAGACGCTGCTGGCCTACGACCTGGCCGCGGCGGGCTGGCTCACCTGCTACGCGCCGCGCGTCACCGCCGTGCACCGGCCGGCCGCCGGCGACCGGCCGGGACGCGCCGCGCTGGTCCGCCGCAACGAGCTGCTCACCACCTGGCTGCGCCGCCCGCTGGGCCGCGCGCTCCACGACACGTGGACGCTGGCCCGCCACGCCCCCCGCGACCCCACCGCCCGCCAGGCCCTCACCCAGGTGACCCGCCGCCTCCCCACCGCCCTCCACTCCCGCCGCGCGCTGCCTCCGGCGGTCGAACGCGACATCCGCCTGTTGGAGTCCGACGAGCCGCGCGTCCGCGCCGACGGCGGAGCCGACGAACCGGACCTGATCCCCATCGCGGCGGAGGGCGGGCGGGTGACCGTGGTGGTCATCACCCACGACCGGCGGAAGGAACTGCTGCACACGCTGGACCGGTTGGAGCGGCTGCCGGAGCGGCCGCCCGTGGTGGTCACCGACAACGGGTCGGGGGACGGAACCGCGGCGGCGGTGGCGCGGCGGCATCCGGGGGTGCGGGTGCTGCGGCCCGGCGCCAACCTGGGCGCGGTCGGCCGCAACCTGGCGGTCCGGCACGTCAGCACGCCGTACACCGCCTTCTGCGACGACGACACCTGGTGGTCGCCGGGGTCGCTGTCCGGCGCCGCCGACCTGCTGGACGAGCACCCCGAGGTGGCCGCGGTCACCGCCCGGATCGTCGTCGAACCGGACGGCGCCGAGGACCCGATCGTCGAGGAGCTGCGCGGCTCGCCCCTCCCCCGCCCCGACGGCCTGCCGGGGCCCGCCCTCGGCTCGTTCCTGGCCGGCGCCACCGTGCTGCGCACCGACGCGTTCCGGGCGGCGGGCGGCTTCTCGCCGCGGCTGTGGCTGGGCGGCGAGGAGGAGTTGCTGGCCATGGACCTGATGGCCGCCGGCTGGTGGCTGGTCTTCGACGAGCGGCTGACGATCCATCACGCGCCCTCCGCGCTCCGCGACGCGAGCCGCCGGCGCGCGGACGGCATCCGCAACACTCTATGGACCACCTGGCTGCGCCGGCGCCCCGTCGCCGCGTCGCGCCGCACGGCCGGACTGCTGCGCCGAGTGCCGCGCGACTCCACGACGGCGGGCGCGCTACTGCGGGCCACGGCCGGACTGCCCTGGCTGCTGCGCGAGCGGCGAGCCGTGCCCCGCGAGGTGGAGCGCCGCCTGCGCCTGCTCGACGCCGCGCAACGCACCTCCCGCGCCCGCCGCTACGTGGGCTGACGCAGACCTCGGCCAGCGAGGAACCCGACCCGGCCGGACCACCGGTACGCGCGCCTGCTCGACAACGCGCAACACACCTCCCACGCCCGCCGCTACCTGGGCCGACGCCGCATCCCGCCCCGGACCCGACCGCGGCACCGGCATCTACCGCCCCCCGACGGCGCGAAGCGCGCGTCCCGGGCAGACGGCCGCATGGGCCGCCCCCGCACCGGCGGTTGACGCGGAAAGCGCAACGCGGGGAGCGCGACGCGGGAATCTCCGGCGGAGCCGGATCGTTGCGGCGAACAGGTCGATGATCCCTACCGTGACCAAGGAGTCCCCCCGTGGCAGCCACCCTCTCCGACGAGCTGAAGTCCTACCTCGACGACTCGAAGCCCTTCGCGACCGTCGCGACCGTCTCCGCGGACGGGCGCCCGCACCTGACGGTGGTCTGGGTCAAGCGGGACGGCGAGGACCTGCTGTACTCGACGACCGACGAGCGGCTCCAGGGCCGGAACATCGCGCGCGACCCGCGGGTCACCGTGATGATCAACCCGGCCGAGAACCCGTACACCTACGCGGAGATCCGCGGCACCGCGACGCTCACCCCGGACCCGGAGGGCTCGCTGCTCGACGAGCTGTCGCTGAAGTACACGGGCAAGGGCTACCGGGAGTTCAACCCGAACGGCCAGGACGACATGGCGCACCGGGTCATCGTCCGGATCACGCCGGTCAAGGTGGCGGGCCGGCTCTGACCTGCCACGGCGCGGGCAGCGCCGCGAGCGCGGCCAGCACCTCGGCGGGCGCGATCCGCAGCAGCCGCGGATCCGGCGTCCGGCCGTGCGGGTCGCCGGGCCGGCCGCCCGGATGCGCGCCCGGATGCCACAGCACCCGGTGCCGCGCGGTGCGCGGCGGGCCCCAGCGGTGCGGCGCGACCGGGCCGAAGAGCACCACGGACGGGGTGCCGAACGCGGTGGCGAGGTGGGCGACGCCCGTGTCGCCCGCCACCACCGCGGCGGCGCCCGCGACCAGCGCGGCCAGCCGCGGCAGCGACAGGCCGGACACCACGGAGCCCGGCGGCAGGCCGGCCAGCGCGGCGACCCGGCGGGCCAGCGGTTCCTCCCCAGGGCCCGCGGTCAGCACGATGGGCCGCCCGGCGGCCCGCAGTTCCCGGGCCACGGCGGCGAACCGCTCGGCCGGCCAGCGCCGGGCGGCGGCGTCCGCGCCCGGGTGCAGCACGGTGGCGTCCGGGGCCGGGGACGGTTCGGCCGGCGCCGCGATCCGCACGTCGGCCGGGTCGGCCGGCAGCCCGTACCAGGCCAACAGCCGGCACCAGCAGTCGCGTTCGTGCTCCTCGGGGCGCCAGCGGGGTCCGTCGGGGTGCGCGTAGCCGTAGAGCCGGCGCGGGCGCAGGGCGCGCAGCGGGACCAGGCTCGCGGGGCCGCTGCCGTGCAGGTCCACGGCGTGCTCGGGGGGCGGTCCGGTCCACGGGATGCGCGCGGGTACGGCCCGTCCCGGCGCGGCGGCGGGCAGCAGTTCGTCGACGGCGCCGGTCAGCGCGGCCACCGGCGCCAGCCAGGCGGGCGCGGCGAGCAGCAGCCGGTGCCCGGGGAGCCCGCGGCGCAGGCCGCGCAGCGCGGGCACCGCGGCCAGCAGATCGCCGAGCCCCAGCGCCCGCAGCACCACCACGCGCTCGGCGGCACCTCCCAGGCCGCCACGGCCAGGAGGAGCGTCCGCCGCACGCCCTTCGTCGGGCACGCCGGTCACGGCTCGCCTCCGGCGACATGAACCGGCCCGACGCCCGCTGGGCACGTGGTCGCCGCGCCGGCCGGCGCGGGTGGGCGGCGCGGGTGGCGCGACACGGCCGTCACGGGCCCGTGGTGTGGGGGTACCTCCCGGGCCCGTCGGGCCTGGAGGAGGCCCGGCGGGCCAGTTCGGTGGTGGAGCGGCCGTCGAGGTAGGGGAGGACGAGGGTCTGGCCGCCCCATTCGCGGAGCGCCGCCGCCTCGGGCAGGTCCCGGACGCTGTAGTCGCCGCCCTTGACCCAGACGTCGGGCCGCAGCCGGCGCAGCAGTTCCTCGGGGGTGTCCTCGTCGAACTCGGCGACCGCGTCGACGCAGCCGAGGCCGCGCAGCACCCTGATCCGGTCGGGGGCCGGGTTCAGCGGCCGGTCGCGGCCCTTCAGGCGGCGCACCGAGGCGTCGGAGTTGACGCAGACGATGAGGCAGTCGCCGGTGCGCCTGGCGTTCTCCAGGAACTGCACGTGCCCGGCGTGCAGCAGGTCGAAGCAGCCGCCGGCGGCGACGACGGTGCCGCCGCGCGCCCGGACCGCGTCCACCAGGGCGCGGACGTCGCCCGCCGTCCCGCCGGAGGAACGGCCCGGGCTCCCGGACGGTGCGGGCGCCGCGGGCCGGGAGCTGGCGGCGCGGCCGGCGCCCTCGGGGCCGGGGAGGGGTTCGAGGTCGCGGCTCCACCAGGAGCCGTCCGCCATGCCCCCGCCGACGACGAACGAGGAGGCCGCCTCGGTGGCCCGGCCCACCGCCTCGGGCGGCAGCCCGCCGTCGGCGAGCACGACGGCGGCGGTGCTGGCGAAGCAGTCGCCGGCGCCGCAGGGGTCGCCGTCGCCGGTCTCGGCCACCGGCACGTAGAGCGGGTCGTCGCAGTTCGCCCGGGCCAGCACCGCGCCGCGCCCGCCGAGCGTGACGGCGACCGCACCGGCCCGCCAGCGCTCCGCGAGTAGCGAGCCGCGCAGGCTGTGCGCGCGCAGCGTCTCGTCGTCGTCGCGCACGGTCCGGGCGGCGGTGCCGAGGACGCCGGTGGTCTCCCGCAGGAAGTAGCGGGCCTCGCGCTCGTTGGGCGTGACCAGCCGGGCGGCGGCCACGGGTCGCGGGCCGCGCGGGTGCGGGTCCCAGATCAGCGGCACCCGGCGGGCCGCGGCGGCGAGCGAGGAGCGCAGCGCCGCGACGGTGCCCTGCCCGTAGTCGGCCACGAGCACGGCGAGCGCCTCGGCGAGCGCCCGGTGCACGACGGCGCCGGGCGGGCCGGGCGCGCCGCCGCCCCGGTCCAGTCGGACCACCGGGCGGCCGTCGGCCAGCACCCGGGACTTCACGGGCAGCGAGCCGTCCAGCGGCAGTTCGGCCAGCCGCACGCCCGGCGGCAGCAGGGCGCGGACGGACTCGCTGGCCCGGTCGGTGCCCAGCGCGGTGACCAGCACCACCTCGCGGCCGTCGCGGGCGGCGAGCGCGGCGGCCAGTCCGGCCCCGCCGGGGCGGCAGCGCTCGGCGTTCACGTCGACGACGGGGACGGGCGCGTCGGGCGCCAGCCGGGTGGCGTCGCCCTCCACGTCCTGGTCGAGGAGCACGTCCCCCACCACGACGATCGGCTGCCGGGCACTCATCGGGACCCCCGGCGGGACAGGTGGGAGACGGAGGGCGGGTCGTTCGGGGCGCCGGCGGGGACGGCGGCGGACGCGGCGGACGCGACGTCGGTCAGGGCCTCGTCGAAGGACTCGCACACCACGTGCAGGGCGACCAGATGGGCCTCCTGGACGGTGGCGGTGTTCGGCGCGTCGATGCTGACCGCCTCGTCGGCCTCGCCGGCGAGCGGGTTGGGCGCGGGCCCGGTCATCGCCCAGACGCGCATGCCGGCGGCCCGGGCCGCGGTGGCGGCGCCGAGCAGGTTGTCGCTGCGGCCGGAGGTGGACAGCAGCACCAGCACGTCGCCGGGCCGGCCGTGCGCGGCCACCTGGCGGGCGAAGACCTCGTCGAAGCCGTAGTCGTTGCCGATGGCGGTGACGCTCGACGTCTCCGCGTGCAGCGCGATCGCGGAGTACGGCGGCCGGTCGGTGGCGTAGCGGCCGACGAGTTCCGCGGTCAGATGCTGGGCCTGCGCGGCGCTGCCGCCGTTGCCCGCGGCGAGCAGCCGGCCGCCGGACGGCAGCACCCCGGCGAGCCGCCGGCCCCAGGCCGCGGCCTCGGCGAGGCCGTGGTCGCCGAACCGGCGCAGCGCCTCCCGGAGCGACCGGCAGTGTTCCCGGGCGGCGGCCGGCGCCTCGGGGGATGAGGGTGAGGGGTGCACGATCGTCTCCTTCCGTCTCCCCCGATGGACTGCCGGCTCTGGACTGCCGGTTGGCCTGCGGGTCGGTCCGCCGGTCGGTCCGCGGGTTGGTCCGCGGACGGTGCCGGGTCGGGTCCGCCGGGCGGCTCAGGCGGCGCTCGCCGCCGGCCCCGAGGTGCCGCCGTCCCGCGGGGGCCTGGGTGGCGCCCCGACCAGCACCGGGTGGCGGTCGCGGATGGCGTGGTAGGCGTCCTCGGTGGCGGCGGCGACGGCCGCCCAGCGGTAGCGGGTCAGCACCCGGCGCCGGCCGGCGGCGCCGCGCGCGGCGCGGTCCTCCGGATCGGCCAGCAGCGCGGCCGCGGCCTCGGCCAGCGCGGCCGGGTCGCCGGGCGGCACCAGCCGGCCGGTGCCCGGATCGGCGACCGTGTCCCGCTGGCCGCCGACGGCACTGGCCACCACGGGCACGCCGCACGCCATGGCCTCCAGCGGCACGATGCCGAACGGCTCGTAGTCCGCCGGGCATAGCACCAGATCGGCGGAGCGCAGCAGCGGCGGCACGTCCGTCCGGCCGACGCCGCCGGTGAAGTGGACGCGGTCGGCGACGCCCAGCGCGCGGGCGGTGGAGCGCAGCCGGCGGATGTCGGGATCGGCCTCGAGCGGTCCCGACCGGGGCCCGCCGGCCAGCACCAGTTCGGCGTCGGGCAGTCGGGTCAGCGCGGCCAGCGACACGCCGGCGCCCTTGCGGGGCACCAGGCGGCCCAGTTGCAGCAGCCGGTGCCGGCGCGGGCCGCGCGGGGCCGCCGGTCCCTCCGGGGTGAAGAGCTCGGGGTCCACGCCGCAGGGCACGACGCTGATCCGCTCCGCCGCCAGGCCCATGGCCAGCAGCTCGTTGACCTCCTCGCGGCAGGTGGCCACCATCCGGTCGCAGGAGAGGCCGAGGTGGCGCTCCCAGGCGACGCGGCCCGGCGGGCTGGTGTCGGCGGGGCCCTGGTGGCGGCGCTTGACCGTGCCGAGGGCGTGGAAGGTCTGGGCGAACGGGATGCCGAGCGGGCGGGCGGCGCGCAGCGTGGCGATGCCGGACATCCAGAAGTGGGCGTGCGCCACGTCCGGCGGGTCCGCGGCCCATTCGCCGGCGAGGAAGTCCCCGAACGCGGCCATGTACGGCTGGAGTCGGTCCTTGGGGATCGGTTCGGGCGGTCCGGCCGGCACGTGCCGCACGGTGACGCCGGGGCGCGGCGAGACGGCGGGCGGCAGGGCGGCCGAGTCGCGCCGGGTGTAGACGGTGACGGTGTGGCCGCGGTCGGCCAGCCCGCCGGCGAGCTGCGCGACGTGCACGTTCTGGCCGCCGGCGTCCTCGCCGCCCAGCGTGGCGAGCGGGCTGGCGTGTTCGGAGACCAGCGCGACGGCCAGTCCCTGGGCGCGGGATCCGGTGCGGGTCATCGGCGGATCGCCTCCTCCAGCAGCGCGTCCCAGTCGGAGAGGAAGCGCTTCAGCCCGTACCGTTCCAGCGCCGCCTGGCGGGCGACGCGCCCGGCGGCGGCGGCCGCGTCGGGGTCGCGCAGGAAGCCGGCGGCGGCGGTGGCGAGCGCCTCGGGCCGGGTGGACAGCACGCCGGCCTCGGGGGGGACGGCCTCGACGGCCTCGGTGGTGGCGAGCCCGACGACGGGCATGCCCAGGTGCATCGCCTCGATCAGCGACAGGCCGAGCGAGGTCCAGCGGACCGGGTGCAGGTAGAGGCGGCGGCGGGCCATGGCCTCGTGCAGTTCCTGCTGCGGCAGCTCGTGGGCGCGGCAGCGGTCGCGCGGCAGGCCGAGCCGGCGGGCCAGGCCGGCGGTGCGCATGCCGAAGACGTCGAGCGGCGCGGCCCGGGCCAGTTCGGGCAGCAGGTCGGTGCCGGTGGTCCGGCCGCGGCGCAGCGGCTCGTTGACGACCACGGCGGCGCGGCCGAGTTCGCCCGTGTAGCGGTGGCCGGGGTCGACGACGCCGTGCTCGATGACCCGGGTCGGGGTGCCGCCGCTGTCCCACAGCAGCCGGTTGAAGTGGGTGACGTGCACCAGCAGCAGGTCGTCGCGGTCGGCGCAGGGGTGCCGGAGGTCGGCGGGGGTGCCGTCGTCGGGCGGTCGGCCGTGCGGGGCGTTGTGTTCCAGGTAGACGGCGGGCACGTCGCGGCCCGGGCGGCGGCCGAGCCAGCGTTCGGCCAGCGCGGCCTCGTGCGGGCGTTGCAGCACGAGGAGGTCGACGGGTTCCTCCCGCAGCCGCTCGGGCGGCAGTTCCACGACGGTGTCGGGCCAGTCGAAGGTGCGGGCCAGGCCGAGCCCGTCGGGGCCCCGGCCGGGCAGCACGGGCACCAGGTAGCGGTGGGCGCCCTGGACGAACGAGGTGGTCCAGGAGCCGTGGACGTGCCAGAGCAGGATGTTCATGCGGGTGCCTTCCGGGCGGCGGGTTCGGTGCGTCCGGCGCCGACGGTGAGGGCGGCGACGGCGTGGAGGACCTCGTCGTCCGTGATGGAGTCCAGGCAGGGGTGGCCGGCGACCGGGCAGAGCCGGGCGCGGGTGCCGGCGCAGGCCGCGTCCTGGCGGCCGAGTCGCACGTGCGGCACCTGGTACGGCAGCCAGCGGTCGGCGCTGACCACGGGCGAGAACAGGCTGATGATCGGGGTGCGGACGGCGGCGGCCAGATGGGCGGGGCCGGTGTTGCCGACGATGACGACCCGGGCCCTGGCCAGCACGCCGGCGAGTTCCGGCAGTCCGGTCCGGCCGCCGAGGTCGAGGCCGTGGCGGCCGGCGACGGCGGCGGTCAGCGACCGTTCGCCGGGTCCGCCGGTGACCACGACCCGGTGGCCGGCCGCGGCGAGCGCGGCGACCGCCCCGGCGGCCCGGGCGGCGGTCCACATCCGGGCGGGGACGGCGGCGCCCGGGTGCAGCACGAGGTAGGGCCCGTCGCCGGTGAGCGCGGTGGTGTCGGGGTGCTCGGCGATCCGCAACGAGCCGGCGTCGCCGGGCGGCAGCGGGAAGCCGGCGGCGTCCGCCAGTTCCAGGGCGGCGGCGGCCTCGTGCCGGTAGGGCTCGCGGCGGTGGCGCAGCTGCAGCAGCGAGCCCGGGTAGTGCTCGCTGTCGGCGGCGACCCAGGGCACGCCGGCCATCTTCAGGAGCAGGGCGGCGGGCAGCGGGCTCTGGTGGTGCGAGGCGAAGATCAGGGCGCGGTCGAAGCGTTCGGCGGCGATCCTGGCGACCAGGTCCGTGAGGTCGTCGGGCAGGACGGCGGGCGGGCTCAGGCTGACCCAGGGCGCGTCGTAGACCATGATCCGGTCGACGCCGGGCAGCAGCCGTCCGGCGGCCTCGCCGCGCGGGCCGCAGAGCAGGGTGGTGCTGGCCGAGCCGGCCGCGAGGGCCCGGATGGCGGGTCCGGCGAGCAGCACGTCGCCGGCGCTGTCGAGCCGGACGGCGAGCGTGCGCGGGGTGTCGGGGCGGCGGGTCATGGGCCCCCACTCCTCTCGCCGCCGTTGCCCGCGCCGACCGGCTGGCTGATGAGCAGCGTCTGCACGGCGGTGAGCAGGTCGGGGGCGGTGCGTTCGGCGGCGTCGATCTCGGCGCGGCGGGTGGCCGGGGTGGGCACCAGAACGCCGCGGGCGCCGGCGGCGTGGGCCGCGTCCAGGTCGGCGGCGATGTCGCCGACGACGGCGACGCGGTGCGGCGCCACGCCGAGCCGGTCGCAGGCGGCGTGCACCAGACCCGGCGCCGGCTTGCGGCATCCGCAGCCGTCCTCGGGCGCGTGCGGGCAGATCGCCCAGACGTCGAAGGCGCCGAGCAGCGACTCCACGCAGAGCCGGACGGCGGCCACGTCGGAACGGGTGAGCAGGCCGCGGGCGACGCCCGACTGGTTGCTCACCACACCGGTGCGGATGCCACGGACCCGTAGCAGGCCCAGCGCGGCGCGGGCGGTCGGGAGCGGGTGGACCAGGCTGGGGTCGCCGTTGTAGGGCACGTCCTCGATGAGGGTGCCGTCGCGGTCGAAGAGCACCGCGTCCACGCCGAGGTCCACGCCCCGTTCGGCCGGGACGGGAGTGGTCCGACGGGCTCGGGAGGCTGGAAGGATCCAGGGTGACGACTTTCTGCTATCACTCATACGCTCCCTAGTTGCCCGAAATGACCGAATCAAACGGCGCACGGCCGGCAACCTGCTCACCCCCCTCCCCTTCCGTCGCGTCGCCCGCCGGTCCCCCGGTCCAGGGCGCCGCGCGCCGGTGCGCGACCAGCCCGGCGAACCAGTGCCGCACGGCCGCCGGCGGGATCGCCACGCTCGTCACGACCATCCGGCCGATCTCGTCCGCGGTCCGGGGCCCCGGCAGGATCCGGGTCAGCGCGAACTCGGCCGTGCCGGCCAGCCAGAGCGCGGCGCAGCCGGCGGCCGTCCGCGGGCGGCGCGCGGCGGCGGCCAGCAGCGCGGCGGCGCCGGCGGCGGTGACGGCCAGGTGCCGGGGCAACCGCCCGCGCGGCGCGCCGGCCCGGGTCCACCAGTCCCCGCCGTGCAGCCGGTTCATCAGCACGTCGTCGGCGTTGCCGGCCTGGACGCGGACGGAGACCCAGGGGCCCGCGGGCCTGACCGGATGCGTGGTGCGGCGTTGGCCCATGGTCAGCCGCCAGCCGCGGTCGAGCATCCGGAGCGCCAGGTCGGCGTCCTCCCGGAAGGCACGGGGGAAGCGTTCGTCGAAGCCGCCGACCGACTCCAGGGCGGCCCGGCGGTAGACCAGGTCGGCGGTGATCCACCGGGCCGTGGCCAGGCCCGCGGTGGTGCGCTCCCAGTCGGTGGGGCGACGGCCGTCGGGCAGCGGGACGGTGATCCGGGCCTGCACGCCCGCGGTGCGGTCGCCGGCCAGCGCCAGATCGGCGAGCAGCGCGGCGCACCAGGCGGGTCCGGGCACCACGTCGTCGTCCAGGAAGGCGATCCAGGGCTCCGGCGCGGCGCGCCAGCCGGCGTTCCGCGCGGCGGCGGGTCCGGCACCGCGCCCGGGAACCACGGTCACCAGATCGCGGAGCGGCGCGGGGACGGCGACGGGCAGCGGGGTGGGGTCGTGCGGCGGGCGGTCGTCCACCAGCACGATGCGGGCCGGCCGGGGTCCGGTGGACTCGGCCAGCGCGGCCAGCAGCCGGCCGAGGCTGGGCCGGCCGAGCGTGGGCACCACCACGGCCACGTCGGTGCTCCCGCCCGGGCTGGCACCGGCGCCGGCCCGGGCGCCCGAACGCGCGCTCACGTCGGCTCCCCGAACCGGTCCGCGTCGGCCTTGCCGGCCGCGCCCGCCGTGCCGGCCGCGCGGGACATGCCAGCCGAGCCCGACACGCCCGAGGCGCCCGACATGCCGGCCACACCGGACGCGCCCGACCTGCGGGACGCGCCAGCCACACCGGCCGCGTCGGCCGCGTCGGCCGTGCGGGATGTGCCAGCCGTGTCCGACGTGTCGGCCGCGGCAGCGGCGGTCGCGGCCCAGTTCCGCGCGAACAGCGCGCCGCGTCGGACCACGAAGGGGCCGATCGCCAGCAGGTCCACGGGCGCCGAGCCGAAGCACTCCAGCGCGTCCCTGGGATCGTCGACCATCGGCCGGCCCGCGGTGTTCAGGCTGGTGTTCACCACCACCGGCAGCCCGGTCAGCCGCTCGAACGCGGCCAGCATCCGCGCGGTCAGCGGCTCGCGCTCGTCGTCCACGGTCTGGATCCGCGCGGTGCCGTCCACGTGCACCACGGCCGGGATCCGGTCCCGCCATTCCGGGCGCACGTCGTGCACGAAGAGCATGTACGGGCTGGGCAGCGGTCCCTCGAAGAGCTCGGCGGCCCGGTCGGCCAGCACCATGGGCGCCACCGGCCGGAACTGCTCGCGGCCCTTGATGTCGTTGAGCCGCTCCAGGTTGCCCGAGCGCCCCGGGTGGGCGAGCAGCGAGCGGTGCCCCAGCGCCCGCGGGCCGTACTCGGCGCGTCCCTGGAACCAGGCCACGACGGCGTTGCCGGCCAGCGCCTCGGCGACCGTGGCGGCCACGTCCGGCGGCCGTTCGAACGGCACCGCCGCCGTCTTCAGCCACGCCTCCAGCTCCGCCTCCGACCAGCCGCGCCCGAGGTCGGCGCCGGACGGCGGGGTGGTGGGCTCCGGGTCGAACTCGGCGGCGTGCAGCAGCGCGCCGCCCAGCGCGGTGCCCGCGTCGCCGGCCGCCGGCTGCACCCACACCCGGCCGAACGGGCCCTCGCGGGCGATGCGGGAGTTGGCGACGCAGTTGAGCGCCACCCCGCCGGCCATGGTCAGCACCCGGTCGCCGGTCTGCCCGTGCAGCCAGCCGACCAGGTCGAGCAGCACCTCCTCCAGGCACGCCTGGGCGCTGGCCGCCAGGTCCGCGTGCTGCTGGCTCCACGCCTGCCCCGCGCCCAGCGCCGGACACAGCTCCGCCCACGGCACGTCCGCGGCGTGGAAGCCGCCGTCCCCGGTCGCGTACACGTGCCGGCGCAGTTCGGGCAGCAGCCGCGGGGTGCCGTACGAGGCCAGCGCCATCACCTTGTACTCGTCGCTGGAGCGCAGGAAGCCGAGGTGTTCGGTCAGCTCCTCGTAGACCAGGCCGAGCGAGTGCGGCAGTTCCTGGCCGCGCAGCGGCACCAGATGGTCGCCCACCCGGCGGGCCGCGAGATGGGAGGTGGCCTCGCCGCGGCCGTCGAGCACCAGCACCGACGACGTCTCGGCGCCGGGCGCGGCGAACGCGGAGGAGGCCGCGTGCGCCATGTGGTGCGGCACGAACCGGACGCGCTCGGGGTCGAGCCCGGGCAGCGCGGTGGTCAGGAACGCCGGCGCCTCGCGGGCGTAGGACAGCCGCAGGTGGTCCCACGGGTCGGACAGGCCCAGGGCGTCGGCGGTCCTGGCGCGGTCCGGATCGAACGAGTAGGTGACCGCGTCCAGGTCCTCGGGACGCAGCCCGGCCTGTTCCAGACACCAGGCGGCGGCCTGCTCCGGGAGCTCCCAGGCGGCGAACGGCACGGGCCGCTTGCCGTGCTTGCGGCGCGAGAACCGCTCCTCCTCGGCGGCGGCGACCGGCCGGCCGTCGATCACCAGGGCCGCCGCGGGGTCGTGGAACAGGGCGTTGATACCGAGGACGCGCATGCGGGGGCCTCCGGGGGGACGGGACGGGATGGCGGGAACCGGGGAAGGCAGGGGAGGAGGGGGAAGAGGGAGGAGGGGGCAGGCCCTAGGCCGGGACCGCCTGCCGGTACCAGGCGATGGTGCGGGCGAGGCCCTCCTCGGCCGGCACCTCGGGCTCCCACAGGAGCTTGCCGCGGGCCAGCGTGATGTCGGGGCAGCGCACCCCGGGATCGTCGGTGGGCCGCTCGACGAGCCGGACGGTGGAGTCGGAGCCGGTCAGCCGCAGCACCGTGCGGGCCAGCTCCAGCATGGTGATCTCCACGGGGTTGCCCAGGTTGACCGGGCCGCGCAGTTCGGAGCCGGCCATCGCGAGGATCCCGCGCACCGTGTCGTCGACGTAGGTGAGGGAACGGGTCTGCCGCCCGTCGCCGGTGACCGTCAGCGGCTCGCCGGCCAGCGCCTGCCGGATGAAGGTGGGCACCGCGCGGCCGTCGTAGCCGCGCATCCGCGGCCCGTAGGTGTTGAACAGCCGGACGATCGCGGTGTCGGTGCCGTGCACCGCCGCCTCGGCCACGGTCAGCGCCTCGGAGAACCGCTTGGCCTCGTCGTACACGCTGCGCGGCCCGACCGGGTTGACGTTGCCCCAGTACGACTCCGGCTGCGGGTGCTGCCGCGGGTCGCCGTACACCTCGGAGGTGGAGGCCAGCACGAAACGGGCGCCGTCGCGGCGGGCCAGGGCCAGCGCGTTGCGGGTGCCGAGGCTGCCGGTGTCCAGGGTGTGCAGCGGCATCCGCAGGTAGTCGGCGGGCGAGGCGGGGGACGCGAGGTGCAGCAGCAGGTCCGCCGGCTCCCCGGCCTCGAACGGCTCGCAGACGTTGGCGTGCAGCAGCGTGAACCCGGGCCGGTCGGTCAGGTGGGCGACGTTGTCCCGCTGCGCGGTGGACAGGTCGTCCACGGCGGTGACCGCCGCGCCCTGGTCCAGCAGCGCCGTGCACACGTGGGAGCCGAGGAACCCGGCGCCCCCGGTCACGACCGCGTGTCGGAAACGCATCTTCGCTCCTTTCCTCGGCGGAGGCGTCGGACGTCGGCGTGATGTGCTGACCGCGGCGCGAGTACCCGGGGCATATCACCGCAAACCACTCAATTACGGCACGTAGCGCTGCTCGGCCGCCGGCCTCCCCGGCCCCGCCAGCCGGTTGACCAGCGGCGGGCCGGGGTACCCGGGCGCCCTGCCGCGATCCGGGAGGTGACGCTCATGCGTGTGGTGGTCGTGGGGGCGACGGGCAACGTCGGAAGCGCCCTGGTCCGGGCGCTGTCCGAGGACCCCGACGTCGCCTCGGTGCTCGGCCTGGCCCGACGAACGCCGGACTGGGAGGTGGAGAGGACGTCCTGGGCCGCCGTCGACCTGCGGGACGAGGAGGCCGAGGAGCGGCTGACCGAGCACTTCGCCGGCGCCGACGCCGTGGTGCACCTGGCCTGGATGATCCAGCCGGCGCGCGACCCGGTGACGACCTGGGCCACCAACGTGCTGGGCACCGAACGGGTGCTGCGCGCGGTGACCGCCGCCGGCGTCGGCACCCTGGTCTACGCCTCGTCCGTCGGCGCCTACACGCCGGGCCCCAAGGACCGCGCGGTGGCGGAGGACTGGCCCACCCACGGCTGGCCCGAGGCCCCGTACACCCGCGAGAAGTCCTACGTCGAGCGGATGCTCGACGCCTTCGAGCCCCGGCACCCCGACGTCCGGGTGGTGCGGATGCGCCCGGGGTTCATCTTCGCCAGGGAGGCCGCCGCCCACCAACGCCGCCTGTTCCTGGGCCCGTTGGTGTCCGGCCCGATGGTGCGGCCCGAGCTCAGCCCGGTGGTGCCCGACGTGCGCGGCCTGCGCTTCCAGGTGGTGCACGCCGCCGACGCGGCCGAGGCGTACCGGCTGGCGCTCTTCCGCGACGTGCGCGGCGCGTTCAACCTGGCCGCCGAGCCCGTGGTGGACGCCGCCCTGCTGGCCGGCCTGTTCCGCGCCCGGGTGCGGCGGCTGCCACGCCGGCTGCTGCGCGGCGCCATGGCCGGCGCCTGGCGGGCGCGGCTCACCGCGGCGCCGCCGCAGCTCTTCGACGCGCTGGTGCGGCTGCCGGTGATGGACTGCTCGCGCGCCGCGTCCGACCTCGGCTGGCAGCCGCGGCACACCGCCGAGGAGGCGCTGCTCGACCTGGTCTACGGCCTGCGGCATGGCATCGGCATGAACACCCCACCCCTGGCGGCCCGGCTCCCGCACGGCCGGCGCGACGAACTCACCACCGGCGTCGGCCGCCGCCCGTGAGACCGCCGGGCCGGCGAGACGAAGCGACGAGACGATCGGGAGAAGGAGCGTGTCAGCGCGATGACGACGTACGGATACTTCCTGGCCAGCGAGGATCACGGACCCAGGGAGCTGGTGGAACAGGCCCGGCTGGCGGAACAGGCGGGCTTCGACAGCCTGTGGATCTCCGACCACTACCACCCCTGGCTCGACGCGCAGGGCCACAGCCCGTTCGTCTGGTCCACCATCGGCGCGCTCGCCCAGGCCACCAGCCTGCCCGTCGAGACCGCGGTGACCTGCCCCACCGTGCGCGTCCACCCGGCCGTGATCGCCCAGGCCGCCGCCACCAGCGCGGTGCTGCTCCAGGGCCGTTTCCGGCTCGGTGTGGGCAGCGGTGAGGCGCTCAACGAGCACATCCTGGGCGGCCACTGGCCGCGCGCGGCGGTGCGCCTGGAGATGTTGGAGGAGGCCGTGGACGTGATCAGGCGGCTGCTGACCGGCGACCGGGTCAGCCACCGCGGCACCCACTACACGGTCGAGAACGCCCGGATCTACACGCTGCCCGACGAACCGGTGCCCATCGACGTCTCGGGGTACGCGCCCGCCGCCACCGACCTGGCCGCGCGGATCGGCGACGGCTTCGCGACCATGGGCCCGCAGGCCGACCTGCTGAAGCGGTACCGCGAGGGCGGCGGGTCGGGTCCCTCCTCGTGCGGTA
Organism: Streptomyces sp. B6B3; assembly: GCF_039871525.1. Taxonomy (NCBI): domain Bacteria; kingdom Bacillati; phylum Actinomycetota; class Actinomycetes; order Kitasatosporales; family Streptomycetaceae; genus Streptomyces; species Streptomyces sp. B6B3. The sequence continues at coordinate 421,909 of NZ_JBDPLU010000001.1, read as the reverse complement.
TCAAGGCGTGCTACGACACGGACCAGGACCGGGCCGCCCGCACGGTGCTGCGCCGCTGGCCGAACATGTTCCTGCCCGGCGAACTGGCCGCCGTGCTGCCCGAGCCGAGCCACTTCGAGCAGGCCACCGAGCTGGTGACCGAGGAGCACGTCAGGAACGGCCCGATGCCGCTGGGCGACGACCCCGAGGCGCACGTGAGGTCGCTCGCCGCTTGCGCCGAGGCCGGCTTCGACCACGTCTATCTCAGCCAGATCGGCGACGACATGACCGGCTTCTTCGACTTCTACCGCACCAAGGTGCTGCCCCAGTTGCCCCGTTGACCCCCCCGTTGACCGCCCGCTGACCGCCCCGTTGACCGCCCGCAGGACCTGGAGCGAACGATGAGCGAGCAGGAGAACCCGACCGAACGCCACCCGAGCCCGGCGTTCCCCGACCAGTCGCAGCGCCCGCCCGGCGACACCGAGGAGATGGCGCCGCGCCCCGACCACGGCGAGGACTCGTACCGGGGCAGCGGCCGGCTGGGCGAACGGAGGGCGCTGATCACCGGCGGCGACTCCGGCATCGGCCGCGCCGTGGCCCTGGCCTTCGCCCGGGAGGGCGCGGACGTGGCGTTCACGCACCTCGGTGCGGAGGAGCACGAGGCCGACGAGACGATCCGGCTGGTGACCGAGGCCGGCCGCCGGGCGGTCGCGGTGCGCTGCGACATCCGCGAGGAGGAGGCGTGCCGCCGGCTGGCCAACTCCACGGTGGCCGAACTCGGCGGCGTGGACGTGCTGGTCAACAACGCGGCGTACCAGATGTCCCAGCCGGAGAGCATCGAGGGCATCAGCACCGAGCAGTTCGACCGGGTGATGCGCACCAACCTCTACGGCATGTTCTGGCTGACGAAGATGCTGCTCCCCCACATCCCGTCGGGCGGCAGCATCATCAACACCACCTCCGTGCAGGGCTACAACCCGAGCCCGCACCTGCTGGACTACGCCATGACCAAGGGCGCCATCATCACCTTCACGCAGGGCCTGGCGGCCCATCTGGCACCGCGCGGCGTCCGGGTGAACGCGGTGGCCCCCGGCCCGGTGTGGACGCCGCTGATCCCGGCGACGATGCCGGACACCACCGGGTTCGGCGGCAAGAGCCCGCTCGGCCGGCCCGCGCAGCCCGCCGAGATGGCCCCGGCGTACGTCTTCCTCGCCTCCCAGGAGGCGAGCTACGTCACCGCCGAGATCCTCAACGCCACCGGCGGCTCGCCCCTGCCCTGAACGGGATCGCCGAGGCCTGCTTCGCACCTCTCGGGGCGTTTTGCCGTGGCACCACCGGTTACCCGGGTCGGGACCGAACAATCGTCCGTTCCCACGACCCAGCAGGAGGCACCTGCCATGGCACGCACGGTTGAGGAGATCATGACGCGGCAGCCGGCCACGGTCGGCCAGCGGGACAGCGTCGCGCAGGCGGCGCGGCTCATGAAGGACAACGACACGGGCGACGTCGCGGTGGTCGAGGACGGCCACGTCGTCGGCATCATCACCGACCGCGACATCACCGTCCGCGTGGTGGCCACGGACCGCCCCACCTCGACGACGGTCGCCGACGTGGCCAGCAAGGGCGAGGTGGCGACCATCAGCCCGCGCGCGACGCTGACCCAGGCCGCGTCGGTGATGCGGGACAAGGCCGTACGACGGCTGCCCGTGGTCGAGGACGGCCGGCTGCTCGGCATGATCAGCCTGGGCGACCTGGCGATCGAGCGCGACCCGGAGTCCGGCCTGGCCGACATCTCCGCGGCCGAGTCGAACGAGTAGCCGCCAGCCACGCGCCGACCCACGAACGAGCGAAACGAGCGACGAGACCGCCGGAGGCGAGAAGTGTCCTACGGAGAGTTCCTGTCCAGCGTGCGTGAGCGCGGTGAGTACGCCGCCGACGAGGCCGAACGGATCGTCGAGGCGGTGCTGGCCACCCTCGGCGAGCGCCTGCCCGAACAGCCCGCCCAGCACCTGGCCGACCAGCTGCCCACCCCGCTGGACGACATCCTGGAGGACGCGGCGGACGGCCCCGGACGCAGTTGGGGGGTGACGGAGTTCGTCACCCATGTCGCGGAACGCACCGGCGAGGACGAGGACACCGCCGAGGCCGATGCCCGGGTGGTCTTCTCGGCCCTCGGCGACCAGGTCACCGGCGGCGAGTTGAACAAGCTGCTCAGCCAGCTCCCGTCGGGCTACGCCGAGCTCTTCGGCTACCCCGAACTGGTCTGACGGCCCCGGCCCGGTCGGGGGCGAAAACCGATGGACACGGCCACGGCCGGGTCCTAGCCTCGTGGAGGTTCCGAAGATCCACGTCCGAACGAGGTGCTTTTGATGACGGTTCTGGCAACGGCGGCCCGCGCCAACAGGCCGTCCTCCGCGCACGTCATCAGCCCATCGGACACAAGGAACCCCAACAGTGGATCTTCCACGTAGCTTCACCATCCGCGAGAGCAGCCACCGCATCCACAACCCGCTCACCGGCGAGAAGCTGGCGACCCTGGGGAAGGCCCTGCAACTGGCCCCCGGAACGCGCGTGCTCGACCTCGCCAGCGGCTCCGGCGAGATGCTGTGCACCTGGGCGCACGCCCACCGCATCGTCGGGACCGGAGTCGACATCAGCACCCAGTTCACGGCCCGGGCCCGAGCCCGGGCGGTCGAGCTCGACGTCGCCGACCGGGTCGACTTCATCCACGCCGACGCGTCCGGCCATGTCGCGGACGAACCCGTCGACCTCGCCGCGTGCATCGGCGCCACCTGGATCGGCGACGGAGTGGTCGGCACGATCGAGCTGCTGCGCCGCAGCCTCCGCTCCGGCGGCATGCTGCTGATCGGCGAGCCGTTCTGGCGTCAGGATCCTCCGGACCAGGACGCCGTCGAAGCCTGCCATGCGACCAGCAGGGACGACTTCCGACCGCTGCCCGAGCTGCTCGAACAGTTCGGGGAACTGGGTTACGACGTCGTCGAGATGGTGCTCGCCGACCAGGACAGCTGGGATCGGTACCGGGCCGCGCAGTGGCTCAACGTCCGGCGCTGGCTGGACCGGAATCCCACCGACGAACTGGCCCCCGAGTTGCGGGCCGAGCTCGCGAGCGGCCCGGTCAACTACGCCAGGTACGAGCGCGAGTATCTCGGCTGGGGCGTCTTCGCTCTCATGGGCCGCTGACGCCCACGTCCGCTCACGCCCCGTCGGGGGTCGGCACCCGCGCGGGCAGCAGCCCTGCTGCCCGCGCGGCGGCCCAGAACCCCGCCGGGACCGGATGCGCGAGCATCCGGGCGGTGCCGTCCACCTCGTCCGGCGTCCGGGCGCCGACCACGACGCTCGCCACCGCGGGATGGCCGAACGGAAACCGGACGGCGGCCGCCGTCGGAGGCACGTCCCACCGCCGGCAGACGTCGTGCCACCCGGCGACCCGCCGGGCCAGTTCCGCCGGCACCGTGGCGTAGCCGTGCGGCGCGCCGGGACGGGGGTCGGCGAGCAGGCCCGACTGGTAGACCCCCGCGGCCATCACGGCGACGCCGCGTGCCGCGCACAGCGGGAGCAACTCGTCGAGCCCGGACTGGTCGAGCAGGTTGTACCGCCCCGCGAGCATCACGCAGTCGGGTCCCGGCGCCTCCGCCTCCCGGAGATAACGAGCCGCCACCGGCGCGTGGTTGACGCCGATCGACACCGCGCCGACGGCGCCCCGGGCCCGCAGCTCGGCGAGCGCGCGGTAGGCGTCCGACACGGCCACCGGGAAGTCCTCGTCGGGGTCGTGGACATGCAGAACGTCGATCCGGTCCAGGCCGAGCCGCTCCAGGCTGTCCTCCACCGAACGCATCACCCCGGCGTACGAGTAGTCCCGCCGCGGCCCGACCCCGGGCGGCGGGTCGGCCCAGATGGGCTGCGTGTCGCCGCCTCCGGGCACGATCAGCCGACCGACCTTGGTGCACAGCGCGTACTCCGCGCGCGGCCGGCGGCCGAGAGCGGCCCCGGCACGGCGCTCCGACCGGCCGTAGCCGTAGACGGGCGCCGTGTCGAAGAGCCGGACCCCGAGATGCCACGCGCGGTCGATGGTGCGCGCCGCGTCGTCGTCGGACACGGGCGCGAACAGCCCGCCGAGCGACGCGAGCCCGAGCCCGAGCCGGGTGACCCGCAGGTCCGTGCGGCCCAACGCCACCGGCTCGTCGGCCCTCATCCGCGGCAACGCTTCGGATCGCGGCCCATGGTCAGCGGACCACGTCGAAGACGTTCTTCTGCAGGCCGTTGGCGTACGCCTCGTGCTCGACGAGCCGCAGCTTCTGGGTGTCCTTGTCGGTGTCGCTGAACAGGCGCTTGCCCGCGCCGAGCAGCAGCGGGAACACCAGCAGGTGGTAGCGGTCGATCAGGCCGGCGTCCGAGAGGCTCCAGTTGAGGGAGGCGCTGCCGTGCACGATGATCGGGCCGCCCTCGGTCTCCTTGAGCGCGGCGACGTCGTCCAGCGAGCGGAGGATCGTCGTCTCGCCCCAGTTCGCGACGAGGTCGTCCTCGGCGAGCGTGGTGGAGACGACGTACTTCGGCATCACCTTGTACTCGGCGAACTCCGCCATGTCCGGCCAGACGGGGCTGAACGACTCGTAGCTGATCCGGCCCAGCAGCAGCGCCGCCGCCTCCTGCTGCTCCCGGCCCTTGATCTCGTACGCCTCGGGCAGGAAGTCGACCTCCTTGAAGGTCCACCCGGTGTTCCGGTAGCCGGGCTCGCCGCCCGGGGCCTCCATGACGCCGTCGAGCGAGACGAAGGCGGTGCTGATGAGGGTACGCATCGAGGTCTCCCACAAGTCCCGCGGCCGGTTCCCCGGCCGGTTCCGTCACCATCTTTCCCTGACAGACCACCGCTCGCGGCAAAACTCATCGGGCCGCCCCGGCGGAGCGCCGGAGAGGGTTTCTCGGCGCGGTTGGCGGGTTACCCGGGGCGCGTGAGCGATGACCCTGTGCGTGTCGTGGTGGTGGGCGCGACCGGCAACATCGGTGTCGCGCTGACCCGCCGGCTGGCCGCCAGCCCTCGGGTCGGTTCGGTGCTGGGGCTGGCCAGGCGCGTGCCCGACGGGCCTCCCGCCGACGTGCCGAATCCGGCGAGGATCGGGTACGCGCGCCTCGACATCACCGACGATGCCGCCGAGCCGGAGCTCGCCGAGGTTTTCGCCGGCGCCGACGCCGTCGTGCACCTGGCGGCGCTGTTCCAGCCCTCGCACCGGCCCCGGACCACGTGGCGCACCAACTGCGTCGGCGCCGCGCGGGTGTTCCGCGCGGTGGCCGCCGCCGGCGTGCCCGCGCTGGTGCACGCCTCCTCCTTGGTGGCCTACTCCCCCGCGCCGCGGGACGACCGGCGCGTGGACGAGAGCTGGCCCACGCACGGCTGGCCCACCGCCGCCTACCCGCGGGAGAAGGCGTACGCGGAGCGGCTGCTGGACGCGTTCGAGCCCCGGCACCCCGACGTCCGGGTGGTGCGGATGCGGCCCGCCGTCGTGGTGACCGGTGAGTCGGCGCCGCAGCAGCGGCGGCTGTTCGGCGGGCCGCTGTTCCCCGCCCGGCGCCCGCCCCGGCCGCTGCGGCTGTTCCCCGACGTGCCGGGCCTGCGCTTCCAGGTGGTGCACGCCGACGACGTGGCCGAGGCGTTTCACCAGGCCGTCGTGGCGCCGGTGGCCGGCGCGTTCAACCTGGCCGCCGAGCCCGTCGTGGACCCGGTGCTGCTGGCCGAGCTCGACGGCGGCCGGGCGGTGCGGGTGCCCCGCCGGGCGCTGCGCGCCGGCGTCGCCGCGGGCTGGGGCCTGCGGCTGGTGCCGACCTCGCCGTCCATGCTGGACGCGGTCCTGCGGTTTCCGCTGCTGGACGCCGGGCGGGCGCACCGCGAGCTGCGCTGGGCGCCGCGGCGGTCCGCCCAGGAGGCGGTCACCGACTTCCTGGCCGGTCTCCGGCACGGCGCGGGCGGCGACACCCCGCCGCTGCGCCGCAGGGTGCCCGGCGGGCGACTCCGGGAGGCCGCGGCGGGCGTCGGGGAGCGGCCGTGACCAGCGACCACGGCACGGAGCGGCGGCCCGCCATCGCCAGTGATCTGGACGGCACCGCCGACGCCGTGGTGGTCGGGGCCGGGCCGAACGGGCTGGTGGCCGCGAACGTGCTGGCCGACGCCGGCTGGCGGGTGCAGGTGCTGGAGGCGCAGGAACGCCCCGGCGGCGCGGTGCGCAGCGACCGCGGGGTGCACCCGGACTACGTCAACGACCTGTTCAGCTCGTTCTACCCGCTGGCCGTCGCCTCCCCCGCGCTGCGCGGCCTGGAGCTGGAGCGCTGGGGCCTGGCCTGGAGCCACGCCCCGGCCGTGCTGGCGCACCCGCTGCCCGACGGCCGCTGTCCGGTGCTGTGGCGGGACCCGATGCGGACCGCGGCGAGCCTGGAGTCGCTGGGCGTCGGGGACGGCGAGGCGTACCTGCGGCTGCTCGACCTGTGGGACCGGGTGGGCGACGTGCTGCTCAACGCGCTGCTCACCCCGTTTCCGCCGGTCAGGGCCGGCCTGCGGCTGCTGCGGAACGTCCACGCCGCGGGAGGGCTGCGCGCGCTCCGGACGCTGACGCTGCCGGCCCGGCGGATGGGCGAGGAGGAGTTCTCCGGGCCCGGCGGCGGGCTGCTGCTCACCGGCAGCGGCCTGCACGCCGACTTCTCGCCCGAGTCGCCGGGCAGCGGCGCGTTCGGCCTGCTGCTGGTCATGCTCGGCCAGCGGCTGGGCTGGCCGGTGCCGGTCGGCGGGTCGAACGGCATCACCAACGCGCTGGTCCGCCGGCTGGCGGCGCGCGGCGGCGCGCTGCGCTGCCGGGCGCCGGTGGCCGAGGTGGTGGTCAGGGAGGGCCGGTGTCTCGGCGTCCGCACCGCCGACGGCGAGCCGGTGCGGGCCCGGCGGGCGGTGCTGGCCGACGTGTCCGCGCCGGCCCTCTACGGCGGCCTCGTCGACTGGGCGCACCTGCCCGACCGGCTGCGCGGGGAGCTGCGGCGCTTCCAGTGGGACTTCGCGACGTTCAAGACCGACTGGGCGCTGTCCCGGCCGATCCCGTGGGCCGCCGAGGGCGCGGCCACCGCCGGCACCGTGCACGTCGCCGACGGCCTCGACCACCTCACGAGGAACACCGCGGACCTCGTCACCGGGCGGACGCCCGAGCGGCCCTGCCTGGTGCTCGGCCAGATGACCACCTCGGACCGGAGCCGCTCCCCCGCCGGCACCGAGTCGGCGTGGGCCTACACGCACCTGTCCCAGCGGTCCGGTCAGGGCGGCCGGGACGGCGGCTGGAGCGCGGCCCGGCGCGCCGACCTGGCGGACCGGATGGAGCGGGCCGTGGAGCGGCTGGCGCCCGGGTTCCGCGACAGCATTGTGGCGCGTCGGGTGCTGGCCCCGCCCGATCTGCAGCGGTTGAACCGCAACCTGGTGCGGGGCGCGCTCAACGGCGGCACGGCCGCGCCGCACCAGCAGCTGGTGTTCCGGCCCACGCCGGGCCGCAGCGGCCCGCACACCCCGGTCGCCGGCCTGTACCTGGCCTCGGCGTCCGCCCACCCGGGCGGCGGCGTGCACGGCGCGTGCGGCGCCAACGCGGCACACGCGGCGTTGCGTTCACGCTTCCTGCCCCGCCGCACACGCCGGTAGCGCCGAGGCCGTCAGCACCGAGAGAGCCGGTGGCACCGAGAGAGGAGACCCGTATGGCCGTCCGACCCGTTCTGATCAGGCGCCCGCCCGCGGCGGTGTGGGCCGTGCTCGCCGACGGCGACCGGTACGCGGACTGGGTGGTGGGCACGCACGACTCCCGCCCGCTGGAGGGGGACTGGCCGTCGGTCGGTGCCACGCTCCGCTACGTGGTGCGGGTCGGGCCGTGGCGGCTGGGCGGCGAGACCGTGGTCCGGGTGAACGAGCCGGGCCGGCGGCTCGAACTGGAGGCGCACAGCGGGCGCCTCGGCACCGCCCGGATCGCCATCGAGATCCGGCCCTGGGGCGACGACGCGCTGGTCATCGTGGACGAGCACCCGCTGCGGGGCCCCGGCGGCCGGATGCACAACCGGAGCAGCGAGGCGCTGCTGCAACTGCGGCACCGCCGGATGCTCCGGCAACTGGCCCGGGTGGTGGAGGGCGACGAGGCGTCACGCCATCCGGCGGGAAACGCCCACTAACGAGTCAATTCGGTCGGAGCCCGGCGACCGCCGCTACAACAGGGCCCGGACAGCTGCCGAAAGGACCGGACCGATGGCCACCTTGACCGAGCCGAAGGCGCCGCCGCCCTCACCGCCACCGGCGCCCCGCACCCGGGGGCAGATCCTCGTCGCGTGGGCGAGCACCACCGACCACAAGAAGATCGGTGCCCTGTACATCGGCAGCGCGTTCGGGTTCTTCCTCGTCGGCGGCGCGCTGGCCATGGCGATGCGGGCCGAGCTGGCCCGGCCCGGCATGCAGATGCTCACCGCCGAGCAGTACAACCAGGCGTTCACCCTGCACGGCACCATCATGATGCTGCTCTTCGCGACGCCGCTGTTCGCCGGTTTCGCCAACGCCATCATGCCGCTGCAGATCGGCGCTCCCGACGTGGCCTTTCCGCGCCTGAACGCCCTGTCGTACTGGCTGTTCCTCTTCGGCGGGCTGCTCGTGGTCGGCTCCCTGCTGACTCCCGAGGGCGGCGCGAGCTTCGGCTGGTTCTCCAACGCGCCGCTGAACGACCAGGTGCACTCGCCCGGCATCGGCCACGACATGTGGATCATGGGCCTGGCGCTCTCCGGGTTCGGCACCATCCTCGGCGCGGTCAACTTCGCGGCCACCATCATCTGCATGCGGGCGCCCGGCATGACGATGTTCCGGATGCCGATCTTCACCTGGAACGTGCTGCTGACCAGCGTGCTGGTGCTGATGGCCTTCCCGGTGCTCGCCGCCGCCCTGTTCGCGCTGGAGGCCGACCGGGCCTTCGGCGCGCACGTCTTCGACGCGGCCAACGGCGGTTCACTGCTGTGGCTGCACCTCTTCTGGTTCTTCGGCCATCCCGAGGTGTACATCATCGCGCTGCCGTTCTTCGGCATCGTCACCGAGATCATCCCGGTGTTCAGCCGCAAGCCGATCTTCGGCTACCTCGGCCTGGTCGGCGCCACCATCGCCATCGCGGGACTGTCGATGACGGTGTGGGCGCACCACATGTTCGCCACCGGGGCGGTGCTGCTGCCGTTCTTCTCCCTGCTCTCCTTCCTGATCGCGGTGCCGACCGGCGTGAAGTTCTTCAACTGGATCGGCACCATGTGGAAGGGCTCGCTGAGCTTCGAGACGCCGATGCTGTGGTCGATCGGCTTCCTGGTCACGTTCCTCTTCGGCGGCCTGACCGGCGTCATCCTGGCCTCGCCGCCCCTGGACTTCCACGTGCACGACAGCTATTTCGTGGTCGGCCACTTCCACTACGTGGTGTTCGGCACGGTGGTCTTCGCGATGTTCGCCGGCTTCCACTTCTGGTGGCCCAAGCTGACCGGGCGGATGCTCGACGAACGGCTGGGGAAGATCCACTTCTGGACGCTGTTCGTCGGCTTCCACGGCACCTTCCTGGTGCACCACTGGCTCGGCGCCGAGGGCATGCCGCGCCGCTACGCCGACTATCTGGCGGCGGACGGTTTCACCGCGCTGAACACCGTCTCCAGCATCGGGGCCTTCCTGCTCGGCCTGTCCACGCTGCCGTTCCTCTACAACGTCTGGTGGTCCGCCCGGCACGCGCCGAAGATCGAGGTGGACGACCCATGGGGCTTCGGTCGCTCCCTGGAGTGGGCCACCTCCTGCCCGCCGCCCCGGCACAACTTCGTCTCGCTGCCCAGGATCCGTTCCGAGTCGCCCGCCTTCGACCTGCACCATCCGCGGGTCAGCGAGCTGGACGAGGCCAGGCACGCGGGCCGCCGGGACGTGGGCGAGTCCACCGCGGACACCCTGGGCGGCTGACCGTGCGGGAGTGGGAGCGGCGGCGCGCCGCGGCCACCGGCATCACCAGGATCGAGGGCTACCTGCGCTGGCAGGCCGAGCTCGGCACCCCGCGCGCCGCGGCCGAGCGCTTCGCCGCCCGGCTGTCCTGGCTGACCCGCGACGAGCGCGAGGAGCTCGTGGAGCGCTACGTGGAGGAGCGGCTCGGCATGGCCCAGCGGCTGGCCGCCGGGGTCGAGGAGCGCTGCCGGGAGATCGAGGCGGCGCACGCCGCCCGCTACCGGCGGCTCCGGCAGCGGATGCTGTGCGCCAGCGTCTGCGTGCTGGTGGCGACCGCGAGTCTGGTCACCGCGGTGGTGGGGATGCTCGCCGGTTCTGGGTACCCGGGGCGGTGACCGCCGGCCGGACACGAACCGTGAGGGAGGCGAGGCCCCATGAAGGCGGCAGTGTGGCACGGGAAACGCGACGTACGGGTCGACGAGGTGCCGGAGCCGACGATCCGGGAGCCGACGGACGCGCTGGTGCGGATCACGTCCACCGGCCTGTGCGGATCCGACCTGCACCTCTACGAGGTGCTGGCGCCGTTCATGACCCCGGGCGACGTGCTCGGCCACGAGCCGATGGGCATCGTGGAGGAGGTCGGCGACGAGGTCACCTCGATCCACCCCGGCGACCGGGTCGTCGTGCCGTTCCAGATCGCCTGCGGCACGTGCTTCATGTGCCGGCAGGGACTCCAGACCCAGTGCGAGACCACCCAGGTCAAGGACCAGGGCATGGGCGCCGCGCTGTTCGGCTACACCAAGCTCTACGGCCAGGTGCCCGGCGCGCAGGCCGAGTACCTGCGGGTGCCGCAGGCCCAGTACGGGCCGATCCCGGTGCCCCACGAGGGCGCCGACGACCGCTACCTCTACCTCTCTGACGTGCTGCCCACGGCGTGGCAGGCGGTGACCTACGCGGCGGTGCCGGAGGGCGGCACGCTGGCAGTGCTCGGCCTGGGCCCGATCGGCGACATGGCCTGCCGGATCGCGCTGCACCAGGGCATGGCCGAGGTCTTCGGCATCGACCTGGTCCCGGAGCGGCTGGCCCGGGCCAGGTCGCGGGGCGTGACGACGCTGGACCTCACCGCACACGAGGACGTCGCCGAGGCGGTTCGCGAGCGCACCGGCGGCCGGGGGCCGGACGCGGTGATCGACGCGGTGGGCATGGAGGCGCACGGCAGCAGGGGCACCAAGCTGGCGCAGGACCTGGCCGGGCTGTTGCCGGGGCGGCTGGCCGAGAAGGTCGCCGGCAGGGCGTCCGTGGACCGGCTGGCCGCGCTGACGCTTGCCATCGACATGGTGCGGCGCGGCGGCACCGTCTCGCTGTCCGGGGTGTACGGCGGGATGACCGACCCGATGCCGATGCTGTCCCTCTTCGACAAGCAGATCCAGCTGCGCATGGGCCAGGCGAACGTGCGGCGCTGGGTGCCCGACATCCTGCCGCTGCTGACGGACGACGACCCGCTGGGCGTCGACGACTTCGCCAGCCACCACGTGCCGCTGGCCGAGGCGCCCGAGGCGTACCGGATGTTCCAGCGGAAGGAGGCCGAGAAGGTCGTGCTGCGCCCCTGACGGCCGCTCCCGACGCGCCCCGGATTCCGTCCGCGCACCGGACACGCCCGCGCCGCCGGCAGCAGGTCGCCGGCGGCGCGCGGGGCGGTGCGTGGTGCACCAGGGCGTACACCAGTCGGGCACGTGGGGTCAGGAGCCGAAGACCTCCTTCTCCACGTCGTTCGGGCCGTTGTAGCGGTTCCGCCGCAGGTGCTCGAACGTGTCCACCAGGCCCCGGTCGGCGTGGTTCTTCCTGGCCTGTTTGACCACGGTGTCGCGGTTGGCCGGGTAGTTGATCCCCTTCAGTGCCTTCTGCACCTCTATGGGGTTCGCCTTGGCCATGATCATCCCTCCGATCACTGTGCGTTCTGGTGTGCTACGGCACCCGCGTACCCGCCGGCCTCGCGGCCCAACCCGGCCGCCGGCGCCGTACGCCGTGTTTCGACCCGTCCCCGAGGGAAACCCGCGTTGGGCACCATGCCCAGGCGGCAGCGGGCGGCCCGCCCGAGCAGCCGCAAAACCTCATCTTCCAGGCGGTAATCGTCCAACCAACGCATTCCGGCTAGCATGAGCCCCGTCCGTAACTCCTCCACCTCCGGGACCACGATGGAGCAGGGTCGCATCGACGACGTGATCGACCAAGCGGCGACGGCCAGGGCGACCGTCGACGAGCGAGGCGTCATCACGGGCTGGAACGAGGGCGCGCGGGCGCTGCTCGGCTACCCGCCGGACGAGGTGGTGGGCCGGCCCGCGGCGGAGCTGCTGGCCGAGGACCTCGGCGCGGTCTTCGGCCGGCGACGCCCGGACGGGCAGCCGCTGGAGGACCACGACGCGGACGGCGGCGGAGCCGGCAGGGCGGACGGCGGGGACGCCGGGCCACGGCGCCGGTTCGATCCGCTGCTGGGCCGCTGGAGCGGGTCGGTGCGGCTGCGGCACCGGAACGGCGGCACGGTCACGGCCCAGATCCTGGGCCACCACCGCAGGCCGGCGCACGGCCCCGCCGACTGGCTGCTGGTCTCCGCGCTGCATCCCGAGCCGGTCCCGGGTCCGGGCACCGACGAGTTCTCGCTGGGCGACGAGGGCTTCGCCCAGTCGCCCTGCGCCATGGCGCTCTACGACGCCGGGCTGCGGCTGCGGCGCGCGAACACGTACATGGAGCGGGCCGTGGGCCTGCGGGAGGACGACGCCCGCGGGCTGCGGCTGCCCGAGATCCTGATGCATCCCGGGGTGGAGCAGATCGAACAGCGGATGCGCGAGGTGCTCGGCTCCGGACGGACCGAGGACCTGCAGCAGTACGTGCACCTCATCGGCCGGGACCAGCGCGCCTGGTCCGTCATCCTCGCCCCGCTCCGCGGCCGCTCCGGCGAGGTGCGCGGGGTCTGCCTGTCCGCACACGACGTGACCGAACAACACCAGGCCAGGCAGCGACTGCTGCTGCTGAACGAGGCGAGCACCCGGATCGGCAGCACGCTGGACGTGCGCCGGACCGCCCAGGAGCTGGCCGACGTCGCCGTGCCCAAGCTGGCCGACCTGGTCACCGTGGACCTGCTGGCCTCCCCGGACAGCGGGCCCGAACCGCCGCTGGGCCAGTCGGTGGGCGGGAAGGTGACGCTGCGCCGCGAGGCCCAGCGGTCGATCATGGAGGGCATTCCCGAGTCGGTGGTCGAGGTGGGCGCCGAGGCCAGCTACCCGCCGAGCTCGCCCCCCGCACAGGCCCTGGCCACCGGCCGGACGACGCGACACCGGGTGAGCGACCCGGAGTTGGACACCTGGATGGCGGACGACCCGACGCGCCTGGAGCGGCTGCGGGAGTTCGGCCACGCCTCGTTCATGGTGGTGCCGATGCGGGCCCGCGGGATCACCCTGGGCCTGGTGATCTTCTACCGGCACCAGCGCAGCGAGCCGTTCGAGCAGGACGACCAGCTGCTGGCCGAGGAGATCGCGGCGCGCGCCGCGATCTGCATCGACAACGCCCGGCGCTACACCCGGGAGCGCGGCACCGCGGTCACCCTGCAGCGCAGCCTGCTGCCCCAGGAGCTGCCCGAACAGGCCGCGGTCGACGTCTCCTTCCGCTATCTGCCGGCCGGCGCGCTGGCCGGGGTGGGCGGCGACTGGTTCGACGTGATCCCGCTGTCCGGCGCCCGGGTCGCGCTGGTCGTCGGCGACGTGGTCGGCCACGGCATCCACGCCTCGGCCACCATGGGCCGGCTGCGCACCGCCGTGCGCACGCTGGCCGACGTGGACCTGCCGCCGGACGAGCTGCTGACCCACCTCGACGACCTGGTGCTCCGGCTGGCCACGCACGGCAGGCCGGAGGGGCGGGCCGGCACGGGGGCGCCTCCCGGGCCGTCCAGGACCGGCGGGATGGTGGGGGAACGCGGGGAGGAACGGCCGGAGACCGAGGACCGGACGCCGGGCGAGATCGGCGCCACCTGCCTCTACGCGGTGTACGACCCCGTCTCCCGCCGGTGCACGCTGGCCCGCGCCGGCCATCCGGAGCCCGCCCTGGTGCGTCCCGCCGGCCGACCCGGCGCGAGCGACACGGCCGACGGGGACGGCGAGGCGACCGTCGAGTTGATCGAACTGCCCGCGGGGCCGCCGCTCGGCCTCGGCGGGGTGCCGTTCGAGGCGGCGGAGGTCGAGGTGCCCGAGGGCAGCCTGCTCGCCCTCTACACGGACGGCCTGATCCAGGCGCGCGACCGGAACATGGAGGCCGGCCAGCAGCGGCTGCTGGAGGCGCTCGGCCAGCCGGCGGCCTCGCTGGAGACCGTCTGCGACACCGTGCTCGGCGCGCTGCTGCCCGGCCGCCCGGCCGACGACATCGCGCTGCTGGTCGCCCGCACCCGGGCGCTCGACCGCAGCCAGGTCGCCACCTGGGACGTGCCGGCCGACCCGGCCGTGGTCGCCCAGGCCCGGAAGAACGCCTCCGACCAGCTGGTCGAATGGGGCCTGGAGTCGGCCATCTTCGTCACCGAACTGATCGTCAGCGAGCTGGTCACCAACGCGATCCGGCACGCCGAGGCGCCCATCCAGTTCCGGCTGATCCACGACCGCTCGTTGATCTGCGAGGTCAGCGACTCCAGCAGCACCGCGCCCCATCTGCGCCGGGCCCGCAGTTTCGACGAGGGCGGGCGGGGCCTGCTGCTGGTGGCCCAGCTCACCCAGCGCTGGGGCACCCGGCAGACCAGCGGCGGCAAGGTGATCTGGGCCGAACAGGCGCTCCCGCCGGCCCTCTGACGCCCCATCGACCCCTGCTGATCACCAAGGTTTCACGGATGTTGCCTGTTGTTTCCCTTCCGGCCGGGAAGGGTGACAGAAACTTCCTCCGAACAACGGGTCGTGACGTGATCTCACCAAGACTGGCCTGGTCATCGGCGCGCGCATTGGCATGGTCATGCACATTGTGCGTGATGGCCGCCCTGCTGGCCGTCCTCCCCGCACCGGCCGCGGCCACCCCCGCCACCCCGGCCGCGGCCGCCGCTCCAGAACCCGCCGAACTCGACGAACAGGTGCTGTTCCGCGCCGCCGAGGAGGAGGGCTACGCCTGCTTCCGCATCCCGGCCGTGGTGGAGACGACCACGCCCGGCACCCTGCTGGCGTTCGCCGAGGGCCGCCGCGACAACTGCGGTGACGCCGGCGACATCGACATCGTGGTCAAGCGCTCCGTGGACGGCGGCGCCACCTGGGGCCCGCTGCGCGTGGTGCTCGCCGGCGACGGCGACACCCGGGGCAACCCGGCGCCCCTGGTGGACGCCGAGACCGGCCGGATCCTGCTCGCCAGCACCCACAACGCCGGCCGCGCCGACGCCGGCAACTGCGAGGTCCCCTGCGAGCGGGTCCCGTATCTCCAGTACAGCGACGACGACGGCGAGACCTGGTCCGAGCCCCGCTCCCTCGACGCCGAGCTGCGCCCCGACTCCTGGAACTCCTGGTACGCCACCTCCCCCGTGCACGGCATCCAGCTGACCCACGGCCCGCACGCCGGCCGCCTGGTCTTCTCCGTCAACGGCGGCAGCTGGGCGGACGGCCGGGTCACCGCCCACCACGCCGGGCTCGCCTACAGCGACGACGGCGGCGACACCTGGCAGCTCGGCGCGGTCGACAGCTGGGAGGTCGGCGCCGACCAGACGGTGCGCCAGATCCCGCAGGAGACCACCCTGGCGGAGCGCGAGGACGGCTCGATCTACGTCAACGCCCGCGACAACGCCGGCACCGACCTCGGCCACCGCACCGCCGCGGTCAGCAGCGACGGCGGCGAGAGCTTCGACGCCCCGTTCACCGCGCTCCCCGACCTCTACACGCCCGTGGTCCAGGGCTCGCTGCTGCCGCTGCGCACCGAGAGCCAGGACGGCTACGACCGGTGGCTGTTCGCCGCCCCGGCCGACCCGGACCGGCGGCGCACCATGATGATCCGCTCCTCCTGGGACGAGGGCGCGACCTGGGACGGCGTGGACCGCGGCATGGTGGTCAGCACCGACTGGTCCGGCTACTCCGACATGGTGGCGCTCGGCGACAACGCGGTGGGTCTGATGTACGAGGGCGGGGCGGTCGACGCGCGGGACGAGATCCGCTTCACCCGCTTCACCGAGGAGGACCTCGGCCCGCGCCGCGGCCCGGACCCGACCACCCCGGACGGCGCGCCCTCCGCGAACCCGGCCGCGGTGCTCGGCGGCCCGGTCGGCACCGCCGGCGCGTACGACGGCGCGCTGACGTTCGACGGCACCAACGACGCGGTGCGGCTGCCGTACCGCGAGACGCTGCCGCTGGGCGAGAGCGACTTCACGGTCAGCCTGTGGTTCCGCTACGACGCCGACACCGGCACCCAGCCGTTCCTGTGGATGGGCGGGGTGGGCGGCGCCGCCCCGCAGGTGTGGGTGCGCGGCGAACCGGACAGCGGCCGGCTGCGCGGGCTGATGACCGCGGTGGACGGCGCCAACCCGGCGGCGAGCGCCTCGGTCAGCACGCGCGAGGCGTACAACGACGGCGCGTGGCACCATCTCGCGCTGACCCGCGCCGACGGCACGTTCACGCTGACCGTGGACGGCGCGGAGACGGTGTCCACGGCCGACGTGCCGGGGACGGTGAGCCGCAACTCGGTCTTCGGCGTGCACCTCGGCCAGGGCGTGGACAGCCGGACCCACCTGTCCGGCGCGCTCGACGAGGTGCATGTCTTCGAACGGGTGCTGTCCGCAGAGGAGTTGACGGCCCTGCGGACTGCCAACACGCTGCCGGCGGCCACCCCGGCGCTGTCCCTCGCGCTCGACGAGACCACCGCGCCCGCCGGAGAGGCCGGCTGACGCCACCGAGTACGGTGTGACCCGCGGCCGGGCGGACCAGCCCGGCCGCGGGGCTGAGAGGGGACACCGGGGTGTTGGACGAGCTGACGCGGGTGCGCTACGAGAAGCGGGGACGCGTCGCCCACGTCACGCTGGACCGGCCGGACGTGCTGAACGCGATGGACCTCCGCATGCACGAGGAACTGGCCGCAATCTGGGACGACTTCGAGGCGGACGACGAGATCTGGGTGGGGGTGCTGACCGGTGCGGGCGACCGCGCGTTCTCGGTCGGCCAGGACCTCAAGGAGCTGGTGCGGCGGATCGAGAGCGGCGAGCAACAGCAGGGCCCGCCCGCCACGTTCGGCAGCCGGGGCCGGCCGGGCTGGCCGCGGCTCACCGAGCGCTTCTCGCTGGCCAAGCCGCTGATCGCCCGGGTCAACGGCTACGCCCTGGGCGGCGGTTTCGAGCTGGCCCTGGCCTGCGACGTCGTGCTGGCCGCCGAACACGCCGAGTTCGCGCTGCCGGAGGCCCGGCTGGGGCTGGTGGCCGGCGCCGGCGGGGTCTTCCGGCTGGCCCGGCAGGCGCCGTACCGGGTCGCGCTCGGCTACCTGATGACGGGCCGTCGGATGCCGGCCAGCCGGGCGTACGAGCTCGGCCTGGTCAACGAGGTGGTGCCGGCGGACCGGCTGGACGAGTGCCTGGACGGCTGGCTGGCGGACATGCTGCGCTGCGCCCCGCTCTCGCTGCGCGCGGTCAAGGAGGCCGCCGCCGCCTCGGTCACGATGCCGCTGGAGCAGGCGTTCGCCACCCGGTACGCCTCGGAGGAGCGCCGGATGCGCAGCGCCGACGCCGAGGAGGGCCCACGCTCCTTCGTGGAGAAACGCGACCCGATCTGGCGCGGCGAATGACCCGCCGCCGTGGCGAAGGCTGCCGCGCCGAGCCACCACGGTGCCGGAGGCACGTGTGCGACGAGGTGCGATACGACCTGCCCGAGGTGCACGGCGAGGGCCGCGGATCGTTCGGTCCCCGGGCGGCGACCCGTCAGCGCTTGCGGGCGATGGCCGCGTAGGCGCAGATCTCGGCGTCGGCGATCTCGGGCAGGTCCTGGTCGGGCCGCGGGCGCCAGCGGTGGGTGGGCACCAGGCCGGGATCGACCAGGTCCATGCCGTCGAAGAACGTCATCACCTCGGCGTGCGTGCGGAGTTGGCCGCCCGTCGTGGTGGTCTTCCCGTACATCTCCGCCACCGCCGCCATCTGCTCCGGGTTCAGGTCGGCGGTGGCGTGCGCGAGCATCAGGTAGCTGCCGGACGGCAGCACGTCCATCAGCCCCTCCACCAGCTCGTGCGCCCCGCGCTCGTCGGAGATCAGGTGCAGCAGGGCGACCAACGACAGCGCCACCGGCTCGTCGAGGTCGATGGTGTCGGTGAACTCGGGCGCGTTGATGATGGACCGGGCGTCGGTCGCGTCGGCGTGCAGGTACGCCAGCCGGCCGCCGGGCGCGCTGCGCAGCAGCGCCGAGGCGTAGACCAGGACGATCGGGTCGTTGTCCACGTAGACCACGCGGGCGGTCGGGTCCACGCCCTGGGCGATCTGGTGCAGGTTGGGCTGGGTCGGTATGCCGGTGCCGATGTCGAGGAACTGCCGGACCCCGGCCTCGGAGGCGAGGTAGTGGACGGCGCGGTGCATGAAGGCCCGGTTGTGCTGGGCCCCCCGGCGCACGCTCGGCCACACCTTCTGGACCTGCTCGGCCGCCGCCTCGTCCACCTCGTAGTTGTTCTTGCCGCCCAGCCAGTAGTCGTAGACCCGGGCGGAGTGCGGCTTGGTCGTGTCGACATGCGAGGAGTGGGTCATGAACCTGTCCGAGGCGGTCGGGGACGGGGATCGCGCGGTTCACCCATCCAACCCCGCACGGCCCGCGCGTCGCAACACCACACCCGCCGGCCGCTGGCGGCCGACACCCGCCGCCCCGGGAGGTCGATGCCTGAAATTCGGGTATCCTGATATCGAATTTCGCCAGAAAGCTATGCATGGAGGCAGCCCATGTCCCGCACCGTGATCGATCTGGACGATGCCTTGATCGAGGAGGCCGCCGCCATACTGGGCACCACGACGAAGCGGGCCACGGTGAACGGAGCGCTGGAGGAGTTCGTCGCGGCGGCCAGGCGACGCCGCTTCCTGGACCTGCTCGACGATGGGGTCTTCGACGACCTGGCCGACGCGGACGTCATGGCCCGCGCATGGCGCTAGCGAGGTACCTGGTCGACAAGAGCGCGTGGTCCCGCGCCCGGCAGCCGGTCGTGCGCGCGGCTCTCCTGCCGCTGCTGGAACGGGGCCTGCTGGCCACATGCGCGGTGGTCGACCTTGAGGTGCTCTTCAGCGCGCGCGGCGCGGACGACTACGCCCGAGGCCGGGCGGCCCGCGCCGGATTCGAGTGGCTGCCGCTCACCGACGAGGTCGGGAGCCGCGCCCTGGAGGTCCAGTCGCTGCTCGCCGCGAAGGGGCAGCACCGAGCGGCCTCCATCCCCGACCTGCTCATTGCCGCCACGGCCGAGCGCCATGGCGTCTCGGTGCTGCACTACGACGCCGACTTCGACACGATCGCCACGGTCACCGGCCAGCCGGTGCGGTGGGTCGTCGAGCCAGGATCGGCGGACTGAGCCGTTGCGGGATGCCCATAGCCTCGGCCCGGGCCGAGGCGGCGTCCGACGCCACGTCGCCGATCCGCCAGCGCCCCACGGCCCGCCGCTCTCGCGCGGGCGCGGACCGGCCAGGCCCCTGCTGCCCCTACCCCCAGGCTGAGGGCCTGGGCACCGTGTTCCCGCTGGTCACCGCCGTGGGCACGCCGGTCGTCGGCTGCACCGACCCGGAGCTGAGCGTCCCCGACTACCTGCTGGCCGTCTGCTCGTCCACCCTGGGGGTACCTCCCAGCCGCCAGGCTGGGGGAGATCCGGCCGAGGCCGTCGCGGCGGTGGCCGGCGCGCGGCTGCCGGACCGGGCGACGCTGGAGGACGCCGTGGGCCCGGTGGGCGGCTCGGCGGCCCGGCTGCTCGACGCCTGGCGGGAGCGGCTGGGCGGCGCCGCGCACGGCGTGGGTCAGGCGGACTCGCGGATCACCAGGGAGGTCGGCAGCACCACCTGACGCCGGACGCCGGCGGGCTCCGAGATCTGGGCGAGCAGCAGCTCCGTGATGGTGCGGCCGATCTCCTCGACCGGCTGCCGCACGCTGGTCAGCGGCGGGTCGGTGTGCTGGGCGACGAACGAGTCGTCGTAGCCGACCACCGCCACGTCGTCGGGCACCCGCCGGCCCTGCCGGCGCAGTTCGGCCAGCGCGCCGGCCGCCATCACGTCCGAGGCGGCGAACACCGCGTCCAGGCCGGGACGCCGGCCGAGCAGCTCGCGCATGGCCCGCCGGCCGCCCTCGTGGGTGAAGTCGGCGAACGCCACCAGGTCCTGGTCCACCGGCAGCTCCCGGCGGCGCAGGCCCGCGCGCCAGCCGGCCAGCCGGCTGCGCCCGACGTCCATGTCGCGCGGTCCGGCGATCGTCGCCACGGTGGCCCGGCCGCCGTCCAGCAGATGCCGGACCGCCTCGGCCGCGCCGCCCACGTTGTCGGAGTGCGCGTGGCTGAGCGATTCGCGGGTGGAGCGGCGTCCGGCCAGCACCGTGGGCAGGCCGAGTCCCTCCAGCAGCCCGGGCAGCGGGTCGTCCTGGTGCACCGAGACCAGCAGCACCCCGTCCACCCGCCGGGCCGTCAGGAACTCGTTGAGCCGGGCCAGCTCCTGCTCGTTGCGCACCAGGATCAGCAGCAGCTGCATCGCCGTGTCGGCGAGGCCGGAGCTGACGCCGCGGATGACGTCGGAGAAGTACGGTTCGGCGCCGAGCCGGCGCTCCGACTCCGGGATCACCAGGGCTACCGAGTTGGTCCGGCTGGTGACCAGCGAGCGCGCCACGGAACTGGGCACGTAGTCGAGTTCGGCGATGGCGTCGAGCACCGCCGCCCGCGTCGACGGGCTCACCCGGGACGAGCCGTTCAACACCCGGGAGACGGTGGCGCGTCCCACCCCGGCCCGGGCGGCCACCGTCTTGATCGTCGGTCGCCGACTGGCGCCCATGGCCTCCCCTGAATTCTCAGCCGAATTCTCTGCCCGCTCGGTCCTTGACACCGCCGACCGCCAACGGAGAGTCTTCCACAGCTGCATGGGATCGATTCCACCGAGGGTGAACCGGGAGACGTCGTCCGCGACTTGGGCAACGCGACCCGCGCTCTGCCCGCGCCACCGCCGCCGCCAGGAGGACGTCATGGACACCACCCGTACGTTGCACAGCGCGCGGAAGAGAGCGCGCACGTTGTTCCCCGCCAAGGTCCCCATCAGGGTCACCGCCACCGCCGCGGCCCTCGCCTCCGTCGCCCTGCTCGCCGGCTGCGGGGGCGGCAGCGACTCGCCGACCGGCGGCGGGATAGCCGACGACGGGACCGTGACGATCACCATGGGCCTCTTCGGCGTCATGGGGTTCAAGGAGACGGACCTGCTCGAGCGGTACATGGACGAGCATCCGAACGTCGTCATCGAGGCCGAGGTGTCCGGCGACGAGCAGGCCTACTACACCGCGCTGCAGACCCATCTGGCCGCCGGCAGCGGGCTGAAGGACATCCAGGGCATCGAGATCGGCCGGGCCAAGGAGATCGTGGACACCCAGGCGAACACGTTCGCCGACTTCTCGGGCATGCCGGGCACCGACCACTTCCTGCCCTGGAAGCTCAGCCAGGTGACCACGGACGACGGCCGGGTGCTCGGCCTCGGCACCGACATCGGCCCGATGGCGGTCTGCTACCGCAAGGACATGTTCGAGCAGGCCGGGCTGCCCACGGACCGCGAGGAGGTGGCCGCGCTCTGGGAGAACGGCTGGTCGGAGTACGTGGACGTGGGCGAGGAGTTCATGGCCAACTCCGAGGACGGCGACCTCGCGTTCATGGACAGCTCGACCGGCCTGTTCAACGGCATGATCTACGGCGACTCGGAGCAGTTCTACGACGCCGACGGCGAGCTGATCTATGCCGACAACCCGGTGGTCAGCGACGCCTGGGACCTGTCCGCCCGCGCGGCCACCGGCGGGATGACCGCCGAGCTGCAGCAGTTCCAGCCCGGCTGGGACCCCGGCCTGGCCAACAGCACGTTCGCCACCACCGTCTGCCCGGCCTGGATGTTGGCGCACATCAGCGAGAAGGCGGGCGAGGAGAACGCCGGCAACTGGGACGTCGCCCGGGCACCGCAGGGCGCGAACTGGGGCGGCTCGTTCCTCGGCGTGGTGGAGGAGAGCCCGGTGCGGGACGAGGCGATGGAGCTGGTCGCCTGGCTCACCGCGCCGGAGCAGCAGGCGTACCTGTTCCAGGAGTTGGGCAACTTCCCGTCCTCGCAGGAGGCGTTGGAGTCCGAGGAGGTGACCGGCGCGACCTCCGAGTACTTCAGCGGCGCGCCGATCGGCCAGATCTTCGGCGACGCGGCCCTGGAGATTCCGGACGAGCAGGTGCTCGGGCCGAAGGACGGCACGATCAAGGACCTGTTCGTCCAGGGACTCCAGCAGATCGAGTCGCAGGGCACCAGTCCCGACGACGCCTGGCAGGACACCCAGGAGGACATCGAGCGCGCGGTCGGTTGATCTCCCCCGCCGGGCCCCGGCCGTGACGACGGGCCCGGCCGGGGGCCGGCCCCCGGCCGCACGGCCGGGGGCCGCCCTCGTGGCCCGTCGGGCCCGACCGTCTCAGGAAGGAAGCCGTCCGTGGCCACCTCCACCTCGCCCCCCACCGCCCCCACCGCCGAACCGCCCCACCAACGGCGCCGCAGCCTGCTCCACCGGATCGACGTCAAGGGCGCGCCCTACGGGTTCATCGCGCCGTTCTTCATCATCTTCGGCGCCTTCAGCCTCTACCCGCTGATCTACACCTGCTGGCTCTCCCTGCACCGCGTGGAGCTCGCCACCCTGAACTCCCGGGAGTGGCTGGGCCTGGAGAACTACACCCGGCTGTGGCAGGACGACCGGTTCTGGAACGCGCTGTTCAACACGTTCACCATCGGCGTCATCTCGACGGTGCCGCAGCTGCTGATGGCGCTGGGCCTGGCGCACCTGCTCAACTACCGGATGCGCGGCGCGGTGTTCTTCCGGGTCGCCGCGCTGACCCCGTACGCGACGTCGATCGGCGCCGCCGCCCTGGTGTTCACGATGCTCTTCGAGCGCGACTTCGGCATGATCAACTGGGGCCTCGGGCTGGTCGGCTTCGACGCCGTGGACTGGGAGAACGACAAGTGGCCGGCGCAGGTGGCCATCTCCTGCATCGTCATCTGGCGGTGGACCGGCTACAACGCCCTGCTGTACCTGGCCGCGATGCAGGCGATCCCGCGCGAGCGGTACGAGGCGGCGGCGATCGACGGCGCCTCGCGCTGGCAGCAGTTCACCCGGGTGACGGTCCCCGGTATCCGGGCCACCATCGTCTTCACCATCGTGCTGTCCACCATCGGCGCCACCCAGCTCTTCGGCGAGCCGCTGATCTTCGGCCAGGGCGCGAACGGCATCACCGGCGGCGCGGACAACCAGTACCAGACCCTCGGGCTGCTGCTCTACGAGGAGGGCTGGAAGAACTACCAGATGGGGCGGGCGGCGACGGTCGCCTGGGCGATGTTCCTGCTGCTGGTCCTCGTCTTCGTCGCGCAGCGGGCGCTGTCCCGGCTCACCACGCGCGGACGGGCGACGGCCGCGCGGCGCGCCCGTGTCCGCGCCAGGACCGGCGTCGCCCGGACCGGAAGGGAGCGCTGAGCCCGATGACCCTGGAGACACCCGAGACCGCCAGTGCGGCGGGTGCGGCGAAACCGACGACCGCCACCACAACCGGGACGTCCCCCACCAGCCCGGCCCGGGAGGCGGGGGGCGCGGACCGCCAGCGCCGTCCCGGCTTCCGGATGGGCGCCGGACGCCAGCACCACGCCGGACCGCTGGCCTACACGCTGCTCGTCATCGCCGCGCTGTTCTCGCTCTTCCCGCTGTACTGGACGATGGTGGCGGCCTCGACCGACAACACCCGGGTCACCCAGACGCCGCCGCCGTTCCTGCCGGGTCCGAACCTCTTCGACAACCTCGCCGCCGCGTGGAACGACGCCGCGATGGGCCAGGCCATGGTCAACAGCCTGATCGTGGCCGGCTTCATCGCGCTGTCCACGGTGCTGTTCGCCACGCTGGCCGGCTTCGCGTTCGCCAAGCTGCGCTTCCGCGGCAGGAACATCCTGCTGATGCTGGTCATCGGCACCATGCTGGTGCCGCCGCAGCTGGGCGTGGTCCCGCTGTTCATGATGATGACCGAGCTGGGCTGGGGTCAGAAGCTGCCGTCGGTGATCTTCCCGACGCTGGTGAGCGCGGTCGGCGTGTTCTTCATGCGGCAGTACCTGACGGAGGCGCTGCCGGACGAGCTGGTGGAGTCGGGGCGGGTGGACGGGGCGCACTCGCTGCGGATCTTCTGGTCCATCGTGCTGCCGATCGCCCGCCCGCCCATGGCGGTGCTGTTCATGATCACCTTCGTGCACGCCTGGAACGACTTCTTCTGGCCGTTCATCGCGCTCGACATGTCCAACCCGACGGTGCCGGTCGCGTTGACCCAGCTCAGCGCTGGCTACGTGCGCGACCAGTCCCTCATCATGGCGGGCGCGCTGCTGGGCACCCTGCCGCTGCTCGTCATGTTCGTCGTCTTCGGTCGGCAGATCGTCGGCGGCATCATGCAGGGCGCGGTCAAGGGCTGAGCGGGTCGCGCGGGCCCGGGTCCGCGCGCCGGCTCAGCCGCCGGCCCGGCCCGGGCCGCGGGGTCCGGGCACGTGCCCCCAGCCGCCCGCGCCGGGGGTCGGGGGCACCTCCCAGCCGCCGGACCGGGGGAAGGGCCCTCGGCCCGGGTCCTCCGTGCGGGGCGGTCCGGGTGCCTGGTGCGGGCCGGCGGGCAGCCGGGTCGGCGGGGGCGCCGTGCTGCCCCGCGGGATCAGCTGGTTGGGCAGCACGATGTGCCGGTCGAGCTCCGGCTCCGCCCCGTCGATGAGCAGGCAGGCCAGCTCGCCCGCCACCCGGCCGATGTCCTCGGGGGCCTGGGCGATGGTGCTCAGGTCCATCCACTCGGCCATCTCGTGGTCGTCGAAGCCGAGCACCGAGATCCGCCCCGGCACGTCGACGCGGGCGGCGCGCAGCGTCCACATCACCTCCATCGCCAGCTGGTCGAACTCGGCGAAGATGGCGGTCGGCGGGTCGGCGAGGGCGAGCAGCCGGCCGACGGCCTCGGTGATCGCCCTGCGGCCCCGGGCGGTGGCCACCACCAGCGACTCGTCCAGCGGGATGCCGGCCGCGTCCAGCGCCTGCTGGTAGCCGATGCGCCGCTCGTGCGAGCAGAAGTCGAAGCCCTCGCTGAGCGAGTGCACGTACGCGATCCGCCGGTGGCCGAGGTTCAGCAGGTGCCGGGTGCCCCGGCGGGCGCCCTGCGCGTCGTCGACGTAGACGCTGGCCCGGTCGGGCGCGTGCTGGCTGACGTAGATCACCGGCACGCCGAGGCTGTCCAGCCGGGCGCTCTCGGCCTCGCTCAGCGCGAAGGACATCACCAGCAGCGCGTCCGCGTTGCGCCGGGCCGGCAGCCGGTCGAAGAACGCGGCCCGCTCCGCCAGGTCGGCGACGTTGTAGAGCAGCAGGTCGCGGCCGGCCTGCCGGAGCGTCGCCGCCAGTCCGGTGAACGCCGCGCCCATGAACCAGGAGTTGACCGACTGGGTGAGCGTGGCGACCGTGCCGGTCTTGCCGGTGACCAGGCTCGACGCCTGTCGGGAGACGACGAACGACAGGGCGCGGACCGCCTCCTCCACCCGGGCCCTGGTCTCCGGGGAGACGGTCGCGAGGCCGCGCAGGGTGCGCGAGACCGTGGAGACGGACACCCCCGCCCGCTGCGCCACGTCGGCCATCGTGGGGTGACGCTGTGCTTCCGACATGGCGGGAAAGTAGCACAGCGAAGCGTGGCCGAAGAGGCCCGTGAGAAAGCGCTGTCAGACGCTGACAGATGTGCCCAGGGCGGCGATTGGTCCGCTGTTCCGGTTTCGCCGCTGCTCCTCGGCGGTAAATTACCGCTCAGTAACACATTGACTTCGGCCGCTCGGCCTTCCTACGGTGCGAGCGCTGTCATCAGACGGCCGTGTGCTGGTGCACGGTGCGGGTCAGCTATGGCTTTTTGCCCGTATTTACCCGCACATAGGCCCGCTTCTGACTCGTGATAACGATGTCACAGGAGGGACTTATGAACGCCTGGCAGAGGAGAGCGGCGCTCCCGGTCGCCGCACTGGCCGCGCTGGCCACCCTGGCCGCCTGTGGTTCGGACGACGACTCCGGGTCGTCCGGCGGCGCGAGCGGCGAGTTCGAGGGCCGCGGCCCGATCACCTACGTGCAGGGCAAGGACACCTCCGGCAGCGTCCAGGAGCAGATCGACCGCTGGAACGCCGACCATCCCGACGAGAAGGTCACCCTCGTCGAACTGCCGGAGGACGCCGACTCCCAGCGGCAGCAGATGATCCAGAACGCGGAGACGCAGTCCGATGCCTACACGGTCATCTCGGTGGATGTCGTGTGGACGTCGGAGTTCGCCGCCCACCAGTGGATAGATCCGCTGCCGGCCGAGGAGTTCCAGCTGGACCGGATGCTCGAACCGGTCGTCGAGACCGGCATGTACCAGGACCAGCTGTACTCGGTCCCGAAGACCTCCGACGGCAGCCTGCTGTACTACCGCACCGACCTGCTGGAGGCCGCCGGCTTCGAGGAGCCGCCCACCACCTGGGACGAGATGCGGCAGATGTGCGACGAGGTGCTCCAGCTCCCCGAGGCGCAGGGCATGTCCTGCTACGCCGGCCAGTTCGAGAAGTACGAGGGCCTGACCGTCAACTTCGCCGAGGCGGTGCAGTCCGCCGGCGGCCAGATCACCGACGAGGCCGGCGAGCCCACCGTGGACACCCCCGAGGCGCGCGAGGGCCTGGACTTCCTGGTGGACTCGTTCGAGGACGGCACCGTCCCCCAGGACGGCATCACCTACAAGGAGGAGGAGAACCGCCGCGCCTTCCAGGGCGGCGACCTGGTCTTCTCCCGCAACTGGCCCTACATCCACGCCCTGCTCTCCGCGGACGACGGCTCCAGCGACGTGGCCGGCGACTTCGACGTGGCGCCGCTGCCGGGACTCGACGGACCCGGCACCTCCAGCCTGGGCGGCCACAACCTGGCGCTGTCCTCGTTCGCCGAGAACAAGGCCACCGCCATCGACTTCATGCGGTTCTTCGCCAACGAGGACAACGCCCGCCTCAACCTGGACATCAACTCCCAGGCGCCGGCCTACGCCTCGCTCTACGACGACCCCGAACTGGTCGACGAGTTCCCCTACCTGCCGGTGCTGAAGGACTCCATCAGCAGCGCCGTGCCGCGCCCCCGGGTGGTGGAGTACGGCCGCACCACCGCCGCCATCCAGGACGAGATCTACGCGGCGTTGAGCGGCGAGAAGAGTAGCGAGGACGCGCTCGCGGACCTCCAGAGCGCGCTCCAGGAACTCTCCGGGGCCTAGGAGTCGACGTGGCGCAGACACGCACTCCCGCGCCCGCCGCGCCGGCGCCGCGCCGACCCGCCCCCGAATCCGGAGGGGCGGGCCGGCGCGGCCGGCGATCGCGCGGACCCGAGACCGGACCGGCCCGCAGGGAGGCCCGGATGGGCGCCCTGCTGGTCTCCCCGACGCTGCTGGTGCTGGTCGTCGTCATCCTCTACCCGACGATCAGGGCCTTCCAGCAGTCGCTCTACGGCGTACCGGGACTCGACAAGGAGACCGGCTTCTTCAACGAGTCCGAACCGTTCGTCGGTGCCCAGAACTACTCGGACATCTTCGGCGCCGGCGGCGAGCGGTTCTGGAACGCCTTCTGGAACACCTCGTTCTTCACCCTGACCACGGTCGTGCTGGAGACCGTGATCGGCGTCTGCATGGCGCTGATCATGCACCAGCAGCTGAAGGCCCGCGGCCTGATCCGGGCCAGCATCCTGATCCCCTGGGCGGTGCCCACCGCGATGTCCGCGCTGCTGTGGCGGTGGATCTTCCAGAGCGACGGCGCCGCCAACGCGCTCCTCGGCACCGACATCCTGTGGACGGCCGACGGCGTCGAGTCCCGGATCGCGGTGATCGTCGCCGAGGTGTGGAAGACCTCCCCGTTCATCGGGCTGCTGGTGCTCGCCGGGCTCCAGCTCATCGACCGGGAGATCTACGAGGCGGCCCGCATCGACGGCGCCAGTCCGGCCCGGCAGTTCTGGCTGATCACCCTGCCGCTGGTGCGCCCCGCGCTGCTGGTGGCCGTGCTGTTCCGGACCATGGACGCGCTGCGCATGTTCGACCTGCCGTTCATCCTCGTCGGCGCGCAGAAGGACTCGGTCGAGACGCTCTCGATGCTCGCCCAGGACGAGGCGTCCAACATCCGCTTCGGACCCGGCGCGGCGTACGCGGTGATCCTCTTCCTGTACGTGTTCCTCGTCGCGCTGGCCTTCGTCCGGCTGCTCGGCGCCGACCTGCTCGGCGACGGCGGTGTCCGCGGCGCGGCCAGGCGCCTCCGCTCCGCCGGCAAGGCCGGCGGCGGGGCGGGCGGCACGGGACGCGGCGCGGCCGACCGGGAGGCGACGACGACATGAGCACCCTCAGCCCACCCCCCCTCAGCCCGCCCACCGCACCCGCACCCACCCCCACACCCGCCCCCGCGCCGTCCGGCGGCTCGCGCCCGGTGCTCACCGTGCTGCGCTACGTGGGCCTCGCCGCCATCGTGCTGTTCTGCCTGGCGCCGTTCTACTGGATGGCGGTCTCCAGCCTGCGCCGCACCTCCGACATCTTCGACATGTCGCTGTGGCCCTCGCCGCTGTCCCTGGAGAACTACCGCGCCGTCTTCCGCGGCAACCAGAACTTCGACCAGGCGCTGCTCAACAGCACCATCGTGGCCGGCACCACCACGGTGCTGTCGCTGCTCTTCGCGACCTTCACCGCGTACGCCCTGGCCCGCCTGGAGTTCCGCTTCAAACGCCTCATCCTCACCCTGATCGTCGCCTCGACGATGTTCCCCGTGGTGGCGATCGTGGTGCCGCTGCTCCAGGTGTTCACGGACATCGGCTGGATCAACACCTACCAGGCGATGATCGCGCCGAGCATGTCGTTCGCGCTGCCGCTGGCCGTCTGGCTGCTGACCGCGTTCTTCCGGCAGATGCCGGCGGAGCTGGAGCACGCCGCCATGGTCGACGGCTGCACCCGCGGCCAGGCGTTCCGCAAGGTCATCATCCCGCTCGCCGCGCCCGGCATCTTCACCACCGCCATCCTCGTCTTCATCTGCGCGTGGAACGAGTTCCTCATCGCGGTGTCGATGGCCAACGACCCGGACGTCGAGACGGCACCCGTGGCCATCTCGAAGTTCACCGGCGCGGTCGAGTTCGAGACCCCGTTCGGCAGCCAGATGGCCGCCGGCGTCCTGGTCACCATCCCGCTGGTGATCCTGGTGCTGGTCTTCCAACGCCGCATCGTCGCCGGGTTGACGGCCGGCTCGAGCAAGTGACCCCCGTCCCCGCCCCTGTCCCTCGTCCCCACGACCCGTACCACCCGCACGTCCAGCGAGGAGTCCTGCCACCCATGTCCCGGACCGCACCCTGGTGGCGCAGCGCCGTCATCTACCAGATCTACATCCGCAGCTTCGCCGACGGCAACGGCGACGGCGTCGGCGACATAGCCGGCATCCGGGCCCGGCTGCCCTACCTGCGGGACCTGGGCGTCGACGCGCTCTGGATCACCCCCTGGTATCCGTCGCCCATGGCCGACCACGGCTACGACGTCGCCGACTACCGCGACATCGAGCCGCTGTTCGGCACCCTCGCCGAGGCGGAGGCGCTGATCGAGGAGGCGCACCAGCACGGGCTGCGCGTCATCCCCGACATCGTGCCGAACCACACCTCCGACCAGCACCGGTGGTTCCGCGCGGCCGTGGCCGCGGGCCCCGGCAGCCCCGAGCGGGCCCGCTACCACTTCCGTCCCGGTGCGGGTCCGGACGGCGCCGCGCCGCCGAACAACTGGCAGTCGGTGTTCGGCGGCCCGGCCTGGACCCGGATCACGGAACCCGACGGCAGCCCCGGCGAGTGGTACCTGCACCTCTTCGACTCCGCGCAGCCCGACCTGAACTGGCACGACGCCGAGGTGCGCGAGGAGTTCGAGTCGATCCTGCGCTACTGGTTCGCGCGCGGCATCGACGGCTTCCGCATCGACGTGGCGCACGGCCTGATGAAGGATCCGGAGCTGCCGGACCTGGCCCCCGAATCGCCGGGCGCGCCCTACGCGTCCGCCTTCCTCGGCCACCCGCACTGGGACCGGGACGAGGTGCACGAGATCTACCGCGGCTGGCGCCGGGTCGCCGACGAGTTCCCCGGCGACCGGATGTTCGTCGCCGAGGCGTCCGCCGGCAGCCCCGAGCGGCTCGCCGCCTACGTGCGGCCCGACGGCCTGCACACCGCGTTCAACTTCGACTTCTTGATCTCCAGCTGGGAGGCGAAGCGGCTGCGCTCCGTCATCGACACCACGACGGGCACCATGCGCGCGGTGGGCGCGCCGGTCACCTGGGTGCTGTCCAACCACGACGTGGTTCGGCACGTCACCCGCTTCGGCCGCGCCATGTCGGCCTGGCGCGGCCGGCACGACTTCCCGCGGGACGAGCCCCTCGACCTGGCCCTCGGCACCCGGCGGGCCAGGGCCGCGGCGCTGCTGATGCTGTCGCTGCCCGGCGGCTGCTACGTCTACCAGGGCGAGGAGCTGGGCCTGGAGGAGGTCGAGGACCTGCCGGAGGAGGCGCTGCAGGACCCGATCTGGGAGCGGTCCGACCACACCAAGCGCGGCCGCGACGGCTGCCGCGTCCCGCTCCCGTGGTCCGGACAGGCCCCGCCGTTCGGCTTCAGCCCGGCGGGACGCTCCGGCGATCCGTGGCTGCCCCAGCCCACCCGCTGGGCGGACCGCACGGCCGCGGCGCAGACCGGCGACGAGAACGGGATGCTGGAGCTCTACCGCCGGGCGCTGCGGCTGCGCCACGACCACCCGGCGCTGGGCGACGGCGACCTGGCGTGGCTCCCCACCCCGGAGAACGTCCTCGCCTTCGACCGCGACCCCGGCTTCACCTGCGTGGTGAACCTATCCGCCGAGCCCTACCCGCTGCCCCCGCACCGCGGCATCCTGATGACCAGCCAACCCCTCGTCGACGGCCTGCTCCCGCCGGACACGACGGCCTGGCTGGCCCGCTGAACCCCTCGGCCCGGCCGGCGGAGGGTGGGGCTCCACCGGTCCGGGCCGAGGCCCTCACGGCCAGGTCGTCGGGCAGGTCTGCCCGTCGTTCCCCTCGCTCAGGGTGAGGTCCGTCGCCGCCATGTCGACCCCGCCCTCGGCCGTGTAGACCAGTTCGTCGATCGTCCACGCGGCGTCGCCGCCCGCGCCCTCGCCCCGGACCCGCAGGTAGGCGGTGCCGTCCGGCAGGTCCTCCGGCACGCGCTGCCCCACCTGGGTGAACCGGCCCTCGGCGTCGGCCTGGACGGCCCGGTCCAGCGCGAACGGCGTCCGGAACACCTCGGTGTCCGTCGCGTCGAAGGCGACCCAGAAGAGATCCACCTCGCCCGGCGCGAACTCGTCGCCGCACAGCGTCATGCCGCTGCCGTCCTCGTAGACCCAGTGGTACATCCAGGGTTCCCCGGCCTTGCTCCCCGTCTCGTCCCTCACCTCGTCCTCAGGATCCCCGGAGGGGTCCAGGGGCTGCTCGGCCCCCGGCGTCCCGCCCGGCTCCTCCGACTCCCCCGGCGACTCCCCCGGGTCGGCACCCGCCCAGTCCGGCAGGTACACCATCACCAGCGCGGTGAGGATCCCCCCGACCGTGGTGATGACCGCGGCCGTGATCACTCCCGACTCGCCTTTCGCCACCGTCTCTCAACTCCCCCGGAACTCGCGGCCGTCATCGATGCGACCTCTGAGTGACGAAGACGTCACCGGAAGCCGTCGGGGTTTCGACCGCAGCCATCTCTGGCCACTCCCCACAGAACGCCGACAACGCCCGTGGCGGCCGGGACACCAGCCCTCTCCCGGGACGTGGACCCGCCAACCGGCACCGGAGCGCGGCCGCCCCGCCTCCGCCCTAGGGACCGTCTCCGCGGCACGCCCGTCGCACCCGGCGGCGGCCTGCCGCTCACCGACCCGGCGACCGGCCACGTCCTCGGCGCGGTCGGCGTCTCCGGCGGCACCGCCGACCAGGACGTCCACGTGGCCGCGGCGTGCGCCCGCGCCCTCCCGGACTGACCCCCGCCGGGCCCGCCCCGGGGTCAGTTGGTGAGGTCCCGTACCGCGGGGGCGACGCGCGGCGGGCGGGGGCCCGGCGGGTTCGTCGTCACACGTCGGGATCGGTCAGATGCGACTGCCAGCGGATCGTTTCCGACGAGGCGTCGACGGCGACAACGATGGTGCCGAAGTCGAGCTCCTCCTCGGGGATCACCTCCGCGCCGATGCCGACCGCGTCGGCCGGACACTCGACGGTGAAGTCCGCGAGGACCACGTCGAACTGGGTGAACGTGACGTCCACGGATCCGTCGTCCGTGCAGGCGACCGTGAGGGTGACCGGCCAGTTGCCCCCCACGAACGACACGTACCCGCCGTCCCCCGTCCGCACGGGGGTGTAGACGATCACACCCGGGTGGTCCGGATCCGGCAGCAGCGGCTCGTCCGCCGCCGCACCGCTCGTCATGCCCCCCGCGAGAGTGGCGGCCACCACGGCCGCCACGAAAGTGGTCCTTCTCCCCATCGGGCTCCCCTTCCCTGGTCCCTCATCGCTCGCCGCAACCGTCACACGTCGCGTCACGCGCGGACAAGGGACCACCGAACGAACGACCGGAAAACGCTGACGCGTACCGAGAACAGGCGCATCCGGAAACGAGCGGGAACCGCTTTGTCCTCTTATCGGAGTGTTAGGGTGCGCACGTGACGGTCCATCGGGTGTGGCGGGCAGTAGACGGCGAGGGCACGGAGGAGCTGGAGCTCACGCATGAGCCCTCCGGCGCGGGCGTGCGCGTGCGGTCCACCGTGACGGGCGAGGACACCGCGCTGGGCACCGCCTGGGACGCCGACTACGCGCTGGCCTGCGACGCGCACTGGGCCGTGCGCCATCTGGTCGTCGACGAACGCCGGACCGGCGCCCATCTGGAGCTGCGCGCCGACGGCGAGGGCGGCTGGACGGACGGCGACGGCACCGCCCTCCCCCATCTCGACGGATGCGTCGACGTGGACTTCCGCGCCACCCCGTTCACCAACACGCTGCCCATCCGGCGCCTCGGGCTCGCCACGGGCGAGTCCGCGATCATCGAGGTCGTCTACGTCGACGCCCCGGACCTGACGACGACCCGCGAGCGGCAGATCTACACCCGGCTCACCGGTAACGTCTGGCACTTCGAGCAGCCCAGCGCCGAGTTCACGGCCACCATCTCGGTCGACGAGGACGGCCTGGTCGTCGACTACCCGGGCCTCTTCCTCCGCCAGTCCTAACCGCCCAGCCCAGCCCGAGACGCGGCTGATCCATCCGGTCACGCTGTCGGAACGCTGTCGGAACCGGACGCTCCCGGCACGGAAAAAGGGCTGGTCTCTCCAGCGGCTGGAGGGATGAGAGTGGACCCCGTGAGCGACCACCCCGAGACGCTGACCATCGGCGAGCTGGCCCGGCGCACCGGTATCCCGGTGCGCACGATCCGCTTCTGGTCCGACAGCGGCGTCGTCCCGCCGACCGGCCGCTCGGTGGGCGGCTTCCGACTCTACGACGTCGAGGCCGCCGCCCGGGTCGAGCTGGTCCGCACCCTGCGCGAGCTGGGCCTCGACCTTCCCACGGTGCGCGCGGTGCTGGACCGGCAACTGACGGTCGGCGACGTGGCCCGCGCCCACGTGCGGGCGCTGGACGCCGAGCTGCACACGCTGCGGGTGCGGCGCGCGGTGCTGGACCGGGTCGCTCGTCAGGGCAGTACGACCGAGGAGATGAGAGTGATGCACGAGCTGGCCCGGATGTCCGCCGACGAGCGGCGGCGGATCATCGACGACTTCGTCCAGGAGACCTTCGACGGCATCGACCCCGACGCCCCCGGCGCGCACATCGCCCAGGGCATGCGCACCATGCCGGCGCAGCTGCCCGCCGACCCGACACCCGAGCAGGTGGACGCCTGGATGGAGCTGGCCGAACTGGTCAGCGACCCGGACTTCCGGGCACGGGCCCGGGAGATGGCCGTCGCCGGGGCGCACGGCGAGCGGCAGCCGGAGGAGCCCGCGCCCGACCCGGCGAAGGTCACGGAGCACGGCGGCCGGGCCGTGCAGGAGGGCGTCGCCCCCGAGTCGGCGGCGGCCGGGGAGATCCTGCACCGGATCGTCGACCCCGACCTCGACCCGGCGGAACGCGCCCGACTGGCGGACCGGCTGGCCACCTTCACCGACCGCAGGGTGGAGCGGTACTGGCGGCTGCTGGGCGTGCTCAACGGCTGGCCGCCGTTCCCCTCCCAGGTGCCCGCGTTCGAATGGCTGATCGCCGCCCTGCGGGCGCGGTCCTAGCCGGCCTCGTGCGCGGCCCCGCCCGGGGTCCCGGGCGGGGCGCGCACCAACGCCGGCGGCGCTCAACGAGTTCGTGTCTGCCGGCACACCCCCAACCCGCCGCGGGCACGCACTACGGTCGGCCGGGTGGGCACGCCGGCCGAGGCGTTCGTCCCGATCACCTCACCCGCCGCCCGACCGCCCCCTCCGCTCCCCCAGGACCAGAAGGAACCGCCGTGTTCGTTGCCCGTTCCGTCGCCCTGTTCGTCCTCGCCGCGCTGTTCGAGATCGGCGGCGCCTGGCTGGTCTGGCAGGGCGTCCGCGAGCACCGGGGCTGGATCTGGGTCGGCGCCGGGGTGATCGCCCTGGGCCTCTACGGCTTCGCGGCCACCCTCCAGCCCGACGCCCACTTCGGCCGCGTCCTCGCCGCCTACGGCGGCGTCTTCGTCGCCGGCTCGATCGCCTGGGGCATGATCGCCGACGGCTACCGCCCCGACCGCTACGACCTCCTCGGCGCGACCGTCTGCCTCGCCGGCATGGCCCTCATCATGTTCGCCCCCCGCGGCGGCTGAGCGAGGCCCGGTCGATGCCTCCGCCTCACCCCGGAACGCCGTCGCCGACCTCGTGGCGGGCCACGGGCGCCGCACCCCTCAGCCGGCCGCCGGGCCGCCCGGTGTCGCGCAGGCCGAAGGCGGAGACCGCCGCGCCCAGCAGCACCATGACCACCGGGACGA
Organism: Streptomyces sp. B6B3; assembly: GCF_039871525.1. NCBI lineage: Bacteria > Bacillati > Actinomycetota > Actinomycetes > Kitasatosporales > Streptomycetaceae > Streptomyces > Streptomyces sp. B6B3. The sequence goes on along the minus strand of NZ_JBDPLU010000001.1, from coordinate 386,731 downwards.
CGAGCGCCGTGCGATAGGCGTCCAGCACCGCGCCCGGTGAGCCGTCGGCGTCGGCCGCGGCGATCCCGTACACCGCGGTCACCGCGGAGATCCCGACCGCCGAACCGAACTGGGTGAACGTGTACAGCAGCCCACCGGCCAGGCCCTGTTCCTCCTCCGCCACGCTGTCGGTCGCCGCGATGGTGAGCGGACCGTAGGCGAGGGCGAAGGCGACGCCCGCGATGACCAGACTGGGGAACATCGCCGCGTACGACCAGTCCATCCCCACGGGCAGGAAGAGACCGTAGGACACGATCGCCAGCAGGAAGCCGCCGAAGATCACCCGGCCGTTGCCGTAGCGGTGCACCAGCCGCGGGGTGAGGGTGGGTGCGAGCACGACGTCGCAGCCCATGGCGACCAGCGCGATCGCGGTCCGCAGCGAGGACCAGCCGCGCAGCTCCTGCAGGTAGAGCGTGACGATGAACTGGAAGCCGAAGAACGCGCCCAGAAAGAGCAGCGCGCCGACGTCGGCCCGCACCATCGCGGCCCTGCGGAAGATCCCCAGCCGGACCAGCGGCGCCCTGACCCGCCGCTCGACCAGGACGAACGCCACCACCAGCGCCAGCCCGGCGGCGAGCGCGCCGAGGGTCAGCCCGAGGCCCTCGCCCCCGTGCTCCAGCCGGACGATGCCGTAGGCGAGCAGCAGCATCGCGGAAGCGGCGCTGGCCGCGCCGACCACGTCGAAACCGCCTGGGGCCCGCTCGGGGCGGACCTCGGCCGGCACCAGCCTGAGCGCCGCGAGCAGGAGGGCACCGGCCAGGAACACCGGGGCGAAGAACACCCAGCGCCAGCCGAGTTCGGTCAGCAGCCCGCCGATGACGAGCCCCAGCGTGAAACCGCCGGCGCCGACGCCGGCGAAGACCAGCAGGGCCCTGTCCCGCCGCGGCCCCTCCGGATACGAGGTGGTGATGATCGACATGGCGGCGGGGGTCATGAAGGCCGCCGCCACACCGGTGACGAACCGGGCCACCACCAGCATCCAGCCGTCGGTCGCGAAGCCGCCCAGTATGGAGAAGACCAGGAAGACGCCCAGCCAGACGAGGAACATCCGTCGCCTGCCCAGCAGATCGGCGGCGCGGCCGCCGAGCAGGGTGAAACCGGCGTAGCCGAGCACGTAGCCACTCATCACCCACGCCGCGGTGCCCGTGGAGAGGCCGAGGTCGGCGCGGATGGTGGGGACGGCCACGGCCAACATCGCGACGTCGCTGCCCTCGAGGAAGATCGTGCCGCACAGGACGAGCAAAAGGGCCCTGGATCGTCCGCTCTCGCGGTCCACGGGGACGGCGGACACGGTGTCGCTCCTCACCCGTCGGATCGCATGGTCGTGTGCCGCGACCGTACCGAGCGGCCGCTGCCCGGGCCACACCTTTTCTCGTTCCCCGGCGCGCGGCGGCCGGCGGGCCGCCGGCTAGTCGTCGAGGTAGAGGCAGAACGGGTGGCCGGCCGGGTCGAGGCAGACGCGGACGTGGGGTTGGGGTTGGTGGGCGGAGACGGTGGCGCCGCAGCTGGTGGCGTGGGCGACGGCGGCGTCCAGGTCGTCGACCGACACGTCGAGATGGGACTGCGTCTGCTGGTCGCCGGGACCCGGCGGCCAGACCGGCGGGGTGTGGTCGGGCTCGACGTGGAAGGAGAGCCCGACGCCGCCCGCCGGGTGGCGCAGTTCGGCCCAGCCCGGCTCCTCGGTGGTGATCTCCCAGCCGAGGAGCCGGGCGTAGAAGCGGGCCAACGCGGCCGCGTCCGGGGCGTTGAGCGTGACGGCCGCGAGTCGGAGTCCTGGACGTTCACTCATGGCACCCGCGTACCCGGATTCTCAGAAGTCGTAGTCCCCGATGTTCCCGGTGTCGAAGACGGTCGGCGGGCCCAGCACGATCTCGCCGTCGGCCTCGATGGTGTACTCGCCCAGGTCGCCGGCCGTGAAGGTCTGGCCCTCGGCGCCCGTGATCTGGCCGGAGGCCAGCGCCGCGCCCGCGTACGCGGCCAGGTAGCCGAGCTGCGCCGGGTCCCAGAGCGCGAACGCCTCCACCGTGCCGTCGTTCACGAACTCCCGCATCTGGTTCGGGGTGCCGAGCCCGGTCAGCGCGACGTCCCCCTGGTACGAGGAGCCCGAGAGGTAGCGGGCGGCGGCGGCCAGGCCGACCGTGGTGGGCGAGATGATGCCCGCCAGGTCCGGGTACGAGCGCAGCAGGCCCTGGGTCTCCTGGAACGACTTCTGGTCGTCGTCGTTGCCGTACGCGACGGTCACCAGCTCGATGTCCGCGTACTCATCCTTCTCCAGCTCCTGCCGCATCAGGTCGATCCAGGCGTTCTGGTTCGTGGCGTTGGGCGTGGCGGAGAGGATGGCGATCTGTCCCGAACCGCCGATCTGCTCGGCGATCAGCTCGATCTGGGTCTGCGCGATGCTCTCCGCGGTCGCCTGGTTGACGAAGAGGTCGCGGCAGCTCGGGTCCGTGTCGGAGTCGAACGTGACCACCGTCGCCCCGGCGTCGCGCGCCGTGTTGAGCGCGCCGCACACGGCGTTCGGATCGTTGGCCGCGGTGACGATGACGTCGGTCTGCTGCTGGGAGAGCGTGTTGATGTAGCTGACCTGCGAGGAGGCGCTGGCCTCTGAGGGCCCGACCTCCTTGTAGTTGCCGTCGAACTCGGCGACCGCGTCCTCCCCGCCGCCGTCCGCGACCGTGAAGTACGGGTTGTTGACCTGCTTGGGGAGGAACGCGACGTCCAGGTCCTGCTCGATCGGGGCGTCCGGATCGGCCTCACCGGTGGGCTGCTGCTCCGGGCCGCCGCCCCCCTCGTCGTTGTCGTCCCGGGTGGTCCCCGAGCAGGCGGCGCTGGTGAGGACGGTCAGCGCGGTCAGCAACGCGGCGGCGGCCACGCGCCCCCTCGCCGTGCGAGTGCGCACACTGCGCATCGGACTACTCCTTCCGGTCGTTCAGGCTCAGGTCGTTCGGGCGGGCGCCCGCGCGCCGGGCGCGGAGCCGGGCGCGGGTCATGGTGACGGCGTTGGGCACCACCACCGAGGCGATCAGCAGGGACCCGGTCACGATGTCGAGGGTCTGGGCCTGCACGTCGGCCAGCTGGAGCGCGTTGCGCAGCGTGCCGAGCAGCAGCACCCCCGCGAGCACGCCGGGCAACGTGCCGCGGCCGCCGAAGATGGACACGCCGCCGAGCAGAACGGCGGCCACCACGGCGAGTTCGAGACCCTCGCCGTTGTCGGCGCGGGCGCTGGCGTAGCGCAGCGTCCAGTAGACGCCGGCCAGCGCGGCGACCGCGCCGGACGCCACGAAGAGCCAGAACTTCCTGCGCGCCACGGGGAGTCCGGTGAAGCGCGCGGCCTCGGCGTTGTTGCCGATCGCGTAGAGGGAGCGGCCGAACGGGGTGCGGTGCAGGACGACGCCGAAGCCGACCGCGAGCACCAGCGTCAGCACGGCGACGGTGGGCAGCACGTCGCCCAGCACGGTGCCGGTGGCGGCGTCGGTCCAGTCGAACGGGAAGTCCGCCACGGCCTCGTCGCCGAGCACGACGAACGCCAGGCCGCGGTAGGCGGCCAGCGTGCCGATGGTGACGGCGAGGGAGGGCAGGCCGAACGCGGTGACGAACAGCCCGTTGACCGCGCCGAGCACCGCGCCGAGCAGGACGACCAGCGGGACGATCAGCTCCAGCGCCAGCCCTTCCATCCACAGGTGCCCCATCACCGCGCTGCACAGGCCGAGCGTGCTCGCCACGGACAGGTCGATCTCGCCGGTGACGATCACCAGCGTCATCGGCAGCGCGATCAGTGCGATGGCCACGGCGTCCAGCAGCAGGAACCGGATGTTCTGGCTGGCCGCGAAGCCGTCGACGAGGAGCGCGGAGCCCAGCACGACGAGCAGCAGGGCGACCACCACGGCCGAGTCCCAGCGCAGCAGCGGGGCGAGCCGGGCCGGCACGGGCGCCTTGCCGGCGCCGGCGCGCGGCCCGCCGGCCGGCGAGGGCTGCGGCGCCTGCGGCTGTGCGTAGAGCGAGTCATGCGCCACGGGGCGTGCTCCTTCCCGTCGTCGGACCGGGATCGGGACCGCGGCCCGGCGGCCCCGTCACGGTGTCGGTCGCGGTGTCGGTCAGCGTCGAGTCCGCCGCCGGTTCGGGCGGCGGCCCCGGCGGGCTGGACGAGCCGGCTGGCTCACCGGCCGGTCCCCGCTGGCCCGGCGGAGCCGGGCCGCGTGCGGTGCGCGCGGCCAGGGAGGCCCGGGCGGCGCGGGCCGCCCGCAGGGCGAGCACCCGGTCCAGGCCGATCGCCGCCAGGATCAGCCCGCCGACCACGGCCTGCTGCCAGAACGGGTTCACCCGGAGCACGGCGAGCGAGCTGTCGATCGTGGACAGCAGCAACGCGCCCAGCGCCGCGCCGTACGCGGTGCCGCTGCCGCCGAAGATGGCCACGCCGCCGACCACGGCCGCGGCGACCACCTGGAGCTCCATGCCGGACCCGACCGTGGCGTCCACCGTGCCGAACCGGGCCGCGTACATCACGCCGGCCAGACCGGCCAGCGCGCCGCTGACCACGAACGCGCCGAAGACGCGCCGCCCGACGGGAATGCCGGACAGCCGCGCGGCGGCCGGCTCGGAGCCGATGGCGTACAGCTCGCGGCCGCTGCGGTAGGAGTGCAGGTAGCCGGCGACGACCAGCAGCACGAGGACCGCGAGCAGCGCCAGCACCGGGACGCCGAGCAGCGTCCTGGTGCCGAGCCGCAGGAACGAGCCGGGCATGTCGGCCGCGTTGATCTGCTGGCCGGAGGCCCAGGAGTGGTCCACGCCGCGGAACACGTAGAGCGTGCCGAGGGTGATCACCAGGGCCGGCACCCGGGCGGCGGCGATCAGCGCCCCGTTGACGATGCCGCACAGCGCGCCGATGCCGACGCCGGCGAGCACGGCGAGCACGATCGGCGCGTCGGGCGCGGCGACGAAGAGCTTGCCGGTGGCGAACGCGGTCAGGCCGAGCACCGAGCCCACCGACAGGTCGATGTTGCGGGTCACGATGACCACGGTCTGGCCGACGGCCAGCACCATCAGGATGGCCGCGCTGAGCAGCACGTCGCGGATGCTCTGCTCGGACAGGAAGTTGGCGTTCGAACTGGCCGTCACCGCCACCAGCAGCGCGAGCGCCAGCAGGATCCCCAGCTCCCGCACCCCGGCCAACCGCCGCAGCGCGCTTGCCGCCTGCCGCGGGTTGACGCCGCCCGCCGCTCCGCGCCCAGCGCCGCTCGGGGCCTCCGGCCCCGTGGGGGGTGTCGCCGGGGGGCGGTCCGCGTTGTCTGGTCGTGGGTCGGTCATCCGCCGTTCCTTCCGCCGGACTCCTGCGTGTCCTTCCGCGACGCCCGCACCACGCCTCCGCCCTCGTCCCCGCCCTCGTCGCCGCGTGCGGACGTCGAGCGACCGCCCGGCGCCGCCCCCGCCGTCGCCAGTCCGGTCCCCACGCCGGAGGCGGGTCGCATCACCGACTCCTCCGTGGCCTCCGTGCGGGGGAGGGTCGCGACGACGCGGCCCTCGCGCATGACGAGTACTCGGTCGGCCATGCCGAGCACCTCGGGGAGTTCGGAGGACACCATCAGCACCGCGAGTCCCTGTGCGGCGAGTTCGGACATGATGCGGTGCACCTCGGCCTTGGTGCCGATGTCGATGCCGCGGGTGGGCTCGTCGACGATCAGCACGCTGGGCCCGGTGGCCAGCCACTTGGCCAGCACGATCTTCTGCTGGTTGCCGCCCGACAGGGTGGCCACCGGGTCGGCGAGCCCGCCGTACCTGACCTGGAGGCGTTCGGCCCAGGAGCGGGCCGCGGCGCGTTCCGCGCGGCGGGAGAGCAGGCCGAGGCGGGTGAGCGAGCGCAGCCGGGTGAGCGTGGTGTTGCGCTCCACGGACATCTCCATCACCAGGCCCTGCTGGCGCCGGTCCTCGGGCACCAGGGCGAGCCCGGCGGCCATGGCCGCGGCCGGCGAACCGGGGGTGAGTGGTTCGCCGTTGACCCACACCCGGCCCTCGTCGTAGCGGTCGATGCCGAAGACGGCGCGCACCACCTCGCTGCGGCCGGCGCCGACGAGTCCGGCCAGGGCGACGATCTCGCCGCGCCGGACGTCGAGGTCCACGTCCTGGAAGGCGCCGAGCCGGCCCAGGCCGCGGACCCGCAGCGCGACCTCGCCGGGGTCGGTGTCCTGGCGGGGGAAGAGCGCGGAGACCTCGCGGCCCACGATGCGCCGCACCAGGCTCTCCTCGTCCAGGTCGGCGGCGAGGTCGGTGGAGACCAGCCGGCCGTCGCGGAGCACGGTGATCCGTTGGCAGAGCGCGAAGATCTCGTCGAAGCGGTGGGAGATGAAGAGCACCGCGGCGCCGGACGCGCGCAGCGCCCTGACCACCGAGAAGAGCCGCTGCACCTCGACGCCGGAGAGCGCCGCGGTCGGCTCGTCCATCACCAGCACCCGGGCCTCGAAGGACAGCGCCTTGGCGATCTCGACGAGTTGCTGGTCGGCGATGGACAGGCCGCGGGCCGGGCGGCGCGGGTCGAGGTGGACGCCGAGCCGCGCGAAGAGGCGGGCCGCGGCGTCGTACATGGCGGGCCGGTCGATCCGGGCCAGGCGGCCGGTCGGCTGACGGCCCATGAAGATGTTCTCCGCGACCGACAGGTCGGGGAAGAGCGTCGGCTCCTGGTAGATGACGGCGATGCCGGCCGTCTGGGCGGCCGCGGGGCTGGCCAACGGGGCCGGGCGGCCGTCGAGTTCGACGCGTCCGGAGTCGGGCTGGTGCACTCCGGAGAGCAGTTTGACGATCGTGGACTTGCCGGCGCCGTTCTCGCCGACGAGCGCGTGCACCTCGCCGGGGCGCAGTTCCAGCGTCACTCCCGACACGGCGACGACCGGGCCGAATGCCTTGGTCACGGCGGCGAGCCTGAGCAGGGGGACGTCGTGATCTCCGGTCATGTCGCTCCGCACCGAGCTCGGTTGATCGCGGTCAGGACAGTGCCCACACCGCCGCCGTGAAGGCCGTGAAACGTCGTGAAACGATTCAAGCACCTGCCCAACTACGCTAGGGAAAGGCGTTCGATCGCGTCAAGACGCGGGACAACGTCACTCATGCCCACATCAGCATCAGGAGACACCCCCGCTGAACGTGTCCCTGTCCCCTCGCCCCCGTGCGTCCCCGTCACCGCGGCCCGCGCCCCGTTCGCGCCCCCGCGGTTCCCCGTTCTCGCCCCGTCGTTCCCCGTTTCGCGCCGTCCGCCCCGGCGCCGTCCCCGGTACCGTCCCGCCCGCCCGTCGTCCTCCGGTCAGCGCACCGCCAGCGCCTTCGCCGACTCCAGCAGGGCCAGGAGCACGGTCTTGCTGGAGTGGCGCTGGCGGACGTCGCACATGATGACCGGCGCCGGCGAGCGCAGGTTCATCGCCGTGCTGATCTCCTCGGCGGTACAGTCCCGGCGCCCGTAGAAGCAGTTGACCCCGATGGCGAACGGGATGTGCCGCTGCTCGAAGAAGTCCACCGAGGCGAAGCTGTCGGCCAGGCGGCGCGGGTCGGTGAGCACCACGGCGCCCAGCGACCCGAGCGCGAGATCGTCCCACATGAACCAGAAGCGCTCCTGCCCCGGCGTGCCGAAGAGGTAGAGCACGTGCTGCGGGTCCAGGGTGATCCGACCGAAGTCCATGGCGACCGTGGTGGTGGACTTCTCCGGCGTGCTGGCGAGGTCGTCGATGCCGATACTGGCTTCCGTCATGTACTCCTCCGTCTCCAGCGGAGGGACCTCGCTCAGCGAGCCGATCATGGTGGTCTTGCCCACCCCGAAACCGCCGGCGACCAGAATCTTGAGCGCCGTCGGCATGACGACGGGCGAATCGTCACCTCTCAACCGGTCATAGCTTGCGGATACCATGGATAACCCTCTCAAGTAGTTCCACACTCGGGGCGCCCGCCTCCTGGCTCGGGGCCTTGACCGAGATCATCGATTTGTCGAGCAGGTCTCCGCAGAGCACTTTCACGACGCTCGCCGGCAGGTCGAGACGCGCGGCGATCTCCACGACCGCCAAGGGGCGCTCCCAGCACAGATCGAGGATCGCAGTTAATTCCGGCTGCTCTGCCTGCCGGTCGCGGGAGAGGGCGGAAGCGCTCGTCACCACCAGTGTGATCAGGGTGAAGTCGGATCCGTCCGGATGGGTACGCCCCCCGGTGATGGCGTAGGGCCGGACAAGATATCCGGCCCCCTCGTCGAAGTAGGACGACGAGCTTCCCGAAGCCGTCACGGAGTCTGACCGTGCCGACCGGTCGGAATGCCAGAACGCGGTGCGGCGCTGAGGTACTCGCCGACCTGTTGAACGATGCGGGTCATCTCGTAGGCCGCCATGCCGGCGTCCACCTTGTCGGAGGCGAGCACGGCCAGTTGGGCGCGCTGGCCGGCGTTGGTCACGAAGAGGAAGGCGTTGTCCATCTCGATGACGGTCTGGCGCACGTGCCCGCCCTGGAAGCGGAGCGCGGCACCACGGGAGAGGCTCTGGAGTCCGGACGCGACGGCCGACAGGTGCTCGGCGTCGTCCTGGTTGAGTCCGGCGGAGCGAGCGAGCGGCAGACCGTCCTGGGAGAGCACGATCGCGTGGTGGGTCTCCGGGACGCCGGCCACCAGGTTGTCGAGGAGCCAATTGAGATGGCTACTGGCATGGGTCTGGTCAGTCATCACTGATCCTTCCTCGCAGGTCCTTCCGCTTCGGGGACGTGTCCAGGCGTCCCCGCCTGGGAGTCAGGTCCGCCGGTAGGCTGTGCGGGCTTCGCGGCGCGGGCGCGCTTGTTGCCTGACTGGATGGCGGCCATGGTGGCGCCGGCCCGGTCGGGGGAACGCCTGGCGCCGGGGTCGTTCTCCGGGTCACCGGACGGCGGCGTCCCCATGCGCAGCGGCTCTGCGAGGCTCTCTCCCCTCACCCGGATGGGCAGCCGGAGAGAGCCCGACGTCTGGAGGGACTCGCGTGGCGGCTCGTCATCTCCTGGGGTGAAGCGCTCGGTGCCGGCCGTGCGGTCCCGTGGGGCCGGGTCGCCGGTCGGGTGACCCGAGGAGGCCGGCTGGTCGACGGCCGCGTGTCCCGACGCGGCGGTCCGGACCGGCAGTCCCGTCGTCGACGGCTCGGGCAGTCCCGTCGGCTCCCGGTGGGCCGTCTGTTCCCGCTGGGCCTCCAACTGGGAGTAGCGGTCCATGTGGCCCATCGGGTCCCGGTGTTCGACGTGTTCGACACGGTCCACCGGTGGGTGGGTGCGCGCCATCGGCTGGGAGGGGTCCTCCGGGGGGGTGCCGGGCGTGCCGAACGTGCTGGGCAAGAGGCCGGCACCTCCATACGCGGGGTATCCGCTGTGGTCGTACTCGATGTGCGTGAAGGCCGGTTCTTCCACCGGGCCACCACCGGCCGGCGCGTCGACCAGGCCGCCACCGATCGGCGCGTCCATCAGGCCGCCGCTGGTCGCGGGGGCGGGGATCGGCAGCGGCGCGGGCTCCGGCGCCGGCGCCGGCGCCGACAGCGGGAGCTCCCACTCGTCGCCCGGGACCCCGGTGTTGTCCCGGGTCCGGATCGGCAGCGCCTCGTCGGCCTCCGGCTCCTCCCGGTCCTCGACCGGGTGCTTCCCGACCTCGTCGACCGGGCGCGCCCGCCGCGCGTCGCCGTTCGGCTTCGCCTCGTTCTGCGCGGCGTCCGCCATGATGCCGGACAGCAGCGACTTGGCCTCCTCCAGCAGTTCGCTGGGCAGCAGCACCACGGCGAGGGTGCCGCCGTACGGCGACCGGCGCAGCGAGACCTCCAGGCCGTGCCGCTTCGCCAGCCGGGCGACCACGAAGAGGCCGAGGCGCGGAGCCTCGCCCAGGGTCATCATGTCCAGCTTGGGCGGGTCGGCGAGCAGCGTGTTGACCCGCTCGTACTCCTCCTCCGACATGCCGAGGCCGCGGTCCACGACCTCCAGCGCCAACCGGCCGCGGGCGACCACCTCGGCGCTGACCGAGACCTTGGTCTTGGGCGGGGAGAAGGAGGTGCCGTTCTCGATGAGTTCGGCGAGCAGGTGGACGACGTCCGCGACGGCGCGGCCGACCAGCGAGACCTTGGGTGCGGGCAGCGCGTCCACCCGGCTGTAGTCCTCGGTCTCGGAGATCGCGCTCCGCATCACCTCGTAGATCGGCACCGGCTTGCCCCAGCGGCGGGCCGGCAGGGCGCCGCCGAGGATGAGGAGGTTCTCGGTGTGCCGCCGGACGCGGGTGGCCAGGTGGTCGACGCCGAAGATCTCCTTCAGCAGCCGGGAGTCCTGGTGCTCGCGCTCCAGCTTGTCGATCTTCGGAATCATCCGGTTGATCAGGATCTGGGTGCGGCGGGCGAGGCCGAGGAAGACCGTCTCGGTGCCCTCCCTGCCGCGGGCCTGCTGGACGATGGTGTCGACCACGAGCCGCCACTGCTCGTCCATGGTGTCGGCGAGCTGGCCCACCTCGTCGCCGCCGTAGTCGCGGTCGCGTGCCTGGGGCGTGGGGTCGACCCGCTGCTCCCGACCCAGCTGTTCGAGCATCTGCGGCAGGGCGGTGTCGGCCTGTTCCCTGGCGCTGGCGCGCAGCTCGTTCAGCCGGCCGACGACGGACCTGATGGAGCGCCAGGCGAGCAGGATCGCGAGGGCCAGGACCAGGGCCGCGAGGAAGGTGCCGACCGCCGCGACGAGCAGCAGCCGCATGCCGCGGTCGTCGCCGTCCGTGGCCATGCTGGCGAGCGAGTCGGTGCTCAGCTGGCGCAGTTCGCCGTCGACGACGTCGACGGCCTCGCGCCACTCGCCTTCGGCCGGGGGCAGCGCGACGGTGCCGGAGGCCTCCGGATCCTCGGCGGCGACGAGCGCGTCCCAGCGAGGGCTGCCGGTGAGGCTGGAGAACACCTCGGCCTGCGGGTCGGGCAGGTCGAGGGGGTTGAGCGAGAGGCGGCTCTCCCGCTGCAGCGCCAGGGCCTGGGCGAACTCCTCCCGGACGGCCGCGGACGGGTCCTCGCCCGACGGCACGCTGGCCTGCAACGCGTCCTCGCGGGAGAGCATCTCGGCGATCCGCATCAGGTCGGCGGTGGCCGTGGCGGCGGCGGTCAGCCGCCAGTCGTCGACGCGGCTGGCGGCCTCGATGAGGGCGATGCCGTTGCCGACGGTCGTGGTGAACGAGCGGAACGCCTCGATGTTGGTGGCCGCTCCCCCGTCGATCGCGCCGCGGCTACCGGTCAGCGCCGTCAGGGAGGTCTCCAGGGTGCCGGCCCGGTCGCGGACCGCGGACCGCGCGGCGTCCAGGCCGCCGCCGGTGGCGCGGAACTCCTCGACGGCCGTGTCGGTGGCGCTGCGCGCGGTGTTGAGCGCGTCGCGCGTGGTCTCGGTCGGGCGGGCCTGCCAGGCGGCGGTGAGGCGGCGCTCGTCCTGGAGCCGCGCGACCATCGTGTGGGCCGGATCCCCCACGGACTCGGCGAGGCTCGCGTCGTCGCGCAGCTGGAGCCCTTCCCTGGCGAGGCCGCTCGCCACGTACCCCCACAGTCCGGTGAGGGCGAGCGCGGCGATGAGCACCGGCAGGGCCAGGGAGAGTCGAAGAGACTTGCGAAACGCCCTGGGCACTCTGTTGTGTCGGTCGCGTATGCCTGACATCTGATTCCTCGAACTGCTGCGGAACGACGATAGCGATAGGGATGCGCAAAGACGGGATGGGGACTGTGGCCGGTCGTCCGGTTGTCCCCGTGGGGAGGAGTTGCGACGGGTTCGGATGCAGCGTCAGCAACGGTCAACCGACCGGTGCACCGTACCAGGTCATGCCGCAGTTCGATCGTTTGAGGGCGATGATCTTGACACCCTGATCACTCCCTGGCTTCTCCCGAAAGTCTTCGATCACAGCAGCGCCATCAGTCGTGGGGTGTACAGGGCCTTCGGGCTCTCGATGCCGGCGACCAGATCGAAGTAGGTCGCCGTCAGCTCGGCGTCCCGGCCCACCGCGCGCAGCAGCGAAAGGCGCTGCTCGTGCGTCTCCAACCGGGCCACCGAGAGGGTTGCCTGGTACCCCTCGGTCAGCGCGGCGTCCCGGTCCTCCGCGTACCGGCGCAGCGCGTCGTCCAGCCAACCCGGATCCCCCAGTCCCGCGCCGACGTGCCGCACCAGGGACTCGGCCTGGAAGAAGGCGTCACTGATGCCGCGCGCGGTGATGGAGTCCTTGTGGTGCCCGGCGTCCCCGACCAGCGCCCAGCCGGGTCCCGACGCCTGCCGGAAGAAGTTCTGCTGGTCGCCGGTGCCGCGCAGCCGCTCCACCCGGCGGCCACGGCCGGACATCCGCTCGTACAGGCCGGGGGCGGTGGTGCGGATCTGCTCCAGATAGGCGCCGTACGCGTCGGTGCGCACCTCGTCGAACCGGCTCTGCGGGAAGTAGGCGAGCACCAGCGTCGCGCCGCCGTGGGTGGCCACCGCCGCCACCCAGCTGCCGGGCCGCTCGTACAGCTCGAAGACCGCCGGCACGTCCTCCCAGTACGCGTAGTAGGCACAGGTCAGCGGAGCGGTGCTGGTGGTGAACGGGGCGCCGCACAGCGCGGCGACCCGGGAGCGCATGCCGTCCGCGCCGACCACCAGCCGGGCCCGCTCGACGAACCGGTGCCCCTGGTGCACGCCCTCCACCCCGACGACCCGTCCGGACTCGTCGCGCAGCAGGCCGGTGACGGAGCAGCGGGGGCGGAACTCCACCCCGGACGCGACCGCGGCGTCCACCAGCATCGCGTCGAGCACGTGGCGGCGCGGCGCGTACGCCGCGCGCTGGCCGGCCACGCCCCGACTGCACCCCTCGAGCCGGACGTCGGCCACCTCGTACACCGCCCGGTCCAGCGGCGGACAGCCGGTGACCCGGAGCCGGTCGAGCAGCCCCCAGCGGGCCAGCGCCGCGACGCCCGGCTGGTGGACGAGGTGGGTGGACAGCGTGTCGGAGGGGAACTCCGCCCGGTCGAGCAGCAACACCCGGTACCCGGCGCGGGCGAGCAGCATGGCCGTGGGCGAGCCGGCGCACCGCGCGCCCACCACGATGGCATCGAACATGTGCGAGCCTCACAGACAGTCGGAGAGAGGGCTTCCGGGAGTCAGTCGTTGCTGGGGGGTCACTCGCGGGTGCTCCGCAGCGCGCCTGCCAGGGCGCGGCGGTCGATCTTTCCGTTGGCGTTGAGGGGCAGTTGGTCGAAGACGGTGATCCGGCGCGGCACCATGTACGACGGCAGCCGCGAGCTCAGCGCGGTGTACATCGGCTCGGTGTCGCAGCCGTTGCCGCTGACCGCGGCTTCCAGGTCCTTCTCCCCGTCCCGGCCGTCCACGGCAAGCACCACGGCGTCGCGGACGCCGTCCTGCTCCCGGAGCAGCGCCTCGATCTCGCCCAGTTCGATCCGGTAGCCGCGGATCTTGACCTGGTGGTCCACCCGGCCCATGTGGACGAACTGGCCGTCCTGCACCACCACCCGGTCGCCGGTGCGGTACCAGTGCCGTTCGGTCAACGGCTCCGCCCCGGTGTACGGGCGCGCCGTGCCGTTCGCGTCGAGAGAGAGGAAGCGGCCCGCGTTGTTCGCGGGCACCAGATAGCCGGGGAAGCGTTGGGGGCCGCGCACGCAGAGCTCGCCGTCGGCCGCCGGTCTGCCGTCCTCGCCCAGCACCACGCACTCCAGGGTGGGGTAGCAGGTGCCGATCGGCACCGTCCCGTTGGCCGGGCGCGGCCAGTCGGCCGGGTCGCGGGGCAGCCGGTACTCGGTGCAGGAGACGGTCAGTTCGGTCGGGCCGTAGAGGATCTCCAGCTCGCTTTCGGGCGCGGCGGCCCGCCACGCCTCGGCCAGTTCCACGGTCAGCGGCTCGCCGCCGAAGACGCTCCACCGCAGGGTGGGCATCACGCCGGGCCGCAGGGTGCCGAGGCGCGCGGCGAACGAGACCAGCGACGGCACCGAGAACCAGTGCGTGAGCCGGTGCGCGTTGACGAACTTCACCGGCGACATCAGCTGGCTGCGCATCGGCACCACCAGCGTGCCGCCGGAGAGCCAGGCCACGAACAGGTCGTACAGCGAGCCGTCGAAGGTCAGGTCGAAGGACTGCGACAGCCGGCTGCCGGGCCCGGCCTGGTACCGGGGCACGATGTGCCGCAGATAGGCGCAGGCGTTCCGGTGCAGGATCGGCACGCCCTTCGGGGAGCCGGTCGAGCCCGAGGTGAAGATGACGTACGCGATGTCGTCGGGGCCGGCGGGGCAGGGCGGCGCCGGCAAGGACGGCGGTCCGGCGGCGGCCAACTCGGCCGCCTCCACCGCCAGATGCCGCACGCCCAGCTCGGGCGCGGCCTCCCCGGCGTCGGACAGCACCAGCTCCAGGTCGGCGGCGGCGGCCATGGCCGCGTTGCGCGTCGCCGGGAACTCCGGGTTCAGCGGCACCACCGCGGCGCCGGTCCGCAGCACCGCCAGGTAGCCGGCGTAGGCGGCGACCGAACGCCCGGCCATCAGCCCCACCCGACGCGGCGGCGCGCCACCGTTGGCGGCGACCAGCCGGGCCGCGAGCGTCTCGGCGAGGTCCCGTAGCTGACGGTACGTCAGCCGCTCCTCCCCGACCTCGAGGGCCGGCTGGTCGCCGTGCCGGTCGGCGGACCCGGCGAACCAGTCGTACAGCGTCTGCGGTCCGGTGGTCATGCGGCCTGTGCCTCCAGCACATGGAGCCATTTACGGAACTCACCCACGGTGCGGAGCTCGGCCAACTCCTCGGCCTCGACGTCGTAGCCGTGTTCACCGGCGAGCTTGAGGATGATCTGCAGCCTGGCCAGCGAGTCGATGCCCATCTCCGACAGTAGGGAACTATCCGAGTAATCCGAGTACGAGCTGCGCGCGTGCTCGCGCAGCACCGCGGTGGCCAGGTCGCCGTCCGACGCCTCGTCCGTGCGCTCGCCCGGCCAGTAACGCCGGGTCTGCCACGGGTATCCGGGCAGCGGAACGTAGCGGCTGTCGGGGCCGAAAACGGCCCCCCAGTCCACCGGGTGGCCCTGACGGTAGCGTTCCGCGAGCGCGGCGGGAAGGGCCGCGGGCTCGTCGCCGAGCGGCGAGAGGGTCGCCGCCCACCGCGGATCGCCGAGCGCGGCCACCATCTCCTGGTGCGAGGTGGCCACCACCGCCATCCGGTACGGGTGGTGCTGCCGGCGCGTCGCGGCGCTGAAGCAGATGTCGCGCAGCGAGTACGCCGAGCCGGCCCCGTCGGGCCCGAGGTAGGCGGCGTAGGACCGGGCCAACTCGTCGAGCGCCTCGGGCGAACGGGCCGAGAGGACCAGCACGTAGGCCTCGGCGCTCGGTCCGTACCACCGGGTCTCGGCGTGGTCGGCCGGCCGCGGTTCGGCCTGCCGGACCACCAGATGCGCGTTGAGGCAGGACGCGCCCTGCCCGTTGACCCCGGCGACGGCGTGTCGGCCGTGGGGGCGCAGCGGCTGGAGGCTCAGCGGGATGGTCAACGGCAGCCGCTCCCAGGGCACGGACGGGGAGGGCTCGGTGAGGTTGAGGCTCGGCGGCACCTGGCCGTGCTCCAGGCACAGCACGGTCTTGATCAGGCCGGCCATGCCGCCGGCCGCCTCCGCGTGCCCGATGTTGGTCTTGATCGAGCCGACGAGGGCCCGGTCGCCCGCCGGCCGACCCTCGCCGAGCACCTCGCCGAGCGCGTGGAACTCCGCCTGGTCGAGGTTGGGCGAGCCGGAGCCGTGCGCCTCCACGAAGTCGACCTCCGCCGGGGTGACCGCGGCGTCCTCGTAGGCCCACCTGAGCACCTCGGTCTGGCCGGCCACCGAGGGGTTGAGCAGCGAACCGCCGCTGCGGCCGTCGTTGCTGACCGCGCTGCCCTGGATGACGGCGCGGATCCGGTCGCCGTCGGCTATCGCGTCGGACAGCCGCTTCAGCACGACGACGCCGACGCCGTCGCTGGGCGCGAAGCCGTCGGCGTTCGCGTCGCCGAACTTGCTCCTGCCGTCCCCGGCGATCGTCCCGGCCTGCGTCATCATCACGCCCTCGTCGGGGCGGAAGGCGAGGCTGACCCCGGCGGCCAGCGCCAGCGGGCTCTCCCCCGCCCGCAGGCTCTGCACCGCCGAGTGGACCGCGACCAGCGAGGACGAGCACGCGGTGTCCACCAGCACGCTGGGGCCGCGGAAGTCGAAAACGTACGACAGCCGGGCCGGGATCATGGAGCGGAAGTTGTGGTAGTACCCCGGCGACACCGACTCCAGGCCCTTCCGGAACTGGCCCTCCAGGTAGTCGGCGCGGGCGTTGCCGACGAAGACGCCGGTCCGGCTGCCGGCCAGCGCCTCCGGGCACTGGCCCGCGTCCTCCAGCGCCTCCCAGGACGTCATCAGCAGGAGCCGTTGCTGCGGGTCGAGTTCCACCGCCTCCGCGGTGGACAGGCCGAAGAACTCCGCGTCGAACTCGGCCACGCCGTCCACGTAGCCGGCCCGGCGGCTGCCGATCGTGCCGGGCGCCGCGTCCGTGGCGTACAGCGCGTCCACGTCGTACCGATCCTGCGGCGTCTCGCTCGTGGCGTCGACGCCGTCGCACAGCAGCTGCCACAGCTGGTCCGGCCCGGAGGCGCCGGGGAACCGGCAGGCCATGCCGATCACGGCTACCGAGCGGGCTTCGACATCCGCTGTCGACCTCTTCACCAGTTCTCTCCTTCGAAGTTCCCTGACGTCGTGCGATGGTGCCGGTGGCGGCGTCGGCGCCGGCCGGGCGCGGCCCGCGCCCGAACGCGGACAGCACGAAGCCGCCACGAGCTGGATTGGATGATGCTGAACCAGGTCCTGGTCAGCGACACCCGGGCGGGCGTCTCACCCGGTCCGGGGCCGGGCCGCCGAACGGCCGTCGGCCACGCGCCTCGCCGATGCGGACTTTTCCGACCACCCGTCGCGACCCGGGGGTCAGGGAGAGCCAACCGGCCAGAACCCTCTCCGGTGATGGTTTCGAACGGACCAACCCACGCGTCAATGTGAGATAGTTCATAGTCCTGAGGGTGACGAAACGGCGAGAACGCGATCGAACCCGCGCCGACCTCGGCGGGAGCACGGTCGCAGGATGCCCCAGGCACGGGTCGTCCGCGCGGTCGAACGCGGCCGGGCACCTGGGTGGCAGTACGCACGTTGGTGATGACGACAAGCCCACGGCATGTCATTGTCGTACGACTGAGCGCATCTGCTTGTTGTTCTTTCAAGGAATGACGGGAAGTGATCGCTTGGTGATTGAGAGCCAACGAAGTTGGACAAGCTCATGGGTTGGGCATATGCCGACCGCACGGGCCGAGTCCCCCGCCAGCGGGGCAACGGTGCCGATGAGCTTGTGACCAGACAGGGCCGAAGTTCAGTCTGGGGCGGCGCACAAGGATTCAGTTCTGGTTTCATGTTCGACCATGGACCCCCTGACACCCGATCAAGCCCGGAGCGAGGGTGAGCAGCGCCGGCGCCGGCTGCAGGTACTTGGCCTGAACGAACCCGAGCCAGAGGCCAAGTTCGACCGCGTCGCGCGTCTCGCGGGCACCCTCGCCCAGGCCCCCCTCGCCATGGTCAACTTCATCAACGACGAGCGGCAGATGTTCCGCGGGATGTACTCGCCGCCGACCGATCCCGACGATGGCGAGCCCGGTGCGGACCGGAGCATCGCCTTCGACCTCAGCGACATGCCCGACCTCCCCCGCGAGGCGCCCAGCGACTACGGCTTCTGCCCGCACGTCGTCGCCCAGGGATCCCCGCTGGCCCTGGACGACGTCTTCGACTACCCGAGGTTCAAGGGCAATCCGCTGGTCAACGAGATGGGGGTGCGCGCCTACCTGGGCACGCCGCTGGTCGACCACACCGGCATGATCCTCGGCACGGTGTGCGTCGCCGACGTCCGGCCCCGTCAGTGGGGCACCCAGCACGTGGAGGGCGTGCAGAGCCTCGCGCAGACGCTGCTGTCGGAGTTCCAGCTACGCGACAGCCTGCTGACGCAGCAGCAGGAGATGTTCGCGATCTTCGACGGGGCGCCGTTCCCGATCATGCTCACCCAGGGGCCCGAGCACCTGCTGCGCTACGCCAACGCCAAGCAGGGCGCGGCGTTCGGGCGGGTGCAACAGCTCAGCCCGGGGCGGCGGGTGCTGCCGGGGCTGGACTCGGTCGGGGTCTTCACGACCATGGACCGCGCCTTCCGCACCGGTCAGTCGGCGACCCTCTCCGAGGCGCGGATCGCCTCCTACGACGCCCCCTCGGCGCAGGTCTTCACCTTCACCTGCACGCCGGTGCGGCTGTCGCCGAAGGCGCCGGTCAGCGGCGTGCTCACGGTCGCGGTGAACATCACGGGGCAGTCCACCGGCGAGGAGGCACAGCAGATCGCGGCCGACTTCTCCTCGCACGTCGAACGCCTCGGCGCGGGTGGTCAGTGGCCGGGCTCGGGCCAGCAGTACGAGAACAGCGTGTGAAGGTTCTGGGGTACCGGAGCGGCCACCGCGTGAGGCTCACGGGAACGGGTGAACGGTTCGCGGATCCCGTGCGGTGGCCGATTCCCAGCCAGAATCGATCGGGTGCCGGCCGGTCCACGTCAGTCGGGCCGGGCGTCCAGCTCGGCCAGGTCCGGCGGCACCAGGGTGGTGGAGACCAGCAGCTCGGTCAGGAGGTTGTGGTTGAGCGCGTTGCCGACCGGCTGGCCCACCTCGGCCTCGGTCAGGCCGGCGACGCCGGCCCGGGACAGCCGCTCGCGGACCGCGGCGACCCGGTTCGCGACCTTCCGCGGTCCCCAACCGGCGCCCGGCTGCAACGCGTCGAGCTGCGCCGCGGCCTGGTGCCACGTCAGCGGCTGCGGCGACGCCTCGTGCAGCAGGTACCGCTGGCCCAGCACGATCAGCGCGAGCCGCTCCTTCGGCCTGAGCCACCAGGTCCGGGGCGGCCGGGTGGGATCGTCGGGCCGCGGCGGCCTCGGGCCCTCCCCCGCACCCGCCACGTACAGTTCGAGCACGTGCTCCCGGCCGGCGGAGCCGCGCACGAAGAGCGGGGTGTAGCCGTCGGCAAGCGGCACCGGCTCCTCGCTGGTGAACAGCATCAGCGATCCCGGCATCCGGATCGGCGAGCGCCCGGTGTTCGCCAGCCACCAGCGGCTCTGCCGGTGCGTCAGCATGCCCTGCTGGCGGCTCACCCTGGCGTCGTCCTCGCCGACGCAGACGTGCACGTCCGGCCGGTTCCGGCCGAACAGGATCTCCCGGCCGTCGCCCGGTCGAAGCCGGAAGCCGCCGGCGAGCGACCGCACGAAGATGGTCCCGGGCGGTGAGTCGGGCACACCGAACGCCAGACTCGCCTGCCCCGGCGGAAGCCCGTGATCTCCGCCATTCGTCGGCCTCGTAGGCATCCGGACGCCTCCCGTTCTCTGGTACCCCCGGGACCTCTTCGCCCCCGTGCCGTCATGGTCCCGCGCCCGCCCGGGACCGGTCCCGGTTTTCGGCGGCCCGCGCCTCCCGGTTGGGGGCACCTCCCAGCCTCCCGGGCTGGGGGACGGTCCCGGTTTCCGGCGGGCGCGGTCGCGGGAGGGGCCGCGGATCAGGGGAGGGGGATCAGGGGAGGGGGAGCTCGCCGGCGGCGGCGCTGAGCAGGTCGCGCGCCACCTGGCACAGCTCGTCGACCGGCTCCGAACCCCACACCGTCAGCCGCACCGACTCCATCGCCTCCCCGCCGTCCGTGTCCACGTAGGGGCGGTACTCCAGCTGCGCCAGGCAGCTGTCGTCACCCTCGCCCTCGGGCAGCAGGGCGCCCGTGTAGCCGGCCAGTTGGGTGGGCTGGCCGTCGTCGGGGCCGAGGAAGGACGGTCGGTCGAAGCGCAGGTCGACGAAGTAGTCGCCGGCGCCGCCGCCCCATTCGCACTGCCAGTCGCCGAAGCCCGCCTCCGGATCGGTGGGGTCGAGGCCGGGCACCACCCGGGTGAACGCCTCCTGGCTGATCAGGTGGCAGGCGTTCCGCCAGGCCAGGGAGTTCTCCGGAAAGGCCCCGGTCCGCCGGGCGATCTCGCCCGTGCCCTCGTTCAGCACGCCGACGGCGTGCTCGGTGGCGGCGTCGGCCATGGCGCACAGGTCCACGGGATGGTCGTCCCAGTACTTCGCGGCGATCCAGATCCAGTACCCGTCGGCCAGCAGCAGATTGCGCCCGCACTGGTGCTCGTCGCCCGGCTCCGGCAGCACACCCACCCAGCCGTCCGGCTCCGCCGCCAGGAGTTCCTCGGGCGCCGGGGTGTTGTTGATGTCCAGCATCACGTCGACCTCGGTGCCGTCGGGCAGCTCGACCACCACGTCGCAGCGGTCGAAGTTTCCGTAGTCGCGGTCCAGTTCGGCGGGGCCGAACTCGCCCAGCGGGGCGGGATCGATCAGCGAACAGGGATCGGCGGCGGTGGGCTCGCCGACGACGGAGTCGGGCGGTCCCACGTCGTCGGGCGGGGGGAACTCGAAGGGGAAGCCGAAGACCGTGGGGAGGACCACGGCGGCCACCGCCAGGCCGACGCCGGTCGCCACGGCGGGCGGCCGGCGCCACCACGGCCCCGCGCGGGTGCCTCGTCCGGCGCCGCCGGACGCACCACCGGACGCACCACCCGATGCCGTGCCCGGGGCGCCACCGGCCGCGACTGGCCGCGGGGCCCGGTCGGCCTCCGGCACGTCCGCGCCCGCGTCCGGGTCCGGGCGGGGGGCGGGCGGTTCCCGCGTCTCCCAACGCGTCCCCGTCTCCGTCCCTGTCTCCGTCCCGGTCCCCGTCCCGGTCCCCACCCCGGTCGCCGGCCCCTCGCCGAGCAGCAGCAACCGGGCCTCGGCCACCGTGGGCCGGCGATCCGGGTCGGGATCGAGCAGTCCCGCCAGGCCGGGCACCGGCAGCCGTTCGCATTCGGACGGCGGTTGCCGATAGCCGCGGGCCGCCCACATCAGGGCCTGGGGCGTCTCGCCCGTCCCGTACGGCGAGGTGCCGACCAGCGCCGCGTACAGCGTGGCGCCGAGGCTGAAGACGTCGGCGGCGCGGGACGGCCGCCCGCCCCAGGCCGTCTCGGGCGCCATGTACGCGGGCGTGCCGTCGACCACGCCGGTCTCGGTCCGGGTCACCTCCTCGCCCTCGATCCGGGCGGTGCCGAAGTCGATGACCTTCACCGCGTCCCCGGCCGCGACCAGCACGTTCCCGGGCTTGATGTCGCCGTGCACCAGTCCCCTGCCGTGCAGCGCCTCCAGCGCGCTGGCGAGCTGGGTGGCGATGTGCACCGCCCGCCGCGCGGACAACGGTCCGTGTTCGTCGAGCAGTTGCGCCAGGGTGTGGGCCTCCAGGTACTCCATCACCAGCCAGCAGGTGACCTCGGACCCGCCCTTCCGCCGCTCCCTGTCGAAGGCGACGTCCATCAGGGTGATGACGTGCGGGTGCGGCACCCGGGCGGCGTTCCTGGCCTCCTCGCGCATCCGGCGCTGGGTCCGCCGGGTGAGGTCGCCGTCCACATGGGCGCGTTTGAGCGCCACCGGCCGTTTCAGCCTCCGGTCGGTGGCCAGCCACACCACCCCCCTCCCCCCGGTGCCCAACTGCCGGTCCAGCAGGTACCGGCGGGCGACCAGCTGCCCAGCGAGCACGGGCCCTTCCCCTCCCTCGACGGCGGAACGGTGCCCGTCCTATCAACCGGGGCCGGAGCGATGCGGCGTTTTCCCACAATCACCACACGGAAGGGCTGCCGCGGAACGGCGTGGGTCGCGGGGGATGATGGGGGCGTGAGCAGCGAACTGGCGCGGTTGGCCGAGGACGCGCGGCGGCTGGTGCCGGCCGATCCGGGAGTGCGCGCGGTGCTCGGGCTGGCCGGCGCGCCGGCCGCCGGCAAGTCGACGCTGGCCCGGGCGCTGGTCGCCCGGCTCGGCGGCCTCGCGGCGTACGTGCCGCTGGACGGGTTCCACCTCTCCAACGCCCAACTCGACCGGCTGGGCCTGCGGGACCGCAAGGGCTCGGCGCCGTCGTTCGACGTCTGGGGCTACGAGGCGCTGCTGCGCCGGCTGCACGACGAGGGCGCCCGCGAGGTGTACGTGCCCGACTTCGACCGCATGCTCGACGAGCCGATCGCCGCCCGCCACCGGGTGCCGCCGGCCACCCGGTTGATCATCACCGAGGGCAACTACCTGGCCTGCGACGCCCCCGGCTGGCGCGAGGCCCGCGCGCTGATGGCCGAGCTCTGGTACGTGGACGCGCCGGACGGGCTGCGGGACGCCCGGCTGATGGAGCGGCACACCGCGACCGGCCGAACCCCCGCGGCGGCCCGCGCCTGGGTGGACTCCAACGACGCGCCGAACGCCGAGTTGGTGCGACCGTCCCTGGCCCGCTGCGACCGGGTCGTGCGCGGCTTCCCCGTTGTAGATTGAGATCACGGGGAGTACGGCTCCCGGGTGGGTGGGCTGTCTCGGAGGCATGCCGTGCTCCAGCACCCCTCGTCCGGCTCCACGTCCGATCCCGTACCCGGCTCCACGTCCGGGCCCGTTTCCGACCCCGCGTCGGACCTCGCACCCCGTTCGTTCGCGCGCTACCGCTCCGTGCTCCGCGTCCCCGGCGTGGCCGGGCCGCTGGCGTCCGTGCTCGCCGGCGCCGCCGCGATCGGGATGCTCGACCTGGCGCTGCTGTTCCTCGGCCGCCACCTCACCGGCTCGCTCGCCGTCGCGGGCGCGGTCACCGGCGCGTTCGGCGTGGGCAACGCGCTCGGGCTCCCGGCCCAGGGCCGGCTCATGGACCGTCTCACCCCGACCCGGGCGAAGCTCGTGCCGGGGGTGGCCGGTGCGGTCTGCGGCCTGCTGTTGCTGCTGGTGGGCGCGGCGCTGCCCACGGGGGTGCCGGCCTGGCTGCCGGTCGTGCTGGCCCTGCTGGCGGGCTTCAGCCTGCCGGCCACCACCGCGGGCACCCGGGTGCTGCTGCGTGAACTGGTCGCCGACCCCGCGCTCCGACCAGCCGCCTACGCGCTGCTCGGCGCGCTCTTCCAACTCGGCTTCCTGCTCGGCCCCGCGTTGGTCTCCGGCCTGTGGGTGGTGGCAGGACCGCGCGCCGCGGTGCTGGTGTCGGGGCTGCTGGCCACCGGCTCCGGGCTGCTGTTCGCCACGGCCGGGTCGGCCCACGGACACCCGCCGGGCGAGGCGGCGCCGAACGAGGCGCCGGCCTCCCGACCCGGCGGGCGCGGGGTCCGCACCCTGGCGGTCGGCAGTCTGGTCGGCGGCCTGGCCGCCGGGCTGATCGGCGTCGGCGTGCCGGCCGTGGCGCTGGAGGCGGGCGCGCCGGCCTGGGGCGGGGTGCTGCTGTCGGTCAGCGCCGTGGGCACGCTGGCCGGCGGCGTCGCCTTCGGCGCGCTGTGGCCGGCGCCGCGGGGCCGGGACCTGCCGACGTCGCTCGTCGCGGCCGCCTGCGCGGCGCTGCTGGCCGCGGCCTGCGCGGGCAGCCTGCCCGCGTTCGGCGTGGCGCTGTTCGTGTCCGGCGTGTGCGCGGCGCCGGTCGGTCTGATCGGCTCCGCGCTGCTCGACGTGGTGGTCGCGCGGCACGTGCTCACCCAGGCGTACGCGCTGCTGATCTGCGCCCAACTGCTCGGCGCCGCGGCCGGGTACGCCGCCGGCGGGGCGCTCGCGGGCGCGGCGGGGCCCGCCGTGCTGTTCGGCTACGCCGCCGCCGCGCTGGCCGCGGCGGCCGGCTGGGCGCTGGCCCGCCGGCGCACCCTCGGCTGAGCCCCGGACGCCGCCGAACCAGCGGCACAGCGAAAGGGAGAACCGGAGCAACGGAGCCCCGCAGGAGCAGAGGAACGGCGCCTGCCGCCGGAGCCGCTCTGGCACCGGACCGACGGCGGGCGCCGCGTCCGTGAGGACCTGACCGGGGTTGGGTCAGGGCTCGTGGACGACCTGGACCTCGAGCAGCGTGACGTCCCTGTCCGCGCAGCCGAGGATGCCGTTGTAGGAGATGAAGAGGGATTCGGTCTCGTCCGGCGGGTAGACCAGCAGCCCGCTGGTGTCCACCGGGTCGCAGTCCTCCGTCGGGTAGTTCTCCGCCCGGGTGAGGCGCACGTCGGACTGGGCCATGGCGCCCGGTTCGAGCAGCACCTGCTCGGGGTCGCCGCCCTGGTCGGAGCGCGTCGCGGCGCTGCCGACCTGTTCGGACCCGTCCTCGGCCAGCAGGGAGACCCCGGGATAGCCGGTCATGGTGCAGGCGACGTCGCTGGTGTTGGTGAACCGCAGCGAGAAGTACACGGAGCCGGCGCCCGAGTTGGCGGGCCCGTCGGTGAGTTCGAGCTGCGAGACGTCGCACGTCTCCGGCGCGCTCTCGACCGGGTCCGGGTCGTCCGACTCCTGGGGCGGCGACTGGTTCGAGGGATCCGGGTCCGGCGCCGGGTCCTCACTCGCCTCCCCGGTCGGCTCGTCCGTCGGCGGTTCGCTCCGCTCGGTGTCGGGGTCGGGGTCGGCGCTGACGTCACGCTCGTCGCTGGCGAGCGGCGCCGGGCCGGTGGTGTTGTCGTCGGACGGTGTCAGGCTGAGCACCGCCATCGTGGATCCGGCCAGGCAGACCACGACGCTGGCCGCGACCACGGCCACCCGGCGGCGGCGCCGGGCGGTGGCCCGGCCGCGCAGTGCCTGGAACGTGCCGGGCGTCGGTTCCAGGCGGGTGTCCGCCGGCGGCCCGAACGCCTCGGTGATCTCGGACGGCTCGTCGCGGCCGTCACGTGGTGATTTCATGGAGTCCCCTCAACGCGATCCGCAGGCGCTCTCTGGCCTTGTGGAGATCGCTCTTGACGGTGCCGGGGCGACGACGCAGCGCGGACGCTATCTCGTCCACCGGCAGACCGGCGTAGTAGTAGAGCAGGACCGGCACCCGCAGCCGGTCGGGCAGTGCCTCGACCAGGGAACGCACCTCCAGGCCCTGGTCGGCGGCTGGTGCGTGCTCCCGGTAGCCGGCACCCAGCCGCCGGGTGGCACGCCGCTCGCGCTCGAGGCCGCGCCAGTGCTTCTTCACCAGGTTGGCGGCGACCCCGAACAGGTAGGACTCCGGGCGCTGCACCGTGGACCATCTGGACCACAGGCGGGTGAACGCCTCGGAGGCGATGTCGTGAGCGGTCGCGTCACTGTCCACCAGGCCCCGGCACCAACCGGCCAGCCGTGGATAGAAGTCCTCGAAGAGTGCCTCGGCGTCGTCGCCGCTCATCACGATCCCCCTCAGAACCGGTCTAGGCCACCACCACCATCTCCCATCCTGAGCTCGGTGTCTCGCCGACCTCCAGGTTCTGGAGGTTCGTGACCACCTGCGGGTCCTGCGCCTCCAGCCAGTCGCAGAGCTGCCGGAACGAAACGAAGCGGACGTCGTCGTAGGTCGCCATCTCGCGCAGCGACTCCTCCACCGCGTCCATGTAGATGCCGCCGTTCCACTGCTCGAAGTGGTTGCCGAGGAACAGCGGCGCGCGGTTGGTGGTGTAGGCGCGTTCGAAGCCGGCCATGAACGCCCCGCGGGTCTCCTCCTGCCACGTCGGGTACGCCGCCGGGTCCCCGTCGGTGCCGCCCGACTGGTTGGCCAGCATGCTGTAGTCCATGGTCAGCACCTCGAAGTCG
The DNA here is from genome assembly GCF_039871525.1 of Streptomyces sp. B6B3. Taxonomy (NCBI): domain Bacteria; kingdom Bacillati; phylum Actinomycetota; class Actinomycetes; order Kitasatosporales; family Streptomycetaceae; genus Streptomyces; species Streptomyces sp. B6B3. Next base: position 361,114 of record NZ_JBDPLU010000001.1, on the reverse strand, counting down.
TGGCCGGGGAACGGCACGGTCTGGAGCGGGAAGTCCCACAGGGTGCGGCCGTCGCCGGCGTCCAGCCGGACCGGCCAGCGCTGGTAGCCGCCGGGCGAGCTCGCGTCGTAGCGCCAGCCGAGGTCGGCGGCGACGGGCAGCAGGTTCTCCTGGCCGAGCAGACAGGGCGTGCGGCCGCCGACCAGTTCCTTCGTGTAGTCGAACGGCAGCGGGTCGAGGTCGTCGAAGCCGGTGTTGCCGCGCCATTCGCGGACGAAGGCGATGGCCTGGTCGATCTCGGACCGCCAGTCCTCGGGCGACCAGTTGGCCACCGAGCCGGCGCCGTCGCAGAAGTGGCCGTTGAAGTGGGTGCCTATCTCGTGGCCCTCCAGCCAGGCGGCGCGGAGCTGCTCCAGCGTCTCCCGGATGTGCGCGTCGGTCAGGTAGCCGATGGCCGAGGCACCCTGCGGGTTGCCGGGCGGCAGGTAGCGGTCGCGGAGGCCCTCCGGCAGCAGGTAGAGGCCGGACAGGAAGAAGGTCATGGAGGCGTCGAGTTCGGTCGCCAGGGCGCGGAACCGCTCGAAGAGGCCGTCGTCCAGCGCGGCCGCGCCGTCCCAGGAGGCGACCACGAACTGCGGCGGCCGCTCACCCCTGGCCAGCCGGCGGGCCTCCGGCTGGTGCGGCTGCGGTCCGGTGTCCGCGGTGGACCCGTCGCCGATCAGCCGCGGATGCTCCAGGCTGGGCTCGGGGTCGCCGCCCGGGCCGGGCGAGGGGTCGTTCCCCGGCGGTAGATCGGTGGGCGGGTCCGACGGCGGGGACACCGGTAGCTGCGTGCGGAGCCGGGAGTTGCCGCAGGCGGCGGTTCCGAGGAGAGCGGCGGCCCCGAGGGCGAGCAGACTCCGGCGGCGCGGGTCACGACGCGGGGTGCGGTGGGGGGTGCGGCTCGGGTGCTCTGCCTCGGTGCTCACGGCGCGGCTCACTTCCTGTCGGATGGTTCACCGCGTCGATCCCGCAGGCGGCCCTCCGGTTGTCACGAACACATAACGACCGCCGCGGGGGTGGAAAACCTCGCGCATTTCGATTTCCGTTTGGGCGCGGGCCATCCGCGGTCCGGCGGGACAACACGGTCGGGGCGGACAGTCCTCGTCGAACGAGCGAACGCGAACAAGGGAGACAGCGATGGGTGTGTCACGGCGTGAGGTGCTCGGCGTGGCCGGGGCCGCGGGCGTCGCCGGGATGGCCGGGGTCTCGGGCGTGGTGGGAGCCGGCACGGCGGGCGCGACCGAGCGCCGCCAGCGGGCCGTGATCGGTGAGGCAAGCGGCGACCGGCTGCACGTGGTCTCCTTCAACATCAGGTACGACGCCCGGGCCGAGCCGGGCACGCCGGACTCCTGGACCGACCGGCGGCCGGTGCTCGCGGAGTTCCTCGCCACGGAGCGGCCGACCGTGCTGGGCGTGCAGGAGGCGCTGTACCAGCAGGTCAAGCAGGTCTCCGACGATCTGCCGCCGTACTTCGAGTGGATCGGCCTGGGCCGGGAGGGCGGCGGGCGCGGCGAGTTCATGGCGGTGTACTTCGACGCCCGCCGGGTGGAGCCGCTGGACTACGACCACTTCTGGCTGTCGGACACGCCCTCCGTCATCGGCTCCGCGTCCTGGGGCAACACCGTGGTGCGGATGGTGACCTGGGTGCGCTTCCGGGACCGCCGCACGAACCGCGAGTTCGTGCACCTCAACACGCACTTCGACCACCAGTCGGAGAACTCCCGGCAGCGCAGCGCGGCGTTGGTGCGGGACCGGATCGCGGAGTTCGACCCCGGCCTTCCGGTCGTGGTGACCGGAGACTTCAACACCCCGGCGGGCGACTCCGAGTCCTACCGGATCCTGGTCACCGAGGGCGGCCTCGTGGACGCCTGGGACGCCGCCGAGCAGCAGGTGACGCCGGCCTGGGGCACGTTCCCCAACTACGGCGACCCGGTCGAGGGCGGCACCCGGATCGACTGGGTGCTGGCCAACGGCGGGGTGACCGTGCTGAAGGCCGCGATCAACCCGTTCCGGGTGGACGGCCGCTACCCCTCCGACCACATCCCGGTCCAGGCCCTGGTGCGGCTCTGACCCTCGCCCCGCCCCCGCCGGCCCCCGGCGCGGCCCGCTCCGGGAGCCGTGCCGGCCTCACGTCGGGGCCCCGCGCCCGCCACCGCGTCCGGCGGTGGCGGGCGCGCCTATGCTGGGGGCGTGCCGACACCGCAGCCCTCCGCGCCGCCCGCCCTGATGCTCCTGAACGGGCCGAACCTCAACCTGCTGGGCCGGCGCCAGCCGGAGGTGTACGGCACCGACACGCTGGCCGACGTCGAGAAGCTGTGCGCCGAGGTCGCCGCCCGGCACGGCGCCACGGTGGACGCGCGACAGAGCAACCACGAGGGTGAGCTCGTCGACTGGATCCACGAGGCGCGCGAGCGGCACGCCGGCATCGTGATCAACCCGGCGGCGTACTCGCACACCTCCGTCGCGCTGCTCGACGCCCTCGCCACCTGCGACGCGCTGCCCGTCGTCGAGGTGCACATCTCCAACATCCACCGGCGCGAGGCGTTCCGCCACCACTCGTACGTCTCGGGCGTCGCGGACGCGGTGATCGCCGGCTGCGGCATCCAGGGGTACGGCTTCGCCGTGGAGCGGGTCTGCCGGCTGCTCGCCGAGCGCGGCTGACCCGCCGGCCGCCCCTCCCGGCCCTCCGGCCCGGTCGACCCGCGCGGCGTGCGGGTCCGGCCGGGTCGCGGTTCGATGGAATCGAGAGATCCGGGGAACCCGGGAGGGACACGGCAGCGAGGAACGCGGACGACGCGGGAAGAGGGTGATCCCATGGCGGTCTCCTATGCCGACCGCTCGGAGGCCGGGCGGCGGCTGGCCAGGGAGCTGATGGGCCTGCGGGGGCGGGAGCTGGTGGTGCTCGGCCTGCCGCGCGGCGGCGTCCCGGTGGCCACCCAGGTGGCCAGGGCGCTGGACGCCCCGCTCGACGTGAGCGTGGTGCGCAAGCTGGGCGTGCCGTACCAGCCGGAGCTGGCCATGGGGGCGATCGGCGAGGACGGCACCCGGGTCATCAACGAGCAGGTGCTGAGCTCGGCCCGGATCGACGAGCGGGACGTGGCCAGGGTCGAGGCGGTGGAACGGGCCGAGCTGGAGCGACGCGCCGAGGCCTACCGGGGCCGGCGCGGCCGGGTCACGGTGCGCGGCCGGACGGCGGTGGTGGTGGACGACGGCATCGCCACGGCGGCCACGGCGCGCGCGGCCTGCCGGTCCGCCCGGGCGCGCGGCGCCGGGCGGGTGGTGCTGGCCGTTCCCGTGGCGCCCGCGGACTGGGCCGACCGGGTGGGCGACGACGCGGACGAGCTGGTCTGCCCGGAGACGCCGGCGGAGTTCTACGCGGTGGGGCAGTTCTACCGGGAGTTCGAGCAGACCACGGACGAGGAGGTGGTGGCCCTCCTCGACCAGTCGCGCGGCGGCGAGATCGGCGTCCCCGTGGACGGCGGCGAGGTGCGGCTGAGCGGCGAGCTCACCGTGCCGGCGGGCGCGACCGGGGTGGTGGTGTTCGCGCACGGCAGTGGCAGCAGCCGGCACAGCCCGCGCAACCGCTTCGTGGCCGACGCGCTGAACGACGCCGGCCTCGGCACGCTGCTGTTCGACCTGCTGACGCCGCAGGAGGAGCTGGACCGGGGCAACGTCTTCGACGTCGGCCTGCTGGCCCGGCGGCTGACCGCGGCCGCGCGCTGGCTGACCGGCGAGGGCGGCGGGGCGACGGGCCTGCCGGTCGGCTACTTCGGCGCGAGCACCGGCGCCGCGGCGGCGCTGTGGGCCGCGGCGGAGCCCGGGGCCGTTCCGGTGTCGGCGGTGGTCAGCCGGGGCGGCCGCCCCGACCTGGCCGGCGAGCGGCTGCGCGACGTGACCGTCCCGACGCTGCTGGTGGTGGGCGGCCACGACGAGGCGGTGCTCGACCTCAACCGCGCGGCGCAGGCCCAGCTGGCCGGCCCGAGCGACCTCGTCGAGATCCCGGGGGCGACGCACCTCTTCGAGGAGCCGGGCGCGCTCTCCGAGGTCGCCGAGGTGGCCCGCACCTGGTTCCACACCCACCTGACCAGGGCCCGCTGAGCCCCTTCCCTGGGACGAACGGCGGCGACGAGCCCCGGCCGGCCGGCTCACCCCGGCCGCCGCCGACGGCGACCACGTCCGCACCGTCCGCACCGCCGACGACGCCCCGACCCCGGGCACATCGCCCGAGGTCCCCGAAGTGGCCCGCACCTGGTTCCACACCCGTCTGCCCCCGACCGCCGAGCCTCCCCAGGCACTGCGGCCTCGGAGTGCCACGGCAACCGCCGCCAACCCGCGGCTGGCCGGCCCGGTCCCTCTGTGCCCCACCACGCGGGCACCGGCTGCGGCCCTCGCCCCGGGCCGCACCGGCGCCGGACAGACCTCACTGCGGCGGGCCAGCAGCGCCCCGGCAAAGTCCCCGGCAGGGGGCGCTCACTTCTTCCTGAGGAAGGCCCGGAGGCGGGTCAGCGGCCAGGTGTTGATGACGTCGTCGCGGGTGAGCCAGCCGCGCTGGGCCGTGCCCACGCCGAAGCGCAGGTGCGCCAGGTGGCCCGGCGAGTGCGCGTCGCTGTCGATGGAGAACCGCACGCCGAAGTCGCGGGCCCGCAGGATCCGCTCGTCGGCCAGGTCGAGCCGGTCGGGGTGCGAGTTGATCTCCAGCGCGGTCCCGGTGCGGGCGCACGCCCGGTACACCTCGTCGAAGTCCGCGTCGATCCCGGCGCGGCGCCCGACGCGCCGGGTGGTCGGGTGGCCGATCACGTTGACGCACGGGTTCTCGCAGGCCCGGATCAGCCGGCGGGTCTGGGCGGCGCGGTCGAGGCCGAAGTGCGAGTGGATCGACGCGACGCACACGTCGAAGCCCCGCAGGAACTCCTCCGGCCAGTCCACGTTCCCCTCGGGGTCGATGTTGAGCTCGGTGCCGTGCAGCAGCCGCATGCGGCGCCGCCCGCGCCCGTACTCGCCGTCCAGCTCGCGCACCCGTTCCCGCTGGGCGAGCGCCTTCTCGTCGGTCATCCGCTGCATGAAGAGGTTCGGCGCGTGGTCGGTGACCGCGTAGTACGCGTAGCCGCGCCGGGCCGCCGCGTCGAGCATCTCCTCCAGCGGGGCCGTGCCGTCCGTGAGGTTGGTGTGGGTGTGCAGGTCGCCCCTGATGTCGGCCTCGGTCACCAGTTCGGGCAGCTCGCCGCGCTGCGCTGCCGCGATCTCGCCGCGGTCCTCCCGCAGGGTCGGCGGGATCCACGGCAGGCCGAGCCGCTCGTAGACCTCCTCCTCGGTGCGGGCGGCCAGCCGCTGCCCGGTCTCGGAGTCGAAGAGTCCGTACTCCGACAGCTTCAGGCCGGCGCGCCCCGCGATCGTGCGGGTGCGGATGTTGTGCGCCTTGGAGCCGGTGAAGTACTGCAGTCCCGCGCCCCAGGCGTCGGGCGGCAGCACCCGGAGGTCGAGCTGGAGGCCCTGCGTGGTCCGGATCGACGTCTTCTTCTCGCCGTGCAGGATCGTCTCCGCGGCCAGCGGCAGTCGGGTGAACGCGTCCATCAGCGGCCCGGAGTCGTCGGCGGAGGCCAGCAGGTCGATGTCGCCGATGGTCTCCTTCATCCGGCGCAGCGAGCCGGCGTAGACGCAGGAGCGGCAGCCGCTGACCCCGGAGAGCTCGGCGACCGCCTCCTCGGCGATCTCCGTGGCCTTGTCCAGCTGGATCCGGCCGCCGGACTGCCGGAGCAGCTCGACGCCGTGCAGGAGGTTCTGCTCGGTCTTGGGTCCGAAGCCCTTCAGGTCGCGCAGCCGGCCCTGCTCGATCGCCTCGACCAGCTGGTCGAGGGAGGCGATCTCCAGGTCCTGGTAGAGCGTCATCGCCTTGCGCGGGCCCAGGGTAGGGATGGCGATCAGCTCCCGGACGCCGGCCGGGATCCGGGTGCGCGCCTCCTCCAGGACGGGCAGGTGCCCGGTGCTCAGGTACTCGGCGACCTTGTCGGCGATGGACTTGCCGACGTTGGGGATGTCGCGCAGCCCCTTGGGGTCCAACGTGGACACGTCGGTCTGGTGCGCGCCGATGGCGCGGGCGGCCTTCTCGTAGGCGCGTGCCTTGAACGCGTCGCCGCCGGTGATCTCGATGAGGTCGGCGTACTCCCGCAGCAGCGCCTCGACCTCCTGGTTCGGCCGGGCCATAGCGCCAGTCTAGGGAGCGGGGCGGCGGTCGGCACGGCGACGGATAACCTGGACAAACAGCTCATGACTCGCTTAGCGGTCACTGGCCGTGGGTACCCAGCGGCCATGCGGCCGACGTTCAGCCTGGGGCGGATCGCGGGGGTGCGGGTCGGCGTGCACTGGAGTGTGCTGCTGATCTTCGGCCTGATCGCCTTCGGCCTGGCGGCCGGCCGGCTGCCCGAGGCGCATCCGGGCCACTCCTGGGCGGCGTACGCCCTGGCCGGGCTGGTCACCGCCGTGGTGTTCTTCGCGTCGCTGCTCGCGCACGAGCTGGCGCACGCGGTGGTGGCCCGGCGCAACGGCGTTCCGGTCGACGACATCGTGCTGTGGCTGCTGGGCGGCGCGACCCGGATGCGGGCGGAGGCGCCGTCCCCGGCGGCCGAACTGCGGATCTCCGGCGTCGGCCCGCTGGTCAGCCTGGTGCTCGGGGTCGGCTTCGCGCTGCTGGCCGGCGCGCTGGCGGCGCTGTCCGCCTCCCGCCTGCTGGTCGAGTCGGTGGCCTGGCTGGCCGGGATCAACGTGTTGCTGGCGCTCTTCAACGCGATTCCGGCGGCGCCGCTGGACGGCGGACGGCTGCTCCGGGCGTTCCTGTGGTGGCGCACCGGCGACCGGTTGCGGGCCACGGCGGGCGCCTCGGCGGCCGGGCGGATCTTCGGCTGGCTGCTGGTGGCGCTCGGGGTGTGGGGGTTCCTGTGGACCACGGCCTTCGGCGCGCTGTGGCTGGCGCTGGTGGGCTGGTTCCTGGTGGTGGCCGCCACCCAGGAGGAGCGCCAGGCCCGGCTGCGCGAGCTGCTGTCCGGGGTGGCGGTGGACGAGACCATGACCCGGGACCCGGAGACGGTGCCCGCGGGGCTGACGGTGGACCGGCTGCTCGCCGACCCCGGCTACGCGCACGGGCACTCCGCGCTCCCGGTGACCGACGACGGGCCCGCGGGCCGGGTGCTCGGCCTGATGACGCTGGACCGGGCGGGGAAGGTGCCGGAGCCCGGCAGCACCACGGTCGGCGAGGCGATGCGGCCGCTTTCGGAGACTCGGGTGGCCACGCCCGGCGAGGCCCTCGTGGACGTGCTGCCCCGGCTGGAGCCCGGCGCGGAGAACCGGGTGGTGGTGCTGGACGGCGACCGGCTGGCCGGCATCGTCTCGCCGTCGGACGTCAACCGCACCGTGCGCTGGCTGTCCACCCGCCGCTCGCGCGACGGCGGGGACCACCGGGGCCACCGGGGCCGCCGGGGGCGCTGGGACCGCCACGACCGTTCGGACCACTGAGACACGGGGGCGACGCCCGGCGCTACGCCCACCCACTCACCACACTGTGAACGCACCATTGCTGGCGTCTAACGATTCACCTACTGTTTGGCGCGGTGAACGGCAGTAGTCGGGGGACATGGACGGGAAACCAGATGGGAATCGTGCACACGGGCCTCAAGCGGCGCGCGCGGCTGCTGGGCGAGGCGTTGCGGCCACCGCGGCCGACCAGCCTCTCCGGACGGCAGCCGACCGCGGCGCCCGACGACCAGACGCCGCGGCAGCCGGCGGTCGCCACCGAGGAGCAGCCGGGCGGCGGGGCCGTGAAGGCCGGGAAAGCGGTCAGGGCCGATGGGGCCGAGAAGGCTGAGAAGGCCGAGAAGCCGCGCCGCCCGGAGAAGAAGACCGCGGTGATGACGTACAGCGTCCCCACGGCCACCCGCCTCGTGGAGTCCCCGGTCTTCGTGCTCGCGCCCGTCCGCTCGGGGTCCACGCTGCTGCGCATGCTGCTGAACAGCCACTCCCGGATCCGCGCCCCGCACGAGCTGCACCTGCGGGCCATCGACGTACAGCTGACCCCGGGATTCTCCGACCGGTCGATGCGCGAGATGGACCTGGACCAGGTGGAGCTGGAGCACGTGCTGTGGGACCGGGTGCTCAGCCTGGAGCTGGAGCGCAGCGGCAAGGACGTCATCGTCGACAAGACCCCGGGCAACGTGTGGACCTGGGAGCGGCTCCAGTACGCCTGGCCGAAGGCCCGCTTCCTGGTGCTGCTGCGGCACCCCGCGGGCATCGTGTCCTCGCTGGTGAACCGGCAGACCAACACCAGCACCTGGGAGCAGCTGGAGGCCAACGTCCTCAAGTACCTGCTGCCGTTGGAGCAGGCCCGGCAGACCCTGGACTGCCACACCGTGCGCTACGAGGACCTCACGTCTGACCCGGAGCAGGTCACCCGGGAGATATGCGGCTACCTGGGCCAGGAGTGGGAGCCGGCCATGCTCGACTACGGCGAGCACGACCACGGCCCCTTCGTGCCCAACCTGGGCGACCGCAGCGCCAAGATCCGGTCGGGGAAGATACAGCCGGCCGGGCGGCCCGAGGGCGCCGACCGGCTCTCCCCGAGGCTGCGCGAGATCGCGTCGGCCTGGGACTACGACTGACGGACCGCGACCGGCCGCGGACAACGGGCGGCACGGGACGGACACCGGGCGACACGGCACAGGCGACAGGCGACACGGGACAGGCGACGGGGACACGAACGGACATGGCACGGCCCAACATCCTGCTGATCACCAGCGACCAGCAGCACTGGAACACCCTCGGCGCGTTCAACCCGGAGCTGCGCACGCCGAACCTCGACCGCCTGGTCGCCGAGGGCACCGCCTTCCGCCGGGCCTACTGCCCGAACCCGACGTGCACGCCGACCCGGGCCTCCATCATCACCGGCAAGTACCCCAGCCAGCACGGCGCCTGGACGCTCGGCACCCGGCTGCCCGAGGACCAGCCCACCCTCGGGGCGATGCTGGGAGAGGCCGGCTACCGCACGTCGCTGGTCGGCAAGGCCCACTTCCAGCCGCTCCGCGGCACCGCGGAGCACCCGTCGATCGAGTCCTACCCGCTGCTCCAGGACCTCGACTTCTGGCGGGACTTCCACGGCCCCTACTACGGCTTCGACCACGTCGAGCTGGCGCGTAACCACACCAGCGAGGCGCACGTCGGCCAGCACTACGCGCTGTGGCTCCAGGAGCGCGGCTGCGCCGACTGGCAGCGGTACTTCAGCCCGCCCACCGGCACCCTCGACGACGACGTCAGGCACAGCTGGCCGATCCCCGAGGAGTACCACTACAACGCCTGGATCGCCGAGCGCACCAACGCGCTGCTGGCGGACCACGCGCGGCGCGACGAGCCGTTCTTCGCCTGGGCCAGCTTCTTCGACCCGCACCCGCCGTACCTGGTGCCGCCGCCCTGGGACACGCTGTACGACCCGGACGCGCTCACCGTGCCGGAGGTGACCCCCGGCGAGCACGAGCGCAACCCGCCGCACTTCGGCCTGACCCAGGAGCCGGACCCCGACTTCTCGCCGTGGCGCGAGTCCGGGCACCTCATCCACGGCTTCCACACCCATCTGCTGCCGCCCGAGGAGCGCCGCCGGCTGGTGGCCACCTACTACGGGATGGTCAGCCTGCTGGACAAGTACGTCGGCAGGATCCTGGACCGGCTGGACGAGCTGGGCCTCGCGGATGACACGATCGTGGTGTTCTCCACCGACCACGGCCACTTCTTCGGCCAACACGGGCTCCAGGCCAAGGGCCCGTTCCACTACGAGGATCTGCTGCGGGTGCCGTTCGTCGTGCGCCATCCGGACCAGGTGCCGGCCGGGCGGGTGTCGTCCGCGCTCCAGTCGCTGGTCGACCTGGCGCCGACCTTCCTGGACTGCGCCGGCCTGCCGATCCCGGACACCATGACCGGGGTGAACCAGCGCCCGGTGTGGACCGGGGAGGCGGAGGCGGTCAGGGACCACGTGATCTGCGAGTTCCACCACGAGCCGACCACCGTCAACCTGCGCACCTTCGTGGACCGCCGGCACAAGCTGACGATCTACCAGGGCCGGACCTACGGCGAGCTGTTCGACCTGGCGGCCGACCCCGGCGAGACGCACAACCTGTGGGACGAACCGTCCGCCGCCGCGCTCAGGTCGGAGCTGCTGCTGCGGTACGCGTGGGCGGAGCTCGCCAAGGAACCGACGCCGATGCCGCGGATCGCCGTCGCGTAGCCGCGGCCGGGCCGGGCCGCCCGGTTCCCGCCCCGGGCGACCCGACCGCCGTGCGGCCTACTGGTAGATCGTGGCCTCTTCCGAGGTCTCGGCGATGCCGTTCGCGCCGTTGAAGAAGCGCTCGCCCCATTCGGTGAGCTGGTTGGGGTCGAAGCCCGTCACCATGTCGAGGTACTCGACGCCGCCGCTGTTGCCGCTCCAGGACCAGCCGATGTAGCCGAGGCCGAGCTGCGTGGTGGTGGCCATGATGGTGTCCTCGTCGGGGTTGCCGTCCGAGTGGTTGATGCCGAACTCGCCGACCACGAGGGGCAGTCCCGCGTCGACGAACGCGTTCAGGTAGTCGTTGACCTCCTGCGCGGTGTCGTAGACGCCGTACATGTGCACCGAGAAGATCGTGTTGCCCGTCGGGTCGGAGTCGTACACGGACTGGGCGTTGGAGCGCATGATGCCCTCCCAGTCCTGGCCCCAGTTCGGCGCGTCCACCATCAGCGTGTGCTCGAACCCGGCGTTGCGCAGCTTCTGGATCGCGCCGGTGGTGGCGTCGGTCCAGCCGGCGGCGTTGGTGTTGCCCCAGGGCTCGTTGCCGATGTTGACGATGACGTGGTCCTCCTCGCCGGTGAGGACGTCCTGGAGGCTGATCCAGTAGTCGGCCGCCTGGTCGAGCGTAGCGGCGGCGCCCTCCTCGCCGTAGCCGGTGGTGTCGTGCACCTCCAGCACGCAGATGAGGCGGTTCTCCTTGCACTGCGCCACGACGTTCGCCACGTCCTCCGGGCTGTTCGGGCCCCAGCGCTGGCCGCTGCCCAGCACGACGCGGACCGTGTTGGCGCCCTTGGCCTTGATGTCGGCCAGCGACTGCGTCTCGCCGGGGTACCAGACGTGCGCGTGGCTGACGCCCCGGATGACGAAGTCGTTGCCGTTGCTCTCGACGAGCCGGCCGTCGCTGATGGTCAGGCCGGTGGCCATGGTGCTCGGCTGGCCGTTCGCCGTCGACATGGACAGCACCAGTCCGAGCACCGCGGCGACGCCGGCGGCCAGCACGGCGCCGATGCGGGTCTTTCTTCTCATGACGTCCTCCTCGAAGGGCCCCGTCCCGTGGGGCCCCGAGTGTGTGGGGGGATGGAGAAGAGGTAGAGGTGTTGGTGAGAATCTTTGATTGGTTACGAAACTTTGTCCCGGCCGCAGGAATGCGCTCTGGGAGCGCTCCCATTGGGCCCTCCCATCACGCCACTGCTGTCAGTGCCCTGTCAAGAGAGCCGACGCGGTGAACCTGCCGTCGAACCGCGCGGCCCGAGCCGGTTCCGGGGTTACGTTCCCGGGCTCGCCGCCGGTTCCGGGGCGGACGCGGGGTGCGGCGCCGGGGCGCCCGCGAGCACCCGCGGCGGGAGGGCGACGTACGCCGAGACGCCGGCGCCGCGGCCGCCCGGCGACTCCGGCGGGGTCTGGGTGTGCCGCACCTCGACCTGCGCCCCGAGCCGGGCGGCGATGGTGCCCACCACGTGGTGGCCGAGGAAGCGGGTGGGCGCCACCAGGAAGCTCTCCTCCCCCGCCAGCCGGCCGTTGGCGCGGGTCAGCTCCTCCTCGGTCATCCCGGTGCCGCGGTCCACGACCGCCAGGCAGTACTCGGCGCCGTCCCGCCAGCCGTAGACCTCGACGGGCCGGCCGGGCGGCGAGGCGGTCAGCGCGTTCTCGATGAGCTCGGCGAGCAGGTGCGAGAGCTCGAAGACGGCCCAGCCGTGCACCTGGCACTCGTCGGCCTCCACCAGCGCCACCCGGCGGTAGTCCTCGACCTCCGAGACCGCCGACCTGACCACCTCGCCGATGCCCGCCGTGCCGGTCCACACCCGGGGCGGCAGCGGCTGTCCCGTGAGGATCAGCAGCGAGTCGGCGTTGCGGCGCATCCGGGTGGCCAGATGGTCGAGCTCGAACAGCTCGCCCAGCGCGTCGGGGTCGGTCTCCTTGCTCTCCAGCGCGGTGATCAGCCGCAGCTGCCGGCGCACCAGCAGTTGGTGCCGGTGGCCGAGGGCGGCCAGCGACTCGGCGCCGTTGCGGCGCAGCACGGTCTGCTGGGTGGCGAGGCCCAGCGCGACGCGTTCCACGTCGTGCAGCGCGGCGGCCAGCCGGACCACCTCCTCCGCCTCACCGCGGCGCCGCTGCGTTCCGCGGCCCGGCGGCACGAGCCGCTCCGCCTCCTCCGGTTCGGCCTCCTGCACGGCCCGCACGGTCTCCGGCAGCCGACTCCCCGCGACGTTCTCGGCCTGCCGGGTGAGCTCGTCGAGCGGGCGGGCGATGGACCGGGAGGCCAGCAGCGCCAGAACGCCGGCCACGCCGAGGATCAGCGCGCCGAGCGCGAGGAAGCCGACGAGCTGCCGGGTGGCGGAGGCCCGCAGCTGCGCGGCCCGGGCGGTGATGTCCTCGCCGATCTCCTGCTGCACGAGGTGCAGTTCGTCGGTGAGCGCGGTGCTGGCGTCCCACCACCGGACCGGGTCCACGGTCAGCGGCGAGCCGTCGGCGCCGGCGTCCGCGCGTGCCTCGAACCCGGCGACCCGGGTCGCCGCCTCGGTGGCCAGCGCCTGTTCGAGCGCGGCGCGCTGCTCCTCGGTGGCCAGCCCGTCGTAGCTGCGTTCCGCGGACAGCCGGGCGGCGCGGGCGCTGACGAACTCCAGGTACTGGGCGGGCTCGAAGACGCCGGCGACGAAGACGCCGTTCATCAGGCCGCGTTCCTGGGACAGCGCCTCGGTGGCGCCGGAGAGCGTGCGCAGCGCGCCCATGCCGTCGGCCAGCGACTGGTCGCCGTGGGCCGGGCCCTCGACGCGCTGGGCGTCGTTGAGCGCGGCGATGGCGTCGGTGTAGAAGCCGAGGCTCTCCTCGGGGTTCAGCGTGCCGTCGTCCACGCCGTCGCGCACCGTGGCGAGCCGGTCGAGCGAGCCGAGCGCCCCGGCGACCGCCGGGGCCGAGCCGTCCTCCACCCGGCGCAGCAGCTCGGCGAGGATGGCGTCGACCCGGCGCCGGGTGTCGGCGAGTTCGGGCCGGTACCGGCCGGCGCCGACCAGCAGACCGCTGGTCAGGCCGTGCTCGCTCTGCAGCTCGCGGACCAGGTTCTGCGCGTCGAGCGCGAGCTGCACCCGGTCGCCGCTCTCCCGGGCCGCGGACCAGTCGGCGGCCCGGTCGGCCACGCCGGCGCCGGTCAGTATCAGCAGCAGACACGTGGGCACGGCCAGGACGATGGCCACCCGACCGCGGATGGTGCTCCAGGGTGTCTGCTTCATCTCTGCCCCCGACTGGACACAAGGGTGGGGAAGGTCCACCAGCACAGCGCGGCGTGGTTACCTCAACACCCGGTAACCGTGGCCGGAAGGTGAACATGCGGCGGGAAACCGGGAGAGATTCGCAGGTATGTTGCGCAGTATTGACGTGCTGACAGGTCGCCCGGTCAGCCGTTCACCCGATCGGGTGAGCTGCCGGGTTAGGCTGCACCGCATGAGCAGCCGCCCCGTCCGGCCAGGTCCGGCCTACCGCAGGCTGAGCGTGGAGCAGCGCCGCGACCAGCTGATCGCCACGGCACAACGGCTGTTCGCCACCCGGGCCCCGGAGGACGTCTCCCTGGACGACGTGGCCCGCGAGGCCGGGGTCTCCCGGCCGCTGGTCTACCGGTACTTCCCCGGTGGCAAGCAGCAGCTCTACGAGGCGTCGCTGCTCAGCTCGGCGGAGGAGCTGGAGCAGTGCTTCGCGGTATCGCCGCGCGGGCCGCTCAGCACCCGGCTGGCCAACGGCCTGGACCGCTACCTGGCCTTCGTCGACGGGCACGGCGAGGGCTTCACGGCGCTGTTAAAGGGCGGCAGCGTCGTCGAGACCTCGCGCACCACGGCGATCGTGGACCGGGTGCGCCGGGCGGCGGCCGACCAGATGCTGGCCCACATGCAGGTGCGGCAGCCGGGCAAACGGCTGCGGATGGTGGTGCGGACCTGGATCACCTCGGTCGAGGCCGCCTCGTTGATCTGGCTGGACGAGGACCGGCACCCACCGCTGACCGAACTGCGCGACTGGCTGGTCGACCAGTTCGTGGCCCAACTGGTGGTCACCGCCGGCTACGACAAGCAGACCGCCCGGGTGCTCGCCGCCGCGGCGGCGCTGGAGCCGCCGGGCGGGCGCATCGACGACCTCATGAAGCGCACGCTGCACGTGTTCGCGCCGGCCGGCGCCGACTCGTGAGACATTCGCCGGATGAGGCGTCGCCCGTGAGGTGCGGATGAGGAGCGAGGCGGTGCGCTTCCTCGGCGGACCGCTCGACGGCCGGGAGCTGCCGGTGCTGGTGGGCGCCACGGGCAAGCCACCCGCCAGATACGAGGTGCCGGTGCCGGCGGAGCGGCCCGAGGGGGACGCGCCGGACGTGGTGCATGTCTACCTGCTGGAGCCCGCCGGACACACTCCCCGCCTCGGCCTGCCGAAGGGCTGGGTGTACCGGTACGCCCCCGACGAGCCCCCCGCGGCGGGCCCGCGCTGGCCCTGGCGCAACCGCCCTGCCGGCGGCGAACGCCCTGCCGGCGGCCCGGCCCACGACGGCTGACCGCCCGCACCAGGGCGCGCCCGCCGGTGCGGAGCGGAGGCTCGGCAGCCGCACCACGCGGTGTGGAGCCGTTCCACGAAACCGTTGATCGTCCCGCTCCCGGGACCCCGCCACCTGGCTGCCTCCGGGCCGGGAAGGGGCCTCGCCGAGCCTGGCCGCGGCCGAGCGGGCGGATGCCGACGAGGGCGAGCGGAGCGGGTGTCGGCGGCCTTCGGAGTCCTCCGCCGCGCCTCGCACGGTCGTTCGGGGCCGGGACCGCGCGGGCCGGTGCGGCGCCGTCGGGGGAGCGCGGAGGTCGGCACCACCCGTTCGCGTCGCCCGGGGTGCCCCGGGGGGCGTCGTGTGCGCACGATCGGTCCTGGGTCGTGGGGGTGCGACGGAGGTGAGTCGGTGTCAGGAAGACGGCGGAGCGGAGCGGTACGCCTGCTGGCCGGGCTCGCCCTGGCCACGCTGCTTCCGCCGGCGCCCGCCGCGAACGCCCTGCCCGGCCAGCCGCAACGCGACGCCGCGGGCGCCCCGGCGGTGCCAGGCCCGGACGGTGACAGAGGGCTGGCCGTCGAAGAGGCGGCAGCGGAGTCGAGCGGTGGCCTGGCCGCGGACGACACCCCGGAGGACGCCACGGACGACACCGCGGAGGGGCCTGGCTCGGGCGCCGCGGAGGCGCGGGGGGCCGGGCCGGAGGCACCCGCAGAACCGCCGGCCGAGGACGGTGAGGAGCCCGGCGCGGGAGCCGGGCCGGCCCCCGACGAGGTCTCGGCGGAGGACACCGCGACCGGGGAGGGCGACTTCGGTGGCACGCCGGCGGGGGACGAGCTCGCCGCGTCGCTCGCCGAGCTGCGCACCGGGTACGAGGAGGCGGAGGCGGCCGAGGAGGCCTACCGCGAGGCGGCCGATCGGCTGCGGGCCGTGCGGGAGCGCGTCGAGTCCGTGTCCCACGGGCTCGCCGAGATCCGGACCGAGCTGGCCGAGGCGCAGCGGCTGGCCGGGCTGCTGGCCCGGCAGCAGTACCAGGACGGCGGTCTGGAGCTGCCGGCGGCGCTGCGGCTGCTGCTCGGCGAGGAACCGGCGCTGGAGCCGCACGACCAGGCCGTGGCCGACCGGGCCGTGGCCGCGCACGTCGCCACGCTGGAGGCGCTGCGCGAGGAGGAGCGGAAGACCGACCGGCGGGCCCGCGAGGAACGGGCGGCGCTGGACGCCGCGCAGGCGGTGGCCGACGAACTGCGCGGCGAACGGGACGACGCGCGGGACCGGTTGGACGACGCGGCGGCGGCCCTCGCCAGCCTGGCCGAACCCGCGCCGACGCTGCCGGACGACGGCCTCACCACCCCGGAGGCCGGTGCGACTCGACCCGGCGCCTGAGCGGACGTCAGGAGCCCTACCCGCACCGCGCCAGATGCCCCGGCCCCCCGGCGCCCGCGCAGGCGGGACGTCAGGACCGCCAGACTCGCCGCCTCAACAGCCCGCTTCTGGCCGGCGGCTCGTCACGCACGGCGCCCGCCGACCCGCCCGCCTGAGGATCGCCCACGAGCCCACGGGTCCGCGAGGAGCGAACGACGCAGACGCCGCGCGGTCCCTGGCCACCCACGCCCGGAGGCCGGTGCGACGCGACCCGGCACCCAACCGACCTCGGAATCCCCCACCCCGCCGCGCCAAGGGGCTCACGCCCGCCGAACCCGGCCGGGCCGGAGCCGCGCGGCCCGGTGCCCGGAGGGCGGGCGCGTCAGGACCGCCAGCCGCGCTGTGCCAGCGGCTCGGTCCTGGCCGGGGGTTCGGCGTGCGCGGCGCTGCGCAGCTGGGCCCGCAGCCGGGGGGTGAGCAGGTGTCCGGCGCGGCCGACGAAGAGCGCCATGTGGTAGGCGACCAGGCCCATGTCGGCGTCCGGTTCCGCGTAGACGCCGAGCAGCGAACCGTCGCTGATGGTCATGACCAGCAGGTTCCCCGCGTTCATGGCGACCAGGGTCTGCCGCACCCGGCCGCCGTCCATCAGGGTGGCGGCGCCGCCGGTGAGGCTGGCGAGGCCGGAGACGATGGTGGCCAGGTCGCCCGTGGAGCCGCGCGGGTCGGTCGCGGAGCGGCTGCGGCGCGGGCGGGGGACGGTGGTCAGCAGCGGCAGTCCGTCGGCGGAGACCACGGCCACCGAGAGCAGCCCCGGCACCTCGTCGACCAGCCGGTCGAGCAGCCAGCGAAGGTCGCGGGCGGCGTCGCTTGACGCCTCGAAGGGAAGGGGAAGAGAGCCGTTCATGAGGGTGCCTCCTGGCCGGTGCCGGAGTCGGTGGCGCGGGCGGCGTCGCGGTGGCCCTCCCGGGCGCCGCGTTGGAAGCCGCCGAGCCGGCGGCGCAGCTCCTCGGCGTCCACGCCGCGGGCCGGCGTGCCGGCCGCCGCGGGGTCGTCGCCGTGGCCCCCCGAGCCGAGTTGGGCGCCCGCGGTGCGCAGCGGCAGCCCGCTCTCGGTGCGGGCGTGCCCGTGCGGAGCCGAGTCGTCGGCTCGCGCGTGCTCCGGCCCCGGGCCGCCGCCCTGGGCCGGGTGCGGAATCGGAACGCCGTGGGCGGGCGTGGCCCCGGCGTACGGCGCGACCACCGGGTGTCCCCCGGTCGCTCCCACGGCGCCCGGCATCCCGGCCGCCCCGGACAGTTCACTCACACCCGACACTCCCGCAATGCTCGTCCCACCCGTCACACCCGTCACGTCTGACACGCCGGCCACTGCCGGGCCGCCGTCCTGACCGGGCATCCCGATGCCGTGCGTCCCCCGCCGCGCGCCCCCCGCGCCCGGCACCGCGGTCGCGCCGGTCGCGGTGGTCAGCCCGGCGAGCTCGGACAGCACGGCGACGCCCTGCGTCTCGCCGAGGTCGGTCAGCAGCGAGGTCGGAAGCACCACCTCGGCCAGCGTGCCGCCGCCGGGCCGGCGGCGCAGCCAGCAGCCGAGCCGGTGCCGGGCGGCCAACCGGGCCACGGTGTAGAGGCCCATGCCGATGCCCGCGCTGGCGCCCTGGGCGTGCGGCAGCGCGCCGTCCGCGCCGGGCGGCGGCGTCACCGGATCGGCCAGCCGGGCGTTCAGCTCGACCAGCCGCTCGTCCGAGAGCCCCATGCCCTCGTCCTCGACCAGCAACGTCAGGCCACCCTCCAACCACCGGCCGGTCAGCCGGACCCGAGCCCCCTCTGGGGAGAACGCGGTGGCGTTGTCCAGAAGTTCCGCGAGCAGGTGGCTGAGGTCCCGCACGGTCGGGCCGATCACCCGCACCTGGGGCGGCGGCGAGATCTCCACCAGCTCGTACCGCTCGATCTCGCTGACGGCGGCGCGCAGCACGTCGATCAGCGGCAGCGGTTCGCCCAGCCGGCCGGCCGGGCCCGCGCCGGCGAGCAGCAGCAGGTTCTCGCCGTGCCGCCGCATCCGGGCGGCGAGGTGGTCGAGGGTGAACAGCACGGCCAGGTGGTCGGGGTCGGTCTCGTGCTCCTCCAGGCCCTCCAGGACGGACAGCTGCTCGCTGACCAGGCTGAGCAGCCGCTGGGCGTGGTGCGCGAACATGCCGTGCACCGCGCCGTGCAGGGCGGTCAGCCGGGAGCTCAGCTGGCGCTGTTCGGCCAGCAGCCGGTCCCGCTCGGCGCGCAGCCCGCCGCTGTCCCTGGCGGTCTCCGCGGCCCGCCGGTGCAGCTCCACGGCGCGGGCGTGCAGCGAGTTGACGGAGTTGACCACCTCGGCGAACTCGTCGTTGCGCCCGGTGTACCTGACCGGCTGCTGGCCGGCCGGATCGGCCGCGACCCGGCGGCTGCCCAGCCGCACCGCGGCCAGCGGGCGGGTGAGGGACCGGGCGGTGCGCACGCTGATGCCGAGCGCCAGCACCAGGGCGGCGAGCACCAGCAGCACGCGCAGTTGCAGCGACAGCAGGTCGTCGCCGCGCTGGGCCTTGAGGGCGGCCAGGTGGTCGGTGGAGAGCTCGACCAGCACCGAGCGCTGCGCCTCGGTGCGGGTGGCGAGCGCGTCCGCCACCGCCGCCGCGTCGAGTTCGCGGTCCTCCGCGCTGAGCACGGGCTGGTCGGTGAGCTGGTCGAGGTAGTCCTCCGCGGCGGTCACCTCGGGTCCCGCGACGTCCCGCGCGTACGCGTCGCGCGCCGCGGCCTCGGCGGTCGCGTCGAAGTCGGCCAGCGCCGCGGCCTCCCTGGCCGCCTGGTGCTGGGCGGTGCCGGTCAGCCCCGGCTGCTCGCCCTCGCCGCGCAGCGCGGCCAGCACCAGGCCGCGGACGGCCGACGAGGCGTCAGCGGCGCGGGCCAGGTCGGGCAGCGCCGAGGCGGTGGCGTTGGCGGCCTCCCCGTGCCGCGCGTGGCTGCCGGCCAGGAAGAGGTCGCCGAGGTCCTCGATGATCCGGGTGTAGGCGGTGTGCAGCTCCGCCGCGTCGCTCTCCTCGGAGGCCGCCCGCTCCCTGAGCCCGGGCAGGGAGTCGAGCCCGGTGCGCACCGCCTCGGGGGCGTCCGGCAGCAGCCCGGCCACCTGCCGCTCGACGCGATCGAGGTGCTCCGGCGTCAGCACGTGCTCGGTGGCCGCGGGCTCTGGTCCCGCGGCGAGCAGGCCGTCGCGCTCGTCGGCGAGCGTGTGGGAGAGCGCGAGCGCGCGCTGGCCCAGCTCGGCCTCGTCCAGCTGCCGCTGGTCCTGGTCCATCCGCTGGTAGGCGGACAGCACGGCGGGGGCGCCGGCGGCCAGCACGGCCAGGCCGGTCAACAGCACGCCGGCCAGCAGCCGGTTGCGCACCCGGCCGCGGCGGCCCCGGGCGGCGTGGGAGCGCGGCCCGGCGGCGCCCGGCGCGGCGTCGTCGGCGGGCCCCGTGGCCGTGGCGGACGTGGTGGACGTGGTGGGCGAGGACACGGACGTGGAGGCTTCGGCGGGATCGTGCAGTCTCTTCTTCCGCACCTGTGCTCGCATTCTCATCCCGGCCGCCGGCGAGGGGGCCTGGCTAGTGGTCCAGCTCGCCGGACCCTACGACGGTCCGGCTGTCGAGGCTGCACGTCGGCACCGACCATGCCAGCGCGGTACGGGCAGCAGGCGGCCTCCCCCGAGCGGCCACCCGAAGGAGTGAACATCACCAGGTTCCGGCGGACAAGCCGGGTGTGCCGGCGCCCGCGCCGAGCCCGGTTTCGGGCTGGCGTTCACGCACGTGTCCTGGCAAGATCCACCTTTCCTCTGGCTACTGACCGGCTATCACCCGAGATCCGCTCACCGGCACCGATAGGCCCCGAGATGGGCGGGGGCGAACCGGTGGATCCCGGGCGCTCCGCGCACCCCGGGTGACGGGTCGTCACGGGGACGCCACGCGCCGCACAGCCTAAGGCAGACTGAGCGCATGCGATTCCGGTCAGCCAGCGAACCGGGCACCCCGGGCGTGCCGAACGAGGACTTCGCCGCCGTGGCGAGTCCGGCCGGCGGGGCCGGCGGGGTGCTGGTGCTGCTGGACGGAGTGACGGCCGGGGAGATCGACGGAGGTTGCCGGCACGGCGTCGCCTGGTTCACCGCGCGGCTCGGCGGCGCGCTGCTGGAACTCGCGGGCGCCCGACCCGAGCTGACGTTGCCGGCCTGCCTGGCGGCCGCGATCACCCGGACGGCTGACGCGCATCGCGGCACGTGTGACCTTTCTCACCCGAGAACGCCGCAGGCCACGGTCGTCTGCGCGCGCTGGGACGCGGCCGAGCTGGAGTACCTGGTGCTCTGCGATTCGGTGCTGCTGGTCGAGGAGCCGGAGGGCGCGGTGCGCCCGGTGCTCGACGCCCGGCTGGACGCGCTGCGCCCGGCCGCCAGGCGACTGCCGGCCGGCGAGCGGGTGGCGTTCGTGGAGGGCCTGCGGAACGCGGAGGGCGGGTTCTTCACGGCCGCCGCGGATCCCGGGGTGGCCGGCCGGGCGGTGACCGGCTCGCTGCCGCGCGGACGGGTGCGCGCGCTGGCCGCGCTGAGCGACGGGGTGGGCCGCTGGGTGGAGACCTTCCGGTTCGGCGACTGGAGCGCGTTGTTCCGGGCGCTGACGAAGGAGGGCCCGGAGGCGGTCATCGAGCGGGTGCGCGCCGCGGAGGCCGCCGACCCGCGCGGCGAGACCCACCCCCGGGGCAAGGCACACGACGACGCGACCGCCATCGTGGCCGAG
The DNA here is from genome assembly GCF_039871525.1 of Streptomyces sp. B6B3. Taxonomy (NCBI): domain Bacteria; kingdom Bacillati; phylum Actinomycetota; class Actinomycetes; order Kitasatosporales; family Streptomycetaceae; genus Streptomyces; species Streptomyces sp. B6B3. Next base: position 340,147 of record NZ_JBDPLU010000001.1, on the reverse strand, counting down.
CCCTGACCCTCCCCGGCTCTCCCTGGCTCCCCAAGTTCGAACGTTTCCCGGGGATTTCACGGATGAAAGTTGGAGGACGCGACCGCGTGTGGGCACCCGGTTGACGGCCGCCACCGGCGTAGACCAACGGCGTGTGCGGGCGCCTCTTCCCTGCCACCAACTGCGCGCATTACCTTCACGATCGGCATGTTCACATCATGTGACAAGCCGACGAGCTGGTTTCTCGTCCCCCCACCGAGGTCTCCGAAAGGCAGATCTGCCCATGCACGGAACCGGAACGACCAGTCCCCTCGTTCGTTGGCACCGCAAACTCCCCACCCTGTTCGGAATGGTGTGCGCCGCGCTGGCCCTGCTCGTCGCCTCCCCGGGGGTGGCGACCGCCGACGCCACCCCGTCCATCGAGCCTGGCGAGGCGTACATGGGCGTCGGCGTCGCCATGCACGAGGGCGGCGCCACGGCGTCCGCGGAGCCCGACGTCTCCCCGCTGGCCACCGTCGAGGGCGTCGACGTCTCCAGCCACCAGGGCAACGTCTCCTGGTCCACCCTCTGGAACAGCGGCGTGCAGTTCGCCTACGTCAAGGCGACCGAGGGCACCTCCTACGAGAACCCGTACTTCGCCCAGCAGTACAACGGGTCGTACAACGTGGGCATGATCCGCGGCGCCTACCACTTCGCGCTGCCCAACAGCTCCAGCGGCGCCTCCCAGGCCAACTTCTTCGCCGACAACGGCGGCGGCTGGTCCCGGGACGGCAAGACGCTGCCCGGCGTGCTGGACATCGAGTACAACCCGTACGGTTCGACCTGCTACGGCCTCAGCCAGTCCGCCATGGTGAGCTGGATCAACGACTTCCTGGACACCTACCACGCCCGCACCGGCCGGTACGCGGTGATCTACACCACCACCGACTGGTGGACCACCTGCACCGGCAACTACAGCGGCTTCGCCGCCAACCACCCGCTGTGGATCGCCCGTTACGCCTCCTCCGCGGGCACCCTGCCGGCCGGCTGGGGCTTCTACACCTTCTGGCAGTACACCTCCACCGGCCCCACCGTCGGCGACCACAACGTCTTCAACGGCGCCTACGACCGGCTGCAGGTGCTCGCCAACAACGGCTGACCCGGGCGCGGGGGTCCGGGCGGCCGCGCGCCCGGCCGGGACCTGGCCGGCCGGCCAGGCAAGATGGGCGCATGTCCCCCGACCCCCGCGACGATCCGCGCCCCGAGCCGTCCGACGCCGGGCCCCACATACGGCCCGGCGGCCCGCCGGACGGCCCGGGCCCGGTGACCCTCGACCGCAGGGAGGGCCCGCACGGCGAGGTGGTGCTGCGCCGGCACGGCGCGCTGCTGCAGATCATCGCCAACGGGTGCTTCCTGATGGACACCTCGGACGGCCGCTCCGAGCGGCTGCTCGTCGGCGCGGCGCTCGCCGCCCTGGACGACCGGCCGGCGCCGAGCCTGCTGATCGGCGGCCTCGGCGTCGGCTTCTCGCTGGCCGAGGCCGCCGCCGACCCCCGCTGGGGACGGATCGCGGTGGTCGAGCGGGAGACCGCCATCATCGACTGGCACCGCGCCGGCGCGCTGGCCGAGTTCACCGCGGACGCCCTCGCCGATCCGCGCACCGAGGTGCTGCACACCGACCTGTTGACGCACCTCCGCACCACCGACGTCCGGTACGACGCCATCTGCCTCGACGTCGACAACGGGCCCGACTGGACGGTCACGGACGACAACGACCACCTCTACTCCTCCACGGGCCTCGACCTGTGTCGCGCACATCTCGCCCCCGGAGGCGTGCTCGTCGTGTGGTCCGCGCACCCTTCCGACACCTTTGTGAAGAACCTCGGAGATGCCGGATTTCGCAACGTTCGCACCAGAGAAGTACCAGTCGCCCGGGGCACTCCGGACGTGCTCTTTCTCGCCAGCCATCATCTCGCCACCCGATCCGCGTAGCCGTGAGCTGACTTAGCGCTCTACGCTGCTTGTCAGTGCCCTTCGGCACATTCACAGCACAATCAGCGCACATTCCATACTCGACAGCACATTCGACGGCACCCAGGCATGCCAGTTCCAGCCGACTGGCACCGCAACGATCCCGGGGGCGGGAGCATGAACCAGACAGAGACCAGGACGAACCACCACACCGATCCGGCAGGCCCCACCGAGCCGGCCGCCCAGGACCGACCGAGCCACCACAGCAGCACCGCCACCACACCCGGTGCCCAGCGACGCGTGCTGGTCATCGAGGACGACCCCACCATCGTGGAGGCGATCGCCGCGCGGCTCCGTGCCGAGGGGTTCCTCGTACAGACCGCGGCCGACGGCCCCGCGGCCGTGGAGACGGCCGCCGCATGGCACCCCGACCTGCTCATCCTCGACGTGATGCTGCCCGGCTTCGACGGACTCGAGGTGTGCCGCCGGGTGCAGGCCCAGCGCCCGGTACCGGTGCTGATGCTCACCGCGCGGGACGACGAGACCGACATGCTGGTCGGCCTCGGCGTCGGTGCCGACGACTACATGACCAAGCCGTTCTCCATGCGCGAGCTGGTCGCCCGCTCGCACGTTCTGCTGCGTCGGGTGGAGCGTGCGGCCGTGGCGGCCACCACGCCCCGGCCGGGCAGCGTGCGTCTGGGTGACCTGGAGATCGACCGCACCCAGCGCCGGGTCCGCGCCGCGGGTAAGGACATCCACCTCACTCCCACCGAGTTCGACCTGCTGATGTGCCTGGCCCGTTCGCCTCGCGCGGTGCTCACCAGGGAGCAGCTGCTGGCCGAGGTGTGGGACTGGGCGGACGCCTCGGGCACCCGGACCGTGGACAGCCACGTGAAGGCGCTGCGCCGGAAGATCGGCGCGGAGCGGATCAGGACCGTGCACGGCGTGGGCTACGCGCTGGAGACCCCGCCCGGCTTCGCCGGCGAGGCCCCACGCTCCGGCCAGGCGGCGGGCGAGGTCTGACCGCGTGCTCGAACTCGTTCGGCATCCGGTGTGGCGCCGGGCCTGGCGTCTGACGCGCCCACTGGATCCGTTCCGCTCGGTCAAGGCGGCGCTGGGCTGGCTGGTGGTCATCTCGGTCGTGATCACGACCATGCTGAGCCTGCTGGCCTACCGCTCCGACATCGAGCTCCAGGTAATCGCGATCATGGCGATCATCGCCTCGCTGCTGGTCACCCAGTTCGTCGCGCAGAGCCTGGCGACGCCGGTGCTCGAGATGACCTCGGCCGCCCGGGCCATGGCCCGCGGCGACTACGGCCGCCGGGTGCGCGTCGCCCGGCGGGACGAGCTGGGCGACCTGGCCCGCGCCTTCAACCGCATGGCAGCCGACCTCCAGGCGGTGGACCGGCACCGCAAGGAGCTGGTGGCCAACGTCTCGCACGAGCTGCGGACGCCCATCGCCGGCCTGCGGGCGGTGCTGGAGAACGTGGTGGACGGCGTCTCGGAGGCGGACCCGAAGACCATGTCCACGGCGCTGCGGCAGACCGAGCGGCTGGGACGCCTGGTCGAGCAGCTGCTCGACCTGTCCCGGCTGGAGAACGGCGTGGTGCCGCTGCGGCCGCGCGGCTTCCAGGTGGAGCCGTACCTGTCCGCCGTGCTCGGCGACGCCACGGTGGCCATGCGCCGCGGCCACGCCAGGACGGACGTCCGGCTCCGGCTGGACGTCACGCCCAACGGTCTGCGCGCCCACGCGGACCCGGAGCGGCTCGACCAGGTGGTCACCAACCTGGTGGACAACGCGGTCAAGCACAGCCCACTCGGCGGCGAGGTGGTGGTCCTGGCCCGCCCGGGACAGCTGCCGGGCGGGCTGATACTGGAGGTCAGGGACCAGGGCCCGGGCATTCCCCGGGCGCAGCGCGAGCTGGTCTTCGAGCGCTTCGGGCGGGGCACCACGGACGGCCACGCCCCGCGCGACGGCGGCACCGGGCTCGGCCTGGCGATCGCCCGCTGGGCGGTGGACCTGCACGGAGGCACCATCGGCGTCGCCGAGTCGCGGCGCGGCTGCCGCATCAGACTCACTCTTCCGGGTGATGGCGAGACACGGCCCTGACGACTGTCGCGGGAGCGCGGCGACCGGGTGGACGGCGGATCCCGATCATCGGCGGTCCGTAGCGCCGCCAGGTCGCGGCTTCATTACCGTTTCCTTGCCGTTTCGCGCCGAACTCTGACCAGTTCCCGGAGGCTCGCCTGCCGAAACCACCGAAACCCCGGGCCCGAATGTGATCTAGGCGACGTCTGCCGTTCCTGGACTGCGACCCGAGGCCGGGGAGGCGTAGCCTTGATTTCCGCTGTCCATGACCTTGTGAAGCGGAAGAGGGCGGTTGCCGCCGTGTCGCCACAGTCCCCGAACACCTCCAGCGTCGAGACCGACCCAGGGGCGGAGAAGAACCCCGCCGCCGGATTCGGTGCGAACGAATGGCTCGTTGACGAGATCTACCAGCAGTACCTCCGGGACCCGAACTCCGTGGACCGGGCCTGGTGGGACTTCTTCGCCGACTACAAGCCCGGCGGGCAGGGCACCAAGCGCGCCGACGGCGCGCAGGAGGCGGCGGACGGCGGCGAGGCCACCGCCGCGGCCGCCCCGCAGGCCGCCCCGGCGCAGCCGGCGGCCCAGGCCACCGAGGCCCCGGCGAAGCCGGCCGACGCGGCCACCGGGGCGCCCGCGAAGCCCGCCACGAAGCCGGCCGCCAAGCCCACCGCCGCGAAGCCCGCCGGCAAGGCCGCCGCCGAGGCGGAGGAGGCCGGCGGGCCCGAGCTGGTCACGCTGCGCGGCCCGGCCGCCGCCGTCGCGAAGAACATGAACGCCTCGCGCGAGCTGCCCACCGCCACCTCGGTCCGCGCGGTCCCGGTCAAGCTGCTCTTCGACAACCGCATCGTCATCAACAACCACCTCAAGCGCGCCCGCGGCGGCAAGGTGTCGTTCACGCACCTCATCGGCTACGCCATGGTGCAGGCGCTGAAGGCCATGCCCTCGATGAACTGCTCGTTCACCGAGAAGGACGGCAAGCCCACCCTGGTCAGGCCGGACCACGTCAACCTCGGCCTCGCCATCGACCTGGTGAAGAAGAACGGCGACCGCCAGCTCGTGGTGCCGGCCATCAAGGGAGCCGAGGATCTCAGCTTCTTCGAGTTCTGGCAGGCGTACGAGGACGTCGTGCGCCGGGCCCGCGGCGGCAAGCTCACCATGGACGACTACTCGGGCGTCACCGCCTCGCTGACCAACCCGGGCGGCATCGGCACCGTGCACTCGATGCCGCGGCTGATGCCGGGTCAGGGCCTGATCATCGCGGTCGGCGCCATGGAGTACCCGGCCGAGTTCCAGGGCACCTCCCAGGAGACGCTGAACCGCCTCGGCATCTCCAAGGTCATGACGCTCACCTCCACCTACGACCACCGGGTGATCCAGGGCGCGGCCTCCGGCGAGTTCCTGCGGCTGATGAGCCAGCTGCTGCTGGGCGAGAACGGCTTCTACGACGACATCTTCGAGGCGCTGCGCATCCCGTACGAGCCGGTGCGCTGGCACCGGGACATCGACGTCAACCACGACGACGACGTCACCAAGGCGGCCCGCGTCTTCGACCTGATCCACGCGTACCGGGTGCGCGGCCACCTGATGGCCGACACCGACCCGTTGGAGTACAAGCAGCGCAAGCACCCCGACCTGGACATCAAGGAGCACGGGCTCACCCTGTGGGACCTGGAGCGCGAGTTCGCGGTCGGCGGCTTCGCCGGCAAGTCCATGCTGAAGCTGCGCGACATCCTCGGCGTGCTGCGCGACTCGTACTGCCGCACCACCGGCATCGAGTACATGCACATCCAGGATCCCAAGGAGCGCAAGTGGATCCAGGACCGGGTGGAGCGCCCGCACACCCCGCCCGAGCGTGAGGAGCAGCTGCGCATCCTGCGCCGGCTCAACGCCTCCGAGGCGTTCGAGACGTTCCTGCAGACCAAGTACGTCGGCCAGAAGCGGTTCTCGCTGGAGGGCGGCGAGACCGTCATCCCGCTGCTCGACTCGGTGCTCGACGAGGCCGCCGAGGCGCGCCTGGACGAGGCCGTCATCGGCATGGCCCACCGCGGCCGGCTGAACGTGCTGGCCAACGTCGTGGGCAAGTCCTACGCGCAGATCTTCCGCGAGTTCGAGGGGAACCTCGACCCGAAGTCGATGCACGGCTCGGGCGACGTCAAGTACCACCTCGGCACCGAGGGCACCTTCACCGGCCTGTGCGGCGAGAAGATCAAGGTGTCGCTGGCCGCCAACCCCTCGCATCTGGAGGCGGTCGACCCGATCGTGGAGGGCGTCTCGCGCGCCAAGCAGGACATCATCGGCAAGGGCGGCAAGGACTTCACCGTGCTGCCCGTGCTGATCCACGGTGACGCGGCGTTCGCCGGCCAGGGCGTGGTCGCCGAGACGCTCAACATGTCGCAGCTGCGCGGGTACCGCACCGGCGGTTCGGTGCACATCGTCATCAACAACCAGGTCGGGTACACCGCGACCGCCGCGGCGGCCCGGTCCTCGACGTACTGCACCGACGTCGCCCGGATGATCGAGGCCCCGATCTTCCACGTCAACGGCGACGACCCGGAGGCGGTGTGCCGGGTCGCCCGGCTCGCCTTCGAGTACCGCCAGGCGTTCAACAAGGACGTCGTCATCGACCTGGTGTGCTACCGCAGGCGCGGGCACAACGAGACGGACAACCCCTCCTTCACCCAGCCGCTGATGTACGACCTGATCGACAAGAAGCGGTCGGTGCGCAAGCTGTACACCGAATCGCTGATCGGCCGCGGGGACATCACCCTGGAGGAGGCGGAGCAGGCGCTCCAGGACTTCCAGGGCCAGCTGGAGAAGGTCTTCAAGGAGGTGCGGGAGGCCACCGGCACGCCCGCGCCCGCCGAGGTCCCGGCGCCGCAGCCGGAGTTCCCGGTGAGCCTGGAGACCGGCGTCAGCCAGGAGGTCGTCAAGCGGATCGCCGAGTCCCAGGTCAACATCCCCGAGCGGATCACGGTCCACCCGCGGCTGCTGCCGCAGCTGCAGCGCCGGGCGGCCATGGTCGAGGAGGGCACGATCGACTGGGCGATGGGCGAACTGCTGGCCATCGGCTCGCTGCTGATGGAGGGCACCCCGGTGCGGCTCGCCGGCCAGGACACCCGGCGCGGCACCTTCGGCCAGCGGCACTCGGTGCTGATCGACCGGAAGACCGGCGAGGACTACACCCCGCTGCTGTACCTCTCCGAGGACCAGGCCCGGTTCAACGTCTACGACTCGCTGCTCAGCGAGTACGCGGCCATGGGCTTCGAGTACGGGTACTCGCTGGCCCGGCCCGACGCGCTGGTGATGTGGGAGGCGCAGTTCGGTGACTTCGCCAACGGCGCGGCCACCGTGATCGACGAGTTCATCTCCTCGGCCGAGCAGAAGTGGGGCCAGACCTCGGGCGTCACGCTGCTGCTGCCGCACGGGTACGAGGGCCAGGGCCCGGACCACTCCTCGGCTCGGATCGAGCGCTTCCTCGCGCTCTGCGCGCAGAACAACATGACGGTCGCGATGCCCACCGTCCCGGCGAACTACTTCCACCTGCTGCGCTGGCAGGTGCACAACCCGCACCACAAGCCGCTGATCGTGTTCACCCCGAAGTGGATGCTGCGGCTGAAGGCGGCGACCTCCGCGGCCGAGGAGTTCACCTCCGGCGGCTTCAAGCCGCTGATCGGCGACACCACGGTGGACCCGTCCGAGGTGCGCAAGGTCGTCTTCTGCTCCGGCAAGGTGTACTACGAGCTGGCCGCCGAGCGGGACAAGCGCGAGGTGCGCGACACGGCGCTGGTCCGCCTGGAGCGGCTCTACCCGCTGCCCAGCGAGGAGATCCAGACCGAGCTGGCGCGCTACCGGAACGCCGAGCGGTACGTGTGGGCCCAGGAGGAGCCGGCGAACCAGGGCGCGTGGCCGTTCATCGCGCTGAACCTGGTGGACCACCTGGACGTGATCATCGGCTCGGGCCAGGTGCCCGGGGCCGACCGGCTGCACCGGGTCTCCCGCCCGTCGTCGTCCTCGCCCGCGGTCGGCTCGGCCAAGCGCCACCAGGCCGAGCAGCAGGCCCTGGCCGACGAGGTCTTCACGCTGTAGCCCGGAGCACGACCGCACGAGCCCAGGCGGGCCGGGCGTCCGCGGCAGCACGCCGCCGGATGCCCGGCCCGCCTCGGCGTGCCCTGCGTGTCCGTACGGTCCCGCTCGTCCGCCGACGGCCGGGCCCCGGGGCGCCCCCAGAGCCCGGCAAGGGCTACGTCCCGAGCGGCTCGAAGTCCCAGAAGGGGCGGACCCGGCTGCGGGCGCTGACCGTGTGCACGTGCTGCGAGCCGAGCGTGGAGATCAGCCCGGACAGGGCCTCCTCCTCCACCTTGTCGGCGTCCTCGCCCTTGCGCACCCCGCGCAGGTCCAGCGCCAGCGCGGTCTGGCAGGACAGGAACAGCGGATGCTTGCGGCCCACCGCCTTCGCGGCCCGGCGGGCGGTGTCCCGGCTGAGCTCGACGGCGCCCTCCAGGTCCCCGTCCAGGCTGCGGCCCGCCGTGGCGTTGAGCGCCGTGCCGAGCGTCCACGGGTGGTCGGGGCCGAGCGCCGTGGCCATGTCCGCCAGGCACTCCTCGGTGAGCAGCAGGGACTGCTGCCGCTCGCCGGCCGCCCGCAGCACCAGCGCGTGGTTCACCGCCGCGCCCAGCGTGTACGGGTGCCGCGGCCCGAGCGTGATCCGGAAGCGCTCCATGATGGACTCGCCGATCGCCCGGGCCTGGTCCAGGTTCCCGTGGGCGCGCTGGACGAACGAGTAGCAGGTGGCGATGCGCAGCGTCAGCGGCGAGTCGTCGCCCAGCACCCGCTCGGCCCGCTCCAGCAGGTTCCCCAACCGGGCGTGGGCGCCCGCCCGGTCGCCCGCCCGCAGCACGCAGAGCGCGAGGTTCTGCTCGGCGGTGAGGGTCTGCGGGTTGTCCGCGCCCATCACCGCGCGGTGCTGCGCCACGCCCTGCTCCTGGACCGAGTACGCCTCGTCGTAGCGGCCGAGCAGCCGCAGGTCGAGGGCGTACGCGTTCTCCGCGAGGAGCGTGGAGTTGTGCCGGGCGCCGAGCAGCTCGCGGCGGTCCGCGAGGTTCTTCCGGTTGAGGTCCATGGCCTGGGCGTAGCGGCCCAGCAGCCGCAGGGTCAGGGCCAGGTTGTGCCGGGAGTGGAAGGTCCGGGAGTCGGTCTCGCCGACCACCTCGACGTGCCCGGCCAGGGAGCGCTCGTTGACCTCCAGCGCCTCCTGGAAGCGGGCCAGCCCTCGCAGGTCGGCGGCCAACCCCTCCCGGGCGCGCAGCACGCTGGGGTCGAGCGCGCCGCGGGCCGTGGTCAGGTGGTCGATGACCGAGCGGTCGAGCCGCTCGCAGCGGGCGTAGTCGCCGAGCGCCCGCACCATGGTCGCCTGCTGCGACGCCAGGTCCCAGAGCGCGACGTCCTCGGCGCCGAGCACCTCGCGCCAGGCGCGCTCGGTGCGCTCGATCAGCTGGACGCCGGCCGTGTACTCGCCGGCGAGGTACAGGTACCTGATGCAGTTGAAGATCAGCCGGTGCAGGTCGGGATGGGTGCTGCGGAGCGCCCCCGACGGGTCCAGATGGGGCACCAGCCTGGCGAACCGGGGCCACAGCCGGGTGTCGGTGGGGCGCAGCGGGTCGGCCGCGGCCAGCGCGCGGCGCACCGCCCGGGAGTAGTTGGCCTGGTCCTCCTCGGTCATCCCGTCGCGCACGGTCTGGTGCACCATCCGGTGCAGGTGCAGCGTCCCGGAGGAGGCCGGATCCTGGTCGTGCACCTCGCTCTCGTCGGCCTCGAAGCGCACCACGGAGTGCTGCACCAGCTTGCCGACGGCGGCGTTCCACCGCAGCGAGTCGTCCATCAGCCCGGCCAACGGTTCGGGCAGTTCCTCGGTGGGAACGGCGCGCAGCAGCGTGACCGGGATGGCGCCGGGCGCGAAGAAGGCGCACAGCCGCAGCAGCTCCACCGCCTCCGGCGCGGTCTCGCGCAGCCGGTTCAGCAGTATGGAGAAGGCCGTGTAGTAGCTCATCGGGAAGTCGGTGGACAGCCGGAGCCCGGACTCCAGGTCGGCGCCGCCGTGCAGCAGGTCGACGTACTCGGGGACCGACATGGTGGCGTCGCTGAGCCAGCCCGCGGTCTGGTCCAGCGCCAGCGGCAGGTCGCCCAGCGAGTCGGCGAGCAGGTCGGCGTTGGTGGCGTCGATGCGCGGGGCGCGGCGGCGGATGAACGCCACGGACTCCTCGCGCAGGTACACCGGCACCTCGATGAGCGTGGTGTTGTGCTGGGCCCATTCGCGGTTCTGCGAGGTGATGATGACGTGCCCGGGTCCGGTGGGCACCAGGTCGGCCACGGCGGTCGGATCGTCGGCGCCGTCGAGCACCAGCAGCCAGCGAGCGTGCGGGTCGCCGCGGCGCAACGCGTCCCGGACGGCACGCAGCCGCTCGCCGTAGTCGGGTCCGGTGGTGAGCTCCAGCGCGGGCGCCAGCTCGGCGAGCCGCTGGCGCAGCGTGCCGCGCTGGTCGGCCGGCACCCACCAGACCATGTCGTACTCCGGGCCGAACCGGTACGCGTACTCGGCGCCGATCTGGGTCTTGCCGACGCCGGACATGCCGAGCAGGGTGACCACCCCGGCGCCCGGCTCGGACTCCTGGAGCTCGGCGTACGCCTCCTGGAGGGTGCCCTCGCGGCCGGTGAACCGGGTGTTCCGCCGGGGCACGCCGCTCCAGATGCTGGGCTGCTCGTGCGGATACCGCGGGCCGCGTCTGCGGTCGATCGACACCCCGGCCGGCGGGGTGTGCCGCTGCCCGCCGATGCCCAGCAGGCTGATCAGGCGGCGCTCCGCCTCCCGGGCGCCGATGCCCCACAGCTCGGCGGCCCCGCCGAACGCGGCGGTGGCCGAGGGCATCGGCTGCGAGGTGACGGACACCGCCGCGAACCGGTGGGTGTGCGGGGCGACGACGGAGCGCAGCGCCGCGTTCCACGCCTCCTCGCGGCGCGGGCCGAGCTTGAAGTACCAGTCGCTGAGCACCACCAGGATGCGGCCCTCGACCAGCAGCAGGTCGGTCAGCGCCTCCTCGAGCGAGGTCTCCAGGGGCGGGTCCCAGCGCTGGAACGCGACCCGGACGCCGTGCCGCTCCAACCGGTCGCCGATCCAGGCGGCCCAGGGGCGGTTGAAGCCCGCGAAGCTGATGGTGACCTGGCGGGTCTCGGCTTCGGTGTCCACGGGTCTCTCCTCGTACCGCGATGGCGACGGACCGTCAGATGTCCTCGCTGGGAACATACACCGGGCGTCCGTCAGGTAACCTCCCCCGGCCCGCGGGGCGCTGTGAGGTGCCTCTACTGCCGGGCATGCTGCCGGCTCCACAGCGTGCGGGCGGTCTCCACGTACGCGGTGGCCCGCACCAGATGGCCGTCCGGCGGTCGCGGTCGGCGCAGCTGCTCGTGGCGTTCGGCCATGGCGCGGACGAACTCGCGGCCGGCGTCGGTGAGCCGGCGGGTGTCCCGCAGCACCGGCAGGACGGCGGCCACCTGGGCCCAGCACCGGGCGTGCGCCGCCCAGGAGTAGTCGCGTTCGGCCGGGTCGGCCAGGCTCAGCGCCAGCCGTTGCCAGAAGGCGGCGAGCGCGAGATGGGCGTAGGCGCCGTGCAACAGCCCGTCGAAGGGGCGCGGATCGGGGCGCCACGGGGCCCAGTGGCGGCGCTCGGCGCCCGCGGTGTGCAACGGGGTGAGCTCGCTGAGCGCGGCGAGCTTCGCGTGCTGCAGTTCGTGGGTCAGCCCGGCGGCGAGCAGCGCCGGGCTGGGCGGCGGGCTGGCCAGCACGGCGCCGAAGGCGCCCGGGCTGGTGCCGCTGGAGTGCCCGACCTCGGTGTCCGCCGGTTCGGCCATCGGCACGATGCAGTCCAGCAGCGCGAGTTCGGCGGACCGGGCGGCGCCGCCGAGGTGCAGCAGGGGCAGCGCGCCCTGCCACAGCGCGGCCCAGTGTTCGCGCTCCCCGGGCGGTAGTTCCCTGCGCGCGTGCGCCCCGCCGGGCGCGGAGGTCCGCGCGGCCAGCGGACCCGGGTCGAGGTCGTCGAGCAGCACGGGGCGCGGCCCGCCGTCCAGGGTGCGCAACGGCAGCCAGCGCGGGTCGTCGGAGTGCCAGGAGCCGTCCGGGTCGCGACGCACCTCCAGCGGCGGCTCGCCGGGGGTGCGCATGATCAACAGGCCGTCGCGGCCGCTGAGGTCGGCGAGCGCCCCGTCGGGGGCGGCGCTGTGCAGCGCGCCGAGCGTGGGCAGCGTCATCCGGCCGTCGCGCAGCGGGGCGCTGGTGGTGAAGTCCAGTCCCGCGCGGATGGCCGCGGCGGCGGCGACGGACCCGAGGTGGGCGAGGTCGCGGGCCGCCTCGGACGGGGCGCCGCGCTCCAGTTGCCGGACGCAGGACTCGGCCCAGGGGCCGGTCAGCGGATAGAACAGCACCCGGCGGGCGGCCTCGGGCGCGGCCCGTTCGGCGTGCTCCAGCAGGTCGGCGTGGTCCCTGGCGAGGGGCAGGGGGGCGGCGCCGACCGCGTCGAAGAGCAGCCGCAGCAGCAGCAGGCGCCGGGTGTGCTGGTCCGCGGTCAGCAGCGCCAGCGTGTCGCCGCCGCCCTCGGCCCGCCCCAGCTCCCGCAGGTGTTCCGGGGCGAGGGTGCCGGTCACGGAGCCGCCCCGGCCACCGGAGCCGCCTCGGGGTCGGCGGCCCGGCGGAGCGCCGCGGCGACGTGCCGGATCAGGCGTTGCAGGTCGGCGCAGTAGACCGACGGATTGCGGAAGCCGTGGCCCTCCCGGTAGCGGTGGGCGTAGTGGCCGGCCCCGCAGACCTCGACGAGCGGGCAGCGCTGGCAGTCCTCGGCCAGGGCGGCGCGCCCGTCCTGCCGGGCCACCACGCCCGGGTGGCGGAGCGCCGCGTCGAACGGGTGCCGGAACACGTCGAGTCCGGTCTCGGTGGCGCCGGGGTAGGCCGTCTTGAGCGCGTCCACCTGCTCGATGCTCCCGTCCGTCTCCACCACGACGGCGTCGAAGGGCTGCAGGCCCAGGGCCTCGCCCGCGGCGGGCAGCCCGAGCAGCAGGGCGACGCACTCCTGGAAGAGACGGATCCTGACCCGCCGGCGGTCGTCCCGCCACCAGCGATCGAAGACGGCGCACAGCCAGTCGCCGTACGGCGTCGGGCGCGCGGCGGCCGGGTCGGGCAGGCCGCCCGGCAGTCCCGGCGGCGGGGTGGTCCAGTTGCCGTGCGGCAGCAGCAGGGCGAGCGCCGGTGGGTCGAGCCGCAGCAGCGACTCGTACACCTCCACCGGATCGCTTTCGAGGTCGATGACGCAGAGCACCCCGGCGTAGCCGGCGCGGTGTCCGGGCTCGGCCAACAGCCGGGCCGCCCGGCGGATCCCGGCCCAGGCGGGGCGGCCGGCGTGGTCGATCCGGTGCCGGTTGTGGTGGGCCAGCCCGCCGTCCAGGCTCAGCCCGACGCGGATCCGGTGCCCGGCGAGCGCGCGCAGCCGCCGTTCGGTGAGCAGCACCCCGTTGGTCTGCACGGTGGCGCGCACGGCGCAGCCGGCGGGCACCCGCGCGCGCACCTCGTGCACGAACGCGCCCAGGTCGTCGGGGTCGGTGAGCAGCGGCTCGCCGCCGTGCAGCACCACGGAGACGGCGGACAGCCGGTGCGTCGCGGCGTGTTCGCCGATCCGTTGGGCGGTGCGCCGCAGGGTCCGCGGCGCGGCGGTCACCGGCTGCCGGCGCCAGCCCTGGTCCGCCGCCTCGTACATGTAGCAGTAGTCGCAGGCGAGGTTGCAGCGGCTGTTGACCTTGACGACGAACTGCCGGAACGGTACGGCCACGCCGTCACCAGGCCTGGGAGAACTGCCAGAGGGTCTCCCCCGGCGTGACCATCCGATCGCGCAGCTCGTCGAGCACCTCGTTGAGCACCGGGTGGTCCAGGCGGCGCAGCTCTCCCAGGCTGAGTCCGAGCAGGTCGGGCAGCGGCTCGCGGGCGGCGGGGGCGGTGTCGTCGGGAGTGCCGTCCGCTGTGGTGGCGCACCCAGCCGCGTCCCGTGGGCGGGATGTCATGATTCCTCCTCGCGGCGCTTGACTCCACGCATCGCCGACAGGGGCCATGCGGACATTCCCCCGCGATCGCCTGCGGAAACCCCCGTTCCGCGGCTACCCGTCCGAACCAGCCAGTACGCGGCGGGTGTTGGGCGCCCCGCGCCAGGGTCGGCCGGGTCAGGCGTCGGGGCCGCCGCGGAGTTCGTCGAGGCGTTGCTGGGTCGCCCGGCCGTCGTCGCCGCCGCCGTCCGGTAGGCGTCGCCACAGCGTCCGGGCCGCACGGAACGCCTCGGCCGCCGCCAGCGGGCGCTTGGCGTGCTCGTACGCGTCGCCACGCTGGTGCAACGCGAGCGCGCCGAGCCGGACCGCCTCGGACGACTCCGCGCCGCTCCGTTCGGCGCGCTCCGCCTCCGCGGCCGCCGCTGCGGACCTGCGGTACGCCTCGGCGGCCGACTCCAGCCGCTCCAGCCGGCCGATGTGCCGGAACGCGCGGCGGTGCGTCTCGCCCAGCTCGAACCAGGCCCAGGCGCGGGTCAGCGGCTCCTCGGCGCCGGTGGCGGCGCGGGTGAAGAGGTGCTCCGCCTCGCGCAGGTCGACCATGTCCACCGCCTCCTGGTACCGGGCGGCGAGGGCGCGGCCGAGCAGCAGCAGCCGGTGCGGCAGCCGCGGGTCGTCGGCCGGCGTCTCCATGCGGCAGTCCCGCAGCACCCGCACGGCCTGGGAGATGGCCGTGGCGCCGCCCTCCAGGCCGGCCCGCTGGAGCAGCAGCGCCCCCCACTCCTCCAGCAGCTGCCCGTACTCGGGCCGGTCCCGGGACAGCAGCCGGCTGGCGCCGGCGAACCGCTGGGCCGCCGCCGCCAGGTCGGACGGCGAGCCGTGCTCGGCGAAGCGCCGGGCCCGCAACCGCGCCGAGCGGATCAGGCAGGCGCCGTACAGCTCCGGGTCGTCGGTCAGCTTGCGGGCCCGCGCGATGACCGAGTCGGCGCGCGGCCAGTCCCGCTCGGTCAGCAGCAGCGCGTCCACCTGGTCGAGCAGCGCCCGCGCGGTGGCGCGGGGCGGGGCGGACTCGGCGAGCAGCGCCTGGGCGCCGAGCTCCAACGAGACCGCGGCCTGCTCGGCGTTGACCCGGGCCCGCTCGGCGTCCGGCTCGGCGCCGGCCAGCCGCAGCAGCGCCCGGCCGATGGCCAGCGGCAGCCCGCTCGGCACCGGGTCACTGCCGGGCCAGGCGTCCACGATGGCCTCCAGCATGCCGACGCTCTCCTGGAGCAGGCCGGTGTCGCCGCCGAGCCGCCACTGCTCCTCCAGCACCCGCACCCGTTCCAGGGCCGGGCCGAGCGCCTCGTGCACACTCAGTCCCGGGGTGGCGCAGACCGCGGCGAACTCGCGGTCCGCCTGCCGCCACAGCTCCAGGGCGCCCCGGCGGTCGCCCAGCGCCTGCCGCTCGCCGGCCTCGGCGCTGAGCACCCGGGCCAGCACGGCGCGGGCGCGCACCGCGCCGGGGTGGGCGGCGGCGGTGCGGGCGGCCTGCCGCGCCTCGCGCAGCAGCGCGCCGTCGCGCTGCGCGCGCCACAGCCGCAGCAGCAGGTCGGCCAGCTCACCCCAGAGCTCGGGGTCGGTGCCGCGGCCGGGGCCGCGCTGTCCCGAGACGGCCTCGCGCAGCATCCGCACCGCCTCCAGCAGGTGCCGGACCCGGCCGTCCTCGGCGAACCGGTCGGCGAGCGCGCGGGCCTGGCCGACGGTCTCGGCCACCGGCGGGGCGTCCGCCTCCGGGTCGCGGTGCAGCGAGACGGGCGGGGACTCGGGCGGGAACTCGGGCAGGAAGCGCTGCAACACCTTGGCCGCGACCTCCGCGAACGGCTGGGGCGCGACCGGGCCGCGGGCCGGTTCCGCACGGTCCTCGGGCCCGGCGCCCGGGTCCGGCGGGGCGGCGTGGTCCGGCGGGACCGGCAGGGCCTCCGCGACGTGGCCGCCGGCGAGCTGGGCCAGCGCCAGCGCGGGGAAGTTGGGCCCCGCCTTGCCGAAGCGCTGTTCGACGTAGCCGGAGCAGTGCTTGAGCACCAGCACCGCCTCGTCGTGGCCGAGGGAGCCGAGCAGCTCCTGGTGCACGCCGTCCGCGAACTCGTACCACCGGCCGTCGCCGCCGCCCGCGGTGCCGCCGGTGCCGCCGGCGCGGCGGCGGATCAGGCCGCTGAGCATCACCTCGGACAGCTCGGCGGGCCCGGAGTCGGGCAGCATGGTCCGCTGGATCAGCTGCATCACCGGCAGGAACAGCGGCGCCGCCGCCAGGTATCCGGCCAGCCGGACGGCGGCCGGCGAGGCCGTGGCGCGGAACCGGGCCAGCAGCTGCGCCGCGGAGCGGGAGTCGGCGGCCCGCCGCTGTGTCGTGGCGGCGGCGGGCTGGTCGCCGCGGACCCAGCCGACGGCGGCGCGCACCGATCCGGAGCCGACGCCGGCCAGCAGGCCCGTCCAGGCGCCGAGCGCGGCGGGCGTCGGCGGCAGCACCGGCACGGGCACGGCGCCGTCGCCGGGGCCGTGCGGCCGGCGCGGATCGTCGGCGGCGAAGCGGAGCCTGGCCGAGGAGATCGGCCACTCGTCGCGCAGCAGCCGCCCCGGCGAGACGGGCAGCCGGGTGCGCGCCCACAGTCGCTGCGGCAGCGGCTGCACGACGGCCACCTGGGCGTGCCGGGAGAGCCGGTACAGCAGCCGGTGCGCGGCGCCGCTGCGCCACAGCGGCCCGGTGCAGTCGCTGACCACCACGGTCAGCCGGCGGCCCGTGGGGTCCTGGAGCTGGCGGACGGGGCGCAGCACCGCCTCGTCCGGGTCGAACCTGCGGCTGATCGCCGGGCGGCCGTCGGGCGACTCGTGCAGGTAGTGGACCTGGATGTCGCGGAACGCGCCGAGCCGCGCGAAGACCTCGGTGAGCTCGCCGAGCATCCGCTGCCACACCCGCATGGCGGAGGCCGCGTCCATCAGCAGCTGGAGGTCGACGTGCCCGCGCGGCACCTCGTGGAAGGCGGGTAGCAGCAGCCCGCCGGACCGGGCGGCGCGTTCCACGGTGGCCCGCTCGTCCAGCTCGCCGCGGACCGCCCTGGGCGGCGGGGCGGGCGGGCGGCAGCGCCGCAACGGCCGCAGCGCGCGTTCGAGCTCCAGCAGGTCGGGGAGCGCCCTGGCCTCCGGCACGCCGACCCGCAGCGCGTCCCTGGTCAGGGCGGAGCGCGGTTCGCCGGAACCGTGCGGGTCGGCGTAGAGCGCGACGGTCTGGTCGCCGGCCCGGGGCATCCGTCCGGGTCCGCTCGGGGCCGGCGACTCCGGCTCCCCGGGGTGTTCGTCCCGGGGTGCGGCGGGGCGGCCCCGGTCGGCCGGCGCCGGGTCGGGACGCGCGGCCGGGTCGGCGGCGCTCGGCTCGGCCCGTGCGCCCGTGGGCCGCGCGTACCGCGCCAGCCACAGCGCGTCGGCCAGCCCGGCCCAGTCCGGATCCAGGCCGGCGCCACGCAGCGCGCCGACCAGCCCGGCCAGCCCCGATCCCTGGCCGGCGGATTCGGCGTCGCCCGGCGAGGGGGCGTCGGCGTCCAGCATCGCGGGCTACCTGGGCCGGTCCAGTCGCCGGATGAGCATGTCCGCCAGCCGGTCCCGGGTGAGCGGCTCGGCGTGGTGGGTGAGGTAGATGGCGTTCAGCAGCTGGTCGGTGGCCAGCTGTTCGGTGCGGGAGCGGTCGAAGAACCGGCTGATCAGGTCCTCGCCGACGCGGGCCAGCTCGTCACCCAGATGGGCGCGGACCACGGTGGCCAACCGCTCCGGGTCGGGCCGGCTCAGCTCCAGATGGATGCAGCGGCGCAGCAACGGGGCGGGGAAGTCCCGCTCGCCGTTGCTGGTCAGCACGACGAACGGGAACGCGTGGCAGCGCACCCGGCCGTCCCTGATGCTGACCTGCTGGCCGTCGTCGGTGAGCACCTCGACCTCGGGCTCGCGCTCGGCGATGCGCTCCAGCTCCGGGATCGTGAACTCACCCTCCTCCAGGACGTTCAGCAGGTCGTTCGGCAGGTCGATGTCGCTCTTGTCGAGCTCGTCGATGAGCAGCACCCGCGGCACCGGCGTGGGCAGCAGCGCGGTGCCCAGCGGCCCGAGCCGCAGATAGCTGCCGATCCCTCCCGGTGCGGTGCCGGGCGTCGCGCCGGCGGCCCGGCCGCTGGCCGCGATCTGGGTGTCCTGCAGCCGGGCGATGGCGTCGTAGTGGTAGAGGCCGTCGCCCAGGGTGGTGCGGCTGACGATCGGCCAGTGCAGCACCCGGCCGAGCCGCAGCTCGTGGGCGACGGCGTGCGCCAGGGTGCTCTTGCCGGTGCCGGGGCTGCCGGTGACCAGCAGCGGGCGCCGCAGGTACAGCGCGGCGTTGATGATCTCCAGCTCCTCCGCGCTGGGCCGGTGCATCTCCGCGATGTGGCGGAAGGCGCCGAGCCGGCGGGTGGAGGTGCTGTCGGCGTCGGGCGCGGCCGCGACCAGCGGCCGTCCGTCGAAGTCCCGCCACGGCGGCGGCTTGGGCAGGGCGCGGATGCCGTCGTGCGGCTCGCCGACGCCGCGATATATCAGCCACTCCCGGCTGCCGGGCTCGGCCACGGCGGCGCCGTCCGGGGAGTCCGGGTTCCTGTCAGACACAGCCACTGCTTGCTCCTCGTCGCTCGTTCGCCGTTCGCGGGGGCGCCGGCCGCGCCCTGACCGTATCGGGGCGGGGCCCGGGGCAGAAGGGCCACACGTCGCCGCCACGCGACGCGCGCCGGGACGCCCCGGCGGGCCCGGTGACCAGGGCGGGGAGGCCTCCCTCGGGAGGACCGTCGCTCACGGGGCCTCCAGCAGGTCCTCGGCGCCGGGCAGGGGCTCGGCGGTGGGATCGGCGTAGAGCAGGGCGAGGCCCTTCGACCAGTACGCCTCCGGCACGCCGCCGCCGACCTCGGCGCGCAGCCGCCACAGCGCCTCGGGCAGCGCGCCGCCGTGGCCCGCCACGGTGACGGTGTGGGTGACGCCGCGGTGGAAGTCGGCGCAGTTCGGCTCGCGGGCGGCGGGCTCGCGCCGCCAGAGCACCATGTCGAAGCCGCCGTCCAGCACCGTGGACATCGCGTTCGGGTCCTCGCCCGCGGCGCCGCGGCAGAGCACCGGGACGGTGCCCGGCTCGCTGCGGGCGAGCGCGCCGTGGTCGGGCAGCGCCCGCGGATACCCGCCGAGGCAGTCGAGCACCAGCGGCTCCACCGGGCCGAGATGCGCCTTCTCCCAGCGGAACTGGCGGAGCGCGTGCCACGCCTCGGCGGTCCCCGAGTCGGGATGCGGGTCGTGGTCGGCGCAGCGGACGACGACCGGACGCTGGTCGCCCAGCCGGGAGCCGGGCGGCCCCGACACGTGCCACTCGTCGATCGGCAGGTCGAGCAGCCGGTACGGCAGCACGGCCTGCACCATCACCGGCCGGTCGTGCTCGTCACAGCGCCGGAACGCCTCGGCGAGCGCGCCGCGCAGCCGGGACGACGGCTGGTCGTACCCCTCGGCGCCGGTGTCCGCGTCGATGGCCGTCAGCTCGCCGGTCGGCAGCGGGGCGTAGACCAGCCAGTCGTACCGGCTGGGCTCCCAGGCGTGCGGGGTGACCTCGAGCAGCACCGCGGGCAGCGGCGTGACCGGCGGCGGGGTGGCGTCCGGCACCGCGACCACCGGCGGGGAGTGGATGACGCTTCCGGGCGCCGGGTCGGACCAGTCGCGCGTGCCGGCCGGCAACCCACCGGCCACCAGGGGTCCCTGCGGCTGCCAGCGGGCCCGGAGCCTGGCCTGCTGCTCCTCCTTCAGCCGGGTGCGGATCCACTGCGGCAGCCCCAGGTCGGCGGCGGTCTGGTGAGCCCAGTCCAGCAGCCGCTCCTCGGCCGCCGGCGGCGCGGGGAACGGATGGTCGGCGGTCGCGGCGTAGACCGCGTACCGCAGCACCGTCTCCAACTCGCTGCGGCCCGCGCCCGGGTCGTACAGCAGGCCCAGGCCGTCGCGCCAGCCGCGCGGCGCGGGCAGCGGGCCGCGGAACGGGCGGCCGCGCAGCTCGGTGATCAGCCGGGACAGCCGGGGGGTGTCGGCCGGCGGCGGCAGCTCGGCCAGCAGGCCCAGCAGTTCGGCCCGTTGACCGGGACGCAGCGATCTGCGGGCCAGCGCGGGCAGCTCGGCCTGGGCGTCGGTCCAGGTGTCGTGTGGCGTGCTGGTGTCCCGGTGCTGGTCGGCGTGGTACCGGTCGTGGGCGTGCAGCACCCGGTGGTAGGTGTCGTCGCGCTCCGCCAGCAGCCGGCCGGCGGGCGCCGGCAGACGCCGCAACTGCAGGACGGACAGGCCCAGTCCGCCGTCCCGCCCGGCGGTGCGGCGGGCCTTGACGATGCCGATCACCTCGCCGCGCTCCAGGTCCACCATGGGCCCGCCGGAGGCCCCGGACGGGATCTCGTCCTGGTTCCCCAGCTTCAGCTCGCCCTCGGTGCCGAACTCGCCCAGGATGCTGCACCAGCCGTTGACCCGCTCGATCCGGCCGTCCTCCTCGGTGCAGCCGAAGAACGCCACCCGCCCGTCGGTGAAGACGGAGGCGGTGCGCTCGGTCAACCAGACGCACTCGTGCCGGACCGGCTCCAGCAGCCGGATCAACGCCAGGTCCGGCGCGGGCCAACGGCCGTCCGCGGGGCTGTGGTCCGGGTCGGCCCACTCGACCACGCCGCGCACGCGGCGTGCCGGGTCGCCGAGGTCTCCGAAGCTCAGCCCCACTTCGCGCCTGCCTCCCTCGCTCGGTCCCCCGCGAAGTGCCACGTGGGCGCAGGTGAGCACCCATCCCGGGGCGACGAAGAAGCCGCTTCCCCAGGGCCGTGAACTCGGCTCGCCACCGTCATACCCGGCTGGCGGCGGATGGATGCGTACGGTGGCGGCGGCGGCGAGCGGCGCCAGGATCTCGAAGGGGTCCACGTCCGAGGGCTGTGCGCCCCCGGTGCCCTCCCATGTCATCCCGCCTGCCCCACGTCGTCCGGCGGTGCCCCCTGCCAGCTGAGCGTGACCGTGATAGCGGCCCGGGCCCCGCCGTCGGCGAGCAGCGCCACCACCCGTCCCGGGCTGGCGCTGAGCTCGATACCGAAGCTGACGCTGACCTCGTCGGGCCGGGCGGCCCTGGCGCCCGCGGCGACCGACGCGGCCACGCCGCTGATCAGCCCGCGCAGGCTCTCGACCCGGGCGGCGACCTGGTCGCCGAGCGCGGTGTCCGCGTACGTGGAGCCGGGACGCTCCTCCCGCTCCCGCTGGTCCAGCAGCCCGGCGTCGGAGATCCGCGCCCACACGGGCGTGCCGTCCGGGAGGTGGATCCTGGTGACCTCTCCGCTCATGGCCGACCCCCCGTCGTCGCTGGTGTGCATGCAGCGTAACGGCAGGCACCGACGGCTGCCTATCCTGGCTGTTTGTCACTCGGCCAGTCCCCCGGCCGGTCCCCGAACCCGGAGCGGAACGTGTACTTCACCGATCGCGGCATCGAGGAGCTCGCGCAGCGGCGCGGCGACGAGGAGGTCAGCCTCGGCTGGTTGGCGGAGCAGCTGCGGCTGTTCGTGGATCTCAACCCGGACTTCGAGGTGCCGGTGGAACGACTGGCCACCTGGCTGGCGCGGTTGGACGACGAGGACGAGGACGAATAGCCCGACGCACGGCCGACGTGCCGACGACGCACCGCCAGCGCACCGCATCCGCGCCCCCGGCGCACGACCTGGAAGACCGCGCGCGCCGGGGGCGCGGACGCGACTGTCGCGAGCCGGGCCCCTTGACGCCAGCGGTACGCGATATATCGTGTTCTTCGGAAGTCGCGATATACCGCCGCCCTGGCGGCCGTAGCAGCGGGGAGGTCCCGTGTCCGGGAAGTCCGAATGGTCCGTCACCGAGGCGCAGACCCTCACGTTCGACCGGGATCCGGTCAGGAACCTGCACGTCCGCATCGTCAACGGCACGGTGAACGTGGTGGGCACCGACGAGCCGAACACCCGGGTGGAGATCACCGAGGTCGAGGGCCCGCCGCTGGTCGTCACGCACGAGGCGGGACATCTCGTCGTCGCGTACGAGGACCTGCCCTGGCAGGGCTTCCTCAAGTGGCTGAACCGCAAGGGGTGGCGGCGGCGCGCGGTCGTCTCGGTCTGCGTGCCCGCCGCCGCCCGGCTCACCGTCGGCGTGGTCGGCGCCTCGGCCGTCGTCAGCGGAATGGAGGGCCGCGCCGACGTCCGCGGCGTCAGCGGGCACACCACGCTGGTCGGGCTGTCCGGCCGGGTGCACGCGGAGACCGTCTCCGGGGACATCGAGGCCCAGTCGCTCGGCGGCGAGCTGCGGTTCAACTCCGTCTCGGGCAACCTCACGGTCATCGACAGCGTGGTCCAGGAGCTGCGGGCCGACGCGGTCAGCGGCGACATGGTCGTCGACCTCGCGCCCTGCGAGAAGCCCACCGACCTCCGGCTGAACACCGTCTCGGGGGAGGTCGCGATCCGCCTCCCCGACCCGATCGACGCCGAGGTGGACGCCACCACGGCGAGCGGCGGAATATCGTCCGCCTTCGCCGAGCTGGCCCAGCACGGCGACTGGGGCGCCAAACGCCTCGCCGGCACACTGGGCGACGGAGCCGGCTCGGTGCACTGCTCCACGGTCTCCGGCTCCATCGCACTGCTGCGCCGCCCGGCGCCACCGGACGAACCGTCAGACACCGCCGGGCCGGGCAACCATCCCCGTCAGGCCGCCGCTCTGCGTAAGGACGTGTGACATGGCTCCCGTCTTCGGACACGGCCGACTCCGGCTCTACCTGCTGAAGCTGCTCGGCGAGTCCCCCCGGCACGGATACGAGGTGATCCGCCTGCTGGAGGAGCGCTTCCACGGGCTCTACGCGCCCTCGGCCGGCACCGTCTACCCCCGGCTCGCCAAGCTGGAGGCGGAGGGCCTGGTCAGGCACGCCGAGGAGGGCGGTCGCAAGGTCTACTCGCTCACCCTGGACGGCGAGCGGGAGCTGGGCGACCGGGAGGACGAGCTGACCGACCTGGAGCGGGAGATCCGCGACTCGCTGGCCGCGCTGGCGGCCGAGATCGCCGACGACGTCAGCGGCTCGGCCCGCGACCTGCGCCAGGAGGTCAAGCGGGCGACCGCCGAGGCGCCGCCCACCCAGGCCGCCGGGTACCGGGCCAGCGACCGGGCGGCCTGGCAGGCCCAGGCGCGCCGGGCCAGGGAGGAGTCGCGCCGCGCCCGCCGGGAGGCGAGGCAGGCGCGCGAGGACGCCCGGCAGGCCAGGGAGCAGGCCGGCCAGGACGCCCGGCAGGCCCGCGAACAGGCCGGCCAGGAGGCACGGGACCATTTCGAGCAGGCGGCCCGGCGCATCCAGGAGCGGGTGCAGGCGCACGGGGCGAGCGGCGACTGGCACGGCGCGATACGCGAGGGCCTCGACAGCCTGGGCCGGGAGATCGGCGGGTTCGCCCGGTTCGGCGACCGGCCCTCCACCGCGTGGCCGGCCTGGGGGCACGAGTCCGAGGACCAGACCGCCGACGTCACCGATCCCGAGCGCGAGCTGCAGCGGCTGCTCGACGCGTTCCGCGACGAGGTGCGGGACGCCGCCCGGGACCACGGCGTGACCCAGGACCAGCTCAGGGAGGCGCGGCGGCACCTGTCCACCGCCGCGGCGCACCTGGTGGCGCTGCTCCGCTCACCGCACGGCTGAGCGGTCGCCGGCGCGGGTCGGGACCGTCGGGAAACAGCCGGGAGGGCGTCAGAGGGTGAAGACGATCTTTCCGAACACCTCGCCGCGGTCCATCCGTTCGAAGCCCTCGGCGGCCCGGTCCAGCGGCAGCTCACGGTCGATCAGCGGGCGGATGCCGGTGGCGGCGCAGAAGTTGAGCAGCGCGGCGAGCTCCTCCTTGGTGCCCATGGTGCAGCCGACGACCTTCAGCTCCAGGAAGAAGATGCGGTGCAGCTCCGCCGCGGGGGGGTTGGGGCCCGAAGTGGCGCCCGAGATCACCAGCGTGCCGCCGGGCCGCAGCGACTTCACCGAATGCGACCAGGTGGCGGCGCCGACCGTCTCCAGCACGGCGTCCACCCGCCGCGGCAGCCGCTCGCCGGTCTCGAACGCCGCCTCCGCGCCCAGTTCCACCGCGCGCCGGCGCTTCTCCTCGTCCCGGCTGGTGACCAGCATCCGCAGCCCGGCCGCCGCGCCCAGCACGATCGCGGCCGTGGCCACCCCGCCGCCGGCGCCCTGCACCAGCACGGTGTCGCCGGGCCGCACCCCCGCGCTCGTGAAGAGCATCCGGTAGGCGGTCAGCCAGGCCGTGGGCAGACAGGCGGCCTCGGCGAAGGACAACTCCTTCGGCTTGGGCAGCACGTTCCACTGCGGCACCGCCAGCCGCTCGGCGAAGGAGCCCTGGTACCGCTCGCTCAGCAGCGAGCGCCGCTCGCGCGGGCCGACCCCGTGGCCGCTGGCGCCGATGACGGAGTAGACCACGACCTCGTTGCCGTCCGCGTCCACGCCGGCAGCGTCGCAGCCCAGGATCATCGGCAGCTGCTCCTCGCCGAGGCCGACGCCGCGCAGCGACCAGAGGTCGTGGTGGTTCAGCGACGCCGCCTTCACGTGCACCACCGTCCAGTTCGGCGGGGCCTCCGGCTCGGGGCGCTCGCCCAGCCGCAGTGCGTTGAGGGGCTGGTCTCGGTCGAAGCTGGCGGCATAGGCGGCGAACATGATCCTCACGCTAACCCCGCGCGGCGGGCCCCGCCAGGGGGACCTCCCGTCGGTGTCCGGCGTTCCCGCGGCGGCCGTGAGGTGGGACGATGGAGGCCGAGGGGAAATCGGGGAGGCGACCATGGGGACGGTGTTTCTACGACGCTTGAGCCGGTGGCAGGCGGAGGGCGAGCGCGACGACGTGGCCGACCTGTACGTCGAGGCGATGCGCGACGTGCCGGGCCCACGCCCTCTGGACCGGGGCGAGTTCGCGCGCCGGTTCGTCGACCACGTGGTGCAGCAGCCGGGCTTCGACATGATGGTCGCGGGCGACCCGGCGCTGGCCGGCTCCGCGTACGGCCACCGGGCGGACCGGGGCGGCCCGTGGTGGGAGAGCTACCAGGAGGTGCCCGTCGAGCTCGACGAGTTGACCAGCGCCCGGCAGGTCTTCGCCGTCGCCGGACTGCTGGTGGCCCCGCGGCAACGCCGCAACCAGGTCGGGACGCGGATGCTCAGCGAGCTGCTGGCCCGTGCGGACGCCTCACTGGCGATCGCCGTCCTCGACCCGGGGAACGTGCCGGCCCTCACCGCGTTCCAGTCCTGGGGCTGGACGAAGGCCGGCCAGCTCACCCCGCGCGACGCCGCGCCCCCGCTGGAGGCCTGGGCCCGCCGACTCGGTCGCTGAGCCCGTGCTCAGCCATGCAGTGACAGGCCCTTGGTGACCCGGTCGACGGCGTTCCTCGGCCCGTAGAGGCCGAGCCCCGCGAGGCTCAGCTTCTCCGCCTCGACCGCGCGGACCGCGGCGCGGTTGGCGGCGTCGTGGTCGGTGGCGAACAGCTCGTCGGTGTACACCGCCGTGGCCAGCCCGCGACCGAGGGCGCGGGCGTGGGCGCGGGCGAGCCCCGCGGCGTCCGCCTCGAAGACCAGCACCGGCTGCCGGAACATCGCCAGATAGCGGTTGCCCGAGCCGTCCTCGTACGGGTCGCCGATGGTCTCGTCGCGGGCGTGCGCGACGCCACTGGCCAGGTACGAGGTGACGTTCAGCCGCTGCCACACGGCCAGGTCGGCTCGCACGACGACGGCGATCTTGGTGTCGAAACGCATGCCGGCAGTGTCCGCCGGCCCGTCCACCCCGGTCTTGAACACTCGTGCGGCGGGGTCACACGCTGACCGGTACGGCCCCACGGCCGCTACTCTGGTGCACCACCCGTGACCAGCGAAGGAGGGGTCGATGCGCAGCACCCTCGACCGGATGTGGCGGGAGATCGAGGAGGCGGGCCATCCCGCCGGTTACGTCGTCGAGATCGTCGACGGAAAGGTGATCATGACCCCCCAGAGCCCGGTCCGGTCCTGGACGGTCACCAACATTCTGCGCAAGGCACTGGCGGCGGGCATCGACGAGCTCCGACTGGTGAACGACGTGGCCGTCGACTTCCCCGGCGAGACGTCGGCCGCGCCCGATCTGGCCGTCCTGGACGAGGCGGCGGTTCCCATAGGGCGTCGTTACAACTGCGTGGACGTGCTCGCGGCCGTCGAGGTGGTCTCCGCCAGGTCCGACTCCAACGACTACGTCACGAAGGTCGCGAAGTACGCCCGGTTCGGCATCGGCACGTACCTGATCATCGACCCCTTCCGCGGCGTGTGCACGCTGCACGAGAAGGCCGAGGCCACCGGCTACGAACAGGTGACGGAGTACACCTACGGCGAGACCGTGCCGCTGCGCGTCTCCGACGGTGAGACAGTGCAGCTGACGACCTCGGATTTCGTCCGGGAGACGTGAACCCGGTAGCGCCCCGTCACAGCACCTTCGACAGGAACGCCTTCGTCCGCTCGTGCCGCGGGTTCGCCAGCACCTCGCGGGGGACGCCGTGCTCCACGACCGCGCCGTCGTCCATGAAGACCAGCGAGTCGCCGACCTCCCGGGCGAAGCCCATCTCGTGGGTCACCACGATCATGGTCATGCCGTCCTCGGCCAGCTTGCGCATCACGTCCAGCACCTCGCCGACCAGCTCCGGGTCCAGCGCGGACGTCGGCTCGTCGAAGAGCATCAGCTTCGGCTCCATCGCCAGCGCCCGGGCGATCGCCACCCGCTGCTGCTGGCCGCCGGACAGCTGCGCCGGGTAGTGGTGCGCCCGGTCGGCCAGGCCCACCCGGTCCAGCAGGCGCTGCGCGCGCTCCGCGGCCGCCGCCTTCCGCAGGCGCTTGACCTGCATCGGCGCCTCCATGACGTTCTCGGCGGCGGTCATGTGCGGGAAGAGGTTGAAGCGCTGGAACACCATGCCGATGTCCCGGCGCTGCTCGGCGACCTCGCGCTCCCGCATCTCGTACAGCCGGTCGCCCTTCTGCCGGTAGCCGACCAGCCGGCCGTCCACGTACAGCCGGCCGGCGTTGATCTTCTCCAGATGGTTGATGCAGCGCAGGAACGTCGACTTGCCGGATCCCGAGGGCCCGACGACGCAGCACACCTCGCCGGCCCGCACCTGGAGGTCGATGCCCTTGAGCACCTCGATGTGGCCGAACGACTTGTGCACCCGCTCGGCGAGCACCATCGCGCCCGCACCCGTTGCCGTGTCGCTCATATGCCCGCTCCGCCCGCTCCGCCCGCTCCGGTCCCCGACTCGCCGCTGCGCACCCGGAACGCGGTGACGTGCGCCCGCACCCGCTGCAGCGGGGTCATCGGCAACGTCCGGTCCACGCCCCTGGAGTAGTGGCGCTCCAGGTAGTACTGGCCGACGCTGAAGACGGTGGTCAGCAGCAGGTACCAGACGCTGACCACGATCAGCAGTTCCATCACGGCGAGGTTCCGGGAGCTGATGACGTCCCCGGCCCAGAAGAGCTCGTGGTACTGGATGGCGTAGGCCAGCGACGAGGTCTTGAGCATGTTGATGAACTCGTTGCCCGTCGGCGGGATGATCACCCGCATCGCCTGGGGCAGCACGATCCGGCGCATCGTCCTCGTGCCGTTCATGCCCAGGGCCTGCGCCGCCTCGGTCTGCCCGGAGTCCACGGAGAGGATGCCGGCCCGGGCGATCTCCGCCATGTACGCCGCCTCGTTCAGGCCGAGGCCCAGCAGGGCGGCCAGGAACGGCGTCATGAAGTCGTTCATCTCGTCCTTGTAGAAGCCGAGATTGATGGTCTCGAAGACGAACGACAGGTTGTACCAGAGGAACAGCTGCACCAGCACCGGCGTGCCGCGGAAGAACCACACGTAGCCCCACGAGACGGAGGCCAGCACCGGGTTGGGCGACAGCCGCATCACCGCGAGCAGCAGGCCGAGGACCACGCCGAGCAGCATCGACAGCACGGTGATCCACAGCGTCGACAGCGCGCCGTCGACGATGGTGTGGTAGTCGAGGTAGTCCCCGACGACGTCCCACTGGATGTCGGCGTTCGCGAACGCCGACACCAGCAGGGCGAGCAGGCCGAGGACCGCGGCCGCGCCGATCCAGCGGCCGTAGTGGCGCACCGGGACGGCGCGGATCGCCTCGGGCGGGGTGGCGTCGCCGCCCGGCCGCTTGGCGAACGAGACCTGGTCAGGACTCTCGTCGCGGGGTTCGGGGTCGGACTCGGACACGAAGGAACCTCACCTCAGGTGCCGGCGTTGATGGTGGCCTCGTCGATCGCGCCCGTCTCGGCGTTCCACTCCTGGAGGATCTCCGCGTAGGTGCCGTTGTCGATGATCTCCTGCACGGCCGCCTGGAGCGCGTCCCGCAGCTCCGTCTCCTCCTTGGGGACGGCGATGCCGTACGGGGCGGCGTCGATCTGGTCGCCGACCACCTCGAAGAGCTCGCCGTCACCGGCGGTCAGCTCGTTGTAGAGGGCCACCGGGTAGTCGGTGACGACGGCGTCGGCCCGGCCGTTCTGCAGCGCGGTGATGGACTCCGAGTCCACCTCGCTGTAGGTCGGGTCGATGGGCTCGTCGCAGGACTCCTGCTGGTCCTCGACCAGGGCCTCGTTGGCGGTACCCAGCTGGGCCGCGACGCTCAGGCCGCACAGGTCCTCGACGGTCTGGATGCCCTCGGGGTTGCCCGCCGGCACCAGGATCGCGGAGCCGGCCTGGAAGTAGTTGACGAAGTCGGCGCCGCCGCCCTCGGCGTCGCCGCTGGCGCCCTCCTGGCGCTCCTTGGTGTCCGTCATGGCCGACATGATGATGTCGTGGCGGCCGTTGTTCATGCCGAGGATCAGGCCGTCGAAGGTGCCGTTCTCGAAGACGAAGTCGACGCCGAGCACGTCGCCGAGCGCCGCCGCGATGTCCGGGTCGATGCCGGCGATCTCGTCGTTCTCGTCGTAGAACTCGATGGGCGGGTAGGCGATGTCGGAGCCCACCTTGATCTCGCCCGCCTCCTGGATCCGGGTCGGCAGCATGTCGTGCAGCGAGGCCTCCTCGCCGCCGCTGCCGCCGGAGGAGTCCGAGGAGTTCCCTCCGCTGGAGCCGCCGTCCCCGCCGTCGTCCGTCTGGTCGCCACACGCGGCGAGCAGCAGCGCGCCGGTGGCGACGAGGGCGCCCAGCGCCGCGAGGCGGGGGCGGCGGGTGGTGCTGGAGGTCATGGGATGGTCCTCCTCGGAGGGTGGAGTGTCCGGGGGGTTCGAGTTTCCGGTGCCGGGCACGCGTCTTCGACAGTGGTGACGACGTTCGACGGAGGCATCCTGCCACCAGTGACCGACATCCTGAGACCCCGGGACGTCAAGATCGGATAACGGACAGACGTCACCGATGAGCGGAGGTTCCGAACTCCCGCACGGGCGTTCCCCGGTCGCCGGAACCGCCCGCGGACCGGGTGCGGTCTGAGAGATGCGTCACTCCCCCGGCTCGGACGGCCCGGGGGCATGCCCGGGCCATCAGAGGTCTATCACATGAGCACAGGCCATGCTCTTGTGGTTCCCGACCGAAGAATGCCGCCCGGCTCTGTCACGGAAACCACTCGTGGGAGATGCGCGAGATCCGATAGAACCGATTCGTTACACCCCTCACCAGGGGACCCTGGGCGCGTGTGCGGCGCGTCCGGCGTCCGAACCAGCCTCTCGCCGGCGGCCACTCGCCGGAGGGGGCGCGGACGTGGTGCCCGCCCGCCCCCCGGATCGGGGGGCGGCTCCCTCGACAGACCACGCATCACGCTTCACGCAAAAGGGGTAATTTCTGTGGCTTCGGAGACTGTCCATCCACGCCTCAGCCCACCCGCCGGTCCGCCCGCGGCAGAGGCCGACGCGAGCGTCGGCCCGGACGCGGGGTCGGGCCTCGATCCCGCGTTCGCCCTGCACCGCGGCGGGAAGATGGCCGTGCGCGCCACCGTGCCGGTGCGCGACGCGGACGACCTCTCGCTCGCCTACACGCCCGGCGTCGCCCGGGTCTGCCAGGCCATCGCCGACCAGCCCGAGCTGGTGCACGAGTACACCTGGCGGTCGAAGGTCGTGGCCGTCGTCACGGACGGCACCGCGGTGCTCGGGCTCGGGGACATCGGCCCCGCCGCGTCGCTGCCCGTGATGGAGGGGAAGGCGATCCTCTTCAAGCAGTTCGGCGACGTGGACGCCGTGCCGATCGCGCTCGACTGCACCTCGACGGACGACATCGTCGAGACGGTCGTCCGGCTGGCGCCGTCGTTCGGCGGCATCAACCTGGAGGACATCTCCGCGCCCCGCTGCTTCGAGATCGAACGCCGGCTCCAGGAGCGGCTCGACATCCCGGTCTTCCACGACGACCAGCACGGCACCGCGGTGGTGACCCTGGCCGCGCTGCGGAACGCCGCCCGGCTGTCCGGGCGCGAGCTCGCCGAGCTGCGCGTGGTGATCTCGGGCGCGGGCGCCGCGGGCGTGGCCATCGCGCGCATCCTGCTCGGCGCCGGGGTGACCGACGTGGTGGTGTGCGACCGCAAGGGCGTCGTCTCGACCGACCGCGCGGACCTCACCAACGTGAAGCGGGAGCTGGCCGGGATCACCAACCCCGGTGGCCTGTCCGGGCCGCTGGCCTCCGCGCTGGAGGGCGCGGACGTCTTCATCGGCGTCAGCGGCGGCACGGTGCCGGAGTCGGCGGTGGCGCGAATGGCGCCCAAGGGCTTCGTCTTCGCGATGGCCAACCCGACGCCCGAGGTGCACCCCGACGTGGCGGCCAGGTACGCCTCGGTGGTGGCCACCGGCCGCAGCGACTACCCGAACCAGATCAACAACGTGCTGGCGTTCCCCGGCATCTTCGCCGGCGCGCTGCGGGTGCGGGCCTCGCGCATCAGCGAGGGCATGAAGCTCGCGGCGGCGACGGCGCTGGCCGAGGTGGTCGCCGACGAGCTGAGCCCGAGCCGCATCATCCCCTCCCCCTTCGACGAACGCGTCGCCCCCGCGGTGGCGGCGGCCGTCGCCGAGGCGGCCCGCACCGAGGGCCTGGCCCGGGCATAGCGCCTTCCCGGCGCGCGGTATCCCCACGACGGGGGCCGGCGGCGCGTGCCGGGCCCGGCCCGGGCCGCCGGTCACGCCGAGCCCGGACGGTTCGGCCGGCTCCTGGGATGCCGGTGCCCGGCCGGGGAGTACGCCTCCGCCTCGCCCGCACCGGATGGGAAGGTGTCCCCCGCTGGAGCGGATCGGTCCGGCCGGGCCGGGGCGGCCCTCGCGGAAGGGCCGGGCCCGCTGTTTGGTCGCCGGCCCGGGCCGTCGCCGGTCGGCCGCGGCTTCGGGCGCCGACCGGGGCCGGCACGGCGGATGCCGGGGCGCGACGCCAGGACCGTGCGGGCCTTGGGCCGGTGACCCGCCGGCAAGGCGCTCGCTAGCGGAGGGCCAGGACCATCGCGTCGGTCAGGGAGGACCAGGCGACGCGGGTTTCCGTGAAGCCGGCGGAGCGGAGCGTGTCGGCGTGCCAGGCGGGCGACTGCATCTCGCTGTCGCCGTGGCCGCCGTCGGAGGGCCGGCCGAAGATCGCGAAACGCTCGGTTACAGGGCCGGCCAGCACCGGGTCCGCCTCGGCTGAGTCCCACCACGTCGCCCAGTCCTGGACGCCCGCCGCCCTCTCCCTGGCCCGGCGCTCCCGGTCGAGCTCGCTCACCGCCGCGTTGAGCCGCGGGGTGTCCGGATCCGGCATGTGGTCCGCGTTCAGGAAGACGCCGCCCGGGCGCACCACGCCGGCCAGCTGGCCGTAGAGGGTGCGCAGCGCGTCCGTCCGCAGCCAGTGCAGCGCGGTCGCGGTGAGCACCGCGTCGTACGTGTCGTGC
This sequence comes from Streptomyces sp. B6B3, assembly GCF_039871525.1. Lineage (NCBI taxonomy): Bacteria > Bacillati > Actinomycetota > Actinomycetes > Kitasatosporales > Streptomycetaceae > Streptomyces > Streptomyces sp. B6B3. The sequence goes on along the minus strand of NZ_JBDPLU010000001.1, from coordinate 308,160 downwards.
GGGAGCCGTTCGGTCCAGTCCGGGTCGGTCAGGTTCGCGGTCACGAAGCGCGCCCGCGGCTCGTCCGCGAAGGTGCCCTCGGCGATGGTCAGCAGCGCCGGGTCGAGGTCCACGCCGACCGTGGTGGCGCCGGGGAAGCGCCGCAGCACCCGCGCGCTGATGCTCCCCGTGCCGCAGGCCAGGTCCAGCACCTGCGGCGCGTCCCCGACGACGGCCTCGACCGCGTCGAGCATCACCCGGAACCGCTCCTCGCGGTCCGGCATGTACCACTCCTGCTGCCGGTCCCAGCTCTCCTGCCAGTCCTGCCAGCGCGTCTCGGCCACGCCCACGCCGCCGCTCGTGCCCTCGCCCATGAGTAACAGACTCCCCTCAGCCGCGTCCCTTACCAGTACGGTGTTGACTATAAGCAGCCTCCGGTAAGGAACGCAATTGGAGCTCACCTATTACTCGGACTTCGCCGTGCGCCTGGTGAACACGGAGGAACCGCTGCGCGGCACGGACTCGTTGACCTCGGTGGAGGCCGTGCGCTCGCTCTTCGGACCGTCCCAGCACGCCGCCCGGCGCGCCGGCGACGCGGACGTGACCCGGCTGCGCGGGGTGCGCAACCGGCTGCGCGCGGTCTTCACCGCCGCCGCGGAGGGCGACGAGGTCACGGCCGTCGACCTGCTCAACGCCCTGCTGCTGGAGTATCCGGCGAGCCCGCAGATCTCGGGACACGACTACCTCGACGAGCAGGGCCGCCCGCGCTGGCACCTGCATCTCGCCGAACACCCGTCCAGTGCGACCGCCGGCTACGCGGCCATCGCCTGCATGGGCCTCGCCTTCCAGTTGACCGATCTGGGCGTGGACCGGCTGGGGGTGTGCGAGGCGACGCCCTGCCGCAACGCCTATATCGACACGTCGACGAATCGATCGAAACGCTACTGCTCCGACCGCTGCGCGACCCGCGCGAACGTGGCCGCCTACCGGGCGCGGAAGCGGCGGGAACGGGAGTTGAGCGGGCGCACCGCCGAGGGCAGCCAGCGGGCCAGCGAGAGCAACGAGCGCTGACCGCCGCCCGGGCCGCGCAGCCGCAGCACCGCCCTGGCCAGCACCATGCCGTCCGGCACCGCGCCGAACTCCCGGCTGTCGTTGGTGACGCGCGGGTTGTCGCCGAGCACCCACCAGCCCTCGCCGCGGCGGCCGGCCACGCGTTTGACGATCAGCAGGTCCTGCTGGAGCGGGTGACGGAGCACCACGACGTCGCCGGGGCGCACCCGCACCCCGTAGCACAGCAGCAACTGGTCCCCCGGACGCAACGTCGGCAGCATCGAGGGGTTGTACACATCGGCCAGGCCCAGCCGCATCGCCGTGTCCCTCCGTCCGCGTCCGCCGCCGTGGCCCCAGTCAACACCGGACTTTGGTCCTAAGCCCGGCCCCGGGGCCCGGGTCCGCCGAGAAAACGGGCCTGTCCCGGAGTAGTCTCACCCGTGAGAAGACGATCACGAGGAAGGACAGCTGATGCTCTCCCGCCTGTTCGCCCCCAGGGTGAAGGTCAGCGCCCACTGCGACCTGCCGTGCGGCGTCTACGACCCCGCTCAGGCCCGGATCGAGGCCGAATCCGTCAAGGCCGTCCAGGAGAAGTACCAGGCCAACGACGACCCGCACTACCGCGCCCGGTGCACCGTCATCAAGGAGGAGCGGGCCGAGCTCGCCAAGCACCACGTCTCCGTGCTGTGGAGCGACTACTTCAAGCCGCCGCACTTCGAGAAGTACCCCCAGCTGCACTCGCTGGTGAACGAGACCCTCAAGGCCCTGAGCACCGCGAAGGGCTCCACCGACCCGGCCACCGGCCAGAAGGCGCTGGACCTCATCGCGGAGATCGACACGATCTTCTGGGAGACCAAGAAGGCCTGACCAGGTCTCAGCTTCCGGCAGCGGGCCGGTCAGACGTGATGTCACGTCCGACCGGCCCGCTGTCGCGTCGAGGGGTCGCTAGCCGTTCGTCCCGTCGCTGCCGGGGATCGGGGCTCCCGAGGGCGTCCCGGCGGTGACGTACTCGTCGTAGAGCTCCGCCCAGCCGACGGGTTGGTCGTCGGCGTGCGGTCCCGCCGTCGGGCGGCCGGCCACCCGGGCGTCGAGGGCGAGGAGGCAGACGTGCCAGCCGGCCGCGTTGCGGGCCGCGGTGTTCCTGGCCTCCAGCACGTTGGTGAGGGCGAACCGGGTGCGCCGGCCGTCGAGCGGCTCCAGTTCGAAGCGCAGTTCGTCGCCCAGCCAGGAGAACGCGAGCAGCCGCGGCGGGTCGAGTTCGAGCACCCGCCCGGTCGTCCGGGCCTCCGGCAGATGCGGGTCGCCGGCGAAGGTGAGCAGGCCGCCGGGCCTGAGCTCGATGGTGACCTCGGGCGAGGGGAACCAGTGGGCGAGCTCGGCCGGCTCGGTGACCAGGGCCCAGACGCGTTCGATCGGATGGTCGTAGATCCGCTCGAAGCGGACGGCCGGGCGTCCGTCGTCGAGCTCCAGGTAGCTGCCGGGATCGGTGGTGGTCATCGTTCGTCAGCGCCTCTCCGTTGCTGGTGGCTGAGTTCTCCGGCGTGGGCGTCGAGGCGGTGGCCCAACGCGTCGAGGCTGCGGTTCCACAGCCGCCGGTAGGGCGCCAGCCACGCGTCGAGGTCCGCCATGGGGGCGGGCTCCAGCACGTACAGCCGGCGCTGGGCATCCGGCTCGGCGCGGACCAGGCCGGCCTCGCGCAGCACCCGCAGGTGCTTCGAGGCGCCCGGCTGGCTGAGCCCGCACGCCTCGGCCAGCTCGCCGACCGGCCGCGGGCCGCCGAGCAGTTGGCCGAGTATCGCCCGCCGGTTCTCGTCGGCGAGCGCGTTCCACACCGCTGTCTCCATGCCCCCAGCATGCCTCCGCAGGCATATAACCGTCAAGGAATATACGTACGGGGGTGCGGCTGGCTACACCCCGGATCGGCGGTCCCGCCCCACTGACCCGCGGCCGTTCCCCGCGAAGGATCAAAGACGACAGGGACAACGACGAGGCGAGGAGCAGGACCATGGCGCGAACGATCTCCCGGCGTGCGGTGCTGGCCGGTGCGGCGGCAGGAGTGGCGGGCACGGCGGTCGGGGTGGGCCGTGGCGCGCCGGCGAGCGCGGCGGAGCCCGCCGTCACGGCCGTGACGGGGGCCACGGTGATCGACGCGGTGGGCGGCGTCCGGCGCGACCAGAACGTCCTCGTGCGCGACGGCCGGATCCTGGCCGCCGGCCATCTCCACCGGGTGCCGGTGCCGTCGGACGCGCGGGTGGTCGACGGACGCGGCCGGTTCCTCATCCCGGGTCTGGCCGACATGCACACGCACGCCACGGAGATCGAGCCCACCGACCCGGAGATGTACGTGGTCAACGGCGTCACGACCACCCGGCAGATGACGGCGAACGAGGCGGTCCGCGGCTGGCGGCGGGAGATCGAGGCCGGCACCAGGCTCGGGCCCCGCTGGACGGTCGGCAGCGACGTCATCGACGGTTCGCCCTCGCTGTGGGAGGGGCTCGGCGTGCCGCACGTCGCGGTGGCCGACGCGGCGCAGGCCCGCGCCGCCGTGCGCCAGCAGGCGCGGGCCGGCGCCGAGTTCGTCAAGACGTACACCCGCCTGTCCCGCGAGTCGTTCCACGCGGTCGCCGACGAGGCCCGCCGGGTGGGCCTCCCGTTCCTCGGGCACGTGCCCGACTTCGTGCCGGTCACCGAGGCCAGCGACGCCGGACTGCGCAGCATCGAGCACCTCTTCGAGTTCTGGTACGACACCTCCCGCGACGAGCGGCGGCTGCGCCGCGAGATCGCCCGCATCCGGATCGCCGGCGGCGACTACGCCGGATGGTTCACGGGACTGCACCCCGTCGAGTACGCCGCCGCGCGCAGCTACGACCCCGACCGGGCCGCCCGGGTCTTCGAGCGGCTGGCGCGCAACGGCACCCACGTGACGCCGACGCTCACGGTGCACTGGACCTGCGACGTGCCGCAGGACGTGCCGCACGACGACCCCCGGTTCCGGTACGTGAGCGAGGACACGATCGGGTACTGGCAGTGGGCGACCGAGACCATCTACCTGGCGGGGCGCACGCCCCGGGAGAGCGCCGAGCGCCGGGAGCTCTTCGAGCTGCGGCTGCGCCTCGCGGGCGAACTGGCCGGCGCGGGCGTGCCGCTGATGACCGGCACGGATCTCGGCACCGCGTACCTGCTGCCCGGGTTCAGCCTGCACGACGAGCTGCGCCTGCTGGTGCGGGCCGGCCTCACGCCGGCTCAGGTGCTGCGGGCCGCGACCCTGGAACCGGCCCGCCACCTCGGCCGCCACGACCAGGGCGCGGTCCTGCGCGGGCACGTCGCCGATCTGGTGCTGCTCGACGCGGATCCGCTGCGCGACATCCGCAACACCACCCGCATCGACAGCGTCCTCGTGCGCGGCCACCTCATCGACGCACGGGCCCGCCGGCGGATGCTCGCCGAGATCGAGGACGCGGCCCGGAACCGGCCGGCCACCGGGGCGCTCCCGACCGCCGCCGGCTGCGCCTGCCACGGAGGCGGCGCCCGCCCCGTCTGAGGCGGGAGACCCGGAGCCGCCGGGAGACCGGGGCGGGTCACGCCGGATCCTCGCGGTGTCAGGACCAGGCGATCTCGCCATGGCGGGAGACGAGGCGTCCGCTGCCGGCGCCGGGCTCCTCGGTGGCGAGGCGGACGATCGCGTCCGTGCCCTCGGTGACGGTTTGCGGGCCGCTGTGACCGTTGAGGTCGGTCGCGGTGTAGCCGGGGTCGGCAGCGTTGACGCGGATGCCCTTGAGCCCTTTGGCGTACTGCGTGGTCAACATCGTCAGCGCCGCCTTCGAGGAGGTGTACAGCGGCGCGACGACGTGCGACTCGGGTCGGCCAGGGTCGTGGGTGAGGGCGAGGGAGCCCATGCCGCTGCTGACGTTGACGATCACAGGGTCGTCCGAGCGGCGCAGTAGTGGCAGGAACTCGGTGGTGGTGCGGATGACGCCGATGACGTTGACGTCGAGGACGTCGCGGGCATCGGCGGCGGTGAGGTCGCTGGGATCGCCGACGGGGCCGTGCACACCAGCGTTGTTGATCAGGACGTCGATCCTGCCCTCGTGTGCGGCGACGTCCGCGGCCGCGGCGGCCACCGACGCGTCGTCCGTCACGTCGATGGGGACGTGGCGTGCGCCCAGCGCGGCGGCGGCCTCCTCGCCCTGTTCGCGGTTCCGCGCTCCGACGAGCACGGTGTGGCCACACTCAGTCAGGCGGCGGGCGGTCTCGCGGCCGAGCCCCTTGTTGGCTCCGGTGATGAAGGTGATCCTCATGCCTTCGACTCTGATCCCGACGAGGGAGGCGGACCAGGGAGGCTTCGACGGTAGGACGACCAGTACCACCCTCTCGCCCCCTGCGTGACCGGGGATGCGGGAGGATGGCATTCATGTCGGCGACACCCGGAACCGGGCTGGGCGCGATGATCCGCACGTGGCGGGACCGGCTGCCCCCGTCGGCCGCCGGGCTGCCGGTGGCCCGCGGGCGCCGGGCGGCCGGACTGCGGCGCGAGGAACTGGCTGACCTGGCCGGGGTGTCGGTCGACTACGTCGTGCGCCTGGAACAGGGACGGGCCACGACACCCTCAGCGTCGGTGGTGGCGTCCCTGGCGCGAGCCCTGCAGCTGTCGACCGCCGAGCGGGACCACCTGTACCGGTTGGCCCAGCTCGCGCCGCCGGTGGACGGTGCGATCTCCGACCATCTCCCGCCCGGCGTCCAGCGGGTGCTCGCCCGCCTCGGGGACGTGGCGGTGGCCGTGTTCGCGGCGGACTGGCAACTGGTCTGGTGGAACCGTGGGTGGGCGGCCCTGCTGGGCGATCCCTCCGCCTCGCCGCCGCAGCTGCGCAACTTCGCTCGCGACAGGTTCCCGGTGGACGCCGGCCCCGCCCGGCTCGCGCTGTGGCCGGTGACCGAGGCGGACCACGACGCCACCGATGCCGCCGTCGTCTCTGACCTGCGCCGCGCCACCGGCCGCTTCCCTCACGACAGCCGCTTGGCCGCGCTGATCCGTGATCTGGACGCGGGCAACAGGAGGTTCGCCGCGCTGTGGGCGGCCGGGGAGGTGGCCGCGCACCGCGAGGACCACAAGACGATCGACCACCCGTCGGTGGGCCCGGTCACGGTGGACTGCGACGTCCTGACCGACGGCGACTCCGAGCTCAAGATCGTCATCATGACCGCCATGCCAGGCAGTGAGGACGAGACCAGGCTCCGGCTCACCGCCATGGCCGGCCCACCGTCCGTCACGCACACCTGATCCCACCTACGCGTCGAGCCGTCGGCCGCCCGTGCGGGCCGAGCTCCGAATCACGATGCCGACCGCTACCAGGAGAGGAACACCGCCGAGCGCCCGATCCACGACGATCCACGGGTCGAAAGCCCGGCGGGATGTCGCCACCCGCCGCGACAAGACCCCCGAGAGCTGCCCCGCCGGCCCTCGTCTCCGCGCCTCCATGATCTGGATCAAGGACCTCACGCGAACCACATGGGCACGACTCGACACGCGCCCTACGAGTCGAGGTAGCGGAGGACGGCCAGGACGCGGCGGCTGCGGAGAGGTCGAGCTTGTCGAAGATCGCGTTGATGTGCTTCTCGACCGCGCTCCGCGAGACGAAGAGCCGTTCCGCGATGGTCGCGTTGGTGTGCCCCTGCGCCATCGCGTGCAAGACCTCGCGCTCCCGGGGCGTGAGCCGGGCGATCGGGTCGGCGTGGCTGCTGCGGACCAGCAGCTGGCGCACCACCTCGGGGTCGAACGCGGCGCGGCCCGCCGCCACCCGTTCCAGGGCGTCGAGGAACTCGTCGATCTCCACGACGCGGTCCTTCAGCAGGTACCCGACGCCCTCGGTGTCGCCGGTCAGCAGCTCCATGGCGTAGCGGCGCTCGACGTACTGGGACAGCACCAGCACGCCGACCGCCGGCCAGCGCTCGCGGATCCGCAGCGCGGCCCGCAGCCCCTCGTCGTGGGAGGCGTCGCCCAACGTGGGCGGCATCCGGACGTCGACGACCGCCACGTCCGGCGGGTCCCGCTCGATCGCGGCCAGCAGCGCCGCGGCGTCGCCCACGGCCGCGGTCACCTGGTGCCCCTCCTCGGTCAGCAGGCGCACCAGGCCCTCGCGCAGCAGCGTCGAGTCGTCGGCCAGCATCACGCGCACGGCAGCTCCGCGGTGATCGTGGTGGGTCCGCCGACCGGGCTGTCCACCAGCAGCCGGCCGTCGAGCGCGGCGGCCCGCCGGGCCAGGCCGAGCAGTCCGGCGCCCGCCGGGTCCGCGCCGCCCGCGCCGTCGTCGCGCACCCGCACGGTGATGGAGCGGGCCGTCGCCCGCCCGGGCTCATGGTCGGGGTCGGGGCCCGGCCCGTCCTCGGCGAGCCGGACGCTGACCGCGCGGGCGCCCGAGTGCTTGACCGCGTTGGTGACCGCCTCGCAGACCACGAAGTACGCGACGGCGGCGACGTCGGGCTCGGGCCGGGTGGCGAGCCGGTAGTCGAGCCGGACCGGCAGCCCCGACCGTTCGACCACGGTCTCCAGCGCCGCGTGCAGCCCGGCGTCGTCCAGCGCGGTCGGGTAGACCCGCCAGGCCACCTCGCGCAGTTCGGTCAGCGCCTGCCTGGCCTGTTCGTGCGCCTGGGCCAGCAGCTCCCGACCCGGATCCGCGCCGCCCGGATCGGCGTTCGCCGCGCGGCGGGCCCGGCCCAGCAGCATGCCGAGCGCCACCAGCCGTTGCTGCACGCCGTCGTGCAGGTCCCGTTCGATGCGGCGGCGCTCGTCGTGCACCGCCGTCACCACCCCGGCCCGGCTGCTGGCCAGTTCCTCGATGCGGCGGCGCAACGCCTCCTGTTCGCCCGGGCCGAGGGAACGCCGGGCCAGCCGCACCTCCAGTTCGGCGACGCTGAACACCGCCTGCCCGGCCAGGAACAGCAGGAAGAGGCCGCCGACGCAGCTGGTGACGAAGGCGAAGGGCTGCTCGATCGGCGCCAGGACCCACCACGCCCAGACCAGGGCGCTCCCGTACACCACCCCGATCAGCACGCTGAGCAGCACCAGCGCGCCGAGCAGGCCGAGCGGCCAGCGCGCCACCAGATACGCCAGCGAGCGCTCGGCGGGCCCGGGCGACGGCGGCGGTCCGAAGCCGTCCGTGAAGCGCGCGAGCCGGCGGAGCTCCGCCGCGGCGAGCCGGCGCGCGCCCGCGTCGAGCGGGCGCCGCACCGCGCGCCTGGCGCGCGGGAAGGCGAGCACGGGCAACAGGCACAGGCCGGCGCCGACCAGGTACCCGACGTGCCCGACGGCGGTGCCCGCCCCGACCACGAGCCCGGCCGCCGTACGCAGCCATCGCCGCGGCACTCTTCGCATGCCGCTCACGCTAGCCGGCCGGTGGGCGGGCGCGAACTGCGGTTTTCCACAGGATGGTGCGGGGGCTCCCACCCTTCGCCGAAGTCGCGGGCGCCGCCTAGGGTCGTACCGGTGAGCAACCAGACCGAGAACCCCGGCGGCATAGCCGGCTGGGCCACCGACCTGATGGAGACGATGGGGGCACCGGGCGCCGGGCTCGCCATCGCCCTGGAGAACCTCTTCCCGCCGCTGCCCAGCGAGATCATCCTGCCGCTCGCCGGCTTCGCGGCGAGCCAGGGCGACCTGAGCCTGTGGGCCGTGCTGGTGTGGACCACGCTCGGCTCGGTGGTGGGGGCGCTCGCGCTCTACGGGCTGGGGGCGTGGCTGGGCCGCGACCGGCTGCTGACGGTCGCCGAACGGATCCCCCTGATGAAGGTGTCGGACGTCGAGCGGACCGAGCGGTGGTTCGCCAGGCACGGCACCAAGGCCGTGTTCTTCGGCCGCATGGTGCCCGTCTTCCGCAGCCTGGTCTCGGTGCCGGCGGGGCTGAGCGGCGGCCCCTCCCGGACCGACGAGGCCCAGGGGAGGATGCCGCTCGGCCTGTTCCTGGCGCTGACGACGCTCGGCAGCGGGATCTGGAACACCGCCTTCGTGCTGGCCGGCTACCAGCTCGGCGAGGACTGGCACCGGGTCAGCGACGCGGTGGGGCTCTACTCCCGCGTCATCGTGATCGCCGTCGTCGTGGGCCTGCTGGCCTTCGTCGGCTACCGCCTGGTCCGCCCCGGCCGCGGCAGCCGCCGGCGCGGGCGTTGACCGCGACGGTCGCGGGCCGCGACCGTCCTCGGGCACCGCTCGCGCCGGATCAGGCGTCCCGCGGGCGCGTCCTGAGGTGACCCAGCAGGCCCCCGGACCCCGAGGGCACGTGCAGCACGCCCAGCCGCTGGGTCGGTCGGGTCAGCGCGACGTAGAGGTCGTTCAGCCCGCGGCGGGAGTCGGCGATGATGCGGTCGGGGTCGACGACGAGCACGACGTCGAACTCCAGGCCCTTGGCGCGCCGCGGGTCGAGCACCACCACCCGGTCCGCGGGCGCCGCCGCGCGCACCGCGGGGGCCAGCGCCGCCTCCCGGGAGGCGGGGACGACGACCGCGACCCGGCCCTCCGGGGTGCCCGCCGCCTCGGCGGCCGCCAACTCCGCCGCGAGGGCGCCCAGCTCGGCCTCGGGCACGGCACACCGCCACGGCTCGACGCCACCGGTGCGGACCGCCTCCGGCGCCCGGCGCGCGGGGTCGATGCGGCGCAGCACGCCGGCGGCGACCTCCGCGATCTCGGCCGGCAGCCGGTAGTTGACGGTCAGCTCCGCCAGCCGCCACCGGTCGCCGACGTGCGGCGCCAGCACGTCCTCCCAGGAGGGCGCGCCGCCCGTGCCGCCGGTCTGCGCGATGTCCCCGACCACGGTCATCGAACGGGCCGGGCAGCGCCGCATCAGCAGCCGCCAGTCCATCGCGGACAGCTCCTGCGCCTCGTCCACCACGATGTGGCCGAAGGCCCAGGTGCGGTCGGCGGCGGCGCGTTCGGCGGGCGTCCGGTGGTCGCGTTCCCGGTGCCGCTCCGCGAGTTGCTCGGCGTCCAGCAGGTCGTACGCGGCGAGCGTCTCGGCCTCCTCGTCCACCCCGCCCGCGCGCGGCCGGGCGGCACCGGAGACCTCCGCGGCGTCGGTGTCCTCGGTGTCGGCGTCGGGGGCCTCCGCGTCGGCGGCGTCGTGGGGCCCGTCGGCGTCGTCCACGTCGGTGGTACGGGAGCCGTAGGCGACGTCGAGCGCCTCCTGGGCCAGCGCGAGCCGCTCGGCGCGCTCCGCCGCCTCGGCCGCCCGCGCCTCCCGGGCCGCGCGCTCGTCGACGCCGAGCAGGTCCGCGGCCTCGTCGAGCAGCGGGATGTCGGCGGGGCTCCAGCCGGGTCCCGCCCGGAACAGCGCGGCCCGCTCCGCGGCGGTGAGGCCGGGCGCCGCGGCGGCCAGCCGCTCGGGCGAGGCGAACAGCTCGGCGAGCAGCCGCTGCGGCATCAGCGAGGGCCACAGCTCGTCGACCACGGCGGCCACCTCTGGGGTGTCGCGCAGCTCGCGGCGGAAGTCCTCGACCTCCTCCGGGCCGAGGAGGTTCTCCCCGTCGAACGGGTCCACCCCGTACCGTTCGACGAGCCGGCCGGCCAGCGCCGCCACCACCTGCTCGTGGAACACCTCGCGCGCCTCGTTGTGCGGCAGCCGCGACTCCCTGGCTGACCGGCGGGCGGCCTCGACGTCGTCCGGGTCGAGGAGCACGGTCTCGTGCTCGTACGGAATCTCGACCGGCCGCTCGGGGACCCGCTGCCGGTCCCGCACGGCCGCCGCCAGCACCTCGGCCATGGCCGCCCGGCCCTTGATCTCGGCCGCCTCGGGGGACTCCTTCCGGCGGGGCCTGATCCCGGGGTAGAGGTCGTCCACGGTGGCCAGCAGCACGCCGGTCTCGCCGAGCGAGGGCAGCACCTCCTCGATGTAGCGCAGGAACGTCGGGTTGGGGCCGACGATGAGCACCACGCTCCTGGCGAGACGCTCGCGCTGGGTGTAGAGCAGGTAGGCGGCCCGGTGCAGCGCGACGGCGGTCTTGCCGGTGCCGGGGCCGCCCTGGACGACGAGGACGCCGCGGTGCGCGGAGCGGATGATCTCGTCCTGTTCCGCCTGGATGGTCGCGACGATGTCCGACATTCGCCCGGTGCGGGCCGCGTTGAGCGCCGCGAACAATGCCGATTCGCCGGCGGTGGCGCGCGCCTCTCCGCCGAATTCCTCGTCCCTGACCGCGGTCACGCGCCGGTCGACGGTGCTGATATGCCGGCGACGGCGCACGCGTTCCGGGGTGAGCGCGGTCGCGGTGTAGAACGGGCGCGCGGCGGGTGCCCGCCAGTCGATCAGCAGCGGGCGGTCGCCCCCGTCCCCGGCCAGGTCCTCCAGCAGGCCGATGCGGCCGATGTACCGGCGCTCGCCGTCGCGCAGGTCCAGCCGGCCGAAGCACAAGCCCTGCTCAACGGCGTCGAGCCGCCCCAAACGCTGGGCCAACTCGGCCGCGGCCACGTCGCGTTCGGCCAGGCCCTGGTGGCCGAGCCCGGTCCGGGCCAGCACCTCGTCGAGCCGGTCCCGCGTCTGCTCGCGCAGTTCGTCAAGGCGCCCGTAGAGCCGGGTGATGTGATTCTGTTCGCCGTCGTTCTCGACCCTTGACACGCATAACCCCCGATGGCTAGAATTGCTTCCGGCAGTAGGTGACTTGTGCATTCTTGACGCCTACCAAACCAAGCAATATAGCGAGGATTTCGCCCCGTCGCCACGGGGCGCTTTTTTGTTGCCCCCGATTGTTGCCCGAGAGGACCCGATGTCAGGCAGCGTCCCGCTCCCGCCCGCGATCGACTCGATGACGCTGCTCGCCGCGGCCGTGGTCGTGCACGACCGGGACGCCGACCGCGTGGTGCTGCTCCGGCGCGGGCCGCGGGCCAAGTTCGGGCGCGGGCTGTGGGACCTCCCGGTCGGCAAGAGCGACCCGGGCGAACCGGTCACCGAGACCGCCGTCCGCGAGCTGCGCGAGGAGACCGGGCTCGTCGTCGACCCGGCCGACCTGACGCTGGCGCACGTCGTGCACGGCGCCGTCGGCGCGGAGTCCCCCGGCGGCTTCCTCACCGTCATCTTCACCGCGCACCGCTGGCGCGGGACGCTGGTCAACGCCGAGCCCCGCAAGCACTCCGAGGTCCGCTGGCTGCCCACCGGGGACCTGCCGCGCGACGTGGTGTTCTCCACCGACGCCGTGCTCCACCGCTGCCTGACCGGCGACGTCGGCGTCACCCTGCACGGCTGGGGATGACGCACGCGCCCCCGGGGGCGTCCTGTGCAACGCCCGTGCAACTCCGCACCAACGGCTTCCTCCCCACCGTCGGGTGCGCCACCATGGTGTAACGAGACGCGAGGTATCGGGGGATTCGCACATGTCCGCAGGGAACACAGGACCGTCGCCGGATCAGCCAGCGCAGCCCGGCGGCTCCAACTCGCCATCGCCGTACGCGCCGCCGTCGCCGTACGCGGCACCCGCGCCGTCGCCGTTCTGGCCCTCGCCGCACGGCGCTCCCCCGGCCGCCGGACCGCACGGCCCGGGCCCGGACGAGGGCGGCGGCCGGATCCCGGCGCACCAGATCGCGCCGTACGCCGTGAGCGCCGTCCTGCTGATGGTCTTCGCCGGCGGCGTGATCGGGTGGATCGTCGACGGCCTCCGGAACTCCGACAGCGGCGTCGGCGACCTGCTCCAGGCGCTCGTCGATCCGCTGCACGCGAGGGACGCGCAGCTACTGACGCCCTACGAATGGGCCTTCGCGCTGGCTCTGCTGACGGTCGCCGTGCTGGCGCTCTGCCAACGCCGGGTCGCCCGCGGCGGCGCCCTGCTGCTGGCCTTCCTGCTGCTGGGCATCTGCCTCCGACAGGCCGTCGGCTCGATCGACTCCGACTACCGGAAGGACTTCGAGCACCCCGACTACGGGGCGTGGATGCTGGCCACGTACGGCATCGGGCTCGCCATCGCCGTGACCGTACTGATCCTCATGTTGCAGGCGCGCGAGCAGTCCGGCCGGACGCCGCGCACGCTGACGCCGCCGCCGTACCGGCTGGCCGGCGTGCTGCTGGTCGCGATCGGCGTGGTGCAGGCCGCATGGGTGGTGGACCGCCAGTGGCAGATGGACGACGGAAACGTGCAGCCCTTCCACGACTACCTGCGCGAACTGGTCGATCCCTCCGTGTACTACTCACCGCTCAGCCTCAACAGCGGATTCGCGTTCTACGAGGCGGCGCTCATCGTCTCGCTGGTGGTGGTCGGCGTGCTGGCGCTGCTGGGCCGCCGCGTGGCCCGCGGCGCCGGGCTCACCCTCCTGGCCGTCGCCGCCTACCTCCAGGCCCGTGTGGTGACCCTCCGCTTCCAGCTCGGCAACTGGGACGCATACTTCGACTCCGTGCGCGGCATACTCGACGTCGTCACCATCGTCTTCATCAGCGTGACCATCCTGCTCGCCGCGGTCGCGCTCGTGGGCGCGGGCCGGCTCCACCGGGACGTACGATCGGACTGGTGAACGTCCGAGCGCGGGAGCGGGAGGAAGTCCCGGGCCCGTTCCTGGAATTGACACCCCACCCGGCCACGATAAGCACCGAATGCATTACGATGAGTAATACCGCCGAGGTGATCGGGACGTCTCGGCCACATCTCGGACCGGGCGACAGCGTGCCGGAGATCGCGATAGCGTCGCAGGGCGAACCGTCAGCGCGGCCGGTTCGTGGCCAACGTGTCCCAGGGTGCCCCGGCGGTGCCCGTCAGCGTCGACCAGCGCTCGACCAGTGCCCGATGAGCGGATGAGTGAGAGCCACCGTGGAGGTGAGGGTGTCCCCATTCCCAGGTGAACCCGGTTCGCAGGACTTCGTGGAAGTCCGGCTGCCAGCGGCGGGTGCCTACCTGTCCGTGCTGCGTACGGCCACGGCCGGTCTCGCCGCCCGGCTGGACTTCACCCTCGACGAGATCGAGGACCTGCGCATCGCGGTCGACGAGGCCTGCGCGATCCTGCTGCAACAGGCACGGCCAGGCAGCGTGCTCGACTGTGTCTTCACGCTGGTCGGGGACGCGCTGCGGGTCACGGTCTCGGCGCCCACCACGGAGGGGCACGCGCCCGAACGGGACACCTTCGCCTGGACGGTACTGACCGCGTTGGCGGGCGAGGTCGAGTCCGCCGTCGCGGAGGACAAGACGGTCAGCATCAGCCTGCACAAGAAGCGCGGCGCCGCCCCCGGAGCGCCGTGACCGGCACACAGGGGTCGCCACCTGAGGACGAGGGGGCCGAGGTGAACGCCGAGGTGAACGAAGTGAGACAGGCAACGCCGACGGGTCGCCAGGAGCCGGTCGGCGGCACCGCCGCGCCGGAGATCCCTGAGCTTCCGGAGATCCCCGGGCAGCCCGCGGGCCAGCCGGGACAGCCGATTCAGACGGTGACCACCGTGGAGGGCACGGTCGAGGCCACGCTGCGGCCCGAGCTCGCGGCGCAGCGCCCGCAGCCGACCCGGCGGGTGCTGCCGGACCCGCACGACCGCAGCGCCGCGCGCGAGCTCTTCGTGGAGCTGCGCAAGCTCCCCGACGGTTCCGCGGCGCGCGCGGAGCTGCGCGACAGCCTGGTCCGGATGCACCTGCCGCTGGTGGAGCATCTGGCGCGGCGGTTCAGGAACCGCGGCGAACCGCTGGACGACCTGACGCAGGTCGCGACGATCGGCCTCATCAAGTCCGTCGACCGGTTCGACCCGGAGCGCGGCGTGGAGTTCTCCACGTACGCGACGCCCACCGTGGTCGGCGAGATCAAGCGCCACTTCCGGGACAAGGGCTGGGCGGTGCGGGTGCCGCGGCGGCTCCAGGAGCTGCGGCTGTCGCTGAGCACGGCCACGGCGGAGCTGTCCCAGCAGCACGGCCGCGCGCCGACCGTGCACGAGCTGGCCCAGCGGCTGAACATCTCGGAGGAGGACGTGCTGGAGGGCCTGGAGTCCGCCAACGCCTACAGCACGCTCTCGCTCGACGTCCCGGACACGGACGACGAGTCGCCGGCCGTCGCCGACACGCTGGGCGCCGAGGACGACGCCCTGGAGGGCGTGGAGTACCGGGAGTCGCTGAAGCCGCTGCTGGAGGAGCTGCCGCCGCGCGAGAAGAAGATCCTGCTGCTGCGCTTCTTCGGCAACATGACCCAGTCGCAGATCGCCCAGGAGGTCGGCATCTCCCAGATGCACGTCTCCCGCCTGCTGGCCCGCACGCTCGCGCAGCTGCGCGAGAAGCTCCTCGTGGAGGAATAACGCATTGCGCGGACCGGTCCGCGCAATGGCCCACGCAGGGTCGCCGCGTGACCGGCCACGCCGCGGGGAACGTGCCGGGTGCGTGCCGCACGGCGAGCCGGTCCTGACGCTTCACCGCAACTACCCCACCAACACCCCCACAGGGCTCCGAGGGCAGCACGCGCAGCGCCCAGGCCGGCCGGGGACCACACCCGCCCGCGGGCACGGGAAGCACGGTGCTCCGGCCGGGCCGGCAGGCCACCGCTTCGCGGGGGCGCGCCGCGCGGGAAGCGAGACGTTCAGGCGCGGCCGGCGGAGCGTTCGTTCCCGGGGCCGATGCCGAGGGCCGTGGTGGCGGTCGGGTTGATCAGGCAGCCGAGCGTCGCCAGGGCCGACGCGGCCAGGGCGGCGCCGGCCAGCGGCCACGCGGCTCCGCCGCCGGCCATCCCCCAGGCCGTGGGCAGCGCCAGCAGCTGGACGATCACGGCCGGGCCCCGGCTCCAGCGGCGCAGCCGCCACAGGCCGAGCCCGGCGGCCAGCGGCAGCGCCGCCAGCGCCAGCACGGTGACCGCGCCGGTCGCCGCCTGCACGGTGTCGTCCGGATCGCCGAAGACGAGCAGCCCCAGCATGAAGACGCCGAGCCCGGCGATCACCACACCCTGCAGCCCGCACAGCAGCGCCGCGGCGGTGACCCGCCGCGGCCGCCGGGGATCAACGGTCGACGCTTCGCTCACCCCGCCAGGGTATCGCCGGACTCCCCCCGCTCCGGGCTCGCCCC
Organism: Streptomyces sp. B6B3; assembly: GCF_039871525.1. Lineage (NCBI taxonomy): Bacteria > Bacillati > Actinomycetota > Actinomycetes > Kitasatosporales > Streptomycetaceae > Streptomyces > Streptomyces sp. B6B3. The sequence continues at coordinate 292,149 of NZ_JBDPLU010000001.1, read as the reverse complement.
GGCCTCGGTACGCTGCACTTCATGCGCGCACTCCTCGTGGTCAACCCCGCTGCCACCACCACCAGCGCGCGCACCCGCGACGTCATCAGCCGGGCGCTGGCCAGCGAGTTGAAGCTGGAGGTGGCCGGCACCGAGTACCGCGGGCACGCCAGGGAGCTGGCCAGAGAGGCCGCGGAGCGGAACGCCGCCGACGTGGTGATCGCCCTCGGTGGCGACGGCACGGTCAACGAGGTGGTCAACGGGCTGCTGCACCAGGACCCGCAGGGGGAGGAGCGGGAGCTGCTGCCCCGGCTCGCGGTGGTGCCGGGGGGCTCGACAAACGTCTTCGCGCGGGCGCTCGGTCTTCCGAATCACGCCGTGGAGGCCACCGGCGCGCTGCTCGACGCGATTCGCGCCCGCCGCGAGCGCCCGATCGGGCTCGGCCTGGCCAGCGGCACGCCGGGCAGCGTCGACGCCGAGGTGCCTCGGCGCTGGTTCACCTTCAACGCCGGCTTCGGCTTCGACGCGGGCGTGGTGGGCCGGGTGGAGTCGCAGCGGGAGCGCGGCAAGCGCTCCACGCACGCGCTGTACGTGCGGCAGGCGGTGCGGCACTTCGTCGGCGACTACCGGGCCAGGGTGCGCGGCGGCATCTCGCTGCTGCGCCCGGACGAGGAGCCGATCGAGGGCCTGGCGCTGGCCGTCATCTGCAACACCGCGCCGTGGACCTTCCTGGGCAACCGGCCCATCTACGCCGCCCCCCGCGCCTCGTTCGACACCGGGCTCGACGTGTTCGGCCTGTCCCGGCTGTCCTCCGCGGCGGTGGCCAGGTACGGCACCCAACTGCTGCGCACGACCCCGGAACGCGGGGTGCACGGGAAGCATGTGGTGTCCCTGCACGACGAGGCCGAGGTCACCTTGCAATCGCAGGCGCCACTGCCGTTTCAGCTTGATGGTGACCACCTGGGACTGCGAACCAGCGTGCGCTTCACAGGTGCACGGCATGCACTGCGTGTGATTGTGTGAGCGGAACCCCGGAAAGTCCTTCCAGTCGAACGTTTAGTGCAGACCGCACCCGAGGGTTATAGGGCTGTGAGCAACCCGACACCAAGGAATCAAAAAAAACTTTCCGGAAGGGGTTGTATCCGCCGCCGAGGTTTGCGAGTCTCTACTTGGCGATCGGGACGGCCGACCTACGGGCCCCCTTGAGAGCCCGAATCCTCACTCCCACACCCTTGAGCTAGCGCTCGTTCTTTGTGGGGGGATTCGTGAAAGCGTTCACATTCACAAGCAACGTAACAGCAACGTGCAGGAGATGGAGCAGACATGGACTGGCGTCACAGCGCCGTTTGCCGCGAGGAGGACCCCGAGCTGTTCTTCCCCATCGGCAACACCGGTCCTGCGCTGCTGCAGATCGAGGAAGCCAAGGCCGTCTGCCGCCGCTGCCCCGTCATGGAGCAGTGCCTGCAGTGGGCGCTGGAGTCCGGCCAGGACTCCGGCGTATGGGGTGGAATGAGCGAGGACGAGCGCCGTGCGATGAAGCGCCGCGCCGCCCGGAACCGAGCGCGGAAGGCGACCGCCTGAGGCACGCCCTGCCCGGCGGTCCCCCCGCAGCCATCAAGCCACCCGCTGCCCCGAGCCGCAGCACGCAGCACCTTTCGAGTGCGCGCACGACACGGCACTGAGCCCCGATCCGGTGACACAGTCACCCCGGGTCGGGGCTCAGGGCTGTTCTGGCTCGGTGTTGAGTCCGATGCGGTGTTGAGTCCGATGCGGCGTCAGACGCGGTCGGGCTCAGCGTTTGTGCTGGACGAGGGGGATGTCGAGCACCACGCGGGTGCCGCCGTTGGTGGCCGGCACCATGTCGAACCCGCCACCCAACTCGCCCTCCACCAGCGTCCGCACGATCTGCAGCCCGAGGTTGCCGTGCCGCAGCGGGTCGAACTCGGCCGGCAGGCCACGCCCGTCGTCCCTGATGGTGACCAGCAGGCGTCCCGGCTCCCCCCGCCGGGCGTCGGAGCGCACCGCGTTGACCTCGATCTCTCCCCGCTCCCCCGGTCCGAAGCCGTGCTCCAGCGCGTTCTGCAGCACCTCGGTGAGCACCATCGACAGCGGGGTGGCGGTCTCCGCGTCGAGTATCCCGAAACGGCCCTGGCGGCGGCCGGTGACCCGGCCGTCGGGCGAGAGCTCGGCGACCATGGCGATCACCCGGTCCGCGATCTCGTCGAACTCCACACGCTCGTCGAGGTTCTGGGAGAGCGTCTCGTGCACGATGGCGATCGAGCCGACCCGCCGCACCGCCTCGTCCAGCGCGGCCCTGGCGCGGTCGTCGCCGCTCGCGCCGATCCGTCGGGACTGGAGCCGCAGCAGGGCGGCGACGGTCTGCAGATTGTTCTTCACCCGGTGGTGGATCTCCCGGATGGTGGCGTCCTTCGTGATCAACTCGCGCTCGCGTCGGCGCAGTTCGGTCACATCGCGGAGGAGGATCAACGAACCGACGTGCTCGCCCTTGGGCTTGAGCGGGATGGCACGCAACTGCACGACGCAGTCGTGGCCGTCGATCTCGGCCTCCCTGGGCGCCCAGCCGCTGGCGAGCTTGACCAGCGACTCGTCCACCGGGCCGCGGGTCGGGGCGAGTTCCGCCGTCGTCGGGCCGAGCGGCAGCCCCACCAGATCGGCGGCCAGCCCCAGCCGGTGGTAGGCGGAGAGCGCGTTCGGGCTGGCGTACTGGACCACGCCGTCGGCGTCGAGCCGGATGAAACCGTCGCCGACCCGGGGCGTGCGGTCCATGCCCACCTGCTGGCCGGGGAACGGGAAGCTGCCGGCGGCGATCATCTGGGCCAGGTCGGAGGCGCTCTGCAGATAGGTGAGCTCCAGCCGGCTCGGGGTGCGCACGGTGAGCAGGTTGGTGTTCCTCGCGATGACGCCGATCACCCGGTCCTCCCGGCGGACCGGGATGGACTCGACCCGGACCGGCACCTCCTCGCGCCATTCCGGGTCGCCCTCGCGGACGATCCGGCCCTCGTCGACGGCCACGTCCAGCAGCGGCCGGCGGCCGCGCGGCACGTGGTGCCCGACCATGTCGTCCTGGTACGAGGTGGGGCCGGTGTTGGGCCGCATCTGGGCCACCGAGACGTAGCGGGCGCCGTCCCGGGTGGGCAGCCACAGCACCAGATCGGCGAACGAGAGGTCGGCGAGCAGTTGCCACTCGGAGACCAGCAGGTGGAGCCACTCGAGGTCGCGTTCCCCGAGGTCGGTGTGCTGGCGCACGAGGTCGTTCATGGAGGGCACCCTGGCGAGCTTACCGCCGCGTCAGGACGCGGGCCCGGGAGAGTGCGCGGAACACCGCGCGCGGGCGCGGGCGCCGCGGGCGCCGGCGGGGGCCGAGTAAGTGTGTTCAGAGGATGGACACACGCGGCAGCCGAGACCAGAATGGGCCGTCCAGACGTTGGCACACGTCTGCCACCGTCGCCGTCGTCTGTCCTCCCCGCACAGGAGGGCAGAACGCGGTCCGAGGCGTTTTCTGCCCTGACGGCGCCCCGGGCCCGCATCGCTCCGGGCTGCGGTGCCGCAGAGGGTTGAGGGTCCCTCGCCGGCGCCGCGGCCCGTGGGTGTTCCCGGGGGCACACCAGCCCGAATCAGCCAGAATCGGCCAGAATCAACCCGAATCGGCGGGTCAGCGGGTCTCGGTGACCTTCGCCAGCGCGCGGGGCGCGTCCGGATCCTGGCCACGGGCGATGGTGACCTCGTAGGCGAGCATCTGCAGCGGCAGGATCTCCAGCACCGGCTGCAGCTCCTCGGCCAGGCCCTCGGTGGGCAGCGCGAAACCGGCGGAGGCCGCCGCCACCTGGGCCTGCGGGCCGACGACGACCAGGTCCGCCCCCCGGTCGCGGAGCCGGTCGAGCACCGGCTGGAGCGCCTCACCGCCCCGGCCGTCGGTGACGATGGCGATCACCGGGGAGACGTTGTCCACCATGGCCAGCGGGCCGTGCAGCAGGTCGGCCCCGGAATAGGACAGCGCCGGAATGTAGCTGGTCTCCATCAGCTTCAGCGCCGCCTCCTTGGCGGTCGGGTAGCCGTAGCCGCGCGAGGTGATCACCATCCGCTCGGCGAACCGGTAGCGGGCGGCCAGCGCGCGCACCTCGGCGTCGCGCGCCAGGACCCGCGCGGCCAGGTCGGGCAACGACGCGGCGGCGGTCGTGCCGTCCTCCCCGCGCAGGCCCTGGACCAGCAGATAGAGGGCCAGCAGCTCGGCCGTGTACGTCTTGGTGGCCGGCAGGGACCGCTCGGGCCCGGCGAGCACGTCCACGTGGAACTCGCTGGCGGCCGCGAGCGGCGAGCCGGCGTTGTTGGTCACGGCCAGGGTGATCGCCCCGGCCTCCCGGGCCGCGGTGGTGGAGGCCACCAGGTCGGGCGAGCCACCGGACTGGCTCACCGCCACCACCAGGCAGTCGGTGAGGTCGGGGCGCGCCCCGTAGGCGGTGGTGGTGGACATGGAGGTGAGCCCGCAGGGCAGGCCCAGCAGGATCTCGATGAGGTACTTCGCGTACAGCGCGGCGTTGTCCGACGTGCCGCGCCCGGTGAGCAGCACGAAGCGCGGGCGCCTGGCGGCGATCCGCTCCGCCACGGCGCGGATGTCCGCCGCGCCCTCGTCCAGCAGCCGGCGCAGCACCTCCGGCTGCTCGGCGATCTCCGCGGCCATCAGTCGGCCGGCCGGCCCGGTGGTGCGCACGGCGGCCCCCCTTCCGTTCAGCGGGCTTCCGTTCATCAGGCCCTCACGCCCTCTCCTCGTCTCGGCCTTCCACTGCCGGGCTCCCCCGGCTCCCCCGCTCTACCGGGCGCTACCGGCGTCCGGTGACGGCCTCGGCGGCCGCCCTGGCGCAGACCCGGGCGGCGCCGTGGGTGGCGACGTGCGGCGCGCCGACCGGCGGTGCCTGCGGGACGCCCATCTCGATCACGGCGGTGTCGGGCCTGGCGTCGAGCAGCGCCCGCAGCGCGTCGGCCATCCACGGGTGCCGGTGCACGTCGCGCACCACCGCGACCAGCGGCCGGTCGCCGGCGGCGCGCAGCAGTTCCTCGGTCGCCGCCGCGGTGCCGAGCCGTTCGACCTCGACCCGGGTGTGCTCGCCGGACCGGGTGCCCGGCAGCAGCCGGTCCAGCTCCTCGGCGACGCCCCACGGGGTCTGCGAGCCGGCGGCCTGGTTCGCCACCGGGGTGAACGCGGCGACGTACGGCGGCCGGATCAGGGGCGGCGCCGCCTCCCGGTCCGCCGGCGGGGTCACCCGCAGGGCCCGGCGGGCGGCGGCCAGCCCGAGCGCGGACAGCTCCCCGGCCGGCTCCCCGGCCCGGGCCCGGGCGGTCGCGCCGTTGCTGACGGTCCACCGGCCGAGGGCCCTGACCCGCTGCGCGGCGTCGTGCAGCCGTTCCTCGGGCAGCTCGCCGTCGTGCACCGCCCTGACCAGCGCGTCGCGCAACCACAGCACCTGGGCCTCGTCGGAGGGGGTGCCGCCGACGCAGACGGCGTCGGCACCCGCGGCGATGGCCAGCACGCTGCCGCGGTCGAGGCCGTAGGTGTCGGTGACGGCCCGCATCTCCATGCCGTCGGTGTAGACGACGCCGTCGAAGCCGAGGCCGTCCTCGGCGACGGGGGCGCGCAGCAGGTCGGTCAGCACGGCGCTGCTCAGGGTGCCGGGGCGGTCGGGGTCGAGGGCGGGGATCACGATGTGCGCGCTCATCAGGCAGCGGGCGCCGGCCGCGATGCCGGCCTGGAACGGCACCAGCTCGCGGGCCCGCAGGGTGTCGAGGTCGACGTCGATGTGCGGCAGCGCCAGATGCGAGTCGACGTTGGTGTTGCCGTGTCCCGGGAAGTGCTTGACGCAGGCGGCCACGCCCGCGCTCTGCAGGCCGTCCACGTAGGCGGCGGTGTGGCGGGCGACCAGCCGCGGGTCGTCGCCGAAGGAGCGGACGCCGATCACCGGGTTGTCCGGATCGGAGTTGACGTCCGCGGAGGGCGCCCAGTTGACGGAGACCCCGCACGCGGCGAGGCGCTGGCCTATCTCGGTGGCGACGGCCCGGGTCAGCTCGGCGTCGTCCACGCTGCCGAGCGCGTGGTTGCCGGGAAACGAGGAGCCGGTGGCCACCTCGAGCCGGGTGACGTCGCCGCCCTCCTCGTCGATGGCCACCAGCAGCTCCGGACGCACCGCGCGTAGCTGCGCCGTGAGCTGGGAGAACTGTTCGACGGTGACGATGTTGCGGGCGAAGACGCCGACGCCGGTCATGCCGTGCTCCAGCAGCCGCAGCAGCCAGTCGGGGGCGCTGGTGGTGCCGGAGAAGGTGGGGTGGAGGACGGCCAGCGCGTCCCTGGTGACGGTGTCGGAGTCGCGTACCGCTGTGCTCATGCGGGCTATCCCTTCACGGCACCGGCGGTGAGCCCGCCGGTGACCCGTCGCTGGAGGAGGAGGAAGACGATCAGCACCGGGAGGGTGAACAGCGTGGAGGCCGCCATCGTGGCGCCCCAGTCGTTGCCGAAGTTCGTCTGGAACTGGGTCAGCCACAGCGGCAGGGTGGCCGCCTCGGGCGACTTGTTGAGCACCAGCACCATGGCGTACTCGTTCCAGGCCAGGATGAAGCCGAAGAGCGAGGTGGCCATCAGGCCGGGGGCCAGCAGCGGGAAGATCACCCGGCGGAACGCCTGTAGCCGACCGCAGCCGTCGATCATGGCGGACTCCTCCAGCTCCTTCGGCACCGCCGCGATGAAACCACGCAGGGTCCAGATCGTGAAAGGCAGCGCCATCACGAAGTAGACGATGGTCAGCGTGCCGATGCTGTTGAGCATCGACATGTCCCTGGCGTTCAGGTACATCACGATGATGAGGATCTCCCACGGGGCCATCTGAGCGGCCATCACCACCAGCACCATGCCGCGCCGGCCCCTGAAGTCCATCCTGGCCAGCGCGAAGCTGGCGGCCAGCGCGACCACCAGGGCCAGCAGCACGGCGCCGAGCGTGACCAGGACGCTGTTGCGCGCGTAGGTCCAGAAGAGCTCGACGCCGGTCGCGGTGGAGTAGTGCTCGAAGGTCGGGGCGAAGAGGAAGACCGGCTCCCGGACGAGCACCTCGGAGTTGCTCTTGAAGGAGGTGGAGAACATCCAGTAGACGGGGAACAGGAAGACCGCCGACAGTCCCAGAGCCAGGGCGTTGAGCCCGAGCCTGCGCGTCCTCATGCGTGCTCCTTCGCTGGTGTGTCGCGGGCTTCCTGCCGGAGGATGAGGCGGAAGTAGAAGGACATGGCGACCAGCAGGATGACCAGGGTCAGCACGGAGATGGCGGCGCCGGAGCCGTACTGGTTCTGGCCCATGCCCTCGATGTAGGCCATGACCGGGAGGGTCTCGGACTCGCGGTCGGGGCCGCCGCCGTTCAGCGCGTACACCTGCACGAACGCCTTGAAGACCCAGATGATCTCCAGGAAGGTGGTGATCAGGAAGAACGGCCGCATGATCGGCGCCAGGATGGACCAGAAGATCCGCCAGGACGACGCGCCGTCCACCCGGGCCGCCTCGTAGATCTCGCCGCTGATGGTGGTCAGTCCCGCGTAGAGGTTCAGCGCCACGAACGGCACGGAGGCCCAGACGATCAGCACGGTGACGATGGTCAGCGTGGACAGGCCGCTGCCGAACCAGTTGTGCTGGTCGTATCCCGAGAAGCCGAGGCTGCGCATCACCCAGTTGGCGACGCCGAACTGGGTGTCGAACAGCCACCGGAAGACGGTGGTGCTGGAGATGGGCGGCATCGCCCAGGCGGCCACCAGGCTGACCGACAGCAGCAGGCGCATCTTCCGGCCCAGGCTCGTCAGCAGCAGGCCGATGAGGGTGCCGATGACCATGATCAGCACCACGTTGACCGCCATGAAGGCGAACGTGCGACCGAGCGAGGACCAGAACCGCTCGTTCTCCAGGACCGCGCGGTAGTTGTCGAACCCGGTGTACTCGGTGGTGCGGGAGATCAGCTGGCGCCGGCCGAACTCCTGGAACGAGATCAGCAGGTTGCGGACCAGCGCGTAGCCCAGCACCGCGACCATGGCCGCGACGGCCGGGGCGAGCAGCAGGTACGGCAGCCAGCCGGCGGGCAGGCCACGGGGCCGCGCCCGCCGTGGTCGGACCACCGTGCCGGGTACCCGCGGGGGCGGTGGGGCCGGCGCCTCCTCGATCTGCACGGTCATGCGCTGTGTCCCTCGCTCACTGGCTGCTCCCTCGCTGCCCTCGCTGACGGCCGCCGGCGCCGCACGCGCGCGTGCCCCGCCGGGTCGCCGGCCACCGGCGACCCGGCGGGGGGATGGGCCACCGGTGGCGGTCTCGTCGACCTGTCGGTCACTCGCGGTTGATGCGGGTGGTGATCTCGCTGTCCGCGGCCTCGGCGGCGGAGGCGTAGTCCTCGCCGTCGAGCACGTTGGTCATCAGTTCCTTTATCGGGTTCGGGTCGGTCTCGACGTTGGCCCAACCGGTGGTCAGCGGGGGCAGGAATCCGACGTCGGCGGAGGCGACCATGGCCTCGGCGAAGCTGCCGGACGCGGGCGAGGCGGTGACGTCGGTGCGGTTCGGCACCACTCCGCCGTCGTTGGCGTCCACGTACTTCTGCGCCCATTCGGCGGAGGTGGCCATGCGCAGCCACTCCCGCGCCATCTCCGGGTTGCCGGCGCGCTCGTTGACCGCGAGGTTGGAGCCGCCGAGGAAGACGTGGCCCAGCTCGTCGGCGGACTTGCCGGGGATCGGGAAGTAGCCGAAGTCGGCCTCGCCGCCCTGCTCCTCGATCGCCGCGATGGCGCCCGCGGCCTCCCAGCCCAGGCCGATCCAGGAGGCGACCTCCTGGTTCGGGACCACCTCGGTCGACTGCTGCGGCTCCGCCTCGTCGTTGTCCGTCGGGGAGGTGGAGAACGACTGGAGCTCGGCGTAGAACTCCATGCCGGCCTCGCCGGCCGGCGTGTTCAGCGCGCCCGCCCAGTCCTCGCCGTCCTCCACCGCGAAGCCGCCGCCCTCGTCGGCGATGAAGCCGCCGAGCACGTAGTAGCTCTGACCCGGCAGGTAGATCGGCTCGGCGTCGGTGTTCTGCTCGATCGCCTCCAGCGCGTCGATCCACTCGTCGCGGGTGGTGGGCACCTCCGCGCCGGCGTCCGCCCAGACGCTCCTGTCGTAGACCACCACCCGGTTGGCGCCGTACCAGGGGGCGGCGTACAGGGTGCCGTCCACCTCCGCGGAGGCCAGCATCGACTCGGTCCACGGCTGGTCGGCGAGCTCGTCGAGGGCCGCCAGGCCGCCGGTGTTGGCGTAGCCCACGGTCTGGGTGTTGCCGATCTCCAGCACGTCCACCGTGCCGTCCTCGGAGAGCGCGGTGGTCACCCGGTCCTGGATGCCCTCCCACTGCTGGATCTCCACGGTGACCTCGACGCCGTGCTCGCGCTCGAACGCCTCGTTCAGCTCCGTGACCCAGCTCTCCGGCGCCGAACCGTCCATCAGCCAGACGGTCAGCGCGTCGGGATCGCCGCCCCCTCCGCTGCCGTCGTCGCCGCAGCCGGCCAGCGCGGCCGTACACGCCGCAACGCCGAGGGCGGCGATCAGCTTGCGTCTCACGAGGACCCTCCTTCTCCCAGCTCGCCAGTGGTGTAGACAAGAGGTGTAGACCAGGCATGGAGCCTGGACTAGACCAGTGAGGGTGTCAAGGGTCCACGAGCGGCGCCCGCCGTCCGTTACCGGACCGACATCTGCCCGAGTGCACCGCGCCCGTGCGGCGCGTGCCACGATGTGAGCTGCAAGCGCGGAGGAGCCGGTGACGGCAGATCAGCGGAAACAGAAAAAACCCGGTCGGGCGTGGTCCGAGGGGAACGAACCCGAAAGGCGAGCGATGGCGAGGGACGGCGGCACCACCGCGGGCGTTTCCGGCCCGGCGGGGGCCGTCTCGGCCGGCGCGGGCGCGACGGACGGCGCCGAGCGGAGCCGCACGGCCCGGGTGCCGAAGTACTACCGCCTCAAGCGCCACCTCCAGCAGATGACGGAGACCATGCCGCCCGGCACCCCGGTGCCGCCCGAGCGCTCGCTGGCCACCGAGTTCGACACCTCCCGGACGACGGTGCGCCAGGCGCTGCAGGAGCTCGTGGTGGAGGGCCGGCTGGAGCGCATCCAGGGCAAGGGCACCTTCGTGGCCAAGCCGAAGGTCTCCCAGGCGCTGCAGCTGACGTCGTACACGGAGGACATGCGGGCGCAGGGCCTGGAGCCCACCTCGCAGCTGCTGGAGATCGGGTACATCACCGCGAACGAGCGGCTCGCCCAGCTGCTCAAGCTGCCGCCGGGCGGCCGGGTGCTGCGGATCGAGCGGCTGCGCCTGGCCAGCGGCGAGCCGATGGCCATCGAGACCACCCACCTCTCCCAGGAGCGCTTCCCCGCGCTGCGCCGCAGCCTGGTCCGTTACTCCTCGCTGTACGCGGCGCTGGCCGAGGTCTACGGCATCCACCTGGCCCGGGCGGAGGAGACCATCGAGACCGCGCTCGCCAGCCCGCGGGAGGCCGGGCTGCTCGGCACGGACGTCGGGCTGCCGATGCTGATGCTCTCCCGCCACTCGCGGGACACCGAGGGGGAGCCGGTGGAGTGGGTCCGCTCCGTCTACCGCGGCGACCGGTACAAGTTTGTGGCGAATCTGGAGAGGCCGCGGCCGACCCGGTAGTCAGCCCCCCACCAGGTGTCCTACATTCCGGGCCTGTCGATCGTCGGTGATCCGCGGGTGCGGTCCGGCGACGCTGGGCAGAACCGGAGCCAGGCCCGCGGCACGCCATTGGCACGGCGCCGCACGGCACGGCACTGCACGGCACAGGGACGGGACTGGGCAGGACTGGACAGGGAGGACGCCATGGCGGGACAACCTGCACAAACTCGGCGGCTGCGGCCGCGTTCGGTGATCATCTGGACCGTGGTCTCGTTGGTGGCCGCGACCGGCTGGGGGGTGCTGGCGCTGGCCCGGGGCGAGGAGGTCTCGGCGGCCTGGATCCTCGCGGCGGCGCTCGGCTCGTACGCCATCGGCTACCGCTTCTACGCGAAGTTCATCGTGACCCGGGTGCTGAGAGCCGACGGCGCCCGTGCCACGCCGGCCGAGCGTCTCAACGACGGCCTCGACTACCATCCGACCGACCGGCGGGTGCTGCTCGGCCACCACTTCGCCGGCATCTCCGGGGCGGGGCCGCTGGTCGGTCCGGTGCTCGCCGCGCAGATGGGCTACCTGCCCGGCACCCTCTGGATCATCGCCGGCGTGATCTTCGCCGGCGCGGTGCAGGACATGGTGGTGCTGTTCTTCTCGGTGCGGCGCAACGGCAAGTCGCTGGGCCAGATCGCGCGCGAGGAGATCGGCACGGTGGGCGGCATCGCCGCGGTCATCTCGATCTTCGTCATCATGATCATCCTGCTCGCGGTGCTGGCGCTGGTCGTGATCAACGCGCTCGCCGAATCGCCGTGGGGCGCGTTCTCCGTCGGGCTGACCATCCCGATCGCCCTGTTCATGGGCGTCTACCTGCGCTGGCTGCGGCCCGGACGGGTCGCCGAGGTCACGCTCATCGGCGTGGCCCTGCTGCTCTTCGCCATCGTCGCCGGCCGCTGGGTCGCCAACTCCGGCATGGCCGACGCGTTCACCCTGTCCCCGCGGACGCTGGTCATCGCGCTGGTCATCTACGGCTTCGCCGCCTCGGTGGCGCCGGTGTGGCTGCTGCTGGTGCCGCGCGACTACCTGTCGACGTTCATGAAGATCGGCACCATCGGGCTGCTGGCCCTCTCCGTGCTCTTCGTGCTGCCGAACCTGCAGATGGACGCGGTCACCGACTTCGCCTCGCGCGGCGACGGCCCGGTCTTCGCCGGCTCCCTCTTCCCGTTCGTCTTCATCACCATCGCCTGTGGGGCGCTGTCCGGCTTCCACGCGCTGATCTCGTCGGGCACCACCCCGAAGATGATCCAGAAGGAGACGCAGGTCCGCACCATCGGCTACGGCGCGATGCTGATGGAGTCCTCGGTGGCGATCATGGCGATCATCGCGGCCTGCATCCTGGAGCCGGGGCTCTTCTTCGCGATGAACTCGCCGCCCGCGATGATCGGCGACACGCTCCAGTCGGCCTCCGACACCATCACGTCCTGGGGCTTCACGATCACGCCCGACCAGCTCGCCGCGGCGGCCGAGTCGGTGGAGGAGGAGTCGCTGCTGTCCCGGACCGGCGGCGCGCCCACGCTGGCGCTGGGCCTGGCCGGGATCCTCGCCGACTTCCTCGGCGGCGAGAGCATGATGAGCTTCTGGTACCACTTCGCGATCATGTTCGAGGCGCTGTTCATCCTGACCGCCCTCGACGCCGGCACCCGGGTCGGCCGCTTCATCCTCCAGGACGCGCTGGCCAGCGCCCACCCGTCGCTGGCCCGGCTGCGCTCGCACACCTGGCTGCCCGGCGTCTGGCTGACCAGCGGGCTGGTCGTCGGCCTCTGGGGCTACCTGCTCTGGGTCGGGGTCAACGACCCGCTCGGCGGAATCAACACGCTGTTCCCGCTGTTCGGCATCACCAACCAGCTCCTCGGCGCGGTGGCGCTGGCCGTCTGCACGGTGCTGCTGGTCAAGTCGGGACGGCTGCGCTACGCCTGGGTCACGGCCGTGCCCATGACCTTCGTGGCGGTGGTGACCCTGACCGCGAGCTGGCAGAAGGTGTTCTCGGACGATCCCCGGGTCGGCTTCCTGGCCCAGCGTGACGTCTACCAGGACGGCATCGACGCCGGCGAGGTGCTGGCTCCCGCCCAGGACGTGGGCGACATGGAGACCATCGTCACGAACGCGACGGTGGACGCCACGCTGACGGCGGTGCTCGCGCTGCTGGTCATCGTGGTCTTCGTCGACGCGGCGCGGGTGTGCGTCAGGGCCGCCATGCGGCCGCAGGACGTGGCGCTCGCCGAGGCGCCGGCCGAGGAGTCCCAGATCGTCGCCCCGGCCGGGCTCATCCCCACCAGGGAGGAGAAGGCCGACCTCGTGGCCGCGGGTCTCGGGCCCGGCGGCGGCATTCCCGAGCAGTCCAGGAGCTCCGCCGAGACCAGGACGGGGGCGCGACCGTGACCGCGGCCCCGCCGCGCCGGGCCGCCGCCCGGCTGTGGTGGTACGTCAGGGAGTTCACCGGCGAGACCGCGTACGAACGGCACGTGGCGCGGCTGCGCGCGACGGACCCGACGGCTCCGGCGCCGAGCCGCCGCGAGTTCGAACGGCGGCGCGTCAGGTCCCGGTACGGCGACCCGGCCGGACCGCCCGGCGGCGGCTGCTGCTGACCGACCGTCTCCGCACGTGCGGGCCGCGGCGCCGGGCGGCGGTCGGAGGGCGGCGGTCGGAGGGCGGCGGTGTCAGACCCCACGGTCACACTGATCCCATGGACATCACGATCAGGGACGCGAGGCCGGCGGAGTTGGCGGCGGTCGGGGCGCTGACCGCCGCCGTGTATCTCGGGGAGGGCCTGCTGGTCGACGCCGAGCGCGACCCGTATCTGGCGGTGCTGCGCGACGCGGCGCGGCGCGCGGAGCACGCCGAAGTGCTGGTGGCCGTGGCGCCGGACGGTCCGGGCGACGAGGTGGTGGGGACGGTGACCTTCGTCACCGCCGGGGAGTACGCCGACATCGCCGGCCCGGACGAGGCGGAGTTCCGGATGCTCGCGGTGTCCCCCGCCGCGCGCGGGCGCGGGGCCGGCGAGGCGCTGGTGCGCGAGTGCCTCCGCCGGGCGCGCCGGTCCGGCCGGCGGCGCATCGTGCTGTCCAGTCAGTTGCAGATGCACACGGCCCACCGGCTGTACGAGCGGCTGGGCTTTGTGCGGACACCGGAGCGGGACTGGGAGCCGCTGCCCGGGTTCGTTCTCAGCACGTTCGCACGAGGCCTGGACGATCCGCCGACCGACGAACTCCTCGGCGACCACAACATATAGGGGCGCTCGACTTTCACGGCACAAGATGTATGCTCGTGCTCGCTGCCACCGCAGGGGAATCCGGTGCGAGTCCGGAACTGTCCCGCAACGGTGTGTGATGGGCTGATCCTTGCCGTTTTCTGATGCCCGTCACGAGTCCGAATGCCTGTCGGCGGCGGAGGAACTCGTCCGGGCCTCGTGGGCTGGGCCAGCGGACGCGGTGCTTGGATGCCCTTTGCCCGGTTGCCGGGGGGACACGCCTGCCCGCGCGCGCTCGTCCACCTGCGTCGCCCCTCGCGCCGTGAGGAGAGCGTCGCCGTGACCATCGCACCCGAGATCGTCGCCCCATCCCAGACCGCCGCCGAGCCACCGGATCCGATGCGGCGTCTGCTGGCGGCGGCGTCGGCCGGGCTGCCCGCGACCGACCCCGACCGGGTCGCGGCGGCGGTGGCGCGCGGCCGGCACGCCGGCTCCGACGCGGCCGAGGTGCGGGACCTGGCCATCGAGGCCGCCGCCGGACTCATCGTCGAGGACCCCGAGTACTCCCGGCTCGCCGCCCGGCTGCTGACGGTCGCCGTCCGCGAGGAGGCCGCCGGCCAGGGCGCCGGGTCCTTCACCGCCTCGATCGAGGTGGGCCACCGGGAGGGTCTGATCGCCGACCGCACGCTGAGCTTCGTGCGCCGGCACGCGGCCCGGCTCGACGCGCTGGTCGAGCGGGCGGTCGCCGAGGGCGCGGACGACCGGTTCGGGTACTTCGGGCTGCGCACCGTCCACTCCCGGTACCTGCTCCGCCACCCGACCAGCCGGGCGGTGATCGAGACCCCGCAGCACTTCCTGCTGCGGGTGGCCTGCGGCCTCGCCGCCGACGAGTCGGAGCCCGCGCTGGCCGAGGTCGCCGAGCTGTACCGGCTGACCAGCCGGCTCGACTACCTGCCCTCCTCCCCCACGCTGTTCAACTCGGGCACCCGGCACCCGCAGATGTCCTCCTGCTACCTGCTGGACTCCCCGAAGGACGAGCTGGACTCGATCTACGACCGCTACCACCAGGTGGCCCGGCTGTCGAAGCACGCGGGCGGCATCGGCCTGCCCTACTCCCGGATCCGGGCCCGCGGCTCGCTGATCCGCGGCACCAACGGCCAGTCCAACGGCATCGTGCCGTTCCTCCGCACCCTCGACGCCTCGGTCGCCGCGGTCAACCAGGGCGGCCGCCGCAAGGGCGCGGCCTGCGTCTACCTGGAGACCTGGCACGCGGACATCGAGGAGTTCCTCGAACTGCGCGACAACACCGGCGAGGAGGCCCGGCGCACCCACAACCTCAACCTCGCGCACTGGATCCCCGACGAGTTCATGCGCCGGGTCGCGGCCGACGCCGACTGGTCGCTCTTCTCGCCGGTCGACGTGCCGGAGCTGGTGGACCTGTGGGGCGAGGAGTTCGACGCCGCCTACCGCCGGGCGGAGGCCGCGGGCCTGGCGCGGCGCGCGGTGCCGGCCCGGCAGCTCTACGCCCGGATGATGCGCACCCTGGCGCAGACCGGCAACGGCTGGATGACGTTCAAGGACACCGCCAACCGCACGGCCAACCAGACGGCCCGACCCGGCGCCGTGGTGCACTCCTCGAACCTCTGCACCGAGATCCTGGAGGTCAGCGACGACGGTGAGACGGCCGTGTGCAACCTCGGCTCGGTCAACCTCGCCGCCCATGTGACGCCCGCCGGCGGGATCGACTGGGACCGGCTGGACGCCACCGTGCGGACGGCGGTGGTCTTCCTCGACCGGGTGGTGGACATCAACTACTACCCGACGCGGCAGGCCGGCGACTCCAACGCCAGGTGGCGGCCGGTCGGGCTGGGCGTGATGGGGCTGGCGGACGTCTTCTTCCGGCTGCGCCTGCCGTTCGACTCGGCCGAGGCCCGGGAGCTGTCCACCCGGATCGCCGAGCGGATCATGCTGGCCGCCTACGAGACCTCCGCCGAGCTCGCCGAACGGCACGGCCCGCACCCGGCCTGGGCGGACACCCGCACCGCCCGGGGCACGCTGCACCCCGACCACTACCCCGAGACCACCGCGTCCGCCGCCTGGCCGGAGCGCTGGGACGCGCTGCGCGCCCGGATCGCCCGCGTCGGCATGCGCAACTCCCTGCTGCTGGCGATCGCGCCCACCGCCACCATCGCCTCCATCGCCGGGGTCTACGAGTGCATCGAGCCGCAGGTCTCGAACCTCTTCAAGCGGGAGACGCTCAGCGGGGAGTTCCTCCAGGTCAACGCCTATCTGGTGGCCGAGCTGAAGCGGCTGGGCCGGTGGGACGAGGCCACCAGGGAGGCGCTGCGCGAGGCGAACGGCTCGATCCAGGACCTGCCGGGCCTGCCGGACGAGCTGCGGTCGCTGTACCGCACGGCCTGGGAGCTGCCGCAGCGCGCCCTGATCGACATGGCCGCCGCGCGCACCCCGTACCTGGACCAGAGCCAGTCGCTGAACCTCTTCATGGCCGCGCCCACCATCGGGAAGCTCAGCTCGATGTACGCCTACGCCTGGCAGCGCGGTCTGAAGACCACCTACTACCTGCGCTCCCGGCCGGCGACCCGGATCGCCCAGTCCGCCCGCGCCGCCGCCCCCACCACCGTCACCGTCCCCGAACAGGCCGCGCCCTCCGCCGCGGAGGCCGCCGCCTGCTCCCTGGAGAACCCCGAGACCTGCGAGGCCTGCCAGTGACCAGCACCACCCCCGGCGCCACCGCCGACAGCACCACCAGCACCGCCAGCACCGGCGCCGCCACCAGGAACCTGCTCGACCCGGGCTTCGAGCTGACCCTGCGTCCGATGCGCTACCCGGACTTCTACGAGCGCTACCGCGACGCGATCAAGAACACCTGGACCGTCGAGGAGGTGGACCTCCACTCGGACGTCACGGACCTGGCGAAGCTCTCACCGGGCGAACAACACCTCATCGGCCGGCTGGTGGCGTTCTTCGCCACCGGCGACTCGATCGTGGCGAACAACCTGGTGCTCACCCTCTACCGTCACATCAACTCCCCCGAGGCGCGCCTCTACCTCTCCCGACAGCTGTTCGAGGAAGCGGTGCACGTCCAGTTCTACCTGACGCTGCTGGACACCTACCTGCCCGATCCCGACGAGCGGGCGGCCGCGTTCGCCGCCGTGCAGAACATCCCGTCCATCAGGGAGAAGGCCGAGTTCTGCTTCCGCTGGATGGACTCGGTGGAGGACATCGACCGGCTGGAGACCAAGGCCGACCGCCGCCGCTTCCTGCTGAACCTGATCTGCTTCGCCGCCTGCATCGAGGGCCTCTTCTTCTACGGCGCCTTCGCCTACGTCTACTGGTTCCGCTCCCGCGGCCTGCTGCACGGCCTGGCCACCGGCACCAACTGGGTGTTCCGCGACGAGAGCTGCCACATGGACTTCGCCTACCACGTGGTGGACACCGTGCGCCGGGAGGAGCCGGACCTGTTCGACGCGGAGCTGGGCCGGCAGATCTCCGAGATGCTGCGCGAGGCGGTCGCCGCGGAGCTGCAGTTCGCCCGGGACCTCTGCGGCGAGGGACTGCCGGGGATGAACACCGAGTCGATGCGCGAGTACCTGGAGTGCGTCGCCGACCAGCGCCTCGTCCGCCTCGGCCTCGACCCGGTCTACGGCGCGCGCAACCCGTTCCCGTTCATGGAGCTGCAGAACGTCCAGGAGCTGACGAACTTCTTCGAACGTCGGGCATCGGCCTACCAGGTGGCGGTGGAGGGCAACGTGTCCTTCGACGACGACTTCTGACCTATGGTGAACGCCGGCGCGTGAGCCTCGGCACGTGGGCCCGGTCATGTGCAACCTCGCAGACCCGGTCCACGTGAAGTAGGACGACCGTCTCACGACCGCACGCTCACGCGTCGTCGTCACCGTACGCCCGGAGTCACCTTGTCCACGCGCCGTCATGTCCTCGTCGGTGGGGCCGGCCTCGCCGCCTCCACCGTCGCCCTCGGATTCAACGCCCTCCTGCCGTCCCGGGGACAGGCGGTCGACCGGCCGCCCAACGTCGTGGTGATCACGGCCGACGACCTCGGCTACGGCGAGCTCGGCGCGTACGGACAGCGCACGATGCGCACCCCCCGGCTGGACCGGCTCTGCGCCGAGGGGCTGCGCTTCACCCAGGCGTACTCGGCCGCGCCGGTCTGCGCGCCGTCCCGCTGCTCGCTGCTCACCGGCCTGCACTCGGGGCACTCCGCCGTCCGGCACAATCCGTCGAACGGGCGGCAGGACGCGCTCGACCCGGACCAGCCGACGTTCGCCGAGGTGCTCAGGGCCCGCGGCTACCGCACCGCGTGCGTCGGCAAATGGGGGTTCGGCGGCGAGGCCGCGGACGATCCGAGCCGGCCCAACGCCCGCGGCTTCGACGAGTTCTACGGCTACGTCACCCACCGGCACGCCCGGGACCACATGCCCGACCACCTCTGGCACGACGACGTGCGCCGCCCGGTGGAGCCGGGCTCGTACGCGCCGGACCTCTTCGAGGAGCGCGCGCTCGACTTCCTGCGCCGGCAGGTGACGGCGCGCCGCCGCTTCCTGCTCTACCTCTCCCCCAGCCTGCCGCACGCGCCGAGCGCCGTGCCGCCGGCCGAGGCCGCCGCGTCGGCCTACCGCGACCGGCCGTGGAGCCCGGCGGACCGGGCGCACGCGACGCAGATCGCCCGCCTCGACCGGATGGTCGGCGCGGTCACCGACGAGCTGCGGCGGCTCGGCGTCCACCGGGACACGCTGGTGCTCTTCACCAGCGACAACGGGCCGCACGAGGAGGACGGCACCGACCCCGACCTGTTCGACGCCAACGGGCCGCTGCGCGGCTACAAGCGCAACCTCTACGAGGGCGGCATCCGGGTGCCGCTCGTCGCCTGGCGCCCCGGCACCGTCGTGGGCGGCACGGTGAGCCAGCGGGTGACGCCGCTGATCGACGTGCTGCCCACGCTCGCCGAACTCGCCGGCGGCCGGACGCCGAAGGGCATCGACGGCCGGTCGGCCGCAGCGCTGCTGGGCGCCCACGGCGAGGCGGCGGAACACGACCACCTCTACTGGTTCCGGGGCGGCAGCAGCGCCACGCCCCGCGCGAACGCGGTGGACGCCGGGCGCGCCGGCCAGCTGGCCGAGGCGGTGCGCCGGGGCGACTGGAAGGCGGTGCGGTTCGCGCCGGGGCGGGACCGGCGGGTGCCGGACGAGCGGTGGGCGCTGGAGCTCTACGATCTGGCCGCCGACCCGGGCGAGACCACGGACGTGGCGGCCCGGCACCCGGCGGTGGTCGCCGAGCTGACCGGGCTGATGCGCGCCTGCTGGACCGACGTGGCGCGCTGAGCGCGCGAGACCGGCGGCCGGGAGCGCGGCACGCGCCCCCGGCCGCCGGTCCGGGTGTTCAGACCCGATCGGGTCTCGATCAGTGCTCGATCGGTGCCCGATCAGGGTCGTTCGGGACCGCTCAGACGCCGCAGCTGGGGGCGTCCCAGTACTGGCTGGAACGGGTGTCCACGTGCGTGTGGTCGTCGTGGCCCGGGTAGCCGGGGCCCAGGATGCCGTTGAACCCGTGGTCCCTGGCCGCCTGCGCGAGGGTGCACAGCGAGTGGTTGCCGACCAGGTCGACGGCCGCGCCGTACAGGTGGCGGCTGTCGCTGGCCCCGCCGGCCGCGTCGTTGCAGGCGCGCGAGCGGAACGCGCTGCTGACGACGATCGGCGCGTCGCCCAGGGCGTGCCGCATCGCCTCCAGCTTCCACATGTTGACGAGCGCGTTGGCCTGCGCCTCGGAGGCGCTGACCGCGCCGCCCGACCAGTCCGAGTTGCAGTCGTTGAACTCGGAGTAGGTGAAGTGGGCCGGCGTGCAGTCGTCGTCCTGGAGCGCGTAGATCTGGTTGAACGTCTGCGATCCGGCGATGCCGTCGGCCGAGAGGCCGTACGCCTGCTGGAACCGCTGCACCGCCGCGGCGGTGGCCGGACCGTACTCGCCGTCGAGCGCCAGCACCGCGCCCCGGCCGGGGTAGCCGGAAACCCGGATCTGCAACTGGCGCACCGCCTCGCCCGAGTCGCCCTGCTGCAGGGTGCCGCTCCAGGTGTAGCAGCCGTCCGCCTGAGCGGTGCCCGCGGTGCTGACGGAGATGGCCACCGATGCTGTCCCGACCATGACAAGAGTGAGCAGAAACCGTACGACGCGTCTCAACATTCCGCCTCCGTGGGGTAGAGGGCTGTGCCTGGTCGAGTCAGAGACTGGCCGATGAGTCAACGCGCGTCAACCACCGGGTACGGCGCCGGACTTCTCGTCCGGCGCCGTTCGTCCGCGCTCCCCCGCCGCGTCACCTGCGCGTTTCTACGCGGCCGGCGGGTTGGGGACCGTCTCGTACCGCGGGGTGCCCTCGGCCATCATCTTCAGGGCCTTCTTCCGCTCCCGCTTGGAGAGCCGGTCCAGGTAGAGCGAGCCGTGGAGATGGTCCGTCTCGTGCTGGAGGCAGCGGGCGAAGTACCCGGTGCCGCGGACCGCGATCGGCTTGCCGGTGGCGTCCTGGCCGCGCACCACGGCGACGTCCGGGCGGCCGAGCTCGGCCCAGGCGGTGGGGACGGAGAGGCAGCCCTCGTTGTTGTCGTCCAGCACCCGCGACTCGGCCGGCAGCTCCACCAGCACCGGGTTGCAGACGACGCCGACGTGCCGCACGCCGTCGTCGTCGGGGCAGTCGTAGACGAAGACCTTCAGGTCGACGCCGATCTGGTTCGCGGCCAGGCCCACGCCCTCGGCGGCGTGCTGGCTGGCGAACATGTCGTCGACCAACGAGGCCAGCGCGCCGTCGAACTCCGTCACGTCCTGGCACTCCCGGTGCAGCATGGGGTGGCCGACGACGGTGATGGGCCGGACCGTGCCACGCTGCCGGTGGGCGAGCTCCCGCTCCGCGCAGTCCTGGGTGTCGTCGATGAACTCGTCACTGACCCGCTCATCGGTGTCTTGCCGCGCCATGGTCCGCCGTTCGCCCCTTCGGTGAGCCCGTTCCGTAACCCGTACAGCTTACGGCGGACGGCGCGGAGGTCGGCGCCCTCAGCAGACCTCTTCCAGGTCCCGCCAGTCCCGGGTGTCCGGGCTGTCCGCCACCCAGCCGTCCAGCAGCCCGCGCACCAGCGAGCCGGGCGCGGCCAGGCCGCACTCCCGCTCGGGCGACCACAGGCCGTCGGGGGCGGTGTGCCCCAGCGGCCCCGGATGCCCGGGCACGCTGTGGTCGTGCGGGTCGTGCAGCGCCAGGCCGTCGCCCTCCTCGCTCGGCATCCGGCTCTCCGAGCAGGCGCGGCACAGCAGCCGCACCGAGGACGACCAGTCCTCCGCCGCGTAGCCGGCGTCGGCGGCCAGCCGCTCCAGGGCGTCCCGGTCGGCCTGGGTGGCGGCCTCGATCAGCACGACCCAGGTCGGGACGGAGGACGGCGCCCACAGCTCGATCTCGTCGAAGACCGGGTACACCGACGGGCGGCCGCCGGGGGAACCGCTGGCCGCGGTGGTCCGCTCGCCGCGCGGCGCCCCGTCGTGCAGCACGACCTCGCCCCAGCGACGCCCGGAGGACGGCAGCGGGATGTTCAGCACCTCGATGCGGGCCGGGTCGAGGCGCCGGCCCCAGACCACCTCGGCCTCGCCGTCCGGGGAGAGCCGCACGGCCGCGCCGCCCAGGTTCATCCCGAGCGGCTCGCCCGAGGCGGCCAGCGAACCGTGCCCGTTCCCCGGCACGCGCAGCCCGTACGCCTGCCAGGCGCGGCGGGCCAGCGGCCAGTCCTGCAGGGCGGTCGCGGCGATGCCCACGTTCCACCAGTCAGGCGCGCCGGCGTCCCGTTCCAGCAGCGCGACGGCGCGCAGGCCGGCGGCGCGGGCCTGCTCCCAGTCGTGCCGGAACTTGTGCAGCAGCGCCAGGTTGAACCAGGACTCGGAGAGCCACGGCTCCAGGTCGGCGGCGCGGGTGAGCAGCGCGCCCGCGTCCTCGTAGCGGCCGTCGTCGATCAGGGAGAACGCCCGGTTGGTGGCCAGCCGCCAGTCCGTGGACGGGCGCTGCCTGACCCTGCCGAAGATCCTCACGATGTCCCGCCTGATTCCCGCCTCGTAGCGTGCACTTCACGGTTCTCCTGTCCGCCCCGGCAGGCATCCAACCATGGGCGGACAGCTCCTTGCTCACAGGATGGGCCAGTGGCCTGCCGAGCGCGAGGCGGGGCGGCCTCCGCCGGGTGCTCGGCGCGGGCCGTCCGCGCGGCGGGCACGGTCAGGACACCGGCCGGCTCGGCCGATCGGGTGACTGCCCGACCCGGCGAACCGCCTGGTGAGAGAAGCGTCGCCGCGGAACGTGGTCGTGCGGCTACCGCGCGCGGGCTACTCCGCGGGCTGTTCCGACCGGGCCCGGCCGGCCTCGCTGGCCTCACCGGCCTCGGTGGCGCGAATCAGATCGATCCGGTCCAACACCTTGGCCCGCAGATCGGTCGGCACCTCGTCCTGGCCACAGCAGCGCTTCACGAGCTTCTTCACCGACTGTTCCAGACCGTACTTCTCCAGGCACGGAGAGCATTCCTCGATGTGCTCGGCGAACTTCGCGCAGTCGCCGTCGGGCATCTCACGGTCGAGGTACTCGTAGAGGTGGTCCAGGACCTCCGAGCAGTCCGTGGGGCGTGACTGGTCGCCGCTCATGATCCCGAGCCCTCCCGTGCCCCGGCTGGGACGAGGCCGCGCTCCCGCGCGTAGTCAGCGAGCATGTCGCGCAGCTGACGGCGGCCGCGGTGCAACCGGGACATCACCGTGCCGATGGGTGTACCCATGATGTCGGCGATCTCCTTGTAGGCAAAGCCCTCGACGTCCGCGAGATAGACCGCGATGCGGAACTCCTCGGGGATCGCCTGGAGGGCCTGCTTGACGTCCGAGTCGGGCAGGTGGTCCAGCGCCTGCGACTCGGCGGACCGCAGGCCCGTCGACATGTGCGACTCGGCGCGCGCGAGCTGCCAGTCCTCGATCTCCTCCGCCGCGCTGCGCTGCGGCTCCCGCTGCTTCTTGCGGTAGGAGTTGATGAAGGTGTTGGTGAGGATCCGGTACATCCACGCCTTGAGGTTGGTGCCCTGGCGGAACTGGTGGAACGAGCCGTACGCCTTGGCGTAGGTCTCCTGCACCAGGTCCTCGGCGTCCGCGGGGTTGCGCGTCATGCGCAACGCGGCGGAGTACATCTGATCCAGGTAGCCCAGCGCGTCCCGCTCGAAGCGGGCGTTGCGCTCGGCTTCGGTCTCTTCGTTCTCCTCGTGCCTGCCGTCGTTCGTCTCGGCTACCGGACCCACCTCCCTCGGAAGCGCGGCGAGCCCGGTGGCGGGCCCGCCCGCTTCGGAGGATAGACGAAAGGTGGTGGCGCCCGCCGGTCGGGGCGAGCGCTCCGCGGCCAGCCGCAGCGTCGCCCAGTCGACCTCGGCGGCCCGGTGACCGGGTGTTTCCGCGGAATAGTGCGGCAGGCAGGCGGTCGAAGCCATGGAAGCGGTCTCCCTTGGTGGTAGGTCTGACCGCATTAACACCGACGCCATCCGGAGCATTCCCCCTGGAAGCCCTAGAAGAGGGTCTCCACCTCGGGGGCGGGAAGCTCGCGCACCAGGTCCGGTCCGTTGTTCCGCACGTTGCTGACCTCGGTGGCCACCGGATAGGCCCGGACCAGGCCCGTCGGCGGCGGGGCCAGCAGCGGGCGTATGTCCTCGGGGTCGGTGCGGCCCGGGTCCAGCCAGGCGTCCCACCGGTCGGGCGGCAGCATCAGCGGCATCCGGGGGTGGATCTCGGACAGCGATCCGGGCGCCGCGCCCGGCTCCTCCCCCTCGGCCGGCCCGTCCGCCGCCGCGCCGGGCAGCGGCGTCGTCTCGGCCTCGGTGGTGACCACCGTGCACGTTGCCCACCAGGCCCGCGCGTGGTCGTCGGGGAGCGTCGAGTCCCGCCAGAACTCGTAGAGCCCGGCCATGGCCATCACCGAACCGTCCACCGGCGTGACGAAGTACGGCTGCTTACGGGGGCGCTTCCGCTTGCCCTTCTCCTCCTCCACCCGCTCCGCGCGGCCGGTGACCCACTCGAAGTAACCGTCGGCGGGGATCAGGCAGCGACGGGTGGCGAAGGGCCGGCGATAGGCCGGCTTCTCGTGCACCGTCTCGGCCCGGGCGTTGATCATCTTGGCGCCCATCTCCGGGGACTTCGCCCAGGACGGCACCAGACCCCAGCGCAGCACCCGCAGCTGCCGCACCGGCTCGGGGCCGGCGCCGGCGTCCTTCAACGGCCGCTCCAGCACCGCGTACACGTCCTTGGTGGGCGCGACGTTCCAGTCGGGGGCGAGGGCCTGCTCGTGATCCCACCGCTCGATGTCGAAGAGGCCCGCGAGGTCCTCCGGCCGCCTGCTCGCCGCATACCGTCCACACATGCCGACCGAGCGTACCGGGCAGCACTGACAACGAGGGGGCCGTCGTTTCCCCGGGCGCGGGAGAAGGAAGAAGAGGGATAGCAGGGATAACGCGGTGACGGGTCAGTGCGGGGTGGCGCGGGGCGGAAACCATCGACTTCCCCGGCTTTCCCCGGCTTTCCCCGGTTTCTCTCTGATCCTCTCGGATCCTCACCGAATCTCTGGGATTCTCTCGGATCGACTCGGATCCACTCGGATCCACTCGGATCCTCTCGGCTATCCGGTCAGGGACGACCCCGCGGCGCCGGGCCGATAACGGACGATAGACGCCTGAGGCGGACAGCACGCG
Source organism: Streptomyces sp. B6B3 (assembly GCF_039871525.1). NCBI lineage: Bacteria > Bacillati > Actinomycetota > Actinomycetes > Kitasatosporales > Streptomycetaceae > Streptomyces > Streptomyces sp. B6B3. The sequence continues at coordinate 267,484 of NZ_JBDPLU010000001.1, read as the reverse complement.
GCGGCGCCCGGGCACCGGGGCCGGGTTTCCCGCGGCCGAACTTGCGCGCGACGCTATGGTGTTCGCTATCGCACGTCCCTTCGCATGGATTCGCACAGAGAGCGGGTCGCCACCGTGGACTACTGCATAACCTGCCGCCGGCATCTGAATGGCGCGCTGATATGCCCGGGATGCGGGGAGATCACCAACTGGCCCTCCTCCAACCGGGACAGAACGGCCCGCTCGGGCGACGGCGCCGCCGGCTCCTCGTCCGAGTCGCCGTCGCGCGCCGACTCGGCCGGAACGACGCGGCCGGCGGGCGGGCCGGGCGGCAGACCCGAGGCCCCGCGCCCCGACGGCGGCCCCGCCGCGTCGGAGCGGGGCCGGTCGACGGAGTCCGGCTACGCCTCGCTCGATCCCTCCCAGCCGCCGGGCCCGGCGGGTCGTCCGCCGCACCGCCGGTCGGAGCGGCCGGCGGCCGGGGCGACGGGCGCGGGTGGCGGTGGTGACGCGGCGGGCGTCCGCCCGTTCGACGCGCCGGGCGGCCGGCTCAACCGGCCGGGTCCCGGCGCCAAGCCCCGTACCGCGGGCGCGGCCGGGGCCGCGGGCGCGGCGGCCCACCGCGCCGACTCCGGCGGCGAGCCCGCGCCGCGGCCAGGAAGGGCCGGGGACGGCCTGCCCCCGACACGACGCGCGAGCCACACCGGGTCGGGCGCGTCGCCCGACGCCGAGGGACCCGCGGCCGGCGCCGTGCCCCGGCCGCCGCGCCGGGCGGGCGATCCGGCGAGCGGCGGGCGGCCACCGGCCCCCGGCACGCCCGGATTCGCCCGCACCCCCGACGCGCACGAGACGGCCGCGCTGCCGGCCCTGGCGGCCAGCGGACCCGGCCGCGCCACGGCGGCGGACGAGGCCGACGCGGCCGGCGACGAGCGTTCCGGATCCACCGCGCCGCTGCCGGCGGTGGACGGGCGGCCGACCCGGGGCCGCAAGGGCCGCAGGGCCGCCCCACGCAACACCCGCAGGCGTTACGTGGTGGGCGCGCTGCTCGGCGTCGCCGTGCTGGCGCTGACCATCAGCGAGGTCGGCGACGTCGTCATGCCGCACGACGAGCCGGCGAGTTCGGACCGGGAGACCGAGGCCGACGCCCTGCCGTCCGAGTCCGACGAGGCCGAGGAGACGGGCGAGGACGAGGCGGGCTCCGACCCGTCCGACTCGGGCGAGCCGATCGCGGACGAATCCGAGGACTCCGGTTCCCCCGACGCCTCGGACAGCGACAGCCCGGAGGACGACCGCGACGGGCGCGGGGACGACGAGGCGTCCGACACGCCCGACGAGACCCAGGGCGGCGGCAGCATCGGAACGCCCTCGGACGATCCGTCCAGCCCCGACGACGACGCGACGACGCCCAGCGCGGACCCGACCGACTCCGCGACGCCCAGCGACCCCGGTGACGACCCGTCGCCCTCCCCGTCCCCCACAGAGGACGAGGACGATGACGACGACTGCTGGCTCATCTTCTGCTCCTGAGCACCGAGAGGTGGTGCCCCCGGCCCGCGACGGGTTCCAGCGGCCGGGGGCACCTCCGGGCATCCAGCTCCGCGCCGAGCGCCGAGCGCCGAGCCCGACCCCGGGCGGAGCCTCACACGACCACGAGGGCCCCGACCGCCGAACGGCGGCCGGGGCCCTCGTCAGAAGGACCGGCCCATGGGCTGGCTCGGGTCCCTCACACCGCTTTTACACGCCCTCGCCGAAGAGGATCGTGTAGGTGGCCAGGGCGACAGCGGCGTCGCACTGCGCCCAGAAGCGGTGGTAGTTGAACGTCGGCACTTCGCCGCCGTTCAGGTAGTCCTCGACCTTGCCCCAGTCGGGGTCGTCGCGCAGGAAGGACCGGATCGAGTCGAAGGTGGCGCCGGGCTCGATCACGTCGCCGTTCGGCATGGTCCCGCTGAAGCCGGACGGGATGTAGACCTCGGCGACCAGGCGGTCGTAGGCGTCCTTCTCCTCGGGCACCGAGACGCCGAGGTCGTCCGCCTTCGTCAGGATGCCCTCCAGCAGACCCTCGGCCGCGGCCTGGGCCTCCGCGTTGCCGGAGGCGGCGGCGTAGTACGCGAGGGTGTTCGCCAGCGAACCGGTGATGCCCACGTCCTGGGTGTAGTTGGCCACCGAGACGTGCAGACCGGCGTTGTCGCCCGGGTTGCTCGCGTTCCACTCGTCGGGCTCGCCGGACCACTCCAGGGTGGACGGGATCTGGTAGTCGGCACCGGTGGTGATCTCGCTGAGCACCCACGGGACCCACTTGTCCAGGATCTCCCCGGCCATCGCGTCGCCCGAGACGTAGTAGTACTCGGCCATCCGCTGCATCGACCAGGCCTGGAAGCCGAACCAGTTGTTCGACGGCGGGTCGTGGTAGACCGGCTGCCAGTCGTAGGCCATGCCGTAGAAGGTGGGGGTGCCCGACGGCGGCTGGCCGTACGCGCCCTCCCAACTGTTGGTGGCACCGCCGGCGATGCCGCCCTCGGCGGACTGCAGCCACCGGTAGAACTCCACCTGCCGGGTCAGGCTCTGGCCCCAGTCCTCGCCCGCGGTGGCGCCCTGCGGGGTCATCCCGCCCTCGGAGAGCGCGTACGCGGCCATCGGGTTCTGGTAGCCGAAGTGGCAGTGGCTGGAGCCGATCCGCCAGGCCCAGCCGGCGTTCGTGTCCAGGGCGCCGCCCCAGGCGTAGTACCAGGAGAGCAGGTAGTGGCAGCTGTCCTTGCCGCTGCCGGGGGCGCAGCTGTCGGGGCTGGTGCAGTCGCCAATGGTCTTGAAGTACTTGTCATACATGGCGTACCGCAGGTAGTCGCCCATCATGGACGCCTTCTCCACCACGTCCGCGACGGCGCCCGCGTTGCCCTGCTCCGTCGCCCACTCGTTGGCCCAGTAGGCGGCCTGGATAGCGCGCGCGTCGGCGTCGGGGGCGTTGGTGTAGCGCCACTGCTGGGCGTAGCTCTGGTCGCCCACGAACAGGTCGAGGTAACCGTTCTCGCCGCCGTAGCTGAAGTCCTCGATGGAGGGGTGCGGCACGGTCTCGAAGACCGACTCCTGCGGACCGCGCTGGTAGGTGTTGATGAACGTCGGCCCGTCGCCGTAGCCGTAGACGTTGTCCACGTCCTGGATCCAGTGCATGCCGTAGATGTCGTCGGTGCCGTAGGCGGACGACAGCTCCTGGGCGAGCGGGTCGGAGCCGACCGCGACGTCGGGGTCCAGGGCCGACGGGTACGACTCCGGCTCGTTGTACTCGCTGGCGTAGGTGGCCGGAGAGGACGGGTCGTAGAAGCTGTTCGTGGGCTGCTGGTCCGAGGCCGGGATCATGTGGTCTTCCATGACCTGCCAGGCGTCGTTGAACGGGCCCCACTCCCCGGTGATCCGCCCGTACAGCGCCTCCAGCCAGATCAGGTACGAGTACGCCTCGGAGGTCGTCTCGTGGCCGTGGTCCGGCGCCTCGACCAGCAGGGTCTCGATCGAGTGGTAAGGAATGCCCTCGGGCGAGAAGTAGCCCCCGGCCTTGATCTTGTCGTACAGCTCCAGGAACTGCTGCTCGTACTGCAGAACGCTGGGGCCGTCCTTCGTGCCGGTGCCACCCTGGGCGCCGGATGCCAGCTTGATGGACAACGGCAGCGACAGCGCCGCGGTGCCCGCCAGCACGGCGCGCCGGGGCACCCTCGACTTTCGATGGGTCGAGGGCTTCTCGTCAGGTGATCCACTTTGGATCCGCATCGGGCCTCCTCGCGGCTCGGTGGGGGTGAGGGGCAGTGCACGCCGTGTGACGTGCACACGGAAACCAGTGGGAGCGCTCCCAAGCATCGGAGCTGCCTCAGTGATGCGTCAAGACCCTTGACACAACCGGCCGCTGACGGGCAGGTCAGCGGTAATTTCTCGAACGACCCCTTGGCGAGACGGGGTGTTGTGCCCTACCGTCCCTTCAACCAGTGGGAGCGGTCCCAAGAGTCAGGCGCCAAGGACGGCGCGCCATGACGACCGGAGCGCTCCGAATGCACCCCCCACCCTCCCCAACCAGCCCCCACAGTTCCCGTCACGAGCCGCTCGGCTCCGCCCTGCCGTCCCGGATACCCGCCGGGACCGGCCAGGGCTGCCCGCCGCCTCACACCACCACGCGATCGGTGGCACGTACACCTGTGCCCAGGGCCGAGGCGCCATCCGCGCCCCGGTCGCGCCGCCACGCGCGAGTCGGCCAGCCCGTGCGGCACGACGGAAGCGCGCGGGGGTGGGAGCACGGCGGTGTCCCCCGGCCTACGTCACCCGGTCGCCAGACCGCGCCGCCCGCCGGCGTATGACACCAGAACCACAGCAGGACACAGCGGAGAACCTTTCTGGAGGAAGGAACCCAATGAGCCGCAGCAACCCCCCACGGCACCGCCGAGGTCGCCGGCCCGCGTTGTACGCGGGCGCGCTGGTATCCGCGGTCGCCCTCACGGCCGGCACCCTGAGCTTCGCCTCGGCCGACGAGGGCCCGGTCACCTTCGAGCGGGTGGACAACCCCTACCAGGGCGCGGGCGTCTACGTGAACCCGGACTGGTCAGCCAACGCGGAGGCCAGCGGTGGCAGCGCCATCGCCGACCAGCCCACCGCGGTGTGGTTGGACCGGATCGAGGCCATCACGGGTGGCTCCGCCGGGAACAGCACCGGCCTGGAGGAGCACCTGCAGCGCGCGGTGGAGCAGGCCAACGGCGAGCCGTACGTGTTCCAGATGGTCACCTACAACCTGCCGGGCCGTGACTGCTCGGCCCTGGCCTCCAACGGCCAGCTCGGGCCGGAGGAGATCGACCGGTACAAGACGGAGTTCATCGACCCGATCGCGGAGATCGTCGGCGAGTACGCCACGGCGAACCCCAACCTCCGCATCGTGAACATCGTCGAGATCGACTCGCTGCCGAACCTCGTCACCAATGTCGGCAGCCGTGAGACGGCGACGCCCGAGTGCGACGTGATGCTGGCCAACGGCAACTACCAGGAAGGCGTCTCGTACAACGTCGGCACGCTCGGCGAGTACGAGAACGTCTACAACTACCTGGACGCCGGTCACTGGGGCTGGCTCGGCTGGGACTCCAACTTCCAGCCGGCGGCCGACCTGTTCAACGAGGTCATCAACACCGCCCCGTCCAGCCCCGACAAGGTCGCCGGCGTCGCGGTGAACGTCGCCAACTACGGCGCGCTCGACGAGCCCAACTTCGAGATCACCGAGACGATCGCCGGCACCCCGGTGCGCCAGTCGGAGTGGATCGACTGGAACCAGTACGAGGACAACACCGACTTCGGCCTGGACTTCGCCGCCGCGGTCGACGGTAACCACGGTCTGATCATCGACACCTCCCGCAACGGGTGGGGTCCGGAGCTCCCGGGTCCCGGCCCGGAGACCAGCGTCGACGAGTACGTCAACGAGGGCCGCGTCGACCAGCGGTTCCAGACCGGCAACTGGTGCAACCAGTCCGGTGCCGGCCTCGGTGAGCGGCCGCAGGCCGCGCCCGCCTCGGGTATCGACGCCTACGCGTGGATCAAGCCCCCGGGGGAGTCGGACGGCGCCAGTGAGGAGATCCCGAACGACGAGGGCAAGGGCTTCGACCGGATGTGCGACCCCACCTACGAGGGGAACCCGCGCAACAACTACAACATGTCCGGTGCCCTGGGCGACGCCCCGCTCTCCGGCCACTGGTTCGACGCCCAGTTCCAGGAGCTGATGGCGAACGCCTACCCGCCCCTGTGAGCCACCCCGGCCGATCCCCTCGGCCATGAGTCCCCCCCGGTTCCCAGCCGAGTGAGGGCTGCCACACCCTGGCACCACCCCGCACCACCATGAGAAACCCCCCACAGCACCCGCCCCCGCTGCCCGCCAGGCAGCGGGGGCGGGTTGCCAGGCGGCCCGCGGCGCGGCCGACCCGACATGGGTCGGCAGGCACGGTCAGCCAGGCGCGGTCGGCCCGCACGGCCGCCCGCAGGCGCAGTCAGCCAGGCACGGTCAGCCAGGCACGGTTCGGTCCGCGGGCTTGCGCCCCATGCCGCCGGCCATCATCAGACCGCTGTGGTCCAGCGGCTCGTTGACCGGCTCGTCGGGACGCCACAGGGGCAGCGGCACGACGCCGGGGTCGAGCAGCTCGAAACCGTCGAAGAACCCGCCGATCTCCTCGAGCGTTCGCAACTGCCCTCGTCCCAGCGCCTTGAGCAGGACGCCCTCCAGGGCCCGGGCCTCGGGGAAGGAGCTGCAGAAGTGGCTGATGAAGAGGTGACTTCCCGGAGCCAGCCGGTCCTTGTAGGCGTTGACCACGCCCACCGGGTCCTCGTCGTCGCGCACGTGGTGGATCACCGCGAGCAGCACCAGACCCACCGGCCGCGAGAAGTCGAGGAAGCCCGCCACCCCCGGGTGGCCGAACACGCCCTCGACGTCCAGCAGATCGGCCGTGATCACTCTGGTGTTCGGGTTCCTGGCCAGCAGCGCGTGGCCGTGGGCCAGCACGATCGGATCGTTGTCGACGTAGACCACCCGGGCGTCCGGGTTGACCGCCTGGGCGACCTCGTGGGTGTTCTGCGCGGACGGCAGGCCGGAGCCGAGGTCGAGGAACTGGTCGACGCCCTGTTCCGCGAGGTGGCGCACGCCGCGGATGAGCAGGTCGCGGTTCACCCTGGCGCTGCCCACGGCGGCCGGGGAGATCTTCCTGGCCTCCTCGATGACCGCGCGGTCCACCGGATAGTTGTCCTTGCCGCCGAGTCCCGCGTCGTAGACCCGGGCGATGCTGGGCCTCGTGGTGTCGATCTCGGGCAGCTCGTACCCGGGCTCGCCGTCGGTCCAGCTCCAGTCGTACGGCCGGACCTCGCCGCCCGCAGGCCCGTCGCTTCCGCCACGGTCGCTCACGGTGGCCCAACTCCCTCCGCACTCAGTCGGTTTCCAACAGTTTCACACGGTGGTGTGGCACCCCTGGTCCCGCCCGCCCCCCTGGGGCGGGAAACCAGCGGAAAATCGGCGCAGAACCAGTACACATCCAGCGCCGAAGCGTCGTCGAAGACACGCGGGGCCTCCGCGAGCCGGCGTGGGTACGCGATCCCGGCGCCCCGCACGCGCCGCGGTCGCTCCGCACCATGCCGCCCCGGACTACGCCGCCCCCGACTACGACGAGGCCCGGCGCACCAGCTCGGTGGGCAGCACCAGCCGTGGACGCTCCGGCGCGTCGTCCCCGATCTCCGACAGCAGGGTGCGGGTCATCGCCCGGCCCATGGCGACGGTCGGCTGGTTGACGCTGGTGAGCGCCGGATCCATGTGCCGGGCCAGCGCCGAGTCCTCGAAGCCCACGAGCGCCACGTCGCCGGGAACCGAACGGCCCAGCTCGCGCAGCGCCCGCCGGGCGCCGACGGCCATCAGGTCGGAGGCGCAGAAGACCCCGTCGAGCTCGGGACGCCGGCGCAGCAGCGTGCGCATGGCCACGTACCCGCTCTCCTCGGTGAAGTCGCCGCGCTCCATCAGCGCCTCGTCCACCTCGCGCCCCGCGGCCCGCAGCGCCTCCCGGTACCCGTCGAGCCGGCACTGGGCGACGTACATGTCGGCGGGCCCGGTGATGGTCGCGACCATGCCCCGGCCCCGGCCCAGCAGGTGCTCCACGGCCAGCTGCGCGCCGCCCTCGTTGTCACAGTCCACGAACGGCACCTGCTCGTCCGCGGACCTGCGGCCCGTCATCACGGCCGGAATGCCGGCCGCGGCCAGCTGGTCGGGCAGCGGGTCGTCGCCGTGCACCGAGATCAGCAGCACCCCGTCGACCCGGTTGCTCGCCGCGTACTGGGTGAAGCGCTCCCGCTCCCTGGGCGTGCGGATGAGGGTGAGGAGCAGCTGGATGTCGGTGTCGGCCAGCTCGGAGCTGACGCCGCGGATGATGCCGGAGAAGAAGGGTTCGGCGAACAGCCGCTCCTCCGGCTCCGGCACCACCAGCGCGATGGCGTCCGAGCGGTTTGCGGCCAGCGCCCTGGCCGCCCGGTGGGGCACGTATCCCAGGTCCGAGATGGCCTGCTGGACCGCCGCCCGGGTCCGGTCGCTGACCCGCGGAGATCCGTTGATCACCCGCGAGACCGTGCCTCGCCCGACCCCCGCGCGCGCCGCGACTTGTTCAAGTGTCGGTCTTCCGTCGCGGCCCGTGCCGCGCCCTGCAACTGCCATCGTTCCTCCCGGTTCCGCCCCGGATCCAACTACATCACGGATACCGAGACGCACTGTCTGACGTCTTGACACTCGCCGAAGGCTCAGGAACCCTTCAACTCATCACATCTGGGAGCGCTCCCACACGCCCCAAACCCTACAGAACCCGTACGTTCCGAGCCCAGGCCCCACCCCCCACATGTCGATACCACCCGGCCGGGAAGGCAACGTCAGTGCGCCAGGAGGACGACGACGTCATGCGCAGTATTCACCGCCCATCCAAGCCACCGCGCCGCCGGACCCGCAGAGCTCTTGCGATCGGTCTGACCGCCACTCTCGCTGCCACCGCGCTCGCCGCCTGCAGCAGCGACGATGAGGGCGGCAGCGAAGGCGGCGACGAGGAGATCACGCTCAGCGTGGGTCTCTTCGGCACCATCGCGTACGAGGCCGCCGGGCTGTACGACGAGTACGAGCGGCTGCACCCCAATATCACCATTGAACAGACCTCCCCGCAGGAGAACGACGACTACATTCGTCAGCTGCGGAACCGCCTCACCCAGAACAGCGGCCTGGCCGACATCCAGGCGATCGAGGTCGGCAACATCGCCGAGATGGCCGGCGAGCTCAGCCCTCGTTGGGTCGACTTCAACGAGTACGACGTGAACCTGGACCACTTCCAGCCCTGGAAGGTCGACCAGGCCACCGACGAGGACGGCCGCGTCATCGGCCTCGGCTACGACATCGGCCCGATGGCCATCTGCTACCGCACCGACCTCTTCGAGGAGGCCGGGCTGCCCACCGACCGCGAGGAGGTCGGCGAGCTGTGGGCCGGCGACTGGAACGCCTACCTGGACGTCGGTGACGACTTCATCGACGGCACCTCGGGCGACGCCGCGTTCGTCGACTCGGCCGCGAGCCTCTTCAACGCCGCTGTCTACGGCTACGACGAGACCTTCTACAACGAGGCCGGCGAGACGATCTACGACGACAGCCCGGCCGTCCAGGACGCCTGGGACCTGTCCGTCCGGGCCGCCCAGACCGACGGCATGAGCGCCCAGCTGGACCAGTTCTCGCAGGAGTGGAACCGCGCGTTCGCCAACAGCGACTTCGCCACCATCGCCTGCCCGGCCTGGATGCTCGGCTCCATCGAGGAGTACTCGGCCGAGGACGGCGAGGGCAACTGGGACGTCGCCGCCGCGCCGATGGCGTCCAACTGGGGTGGCTCCTTCATCGGCGTGCCCGAGGCCGCCGAGCACAAGGAGGAGGCCATCGAGCTGGCCGCCTGGCTGAGCGCCCCCGAGCAGCAGGCCAAGATCTTCGCCGAGACCGCCGCGTTCCCCAGCTCCGCCGAGGCGACCACGCTGCCCGAGGTGCAGGACGCCACCAGCGCGTACTTCAACGACGCGCCCATCGGTCAGATCTTCGCGGCCTCCGCGGCCGAGATCCCCGCCGCCGTCATCGGCACGCACACCTACACCATCCAGGCCGAGTTCACCAACGGCCTGGTGCAGATCGAGCAGCAGGGCGCGTCCCCCGACAGTGCCTGGGACGACACGCTCTCCTCACTAGACAACGCGATCGCGGAGTGACCGGGACCGTTCATGACCACTGACCACACCGCCGCCGCGCCTCCCGGATCACCGGGGGGCGCGGCCCCGCGCCCGGCGCCGGCCCTCTCGAAGTCGCCGCCTGGCGGAACGCCGGCGCCGCCGAAGGACGGGCCCGCTCCGAAGACCTCCTGGCGTTCGCGTCGTTACCGCTGGGACGTGAAGTACAGCCCGTACGGGTTCATCGCGCCGTTCTTCCTCTTCTTCGGCGCCGTCGGACTCTTCCCCCTGCTCTACACGGGTTGGTCGGCGCTGCACGACGTGTCGATGATCAGCCCGAACGAGATGGAGTGGGTCGGCTTCGAGAACTTCACCCGACTGTGGAGCGACGAGTTCTTCTGGAACGCGTTCCGCAACACCTTCACGATCGGGATCATCTCGACCGTCCCGCAGCTGGCCATGGCCCTGGGCCTGGCCCATCTGCTCAACTACAAGCTGCGCGGGAGCATGTTCTTCCGCGTCGCGATCCTCGCCCCGTACGCCACCTCGATCGCCGCCGCCGCGCTGGTGTTCGCGATGCTCTACGGCCGCGAGTACGGCATGATCAACTGGGCCCTGGGCCTGGTCGGGGTGGACAACGTCAACTGGGAGGCGGGCACCTGGACCTCGCAGTTCGCGGTGTCCACCATCGTCATCTGGCGCTGGACCGGCTACAACACCCTGATCTACCTCGCCGCCATGCAGGCCGTCCCCGGCGACCTGTACGAGTCGGCGGCGCTGGACGGCGCCAGCAGGTGGCAGCAGTTCCGGCACGTCACGATCCCCGCGCTGCGGCCGACGATCCTGTTCACGATCGTCGTCTCGACGATCGGCGCCACCCAGATCTTCGGTGAGCCGCTGCTCTTCGGCGAGGGCCAGCCGGACGGCGGCGCGCAGGGCCAGTACCAGACGCTCGGCCTGTACATGTACGAGATGGGCTGGACCAACCTGCAGCTCGGCCGCGCGGCGGCCATCGCGTGGGCGATGTTCCTCCTGCTGATCATCATCGGGGTCGTGTACTCCCTGCTCACCCGCTGGGTGGGCCGGAGCAGCGGCACCAGCGCCGAGGAGGCGTGATGGCGACGACCACAACGAACACGCCGACCGACGCGGCGGCCCCCCGGGTCCGGCCGCAGCCACCGGCGCCACCCCGCCGAGGGCGAGGCCGGCGGGCCGGCAGTGCGGGCCGGCAGCTGCACGGCGGCTGGCTCACCTACACCATCCTGATCATCTTCACCATCGGCTCCCTGATACCGCTGGTCTGGGCCCTGATCGCCTCCTCGCACAACAACTCCTCGCTGGCCAAGACCCCGCCGCCCTTCTGGTTCGGCGGCGAGATGGCCAGCAACTGGAAGTTCGCGTGGGAGCAGGCCCACATGGGCACGGCCATGCTGAACACCCTGGTGGTGGCCGGGACGATCACCCTCAGCACGGTGCTGTTCTGCACCCTGGCCGGCTTCGCCTTCGCCAAGCTCCGCTTCCGGGCGAAGAACGTGCTGATGCTGCTGGTCATCGGCACCATGATGGTGCCGCCCCAGCTGACCGTGGTGCCCCTGTTCATGTGGGTCTCCGAACTGGGCTGGACCGACCATCTCCAGGCGGTCATCGTGCCGCAGCTGGTGGCCGCGTTCGGCGTGTTCTTCATGCGCCAGTACCTGGTCCAGGCGCTGCCGTCGGAGATCATCGAGGCCGCCCGGGTGGACGGCGCCCACAGTCTGCGGATCGTCTGGCACGTCGTGTTCCCGGCCGCCAGACCCGCGATGGCCGTGCTGGGGATGCTCACCTTCGTGATGGCCTGGAACGAGTTCTTCTGGCCGATCATCGCCCTCACGGAGGAGAACCCGACGGTGCAGGTCGCCCTGACCGCCATCCCGCAGGGGTACGTCCCCAACGAGGGAGCGATCATGGCCGGTGCGGTCATCGGCACTCTCCCGCTGCTGGTGGCGCTGGCCCTGTTCGGCAAGCAGATCGTGGGCGGCATCATGCACGGAGCGGTCAAAGGCTGATCACCTACCAAGGTCCACATACTCTCTTCGAGCGAGAAAATGGGAGCGCTTCCATGACTCAAAACGAACCCCGAGTCTTTCCACCGGACTTCGTGTGGGGGGCGGCCACCGCGTCGTACCAGATCGAGGGTGCCGCCCGCGAGGGCGGCCGTACCCCGTCCATCTGGGACACCTTCAGCCACACTCCGGGCCGGGTGCTGGGCGGCGACACCGGCGACGTCGCCTGCGACCACTTCCACCGCTTCCGCGACGACATCGACCTGATGGCCGGACTCGGCCTGGGTGCGTACCGGTTCTCCGTCTCCTGGTCCCGCGTCCAGCCGACGGGCCGCGGCCCGGCCGTGCAGACCGGCCTGGACTTCTACCGCGAGCTGGTCGACGGCCTGCTGGAGCGCGGCATCGCGCCGGCGCTCACCCTCTACCACTGGGACCTCCCGCAGGAGCTGGAGGACGCGGGCGGCTGGCCGGCGCGCGAGACGGCCGAGCGGTTCGCCGAGTACGCCACGATCGTCGGTGAGGCGCTGGGCGACCGGGTGGCCATGTGGACCACCCACAACGAGCCCTTCTGCGCCGCGCTCCTCGGCTACGGCTCCGGCGTGCACGCCCCGGGCCGCACCGAGCCCGAGTCCATGCTGAAGGCCGCGCACCACCTGAACCTCTCGCACGGCCTCGCCACCCAGGCGCTGCGCGCCGTGCTGCCGCGCAGCGCGCAGGTCGGCATCACGTTCAACCCGGGCGTGATCCGGCCGTTCTCCGACTCCCCCGAGGACGCCGACGCGGCGCGCCGCATCGACGCGCTGCACACCCGGATCTTCACCGACCCGGTGCTGCACGGCTCCTACCCCCAGGACCTGCGCCAGGACACGGCACGGGTGAGCGACTGGTCCTTCGTGCGGGACGGCGACGAGGCCACCATCCACCAGCCGATCGACTTCCTCGGCCTGAACTACTACACGCCGACCGTGGTGTCCTTCGCCCAGGATGGCGCCGTCAAGGGCAACGACGGCCACGGCGTGTCCGAGCACTCCCAGTGGGTGGGCTCCGAGGACGTGGTGCAGTTCCACCCGGCGCCGGGCGAGGTCACCGACATGGGCTGGGTCATCGACCCCACAGGACTCACCGACCTGCTGCTGCGCTTCCACCGCGAGGTGCCCGGGCTGCCGCTGTACGTCACCGAGAACGGCGCCGCCTGCCCCGACAAGGCCGACGACGCCGGCGTGGTGCACGACTCGGACCGGATCGCGTACGTGCACGGCCACCTCGCGGCGGCGCACAAGGCGATGGAGCAGGGCGTGGACCTGCGCGGCTACTTCCTGTGGTCGCTGCTCGACAACTTCGAGTGGGCGTACGGGTACAGCAAGCGGTTCGGCATGGTGCACGTCGACTTCGAGACCCTGCAGCGCACGCCGAAGGCGAGCGCCCGCTGGTACGCGGAGGTGATCGCCGCGGGCCAGCTGCCCGCGTAGGCGCCTCCCGCTGGACCTTCCCGAAAGGGGGGAAGGGCGTGCCCGACGTTTCCGTCACCGCCCGCACGTCGGGCACGCCAAGGCCCCGGGCCGGTGCACGCCACCCACGGCACCGACCCGGGGCCGTTGTCTTGTCTGCGCCCGCGCCTTGCCGGCGGTTTTCCGGGGGCGGCCGCGAGACACCCACGGCCCGTGGCCGGGCGGGCGCGGGCGCCCGCCGACGTTCCCGGCGTCCCGGCGTCCCGGGGCGAGCCCACCGGCTGGCCCGACGTGACCACGCGAACCCTCGCCCCAGGCACGCCCCGCCGCCAGGCCCCGGCCCCGTGCCGAACGGCACGGCCAACCGCAGTCGCGGCGGGACACGACAGCGGTGCGGACCGGCGGAACTCAGCCGGGATGGGTCAGCCATCGGCCGGTGGTGGGCCCGGTGGGCGGAACGGCGGGGGCGACCGGCGGCAGTCGGTTAGCGGAAGACGCTGGTGGGGGGTGACGGGGAGGGGAGTGCGGTGGCGTCGGTGACGACTGCCGCGCCCGCCGTGAAGTCGGCCAGCGCGCGGTCCGAGAGCAGCCGCGCCGGGCGCGGATCGCCGGCGTAGCGCCTGGTCAGCTCGTCGGCGGGCAGCTCGCGGTCGGCCGCCAGCAGGATCCCGTTGCCGAAGCGGCGTCCCCGGAAGACCCCCGGCTCGGCGGCGAGGCAGACGTGCCGGAAACGGCTGAGCGCGGTGGCCGACTGGCCGCGCAGATGCGCCAGCGGCGGGCCGTCGGTCAGGTTCGCCGCGTACCAGCCGCCCGGGGCCAGCACCCGGCGCACCTCGTCGAGGAACTCGGCACTGGTGCAGTGCGCCGGGGTGCGGGCCTCGGCGAAGACGTCGGTGATCACCAGCTCCGCCCAGCCGTCGGCCAGCTTCGCCAGCAGCGCCCGCGCGTCGGCCGTGCGGGTGCGGATCCGGCAGCCGCGCGGCAACGGCAACTCGCGGCGGACCAGCGCGGTCAGCTCGGTGTCCGGCTCGGCCACCTGCTGCTCGGAACGGGGACGGGTGACGGCCACGTAGCGGGCCATGGTCAGGGCGCCGCCGCCGAGGTGCAGCACGGTGACGGGGCGGCCCGGCGGGGCGACGAGGTCCACGATGTGGCCGAGGCGGCGCTGGTACTCGAACTCCAGCCACGTCGGGTCGGCGAGATCCACGTGCGACTGGGCGGCCCCGTCGATCAGCAGCTCCCAGGCGTCCCGACGGTCCGGGTCGGGCACCAGCTGCGCCAGCCCGCCGCCGACCACCTGGCTCACCACCTCACGGCCCCCGGCCCGCCGTCTCTTCGCCGTCACCCCTCCAGTGTGACGGCATGCCCGGCCGCACCCCCACGCGAGTCCCCCAAGCCGCCCCCACCACACCACAACGCGCCGCCCCGCGCGGACACACGACCGCTCAACCGGCGGTCGCCAGACCGGGACCCGAGGCGTTCTCGGCAGGGACGGCGAGCACCCGCGCGCCAGACAACCCTGCCGCCGACCGTGAGAGCACCCGGTGCTCCCTCACGGGCAGCGGCCGGCACGGGCGAGGGCACCCCACGACGGCACATGCGGCGCTGTGCGGTCCTGTCGCCGGCCGGCGCGCGCGGACCGGCGACACCAGGCGTCTGGCCCGCCCGTCGATGGGCCAAGGCCAAGGCGCGGCCGGCCAAGGCGCGGCCGGGCAGGGCGCGGGGCACCCCGAAGCGAGGTGGTCCCGCCGCAGGCGGCGGGCATTCGGCGAGCGGCGCCGCTCGCCCGGGCCCCGTGGCCCGCCGAGGGCCCGGGCCGGCCGGCGCCGAGCGTAGGGGGCAGGGGGCAGGGCGCCGCGGGAAGTGGCTGCTCGGGAAGTGGCTATGCGCAGCGGTCGATGACCGCGAGGAGGCGGGTGGCCTCGTTGAGGGCCGCGCGGAGCAGGGCGGGTTCGGTGGTCTGGGTGACCGCGCCGTCCGGGGCCACGAGCCAGCCGCTGCCGCCGCGCGCCGCGCGCGCCCGGGTGCACGCGCTGCCCGGCAGGTCCCACGCTTCGGCCGTGCCGGGCGGGACGACGAAGCCGAGCGTGTCGCCCGTCGGGTCGTGCAGCACCGGTCCGACGCCGTCGCGCAGCCGCAGGATGTCCACGGCCTCCAGCCCCTCCCTGGCCGGCACGGTGACGAGTTCGCAGTCCATGGCGTCCACCATGGGGGATCCCTCCTCGGGGGTCGTGGTCGGTCGAGGAGTACAACGCCCGAGGGCTGTCAATGGCTACGGCCGCGGACCCCCGCAAAGGATGGCAGTTCATGGCAGATTCCCGGCTCGATGCCCGGGTTTGTCGTAATTCCGGAGGGAGCGCCGCTTTCTCACCCGGTACCGTCCGGCCATGGGGATGGCAGCATCCGCCGCGCCGGAAGGGAAACCCAACCGAATCTTCCGGGAGTTGCGGGGAGACAGGTCGCCCGGCGAGTTCGCGGCGGCGGTCCGTCGCGCGGCCAGAGAGATCGGCGAACGCGTCGCGTGCGACGCACGGTACATCGGGCGGGTGGAGGCCGGAGAGATCCGCTGCCCTAACTACGCCTACGAACGGGTATTCATCCATATGTTCCCGGGACGCACCCTTACCGATCTGGGGTTCGAGCCACGGCAGGCGGTCCGCGGCAGGGGGGCGCGGACAGGACCGGGGCGGACCGGACCGGGACGGCAGACCAGCACCCCTACCACCGAGGAGAGCGATGTGCTCCGGCGCGCCTTCATGACCGGCGGTTCGGCCGCCCTCGCGTCCCTGGCCTCCCCCCTACAACCCCAGGCCTCCGCCGCGGCCGGCACGCCGGTGGCCAGACCCGGCGGGCTGGCCGGTGGTTCCGCCGTGCTCGGCCGCCCCGGCGAGACGGAGGCCGCCGCGGTGCGCCAGGCGGTGCGGGACATCCGCCTGCTCGACGACCGGTACGGCGCGGACACCCTCTACCGGGCCGCGGGCGAGGCGTTGCGCGCCGCGTACGAACTGGTCGACGCGGGCGCCCGCCGTCAGGCGGTCAACGACCATCTGCACACCTCGGCCGGCGAGCTCGCCGTCTCCGTCGGCTGGCTGGCGCACGACTCGGGGCGGCTGGCCGAGGCCCGCTCGCACTACGCGGAGGCCCTGGCCACGGCTCGGGTCAACGGCGACGCGGGGCTCGAGGCGCACGCGTTCTGCAACACGGCGTTCCTGGCCAGGGACGCCGGCCGTCCGCGGGAAGCGGTGCGCGCGGCGCAGGCCGGGCAGCAGGCGGCGCGCCAGCTGGCGTTCTCCCGACTGCTCGCCTCGCCGCGTCTCGAATCGCTGCTGGCGCTGCGGGAGGCGGGCGGCTGGGCGGGCCTGGGCGACCGGCGCGCCTGCCAGGAGGCGCTGGCCCGGGCGCACAACCTGTTCGGGATGGGCGCGCGCGAGGCGGACCCGGAGTGGCTGGTGTTCTTCGGCGAGGCCGAGCTGGCCAGCCTGGAGGCGCAGTGCTGGGCGGCGCTCGGCGAATGGGCGCGGGCCGCGGAGCACGCGCGGCGGGCCGTCGCGGTCCAGGAGCCGCGTTTCGTGCGGAACATCGCGCTGTTCTCGGCCGAGCTGGCCGGGTATCTGGCGCGGCAGGGCGATCCCGAGGAGGCGGCGGCGGCCGGGCATCGCTCGCTCGACCTGCTGGTCGGCGTGCGGTCCTCGCGGATCTCGGCGATGCTCGCCGGCACGGCGCAGCGCCTGGGGCCGTTCCGGGCCGAGCCGGCGGTCGCCGAGCTGCTGTCCCGGGTCTCCCCCGCGTCCCCGGCCGCGTCGCCCCCACGGCCCGGCTGAGCCGAGTGACCCGCCTCAGCCGTTTGACCCGCCTGACCCGTCTGATCCGGCCGCTGGCGGGCGGCGGCTCAGGCCGTCCTGGGGGTGCCGGCGTAGGTGCCGAACGACCAGAGGTTGCCCTCCGGGTCGCGGACGGCGAACTCCCGGGATCCGTAGTCGGTGTCGGCGAGCGGCCGGACGACCTCGGCCCGGCGCCGCAGCGCCCGCTCGTAGAGGGTGTCCGGGTCGGTGGTGACGACGTAGCCGCCGGCGGTGCCCGGCTCGCGGGACCAGACGTTCCCGGGGCGGTGGCTGCCGAGCATGACGCCGCCGGCGCCCTCGGGCCAGAGGAGTTCGGCGTGGTCGACGGTGTCGCCCTCGCCGTGCCTGGCCGTCTGGACGAAGCCGAAGGTCTCGACGAGGTAGTCGATCAGCGCGGGCGCGTCAGCCGCCTGCAGGGTCAGCCAGACGGCCGGGGTCGGAGACGTGGTGGGGGTCATCGCGGTCGCTCCTGTCCTGGGGGGCGTGGGTGTCATGAGCCCACTCTGACCAGTCCCCGAAGCCGCCGTCTTGTAGGTTTCGGAACTCCCTGGCCAGCCAGGCCCGCGGCGGGAGCCCGGTGAACCGGACGAACTCGTGGGTCAGATGCGGCTGGTCGGAGTAGCCGCAGGCGGCCGCGACGGCGGCGAGGTCGGTGCGCTCGCCGCGCCGCGCGGTGCCGGCGATCCGCGCCGTGGTGTGCTCGAAGCGCATCAGCCGCGCGACGGTCTTCGGGGACCGGCCGACCTCCCGCCGGAACAGGGTGGTGAGGTGCCGCGCGCTCAGCCCCACCCGTTCCGCCACCGCGCCCACCGGGGACCGCCCGCGGCTGCGCTCCAGCAGGTGCCAGGCGTGCGCCAGCTCGGGGCGCACCGCCGCGCTCCGCCGGTCGGCGCGGTGCCGCCGCGCGTCGACGAGATGGTCGGCGACGAGGCCGAACGCCTCCCGCCACCCGGTGGCCTCGGCGACCCGTTCGCGCAGTTCCGCGGCCCGGGCTCCGAGCACGGTGAGCCCGTCGAAGTCGCGCACGCTCAGCTCCGCGCTGGGCACCCCGAACAGCGCGCGGGAGGCCAGCGGGTGCACGGCCAGTTGCACGCCGGCCTGGCCGGGGCGCTGGCGCACGTGGCTCGCCGCCACGTGCAGGCCGCCGAGCACCACTGGGTTCGGCCGCGCGTCCGCCAGGGCCTCGGCCGTCTCCGCGGCCTCCACGCCGTCGTCCAGGCTGACGATGAACGTCAGCGACGCGGACGGCAGCCCGAGGTGGGGGGTGTCCGGCACGTCCAGCGCCCGGTACCCCACCATCGAGGCGACGCCGGGCGCGCTGCGCGGGGGCGCCACGGCGAACTCCCAGCTCGCCGGCGCCTCCGCGTTGCCCATGGGGTCGCCCATGGGCGCCACGCTAGGCGCCGGTCGGGCGCCTGGCCAGCCGTGGGCCCGCAGCACGTGTCACGAAGCCGTGGTCACGCGGCCATGGTCACGCGGCCGTGCCGGTTCCCCGGCCCGCGCGTCCGGACGTCACACGCCGGCGGACGCGCCCCGGCCGCCCGCTCGGAGCGCACACCGGGCGGCGTTCGTCACCTCGGGCAGCGCCTCGTCACTCCAGGTGCCCGGCGTCGTTCCATCGCTCCACGGCCGGATCGCCGTACGCCCAGCCCAGAACGGACAGCGTGGCCGGTGACAGGCCGAGCCGGGCCGCGAAGCGGACGTCCTCGCCGAGCCAGCGCGCCGCGACGGCCCGCAGGATGTGCCCGTGTGCGAAGAGCAACGCGTCGCGGTCCGCTGACCTGGCCCAGCTCACCACCGCGTCCGCCCGCGCCGAGAGCTCCGCCAGGCTCTCCCCGCCGGTCACCCCGTCCCGCCAGATGACCCACTCGCCGCCCCGCCGCTCGGCGACCTGCTCGGAGGTCAGGCCCTCCGCGTCGCCGTAGTCCCATTCCGCGAGCGCGTCCCACGCCGTGCAGCGGTCGCCGAAACCGGCCAGCTCACAGGTCTCCACGGCCCGGGACAGCGGGCTGGAACGCACCGCGACGCCGGGCAGCCCGCGCCACGGCGCCCGGTGCAGCCGCGCGCCGATCGCCTTGGCCTGATCCCGCCCCTCGTCCAGCAGCGGCACGTCGGTGCGCCCGGTGTGGCGCCCGGCCGTGGACCAGGCCGTTCGCCCGTGCCGTACCAGCAGGATCCGCGGCGCCATGTCTGCCTCCCGGCGTCTCACCGATGTCGCACTCATCACACATCATCGCGCACGCAACCGTACGGGCGGTTTTCGCGTCTTCTCGCCCGAGGTCGCCGTACGGTGGACGACTGCTGTTCGGCGGCGGAGGCAGGTTTCGTCGACGCCATCACGGGAGACTGGAACTCATGCTCCGAGACCGGCCACGCTGGTGGACCGAGCTGCTGTTGATCGTGATCGTGTACGGGGCCTACTCGTGCGCGCGCCTGCTCGCGCGAGGCGACGTCAACACGGCCATAGACAACGGTCTGGCGATCCTCCACCTGGAACGTTCCCTCTGGCTCAACGCCGAGCACCCGCTGAACGAGCTGTTCACGCAGGAGGCCTGGCTGGGAGTGCCCTCCTCGTTCGCGTACGCCTCCCTGCACTACCTGGTGACCCCGGCGGTGCTGGTGTGGCTGTTCCGCCGTCGCCCGCTGCACTACCGGCTGATGCGCACCTGGTTGCTCGCCTCGACGCTGCTCGGCCTGGTCGGCTTCACGCTGATGCCGACCAGCCCGCCCCGGCTGCTCGACCCCAGCTACGGCTTCGTGGACAGCATGGCCCAGTACAGCGGCTACGGCTGGTGGTCCGGCGAGGCCAGCGCGCCGAGCGGCATGGGCGACTTCACCAACCAGTACGCGGCGATGCCGAGCCTGCACGTGGGCTGGTCGCTGTGGTGCGGGGTGGCGATGTGGCACTACGGCAGGCGCTCGACGCTGCTGCGCGTCCTCGCCCTCGGCTACCCGCTGACCACCATGCTCGTGGTGATGGGCACCGCCAACCACTACTTCATGGACGCGGTGGCCGGCGTGCTGGTGATGACCGCGGGACTGCTGCTGGCCCGCCCGCTGCTGGGGCTCTCGCACCGGCTCCAGACCCGTTTCGGGTTGGCCAGGCCGACCCCGGGGACGGAGCACGACAGCCTCCAGGTGGCGCGCGGCGGACGGCAGTCCGTGCCGGCCCCCCGCGGTCGCCACCCGGCGGGTCGGGAGCCGTCAGGGCACAATGGCTCTGCACAGCCCAGGGAGCTCGCGCCCCCATCGTGAGCCGCCGCGGCGGAGCCGAACGAGGAGAGCAGTTCGATGGCAGAGTCCGGCCAGTCCCGCCGGCCGCACGGAAACCCCCCGCACTACCGACGCCCAGCCCCGCTCTTCTTCGAGCCGGCGGCGGGGAGAGGCGACGAGGAGGAGCACTTCTTCGACCTGGAGTCGCTCACCGACCCCGGAGAACTCCTCGGCCGCGCCACGGAGCTGGCCGTGGCCTTCCAGACGGCGGCCGACCGCGCCGTCGAGTACCAGGCGATGGCGGCGGCCCAGCTCGCCGACCCGGCCCGTTTCGACCGCCTCCCGGCCGCGGCCATCGCGGACCGCGCGGGCTGGACCGAGGACTACGCGGTGAAGATGATCGACTACGGTCGGGAGCTGCTCCGCCGCCGCCCGACCCGTTGACCAGTCCCGACCGGGTCCCCGCCCAAACCGATTTCTCCCCTGGCCAACCCGGGTGCTAAGGTCTACGACGTCACCAGGCGCCGCTAGCTCAGTTGGTTAGAGCAGCTGACTCTTAATCAGCGGGTCCGGGGTTCGAGTCCCTGGCGGCGCACCGGCGATCAGGCGCCCTCTCCGCGGTTCCCCGCGGAGAGGGCGCCTCTTCGCGTCTCCGACAACCTTCCGCTCTCCGACAACCGTCGACTCACGGCAGCCCGATGATCGCCATACTCTGATATGGTCTCCGTATGGCAAGCAAGAAGGTGACGATCACGCTCGACGAGTCGCTCGTCGAAGCCATGTCCACTGTCGCTCAGGAGGCGGGCGTTCCGCTGTCGCGCCTGATCGCCCGCGCCGCCGAGCGTGAGCTGCGACTGCGGGCCGGGCGGGTCGCGGTCCAGGAGTGGCAGGAGGAGCACGGCGCCTTCACCCCCGAGGAACTGGCCGCCGCGCGTGCCGAGATGGCCGCGGCGGACGCGGAGTACCTGGCCGGCGGGGGCTCCGTCGCCGCGTGAGCATCCCCTATCTCTACGATGCGGGCGCGCTGATCGCCATCGACAACAACGACCGCCGCATGTGGGCGCGTCACCACCTCGCCCTCGACGAAGGTCGGGACATCCACGTCCCGGCCCCGGTTGTCGGCCAGGCGTGGCGCGATCCCCGTCGCCAGGTGCGGCTCGGCAAGCTCCTGGCCAGCTGTCGCGTCGAGCCCGTGGGTCTCGAGGTCGCCAAGGCAGCGGGGGTGCTGTGCGGCAAGGCAGGCACAACGGACGTCGTTGACGCCGCTGTCGTCGTCATGGCCGCCATCCACGGCGCGATCGTCTGGACGTCCGACCCCGAGGACATTCGCGCCCTCGCCGACGCACAGGACACCAAACCCGCCTTGGTCATCCGTCATCTCTGACCGCGGGGATCGGGCCCCGCGGCGGTGCTTCCGGCGCCGTGCCGGGGCCGGTGGGGGTGTTCGTATCGCCGATATAGTGTCGGCATGACCGACAACGCCTCACGATCGCGGGTCCAGAGCGTCGACCGGGCGGCCCTTCTGTTGGCCGAGCTGGCGCGTGCGGACCAGTCGGGGCGGAGCCTGGGGGACCTCGCCGGCGCCCTCGGGGTGGCCAGGAGCACCGCGCACGCGCTGCTGCGCACCCTGAAGTTCCACGGTCTGGTCGGCGAGATCAAGGGCCCCCGGTTCGTCCTCGGCACAGGGCTCGTCCGCCTCGGCGACCTCGCGGCGCGCCAGTTCCCGCTCGCCGACCTGGTGCGGCCGGCGCTGGCGGCGCTGGTGGAGGAGACCGGGATGACGGCCCGGTTCGCGGTGCCCGACGACGGCGTTCCGGTCTTCACGGCCAAGCTGGACGGCGGCGGCCCGGTCCGTTTCCAGACGCCGCTGGGCAGCCGGGAGATGGCGCACAGCACGGCCACCGGGAAGGTCTTCCTCGCCGATCTCCCGGAGGAGGGGCTGCGCAAGGTCACCGATCGCACCGGGCTGCCGCAGCGGGCCAGGGCCACCATCACCGACTACGAGTCGCTGGTGAAGGAGCTGGAGCGGGTCCGCGAACAGGGCTTCGCGGTCGACGACGAGGAGGACCTCGACGGCGTCATCTGCGTCGCCGCGGGCGTGCGCGACCAGGACGGCGTTCTGATAGGGGCGTTGTCCCTCACCGATCTCAAGCTCGGGCGCTCCCGCGGCCGGCTGGACGAGTACGGTCTCGTGCTCGGCCGGCACGCGCGCGAGCTCGCCGACCGGCTCGGCCCCGCGCGCGGCTGACGGCGGGGCGGCCGGGCTGACCACCGGCGCTGACGGCCGGCGTTGACCACCGGCGTTGACCACCGGCGCTGACCACCGGCGCTGACCACCGGCGCTGACCACCGGAACGGCCGGGTGACCCGCGGCGGCCGGCACGAGCTGGGCAGCCCGAGGCGGGCGGGCGGCGCGACGCCGTCGTTCAGGGCGCCCGAGCCTCGACGTGCCCGGCGCGGCCGGTCCGGGCCCTCGGTCAGGCGGGGCACCGTGCGGCAAGCACCCCGTGCCGCTCCAACAGGGCGGCGAGGCCCTCGACCGCGCCGGCGTCGTCCTCCAACGCGCGCCGCGGCGGGCGGGGGTAGCCGGCCGGCTGGCCCAGCAGCCGCATCATGGTCTTCAGCTGCGCCTGCATGCCGCCGAAAACGCCGTTCCCGTCCGGTGCGTGCAGGGCGCCGCGCAGCTCGCTGAACCGTCGCGCGATGGCGAGGGCCTCCGCGGCCCGCCCCGCCCACACGTGGTCGAACGCGTCGGCGAGTAGCGAGCCGAGCGGCATGCCGCTGCCGAAGTGCCCGTCCCCGCCGCAGCCGGCGATCATCATGCTGATCCCGGCGGGCGTGAGCACGTTGCCGAACACCCGCAGCCGGTCGGACAGCTCCAGCACCGTGCGCTGGAACCGCAGGTCGTCCGGGGTGCTGTCCTTGACGGCCACCACGTTCGGGATGTCGGCGACCTCAGCGATCGTCTCCGGCCGCATGTCGGTGACCACCTCGGACGGGATGTTGTACGCCATCACCGGGCCCGGGGTGGCGGCGCACACGTGGCGGTAGAAGTCGACGACCTCCGACTCGGTCAGTCTGGCTCCGGGCGGCGGGCAGAACAGCACGCCGTCGGCGCCGGCGCCGTGCGCGTGCCGCGCGAGGGCGATGGTCTCGTCGACCGAGGTGCTGGACGTCCCCACGAGCACCGGCGCCGCCCCGGCGATCGCGCGCACCGCGACCTCGGTCACCGTGCGCCGTTCCTCGGTCGTCTGCGCGTAGCACTCGCCGGTGCTGCCGTTCACGAGGACGCCGTGGGCCCGCTGGTCGACGAGGTGGGAGAGCACGTTCGCGAGCAGCTCGCGGTCCAGCTCCCCGTCCTTGGTGAACGGGGTGGGCGCGGCGGCGAAGTAGCCCTTCCAGTCGACGTCGTGCCGGTCCATCGTTGCGTGTCCTCTCGATTCGATGCGATTCGATGCGGTTCGATGCGGTTCGATGCGATCGGTGGAGGGTCGGCGGCCCGGCGTGCCGGGCGGCGCGTTCGGCCCCGTTCGACTGCGTTCGGCTGTGCCGAATCGCGTTCGCCGTGGACGTCAAGCTACCAGTCTCGCCGGTGAGGTCAAGGCCCAACGTCGGTCCTGCCGACGCATCGACGGCCCTCCCGAATCTTCTGTTGACGGGTAGCGGCGAAGGTGTCATCATCATTCGCCATACCGACGCCCGTTCGGCAATACCGAACGAGCGGCGGAGTGTCAGCCTCCGGTTCCGGACCAACCAGGCGCGGTGCCGGGCCCGTTCGCGATCGAGGACCCCAACGGTCGCGACGTCCCCGTGTCCCTTCCCCGCCCGCAGCGACTCGCGGTCGCCCCGCTCCCCCGGCGCACACCCGCTCCCCGACGCGCCACTCCCCCGCTCGAGACCGCGAACCCGCCGCCGTCCCCTCGGACTCCCGAAAGGACCGCTCCGCTCATGACAGCCACGCCACGACTCTCGCTGGACGAGGTGCCTCCGAACCGGTTCCACTACCGGATCGCCGCGTTCACCGCGGGCGGCACGTTCATCGACGGGTACGCCCTCGGTGTCCTCACCATCGCGCTGGCGGTCCTCCCGACCGGCTTCGACATGACCCCGCTGATGGAGGGCCTGGTGGGCGCCGCGGCGCTCATCGGCCTCTTCGTGGGCGGCCTGGTCCTCGGGCCCGTGGCGGACAGGATCGGCCGCAAGAAGCTCTACACCATCGACCTGGCCGTCTTCCTGATCGCCTCGATCGCGCAGTTCTTCGTGCAGGACGCCATCCAGCTCTTCGTCGTCCGGCTCGTCCTCGGCGTGGCCATCGGCGCCGACTACGCGGTCGGGCCGACCTACCTGGCCGAGTTCCTGCCGACCAGGCTGCGCGGCCCGCTCCTGGGCAGCCTGGCCGCGATCTGGCGGATCGGCTACCTGTCGTCGATCGTGGTCGGCTACCTGATGCGGGACATGGGCCCGGACGCGTGGCGCTGGATCCTGGTGACCAGCGCCATCCCCTCGGCGCTCGTGCTGCTGCTGCGGATGGGCGCCCCCGAGTCCCCGAGATGGCTCGTGCAACAGGGCCGGTACGAGGAGGCCGAGGCCGTTGTCACCCGGTACATCCACCCCCGGGCGTCGGTGCGCGACCTCGTGGACGCCCACCAGCGGGAAACCCAGGAACAACGGTCCAGCCTGCGGCTCATCGGCGAACTGTTCAGCCGCAGATGGCGGGGGCGCACACTCTTCGCGGGCTTCTTCTGGATCGCCCAGTCCACCCCGCAGACGGCGATCTTCACCTTCCTGCCGGCCCTCTACGTGGCGCTCGGGATCTCCGGCGAGTTCACCCACACCCTCGTCCAGAACATCGTGCTCACCGCGGGCGGGATCGCCGGCATGTTCGTCCTCAACCGCATCGGGCGCCGCCCGCTCCTCATCTCCACGTTCTGGGCCATGGCGGTCTCGGTCTCGGCGCTCGCCATCCTGCCGAGCCCGAGCGCCACCGTCGTCGTGACCTGCCTGCTGGTGTACACGCTGCTGGAGTCGGTGGCCGCCAACCTGCAGTTCGTCTACCCCAGCGAGCTCTTCCCCACGGCGATCCGCGGCGCTGGCGTCGGAATGGCCGCGGCCCTCAGCCGCGTCGGCGCCGCGTTCGGGACGTTCATCTTCCCCACCCTGCTCGACAACCTGGGCGTGCAGGCCATCATGATCGGCACCATGGGCTTCCTGATCCTCGGCGCCATCGTGACCCACGTGGCCGCCCCGGAAACGGGCCGCACGAAGCTCCGCGACGCCGAACGCCCGACGGCCACGGAGCCGGACCCGAATCCCACCGATCTCCCCAGCGACCCCACCGTGACGACCCGCTGATCAGTCACGGCCGCCGGCTGTTCTCGGTAGCGGAGGCGGAATCGGTCAGGGTGGGGCGTCGGCGGGGTGGCGCCGGGCGGTGAGGGGCGTGTGCCTGCGGGCGCGTTGGGCCTCGGCGTGGCCGCGGACCGGCTCGTTCCACTCCCGGAAGCGGGCGGCCAGCCACATCGCGGACACGCCGTAGCGGCGCGCCAGGGAGGCCATCGACCGGCCTGTCCGGTACAGCCGGACAGCCTCGTCCCTCGGGATGTCGGGCATGCGCTTGCGGGGCATCCCGTCACCCGCCCTGCCGGCACGGGCCGGCGCAGCCGCGCACGGGGTAGACCAGGTCCCTGCCCCCGGCGAGGGCGTGGCGGACGGCACCGATGCGGACGGTGTCCAGGCCCAGCGGCGCCCCGCACACGACGCACGACGTGCCGGCGAGTTGCCGCCCGGTGAGGGCCGGCAGCGGGCCCCGTACCCGGTCGGCGCTCGCGGGCTCGACCTCCAGCGTGGCCACGGCCGGAACGGCACCGGGCCGGCCCGGTTCGACGTACACCCGCAGCCTGCCGACGGCTGGCCGCCGCCCCTCACCCACGACCGGCCTCGCCGAGCGCGATGTGCAGCAACGCGGGCCGGGTCAGGCAGTCCCCGACCGCCGGAGGCTCCATCAGCCACCGGATCGCCCCCTGCCAGCCCGGCGGCGGAACGCGAACCTCGTGCCCCCGGCGGAGGACCCGGACACCGGCCAGTTGCCAGGCATCTGCGGCGCCGACCGGCACGAACCAGGTGACGGCGTCCGCGATCTGGTCCTCGATCACCGGCCCCGAGCGGTGCCGTATCCGGGCGAGGGCCCGCACGGCGTCGAAGGCGTCCACCAGCACGGCGTCGAAGTACCGCCCACACGGCACGGCGCACACGCCGGCCGCGGGTAACGGCAGCCACGCCGGACGGGCAGGGTGGGCGGCAGGCTCACTCATGGTCGGCCCCTACGGTCTCGTGATCAGGTGTCACGAACCGTAAAAGGGGACGGAGCAGGGCAGGGGCAGGGATTCTGCCCCTCGCACTCCCGTTCAGGCAGCCAGGATCCCGATCCGCACCGCCAGGTCCGCGGCCCGACGGCGACGCTCCGGCGACCTCGCCTCCGTCTCCTCGAGCACGATCCGCCGCGCGTACCCGTTGTAACGGATGGTCTCCGGCGCGGCGTCGAACGCCTTGTCCAGCGTCGCGAGCGCCGCCTCCGGCTGCCCGTCCAGCTGGTATCCGCGAGCCTCCTCGATCCGGTGTCGCGCCCGGCGCGGCCGAGACGGGATCGTCACGGCGTCGGCCGCGGCGGCCTGCCGCACCGACTCCCCGCCGGCGTGCAGTTCCACCGCGACGGTCACCGCGTGCGCCCCCATGATCGCCCGAGAGAACGACGTCACGGGGTGGTAGTAGCTCTCCGGGAGTCGCCACGCCATCCTCCGCGCCCGGTCCCAGTGGCCCCACGCCGCGCCCGTGTCCCCCCGCCGGGCCGCCGTGTAGCCCGCCTCGAACCTCAGCGCGCCCGCGATCGCCAGCACGTCGTCCGACCCGTCCGGCAACAGCGCGTCCAGGTACCGGATGGTCTCCATGGTCACGGCGTCGGCCGCGTCGAAGTGCTCGGGACCGGCGTCACGGTGAGCCTGCGCCAGCAGCCATGCCGCCACGCCGATCGCGTGCGGATCCTCCGACTCCTGCGCGGCGACCATCCCGCGCTCGGCCACCCGCCACAGCAGGGCCGACTCCGGCTGGTACGCCAGGAAGAACTGCGCCAGCGAGTACACCTCGGCCAGCACCGCCTGCGCGGCCCTCCGCTCGGGCGCGGAAGCGGCCTGCCGCGCAGCGGCCTGAGCGTCCCGGATGAAGTCCGGCAGCAGCGTGCCGATCACGTCACGGTGGTTCGGAGCCGAGTGGCGCGCCGCCCAGGCGGCGGCCAGGCGGGCGCGGAGATGCTCCGCCGGCGGCGCCTCACGCGACGCCGTCAGCGGGAACGCGTTGATCACGGCGGCGACCGCCGGCAGCCGCCGGTGTCCGGGACCGATGAACAGATCGGTGGGCATGGACTCCTGGCCGGTGAGTTCGGACAGGTCCCGGACCCGGAGCGCCTCCGCGATGCGGAGGATCATCGTGAGCTTGGGCGTCTGGAGCCGGCCGTACTCGACCTGCTTCACCCACGAGGAGGACCTGCCGACCAGGCCGGCGAGTACCGGACGGCTCATTCCCCGGCGTGTGCGCAACACCTGCATCCGTTGGCCGAAGGCGAGCGGATCGGTAAACGGGTCGGGCGCAGCATCAGATGACACGGCCATGCCTCTCTCTGAACAGCTCCACACTGCCAGGGTAGGAGGCGGGGCCCGCTCTGCGTGGGGCATCGATTAGGCCGCCCTGCCCACGGTCCCCGGCGGTCACGCCCGGGTTGGGCCAACGGTGTCCCCACGCCCTTCGGCGGTGTGCACACTTGCATGGCCTCGCCGGGCGCTGTGAAGTACCCGCATGAGCCGCGTTCTGTACCTCATCGCCTGCGCCGCCGGTCCCGCCGAGTACGTCGATCAGGGAGTGCGGGCCGCGCAGGCGGCAGGGTGGGACACGTGCCTCGTCCTGTCCCCGACCGCCGCCCGCTGGTGGCGGGGCGGGCTCCCCGACCTGCAGACGCTGACCGGGCATCCGGTGCGGCACCAGTACAGCCTGCCCGGCGAACGGGAGGTGCTACCGCCGCCGGACGCGATGCTCGTCGCGCCCCTGACGACGACCAGCGCGTGCCGGTGGGCGGCGGGCATCACCGACACGGTGGCCCTCGGCCTGCCGGCGGAAGCCGTGCACATGGGGGTGCCCGTGACGGTCATGCCCTACTGGTCCACGGCGCTGGGCGCCCAACCAGCGGTGCCGCGAGCCGTGGCCACACTGCGGGAGCAGGGCGTGCGGGTGCTCCTCGGGCCGAGCGGGTACGAGCCGCATCCGCCGCGCGAGGGCAACCCGGCCGCGTACCCGTGGGCCAGGGCGGTCGCGGCGCTCGACGAACGCCGCGGCGACGCGCCCTGAACGCGGCCGGACGCCTCGCGCCCGGTTCAGGCCCGTGCCGCCTAGCTCGCCCCGGTGCCGCAGTCGGTGCGGATGTGTGGGCTGGCGGCCCAGGAGTCGCCGACCGTGACGGAGTCCACCTCGACCCTGACCGCGAGGCGGTAGTTGTAGGTGCCCACCCGGCCCTGCGGGCACAACTCCGTGACGGAGGGGCCCTGCTGGCTGCCCGCCCCGGTCCACGACGTGTGCTGCGGGTCGGCGTAGTCGCGCCAGCCCGACCAGCTGTCCCGCTCCAGCCCGTAGACCTGCCGCATCCGGCCCGGCAGCTCGCCGTGGCATTCGGTGGCGAACCCCTCGCCGCCGATCTCGGCGCGTGGGTCCGCGCCGCCCACGACGATCTCCCCCTCGACCGCGATCGGCTCGACCGTGGTGGTGCACCACCAGCCGCTGACCGTCTCGATCTCCACCGTCTCGCAGTCCGTGACGGCGGCCGGCGCCCGGTGGTCGATGGTACGCACGGCGTCGGGGTCCTGCGGAGCCGCGTCGACGTCGCCCACGGTCATGGCCACCGAACCGTCCTCGAACTCCTCGGCGCGGTAGGCGAGCCGGGTGATGTGCGGCGGTGCGGGCGTGTGCTCCGGGCTCCACGAGGCGCACGGCGTCGGGGACGCGGGCAGCACCGCGCTGTCCGGCTCGCGGACGTCCTCACACCCGCCGACTCCCAGCACGACCGCCGCCACGACAGCCGACACCACACAACCCCGTCGCCGCACCGCGGCCTCCCCGTCGCCCCCGCGTCCGAACACCCCGGACACACCGGAGGCGCCACCGTAACAGGCCCCGGGTGTCGGCCGGGTCGAGCGTGCGAAGGTCCGCGGCGCCGTAGTGGAACTCCGTGACCCTGCCGCGACCACCGTCGAACGAGGTCACGTTGGACAGGCACCGGCCGGGTCGTCCAGCGACGGCAGGGCGACGCTCGTGCGGCGGATCGTACGGGTTCCCATCGGGATGCCTTCTCAACGACGCCGAGGGGAGTTGATGCTGCAATGGGTGAGTGGACCCCCCGGTCACCCACCCCTTGCGGCGCCTGCGCGAGGAGCGCGACTGGGCTCAGGAGCAGCTGGTGGCTCCGAAGCGGTGGCTTCACTGGCTTCCCGGCGCCGACAAGCCGCTGCCGATCGGTCTGGGGTCCGCCCACGTCGCCGTGAGAGAGGCCCTCACCATGACCCTGGATCGCCGCGCCTTCGCCGGCTACGCCTCCACCGCCCTCGTCGCGCTCGCCCAGTCCTGGGCGACCCTGGAACCCACCCGACTCACGGCCAGCCTGGACGAGAAACGAGTCGACCCGGAGCTGCTCGACTGGCTGGAGGTCACCGCCGATCGGCTCACCACCCAGTCAGCCACCCAGCGTCAGCACACGGCCGGCCTGATCGACGCGCACCTCACGGCCGTCGACGGCCTCCTGCACGGGAACTGCGGCGATACCACGCGGGTGCGCCTGCATGTCCTCCTGGCCCGGCTGGCGACGGCCGCCGGCTGGTACCGGTTCGATCAGGGCGCGCACGCCGCCGCCAGCCGGTACTGGCACGCCGCGCTCCATTCGGCCCACCAGGCCGGTGACCGCGACCTCGGCGCCGGGATCCTCGGCGACCTCGGCTATCAGCAGGTCTGGCTCCAGCGGCCGGACGCGGCCGTGCGGATCCTGACCGTGGCCGTCTCCCGCGCCACCCATCCCGCCGCGCGCGCCCTGCTGGTCCTCCGCCGGGCCCGCGCGCACGCGCTGCTCGGCGATGCCGGCCCCAGCCGCCGGGACCTCGCCGCCGCCGAGGTGGAACTCGGCGCGGCCGCACGGAGCACCCGACCTGCCTGGTGCGCGTGGCTCTCGGAGGCGGACCTGGCCGTCGACTCCGGGCGTTGTCTGCTGGACCTGGGTGACACCGCCCAGGCCCACGCGCTGATCAACGAAGGCGTGGAGGAACTGCCGCTCACACGGGCCAAGACCCGGGCGGTCTTCCTGGGCTACGCGGCGGAAAGCCGCCTGCGCTCGGGGGATGTCGAGCACGCCGCCGTCCTGGCCCGGGACTCCTTCGCGCTCGCCGCACGACTCGGCGCGGCGCGCTGCCTGGCCCAGATCCAGGGGCTCGCGCCCGCCTTCCGCCCGCACCGGACGACCAACGGCGTGGCCGAACTCCTCGACCTCGTCTCGACCTCGTCCGCGACGAGACCGCGGCATAACCGACAGCGGGCCGACGCGTCCGCCGCCCGGCCGCCATGCCCCGGAACAGCGCCTTAGCCTCAGCGCCCGCTGGCCGGACCGCACCGTCGAATGGCCCGGGAATCCTGGTTACCCGCCCGGGCGGGTCCAGAACTGTCGTGGGGCGAAGCCCTCGCGGCGTAGCCAGTGTTCCGTGTAGACGATCCGCTCGGCCTCGATCGCGACGAGCGGGCCCGACGGTGGTTCGTCGAGGGAACGCGAACGCTCGACGTGGTCGGACTGCCAGCGGAACGCCGGCCAGTAGCGCTCCAAGTCGGGATCGTCCTCGGACAGCGTGCGGGCCCGTCCGAAGAGCTGGGCGCCTCGGCTGCTGGCCTGTCCGACGAGCGGGGCGAAGATCCCCACCGACACCCGGGGATCGGCGGCGAGGTTCCTCATCTTCGGCGACCCGGAAACCGTGCTGAACATCACCGCGAAGTCCAGGTGGAAATAGCGCACCGGCGTGGCGAGCGGCCCTTCCGGTCCCGCCGTCGCGAGCACGCACATGTTCTGCGACGACAGGAGGTTGAGTATCCGCTCTTCCAGTCGCTCGCGATCGAGGCGCTTCTTCGGTGCGGGACCGGCGAGCCACGGATTCGTCACAGGCATGGCCGACTATCCCATACGCCACAGTGGCCGCCGTCCGCCACCTCCTCACCGTCGCATCGGCCGTTGCGGCCGTTGCAGCCGTTGCTCGGCGAACGCTTCGCGCCGGGCCGGGCCCGACCGGCGTCGGATCACGGGCGGGCGCGCGCGGTAGGATCCGCGATCTGCTGTTGGGCGTCGTCGAGTTGACGTGGGGGGCCGCATGACGACCGTCGCCGTTACCGGGCACATGGATCTGACGGACGAGAGCGTTCCGTTGGTACGCGCCGCGCTGCGCCGGCTGCTGGACCGCTACGCTCGCGAGGTCGGGGAGGAGTTGGTCGGCGTGTCGTGCATCGCGGCCGGGGCGGACAGCCTGTTCGCCGAGGCGCTGCTGGAGGTGGGCGGCCGGCTGGTCGTCGTGATTCCCTCCCACGACTACCGGCGGACCAGGGTCGCGCCCGATCACGCCGTCACGTTCGACCGCCTCGTGCGGGCCGCGACCGAGGTGCACCGGATGCCCGTCGAGACCGCGAGCCGCGCGGCGTACGAGGCCGCGAACCGCGTGATGCTCGGCCGGGCCGACCGGCTCGTCGCCGTGTGGAACGGCGCGCCGCCCGGCGGCGCGGGCGGCGGCACGGCGGACGTGGTGATCGAGGCCCGCGCGGCGGGCATCCCGGTCGAGGTCGTCTGGCCGGAGGGCACGGCGCGCCGGGGTTGAGCGGGTGCGATCACTCCGCCTCGGGCTCCTCGCGCAGGACCGGGCGGAGTGATCGCGGTGAGCGGGCGCCCTGGCGACGTGGGCGCGCCACTCGGGCGGAGATACGGAATGACGCACCGGGTGGTTCAAACTCGAACTTCCGATTCCGCTTCCCTCCCGCAGAGTTCGCTTTCCTCGCGACCGAACGGCCCTTTTCGCATGCTGGTTGACTGCTTGACGGGTTCGCGACACGGCAGTAGGGTCCTGCCGTGCTCGCGCAGGACCCAGTCGGGTAACGCGACAACGGTCGGTATTTCCGACCGGTTATCCGGCGTTTCTTTTCATCGGTGGCGACATCCCTGATGACACGGATGGGTCATGAGAACAACGGCAACGAAGCGCTTCACCACCGTCATCGCCGTGGCCATCGCGGCGTCGGCGATCCTGATCGGCCCCAGCGCCCAGGCCCACGCCCGCGAGACCGGCGATCTGCCGTTCCCCTGCGGGCCGTACAACCCGGGCGACGGACTGCTGTACTTCGGAAACTGTGACTCGACCAGCACGCTGGTCTCCGTTTCCGCGCCGGGAATCGATCCGAGATTCGAATGCGTGCCCGCGCGCACGGCCGTGCTGCTCGGGGTTGACGATCCGAGTTGGACGGTCGTGGACCTCGACCAGCCCTGCTGACGGACGGCGGCGCCCCGGCCCTCGCACGCGACGCGGCGGCCGGGGCGCCCGCCGGCGGGCACTCGGCCGGGCCCCGCCGGGTCGCCGAGCGGGGCGGGGGCCGTCACCCTGGCCCCATGGGCACGCCTCGGATCGTCGTCTACCCGCCCACCTCCGGTGGGGGCAGGCGGGTGCGCGTGGACGGCAGCATTCTCGGCATCGCCCGTTCGCCCCGCGAACTGCGCGAGTTCCTGCGCCGGGCCGGGATGCCCGACGTCGATGACGCGGACCTCCTCGACTCCCGGCTGGTCGAGTGGCGCGGCCCGGGCCCCGAGGTGTGGGAGTAGCGTCGGCGGCGCCGCGGCGCCACTCCTAGAATCGCACGCGTGTCCGATTCTCTGCCTCCCGACCCCGCGCGGCTCCGGATCCTGGCGCGCTGGTTGGAGCTGCAGCTGGCCGCGGTGCGGGAGGCGCTCGACGAGGCCGAGCGGCCGCGCTGGTGGGTGCAGTGGACCCGGCGGCGGCAGGGCGAGCCGAAGCGGGGGACGTTGCACCGGGAGGGCTGCTGGCGGCCGGGCGAACCGGACCTGAACCTCGCCGAGGCGCGGGCGGTGCTCGCGGAGCACGGCGAACGGATCGCGCGGTGCGACGTGTGCCGGCCGCCGGACCGGCCGTGACGCCGCCGGCGATGAGTTTCGGCGGTCGCCCGGGTCTGCACGGGTGGGGGTCACCGAGGACCTCATGTCCCCGAGGAGATGTGATGAGCACCGTCGTGATGCACAACGTCGTTTCCGTGGACGGCTTCATCGCCGACGCGAACGACCAGGTCGGCCCGCTGTTCGACTGGTACGGCAACGGCGACGTCGAGCTCGGCGCGGTCGGCAGGGTCTCGCGGGTGTCGGCGGACTACGTGAGGCCGATCTGGGCCGGCCTCGGGTCGATGGTGATCGGCCGTCATCTGTTCGACCTCACCAACGGCTGGGAGGGGAAGCCGCCGGCGGGCGAGCACGTGGTCGTGGTGTCGCACCGGCCCAAGCCCGAGGGGTGGCACCCCGAGGCGTCGTACCACTTCGTCGACGGCGTGGCGGAGGGGGTCGCGAAGGCCAGGGAGCTGGCGGGCGGGCGTACCGTCGCCGTGGCCGCGGGCGAGGTGGGCGGGCAGGCGTTCGCGGCCGGCCTGGTGGACGAGGTGGCGATGGACGTCGTGCCCGTGGTCTTCGGGTCGGGCAAGCGGTACTTCGGGTCGGTGGACGCCCAGCATCTGCTGGAGGACCCGCACACGGTGATCCAGGGCGACCGGGTGCTGCATCTCGCCTACCGCGTCCGTCGCTAGGTCCTTGCCGGGCGGGCAGCGGCCCGCGACGGCCGCGGAGGGAACGGCTCCCCGGCCCTCCGGCCGGTCCGCCACGTCCGGCGTCAGGCGCGGGGCGACCGCGACGGCCGCCCGGGGCGCCGCTGGTGAGCTCCCCCGGGGAAAGCACCGCGCGGCCGCGCGGGTTGACCGCCGGGGAGGGCGGCGGGACCGTGGTCGTGCCGCTGGACGGGACCGTGCGGCGACGGGCGACGAACGGGCGGAAGGTGCGGGATGCGCGGCATAACCCGGATGGTGCACGACGACCTCGAGGCGGGCCTGCGGTTCTTCGTCCCGCCCCGCTGGGAGATCGCGCCCGTGGACCTCGTCGAGCCGCTGACCACGGCCGCGTACCCGTCGCGCGGGATGAGCGAGGAGGAGGCGGCGGAGGCCGAGCGGGCGCTCTGGGAGGAGGCGATGGCCCCGATGGACGCCGGCCCCGCGGCTCCGCGGCGGGCGGCGGCCCTCGACGTCGTCGACGACGATCCGGAGGACTTCGTCGTCCACCTCATCTACCCCAGGGCGATCTACCTGGGCCGGTGGGACGGCCTCGACGAGGAACCGCCGGACGAGGAGGACGTCCTGGCGGGCGCCGACTGGCTGGCGACCGGGTTCCGCGAGGACTTCAACTTCTACCCCGCCCACACGCTGCGCGGCCTGGACCACGGCCAGCGGCGGGTGGCCGTCGCCGGCCGCCCCGCCGCCGTCGCCTGGTACCGGTTCCTGCTCGCGGAGGCCGACCAGACCGACGACGGCGAGGATCGGGTCGGCTACCTGCGACTCCTCCTCGTCCACCTCGGCGGCGACCTGGTCTCCTTCGTCGTCGGCCTCGGCCAGACACGGGCCGACCGCCGGCTCATCGACGCCTGCCTGGACAGCGTCGAGCCGCTGGTCAGCGGACCGTCCTGACGATCAGGCCCGGACGACGGGGCGCGCGCAGCGCCGTGGCGGCGGACAGCAGCGCCGGGGCCGCGGCGAGGGCGAAGCACGCGGGGAGCGGCAGGCGCCCCACCAGCAGGCCGGTCGCGGCGGCCGCCCCGGACGCACCGGCGTTGAAGGCGGTGTTGACCCACGCCCCGGCCCGGGTGCGGGTGTCGGGGCCGGCGCATTCGTCGGCGATCAGGTAAGCCGTCGTCAGGGCCGGGGCCACGAAGAGCCCGCCGAGCGCCGCCCACCCGACGAGCGCGTGGGGGTGGGCGGAGAGCCCGGCCGCGGCCACGACGAGGCCGAGGCCCGCCGCGCAGGCCGACAGCCGCAGCCTCGCGGGGACGCGCCACGGCACCGCGCCGTAGACCAGGCCGCCCACCGCGCTGCCCGCGGACAGCGCGGCCATGACCCAGGCCACCGCCCCGGGCGTGTGGTGTTCGTCCACGACGACGATCACCAGGAGCTCCAGCGCGGCCAGGCACATGCCGACGCCCGCCGCGACGGCGACCGCCTGACGCAGTCCGGGAGCGTGCCACAGCGGGACCCGGTCCGCCGACGGTTCGGCGGCCGACCCGGCGGCGCGGCCGGCGGGGCGCACGGCCGGGCGGCCGGCGGCGCGCACGGCCGGCGAGGAGACGAGCGCGAGCGTGCCGGTCAGGACGAGCGCCGCGCTCACCGCGAGTCCGAGCGACGGCGACGCGACGTGCACCAGCAGTCCCACCAGCAGCGGCCCCGTGACGAGCAGGAGTTCCTCGGCGACGCCGTCCAGGCTGTACGCGCGCCGCAGCAGCGCGGGCTCCGGTAGCAGGTCGCTCCACAGCGTCCGCATCACCGGGCCGAGCGGCGGCGTGCAGGCCCCGGCGGTCACCGCCAGGACGCCCAGCAGCACCCCGGACGCGCCGGGCCACGCCGTGGCCAGGGCCAGCCCGGCCAGCAGCAGCGCGTAGCCGCCTGCCATGGGCGGCAGCGCCCGGCGCGGTCCGTACCGGTCGATCAGTCCCGCCCGGGTCGGCGACAGCAGGACGCTCGTCAACCCGAACAGGGCCATGACGGTGCCCGCCACGGCGTAGGAGTCGGTGGCCTCGCTGGTCGCCAGCACCAGCGACAACGAGACCGTTCCGTAGGAGAGTCGGCCCACCAGCGCGGCACCGAAGGTGCGGCAGGCATGGCGGGTTCGGAGCACGGCGGCATAGGAGGGCGCCGCCAACGGCGAAGGCATGAGTGTGTTCCTCGGGAAGTGGGCGCCGCACGGGCGGCGCGCGGGCGTGCACGGGCAGCGAACGGCCACGCCCGACCCGGGCGCGACCAGCGCCGGCTCCTATGCACGGGGGAGGAACATGCGAACGAACCTAGCAGAGAACGGAGTTGCGGAAGCCCGCCCGCACGGTCAGCACGTCCTACGCGGCGGCGCCGTCAGGCGAGGGGCGCTTCGGGGAGGGCCGAGGTCGCCAGCCAGCGGCCGTGGTGGTGGGTGACGGCGACGGGGCGGCCGAAGCAGGCGGTCAGCAGCTCGCTGGTGAGGACGTCCGGCGCCGGGCCCGAGGCCAGCACCCGTCCCTCCCTGAGCAGCAGGACCCGGGACGTGCTCGGCGGCAGCTCCTCCAGATGGTGGGTGACCGTGACGGTGGTCAGCTCGGGGCGGTTCTCGGCCAGGCGGCGCAGCGCGTCGATCAGGTCCTCGCGGGAGGGCAGGTCCAGCGCGTTGAACGGCTCGTCGAGGAGCAGCAGCCGCGGGTCGGGCATCAGCGCCCGGGCGATGAGGATGCGGGCGCGCTGCCCGCCGGAGCAGACGCCGAAGGGGCGGTCCGCGAGTTCCTTGCACTCCAGCTCGGCCAGCAGCACCCGGGCCCGCTCCCGGGCGTCGGCGTCGTACCTGCGCCACAGCGGCTGCACCGTCCCGGTGGCGCCGGTGAGCACGACGGTGTGGGCGGTCGCGTCCTGCGGGACCTTCTGCGCCGCGGACACCAGGCCGATGCTGGCGCGCAGCTCGCGCATGTCGACCCGGCCGAGCCGGTGCCCGAGCACCTCGACCGTGCCGGTGGTCGGGTGGCCGACCGCGCCGAGCAGCCGCAGCAGCGACGTCTTGCCGGCGCCGTTGGGTCCGAGCAACGCCCAGTGGTCGCCGGTTCGCACGGTCCAGTCGACCCCGTCGAGGATGACCCGGTCGCTGGTCGTCCGGCGCAGGCCGACGCCGGCCAGGACGGCCACCGTCCCGGGCTCGGGAGTCGCAGGAGGCACAGGGGCCGCAGGGGGCGCAGGAGTCACCCGGCCAGGCTAGTCCCGCGCTCCATCGAGGCATGGTTCAGGGCGCGGGGGCGTGGGCCGCGGTGACGGCCACCGTGGTGTAGCGCATCGGGAAGGCGCCGCCCAGCGCGTCGACCGCGGCTCCGGCGCCGGCCAACACCTCGGCCAGGGCGTCCGGCGGGAGCCGGGTGAAGGCGCCCTGGGTGGGCATCTGGTCCAGCCACTCGTCCCGGGTGTACGTCCGCTCCCAGTCGAAGCTCCACTGCTCGGGTTGGCCGAAGCCGCCCGCCCGCACGATCCCGTCGGCCGTCTTCGTGAACCCGACCTGGTACACCTCCAGGGCCGGCGCCGTCATCGCGCGGAAGTCGAACGGCGCGTCGGGCATCACCCGCTCGCAGACCTCCGCGATGGCCTCCGCCAGGTCCCGCGGGAGCTGGAAGACATGCCAGAACGCCGCCAGCCGGCCGCCGGGCCGCAGCACCCTGGCGGCCTGGGCCGCGCCCGCGACCGGATCGATCCAGTGCCACGCCTGGCCGGCGACCACCGCGTCGAACTCCCGGCCGGCGGGGTCCCAGTCCTCGAACGTCGCCACCTCGACCTCGGACCCGAACCGCCGGGCCAGGTCGGCCATCCGCGCGTCGGGCTCGACCCCGAGCACCCGGCAGCCGGCCGCGGCGAACTGCCGGGCCACGATGCCGGTGCCGCAGCCGACGTCGAGCACGTCGCGCCCCGGGCTGGCGGCGACGATCCGTTCCACCAGGGCCTGGGGGTAACGGGGCCGGGCGCGGTCGTAGCGTTCGGCGTCGGCGCCGAAGGACTCGGCGATCCCGCGGTGTCGATGCGGTTCGAGGTCGAGGGGCGGGTCGGCTTCGGGCGACGGCTCCGGCGGTATAGTGGGCATGCGCCCACTATGAATGGGCGCCTGCCCACTCGTCAACCGGGTGGTCACGGGGACAGGACAAGGACGGCGCAGGGAGGCGAGGCATGGTGCCGACGGGAGTGGCCCTCCGGGACCCGCGGGAGCAGCTGTTCGACGCCGCCGAACGGGTGCTGCTCCGGGACGGGCCGAGCGCGCTGACCAGCCGGGCGGTCACCACGGAGGCGGGCTGCGCGAAGGGCGTGCTGCACCGGCACTTCGCGGACTTCGACGCGTTCCTCGCCGAGCTGGTGCGGGACCGGATCGCCCGGCTCGACGGTCAGGCCGCGGCCCTGCGCGCCGCCGTGGGCACCGGCACCGTCGCCGACCGGCTGGCCGGCGTCCTGACGGAGCTGTTCGGCTCGGTGGCGGTGGCGATCGTCGGCCTCGTCATCTCCCGGGACGAGCTGCGCGCCCGGCTCCGCGCCAGCACGCCGACCGGCATCCCGCTGCTGACGGAGGCCACGGCCATGATCGCCGACTATCTCGCTGCCGAACGCGCCCAGGGCCGGATCGCGGCCGACGCGGACCTCGACGCGCTCGCGCCCACGCTGGTCGGCACGGCGCACCTGCACTTCGCCGACCGGACGGCCCCGCCGCCGGAGCCGGCGG
This sequence comes from Streptomyces sp. B6B3, assembly GCF_039871525.1. Taxonomy (NCBI): domain Bacteria; kingdom Bacillati; phylum Actinomycetota; class Actinomycetes; order Kitasatosporales; family Streptomycetaceae; genus Streptomyces; species Streptomyces sp. B6B3. The sequence continues at coordinate 228,615 of NZ_JBDPLU010000001.1, read as the reverse complement.
CCGTCCGCAGGCTCGTGGCGGCGCTGCTCGGCGGCGCGGCCTGAACCAGTCGCGGTGCGGACGCTCGGCCTACGGCGGGCCGGCGGTCGGGGCGTCCGCCGTCCCGGCGTCCGTCGGCCCTGGCGGCGCGGCGGAAAGGGCTCCCACCTTCCCGCGACAGCTCGCGACGAGTTGGTCGATCGTGTCGAGTTCCGTCTTCAGGCGAGGCAGCGCGACCAACGCCTCTCGCAGCCGCCCGCGACTCTCCTCGCTGGGCGCTTCCCCCGCGCCCCCGACCCGGCGGTCGAGTTGCCGCACACTGCCACGCAGGATCCATACCTTCCCCGCGAGGCCGGCCAGTTCGCCCTCCAGCGCCGCGTGGTCGGACCCCGGGTCCCCACGGTGTCGCTCGGTCTCGCCCTTGAGCCCCGTCACCTCGGCGTCGACCTGGTCGATGCGTGCGATGAGCTGGTCCAGTCTTTCCAGTACGCTCGCCCTGGCCTTGCCCGGGGCGTGCCGCTGGAAGTCGTCGGCGCGATGGAGCAGGTTGTACGGGATGCCGAAGTTCTGCGCGATGTCCATCACCTCGTGCAGGGTGTGGTAGGCGAGATCCTCCGAATGGTCGTAGTGCAGACGCCAGAAGGCGAAGGTCCCCCATGCGACCGCGCTGAGTTCGTCCTGGGTGCCACCGACGTGCGAGGCCAGGTTGATCATCCGCATGGCGGTGTACGACGAGCCTGCCCACACCGGGATGCGGTGTTCCCGGGCCAGTCTGGTGTTTTCCGCGGATTCCTTCCGGGTGGAGGGGAACTTCTCCGTCCTCCGCTCGGAGCCCAGTCCCACGGCGATCTCCTGCTGTCCTCGGTCGGCGTCGGACGCGGTCCGCCACCCCTCGGCGTCGATGGCCGTGGTGCTGGCGTAGTGCGCTCCGGTGTCCGTCATCGTCTTGTTCCCTTCGGTCTTGGGGTTCCACCGTTGGCGGGGACCGAAGTACTCCATCAGGTCGTGCAGGACGATGACCTTCTCGCGGAAACCGAACCGTTCCGGGTTCTGCAGCACCGCCCACATGTCGAGCTTGATGCCGGTTTCCAGCCTTTTCTTGACTTCCTCGGAGAAGTTCCCCTTCTTCTTGATCTCGACGTCGAAGTATTTCTGGTAATGACCGAAGGTGTCGTCACCGCCCGCCATGTCGGGGTCCTTCATGTGTCCGGTGCGCAACTCGTCGGTGATCCGTCTCCACGAACGTTTCCCCTCCGGGCTGGCGTGGGCCTGCTGATCCGCGATCCACGCGCTGATGCGCAGCAACAGAGTGTCCATGTGCAGCTCGACCTCGGACTCGGACGGGTCCTGCACGTCGCGAGCAAGCTCCTTCTCCTCGCCCCGGTGCGGCTTGGACTCCACCCATCCGATCAGCGCCCGGGCGAGATCGCTGTAGTTTCCGTAGTCGCGGTCCTGTTGTTTGCGCCCGAAGTCGGGATGCTGCCCTCCGGGGCCCGGACCGGGCTCGCCGACAACCCACTTGTGCAGTTGCACCATGATCTGTGCGGAGTTGAGGTCGAACCTTCTGGTCTCGCCATCCGACAGGCGGTTGGGGCCGGCGGCCTCCTCCTTGAGCCGTCTGGTGAGGAAGGCGAACAGACCGGCCTCGCTGATGGCCGCGCCGGCCTGTTTCGCGGCCTCCACCAGATTCACGCCCCCGGGCTGGGATTCCGGTTGGGGGTACATCGTGATCCTGCGCTGGATCGCCCCGGCGGACCGCGACACCGGCGGCTCCTCGCCGTCCGTCGGCGGGGCGAGGCCGGTGTCCGGCTGCCCCGCCATGGCCCGGGTGGCGGTGGCCTCGGCCTCCCGCTCGAAGCGGTCCGACGGGTCGGACACCCGCAGCCCGGTCCCGGTGTCGGTGCCCGCGACCGGTCCGTTGCGCTGCTGGACGACGTGCGTCAGCTCGTGGGCCAGGGTGTGCCGGTCCGCGCCGCCCTCGCCGATGACCACATGGCTGCCCGAGGTGTACGCCCGCGCGCCGAGTTCGGCGGCCGACCGCCGGGCGGCGGGTCCCGTGTGCAGCCGGACGTCGGAGAAGCCCGCGCCCAGCCGGGCCTCCATCTCGGCGCGGACCGACTCCCCCAACGGCTGCCCCGGCGAGCGCAACACGTCGTGCGCGGCTGGCGGCGAGAGCGCTTCCCGGTCGGTGTCGGTGCCCGCGTCGTCGACCATCCTGGCCACGGCGGCGTTGCCGACGCTGCGCTGCAGGGCCAGCAGCGCGGCGGGTGAGAGGCCACCGCGGGGCGAGACCGCCGCCGTCCCCCCGGTGCTCTCGGCCGGCTCCCCGGCACGCCGCGCCGCCCGCCCCTCGCGCTGGTTCCGATCCGCCTCGTCGTGTGCGTGCATGACCGTCTCCCCCTGGGGTCACCCGCCGGTCTGATGAGATTACGGTCGCGGACGGCTCGCGTCAGGTAGTCGTACGGTTACGGTCTCGGTCAGCCGGCGGCGGCCTGGTCGTCGCCCTCGAGGAGGTCCTTCATGCGCTGGTGGCTGGTCGGCGCGACCTTGGCCGCGATGCGGCGAACCATGGGGACCAGGGCCGCGCCCACGCCGCGGCCCTCGAAGTCGAGGCTGAACGTCACCCGGCAGCGCTCCGGGCCGAGCGGTTCGACCGCGATGCTCGCGTTCGGCCGGACCGGCCCGTCCACGCCGCGCGCGGCCCAGGCACGCGGCGGCTCGTTCTCGCTGATCTCCTGCGTCATGCTCCGCTCCTGGCCCCCGATCTTCCGGACCGTGGTGAAGCGCGAGCCCACCTCGCGTCCGTCGACGCTCACCCGCGCCACGTCCCGCTGCCATTCGGGGAACCTCGCGGGATCCGACGCGTAGCGGAACACCTCCTCCGCCGGTCGGTCGATCTCGATGCTGTTCACGATGGCGGCCATGTCGCCTCGCCTCCCGATGCCGGGTACTGCCGTGTCCGCCGCGCTGGGGCGGTCTGTCACCGCAATGACGAAGGCCAGGGCCGATCTGTGACCGGGGAGGCCCGTCGCCTAGCCCGTCCGGCCGAGCCGGGGCAGCCAGACGTGCCCCACGGTGGCCGAACGGAGCTCTGCGGTGGACGCCCTCTCAGGGCCGCACCCTGATCCGACCCGGCGAACCCATACGGCACCGGCACCGGCACCGGCACCGGCAGCGGCATCAGGCGAGCGGGCCGAGCTCGGCGGTCACGGCGTCCGAGAGGCGTTGCGCGGTGGCGAAGCCGGGGGTGAGGCGGTTCTTGGTGACCGCGAACGACGTCCCCGTGGCGGGGTCGGCGTAGGCGTAGCTGCCCCCTCCGCCGGGCCAGCCGAACGCGGTCGGCGCCTCGTCCGCTGGGGCGCCGACGCGACCGAGCGGGTAGCCCAGGGCCAGCCGCGCGGGGTTGCCGAAGACCTGGTCGGTTCCCTCGAAGGCGACCGCCGACAGCTCCGCCAGCTGGTCCGCGGCGATCAGCCGGCCGTCCAGGATCGCCGCGTACACGGTCGCGATCCCCCGGGCGGTGAAGGTGCCCACCGACGGCACGTCCGCCTGGAGGAGGTCGGGGCTGTTGCCCATCGACGCCCGGGGTTGCCGTTCCCACGGCGCCAGGACGCTGTCGCGGTCCGCCGGTTCGGCCGGATGCGGCTCGGCGTCCTCCAGCCGGGCGAGGCCAGCGAGCCTGGTGGGAGGCACGCCGAAGTACAGCTCGTCGACGATCCCGAGGGGCGCGGCGACCCAGTCGTGCAACAGCCGCCGCACCGGCTGCCCGGTGACCCGGCGCGCGATCTCGCCGACCAGGAAGCCGAAGGTGAAGGAGTGGTAGCCGGTCCGGGTGCCCGGTCGCCACCGCGGTTCCGCCCCCGCGATCGCCGCGCAGACCCGTGGCCAGTCCCCCAGGTCGGTGGGGCCGAGTCCGCCGGGCATCGCCGGCACTCCCACCGTGTGCGTCAGCACCTGCCGCAGCGTCGCGGTCTCCTTGCCGTGCGCCCCGAACTCCGGCCACACCTCCGCCACCGGCGTGTCGTAGCCGACCAGGCCGTTCCCGACCAGCAGATGGGCGATCAACGCGACCACGCCCTTGGCGGTGGAGAAGCCGAAGAACGGGGTCTCCGGGGTCACCGGCCGTCCGGTCGTGCCGTCGGCAACGCCGGCGACGGCGTCCACGACCCGATGGCCCCGGTGGTGGACGGCGACCTGCACGCCGGTCTCGGCCCCGCTGGCGACCAGCTCGTCCAGGACGTCCTGGATCCGGTGCTGGAGGAGGGTCATCAGAGCTCGCCGCGGAGCACGGCGTGGCCGGTGTCGGCGTCGAAGGGCACCGACGCGTGCTCGTGCACGACCGTCCAGGAGTCGCCCCGCCGGCGGAGGCAGCTCGTCGCGCGCACCCACATGCCCACCTCGGTGCCGTCCCGCATCGTGCCGCCGATCCGGACCAGGTAGTGGCAGAACGCGAGATCGGCTCCGGCGGTGATCTCCAGGTCGCGGATCTCGTGGCAGAGCCCGGTGCGGTACGACGCGATCCACCTCTCCAACCGGTCGGTCGGGTCCTCGCCGCGGCGGACGAAGGGGCCGACCGCGTCGTACAGCACGAGGTCGTCGTCGTAGTCGGCGGCCGCGGTGGCGGCGTCCCGGCGGCCGAACGCCCGGGTGCGGGTCTCCAGCAGCTCGCGGATCCGCCGCTCGCCGTCCGCCGTCATCCCCGGGCCACCTGACGGCCGAGGGCGTCCAGCCAGTCGCCGGTGCCCCGCTCGCGCCATTCGGGCTTCTCCTGGTCGTCCAGGAAGGTGCCCTGTTCGGTGAGCACCAGGCGGGTCCCGTCGCCGTCGCGGGCGAACCGCACGGTCGTCAGCGACACGGTCGACAGGACCTCGTCGGCGAACAGGGCCGTGCTGTAGACGATGCGCTCGTCGGGGACGATGTCGTGGTACTCGCTCCTCGCGACGAGGTCGACCCCGTCGCCGCCGTGCACGGCCTCGGTGCCGCCGATCCGGAAGTCCAGCGAGTAGCGGCCGTCCTCGGCGGCGAACCACCTCGCCTTCGTGTCGCGGTCGGACCAGGCCGCGAAGACCGCGGCGGGCGGAGCGGCGTAGATCCGCTCCAGCGTGAACGTGCTGTGCTTCACCGTGTGGTCGGTCATGGTGCTCATTCCTTCGTCGGGTCGTCGAGGACCGCGCCGAGGCGGTCCAGGCGGTGCTCCCACGCCGTGCGCTGGCGTCGCAACCACGCCTCGGCGTTGCGGAGGCCGGCCGGATCGATCTGGCAGGTGCGGACCCGCCCGACCTTCTCCGACCGCACCAGCTCGCTGTCCTGCAGCACCCGCAGGTGCTGGACCGTCGCGGCGACGGTCACCCCGAGCTGGGCCGCCAGCTCGCTCACGGTGGCCGGACCGCGGGTCAGGCGCTCGATCACCGCCCGTCGGTTCGCGTCCGCAAGCGCGTGGAACACCCGGTCCGCCGCCTCGGCCTCATGCTCATGCTCATGCTTAAGCATGCACTTAACTGTGCTCGCCGGATCCCGGAAAGTCAAGTGGCGACTTAAGTTTCCGCGGGACGTGGAGGTGGGTCCGACGGCCAGGTCAACGCCTGGCGACCGGCCCGGGTGCTGTCCAGGCGAGGCAGGTCCGCGGCGTGGGGGTCTTCGGCGGGGGGCAGGGGGCGGGGCGTGAACGGGCCGTGGTCCGCGACGAACCGGAGCCACGCGTCCGGGTCCGGGCCGTGGTCGACGCCGGTGAGGGCGGTGAGCCTGCTGTGCGCCTGGGCGGCGAGCAGGCCGCGGTTGTCCGCCACGTAGTGGGCCAGGATCCGGTGGCCGCGCGGGCTGCCGCACGCCGCGAGCGCGTGCCCGAGGGCGAGTTCCAGCAGGGCGCGACGTTCCTGCACGTCGTCGGGCTCGACGCCGGCGGTGCACCACTGGTCGCGCAGCGCGGACCGGTCGTGGAGCCGCTCCAGGGCCGGCACGGCGGCCGGGTCGCCGAGCCGTTCCGCGCCGGCGCACACCGCGTCGATCCAGGAGAACGGGGAGGCGTGCGGATCGCGGAACGCGGCCTCGCGGGCGTCGGCGAGCGCCGCGACCCGGGCCCACAGCGGGACCGTCCGTGGGTCGCGGGCGATGGCGAGGGCGTACAGCAGGTACACCTCGTCGGGCATCGCCGACTGGTCGGGCGGCAGGTGCGCCTCCCGGATCGAGGAGTCGCGGGGCGGCAGGCGCGGGCCGGCGAGCCGCTCGGCCAGGTGGTCGAGGAGGACGGTGGCACCCTCGGGGCGGCCGCGCAGCACCAGGAGCTGGGCGAGCACCAGCCGGTGCTGTCCCGTGGCGCCGGACAGCGCGCGCAGCAGCGCCGGCGTGGTCTCGGGGCGGTGGTCGAGCGCGAGCTGGACGAACGGGATGGTGCCGCGGAACACCTCGCGCCGGCCCATGTCCGAGTAGCTGTGCAGGGGCAGCTGCGCGGCGAGTCCGTCCAGCAGTTCGGTCAACGGCGTCGGGACCGGCGCCCCCCGCTCCGGCGCGGTGCCGTCGCGCGCTGCGGTGGGGCTGGCGGCGGTGGCGGCGGTGGCGGTGGTGACCGGGAGTCGGCCGCGCCGGACCAGGGTGTCCCGGAGCGCGGCGACGTCCAGCTCCCGGGGCGTGATCCCGGCGGCGGCGCAGCGGGCGGCGGCGATGCCGGTGACCTCGCCGAGGTTCTCCATGTCGGCCTGCATCCGCAGGGCGGGCAACGCGTCATGGGTCGCGGAGATCGCCTTGCCGGTGACCAGCAGCCCGTCCAGGCCACGGGGCAGCAGGGCCCGGTAGGGGAACTCGATCTCCAGGTTGGGCGGGATGAGGCCGAGCTGCGGCCACAGCGACTCGCCCCTGCCCTTCAGATCGTGGTTGGAGAAGTGCACGTTGACCGTGTCCGGCCAGCGGCGCCCGGTGAGCTGGTCCGTGAGCGTCAGCACGACCTCGCCCCGCAGGTGGCGGGTCTCCCGGGCGGCGGGCTGGACGCCGTGGTCGTGCCGGGCCGCACCGCGCCGGCGGGCGGCGAGCACGGCGCGCGTCACGTCGACCACGTCGGTGGTGTCGGACAGTCCGCCGAAGGTGTTGGTGGTGGCGCCGGGCGCGTCGAACTGGGCCAGCGACGACCACATCACCGTGTGCGTGCCCGGCGCGCCGTACGTGCAGGGTGCGCCGCACCAGGCGGCCAGGTCGGCGTCGCCGGTGGCGTCGACCACGACCGCCGCGGTGACGGCGAACGCGCCGTCCGGGCCGGCGAACACCGCGCCGGTCACCCGGTCCCCGACCCGCAGCGCGGCGAACGCCGCCGCGTCGTACCGGACCTCGGCGCCGGCGCGGCGCAGCTCCCGGTGCAGGGCCAGTGCCTTGGCCTCGATGTTCCAGCGGCCGACTCCCCCGCGCAGGCCCAACTCCCGGTGCGTCAGGTGGGTGACGCGCTGGACCTCGGCGGCGTGACCGGCCCGCCGGCCGAACCAGTAGCTGTGCACCCCGCCGTACGTCCCGGTGCCGCCGGGGCCAGGACCGGCCTCGACGAGCAGCGTGCGGGCCCCCTCCCGCGCCGCCGCGAGCGCGGCGGACGCGCCACTGGTCCCGCCGCCGACCACCAGAACGTCGACGCTTGCCGCTGCGGGGACCTCCATGCCGGCGACCCACTCCCACGCGGCGGGGTCGCGCCGCTCCCGGTGGGGCGGCACGGCCGGCTCCGCCGGTTGGGCCGCGGCTGGTTCGGGATGGTGGGGCGCCGGGGCGGAGCGGGTGGCCGCGCCAGGACGGTCCGGCACGGGTGGCTCCGCGGGGCCGGCTGGCGCCGGAGCCCCGGCCGAGGACGTCCGGGCGACGGAGCCGGGTTCAGGCGCCCCGTGCCGCGCCTCGCTGGCGCCGGGCCGGACCTGGCCGAACGGGCGGAGGGGAGTATCGCCCGCGGAGGGAACGGGATGGTCCTGGGCACGACGGGGGCGCCTCCGCCGTCCGCTGGGCTCCGCGGGCGGCTGCGAGACCGCCGGGACGGGGTGTACGGCGAGGTGGTCGGCCGGATCCCGGTCGGGAAGGGTGGCGTCGTTGGGGCCGCCGCCGACCGGATCGCCGTGGGCCGGGCCGGAACCGGACGGCGGTGGGCCGGCGGCCCGGTGGGGTGCCAGGCGGCGCGCCGCCTCCGTGCCGGCGCGGAGGGCGGTGGTCGGGTCGAGGAGCGGGGCGTGCGGGGTGGTCAGCGGGGGTGGGGCGTCGAGGGTCCAGCGACCGGGGAGCTCCGGATCGGCGCGCAGCGCGAAGCCGCCAGGCCCGGCCAGCGGCGCGGTGCCGACGGCGCCCAACTCGGCCCGCGCGAAGGCCGGGTGTTCGCGCAGCAGCCGGCCGGCGGCCACTACCGCGGCGCGCCGGCTGCCGCCGGCGGGGACGGCGACGAGGGCGTACAGATGCCCGGTGTCGCGGTAACCGTCCAGCAACGGAACGCCCGCCGCGGCCGGATGCGCCCCCGCCACCGCGGCCGGCTCCGCCACACCGTCGAACTCCACGCTCCACACGTGCGCCTTGCCGGCGAGAGATCCGGCGACGGGCGGGGCGGAACGCGCGGCCGGGTCGAGCCGATCGGGCTCGGCCGGGGGGCGGTCGCCGAGGCCCGCCGGGGGCCGGCCGGTCACCGCGGCCTGGTCCGGGCGTTCATACGACGGCGAGCGGTCGGCGGCGCCGGCCGGGGCGCCGGGGATCCCGGCCGCAGGGCCGGCGTGGTGCCTCCACGCCGGCACGGCGCTCGCGTCCAGGACGGTGGGGCAGCGGACGACGACGCGGCCGGACTTACCGGTCAGGATCAGGCCGCGGACGGAGGTGCCGTCGGGGGTGCGGAGCACGGCGAGCGGGCGGACGCCGTAGAGGAGGTGGCCGCCGGCGGCGAGTAGGGCGTCCTCCAGGTGGAGCTTCAACGCCGCCGGGCGCAGCGGCACATGGGTGCCCGGCGGGGTGCCGGGCGGGATCAGCGGGGCCAGCAGGTCGTCGGCGGACTCGGGCGCGGTGCACCAGGGGCGGTTCGCGGCCGTCAGCTCGGTGCCCAGCGCCATCCCGGGGTCCACGAGCAGCACCCTGCCCCCATGCCCGGCCCGGGCCAGTGCGGCGGCCGCCGCGGTGCCGGCGAGGGTGCCGCCGACCACCGTGACGTCCACCTCGTACAGCACGGGCAGTGCGGTCGGCGGGAAACGCACCGGGTCGGGGGTCACGCCGGCCACGGCGGGATCGCGCCCGACCGCGCCGCCGCCGCGTACCACCGGCCGCTGTCCTTCACCGTGCGGCGCTGGGTGGTGCGGTCGACGTGGACCAGGCCGAAGCGGGGCCGGTAGCCCATGGCCCATTCGAAGTTGTCCAGGAACGACCAGTGGTAGTAGCCCTCGACCGGCGCGCCCGCCGCCAGCGCGCGGTGCACGGCGGCGAGGTGCCCGTGCAGGAAGGCCACCCGCCGGTCGTCGTCGAGCACCGCGCCGTTCTCGGTGACCAGCAGCGGCACGCCCGGGTGGTCGCGGTGCAGCCGCAGCAGCAGGCCGGTGAGCTCGTCGGGGACGATCTCCCAGTTCAGGTCGGTGCGCGGCACGTCGTCCCGGCCCGGCTCGACCTTCCAGGGGAAGGGTCCGTCGCCACGCCCTGCGCTGACGATGCGCCGGGTGTAGTAGTTGACGCCGATGAAGTCGCTGCCCGCGGCGATGGTCCGCTCGTCGCCGTCGGCCACGAAGTCCAGCGGCCCGACGGCGTTTTCCCAGTGTTCCCGGACGTCCGCCGGGTAGCCGCGGCCGTGCACGGGGTCCAGGAACCAGCGGTTGACGTAGCCGTCCGAACCGTGGGCGGCGGCCCGGTCGGCGTCGGTGTCGGCGGCCGGGGTGTGCGGGAAGAGGCTGTACGCCACGCCGGCGCGCGCGTCCGGGCGGCCGGTGGCGCGGAGCGCGCCGGCGGCGAGGCCGTGGCCGAGCAGCAGGTGGTGCATGGCGCGGACGCTGCCGGCGACGTCCCGCTCGCCGGGCGCGTGCAGGCCGAGCTGGTGGCCGAGCACGCCGACGATCCACGGCTCGTTGATGGTCACCCAGTCCCGCACCCGGTCGCCGAAGGCGTCGAAACAGGCGGCGGCGTAGTCGGCGAACCGGTGCGCGGTCGCGCGGTCGCGCCAGCCGCCGCGGTCCTGCAGCGGCTGCGGCAGGTCCCAGTGGTAGAGCGTGACGAGCGGGGTGATGCCGTGCGCCAGGAGCCGGTCGACGAGCCGGTCGTAGTGGGCCAGGCCGCGCGGTTCGAGCCGGCCGTCGCCGGCGGGGAAGATCCTCGGCCAGGCCAGCGAGAGGCGGTACGCGTTCAGGCCGAGCGACGCCATCAGCGCGACGTCCTCGTCGGCCCGGTGGTAGTGCTGGCAGGCGTCGTCGCCGGTGTCGCCGTTCTCGATCGCGCCCGGCACCCGGCAGAACCGGTCCCAGACGCTCTCGCCGCGCCCGTCGGCCCGGGTGGCGCCCTCCACCTGGTACGCGGAGGTGGCGGTGCCCCACCGGAAGCCCGGCGGGAAGCGCAGCTCGGTGCTCACGGCGCCGGCTCCGCGTCGGGCTCGGCATCGGGCTCGGCATCGGGCTCGGCATCGGGCAGGGTCTCCAGCGCCGCGTACTCCGGCAGGTCCCGCGCCGCCTCGCAGGCGTAGAGCAGGACGCCGGCGGACCAGGCGTGCGAGAGGGTGAGCAGCATGCCCTTCGCCTGGAAGCAGTCGGTCTGGTAGAAGCGTTCGCTGACCATGCCGCGGTAGGCGTTGAAGTCGCCGTCCGCGCGGGCCACGAACTGCCGGAAGCAGTCGAGGTTCTCCCGGGCCGAGTCGAGCAGGTACGGGTCGCCCAGGTGCCGGGCCAGGCGTACGGTCTCGGGCAGCGCGATGAGCCCGAACCCGTGCAGGTGCTGGTTGGAGGGGGACGCCTGGTCGCCGCCGCGGGTGCGGAAGCCGTAGCGGCCGAGCAGCGTGTGCGGGTCGAACGTCACGTCGTAGGTGTAGCGGAAGGTGAGCGTCCAGTCGGCGGCGCGGCGGGCCAGGTCGAGCCAGCGCCCGCCGTCCGTGCCGCCGTCCGTGCCGCCTTCGGGGTCCGCCTCGTGCAGCAGGGTGTAGGCGATGACGGCGTTGTAGCCGTCCTCGGAGGACGGCGCCAGGGACACGTCCTCCGGCGCGCCGCACAGGAACTCCCCCGTCACGTCCGCAGCGAAGGCGGCGCCGGCGCGCCGGGCCGCGACGAGCGCGCCGGGGTCGTCGAACGCGGCGGCGGCCTCGGCGAGCGGCGCGATCCAGGCGAGCCCGGCGGAGCCGAGGTAGGACAGCGGTTCGCCGGTGTCGCTGTGGTGGGCGGCGGCCAGCCGGCCCGTGGCGGGGTCCTGGCCGGCGCGGGCGACGGCCAGGTTGGACCGGACGGCGCGTTCCCAGGCGGGGTGGTCGTGGCCGCGGGCCCGTTCCGCGCGCAGGGCGCGGAGCAGGAACAGGGTGGCGTCGCCGAGGGTGCGGGCGTGCAGCCGGTGCGGGTCCGGCGTCCAGCCGGCGTTCCAGCCGACGCCGGCGCTCCACTGGCCCCAGAACGTGCCGGCCGGGGTGAGGCTGCCGGCGATGTGGTCCAGCACGGCGACGGCGTCGCGCGCCAGGTCCGGGTCCGCGACCCGCCGGGCGTGCAGCAGCATCGCGTGCGCGTAGGGGGTGCCGCTGACCCAGGAGACGTGCATGGCCGGCCGGTCGCCGCGCTCGCCCAGCGCCTCCCGGTCGAACGCCGCGGTCTCCAGCAGGATCGGCGGGTCGGCGCGGAAGTGCCAGCGGTGCAGCCCGTGCGCGGTCAGCGCGGCGGCCTCCGGGATCGACACCCAGGCGGCCGCTGCCGCCGGGGCGGCGGTGGCGCGGTGCAGCGCGCGCAGCACCGGCGCGTAGGCGTGCGGGTCGGCGTCCAGCAGGTGCACCGAGAAGCGGAGCGTGTGCTCCTGGCCCGGCGTCCAGGTGTGCACGGGCGTCCGGGCCGGCAGCGGGGTGTCCGAGCCGTAGTAGCTGACGGGCTCCTCGCGGTACGGGGCGTGCAGCCGCAGCGCCGGCCGGGCGCCGGGCAGCAGCGCGAAGCCGACGCCCTGCTGGCCGAGTTCGCCCCGCTCGGCGAGGGCCAGCGCGGCGCCGCCGCGGCCGTCGCGGGCGAAGACGGCCGGGGTGGCGCACCGGTCGGCGCGGAACGACCAGGCGTCGGCGGTCAGGTCGTCGCGATCCTCGACGGCGTCCGGTCCCGCCACGCTCGTGCCCGGCACGCTCGTGCCCGGCACGCTCGTGCCCGGCACGCTCGTGCCCGCCACGAATCGCGGGTAGCGGCGGGTGCACTCGGGCAGCCGGTTGGGCCCGTAGAACACTCCGGGGACGAGCCAGCCCGGGTCCGGCGCGCCGGGGCCGAGCCGCAGTTCGACGCGCAGCCCGGCGCGGGCCGGGGCCCGCGCCTCGCGGCGCACCGTGAGCGTGGCGGCCCGCCCGCCGTCGCCGTCGGCCGGCGGGCCGAGGCGGAGCCGGGCCGCGAAGCCGTGCGCGGCGCCGGACGCCTCCAGGGTGCCGTCCGGATGCCGGGTGACCTGCCCGGCGGGCACCGGAAGGCAGTCGCCGTCCTCGGTGAGCAGCGCCACCAGGTAGGGCAGCACGGCCTCGCCCGCGGCCGGGTCGCGCAGGGGCACGGCGCCGGCGGCGGTCCGGGCGGCCGGGACCGGATCAGCGATCGTCCTGGACATCCGGTCCTCCTTCTCCCTCTGCCACCTGGTCCTGGGCCGGCTCCGGAGCCGGTTGAGCCGGTTCCGGGAGGCGCTCCAGCAGGTCGGTCTCGACGACCGGTCGGTCGGGGTCGGCCGGGATCCGGAAGGTCCTGATCTCGAAAGGACCGAAGTCGGCCTCGATGACCCGACCGCCGAGCATCGGCAGCGCGATCCGCGCCGCGGCGGCCCGCCCGTGCGCCTCGTGCGCGCGCACCACCACGTCGCCCGAACCGTCCTCGTCGGCCTTGACCACGGAGACCAGCACCGGGCCCGCGCCGTCGTCGAGGTGGGCGGCGCGCTGCGGCAGCGGCCCGGCGTGGAACGTCTCCAGCAGCGCGAACGCCGGCTGGTTGAGCTCGGCCGCGCGCCGCACCGGGTCGACGGCGCGCCAGTCGCCGCCGTGCGGGACGAGCAGACCGCGGAAGTCCTGCCGGCCCTGGTCGAGGTAGTCGTAGATGCCGTCCGGGTCGAGCTGGTGCGGCTCGTGCCAGGCGTAGACGGGGCTGCGCACCGCGGTCATGCCGATCTCGCCGCCCGTCACGTCGTGGCCGTGCTTGCTGTCGTTGACCACGACGAGTCCGCCGCGCCGCCCGTCCGGCAGCGTGCCGGAGACGTCCACCCACGCCTGGGTCGGCTCCTCGGTGCCGTCCGGGACGCGTTCGAGGTGGCCGTAGGGAATCTCGTGGGTGGCGGTGACGTCGGCCAGCGCGGTGGGGAAGCGCAGCTTCAGCAGCGTGAGCCGCTCGTGCCAGTCCACGGTGGTGCGGACCTCGACGTGGGCCGAACCGGCGGACAGCACCAGTTCCTCGACCAGTCGGGAGTTCCGGTACCGGCTCTCCACGCGCAGCACGGCGCGGACCGGCCCGTGCTCCACCAGGCGCACCCGGGTGCAGCTGAACGCGCCGGTGGTGCGGTCGTAGGCGCGCACCCGGTGGCCCCAGGTGTCGGACGGGTCGTCCACCACGACGGCGTGCGGTCCCGGGCGCTCGGGCATCAGCTCCGCGCCGCTGGCCTTGTGCCGGAGCGAGCTGAGCCACCCGGTGTTCGGGTCCACGACGAGCCGCAGGTGCTCGTTCTCCAGGGTGGTGTCGGTGGCGGCGACCGGCCAGGCGTCGGCCGCGGTGCGCGGCGCCGGCACATCGGGCCGCAGATGGTAGACGCGGTGGCCGAGCGGCGGCACGCTGGCCCGGAACGCGATCCGGCCGCGCGGGCCGTTGAGGGTCGCCTCGGAGCGGGTGGGCTGCACCGGCACCGGCACCCCGGTCTCGTCCTCCAGGCCGGTGGTGAGGGCCTTGCCGTACTCCGTCTCGACGTCCGTGTGCAGTTCCCAGGGGTGCGGGTTGACGACGACCAGCGGGACGGTGTCGGCGCGGTCGTCGGTCAGGGGGATGTCGATCCGGCGGGTGACCGCCTGGACGGCGTGGTTGAAGACCTCGGCGGCCAGCGAACGGGCCCGGCCGTAGTCGTCGCGCGCGTCCTCGTAGGCGGACCTGATGGAGGTGCCGCCCAGGATGTCGTGGAACTGGTTGAAGAGCACCAGCTTCCACGCCTCGGTGAGCTGGCCGAGCGGGTACTCGGCGCCCGTGACGGCCCGGGCCACGGCGGCCCACTTCTCGGCGCGCATCAGCTCGTGCTCGGCGCGCCGGTTCCACGCCTTCACGCCGGAGTGCGCCGAATAGCAGCCGGAGCCGTGGTGCTGCAGCTCCCCGGCGTGCACCGGCATGTCGTCCCGGTCGCGGACCAGCCGCAGGTACTCCTCGGCGTGGCTGAGCCGGAGGCTGGGCAGTCCGCCGAGGGCGTCCAGCCGCCGGATGCTGTCGAGGTTGGCCTTCGTCGGGCCGCCGCCGTGGTTGCCGACGCCGTAGAAGACCATCAGGTCGGGCAGGTCCGGGGGCGCCATGGACAGCGCCTTGTCGAGGTGGCCGCCGACGTCCATGCCCGGCGAGCCGTACTCGTTGGGCAGCCGGTACGCCAGCACCCGGGAGCCGTCGGGCGCCTGCCAGTGGAAGAACTGCCCCGGCAGCGCCTGCTCGTGCGGCCCGGGGCGCAGGAAGACGTAGCTGTCGAGCCCGGACTTGCGCAGCAGCTGCGGGAGCATGGCGTTGTGCCCGAACGGGTCGAGGTTCGCGCCGACGCTGGCGGCCACGCCGAACTTCTCCAGCAGGTAGCGCTGCCCGTACAGGGCCTGGCGGACGAAGGACTCGCCGGCGGGTATGTTGCAGTCCGGCTCGACCCACCAGCCGCCTATCACCTGCCAGCGGCCCTCGGCGATCCGCTTGCGGATGGTGCCGAACAGCTCGGGGTCGTGGCGCTCGATCCACTCCAGGTACATCACCGAATCGCAGGTGAAGACGAAGTCCGGGTACTCCTCCATCCGGTCGACCGCGGAGCGGAAGGTGGCCCGGATCTCCTGGAGGCCCTCCGGCCAGCGCCACAGCCAGACCGGGTCGATATGGGCGTTGCCCACCAGGTGGACGGTGCGCCGGCGGTCTCCGGAGCGGGGGGCGGGGCGGGGGGTGCTCATGCTCGGGTCTCCAGCCGGGCGAAGGTGGTACTGGGGGCGTGTGCCTCTGGTGTCTCGGTCTCGGCGGCCCAGGCGTCGACCTGCTCGCTGAGCAGGTGCAGCAGCGTGAGGTGCATCTCCTGCACCCGGGCGGTGGCCGTGGCCGGCACGGCCAGCACGTGGTCGGCGTGCTCGGCGGCCGGCATGCCCTCGGGGTGGCCGCCGCCGAACAGCACGGTGACGGCGCCGGCCGCGCGGGCGGCGGCCAGGCCCCGGACCACGTTGGGCGAACGGCCCGAGGTGGTGAAGCCGATGACCATGTCGCCCGGGCGGGCCAGGGCCCGCACCTGGCGGGCGAACAGCTCGTCGAAGGAGTAGTCGTTGCCGATACAGCTGCTGACCGAGGGGTCGCAGGTCAGCGCGACGGCCGCCAGCGGGCGGCGCTCGCGGAGGTAGCGGCCGACGAGTTCGGCGGCCAGGTGCTGGGCGTCCGCGGCGCTGCCGCCGTTGCCGAACGTGTACAGGCGCCCGTCGGCCGCGTAGACGTCGATGAGCCGGCGGGCGATCCGCTCCAGCTCGGGCAGCAGCTCCCTGGTGCGCTCGGCGACCCGGAGGTGCTCGGCGAGCTGGCCGGCGGGGGGACTGACAGGCATGGGTGGTGCTCCAGTGACGAGGTTCGGTTGGTGCTGGGTGGTTCGGGTGGTGCTAGCTGGTGCTATGTGGTGCTGGTCGGTTGTCGTCGTTGCGGGGCGGCGGGTCAGGGCGGGGTCACGGGGCGGGGTCCAGTCGTTCGAAGGCGATGGCCGCGGCGCCCAGCACCCCGGCCCGGTCCCCGCCGGCGGCGACGGTCAGCCGCGCCGCGGCGGCGGCCGGGCCCATGGCCTGTTCGGCGACGATCCGGCGGACCGGACCGAGCAGCTGCTCGCCGGTCCGGGTGACGCCGCCGCCGAGCACCACCACCTCCGGCTCGAACACGTTGACCAGCGTGGTCAGCCCGCTGCCGAGGGCCGTCACGGTCTCCTCCCACACCGCCACCGCGACCGGGTCGCCGCGCCGCGCGGCGGCCGCGACGTCGGCGGCGGTCAGCGGGTCGAGGCCGGCCAGCGCGGTGTCGGTGCCGGCCGCCGCGGCCTCCGCGACCGCCTCCCCGGCGCGTTCGGCGATCGACGTGCCCGAGGCGTACGCCTCCAGGCAGCCGCGCCGCCCGCAGCTCCGGCACGGCCGGCCGTCGGACCGGACCAGGACGTGGCCCGGCTCCCCGCCGTTGCCGGCCGCGCCGCGGAAGGTGCGGCCGCCCAGCACGGCGCCGCCGCCGATGCCGGTGGAGACGGTCAGGTACAGCAGGGAGTCGCTGCCCCGGCCGGCGCCGAAGCGCCACTCGCCCGCCGCGCCCGCCGTGCCGTCGTTGTCCAGCACGGCCGGCCTGCCGTACGCCTCCACGGCCAGGTCGACGACCGGGACGTCCAGCCAGCCCGGCAGGTGCGGCGGGCAGATCAGCACGCCGGCCTCGCCGTCCAGCGGCCCACCGCAGCCGATGCCGGTGCCCCGCAGCTGGCCGGGGGCCACGCCGGCCTCGTCCAGCACCGACCGGCCGAGCTCGAACAGCCGCTTCAACGCGGCGTCCGGGCCCTCCTGCACGGCGGTGGGGCAGGCGGCGAAGGACAGCGCGCGGCCGTCGGCGCGGACCACGCCCGCGGCCAGCTTGGTGCCCCCTATGTCGAGCGCGAGGACCAGGCCCTGGTCGTTGTCCCGCTCGGCGCTGCGGTGGTGCGTCATCGGCAGGTTCAGCCCTTCCGTCCCGTCGTGGCGATGCCCTCGGTGAAGTGTCGCTGGCAGATCAGGAAGACCACGATCATCGGAACGGTGACCACCACGCTGGCGGCGCACACGATCTCCCAGCGCAGCTCACCCCCCTCGCCGAACTGGTCGAGGACGGCCTTCAGCCCGCGGGGCACGGTGAAGAGGTCGGGATCGCGCAGGTAGATCAGCGGCCGGACGAGGTCGGTCCACGCGGCCTGCACCTCGAAGACGAAGGTGACGGCCAGCGCGGGCCGGCACAGCGGCAGCGCGATGCGGGTGAACATCGTCCAGTAGCTGGCGCCGTCGATCCGCGCGGCCTCGAAGAGCTCCCGCGGCACGCCCAGGAAGAACTGCCGCAGCAGGAAGATGTAGAACGCGCTGCCGAAGAGATTCGGCGCCCACAGCGGGACCTGGCTGCTGGCCAGGTTCAGCTCGTTCCACACCAGGTACTGCGGGACCATGAGCACCACGGCGGGCAGCATCATCGTGGACAGCACCAGGCCGAACAGCGCGTTGCGGCCCGGGAAGCGGAAGTAGGCGAAGCCGAACGCCACCAGCGCGCTGCTGATCGTGACCGTCACGGCGGCGGCCAGGGTGACCGTGACGCTGTTCACGATCCACGTCCACAGCGGCACCGCCTCCCAGATCTCGGTGTAGTTCCCGAACTGCCAGTCGCGCGGCAGCAGGGCGTTGTCGAAGACCTGGTCCGAGGGCTTCAGTGAGGCGCTGACCAGCCACAGGAAGGGGTAGACGAAGATCGCCGAGGCGCCGACGAGGGCCAGGATCCGCAGGACCCGGCCGGCCGGCCCGGCGGCCCCGCGGCCGTCCGCCCGGCGCTCGCGGGCCGGGAGCCGGGTGGTGAGGCCGGTCATCGGGCGTCCCCCTCGTAGTAGACGAAGCGCTTGCTGAGCCGGGCCTGGACCAGGGTGATCACCACGATCACCGCGAAGAGCAGCCAGGACAGGGCGGAGGCGTAGCCCAGGTGCAGGTACTGGAAGGCCTGCTGGAAGAGGTAGACGACGTAGAACAGCGCGGCGTCGTTCTGGTACGTCTGCGTGTTCGCGGTCCCGTAGAACGCGGTGTACGCCTCGGTGAACGTCTGGAGCGAGTAGATCGTGTTGACGATCAGCGTGAAGAACAGCGCGCCGGATATCTGGGGCAGCGTGACGTGCGTGAACGCCTGCCAGCGGCCCGCGCCGTCCAGCTCCGCCGCCTCGTACAGCTCCCGCGGCACGTTCTTCAGCGCCGCCAGGTAGATCACCACGGTGGAGCCCAGCGCCCACAGCGTGGTGAGGACCAGGCCCGGCTTGACCCAGGCGCTGTCCGTGGTCCAGTTCGGGCCCGGGATGCCGACGACGCCGAGCGCCTCGTTGATCACGCCGACGTTGCCGTTGAACAGCAGCAGGAAGAGGATGCCCACGGCCACCGACGGCGTCATGACCGGCAGGTAGAAGACGGTGCGGAAGAAGCCCGAGGAGCGGCGGCCCACCCGCAGCAGCAGCATGGCGAGCGCCAGGGATATCGCCATCAGCAGCGGCACCCGCAGCGCGCTGAAGACCAGCGTGTTCAGCAGTGAGGTGGCGACCGAGGGGTCCTCGAACACCTGCCGGTAGTTGTCGAAGCCCACGCTCCGGGTGGAGCCGATGGCGTCGTAGTCGGTGAACGACAGCACGAAGCTGGCGACCATCGGGCCCGCCGTGAGGACGAGGAAGCCGAAGATCCACGGCAGGATGAACAGGTAGGCGGCCCGGGTCTCCCGGCGGCGCCAGGAGGCCCGCCAGCGGCGGATCCGGGCGCGCCGCCCGTTGTCGAACGCCGGCGTGGTCCGGTGCGCGGCGGGGCGCGGCGCGGGGCGCGCGGTCACGGTGGAGGTCATGACTCGCCCCGCTGGCTGGCGGCGCGGTCGAGGGCGCTCTGCGCCTCCTGCTGGGCGCGATCCAGCGCCTCCTCGGGGCTGACGTCCCCGGACAACGCCCGGTTGACGGCGGACTGCCAGGCCTTACGGAACTCGGTGCCGGCCGCGTTGGCCGGGACGGAGACCGCGTCGTCCTGGATGTCGTACATCAGCTCGGTGGCGTCGTCGAAGGCGGCGTTGCCGGTGGGCCGCCAGATCTCCTCCTCGATGATCCGGTCGGCCTCCCGGTTCCCGGTGAAGTCGCCGACGTAGGGCGAACCGGTGGCCCGCACCTCCTCGGCCTTGGCCCGGGCCGCCGTCACCCAGGTGTCGGCGGCGGTCATCGTGGTGACGAACTCGCACGCCTCCCGAAGGTGCGGGCTGCCCTGCGGGATGACCCAGCTGGCGCCGGTGGAGTAGTTCAGCGGCTCACCCGCGCGGTCCCGGAACGGCTCGACCCGCAGGTCGACGTCGGGCGAGGTGCCGGCGAGCACGTTCACGTACCAGTCCTCCATGGGATAGGCGCCGACCTGGCCGCTGGCGATCGGGTTGGCCGCGCCGAACTGGTCGAACGTGTCGCGCAGGGACTTGAGCCTCCCCCAGCCGCCCTGGGCGTCGATCAGGCCCAGCGTGTACTCCAGCGCCTCGACCACCTCGGGGCTGTCCAGCCGCGCGGTGCGGCCGTCGTCGCTGATCAGGGCGCCGCCGTTGGCCGCCACCCAGAGCGGGAAGAACTCGGGGATCTTCGGGTCGAACCCGATCCGGGTGACCTGCCCGTCCTCCTCCCGGTGCAGCTCCTCGGCGGCCCACGCCAGCCGGTCCCAGTCGGAGGTGTCCACGTCGGAGGTGCGCAGCCCGGCCTCGTCCAGCACGTCGCCGCTGACGAGCGTGACGCGGCTGTCGTACGAGTCGGGCAGGCCGTACACCGTGCCGTCGAGCGTGGCCTCCGCGAGGGCCTCGTCCCGGTACTGGTCCAGGTCCACGTTCCGCTCGTCGAGGCAGTCGGTCAGCGGCACCAGCGCGCCCCTGGCCGCGTAGCCGCCGACCAGCGCGCGGTCCATGCGCACCACGTCGGGCGGGTCGTCGGCGGCCACGGCGGAGAGGAACTGCTGCTCGTCGAAGGCGCCCTCGGTGACCTGCAGCTCGACGCCGTCCAGCGTCTCGCGGGCGATGTCGATCCGGACGTTGGCCAGGGCGTCGCCCAGGCCGTATCCCATGGTCGTGAACGTGTCGGAGTCGTCCGCGAGGCCGACGCCGCCGCAGGCGGTGACGGGGAGCAGGGTGGTCACCGCGGCCAGGGCCAGGGTGCGACGACGGCGTCGTCGTCGCCGATCAGGTGGGGCAGCCAAGGTCACTCTCCTTCGAGCAGTGGCTGACGTGGACAGCGGCTGACCGACGCTGGGCGGGACCACGCGGGACAAGGCGGAAGCACATCGGAGGCGCATCGGAGGGACGGCTCGAACCGATGTGGCATCGTTGCCACATGAGAACGTAGTCACACAGGGGAAGAGGGGTCAATAGTCGGCCGTTGTGGGATTGCACCCCCGCCGGCCCCGGGGCCGGGCGGCCGGGAGGATCAGGCGGCGAGGTGGGGGATCAGGCGGGGTGGATCAGGCGGCGGCGTGGGTCAGGCGGCGGGCGGCGCGGCGGAGCCGCGGGTGAGCAGCTCGGGGTCGAGGGTGTACGTCCGGCTCCGGCCCTGCCCGCCGCCGACCCGCTCCAGCAGCAGGGACGCCGCCCGCGCGCCCATCTCGTACACGGGCTGGCGGACGGCGGTCAGGCCGGGCTCGACCATGCGCATCCAGGTCAGATCGTCGAAGGACACCACGGAGCAGTCCCCGGGCACGCTGCTCCCCCGCCGCTTCAGCTCCTGCCACACGGCCTCGGCGACCACGTTGTTCGCCGCGAAGACCGCGGTGGCGTCGGGGTTGGCGTCCAGGAAGGCCGCCACCTCGCGCCCGGGGCATCCCCTGCTCGAAGAGCCCGGGGAGGGGTCGGTCAGCCGCAGCCCCAGGTCCAGCACCAGCCGGCGGCTGAGCGGCACGCCGGCGACCCGGTGCGCGGCCCGGTACCCGCGGAGCCGGTCCCGGCCGGTGTCCCACATCGTCTCGTCCACCACCACGGCTATCCGGCGGTGTCCGAGCGCGAGCAGATGCGCCACGGCGTCGTGGGCGCCGCGCTCGCTGTCGATGACCACGGCGTCGCAGCCGCGTATCCCCGAGCGGCGGTCCACCTCCACCACCGGCATGCCGTGCTCCACCAGCAGCGCGGTGGCCGCCCGGCCGACGGGCGCGAGCAGCACCCCGGCGGCGCGCATCGACACGAAGGCGCGGGCACCGTCCGCGGCCCGCTCCTCGTCGCCATGGTCGTCCACCAGCACCACCTGGTGGCCGGCCGCGGTGAGGGTCTGCTCCACGCCGGCGGCGAGCTGGGCGTAGAACTGGTTGCGCAGGTCGGACACCAGCAGGCCGACCAGGCCGCTGGACCGCCCCTTCAGCGTGCGGGCGGTGATGTCGGGCACGTACCCGAGGCGGGCCGCCGCCGCCCTGACCTTCTCCCTGATCTCGTCCGCGACGTAGCCGTGGCCGGCCAGCGCGCGGGACGCCGTGGACTGCGAGGTGCCCGCCTCCTCGGCGACCTCGCGTAGCGTGACCCGGGCGCGCTTCCCTCTGCCGTTGGATCCCCGACCGTTGGATCCCCGGTCGTTGGGTCCCCGGCCGGTGTCGCGCCCGTCGGGGCCGCCGGCCCGCGTGCCGCCGCTCATCGCGCCGCCCTCACCGCCCGGGCGTGGGCCGCGGCGGAAGGCCCGACGCGGCCCGCCACGCGGCCCACTGCTCGCGCAGCGCCGCGTAGTCCCGCTCCAGCAGCGGCTCGCCGGTGCGGTCGAGCCGCGAGGAGACGTAGAGGGCCGGCACCCCGAGCGTCGTCTTGACGACGCCGTACGCGCGCCACTGCTCCCGGTCCGGGGCGCACCAGTCGTCCGTGTCGATCGGCGTGTGCGGGCAGCCGGCGCGGGCCACGGCCGCGCGGTAGCGCATCTGCGGCACGATCGGCGCGTCCGGCTCGGGGTCGTCGAGGCGGAGCATGTCGTTGAGCCGGATCATGTCGGTGACGTCGGCGAACGCGGGGTGCGGTGTGTGCGTGACCACCAGCGCCTCCCGTTTCGCCCCCTTCGCCGCGCCGTGGATCGCGGCCAACTGATCGTACAGCAGGGCGATTCCCCAGGCCGGGCCGTGCCGGACCAGGGAGTGCCCGGTCGGGGTGTCCGCGGTGAAGTCGATCTTGAGGCCGTCCGCGTCCAACCCGTCGGGCGCCAGCATCCGGCGGATCGTGTCGGCGAGCCGCTGGCGGGCCTCCGGATGGCTGGGATCCAGGGCGACCGGAACGCCGTCGGGCGTGCGCACGCAGAGCCGCGGCGGCACCGACTCGGTGGCCCAGGCCCGCCACCACAGCAGCACCCGCTGGCCGCGGGCGTGCCGGTCGGCGATCCAGCCGCGCAGGTCGGGCCACCGGTCCGGGTCCGGCTCCCAGGAGCCGTAGGCGCGCTGCCACTTGTCGTCGATGACCACGGTGCCCGGCACCAGCCCGTGCCGCTCCAGGTGGGCCAGATGCGCGTCGTACTCCGCGCGGGAGCTGAGCTCGGGCCCCGGCCGGCCCAGCTCGGCGGCCCGGGCGAGCTGCGCTCCCCAGCCGCAGAACATCGGCTCGGACCACCAGGCAGGGGCGGTGGACTCCCCGGTCCGGGTGCCGGGCGCGGCGGCCCAGCCGTGCTCGTCGAGCCAGGCGCGGTGGGCGACGAGCCCGCGGTACGGGTCGGGGTGGCCGGGCGAGACGAGCACCGCCGGGGTCTCGAAGCGGCCCGCCACCGCGGTGTGCCCCTCGTAGGCCAGCCGCAGCCGGAAACCGTGGTCGCCCGGCAGGTACTCGACCTGGGTGAAGGTCAGCTCGGCCACGGGCGCGCCCACGCCGAGCGTCCACCACCCGGCCGGCGCGGCGGCGGTTCCGGGGTCGGCGTCGTCCGGGAACGGCTGCTCGGTCAGCGCCAGGCACAGCGGGGCCGGGGTGAAGAACCAGTGCCCCCGCCCGGGCCTGGCGTCCCCGCAGGCCCCGATCACGGCGCTCTCGCCGGCGCCGCGCAGCAGCCGGCGCGGCGGCCCCGGGTTGGGCGAGAACAGCGTGCGCCAGGCGTGGCCGCTGGGCCGCACCCCGCCGC
The DNA here is from genome assembly GCF_039871525.1 of Streptomyces sp. B6B3. NCBI lineage: Bacteria > Bacillati > Actinomycetota > Actinomycetes > Kitasatosporales > Streptomycetaceae > Streptomyces > Streptomyces sp. B6B3. The sequence continues at coordinate 205,479 of NZ_JBDPLU010000001.1, read as the reverse complement.
CCCGGCCGCCGAACGCGGCCCGGGTGCCGAGCACCGTGACCTCGTCGAGCCGCCCCTCGCCCGCCACCCACCAGCCGAGCTCCGGACCCCGCGGGGTGCACCGGATCCGGGTGCCGGCGGCGCGCCAGGCCGTGCTGCGCCGGGTCACCGTCACCACCGGGTACGGGCCGCCGGCGTCCAGTTCGGGGGCGGTCGCGGACAGCGTCTCGTCCCGGGCCCCGACCCGGTCCAGCGCGCCCGGCAACTGCAGCGTGACGGGATGGCCGCCGGCGGCACCCGTGACGGTGGCGCTGGTGCCGTCCGCCGCCACGGTCATCCGATACCCGCCGGCCGTGACCTCGACCACCCCGGAGGCATGCCGCACGGCCCGGACGGGTCCGCCGGACGGGTCCGGCGGCCCGGAGGGCCCGGTAGGCGCGGACCGCTCGTCCGACACGGATGGCCGAGACCGTTCATCGGACCCGCCCGGCCCGGAGTCTCCGGCCGGCTGCCCTCGCCCGGCGGACGCGGCCAGCGTGGCTGGCTCGTCCGGCACGGCCGTCGCGGCCGCCCCAGACCGCCCCGCCGGCCCAGCCAGCGCGGACCGCTCGGCTGGCTCGGCCGGCGCAGAACGCTCGGCCGGCGCAGCCGGCTCCGCCGGACCGGACCGCTCGGCTGGCTCGGGCGGCGCAGAACGCTCGGCCGGCGCAGCCGGCTTCGGTGGGTCGGGCTGGTGCTCCGTCACCGGACGCTCACCAGGGCCTCGGCCTGCTGGCCGAACCGCATCGGGCCCACGGTCAGGTCGGCCGCGAGGCGTTGTCGTTCCGCCGGCACCATCATCTCGGGGACCTGGACGGCGAACTCGGCCACGGCCTCCGCGTGGCCGTCCACGTCCAGCCGCACGACGGCCGGCTCCGCCCGCCACCCCGCCGGCAAGGCGAGCCGCACCTCGGCGGCCTCCGTGCCGGGGAACGGGTTCCGTATCCCGACCGCCAGGCGCAGCTTGCCGCCGGCCGGGACGACCGACCGGTACGGGGATATCCGGGCGGCGAAGCCCTCCGCGCCGAGGTCCACCTCGCGCGGCAGCAGCTCGCGGTGCAGCCGGGCCAGCCGCTGGCCCTCCTCCAGCAGCATCGCGAGGTAGTCGTCGGTGATCTCCCGGGGCCGCCAGTGGCCGCTGATCATCAGCTCGGGGCGCAGGTCGAGGTAGAGCTCGGCGCTGCGGGTGAAGTCGTCGATCCGGAAGCGGTTGCGGTACTGGTAGTTCAGCAGTTCGGGACGCAGTCCCGGCTCCCACTCGGTGGTCTGCTGGTCGCCGGTGGCGACGACCCGGCGGCCGTCGGCGGTGAAGGAGTACGCCGCGGCGTAGAGGGTGTGGCCCGGCAGGTCGTGGACGCCGATCTCGTACTCCCGCCAGCGCACGGGCGCGTTCAGCGGCAGCTCGCGCTGCACCGGGATCGCGTCGTACCAGAGGCACGGCAGGTCCCAGGCCTCCGGATCGCGCAGCACCGGCGCGATGTGCGCGGGCGCCCAGACGGCGGTGCCGTGCACCTCGCGCAGCAGGTTGAAGCCCGCGACGTGGTCGTCGTGGTAGTGCGTCGGCAGCGCCACCTCGACCCGGTCGATGCCGTGGTCGCGGCGGAGCGACTCGATCGAGGCGAGCAGCGGCCGGCGGGAGGCCCGGTCGGTGCCGCCGGCCAGCCCGGTCGTCAGGTCGTAGCCGAAGTCCAGCAGCAGCGCGGTCCCGTGGTCGGACAGCAGGGCGTAGGAGCACGCGACGCTGGTGACGTTGCGCAGCAGGTGCGGGGTGACCTCGCGCCACGGCCTGCGCAGCATGGCCTCCGGGTCCCAGGGCGCGCGCCGGCGGCTGTCCAGCAGCTCCGTCAGGCGGCCGCGGAGCCGGGCCACCGCCCGGGGCGGGTCGGTCACCGGTTCGCCGTGCGAGGGCAGCAGCAGGTCGGGCCGGTGGTCGAGAAGCTGCAGGCAGGACAGCACGGTGGCCGCGGCGCCCTCGACGCCGGCGAGCTCGTGGGAGCCGGTGTACGCCCACTGGGTGGCGGCCAGCGACCACACCCGGCCCTCGCCGTGGATCAGGTCGCCGGTGAACGCCAGCCGCTTCCCTCCGGAGTCCAGCAGGTATCCGACGGATCCGGGAGTGTGTCCCGGCAGCGGCAGGGTGTGGATCTCGGCCGGGCCGTACCGGGCGGTGCGGTACTCGGCGACCGTGCCGGTCACCGGCACCTGGTTCAGCAGGGAGAAACGGTCCTGCCTGACCGAGTAGTCGTTGTCCAGCGGCCGGGTGCGCCAGTGCTCGTCGGCCCTGGCGACGAGGTCCTGTTCGACGGGCGGCACCCAGATCCGGATGCCGGCCGCGGCGGCGCGGCCGAGCCCCTGCACCTGGTCGCGGTGGTGGTGGGTGACCAGGACGTCGGTCACCTCGTCCACGTCGAAGTCCGTGAGGTGGTCCAGCACGTCGCCGCTGCCGAAGTCGATCAGCACCGCCTGGCGCCCGTACCGGAGGACGTAGACGTGGCAGGTGTCGCGGAACAGGAAGACGTCGTCACCGAATCGCATGCCCACCCCTTCGAGACGACGGAGACCGACGAGACGTCTGGGATCGATCCCAGCTGGGAACGATGCCACCCGTCTCCGGGGTGCGTCAACACCGCTCTTCGGGCACGTCAGCGGGGGGTCGCCGGGGGTCTCGTCAGCCGCCGTCCGGGTGCCTAGGATGCGGGGATCGCCGGCCCGGGGCGTGGCACCCGCCGCCTCGGGCCCGGGACGCACCCACGAGCCCTGGAGCAGACGCCATGCACGAGCAGTTGACGCCGTCACCGGCCGGCGCGGCCGCGGTTCGCCGCGGCACCGGCCTCCCGGTCCGATGAGCGCGCCCGCCGACCTGCCGCTGATACCGAGGCCGCACTCGGTGCGGACCGGTGAGGGCCATCTCACACTCGGCCCCGACGCCGGGGTGCACGCCCCGGCCGAGATCGCGGAGCTGGTCCGCGAGACGCTGGACCTGACCGGGGCCGGCGCGGACGCCCCGGAGACCGCTGACCCCACGGAGACGGCGGAGATCCGGCTCTCGCTCGCCGACGATCCGGAGCTGGGCACCGAGGGCTACCGGCTGCTGGTGGCCGCGGACGGGGTGCGCGGCACGGCCGGCACGCTGGCCGGGCTCCGCTGGGCGGTGCAGACGCTCCGGCAGCTGCGCGGCCGGGACGGCCGGCTGCCGCACGTCGAGATCGTCGACCGGCCGCGGTACGGCTGGCGCGGCGCGCACCTCGACGTCGCCCGCTGGTGTCACCCGCTGCCGTTCCTGTACCGGTACGTCGACCTGCTGGCGCTGCACAAGCTGAACACCCTGCACCTGCACCTCACCGACGACCAGGGCTGGCGGTTCGAGGTCCAGCGATACCCGCGGCTGACCGAGGTCGGCGGCTTCCGCGACGGCTCCAGCGTCGGCCACTCCCGCGAGGGCCGGACCGACGACGTGCCGCACGGCGGCTACTACAGCCAGCGCGAGCTGCGCGAGCTGGTGGCCCACGCGGCCCGCCGGGGCGTGCGGATCATGCCGGAGATCGACGCGCCGGGGCACATGCAGGCGGCGATCGCCGCGTATCCGTGGCTCGGCAACGACCCGGAGCGGCGGCTGCCGGTGCGTCGGGAGTGGGGCATCTCCCGGCACGTGCTGAACACCTCGGACCGCGCCGTGGAGTTCGTGCGGCACGTGCTGGACGAGGTGGCCGACGTCTTCCCCTTCGGCTACGTGCACATAGGCGGCGACGAGGTGCCGCCGCACGAGTGGGCGGCCAGCGCCGACGCGGCGCGCCGGGTCGCCGCCGAGGGCCTGTCGGGTCCCGAGGAGCTCCTGGGCTGGTGGTCCCGACAGCTGGCGGACCATCTGGCCGGGCTCGGGCGGCGGGCCGCCGTCTGGGACGAACTGATCGAGCACGGCGTGCCGGAGGGCGCCGCGGTCTTCGCCTGGCGCGGCGAGAAGCGGGTCCGGCGCGCGTTGGCGGCCGGGCTGGACACGGTGGCGGCGCCGGAGGAGTTCACGTATCTGGACTGGGCGGAGAGCGACGCGCCGGACGAGCCGCTGGCCATCCGCGGCCTGCTGCCGCTGTCCAAGGTCTACGGATACGAGCCGAAGGACGCGGTCCTCGGCGTCCAGGGGCAGGTCTGGAGCGAGTACCTGCCGACGACCGAGCTGGTCGAGTGGCGGGCCTTCCCGCGGCTGGCGGCGCTGGCCGAGGTCGGCTGGTCGGCCGAGGAGCGCGACTTCCCCGCGTTCCACCGGCGGCTGACCGGCCACCTGCCGCTGCTGGACGCGCTGGGCGTCGGCTACCGCCCGCTGGACCCGATCACGTGACGGATAGTTGACTTCCGTCCGAAACTGACGCTTCGTGCTGGATCACTTGCTCGAAGTTGTCGGTACGTGAGTCTTTACAGGCGATGTACATCGATATAAAAACTGCGGGTAACGACTCCTGCCCCTAGCGGAACGCTCCGTGTCCGTCGGCGTCCGATCGAGTCCGAAAGGCCTGCCCGCGATGAGCCCTTCCCTCCCCTTCCGCCCGGTCAGCCGCCGCGGGGTGCTCCGCGGCGGTCTGGCCGGCGCGGGCGCGCTGCTCGCCCCAGGAGCGCTGGCCGCCTGCGGATCGCCCGTGGCCTCCTCCGACCCCTCGTCGCTGCGGGTGTGGGACCCGTTCTCGGGCGGCGACGGAGCGCTGATGGACGAGATCATCTCCACGGTGTCCGACGGGCCCGACGGCTTCTCGATCGACCGCACCATCCTGGAGTGGGGCTCGGCCTACTACACCAAGCTGGCGATGTCGTCGGCCGGCGGCCGGGCGGCCGACGTGGCGGTGGTGCACCTGTCCCGGCTGGCCGGTTACGCGCCGGGCGGGCTGCTCGACCCGTGGGACCTCGACATCCTCGCCGAGTTCGGGGTCGCCGAGGAGGTGTTCGCCTCCGCCATCTGGCGGCGGGCGCACTACGACGGCACCCTCTACGCGGTCCCGCTCGACACGCACCCGTTCATCATGTTCTACAACCCGGACCTCGCCGAACAGGCCGGTCTGCTCGACTCGTCGGGCGCACTGCTGCCGATCGACTCGCCCGAGGCGCTGAAGGACGCGGGACGGGCGCTCGCCGACGTGACGGGCCACGCGGGCATCTACTTCGGGCACGTGGTGGACAGCGCCCAGAACTGGCGGCAGTTCCTGGGCCTGTACGCGCAGACGGGTGCGGAGTTCGACCTGCCCGAGGGCGGTCCCTCCCGGATCGACCGAGACGCGGCGGTGCGCGTGATGTCGTTCCTGATGGAGCTCTACGACGGCAGCGCGAACCCCGGCAACCTCAACACCGAGAGCGCGCTGGCCGGCTTCATGGGCGGCCGCGGTGGGATGCTGATGGGCGGCGACTGGGAGCTGACGACACTGCGGGAGTCCGGGGTGCCGCTGGCCGCGGCCCCGTACCCGCAGGTCTTCGAACAACCCGCCGCCTACGCCGACTCGCACGCCTTCGTGCTGCCCCGCCAGGAGAACCCCGACCCGGAGCGCCGGCGCGAGGCGCACCGGTACGTGGCGGAGATCCTCAAGGCGAGCCTGACCTGGGCGACCGCCGGCCACATCCCCGCGTACCAGCCGGTCGTCGAGCAGCCCGAGTACGCCGAGCTGAAGCCGCAGTCCTCCTACGCCTCGGCCGCCGAGGTCGCGGTCCTCGACCCGCCGAACTGGTTCGCGGGCGCCGGCTCCGCGTTCCAGAACAGCATGTGCCAGCCGATGCAGGCGGCGCTCCTGGGCAACGCCTCCGCCGAACGCACCGTCGACCGCATGATCAGCGAGCTCGACAGCCTCCTCGAACAGTCCAACCCGGTCGCCTGACCAGCACACAGGGAGCGAGAGACGTGAGTACCACCGCTTCGAAAGGCGCCGCCGGGGCCCGGCCCCCCGCGGCCGCCGCCGTGCCGGACGCCGGGGCGAAGGACGCCGCCGGGGCCACCGGACGGACCGCCCGCCGCACCACCACGCGTGGCGGCGGCGCCGGCGGCAACGGGCTGCTGTTCGTGGCCCCGTTCGTGCTGGTCTTCGGCCTCTTCATGGTGTGGCCGATCATCCAGGGCCTCTGGATGAGCTTCACCGACCAGTCGCTCTCGCAGCGCGAGACGTCCTTCGTCGGCTTCGACAACTACGTCGAGGCGTTCGGCGATCCGGACGTGTGGAGCAGCCTGGGCAACACGCTCTTCTTCACGCTGATATCCACCGTGCCGCTGGTGCTGTTGCCGCTGGGCCTGGCGCTGCTGGTGCAGAGCGGGCTGGCCGGCCAGTGGGCGTGGCGGCTGGCGTTCTTCGCCCCGTACCTGATGCCGGTGACCGTGGTGACCCTGATCTGGCAGTGGCTCTACCAGCCGGACCTGGGCCTGGGCAACCAGCTGGTGACCAAGCTCGGCTTCGAGCCGGTGGGCTGGGTGACCGACGAGGCGGTGGCCATGTGGTCGGTGGCGGCGCTCACCGTCTGGTGGACGATGGGCTTCAACTTCCTGCTCTACCTCGCCGCGCTGCAGTCGCTGCCCGACACCCATCTGGAGGCCGCGGCCCTCGACGGCGCCGGCGCGTGGCGGCGGCTGTGGTCGATCGTGCTGCCGCAGCTGCGCCGGACCACCGTGCTCGTGGTGATGCTGCAGATCCTCGCGTCGCTCAAGGTCTTCGACCAGATCTACATCATGACCAGGGGCGGGCCGAACGAGACCACCCGCCCGATCCTCGAGTACATCTACGACGTCGGCTTCACCGGTTACCGGCTGGGCTACGCCTCCGCCATCTCCTACCTCTTCTTCGCGATCATCATCGTCGTGTCGATCGCGCAGGTCCGCTTCTTGCCGAGGGAGTCCTGAACGTGTCCGCGACCGCGCACCGCCCCACCGTCCGGGGCACGAGGTACTCCCGCCGCCGCCCGCCGCGCGAGGCCGCCGGCACCCCGCTGCTGCTCGGCCACGGGCGCGTCTCCCGCACCCTGGGCGGCACCGCGCTGGTGCTGCTGGCGGCGGTCTGGGCGACGCCGTTCGTCTGGGCGGTGGTGACCTCCTTCCAGAGCGAGCTGGACGCCACCACACCGGGGCTCTCGCCGCTCAAGGGCGCGCTGACCCTGGAGGCGTACCGTGAGGTCTTCTCCCGGGGCAACCTGGCGCTGTGGGGCTTCAACAGCCTGGTGATCGCGACCCTGGTCACGATCCTCACCGTGGCGGTGTCCACGCTGGCCGCCTACGGCCTCTCGCGCGGCACCTTCCGCGGGCGGCGGGCGCTGCTCGCCGTCACCGTCGCGTCGATCATGGTGCCGCCGCAGTTGCTGATCGTGCCGCTGTTCCGGCAGGCGCTGCTCTTCGACCTGGTGGACACCTACTGGGGAGTCGTCCTGCCGCAGGTCGTCGCGCCGATCATGGTCTTCATCCTGAAGAAGTTCTTCGACGGCATCCCCCGCGAGCTGGAGGAGGCCGCGCGCATCGACGGGGCGTCCGAACTGCGGCTGTTCTGGTCGGTCGTGCTGCCGCTGTCCCGGCCGATCGTGGCCGCCGTCGCGATCTTCGTGTTCATCGGCGCCTGGAACAACTTCCTCTGGCCGTTCATCGTCACCAACGACTCGGACCTGATGACGCTGCCCGTCGGCCTCGCCTCCGTCAAGGAGACCTACGGCGTGGTGTACGCGCAGAACATGGCGTCCGCGCTGCTCACCGCCCTGCCGCTGATCCTCGTCTTCCTGTTCTTCCAGCGGCGCATCGTCCAGTCCGTCGCCACCACGGGCCTCGGCGGCGGCTGACCCGCCGGGCGGGGCAGGGCCGGGTGGGGGGTGGGGATCAGTCCAGGGAGATCCCCACGTCCGCAGTCGGCGGCTGGACCGGTGTGAACTGGGGGTCGAGGACGACCGTCAGGACGTTGCTGCCCTCGTACATCGGGGTCGTGCTGACCGTTCCCCGCTGGGCGTCGACCCACAGCACCTGGCCCTGGTAGTTGACGGCGCAGACGGCGTGCGAGAACTCGGGTTCACCCGCCGGGACGTACGGATGGAACACCACGAGGGCCATGGCGCCGTGCCCCCCGTCCTGCACCGCGCGATGCACCGACTGCCACGCCGTCCGGATCTCCCTGGCCTCCACGTCCGGCAGCCCCATGGTGAACCGCTCGGGGTCCCGGAAGGCGCCGGCGCCCAGCCAACTCGCCGTCCGCTCGTTGCCCTGCTGCTCGATCCCCTCCACCGCCATCCCGGCGGCCACCGTCGGGTTACCCGACCAGGAGGCCAGAAAGCTGCGCGCCGTGTCGATGCAGTTGCGGCGGTACGGTCCGACCCTCCCGCCCTCGTTTCGCCGGGGATTGATCCCCCTCACCCATTCCGCGGACTCCACGTATGCGGCGTTCTCGGAGACCGCGGCGCCGGTCCGCTCCGGGTCTTCGAAGGCCGCGGGGACGGCGGGCACGGGGGGGACGGCGGAGGCGGCCTCCCCTCGGCGGCCGATCCTGCTGAGGGCCCTGCTGACCCCGCGCACCAGGCTGCGCCCGAGGTCGCGCGGGTCGTGCCCACGCCGGCGCTGGCGCCCGCGTTCCTCCTCCTGCTGTGGCGGGGCGGCCGGGGTCTGGGGTGGCGCGGCGACCGGGGTCTGGCGTGGGGGGCCGACCGGGTTGGGGAACTGCGCGAACGTGCCGTCTGGGTTCCGGGGGAAGACCGCCTCCAGCGCCTCCTGGTCATCCGACGGGGGAGCCATCAGCTGGTTGCTCCGCTGGTCGTTCCGCAGCACCCGCTGCACGGCCAGACCAGGCGCGTGGTCCGCGCCGTGCGCGGGCCGGTGGGCGGCCGCGGCCGGCTGGTGCCCGAGGGCGTGGACCACGGCCTGGTTGCCCGCCAGCCGCTGCAACGCCAGGAGTCGCTGCTGCTCCGGGGTGCCGGCCGGGGCGGGCCCGGCGGCGTCGGACCCGGCCCGCATCACCGGCCGGGGCGCCCGCCTGGCGGGCTCGGTCTGCTGGTCCTCCTGGTGCACGGGCATGGGCACTCACCTCGGGTGGAGGGCTGGGGCGGGGGTCCCGCGGCCGGTTGCGGCCGGCACGTGTCGGCGTCCCGAACTCGCAGCAGAGCGAGGAGCGACAGCGTGTCATCGTACTTTCGGCCCGGTGGCCCGTCGAGAAGGCGATCGGCCACTCGTCCCTGCCTGGTCGCGCCAGTGAACGTTGCCCGTCCGGGCGCGGCGGCGCAGACTGGGCGCCGGTGCGCGGGGCCGCGGGGGCCCCGGTGACGGCCGGGAGCTGAGGGGCGAGCATGGGTGGACGGTCCACGCCGGGCGACGGGACAGGGCGATGAGGATCCGGTCGGGCGCCGGCCGGGCGGCGCGGGCCACCGACGCGGAGCGGGCCGGGCGCGACGCGCTGCACCTGCTGGCGGAGGGACTGTGCGCGGTCTGCCGGCAGCGCGACGACGGGGCCCGCAGCTGGTTGCGGTACTTCGTCAACGACAGCAACGCGGACCCCGGCGTGCGGGCCCGGGTGCGGGACGCCGTCGGCTTCTGCCCGGCGCACACCCGGCACCTGCTCGGCGACACCTCCGCCAGCTGGCTGCTGCCGTCGGTCCAGGGCGAGGCGCTGGCCGGCGGCCTGCGGCTGCTGGACGACGACCGGGCCCGGCGGGGCCCGTGCCCCGCCTGCGAGGCCGGACAGGCGGCGGAGGAACGCGCGCTGGTCACGGTGTCCCGCGCACTGCCGCAGGCTCCGGTGCGCGACGCGGTGTGCGGCGGGGCGCTGTGCCTGCCGCACGAGATCGCGCTGGCCGCCCGGTCCGACGCGGCCGCCGCGACGGCGGTCACCACCGCGGCGACGGAACGCCTGACCGGTCTCGCCCGGACCGGCCCCGACGACGAGGGCCCCGGGATCGGCGCCGGGGTGGCGACGCTGGCCGGGCTCGATGCGGATGCGGCGGCACGGGGTCGGCAGCTGGGGCGGCTGGACCCGTTGCTGGATGCCGAACGGGCCGGGGCGCACGCGCCGGTGGCCGACCGATGGGCGGCGGACCTGCGGCTGGCGTGCTGCCCGCTCTGCCTGGCCGAGCACCGCGCCGCCCGGCGCCTGCTCCGTTGGGCCGCGACCAGCGAGGAGGGGCGCCAGGCCGAGGGCACGTCCGCGCTGTGCCCGCGACATCTGCACGACCTCGGCGGCCTCGCCGGCCAGGCGGCGCCGCACGCCGGCGCGCTGGTCGCGGCGAACGCCGAGGAGTGGCGCGAGCGGCTGGCCGGCGGCTCGCGGCCGAAGGGCGCGCCGCGGTGCCGCGCCTGCGAGGAGGAACAACTGGCGCACGCCCGGCACGCGGCCCTGCTGGCCGCCGCCCTGCGGGACCCGGTGCGCGCCCGCGCGTACCAGGAGGCGCACGGCGTCTGCCTGCGTCACGTGCTGCGGTGGGACGGGCCGCCGCCCGCGCCGGTGGACACGGTGCTGCGCGCCCGGCTCGCGTTGCTCGGCTGGGAGCTCGCCGAGGCCCGGCGCAAACAGGACTGGCGCACCCGACACGAGGTGAAGGGCGCGGAGATGACGAGCGGCTCCCGCGCCCCCACGCTCCTCGACGGCCGGGCGCACGCCGGCTCCCCCGCGCCGGGCGGCACCGCCCGGACCCCCGACACCTCGACCCCCGACGCCGGGGAGACCGGCGCCGGGGGGTGATCGGCCGGACCGCTCAGGTCCCGCAGGTGATGTGCGGGTTGTCGGCGGCGATCAGCTCCACGGGCTCCTTCTCCCAGAGCCAGACGTGCAGCGTGTAGTAGTGCACCGCCCCCGACTGCTCGAAGTCCCGGCCGAAGAGCGTGGCCGGCACGCGCGAGACGTACTCGACGCCCAGCAGCTTCAGGCCGCCGGTCGACGTCGGCGCGTAGACGAGGGCGTTGGGCTCGGTGATCCGCAGTTCCTCCGGGGACTCGGCCACCGAACGCAGATAGTGAACCCCCTTGCTGGGCACGCACATCGGGGAGGACAGCACGTAGCCGTCGGCCTCCGCCTCCGCCACGTCCCGGTACGGCGCCGTGGCGGCCTTCGCCGCTATCAGGTCCGTCGCGTACGGCTCTCCGGTGAGGTCGAGGACCTGGTCGGGTGCCCGGTCGGGGCCGCTGGTGCCGGCCAGCGCACCGGTCGGGTACGAGGCCAGGGTGGCGGCGAGACCGACCACCGTGAGGGCGGCGAGGGTGCTCTTGCGCATGAGGGCTCCGTGAGTACGTGGCGGAACCTCCCGGGCCCCGAAGGGCCGGGGGGAGCGTCGCGGAAGGCGCGCGCGGCCTTGTGGAAAGAGTCGAGCGGAGGGCGGTATGCCCGCCACCGCAAGCGGCCGAACGGGTGGGCCGCTGGCGCGCGGGGGCGGGTGGGGAGGATGAGGTCGCGCGCTCCGGCGTGGGCTCCACCCGGTGTGTGACGGAGAGAGGGCGAGGTGACGGATGTGCTGCTACCGCTGACCCCGGCGCTCGGGGTGCTGATGGCGGCGCTGCTGGTCGGCGCGGCCGGCGTGGCGGCCTTCGCGCACCTGGTGCGGGACGACGACCGCACGTACGCGCGGCCGATGCTGACCGCCGGGCTGCGGGCGCTGGTCCAGCTGGCCGCGGTGGCGCTGCTCATCGACTGGATCGTCGGCACGCCCGCGTCCCTGTTCGGCTTCGTGATCCTGATGTTCGCGGTCGCGACCGTCACGGCGGGGCGCAGGATCACCCGCAACGGGACCTGGCCGTGGGCCACGGCGCCGATCGCCGCGGGCGTGGCCCCGGTGCTGCTGGCGCTCCTGCTGACCGGCCTCGTCCCGCCCCGCGGCATCGCCCTGGTGCCGGTCGCCGGCATCCTCATCGGCGGCGCGCTCACCGCCACCACGCTGGCCGGCCGGCGGGCGCTGGAGGAGCTGACCACCCGGCACGGCGAGGTGGAGGCGGCGCTGGCGCTCGGCCTGACCGACCGCGAGGCGCGGCTGGAGATCGCCCGCCGGGCCGCGTCGGGCGCGCTGGTCCCCGGCCTCGACCAGACCCGCACGGTCGGACTGGTCACCCTGCCGGGCGCGTTCGTCGGCATGCTGCTCGGCGGGGCGTCCCCGGTGCAGGCGGGCGCGGTCCAGCTGTTCGTGCTGGTGGCGCTGATGTCGGTGCAGAGCGTCGCGGTCGCGACCGTTCTGGAGCTGATCGCCCGCGGCCGCCTGCACCGCACGGGCTGACCGGGCTCGCGCCGGTGGGGCGAAATGTTGCGCCGCCGGCTGTCCTGCTGGGAGCGTGGAGCCATGCCTCCGACGATCCGCAGAGCGGTGATCCCTGCCGCGGGCCTCGGCTCGCGCCTGCTCCCGCTGACCAGGGCCACCCCCAAGGAGATGCTGCCGGTCGGGGACAAGCCCGTGATCGAGCACACCGTCCGCGAGTTGGTGGCGTCCGGCATCACCGACATCACCATCGTGGTCTCCGGCGGCAAGGCCCTCATCCAGGACCACTTCCGGCCCAACCCGGAGCTGGTGGAGCAGCTCAGGGCGGCCGGGAAGACCGCGTACGCCGCGGCGGTCGAGGAGGTCTCCGAACTGGCCGCGCAGGGCCACATCACCTACCTCGACCAGCACGGCCCGTACGGCAACGGCACGCCGGTGCTCAACGCGGCCCGCAACTTCGGCGACGAGCCGATGCTCGTGCTGTGGCCGGACGACGTCTTCGTGGCCGAGGTGCCCCGCGCCCAGCAGCTGATCCGCGCCTTCGAGGCGACGAACTGCCCGGTGCTGGCCCTGATGCCGATGGCCCCCGAGGACTCCGGGCGGTACGGCGTGCCGGTGGTGCGGGAGGACCTGGGCGAGGGCCTGCTGCGGATCACCGGACTGGTCGAGAAGCCCAAGCCCGCCGACGCGCCCTCCGCGTACGCGGCGATCGGCGGGTACGTCATCACCCCGGGGATCATCGACGAGTTGGGCGAGCAGACCCGGCGCTGGTACGAGCACCGGCAGGGCGAGATCTACCTGACCGACGCCATCAACGCCTACGCGGCCGGCCGCGCGGTCTACGGGCAGGTCATCTCGGGCCGGTGGTACGACACCGGCAACCCGGCGGACTACCTGGTCGCGCAGATGGCGTTCGCGCTGGCGCACCCCGAGTACGGCCCGCTACTGCGCCGGCTCGTCGAGAACGGGGACGCGGCGCGCCCGTGACCTCCGCGAGGGCTCACGGCTCAGGTCAACGGCCTGAGCCCGCGCAGCTTGTCGGGGTTGACCTGGAAGCGCAGGTTCCGCATCAGTCCGCCGTCGATGTCGTAGGTCAGGGCGCCGACCGGTTCGCCGTTCAGCAGGCACACCACGCCGAGTTCGCCGCCCAGCAGCGCCGGCTCGACGACGGCGCCCGTCATCTCCGGTTTGGCCAGCACGCCGAGCAGCCAGCGGGCCACGCCGTCGGCGCCGTGCAGCGGGCGGCGGGCCGCGGTGACCTTGCCGCCGCCGTCGGACCAGGCCGTGACGTCGGGGGCCAGCAGCTCCATCACGGCGTTCACGTCGCCGCCCGCGCAGGCCCGCAGGAAACGGGCGGTCACCTCGTCGCGCCGGGCCGGGTCGGCGTCGAAACGGGGCCGCCGGGACCGCACGTGACCCCGGGCCCGATGCGAGATCTGCCGCACGGTCGGCTCGGGACGGTCCAGGATCTCGGCGATCTCCCCGTGGGAGTAGCCGAAGACCTCGCGGAGCACGAAGACCGCCCGCTCGACCGGGGTCAGCGTCTCCAGCACGACGAGCATGGCCACGGAGACCGCGTCGGCCACCTCGTGCTCCTCCGCGACGTCCGGCGAGGTGAGCAGCGGCTCGGGCAGCCAGGGGCCGACGTACTTCTCGCGGACGGCGCGGGCCGAGGTCAGCCGGTTGAGCGCCAGGTTGGTCACGGTGCGCACCAGATACGCCCGCGGGTTGCGGACCGCGGTCCGGTCCGCCCGGTGCCAGGTCAGCCAGGCGTCCTGGACGACGTCCTCGGCGTCGGCGACGGTGCCCAACATGCGGTACCCGACGGCGAACAGCAGCCTGCGGTGCTCGGTGAACGGATCCTGCTCGGCGGTGACCTCGACCATCGCCCCATGTTCTCCCCAGCTCTCCGGGTGGGGCAAGGTGATGCGGCTCATCCGGCGCGCCGGGTGGCGCGGCCGCCCCTCCACAGGGTCGCCGAGACGTTGAACCGCCTGCTCATCCGGTGCAGCTTCGGCGGACTGCTGCTGACCATCTCCTTGTACAGCACCGCCCAGCGGCCCTTCAGGTACGCGCGGCGCGGCGAGTCGTCGGCGTGCGTGAACTGGATGACCGCGTCGCGCCGCCCGATGCTCACCGGCTGGTGGACGTAGCCGAACCGGAACGGCCGCCGCACCCGCCCGCCGCGCAGCCGGCGGGCGATCGCGTCGGCGGCGTACTGCCCGGTGGGCATGCCGCTCTGGCAGGTGCCGTGGACCTGCCCCCACGGCTGGGCCACGGCCGCGGCGTCGCCGACGGCGTAGATCTCCGGGTGGGACGTGGAGCGCAGCGTGGCGTCGACCGTGATCCGGCCGCGCGCGTCGGTGGCGACGCCGGCGTCCGCGGCCAGCCTCGGCACGGTGACTCCCGCGGTCCACAGGCGGAGTTGGGCCGGTACGAGCTCGCCGCCGGCCAGTTCGACAGCGTCCGGCAGCACCTTGGCCACGGCGGCACCGACCCGCACGGTGACGCCGAGGCGGGCCAGTCCGGCGTGCAGATGGGCGCGGGCCCGGTCGCCCATCATCGCGCCCGGCTCCTCGCGGCTGATCAGCGTGACGTCCAGGCCCGGGTGGCTCTCGGCGATCTCCGCGGCGGCCTCGACGCCGGTGAGCCCGCCGCCGCAGACGACCACGGTGCGGCCGGTGCCTTCGGTGGCGCCGGTGCCTTCGATGGCGGCCAGTTCGGCGAGTCGGGTGGCGAACCGGTGGACGGCCCGCGGTTCGTTGAGGGTGAACGCGTGGGCCTCGGCGCCCGGGACCAGGCTGGTGTCCGTGCCGCTGCCCAGCGCGTAGACCAGGGTGTCGTAGTGAAGCTCCCGGGTCCCGTCCACGGTGACCCGGCGGGCCTCCGGGTCGAGGGCGGTGGCCCAGCCGCGCACGAACTCGATGCCGGTGCCGGCCAGCAGGGCGGGGAGCCGGTGGTCGGCCAGCTCCTGCCCGGCGGCGACCTGGTGCATCCGCAGCCGTTCGGCGAACCGGTCCGAGGGGTTGACGAGGGTGATCGCCACGCCGCCGCGGCGGGTGCGCCGGGCCAGCCGGATCGCGGCCAGCACGCCGGCGTACCCGGCCCCGAGGACGACGATGCGGTGTCCGCTGGACGGGTCGTTGGCGTTCATTGCGTGCTCCTTGGCTCGCGGGGACGGTGTCGCCCACGGGACAGACGAGCGCGCGCGGCCGTGACGGCCCGGCGTTGTGACCTACGTCACAGATCCTGGCGGGCGGCCCGCCACTCCGGGGCCAGGACGGACCAGACCTCGATGTCCTGTCGCCTGCCGCCGCGTACGGAGTACGCGCGCAGCACGCCGTCCCGCGTCATGCCGAGGCGGCGGGCCACCGCGATGCTGGGCGCGTTGGCCGAGGACACCTGCCACTCCACCCGGTGCACGCCGCGCTGCTCGATGGCCCAGTCGATGATCACCCGCGCCGCCCTGGTCACCAGGCCCCGCCCGACCGCCGACGGCTCCAGCCAGCAGCCCGCCTCGGCGCGGCCCTGCGGCACGTCCATGGTGCGGAACAGCACCCCGCCGACCAGCTTGCCGTCCGCCCAGATGCCGTGGATCCGCCCGGTGTCGCTGGCCGCCTTCTCCGCGTACGACTGCAGGTACGCGCGGGTCGCCGCGAGGTCCGAGCAGGCGTCCGCCAGCCCGATGTGCTGGCCGATGAAGTCCCGCCCCCGGTCCATGTGGGCCAGGACCTCCTCGGCGTGCCACGGCTCCAACGGCCGCAGCTCGGCGCCGTCGTCCCCGAGCGGTATCGCGTACATCCTCGTGTCCTCCACGGTCGTGCGGCAGTGCGGTGGTGCGGTGGCGCTTCGTGCGAACGCGGCGGGCGCCGCGCCCGGATACTCGCACGGCGGCCGGCCCGGCGCTCACGGATTTCCCGCCGCCGGTGCGGCAGGGCCGGCGCGCGCCTCAGCCCTGGCCCGCGTCCCGGGTCGCCACGAAGCGGCCGTCCGTCGTGGACGGTCCCTCCGGGGTGCCGGGCAGGATCCAGTAGCCGGCGTCCGCCGGCCGCTCGCCCGCGCCGAAGGTGCCGACGAGCAGGTCGTCCCGGCCGTCGAGGTCGAGGTCGGCGAGGTGCAGGTCCCAGCCGAAGTGGTGGTCGGGCGGCCCGTCCGCGACGTCCGTGACGCCGACGTCCTCCGGGCCGAAGGTGGTCGTCCGTTCGGCGGTGACCCCGTCGACGCCGCCCAGCGCGACGGTGACCTGGCCATCGTCGCGGTTGTCGCTGTGGAACGTGGCCAGGTCGTCGACGCCGTCGCCGTTGACGTCGCCGACCGCGGTGGAGAGTTGGGGCTCCCAGCCCTCGATCGTTCCGCTCGGGAGGCCGCCGCCCTGTCCCGGACCCTCGGCGCCGCCGTAGACGAGGACGACGCCCCCGCCCTCGTCCCGCCGGGCGAACAGATCGTCGTGCCCGTCGCCGTCGAAGTCGCCCACCGCCAACGGGGTCGCGCCGTCGCCCGCTCCCGGCCGGCTGGCGGTGATCCCGGGAACGGCGCCGGTGGTGCCGAGTCCCTCGGGGGTGCCGCGGTAGAACGCGGCGTCCAGGACGTCGTCCGGCACGTCCTCCTCCAGGCGTGCGTCCTCCTCGTCGTAGCTGGCCCTGGTCACCAGGTCGTCGCGACCGTCGCCGTCGAAGTCCCCGACCACGACGTCGGTGATCGACGCCCAGCCGTCGTGGCCCACGTCGGTGTCGGTCGTGGCGCGCGGCTCGCCCGCCTCGCGGTCGAGCGGGCCGTACAACACGGTGGCGGACTGGGCCCCGTCGCTCTGCCCGGCCCCGGGCCCGGCGAGGGTCAGCAGGTCCAGGGCGCCGTCGCCGTCGAAGTCCCCGACGCCGGCGGCCGGCTCCGTGCCCGTCGGCAGGTCGGTGGCGCCCACCGGCCCGTCCGGGCCGCCCCAGATGATCCGCTGCTCCCCGCCGAAGCCGCCGTCCAGGGTGAAGAGGCCGCGCACGAGGACGTCCGCGTGGCCATCGTCGTCCAGATCCCCGACGAGTTGGGTGGACTGGTCGTTGCCGATCGGCGTGATGCTGCTCGACGACTCGTTCTCGGCGTAGCACTCGGTGAGCGGAAATGCCTCGGCGGGTCGCGTTCCACCGGCCGCGGCGCGCAGCACGAAGCGGTTGTTGCGCCACACCGAGCCGTCCTGCTCCGCCCCCGGGTACCAGCCGTTGACGACCGCGTCCGCATGCCCGTCGCCGTCCACGTCGTCCCGGTTCACCGGCCCCTCGGCCCGGCCGCCGGCCTCCGGCGGCGGGGCGGACGGACACCCGGCCGACGACTCGGCCCCGGCCCGGTCGGCGCCGTCGCCGCCCGAACAACCCGCCAGAAGCAGCACGCCCACCCCCGCTATGGCCGCCGCGGTGCAGGTGCCGCTGACTCGTATCCGCATAACGTCCGAGTCTGCGCGTTCACGTGCACGGAAGCGTCACGATCGGGTCAGGTTGCCATTCCGCTCGGTTAGGCTCATGCCATGGGCGACGCCGAACTGACGAACATGGTGCGCCGTGTTGTCGACGGCAACCTGTACCTGACCCTCGGCACCGTCGAGCCCGACGGACTGCCGCGCCTGTCGCCCGTGTACTTCACGCACGACGCGTACCGCACGTTCTACTGGTTGTCCGCGCCCGACGCGCAACACTCCAGGAACGTGGCGCGGCAGCCGGAGATCACCGCGGTCATCTACGACTCCAGCGTCATCCCCGGAGACAACCCGCAGGCCGTCTACCTCACCGCGACGGCCCAGCGGGTGCCGGACGACGAACTCACCGCCGAATGCGCCGTCGCCTTCCGCACCATGCGCGGCGGCATCGAAGCCTCCACCCCGGAGGACCTGACCGCCCCGGCCCCCCTGCGCCTCTACCGCGCCACGGCCACCAGCTACGCCGTCCACATCCGCGGCAGCCACCCCACCCGCGGCAGGGGCACCGACAGCCGCGTCCCGGTCACCATGCCCTGACCCCGGCGGCGCCGTACCCGACGCGCCGGCAGGTGTGGCTCACCCGTCCCCGTATCGCCGGAGAAGCTCCGCCAGATAGCTCTCCAGCCGGCGTTCGAGGACGGCCGGAGTCAGATCGGTCCGGCCCAACTCGCGCCAGGGGACGGCGACCTTCTCGGCGTCCGGGGCGAAGGCCAGCGCGTCGAGCAGCCGCCAGTAGAGGTGGTCAGCCGGGTTCGGGGAGAGTGTGCCACCGGCGGCGACGTACTCCTCCGCCATCCGCATCCCGGCCGGCACGCCGTGGAGCAGCGCCAGCGCCGTCGAGCAGTGGGCCACGTCCAGGTCGCTGGGCCCCCAGGAGGTCTCCACCCAGTCCACGACGCCACTCACCACCAGGTCGGTGCCCTGGCCGGTGAACAGCACGTTGCCCGGATGGAAGTCCCGGTGCAGGAAGGTCCCCCGACAGCTCGGAGGGTCGCGCCGGATGAGATCCACGGCGCGTCGCCAGACCACCGGCCGATCAGTGGCCTCGGGAATTCGGACGCGCTCCGGGGTGGTCCACGCCTGGTAGTCGCGGGGGCGATCCCGCACCGGGAGGCGGAGTCGGTGGATGCCGACCAGTTGCCGGGCGAGGCGCGCGGTCCGCGGTTCGTGCCCCTCGGTCTCCAGACGGACGCTGCCGGGCAGCCGGGACATCAACAGGGAAGGGTGGTCGCAGTGGTCACCGGCCGCGTCGACGCCGTACAGCACCGGCGCCGGCACACCCGTCCCCGACAGCAGGCGCAGGGTCGCGGCCTCCCGCAGCAGCAGGGCCTCCGCGTGCCGGACAAAGAACGGCCGGACGAAGGACCGGAGCACGAACGCATCGGCGTCGCCGACCCCCGAAACGCGCAGCCGTCGCATCTCGGAGGTCCAACCGCCCATCAACCGGACCACGGCATCAACACGAGCCCCGTCTCCGAGCACTTCCTCGACCCAGGCCCGAGTTCCCTCCCAGGCGCGATCGTCGGGGTTCCTCCTCATGGGGCGAACGGTCTCATGTGGTCGGCCGTTGCCGGGCGTCGCGCCACCAGGCCAGGGCGAGCGGGGTCAGGGACGCGAGGAAGACGCCGAGGGTGACGGGCAGGATCCACCCGGGGACGTCGGTGGTGGCTGTCCCGCGCCACTGCAACCAGCACAGCGGCAGGAGAGCGACGCCGAAGCCGATGTTCGCCATCAGCAGCGCCCTGGCCAGCCGCCGCGCCGAGGCGGCCGTGGCCGGACGGCCTCGTGTGGCCGCGGCGGCCCTCCCCCATGCGTCCGAGGGCTCGGGCAGGGCGTCGAGCGGAGTGACCCGCGCCGCGCCCGCCGCGCAGGCGACGAAGATCACCGTGAGCCCGGCGAAGACGAAGACCGGCAGGAACGCGCTTCCCACGCTCCGGTCCGTCCAGGCGTCCACACCCTCCGGGCCGACGTGTTGCGGCACCCGGTCCGGCAGGTTGGGATACCGCGCCACGCCCCAGACCGCCATCGCGCCGAGCAGCGACAGGTTCGGCGCCAACCAGGCCCACGGCGTTCGGCCACGTTCGTCCACAGCACGGGTCGTCACGTCTCCCCACCCTCCCACGTCGCTCGTCGTCATGTCCCCATCGTGACCGTGCGGTCGCCCTACCCAGGTGCGGGCCTACGACCTCGCGCACGTCGCGCTGCGGGACGCCGTCGCCGACGCGGTCGCGGCCGGGGACCGGGCGGGCGTGGCGGCGGCCGTGTACCAGCAGGGGTGGCTGCTGATGCGGCAGGGCCGGTTGGACGAGGCCGAGCGCGTCAGCCTGGCGACCGCCCAGGAGGTGGAGCCCCGCATCTCCCAGGCCTCACGGCACGACCTCGGCGCGTGGGGGAAGCTGCTGGTGCACGCCAGCGCGGCAGCGGCCCGCAACAACCGCCCGGAGGACGCCCGGGAGATCCTGCGGCTGGCGCGGACGGCCGGGACGGCGCTCGGCGGCGCGACGGCCGTCGAGGAGTCGAGTTGGGGACGCTTCGACTGGCGCACGGTGGCGTTCCAGGGCATCGAGAACCACCTGGTGGCGGACCGGCCCGACCGGGTGCTGGGCCTGTCGGCCCGGCTGCCGGCGATGAGCACGACGTTCGGGCGGAGGCATCTGCTGGACGTGGCGCAGGCGCACGCGATGGTGCGGCAGGGCGACGAGGCCACGGCCATTCTCGGCGCGCTGCTCGACGAGACACCCGAGTGGCTCCGGCACCAGAGGATGGCGACCGACACGTTCCAGGCCGCGCTGGCGGCCAGCAGGCGGCGCCAGCTGACCTCCGCACAGCGGCGGCTGGCGCGCTTCTTCGACGTCGCATAACGGTCATGCGGCATGGCCGTTGGCGAACGGCCGTGGCCCGGTCCGCCTCCGCGTCGCGGCTGTGGAGGATCACGTGAGCACCGTTGATCACAGCTGCCAGGCCACGGCTTCCCTCCCCGACCCACGCGGCGGGTGGCGGGGCGTTGCGCGCAATCTCGGCCTTCCGCGGCCTATGCGCAGTTCGACGCAATCCTGATCGCTGTCCGTGCCCGCCTTGGCAGGCTTGGGTGACGCAACCCCACGAGAGGACCGCACGTATGGGACTCAGGTTACTCGGCACGCCCAGCAAGGACGGCGGCTGCCCCAGCCTGTATGAGATCGAGGAGACCGGGGAGATCGTCGCGCAGGGGGAACGCCTGGCTGACCCTGACCACCTCGCCCAACTCCGGGACGTGAAGGAGTCGGAGGGGTTCGTCGTCCTGCCCCGCGAGCTGCTTGTCCGATTCGCACCCAGGGAGGCTCATGTGCCTGACCTCATCCCGTTCGAGGAGGCGTCCCATCTCTTCTCCGAGTTCGAGCACACCGCATGGCGCTTGGAGACGCAGCGTGGCTACGCCTCAGACCAGGAGATCCCGGAGTGGCAGCGCTTCCTCCGGGGCGATTACGTCGGGTGCTTCGATCCCACCTCCCCATGGGACGCCAACATCCGCAGGCAGACCAACGAGGGGAAGCGGTTCGAGCGCGTCCGCATCGTGGATGACCCGCCGACGCAGGGCCAGTTGTTCCTCCTGGCCAGTGGTCTCGGCAACGTCGAGGCAGGCGAGGACATCCGGAACCTGTACCGGGCGGACGCGCGGCGGCTGAGGCTTCCGGACTATGATTTCTGGCTGTTCGACTCACGTGTCATCATGAAGTTCGACTTTGACGACGAGGGCACCTGCCTCGGCGTGCGGCTCATCGAGGACCCCACGGAAGTCCTCGGGGCCTGCCAGGTCCGAGACCTCGCCTGGCATCACGCCGTGCCTACAACGCGGTTCCAGGAACAGGTACGTTCCCGTGGGTGAGCACTGACTTCCAGACGGCCCGCGTTGCTCTCGGTGCGCGGCTGCGCGAGCTGCGCACCGAGGCCCGCCTGAACGGGAAGGAACTGGCGGCGCGTCTAGGGTGGCAGCCGTCGAAGATCTCCCGTATCGAGAACGGCAAACAGACCCCCTCGCTGGATGATCTCGAAGCGTGGGTCGCGGCCGTTCAGCGGCCGGACGCCATCGCCGAGCTCAGGGGGCGGCTGAACGGCCTGGAGTCCCAGTACCGATCCTGGCGGCGTCAGCTCTCCGGAGGCCACCGGGCCCGCCAGGAGATCGGTGCGACCGAACTCTCCCGCACCAGGCAGGTTCGCGGACTTGAAACCGACTGCATCCCAGGGCTCTTTCAGACGCCCGACTATGCCCGGCATATGTTCCTGCGCCTGTCAGATTTCCGGCAATCGCCCGTCGACACCGATGAGGCGGCAAGAAGCCGCATCAAGCAGCAGTCGGCTTTGTACGAGCCGGGCCGGAAGTTTCGCTTTCTGATCTGGGAAGGCGCTCTGCATGTCAGGTTCTGCCCTGATGACGTGCTCGCGGCACAACTGGACCGACTCGCGGGGATCATCGGTCTCGACACCGTTGACCTAGGCATCATCCCACTGTCGGCACCGCTTCGCCTGACACCGGCGCACGGCTTCTGGATCTATGACGAGAGGCTGGTCATCGTGGAGACAATCAATGCAGAGCTGTGGCTGGATGATACCCACAACATCGCTCTCTATCAGAGGGCATGGGACTGGCTTGCCGGTTCGTCGGTCCACGGCAGCCAAGCACAGCAGTTGATCGCTCGCACCGCGCGGAGCCTGAGCCGATCCTGAGCAAATACCGATGTGCGGCACCCGCTTGGCCGCAAAACCGCGCAATAGGCAGGCACGGTCCATCCGCATCTTGTATCCATGAAGCCGGGATAGGGCTCTCTGACCAGGGCCCGTCCTTCGGGGCTCGGCTTCACAGGGCTGAGCAGGGAATCACATCTGAAGGGAAACCAGATGTCCGGCACGACCGTTGCCCCAATGGCCCAGCGCCAGTGCGGGCGCGAGATGATCTCCGAATCGGTGTTCGCCAAGCTCGTCAACCGAATCACCAAGGATCACCCCACATTCAGTCATGTCCTGGCGGAGCGGATCACCGACCAGGCCATCGCGTTCCTGGCCGCCAGCGCCCGCACCCAGCAGCCGATCTCGCCGAGCGGGATCGTGGACATCGGCTGGCACACCTTCCTCCTCCACACCCGTGACTACTCCGACTTCTGTTACCGCGTCGCGGGCCGGTTCATCCACCACGAACCGACAACCCCAGCCGACCGGACGGCGATGAGCCGCGCCGACGTGGCGGCGGCACGGGAACGAACGCTGGGAGCCATCGAGCGCAGCGGGTTCGTCGCGGACGAGGAACTGTGGCCGGTTGCTGGCGAGCAGTACCGCGTCCCGGAGGTCACGCCGGACAGTTACGTCTCTCCCGGTGCCCTCGGCGCCGACCTCGCCGACTGCACCCAGTGCTACGCCGGATGCACGGACAGTCCGTCGGAGCCGGGTAAGTAGTCCCGGCACACGCACGCGGGCCGGCGTCTCCCGCAGGTACCGGCCCGCCTCCTGTGGAGGAGACATGAACGAAGCCTGGGACGTATACGCCGAGGACAACAGGAGCAAGCCAGAGCGCGAGCGGAACGCGGCGGGGGAAACGACCTGGTTCAACTGGACGCAGTACCCCGACCACGGGCCTGGCGCAGAGCTTCTCGGCAGTCCGCGATCAGCGCTTGATCTCGGCTGCGGAACAGGACGGAACGTCGCCCATCTTGCGTTTCTGGGGGCGTCGGCAGTCGGACTGGACGTCTCCTCGATCCAGATCAGTCGAGCACGCGAGCGGTTCGGGGCAACGCCTCGGCTGAGCCTGGTCTGCCGTGAGGCATCGGAGTACCTGACCGCCTTCGATGGGGAGTTCGACGCGATCTGTTCCGTGTTCGGAGCTGTCTGGTTCACCGACCCCGCGATCATCCGGCCCCTGATCTTCAAGAGTCTCCGTCCCGGCGGGGTCCTCGCGTTCTCGCAGCATCCGCCCATTGAGGGCTGCTATGGCTGCCAGGGTTCGTACGTCTACCCAAAGGATGGTGGGAAACCGGCACCGCTCCGTCGCTGGGCCTACACAACGGACATGTGGGCTGACCTTCTCGCGAGTTACTCGTTCTCCTCCTGCCGAGGAGAGATCATTTCCGCGCCGCCTTCCGGAGACGTGGACACGCTGCTGGTGACTGCCTACAGGTGACGTAAGGCGCGAGAAACGACCATGCACGGTGCACCAGCGGCTCACCGAGTCGTTGGCGCAGGTCGAAAACTTCACGGCGACCCCACTGCTGCCGGGCCCAGACAGACTGCGGCGTGGTCGCCCTATGCTGGAGGTGAACGAAATGGCCCACGTGGGACGGGCGTTGCCATGCGCGTCGCGGCGGCTTCCGGCGATCGCCTGCGCGAGTTGCGCACCGGCGTGGGCCTGACGCAGGAAGGTCTGGCGGAGCGCGCCGCGCTGAGCCCCGGGGGACGCCGGATCACAGCCGCGAGCCGATCCCGCACCGGGAACGCTGCGCGCTGATGCTCAGTGCGGCCGAGCGGGAGGGGCACGACTGTCCGGCCGGGGTACCGGTCAGCGAGGCCGCACCGCCGGGGTCGTGATGGGGCGGTCGCGGAGTGGGCTGGAGTAGACGATGCTGGTCGTGACGGAGCCGAGGCCGGCGATGCGGCCCGTCGTCGTTTCCAGGTGGCGCATGGAGCGGGCGAGGACCTTGAGCACGAAGCAGTCCTCGCCGGTGACGTGGTGGGCCTCCACGATCTCGGGGGTGCTCTCGACCAGGTCGTGGAACGGCTTGTAGTTGCCCGTCGGATAGCGGAGGCGGACGAGGGCCAGGATGCCGAGTCCCAGGCGTTCCGGGTCCACCACGGCCGCGTAACCGCGGATCACGCCGCTCTCCTCCAGGCGCCGCACCCGTTCGGTGACGGCGCTGGCCGACATGGACACGGTCCTGGCCAACTCCGCGTAGCTGGCCCGCCCGTCCCGTTGCAGGGCTTCCAGGATGCGCATGTCGACCTCGTCGAGGGAATCATCGGCCATGAGGGAGGAATACCACGGTTTCCCCGGCCAGCGCCGCGAGAGCCCGGTGATCGTCGGTTCCGGCGCGGGCGGACGGTCCGTAGCGTCCTGTCCATGACCGACACCGTCACCAGCCCCGCGCTGCGCGTGCCGCCCGCGGCTCCCGCCGAGGCCGCCGCCTTCTTCGCCGCCCGCCTCGCCTTCCAGGCGGACGTCTCCGACGTCCGCGCCTCGCTCGACTCCGGCGACCCCGGCTTCGTCCTGGTCGACTCGCGCGGGAGCGCCGGCTGGCGGCAGGGGCACGTGCCCGGCGCCGTGCACCTGCCCACCGCCGACATCCCGTCCCGAGCGGCGGGCCTGCTCGACCCGGAGGTGCCGGTCGTCACCTACTGCTGGGGACCCGGCTGCGACGGCGCCACCCGCGCGGCGCTCGCCCTCGCCCGACTCGGCTACCCGGTGAAGGAGATGATCGGCGGCATCGAGTACTGGATCCGCGAGGGCTTCCCGCTCGCGACCCCGGCCGGCGTCGAACGGCGCGAGGCGGACCCGTTGACCGCCCCGATCGCCTCCCTCACCTGCGCCTGCTGACCCCGGCCGCGCCGGGCCCGGCGTCACATGTGGACGACCGGCGCGCCGGCGGGGTCCTCCGCCACCCGGCCGCGGCGGTAGAGCACGACGGCCACGACCAGTCCGGCGGCGAAGAACCCGGCGGACCACCAGTAGGCGGTGGCGTAGCTCTCCAGCGCGGCCTGGGCCAGGACGGCCGGGTCGCGCGGGTCCTTGT
The DNA here is from genome assembly GCF_039871525.1 of Streptomyces sp. B6B3. Classification (NCBI taxonomy): domain Bacteria; kingdom Bacillati; phylum Actinomycetota; class Actinomycetes; order Kitasatosporales; family Streptomycetaceae; genus Streptomyces; species Streptomyces sp. B6B3. The sequence continues at coordinate 180,096 of NZ_JBDPLU010000001.1, read as the reverse complement.
CCGCCAGGTAGTCGGTGGCGGCGCTGGCGGCCAGGGTGTTGAGGAGCGCGGTGCCGATGGAACCGCCGATCTGCTGCATGGTGTTGACCGCGGCGGAGGCGACCCCGGCGTCCTCGGCGGCGACGCCCGCGACGGCCAGGCTCATGGCCGGGGCGATGACGAGTCCCATGCCAAGCCCGGTGACGACCAGCACCGGCATGACGTGGGCCGCGTAGTCGCTGGCGAGGTCGAGGCCGGTCAGCCACACCAGGCCCGCCGCGGAGACGCCCATGCCCAGCGAGACCACCGGCCGGGGACCGAAGCGCGCGACCAGCACGCTGGTGGACAGCGTGGCGGTGATCATCAGCGCGGCGACCATGGGCAGGAAGGCCAGCCCCGTCTCGATGGGCGTGTAGGCCAGCGACGCCTGCAGGTAGTAGGTGAGGAAGAGGAACACGCCGAACATGCCGACGCCGCTGATGAGCACCGAGAGGAAGGATGCGCCGCGGTTCCGGTCCAGCAGTACGCGCAGCGGCAGCAGCGGATGCGCGGCCCTGGCCTGCCACCAGGCGAAGGCGGCGACCAGCACGCCGCCGGCGGCCAGGCAGCCCCAGGTGGCCACGTCGCTCCAGTCGTGGGACTCGGCGTTGGAGAACCCGTAGACGATGGCGAACAGTCCGGTGGACACCAGCACGGTGCCGGGGATGTCGAGGGTGGCGGTGCGGTCGCGGGCGGTGCGCTGGAGCAGCATCGCACCACCGACGAAGGCGACGACGGCGAAGAGCAGGTTGACGTACATCGTCCAGCGCCAGTCCAGGTACTCGGTGAGCACCCCGCCGAGTAGCAGGCCGATGGCGCCGCCGGCGCCGGCGATGGCGCCGTAGACGCCGAACGCCCTGGCGCGCTCCTTCGCGTCGGTGAAGGTGGTGGTCAGCAGGGACAGCGCGGCCGGGGCCAGCAGCGCGCCGAAGACGCCCTGCAGCGCCCGGGCGGCGATCAGCACCTCGAAGGAGCCGGCCGCCCCGCCCAGGGCGGAGGCGCCGGCGAAGCCGACGAGCCCGACCAGGAAGGTGATCCTGCGGCCGAACAGGTCGGCGATCCGGCCGCCGAGCAGCAGCAGGCTGCCGAAGGCGAGCGCGTAGGCGGTGACCACCCACTGCCGGTCGCCGTCGGAGAAGCCCAGGTCCTGCTGGGCCGAGGGCAGGGCGATGTTCACGATGGTGGCGTCCAGGACCACCATCAGCTGGGCGATGCCGATGACGGCCAGGATCCACCAGCGGTGCGGCGCCGGCGCGGCCGGGGCCGCGGCCGGCGCTTCGGTGGTCATGCCGACGGGGGGGTCGGCGGAGATACGGGACATGGCTCGGCGTTCCTCCGGATCGGGTGGGTGGGTCGGAGTGGGTGGGTCGGAGTGGGTGGGTCAGCTGTGCAGCAATGCCGGCAGCACGACGCTGTCGACAAGCCGGACCAGATAGTCGACGTCGGCGAAGTCGCCCTCGAGCAGGGGACGGGAGATCAGCGCGGCAACGAGCACCTGCGGCACGAAGGGTGTCGCGGCCGGGAGAGCGGCCAGCTCGCCGCGGTCGACGGCCCGCTGGACGAGGGCCGTCAGATACCCGTGCTCGGGTCCGATCAGCGACTCCCTGAGCACCTGGGCCAGGTCGTCGTCGACGAGTGACGCGTGGGCGAGACCGGCCACGATCGGGGTGTCCTTCGCCGCCTGCGCCCCGAACGAGCTGACGAAGAGCACCAGGTCGCCGCGCAGCGTGCCCGTGTCGATGACGCTGGCGTCCACGGGACGGGTGGCGTGCAGCGCGGCGGCCACGAGCCGCTGCTTGTTCTGCCACTGGCGGTACAGGGTCGCCTTGCTGCAGTGCCCGCGTGCCGCCACGGCGTCCATGGTCAGCGCCTCGTAGCCGACCTCGCGCAGCACCTCCAGCGCGGTGGTCAGCAACTCCAGCTCCCGCTCGGGAGTCATCCGCGGACGGCGGACCGGCGAGGCAGGGGGATCGGACGGCGCGGTCGGCATGTCGAGCCTCTCTTGAGTACGAAACCGTACCGTACTTAACGTACCCGAACGGCCGGGAGAAACGCAATCGTTCTATAACCCCGGGTCGGCCGTGCGCCGCGGGCGTTCGCGAAGGGGACGCATGGGGCCCGGGTGAGTGGGGAGGCGAACCCACATGCCTGAGCCGATCGACTGGCCGCCCGGGACGCCGGATCACATCCGCAACCCGATCCCGCACCGCGTGCCGTGCGGGGACTGCGGGCTGCCGCTCAGCGAGCCCGAACAGCAGGACCACGCCTGCCCGGCGCACGGGGAACCCGCGGCCTAGCTCCCCGGCCGCACCGGCCGCACCGGCCCACGCACGAGCGACGGCGCCGGCCGGGCCCGGTGACGCCCGCGGGCCGTGCGGGTTCCGGAAACGCGTGGGTGGTCTTGACCAATGCGTCGTCGTTCGCTGGGATCACGCCTTGAGAAAAGTCTCGAAGCAGCCTCAGGCGTCCCCCCACGAGCAGGAGTCACCGTCATGGACGACCCGTCAGACGCGTCCACACCCCGGCAAGGACCGAGCAGGCGCGGCGTGCTCGGCGGCCTCGCGGTGGCCGCCGGCATCGGCGGCGCCGGGATCACGACCGGCACGAGCCCCGCGAACGCCGCCGCCGAACCCACCCCCACCAGCGCCGCGCCCCGCCCCGCGGCCGCGCCCGACCTGGGCCCCAACGTGCACGTCTTCGGGCCCGACACCCCGGTCGCCGAGATCCAGTCCACCCTCGACGGCATCTTCGGCGAGATGGAGACGGACCAGTTCGGCCCGGGCCGGCACGCCGTCCTCTTCACGCCCGGGACCTACCCGGTGCACGCCAACATCGGTTACTACACGCAGATCGCCGGCCTCGGCCTCTCCCCCGACGACGTGCTGATCGAGGGCTCGGTGCACGTCGAGGCCGACTGGTTCGACGGCAACGCCACCCACAACTTCTGGCGCTGCGCCGAGAACCTCAGCGTCAACCCGTCCACGGGCTTCGATCGTTGGGCCGTCTCGCAGGCCGCGCCGTACCGCCGGATGCACATCAACGGCGATCTGGTGCTGGACGACGGCGGCTGGTCGAGCGGCGGCTTCATGGCCGACTGCCGGATCGAGGGCCAGGTCAACTCCGGCAGCCAGCAGCAGTGGCTGTCCCGCAACTGCGAGTTCGGCAGTTGGACCGGCGAGAACTGGAACATGGTGTTCGTCGGGGTGCACGGCGCGCCGTCGGGGCAGTTCCCGCAGCCGGCGTACACGGTCGTCGGCCAGGCGCCGCGGATCCGCGAGAAGCCGTTCCTCCACGTGGACGACGCCGGCGCGTACCACGTCTTCGTGCCGGCGCTGCGCACCAACACCGCGGGCACCACCTGGCAGGGCGGCACCCCGCAGGGCGAGTCGATCCCGATCGGCGACTTCCTGATCGCCACGCCCGACACCCCGGTCGGCGAGATCAACGCGGCGCTCGCCGGCGGCGGCCACCTGCTGCTCACCCCCGGCATCTACCGCCTGGACGCCACCGTCGAGGTCACCGGCGCGGACACGGTGGTGCTCGGCCTCGGCCTGGCCACGCTGGTGCCGCCCGCCGGCCAGCCCGCGCTGACCGTGGCCGACGTGGACGGCGTCAAGATCGCGGGCATCCTGGTGGACGCCAACGAGCGGAACTCCGGGGTCATGATGATCGTCGGCCCCGAGGGCGCGAGCGCGGACCACTCGGCGAACCCGACCTCGTTGCACGACGTCTTCTTCCGGATCGGCGGGATGCACGCGGGCAACGCGGACGTCAGCCTCGCCGTCAACAGCCACCACGTCATCGGCGACCACACCTGGCTGTGGCGCGGCGACCACGGCACGGGCATCGGCTGGACCGTCAACCCGGCGCTCTACGGCCTGATCGTCAACGGCGACGACGTGACGTTCTACGGCCTGTTCGTCGAGCACTACCAGGACTACCAGGTCTTCTGGAACGGCGAGCGCGGGCGCACGTACTTCTTCCAGAGCGAGATGCCCTACGACCCGCCGAACCAGGAGTCCTGGATGAACGGCGGCACCCGCGGCTTCGCCTCGTACAAGCTGAACGACGCGGTCACCGACCACCAGGCGTTCGGGCTCGGCGTCTACTGCTTCTTCAACGCCAACCCGGGCGTGGTCAGCGAACGCGCCATCGAGGTGCCGAACGCGCCGGGCGTCGCGTTCGAGCACATGGTGGCCGTGTCGCTCGGCGGCGGCACCGGCACCATCGCCCATGTCATCAACGACACGGGCGGCCCGGCCGGCCCCGGCAGCACCGAGGCGTACGTCGTCTCCCACCCGTAGCCACCCGCCCCACGAGGTCCCCCGTCCGGCCCGTACCGCCACCGGCGGGCCGGACGGGCGCATGGACCGGGATGGGCGAGGTACTCGGTGAACGTCAACGACCGTTCACCGAAAGGGAGTAGACCAGTCATGGGCAGGCTCACCAGCTGGCTCACCCAGCACATGTGGGCGCAGATCGCGCTCATGGTGCTCGTCGCCTGGACCCTGATCCTGATCATCTCGCCGGACACGGCCTCGGCGGAGACGCTCTACCGCGTCGCCGGGAGCGCGATCGCCGTGACCGGCATCGTGCTGGTGTTCCGGCGCCGGGAGCGGCGCGCCGCGGGCGGCTCCGCGCGGCACTACGCGACGCTCGACCACGCGCTGAAGCGCGAACGGGTGCCGGACGACCCGGCCGAACGGCGGGCCCTGCGCAACCTGGTGGCCCAGCGGCTGCGCACCACCCGGCACCACCGCATGGCGCTGGTCCTCCTCTACGCGCTGTTCGCCAGCCTCGTCGCCGCGACCCTGGCGACGGGCGACGTCCGCGAGATCGTCGGCTTCGGCGCCCTGTCGGCCGGCTTCCTCGGCTGGATCACCTGGTACAGCACCCACCAACGCCGCCTGCTGAAACGCATGCACACCCGCCTCACCAGCGACGCCCCGGCGATCTCCCCGGGCGCGTCCTGACCGGATCCCCGTCAGCCCCGGAGACTCGCACGGGCCTCGCACGGGCCTCGCACGGGCCTCGGACCGGACTCGTATAGGAGTCGTTCATTCGACGCTTATCGGATCAGGGGAGGGTGAGGGTGTCGTCGTGATGGGGGTGTGCACGATGCGGGATCCGTGGGATGTGCGGTGGCGGGCCAGCCTCGGGGGTGGCTGGCCGGGGATCGCGACGGCGGCATGCGGGTGGGCGGACCGCGGCAGGACGCGCCGCCGGAAGGGTCCCCATCGGGGGGGACGGGGATGGGGCCTTCCGGCGGCCGGGGCGGAGACCGTCAGTTCGCGGACATGTGCAGGGCGACCGCGGACCTGGCGGGAAGGGTGAGGGTGGCCTCCCCACCCGAGACGGTCACGGTCGTGGCGCAGTCGTCCAGCGCGTTGCAGTAGTCGCCGTCCGGGAGCGAGGTGGTGAACCCGGTGGTGACCTCGTTCGTCGTGTTGTTGACGGCGAGGAAGCCGACGTCGCCGCGGCTGAAGCCGATGACGTTGGCCTGCGGGGACTGGAAGTCGTGGACGTCCGCGTCGCCCACGGCGTTGCGCCAGCCGACCATGCCGGTGATCCGCGGGTCGCGGTCCAGGCAGTACCAGCCGGCGGCGCAGTCGGTGTCGGTGACGAGGCCGTCGGCGTCGGCCGGCGGCGAGTCGTCCCGGCCCTGGAACTCGAAGCCGGCGTACACCGTGGGCGGCGCGCCGTCCCAGCCGAGTTGGAAGACGTTGGCCAGCACGGCCGTGTCGCCGTCCCGGTAGGTGAGGTGCCGGCCGTCCCGTTCGGTGTCGTGGTTGGTGACGAACGAGACGGAGTTGCCGGCCGGCAGGGTGCCGCCGCCGGTGCCGAAGTCGGCCAGCCGCGCGATGTCGCCCTGGAACGCGGCCTTGAGCTGGTCGCCCACGGCGAAGTCCAGCACCCGGCCGCTGCCGAAGTACTCGTCGGGCGTGGGCACCGCGCCGGGGAAGACCTCGTGGAAGACGAACGGGTCGGAGCCGTCGGCCGTCGGGTCGAGCAGCCCGACGATCGCCGCCAGGTCCTCGGCCGGGATGTGCTTGGCGGCGTCCACCCGGAACCCGGAGACGCCGAGCGCGATCTGCGCGTTGAGGTAGCCGGCGATCTCGGCGCGGACCTCGGGGCTGCCGGTCTTCAGGTCGGGCAGGCCGAGCAGTTCGCAGTTCTGCACCTCCCAGCGGTCGTTCCAGTTGCTGATGGTGCGGTCGCAGACGTCCACGTTGTAGTCGGCGCGGGTGTACATCGGCGGCGCGTACTTGTCGCCGACCTGGGTGCCGGCGTAGCCGGTGCCGGTGACGGCGGCGGTGTGGTTGATCACCGCGTCGGTGTAGACGTCCACGCCGGCGTCGGCGCAGGCCCGGGTCATGGCGGCGAAGTCGGCCTCGGTGCCGAAGCGGCCGTTCAGCGTGTAGCTGTAGGTCTGGTAGATGTCCCACCAGTAGCCGTCGGGGTGGGCCAGCGACTCGGCGGGCGGGGCCACCCAGACGGCGCCGTAGCCGGCCGGGCCGAGGACATCGGTGCACTCGGCGGCCACGGACCGCCAGTTCCAGGACCAGAGGTTGGCGATGACGTCGCCGTCGGCGAGCGCGGCCGGTTCGGTGGCCGCGGGCCGGGGCCCGGTTTCGGGCGCGGCGGACGCGAGGGCCAGGGCGACGGCCGTGGCGAGCGCGACGCCGGCGGCCAGCGGCGCGCCGGCGCGCAGGACGAGACGGTGCATGGCGGTCACGCCCTCTCCTGCTCGTGGGTGGCGTACTCGTGGGGGAAGTACGGGTGCATTACCGCTCCTTCGTGCGTGGTCGTGCGTGCTCGTCGGGGGCCACACGCGCCAGCGGCCGGAGATCTGCAAGGAGTTGCAGAAAGCCTGCTGGACGCTAGTGCCGCGCCGTGAACCTGTAAAGAGGGCGCGTTCGACGGCTTTACGGGTCCGCAGCGGATCGCTAGCCTGAAATTACTTGCACGTTGATGCACCGTCATTTGCAAGATTTTTCGGCAGGAGAGCACACCGGGAGCCGGGTTGGCGCGGCCACTCCTCGCGTGTTCCTCTCGGCCGGCCCAGACGCCGGAGAGGACCGAGCACCGTGCCCCACACACCACGCCAACGCCCCCACGCCTCCCCCCACACCCGCAGGTTCGGCCGGCTCGCGGCCGCGCTCGTGGCGGTCTGCGCCGTCGGCGGCGCGCTGCCGCCACCCGCCGGGCACGCCGCAACCGCCACCACCGCCGCCACCGCCGCCGGGCCCGACACCGGTAGCCCGCGCTACGCCACCAACCCGGGCGGCCGGTTCGGCGCCGCCGCGCCCATCACCGTGGACGGTTCGGCCGGCGACTGGTCGCCTGGCCTGGTCGTGGCACAGGGCGTCGCCAACGACGACGCGCGCATCTTCCGCGGCAGCCACGAGGGCCCGGTGCACGACCTGTACGCGCTGTCGGCCGCCTGGGACGACGCGACGCTGTACCTGATGTGGCAGTACACCAACGTCACCGACGTCGCCGATCCCGCGCAGGACTATCCGCAGACCGGCAACGGCAAGCCGTACGCCGTGGACCTGCCCGTCTCGATCGCGCTGGACGCCGACCCGGCGGCCGGCTCCGACGGGGTGGTGGGCGCGGGACCCGACGGGGTGTGGGGCCTGCGCGACGCGTTCCCCAACGCGGAGGTGGACCACCTCGCCAACTTCTCCACCGTGCCGGGCCGCGGCACACCCGCGCTCTTCTCGCTCAACGACGAGGGCGCGTTCGACCACGACCCGGCGCACCACACCACGTTCGACGAGGCCGGAATCGCCTACGCGTACGGCGACGAGCTGACGGTCGACGAGGTGTGGGGCATCCCGGACACCGGCAACGCGGGCTACCGGCCCGCGGACCTGGCGGACGCCGACCGCTACGCCGACCTGCTCGACGCCGGCCACGACCCGGCGCACGACACCGTCTACGAGATCGGCATCCCGCTCCAGGCGCTCGGCCTGACCCGGCAGACGCTCCAGGACCGGGGCCTCGGCGTCATGGTGCTCGCCACCTTCGGCCAGTCCGCGATCGAGTCGCTCCCCCACGACCCGACCGTGCTGGACCACGCGCTGGAGCCGTACGGGCCCGACGCCTCCACCTCGCACGAGAAGGAGGACCACGACGCCTTCACCGTCCCCTTCGCCCGCGTCGGCGCCCCGACCCCGTGACGGTTCCGGGCCGCTGACGCCCCGCCGGGTCGGCTAGGGAGCGGCGGGCGAGCCCAGGTGGACGGGGAGGGCGAGGACGTCGTTGCCGATGAAGGAGGACTGGTGGCGCAGTTCGGACGGGGGTACGGCGAGGGCGAGGTCGGGGAAGCGGTCGAAGAGCGCGGGCAGCGCGATCTGGGCCTCCAGGCGGGCGAGCGAGGCGCCGAGGCAGTAGTGGATGCCGTGCCCGAAGGCGAGATGCGCCTTGTCCGCGCGGTCGATGTCGAACGCGGCCGGGTCGTCGTGCACCGCGGGGTCGCGGCCGTGCGCGCCGAAGCCGACGATGATGGCCTCCCCGGAGCGGATGGTGACGCCCTCGCCGAGGTCGATGTCCCCCGTGGCGAAGCGCAGCGGCATGTGCACGATCGGCGGGTGCAGGCGTAACGCCTCCTCGACCACGTCGTCCCAGCGGGCCGGCTCGGCCAGCACGGCCACGAGCTGGTCCCGGTGGGTGAGCAGTTCCCGGACGGCGTGGTCGAGGAGGGCGGCGGTGGTCTGGCTTCCGGCGCCCACCATCAGGAACAGCGTGGAGATCAGCTCGTGTTCGGTGAGCCGGTCGCCGTCCGCCTCGTGGGCGGCCAGCAGCAGGCTCGTCATGTCGTCGCCGGGGTCGTCGCGCCTGGTCTCGACCAGGACCCGCATGTGGGCGATCACCTCGGCGCTGACCTCGCCCGCGTTGACCGCCGCCGGGTCCGTGGTCAGCACCAGGTCCATGGCGGCGAGCATGGCGGGGCGTTGCTCCTCGGGGACGCCGAAGAGGTCGCAGATCACCCGGGTGGGGATCGCGTAGGCGTAGTCGGCGCGCAGGTCCACGGGCGGGGCGCCGGCGCCGGTGGCGCGGGCGGCAAGGGCGTCCAGCAGGTCGGTCACGATGGTGCGGACGGCGGGCCGGAGGGCCTCGATGCGGCGCGGCGCGAAGGCCCGGCCTATGAGGTTCCTGAGCCGGGCGTGGTCGGCGGCGTCGGAGGTGAACATCGACTGCGAGTCGACCCACGGGTAGAGCCAGCTGATGGCGCCGGGTTCGTATCCCGGCCAGTTCCGGCGGGCGTCCTTGCGGACGTGCGGGTGGGTGAGCAGCCGGCGCACCACGTCGCCGCGGGTCACGGACCACGCCAGGAGGTCCTCGGGCAGGCGGACCCGGACGGCGGGCGCGGTGGCGCGGAGCGTTTCGGTCTGCGCGTAGAGCCGGCCGCCGCCGCCGCTGTCGAGCTCGACCGGCTCGGCGGGGTCGGGTACCTCGGGGGCGAAGGTCTCGCTGGCGCTGGTCATGTGGGCCTCCCTGGTGGGGCGGCGGCGCTGCGAGGCCGCCGCGGCGAGTGGGATGCCACCAACATGCGCCGTCCCGGGACCCGGCGGAAGAGGCCCTGGCCAGAGGCGGGGCGGGTGGGTTTCCAGGGGTCGGCAGGGGTCAGTGAGGGGGCGGCGCGGGCTCGCCGCCGAGGTAGCTGGCGAGGATCTCGATGTCCGCGATGGTGGCGGGATCGACCCGGCGGGGGTCGTCCGCCAGCACCACCAGGTCGGCGAGGCGCCCCGGGGTCAGGCTGCCCAGGGCGTGCTCCCAGTGGCAGGCGCGCGCCGCGTCGACCGTGTACGCGCGCAGCGCCTCCTCGACCGTGACGGCCTCGTCGGGGCCGACGCTCCGGCCGCCGGCGGAGCGGCGTTCCACCATCGTCTGGATCCCGCGCAGCGGGGCGCCCTCGGTGACCGGGCGGTCCGAGCTGGCCACCAGCGGCACCCCGTGATCCAGGAACGCCCGGCCCCGGTAGAGCCAGGGCGCGCGCTCCTCCCCCATCAGCGCGGCGTAGTCGTCGCCGAAGTGCCACAGGAAGCCGGGCTGCACGACGGCCGCCGCGCCGGTCGCCGCGAGCCGGGCGAGCTGGTCGGGGCGCACCAGCCCGGCGTGCTCGATCCGGTGCCGGGTGCCGGTGCGGGGGTGGGCGCGTTGGGCGGCGTCCAGCGCGTCCAGCGCGAGGTCCACGGCGCGGTCGCCGATGGCGTGGATGGCGAGCTGCCAGCCGGCCCGGTGGCCGGTCACGATCCGCCGCGTCAACGCGTCGGGGTCCGCGTACAGCTGTCCCGCGTGGTCGAGCCCCTCGTACGGGCGGGTCAGCGCGGCGGTGCGCGGCATCATGCCGCCGTCCGTGAAGACCTTCAACGCGCCGAGGGCCAGCAGGTCGTCGCCGAAGCCGCCGCGCAGGCCCAGATCGAGCCCGGCCGGCAGGTCGTCGTCGGGGTGCGCGGCGACCGGGTGCAGCGCGTCGGCGGCGACCATCAGGCGCACCCGGAGCGGCAGCCGGCCGGCGTCGCGCAGCCGTTGGTAGGCGGCGAGCTCGACGGCGCTGTGCGCGATCAGGCCGCCGCCGACGCCCGCCTCGGCGCAGGCGGTGACGCCCTGCGCGCGGCAGTCGAGGGCGGCCTCCTCGACGGCGTCGGCCAGGTCGGCGAGCGGGTAGGGCATGCGCAGGGCGCGGGCCGCGGCGGCGCCCTGCTCGTTGAGCACCCCGTCGGCGTGGGCGATGCCGCGGGGCAGCAGGTCGAGCACCGGGGTGCTGACCACACAGGAGTGGCCTGAGTCGTGCAGCAGCAGGATCCGGCGTCCCGGGGCCGTCGCGTCGAGTTCGGCGGCCGTCAGGTGCCGGCCGAGGGCGCGCTGGTCGTAGCCGGCGACGTCCACCCAGTCGCCCGGGCGCCGCCGGGCGGCGGCCTCGGCGATCCGGGCGAGCACCTCGGCCGGATCGGCGCAGGGCGCGACGCTGGGCGTGCGCCGCTTGAGCCCGGCCCAGGCGAGGTGCACGTGGGCGTCCACGAACCCGGGCAGCACCGTGGCGCCGCCCAGGTCGGTCACCTCGCCGGCCGGCAGCCGGTCGACGTCCTCGTCGAGCCCGACGACGCGGCCCCGCCACACCCCGATCCGGCCGGCCACCGGGCGCACCGGATCCATGGTGAGGATGGTGCCGTTGACCAGCTTCAGGTCGAGCATGGCGGATGCCTTCCCGGCGAGGTGGCGGAGGCGAGCGGGAAACCGGACGGGACGAGGGCAGGGCGGGCCGGACGGGAGCCGGACGAGGGCCGGACGAGGGCCGGACGGACGGGGCGGTCAGCCGCCGTCGGCGGCGAGGGCCAGGGCGGCGTTCGGGGTCGGGTCGCCGCCGGCGCCGTGGGTGCGCAGCGAGTCCAGGATCTCGCCGGCGCGGACGGCGGTGTGGGAGAGCAGGGTGGCGGTGATGCCGTGGGTGTGCTCGGTGCTGCCCTGGAGGTAGATCCCGGCGGCCACGTGGTCCGCCACGAGCACCCGGTGGTCCCGGGCCACCCGGAACGCGTCCTCCTCGTCGCGCAGGCACAGCTTGGCCGTCTCGCCGAGCAGCGCCGCCGGGTCCTGCGACGTGTATCCGGTGGCGCAGACCAGCAGGTCGGCGCGTAGCCGCTGGCGTTCGCCGGTGGGCAGGTACTCCACCTCGACGTCCAGTCCCTCGGGCGTCTCGCGGGCCTCGCGGAGGCGGGAGACGTTGAGCATCCGCAGCCGTTCGGAGCCGCGCACCTTCTCCTGGTACTGCCTGCGGTACAGGTCCTCGATCAGGTCGATGTCCACCGCCGAGTAGTTGGTCGACCGGTGGTAGTCCATCAGCGAGCGCTTCACCTCGGCGGGCGCCTGGAAGTAGACGTCCACGCCCTCGGGGTCGAAGACCCGGTTGGCGAACGGGCTGTCGTCGGCCGGCGTGTACCCGTACTTGCCGAACACCGCGCAGACCTCGGCCTCCGGGAACGCGCCGTGCAGGTAGGCGACGATCTCGGCGGCGCTCTGCCCGGCGCCCAACACCACGGCCCGGCGCGGCGGGTGGTCGGCGAGCGCGTCCATCCGGTGCAGCAGCTGGTGGCTGTGCCAGATGCGGTCCGAGGGCTCCAGGCCGACCGGCAGCCGCGGTTGCAGGCCGGTGGCCAGGCAGATGTTGCGGGCCCGGCGCACCGTCAGCGCGCCGTCCGGGCCGCCGTCCCGGCTCGTGACGTCGAACCACCGCACCCGGCCGTCCGCCGCCAGCACCGGCTCCACGCCGACCACCTGGCTGCCGTAGACGACCTGGTCGGCGACGCGTTCGGCGGCCCAGGTGAAGTAGTCGTGGAACTCGATGCGCAGCGGGAAGAGCGTCTTCTGGTTGAGGAAGTCGACCAGCCGGCCGCGCTGTTTGAGGAAGCACAGGAAGCTGAAGTCGCTGGCCGGATCGCGCATCGTCACCAGGTCCTTCAGGAACGACACCTGCATGGTGGCGTCGTCGATGAGCATGCCCCGGTGCCAGCCGAACGTCGGCTGGCGCTCCAGGAACCGGGCGGATATCCGCTCCGCGGCCGGGGCCCGGCCGTTGTGCTCCTGGATCGCGATGGCGAGGGCCAGGTTGGAAGGACCGAAGCCAACTCCCAGCAGGTCGTGGATGTCAGCCGTCTCGTGGCGCCGGTCGTTCCCCTGATTCACCGTGTTCCCCTGATTCACCGCAGCATCGCCTCCTAGCGTCACATGCTAGGTAAGGTTAGCCTTACCTTGCAATCCTGCGGTGACCGCGTTGCTACGGCGCGGGGCACCCACCACCCAACCCCGAGGAGTCGCCCGATGCGGGTCGCCTTGTTCGGTTACCAGACCTGGGGCCACCGCACCCTGCGCGCGCTGCTGGACGCGGGGCACGAGGTGACCCTGGCGGTGACCCATCCGCCCAGCGCGCACGCGTACGAGCGGATCTGGAACGACTCGGTGGCGGATCTGGCGCGCGAGCACGGCGTTCCCGTGCTGCTGCGCAACCGCCCTGACGATCCGGAGCTGCGCGCGACGCTGCGGGACGCCGACCCCGAGATCATCGTGGCCAACAACTGGCGCACCTGGTTGCCGCCGGAGATCTTCGACCTGCCGCCGCACGGCACGCTGAACGTGCACGACTCGCTGCTGCCCGCCTACGCCGGCTTCTCGCCGCTGATCTGGGCGCTGATCAACGGGGAGCCGGAGGTCGGCGTCACGGCGCATCTGATGAACGCCGAACTGGACGCGGGCGACATCGTGCTGCAGCGCGCCGTGCCGGTCGGGCCGACGGACACGGCGACCGACCTGTTCCACCGCACCGTGGACCTCATCGCGCCCCTCGTCACCGAGTCGCTGGAGCTGATCGCCGCGGGCAAGACCGGCTGGACGCCGCAGGACCGGTCGCGGGCGAGCTTCTTCCACAAGCGGTCGCTGGAGGACAGCCGGATCGACTGGACCTGGCCGGCCGAGGACCTGGAGCGACTGGTCCGCGCGCAGAGCGACCCGTACCCCAACGCCTTCACGCACTACCGCGGTCAGCGGATCCGGGTGCTGGAGGCCGCGGTGTCCCGCGCCCACTACGGCGGGACGCCGGGCCGGGTGTTCATCCCGGAGGGCGACGGCGTGGTGATCGTGGCCGGCCCCGAGGCGCGGCGCGGCCGGGGTCCGGGGCTGGTGCTGCGGCGGCTACGCACGGACGACGGCCGGGAGTGGGCGGCCACCGAGTTCTTCCGCTCCATGGGCGGCTATCTGACCCGCCATCCGGACCCGGCCCAGGGGTGACGAATCCGACACCGCTTCGGACGGATTTTCGGTGAAACCTCACGCCCGAGCGCCAGTAAGGTGAGCCTTACCCGATCGATCCGGGACCAGGAGAACGAACGGAGAGAGGCGGCATGGCCAACCCCTTCGAGGGCGCGAGCACAGCCTATCTGGTGCTCGTCAACGACGAGGGCCGGCACTCCCTGTGGCCGGCCTTCGCAGGCGTGCCGGAGGGCTGGAAGGTCGCGTACGGCAAGGACACGCGCGACGCGTGCCTCAGGTACGTCGAGAGGAACTGGACGGACATGCGACCGAACAGCCTGACCGGCCATGCCGAGCGCGCGGAGCCCGCCACCTCCTGAGGCCGCCGGGACCCGCCGGTCAGCACGCCGCAAGCGGAGCGCCGCCGGGGCCCGCCGCCACGTCAGGTGCGGGCCTCGGCGGCCGGGGCGTGGTGGCGGCCGACGGGGATGACCAGGGGGGTGCCGCTGATCGGGTCGGCGTCGATCCGGCAGCGGAGGTCGAACACGTCCGCGACGACGTCCTCGGTGATGACCCGCTCCGGCGGCCCCTCGGCGACGACGCGTCCCGACTTCATGGCGACCAGGTGGTCCGCGTACCGGCACGCCTGGTTCAGGTCGTGCAGCACCATGACGATGGTGCGCCCGTCCTGCCGGTTGAGGTCGGTGATCAGGTCGAGCACGTCGATCTGGTGGGCCAGGTCGAGGTAGGTGGTCGGCTCGTCCAGCAGCATCACCGGCGTGCCCTGGGCCACCGCCATGGCGAGCCAGGCGCGTTGCCGCTGGCCGCCGGAGAGCTCGTCCACCGCGCGGTCGGCCAGCTCCGCCATGCCGGTGGCGGCCAGCGCGCCGTGCACCGCCCGCTCGTCGGCCCGCGACCACTGGCGCCACCAGGTCTGGTGCGGGGAACGGCCCCGGCTGACGAGGTCGATGACGGTGAGGCCCTCGGGCGCCACCGGGCTCTGCGGCAGGATGCCGAGGCGCCTGGCCAGCTCCCGGGTGGGCAACGAGCGCAGCGCCTGACCGTCCAGCACCACCGCCCCGTCCCGCGGCGTGAGCAGCCGGGCGAGGGCCCGCAGCAGGGTGGACTTGCCGCAGGCGTTGGCGCCGACGATGGCGGTGATCCGGCCCGGCGGCACGACCAGGTCGAGCCGGTCGACCACCAGGCGCTCCCCGTACGCCAGCCGCAGCTGGTCGGCCCGCAGTTCGGGGCGCGGGGTCGTCGCGTCGTCGGGGGTCGGGGGCGCGGGGTCCGCCGGCCGGTCGTGGCCCTCCCCCAGGCCCCGGGGGCCTGGGAGGTGCCCCCCTGGCAGCGGAGGACCCGTCTTCCGCGTGCGACCTGTCATCGGACGATCAGCCTCCCGAGCCCGCGCGGTTGGTGCGGATCAACAGCCAGAGCAGAAACGGCGCGCCGAGCACGCCGGTGACGACGCCGACCGGCAGCTCCGTGCCGGCGAGCCCGAGCCGGGTCGCCAGGTCGGCGAGCAGCACCACCAGCGCCCCGGACAGGCCAGAGGCGACCAGCGGCGGCCAGGCCGAGCCCACCAGCCGTTGCGCGATCTGCGGCGCCGCCAGGGCGACGAACGCGACCGGCCCGGCGGCCCCGGTGCCGAACGCCACCAGCCCGACGCCGGTGAGCAGCAGCGCGAGCCGCACCTTCTGCACCGGCGTGCCGAGGGAGAGGGCGACGTCGTCGCCGAGTTGCAGCGACCGGGTCCAGCGGCTCAGCAGCAGGGCCGCGGGCACCAGCACCGCCGTCGCCCAGGCGAGCGGTGCGATCTGGTCCCAGGTGCGGCCGTTGAGGTTGCCCACCAGCCAGCCCAGGGCGGACTGCGCCTCGAACGAGCGGGCCCGGGCGATGAGGTAGTCGGTGGCGCTGGTGCAGATCCAGGAGACGCCGATGCCGACCAGGACGATCCGGTAGCCCGTGGTGCCGCGGCGCCAGGACAGCGCGTAGATCACCAGGGCGGCGGCCACGGCGCCGAACAGGCCGAGCGCCTGGGTGCCGAGGCCGGCGTCCCAGCCGAGCACCATGCCGGCGACCACCGCGGTGCCGGCGGCCTGGGTGATGCCGATCATGTCGGGGCTGGCCAGCGGGTTGCGCGTCATGGTCTGGAACACGGCGCCGGCCACCCCGAACGCGACGCCGACCAGCAGCCCGGCCAGCGCCCTGGGCATCCGGAACTCCTGCACCACCAGCAGCGTTCCGGCGTCGCCCGAGCCGACCAGGGCGCGCAGCACCTCGTCGAACGGGATGGTGACGTCGCCGACGGCGAGCGACCCGCAGAAGGCGAGCAGCACGGCGACGCCCAGCGCCGCGCACACCAGCAGCTCCCGCGGCCTGAGATAGCCGGAGACCGGCGGGACGGCGAGCCGGAAGGTGCGGCGCGCCGAGCCGGGTCCGCGCGGCGGGGAGTCCAGAACGGCCACGTCAGACCTCCGCCAGACGCTGCCGCCGGACCAGCGCGATGAAGAACGGGCCGCCGAGGAACGCCACCAGGACGCCGGCCTGGATCTCGACGGGCCGGGCGACGAGCCGCCCGGCGATGTCCGCGGCCAGCAGCAGGCAGGGGGCCAGCACCGCCGAGACCGGCAGCAGCCAGCGGTGGTCCGGGCCGATCCCGGCCCACCGGGCGCATATCCGGGCGAGGTGCGGGACCACCAGGCCGACGAAGACCACAGGGCCGATCAGGGCCACCGCAGCGCCCGTGAGCAACGTCACGGCGACGACGCCCTGGAGCCGGATCCGGGCGACCCGTTGGCCGAGCGCGGTGGCCACGTCCTCGCCCAGCGCCAGGCTGTTCAACGCCGGGGCGCAGGCCAGCGCCAGCACCACGCCCACGATCAGGAAGGGCAGCACCCGGAGCAGCATGTCGCCGTTGTCGTCGGCCAGCGAGCCCGCGTTCCAGAAGCGGTAACGGTTCAGCGCCTCGGGGTGGTTCAGCACCACCGCGCTGGTCAGCGAGGACAGCATCGCGGTGACGGCCACGCCGGCCAGCGCCAGCTTCACCGGGGTGAGCCCGGACCGCCCGGCGCCGCCCAGCAGGTACACCGCGACGCTGGCCAGCAGGGCGCCGGCGAAGGCGAACCAGATGTAGCCGTAGAGCGAGCCCAGGCCGAAGACCGAGACGGACAGCACGATGGCGAACGAGGCCCCCGCGCTCACCCCCAGGATGCCCGGGTCGGCCAGCGGATTCCTGGTCAGCGCCTGCATCAGGCCGCCGGCCACCCCCAACGCCGCGCCGGTGGCGAGGGCCAGCAGGGTGCGCGGCAGCCGCGCCGCCCACACGATGTCGGACACCCGCTCGTTCGGCGCGTCGCCCAGCAGCGTCCGGAGCACCTGGTCGGGCGGGATGTCCTGGGCACCGAGGGCGAGGGAGAGCAGGCAGAGCAGCAGCAGCGGGCCGCCGAGCAGGGGCAGCAGCACCAGCGGACGCGCACGCGTGCCCACGCCGCCGCGACCTTTCACCGTCTTCCGCCTCGTCCCCGCCCGCGCTGGGCCTTCGTGCCGCCGCCGACCCCGCCCCGTACGGGGTCAGGTAAGGCTGACCTTACCGCAGCAGTGCGGGCTACCAACTTAGGTAAAGCTAACCTTACTATGGCCTGCGGTCGAACCCGGCCGGTGCGGTCGATCCTCCCCCAGGCCCTGAGGGCCTGGGAGGTGCCCCCATCGTCGTCGGGACCGTGTGCAGCAATCCGTGTTGGGAGGTGCGGTCAGCCGTGGCCGATCGCCAGGAGTGCCCGGAAGACAGCGCGTTCGCCTACTGGCGGGCGCGGCTGGTGCCGCCGACCCGCGAGGCGGTGCTGCCCGCAGACCATCCCCATCCGCGGACCGGCGGCGGCGCGTTGCGCCTTGCCGGCGCGGAGCCCGCCGGCGGCGGCCCCGTTGGTGGCGGCCCTGTGGGTGAGAACCCCGACGGCGAGGACGGGGAGCTGGCCGCCTTCGTGGCGCTGCTGCACCGCTACGATCCCGCGTCCGCCGACGTCACCGTCGGCCACGCCGGACTGCCGCTGCGCGTGTCCGTCGACGGGACGGTCACGTTCCGCGAGCTGACCGCCCGGGTGGCCCGGGCCCGCGCCGAGGCGGCGGCCCATCGCGTCGATCCGGCCGAACTCGCGGCCCGGCTGGCCGCCGAGCCCACCCGCGGCGGCGGCCTGCTGTACAACGTCGCGTTCGAGGCGGACGCCGCGGAGACCGGATCGCCGGACCTGGTGCTGCGGGTGGCCGGCGGCGCGGCTCACCTCCGCTACCGCGCCGACCTGTTCACCCCGGAGACCGCCGGCCGGATCCTCGACCACCACGCCACGCTCCGCGCCGACGCGGCCGCCCGCCCGGACGCGCCCGTGGGCGACCTGGCGCTGCTGACCGACGCCGAACGGCACCGGCTGCTGGTCGAGTGGAACGCCACGGAACACGCGGAGCCGGCGCTCACCTGGCCCGAGTTCTTCGCCCGCCAGGTGGCCGCGCGGGGCGACGCCCCCGCGTTGGTGCACGGGCCGACCCGGCTCAGCTACGCCGAACTCGACGCGCGCGCCAACCGGCTGGCACACGCCCTGATCGCCCGCGGCGCCGGCCCGGACCGGATCGTGGCGGTGGCCGTGCCGCGTTCGGTCGAGCTGATCGTGGCCGAAGTCGCCGTGCTGAAGTCCGGCGCCGCCTATCTGCCGATCGACACGGACTATCCGGCCGACCGGGTGGGCTACATGCTGGCCGACGCCGCGCCCGTCTGCGTGCTCACCACCGCGGACCTGGCGGCGGAGCCGCCGGACCACGCGGCGCCGACCACCCTGGTGCTGGACGCGCCGGAGACCGTCCGCGAGCTGGCGGACCGGCCGTCCCATGACCCGACGGCGGCGGACCGCGGCCCGCTCACCGTGGCGGACGCCGCGTACGTGATCTACACCTCCGGCTCCACCGGCCGCCCCAAGGGCGTGGTGCTCACCCACGCCGGCGTGGCCAAGCTGGTCGCCACCCAGCGGGAACGCTGCGGCATCGGCCCCGACAGCCGGGTGCTGCAGTTCGCCTCCCCCAGCTTCGACGTCGCGTTCTGGGACCTGTGCCTCGGCCTGCTGTCCGGCGGCGTGCTGGTCCTCGTCCCGTCCGAGTACCGCTACCCGGGCGCGCCGCTGGCCGACTACGCCAGGGAACACGACGTCACGTTCATGATCCTGCCGCCGGCCCTGCTCGCCGCCCTGCCCGACGACGCGCGGCTGCCCGCCGGGGCCACGCTGCTCGCCGGCACCGAGCGGGTCTCCCCCGAGCTGACCGCCCGATACGCCGGCGGCCGGGCGATGTTCAACGCCTACGGGCCCACCGAGGCGACCACCAACTCCACGCTGGGCCGGTGCGCGGCCGACGCGCCCCCCGGTTCGAACGTGCCCATCGGCGTGCCCGACCCGGGCACCCGCGCCTACGTGCTCGACGCCCGGCTCCGGCCCGTCCCGGCCGGCGTCGGCGGCGAGCTCTACCTGGGCGGACAGGGCCTGGCCCGCTGCTATCTGGGCCGCCCTGGCCTGACCGCGGAACGCTTCGTCGCCGACCCGTTCGGCGCGCCCGGCGATGGGGGCACCTCCCAGGCCTCCAGGGCCTGGGGGAGGCTGTACCGCACCGGGGACCTCGCGCGCTGGACCGCGGACGGGAAGCTGGAGTTCCTGGGCCGGGCCGACGACCAGGTGAAGATCCGCGGTTTCCGCGTCGAGCCGGGCGAGATCGAGTCCGCGCTGCGCGGCCATCCGGCGGTGCACCAGGCGGCCGTCGTGGTCCGCGAGGACCATCCGGGCGACCGCCGTCTGGTGGCCTACGTGGTCCCATCCCTCGACGCGGACGCGGACGCGGCCGATGCCGCGGCCGCCGATGCCGCCGACGCGGCCGGGGTGGCGCGCTGGAAGGAGGTGCACGAGCTGCTCTACGACGCCGCCGGCGCGGACGGGGCGGCCGCCGACTTCGGCGAGAACTTCGCCGGCTGGAACAGCATGTACGACGGCCTGCCGCTGCCGCTGCCCGAGCTGCGCGCGTGGCGGGACGCCACCGTGGCCCGGATCCGGGAGCTGAACCCGCGCCGGGTGCTGGAGATCGGCGTCGGCTCCGGGCTGCTGCTGGCCGCCCTGGCGCCCGACTGCGAGAGCTACTGGGGCACCGACCTGTCCGAGCGGGCCGTCGCGGCGCTGCGCGCCCACCCGGCCGTGGCCGGCGCCGGCCACGTCGAGCTGCGGGCCCAGCCGGCGCACGACGTCACCGGGCTGCCCGAGGGCCACTTCGACACCATCGTGCTGAACTCCGTCGCCCAGTACTTCCCCGGCGTCGAGTACCTGACCGGGGTGCTGCGCGGCGCGGCCCGGCTGCTGGCCCCGGGCGGCCGGATCTTCGTCGGCGACGTGCGCAACCTGCGGTTGCTGCGCACCCTCCGGGCGGCGGTCGAGACCCGGCGCGCCGCGCGGCTCGCCGACCGGGACGCGCCGGACAAGCTCCAGCTGCGCGCGGCGGTGGACCAGTCGGAGCGCTGGGAGGGCGAACTCCTCCTGGACCCGGACTACTTCGCCACGCTGGACGGTTTCGCCGCCGACCTGAGGATCAAGCGCGGCGAGCACCACAACGAGCTGACCCGCTACCGCTACGACGTCGTCCTCACCCCCGGGGGCCCGACGACGACCGAGCCGGCGGCGGCGCGGGCGACGGAGGTGCCCTGGGCGGGAACGGCGGCGCTCGCCGACGCGCTGGCCCGACGGCCCGCGCTGCTCCGGGTCACCGGCGTGCCCAACGCCCGGCTGCTGCCCGACCTGGCCGCCCTGCGCGCCCTGGACGACAGCAGCCGCCCCGCCGCGGCGGCGGAGAGCGCCGACCCCGAGGCGTTGCACCGACTCGGCGAACGACTTGGCTACCGGGTCGCCATCACCTGGCACGGCCCCGCCGACGACGGCGCCCTCGACGCCGTGTTCGCGGCGCGAGTTGTGCCGGTCGGTGCGTCGCCGGCCGGCGACGGACCCGCCGATCGGACCCTCGGGGTCGCCCCCCGGGCCGAGGCTCCCCCGACCGGTGACCTGCCGGCCGACGACTTCCCGGCGCATGGCTCCGCTGACGCGGTGTTCCCTGCGGAGGCCCCGCCGCTCGATACGACCCCGGCCGGCGACCGGCCCGCCGACCGGCCCCCGGCGGGCGCCCCCCGGCCCGTGGGCCTCCCCACCCACGCCCTCCCAACGAGCGGCACCGCGGACGCGGACTCCCCCGCGCGAGCCCTGCCGACCGATACGACCCCGGCCGCCGACCGGCCCCGGGCGGGCGGCCCTCGGGCCGGAGACCTCCCGAGCCACGACCACCCGACGACTAACCCCGCCGACGCGGACCTCGCCGCGCGGGCCTTGCCAGCCAGTGACGGGGCCGCCGGGCGGGCGCCGGCGGCTCGGGCCGTGAGCCTCTCGGCCGGTGGCCCTCCGGCGGGTGGGTTCCCGGGCAGCGGGTTCTTCCCCGTCGCCGGATACCGGCCGGTGCGGGGTGGGTGGCCGTTGGCGAACCGGCCGGCGCCGTTCCGGGACGTCAGCGCGCTGATGCGGGCGCTACGCGGGCACGCCGCCGAATGGCTGCCCGAGTACATGGTGCCGTCCGCGTTCGTGCCGGTCGGGCAGCTGCCGGTGACGCCGAGCGGCAAGCTCGACGCCGCCGCGCTGCCGGCCCCGGACTACGCCGCGCTCAGCGCCGGCCGCGCGCCGCGCGATCCGCGCGAGGAACTGCTGTGCGCGCTCTGCGCCGACGTGCTCGGGCTGCCCGCGGTCACCATCGACGACGACTTCCTCGCGCTCGGCGGGGACAGCATCAGCGCGGTCCGGCTGCTCGTCCAGGCCCGCGCGCGGGGTCTCGCGCTGACCGTCAGGGACGTCTTCCAGCACCGCACCGTCGCCGCGCTCGCCACCGCGGTCCGCGCGCTGCCCGCCCGCGGCTCGGACGACCCCGTGGACGCCCCCGAGCCGGAGCTCGGCGCGGCGGAGCTGGCCCGGCTGACCGCCGACGACCGGCTCGACGTGGCGGAGGCCCTGCCGCTCACCCCGCTCCAGGCCGGCTTCTACTTCCGGTCGCAACTCGGCGACCTCGCCCGGGACGGCTACGTCGTCCAGCAGGTGATGGACCTGTCGGGCCCGGTCGACGCGGCGCGGCTGCGCCGGGCCGCGCAGGCGCTGCTGGACCGGCACGCCCCGCTGCGGGCCTGCTTCCGCCCGCATCCCGACTCGGGCCAGCCGGTGCAGCTGATCGCCCGGGGCCTGCCGGTGGAGTGGCGCGAGGTGGACCTCGCCGAACGGGACGGCTCCGCCGCGGACGCCACCGCCGTGGACGTCACCGCCGTGGCCGCCGAGGAGCGCGCCCGGCCGTTCGACCTGGCGCGCCCGCCGTTGCTGCGCTGGGCGCTGGTGCGGCTCGGCGCGGACCGGGCCCGGCTCGTGCTGACCTTCCACCACATCGTCGCCGACGGCTGGTCGCTGCCCGTCCTGCACCGGGAGCTGCTGGCCGGCTACGCGGACCCGGCCGCGCTGCCCGCCGTTCCCCCGTACCGGGAGCACCTGCGGCACCTCGCGGGGCAGGACCGGGAGGCGGCCCGCGAAGCCTGGCGTGCCGCGCTCGCCGGGCTCGACGAGCCCACCAGGCTGGCGCCCGCGCCGGAGGCCGGCACCGCGCCGCGCCCCGGTCAGGTGCGCGTCGAACTGTCCGAGGACGAGACCGCCCGGCTCGCCGCCCGGGTCCGCGAGCTGGGCGTGACCCTGGGCTCCGCGGTCCAGCTGGCCTGGGGCCTGCTGCTCGGCCGGCTGACGGGCCGCCAGGACGTGGTGTTCGGCACCACCGTCTCCGGGCGCGACGCCGAGGTCGCGGGCGTCGCGGACATGGTCGGCCTGCTGATCAACACCGTGCCCACCCGGGTGCGGTGGCGTCCCGCGGACACCCTCGGCGCGGCGCTGTCCCGTTTCCAGGCCGAACAGACCCGGCTCCTCGGCCACCACCACCTGGGGCTGGCGGAGGCGCAACGCATCGCCGGCCACGCCGACGGCCAGGACCTCTTCGACACCCTGGTGGTCATCGAGAACTACCCCGGCGGCGAGGAGTT
Source organism: Streptomyces sp. B6B3 (assembly GCF_039871525.1). Taxonomy (NCBI): domain Bacteria; kingdom Bacillati; phylum Actinomycetota; class Actinomycetes; order Kitasatosporales; family Streptomycetaceae; genus Streptomyces; species Streptomyces sp. B6B3. The sequence continues at coordinate 157,205 of NZ_JBDPLU010000001.1, read as the reverse complement.
CACCGACCCCACCGGCACCCTGCGGCTGTCCGGGCCCGAGTTCCACGACGCCGTGCACTATCCGTTGACGCTGCTGGTCAGGCCGGGACGACGGCTCGACCTGCGGCTCAAGCACCACGCGGAGCGGCTCGACGCCGCCGCGACCCGGCGCGTCGCGGACGCGCTCATCCGCCTGCTGCGCGCGCTGGCGGCCGACCCGGCGGGATCGGCCATCGTCGACCCGCTGGACCCGGCGGAGTCCGCCGGCGCCCACCTCGCCGGCGACCGCCGGGAGATACCGCCGACCACGCTGCCCCAGGCCATCGCCGCGCAGACGGCGCGCACCCCGGACGCCACGGCCGTGCTGGCCGGGGACGAACGGCTCAGCTACGCCGAACTGCACGCCCGCGCGGAGGCCCTCGCCGGGCGGCTGCGGGCGCTGGGCGCCGCGCCCGGCGCCGTCGTGGCCGTCGCCGTCCCGCGGTCCACGGAGCTGATGGTGGCCCTGCTCGGCGTGCTCCGCTCGGGCGCCGCCTACCTCCCCCTGGACCTCGACCACCCCGCCGACCGCGTGGCGTTCGCCCTGGCGGACTCCGGAGCCCGGGTCGTGGTGACGACGAGGCCGGACGCCGTGCCGGCGCCCCCGGGCGTGACGACGCTGCTGCTGGAACCCGGCACCCACACCGGCGGCGACCCTGCCGCGGGGCCCGCTCCGGGGCCGGCCTCGGAGCCGGATCCGGAGGACGCCGCGTACCTCATCCACACCTCGGGGTCCACCGGGCGGCCCAAGGGCGTGCTGGTCAGCCACCGGTCCGTGATCAACCGGCTGACCTGGATGCAGCACGCGTACCCGCTCGCCGCGGGCGACCGCGTGCTGCAGAAGACGCCGGCCTCGTTCGACGTCAGCGTCTGGGAGTTCTTCTGGCCGCTGCTCACCGGCGCCGCCGTGGTGTTCGCGCGGCCCGAGGGGCACCGCGACCCCGCCTACCTGGCGGGGCTGGTGCGCGACGCGCGCGTCACCACGCTGCACTTCGTGCCGTCCATGCTGGAGGCGTTCCTCGCCGTCGAGGAGGTCACCGAGGATCCGTCGTGGGCCGCGTCGCTGCGGCAGGTGTTCAGCAGCGGCGAGGCGCTCGGGGGCGCCACCGCCGCCCGGTGGCACGCGCTGACGGGCGTGCCACTGCACAACCTCTACGGCCCGACCGAGGCGGCCGTGGACGTGACGTTCCACGCCTTCGACGCGGCGGACGACGCCGGGGGGGCGCCCGTCCCGATCGGGCGGCCGGTGTGGAACACCGCGCTGCGCGTGCTCGACGCCGGCCTGCGGCCGGTGCCGGCGGGCGTGCCGGGCGAGTTGTACCTGGCCGGCGTCCAGTTGGCCCGTGGCTACCACGGCCGTCCCGCACTGACCGCGGAGCGCTTCGTCGCCGACCCGTTCGGCGCGCCCGGCGACCGGCTGTACCGCACCGGGGACCTGGTGCGGTACCGCCCCGACGGCACGATTGAGTACCTGGGCCGCACCGACCGGCAGCTGAAGATCCGCGGCAACCGCGTCGAGCCCGGCGAGATCGAGGCCGCGCTGGTGCGGCTGCCGACTGTGGCCCGGGCGGCGGTGACGCTGCGGGACGGCGAGTTGCTGGCGTACGTGGTGGCCGCCCCCGGGTGCCGGCCCGACGAGGACGCGCTGCGCGGCGCGTTGGCGGCCGAGCTGCCCGCGCCGCTGGTCCCGCGGGCCTGCGTGGTGCTGGACGCCCTGCCGCTCAGCCCCAACGGCAAGCTGGACCACGCCGCGCTGCCGGCGCCGCGGACCGTGCGCGCGCCGGCCCGCGCCCCGCGGACCGAGGCGGAACGCCGGTTCACGGAGATCTTCGCGGCGGTCCTGGGGCTGCCCGAGGTGTCCCCCGACGACGACTTCTTCCTGCTCGGCGGCGACAGCATCACCTCCATCGGGGTGGCCAGCCGGGCGCTGCGGGCCGGCCTGGCCGTCGGGCCGCCCGAGGTGTTCCGGCACCGCACGCCGGCCGCCCTGGCCGCCCTCACGGACGAGCCCGCCGCGTCCCCCGAATCCGCCGCGTCCCCCGAATCCGACGGCTCCGCCGAATCCGACGGCTCCGCCGAGCCCGCCGCGGCCGGCGAGTTCGCCTCGTTCGCCCTCACCGCCGAGGAGACGGAGCTGGTGCGCCGCGTCGCGGGCGCGCCCGTCGCGGACGTGTGGCCGCTGGCCCCGCTCCAGGAGGGGCTGTTCTTCCACGCCGCCTACGACGCGGGCGCGCTGGACGTCTACACCGTCTTCGAGTCGTTCGACTTCGCCACCCCGCTGGACGCCGACCGGCTGCGCGCCGCCCTGCGCGCCCTGCTGCGCCGCAACGCGGGGCTGCGGGCCGGGTTCACCAGCGAGGGCCTGCGCGAGCCCGTGCAGTTCATCCTCGCCGAGCCCGAACCGCCGCTGCGCGAGATCGACCTCTCCGCGCTGTCCCGCGACGACCAGGACGAGCGGCTGACCGCGCTGCTGGACGCCGAGCGGCGCGCGCGGTTCGACCTGGCCAGGCCGCCGTTGTTCCGGATGCTGCTGGTGCGGCTCGGCGCGGAACGGGGGGACCGGCTGATCACCGGCCGGCACCTCATCCTGTGGGACGGCTGGTCGGCCTGGGTCCTGCTGGACCAGCTGTTCGCGCTCTACGCGTCGGGCGGCGACGACGCCGCGCTGCCCGACCCCGGCTCCTACCGCGACTACCTCGTCCATCTCCAGGCACAGGACGCCGAACGGGCCACCGCGGCCTGGCGGTCGGCCCTGTCCGGGCTGGCGGAGCCGACCCTGGTGGCGCCCGCCGGGGCCGGCGCGGGAACGCCCGAGCCGGTGATCCCGGACAGCGTGGAGGCGCGGCTGCCGGCCGACCTCAGCGGCCGGCTGCGCGCGGTCGCGCGCGGCAACGGACTCACCCTCAACACCCTGGTCAGCAGCGCCTGGGGGATGACGCTGGCCGCCGTCACGGGGCGCGCCGACGTGGTCTTCGGCAGCACGGTCGCCGGGCGGCCCAGCGAGGTCCCGTGGGTGGAGCGGATCATCGGCATGTTCCTGAACACGGTGCCGGTCCGGATCGCCCTCGACCCCGCCGAGCCCGTCGGTGACCTGTTGCGCCGGGTGCAGGACGAGCGGCTGCGGCTGATGCCGCACGAGTACCTGAGCCTGGGCGTGCTGCAGGCGGAGACCGGCCACCGGCGGCTGTTCGACACGCTGTTCGTGCTCAGGGACGGCGACACCGAGGACCGGCTGCGCGGCCTCGCGGACCGGTACGGCGCCCGCGCGGTCGCCAACGTGGACGCCACCCACTACCCCGTCACCCTGGTGGTGACCCCGGGCGAGCGGATCCGGGTCACCCTGGCGCACCGACCCGACCAGATCGACGACCCCCACGCGCGGGCGCTGCTGGACCGTTTCGTGCTGCTGCTGACCCGGCTGACCGACGACCTCGCCGACCACCCGACCGCGCCCGTCGGCGCCGTGGACCCGCTGCTGCCGGCCGAACGCCGGGCGCTGGACCTGGTGTGGTCCGCCGGCCGGGTCCCGGTGCCGGACCGCACCATCGCCGACCTGCTGGCCGAACAGGTCGCCCGCACCCCGGACGTGACGGCCCTGGTCTGCGCCGGCGAACGGCTGAGCTACGCGGAGCTCGACGCCCGGATCAACCGGCTGGCCCGCCTGCTGCGGGCCCGCGGCGCCGGCCCCGAACGGGTGGTGGCGCTCGGCCTGCCGCGGTCCGTCGACACGGTGGTGGCGCTCTTCGCGGTGCTCCGCGCCGGCGCCGCGTACCTGCCGCTGGAGCTGGACCACCCCGACGAGCGGCTCGCGGTGATGCTCGCGGACGCCCGGCCGCTGCTGTTGCTGACCACGAACGCGGTCGCCGCCCGGCTCGCCGACGTCGTGCCCGGCCTGCCCCGGCTGTGCTGCGACGAGCCGGCGACCGCCGCGGACCTGGCCGGCCTGGACGCCGGCCCGCTGACCGGCGCGGAGCGGCCGGCGTTGACCCCCGAGCACCCCGCCTACGTCATCTACACCTCGGGCTCCACCGGCCGCCCCAAGGGCGTGGTCACCCCGCACCGCGGCCTGACGAACATGCAGCTCAACCACCGCCGGGAGATCTTCGACCCGGCCGTCGCCGCGGCCGGCGGGCCCGGCGGCCCCGGCGGCCGCCGGTTCCGGATCGCGCACACCGTCTCCTTCGCCTTCGACATGTCCTGGGAGGAGCTGCTGTGGCTGGTCGAGGGCCACGAGGTGCACGTCTGCGACGAGGAGCTGCGGCGGGACGCCGAGGCGCTGACCGCCTACTGTGACGCGCACCGGATCGACGTCGTCAACGTCACCCCGACCTACGCGCACCTGCTGATGGACCACGGGCTGCTGGACGGGCACCGGCCGCCGCTGGTGCTGCTGGGCGGCGAGGCGGTGTCGGAGGCCGTGTGGGACCGGCTCCGGGACACGGCGGGCACCGAGGGCTACAACCTCTACGGCCCCACCGAGTACACCATCAACGCCCTGGGCGCCGGCACCCGCGACAGCGCGACGCCCACCGTGGGCAGCCCGATCCGCGGCACCCGCGGCCATCTGCTGGACGGCTGGCTGCGGCCGGTGCCGGACGGCGTGCCGGGCGAGCTCTACCTCTCCGGCGTCGGCCTGGCCCGCGGCTACCTCGACCGGCCCGGGCTGACCGCGGAACGCTTCGTCGCCGACCCGTTCGGCGCGCCCGGCGACCGGATGTACCGCACCGGCGACCTGATGCGGCGCCGCCCCGACGGGTATCTGGACTTCCTGGGCCGCACCGACGACCAGGTCAAGATCCGCGGCCACCGGGTGGAGCTGGGCGAGGTGACGGCCGCCCTGCTGCGCCGGCCCGAGGTCGCCCAGGCCGCCGTGCTGGTCCGCGAGCAGAGGTTGGTGGGCTATCTGGTGCCGGCGGACCTGGCGGGCCGGGAGCGGGAGACCGCCCGGCGGGCCCAGGTCGCCGAGTGGCGGGAGGTGTACACCGACGAGTACGAGCGGATCCCGACCGCCGTGCGCGGTGAGGACTTCGCCGGCTGGGACAGCAGCTACGACGGGCGGCCCATCCCGCTGCCGCACATGCGGGAGTGGCGGGAGACCACCGTCGCCCGGATTCGGGAGCTGAACCCGCGCCGGGTGCTGGAGATCGGCGTCGGCTCGGGGCTGCTGCTGACCCGGCTCGCCCCGCACGTCGAGGAGTACTGGGCGACGGACTTCGCCGCGCCGGTGATCCGTTCCCTCGCCGAGGACCTGCGCCGCCACGACCCTGAGCTCGCCGCCCGCGTCGAGCTGCGTCACCGCGCCGCCCACGAACTGGCCGACCTGCCGGCCGGCGCGTTCGACACCGTCGTCGTCAACTCCGTGATCCAGTACTTCCCCGACGCCGACTACCTGACCGAGGTGCTGGACGGCGCGCTGCGGCTGCTCGCGCCCGGCGGCGCGCTGTTCGTCGGCGACGTGCGCGACCTGCGGCGGGCCGGCACCTTCCACGCCGCCCTGCAGCACGTCAGGACCGGCGCGGCCGATCCCGCGGCGGTCGACCGCGCCGTGCAGCAGGAGAAGGAACTCCTGGTCCACCCCGACTACTTCGCGGCCTACGCCGAGCGCGGCCTCGGCGTGGAGCTGCGCACCAGGCGCGGGCGGCACCACAACGAGCTGACCCGGTACCGCTACGACGCGGTGCTCCACCGCGACGCCTCGGCCCGCCACCGGCTCGACGACGCCGCCGAGGCGGCCTGGACCGACCTGGCCGCGGCCGCCCGGCTGCTGGCCGGGAGCGGGCAGGGCGACGGCCCGGAGTCGCTGCGGCTGACCGGCGTGCCGGACGCCCGGCTCGCCGACGAGCCGGGCGCCGGGGTGGCCGAGGGCGTCGAGCCGGAGGACCTGCACGCGCTGGGCGAGGCGCACGGCTACCGGACGCTGACCACCTGGTCCGCCGAACCGACCCGCTACGACGTGGTGTTCACCCGGGCGCCCGGGCTCACCCACGGGCTCTACCGGCCGACCGGCGACGGTACGCCCGGGACCAACGACCCCGCCGCCACCCGCGGCCGCCACGATCTGGTCCGCACGCTGCGCGCGGAACTCGGACGGGAGCTGCCCGACTACATGGTCCCGACCGCCCTGATGGTGCTGGACCGGCTGCCGATGAACGACAACGGCAAGCTCGACACGCGCGCCCTGCCGGCCGCCGATGGGGGTGCCTCCCAGGCCCCCAGGGCCTGGGGGACGGTCGCCGCGACCAGCGGCGGGCGCGGCCCGCGCACCCCGGAGGAGGAGGTGCTCTGCCGGCTGTTCGCCGAGGTGCTCGGGGTGTCCGAGGCCGGCGCCGAGGACGGCTTCTTCGAACTGGGCGGCCACTCGCTGCTCGCCACCCGGCTGGTCAGCCGGGCGCGCACCGAACTCGGCGCCGAACTGGCCATCCGCGATCTGTTCGAGGCGCCCACCCCGGCCCAGCTGGCCGAACGGGCGGTCGCCCGCCGCGCGGACGCGGGCCGGACCCGCCCGCCCGTGACCGCGGTCGCCGACCGCCCGGAGGAGATTCCGCTGTCCGCGGCCCAACGGCGGCTGTGGCTGGTGGAACGACTCGCCGGCGACGGCACCGCGTACCACTTCCCGCTGGTCGTCCGACTGACCGGCGACCTGGACCTGGTTGCGCTGCGCCAGGCCCTGGCCGACGTGGCCGCCCGGCACGAGGCGCTGCGCACCCTCGTCGTCGAGCACGACGGGGAGCCGTACCAGCGGATCCTGTCCCCCGACGAGGCCCACCCGGTACTCCGGGTCACGGACGCGACCACGCACGGCGAAGCGGCCGACGCCGTCACGCGGCCCGGCCACGGGGCGGGCCCCCAGGCCGGTGCCGAGGCCCGCAGGCCGGCCAGCACGCCGCCGGCCGAACGGGCCCACGGCGCCACGTCCGCCGGCGAAGCCGCGGACGGCGGCACGCGGCCCGGCCACGGGGCGGGCCCCCAGGCCGGTGACGAGGCCCGCAGGCCGGCCAGCACGCCGCCGGCCGAACGGGCCCACGGCGCCACGTCCGCCGGCGAAGCCGCGGACGGCGGCACGCGGTTCAGCCGCGGCGCCGGGCACCGCACCGCCCACGCCGAACCCGGTCACGAAGCCGGCAGCGTGGCCCGGGCCGGCGCGGGCGCGGCCGGCGAGATCGGCGATCGGACCAAGCGAGGCGCCGACCGCTCGGCCGCCACGACGCCGGGCGGAGCGGCCGGCGTCGCCACGTCCGGCACGCTGCCCGGCGGCGAAGCCGCCGAGGACGGCAGGCGAACCGGCCGCGACGCTCGCCGCCAGGCCGGCGGCGATGACGGGAGCTCAGCCAACACGACGCCGGGCGAAGCCGCCGACGGCGACACGCGGTCCGGCCGCGAGGCCGGTGCGGGCGTCGCCGGCGGGCCGGCGGGCGAGACCGGCGAACCGGCCGGCAAGGCCCTCGCGTTCGTTCAGGCCGCCGTGGCGCGGCCGTTCGACCTCACCGCGGAGCTCCCGCTCCGCGCGGACGTGCTCCGGCTGGGCCCCCGGGACCATGTGGTCGCGCTGCTGCTGCACCACATCGCCACCGACGAATGGTCCGACCGGCCGTTCCTGACCGATCTGGGCACCGCCTACGCGGCCCGCCGCGCCGGGCGGGCGCCGGCGTGGCGGCCGCTGCCCGTGCAGTACGCCGACCACACGCTGTGGCAGGAGGCGCTGCCCGCGCCGCTGGTGCGGCAGCAACTCGACCACTGGACCCGGACGCTGGCCGGGCTGCCGGAGGAGCTGGCGCTGCCGACCGACCGGCCCCGCCCGGCGACCCGCGACGGCCGCGGCTCCCGCGTCCGCGCCGAACTGCCGCCGGCGACCGTGCGCGCCCTGCGGGAGTTGGCCGCCGCCACCGGCACCAGCATGTTCATGCTCGGCCAGGCGGCCACCGCCACGCTGCTGCACCGGCTCGGCGCCGGCGACGACATCCCGCTCGGCGCGCCGATCGCCGGCCGCGCCGACAGCCGGCTGGACGATCTCGTCGGCTTCTTCGTCAACACCCTGGTGCTGCGCACCGACCTGTCGGGCGACCCGACGTTCCGGGAGCTGCTCGGCCGGGTGCGGTCCGCGTCGCTGGCCGCGTTCGACCACCAGGACCTGCCGTTCGGCCGGGTCGTGGAGGCCGTGAACCCGCCCCGGGTGGCGGGCCGCAACCCGCTGTTCCAGGTGATGTTCGGCTACCACCACCAGCCGGACGGCGATCCGGACGTGCTCGGCCTGCCGACCCGGTGGCTGGAGCCGGAGACCCGCAGCGTGAAGTTCGACCTGCACGTCACCGTCGTGGACGAGGCCGACCGCATGGTGCTGCGCGTCGAGTACGCCACCGACCTGTTCGACGCGGCGACCGCGGAACGGCTGACCGCGCGCCTGGTCGGCCTGCTGGAGCAGGTCGCCGCCGATCCCGACCGCCGGATCGCCGGGCTCGAAACGCTGCTCGCCGACGAACGCGCCGCCCTGGTCCGCGGCGCGGACGCCACCACGCGGGACCTGCCGGCGACGACGCTGCCCGGGCTTTTCGCGGCCCAGGCCGCGCGCACCCCCGACGCCACCGCGCTGGTCGCCGACCACGGCGCGGACGCGCCCGCGGAACGCCTCAGCTACGCCGACCTGGACGCGGCCGTGGAGCGGCTGGCCCGGGCGCTTGCGGTCCTGGGCGCCGGCCCGGACCGCACGGTGGCGGTGGCCCTGCCGCGTTCGGTCGACCTGGTGGTCGCGCTGTTCGCGGTGCACCGCGCGGGCGCGGCGTACCTGCCGGTGGATCCCGACCTGCCGGCGGACCGCGTCGCGTTCCTGCTGGCCGACGCCGCACCGGTGCTCGTGCTGGGCACCGGGGAGACCGTGCGGGCGCTGCCGGACGACGGCCCCCCGGTGCTGCGGCTCGACGAGCCGGTACCCCCGGGTGGCGCCCGCCCGGCGGGGCCGGTGCCGCGGGACCCGGCGTACGTCCTCTACACCTCGGGCTCCACCGGCCGCCCCAAGGGCGTCGTGGTGCCGCACTCGGGGATCGTGAACCGGCTGCTGTGGATGCAGGACACGTACCGGCTCGCCGCCGACGACCGGGTGGTGCAGAAGACGCCGGCCTCGTTCGACGTCAGCGTCTGGGAGTTCTTCTGGCCGCTGATCACCGGCGCCACCCTCGTGCTGGCCCGCCCGGACGGGCACCGCGAACCGCGCTACCTGGCCGGGCTGATCCACCGGCACCGGATCAGCACGGCGCATTTCGTGCCGTCGATGCTCCAGGCCTTCCTGGACGAGATCGCCCCGGACGGCGCCGCCGCCGGCGCCGCCGCGGACCTCGGGTCGCTGCGGCGGCTGGTGTGCAGCGGCGAGGCGTTGCCCGCGGAGCTGGCCGGGCGGGCGCTGCGTGCCCTGCCCGGCACCGAACTGCACAACCTGTACGGGCCCACCGAGGCGTCCGTGGACGTCACGAGCCACGCCGTCACCGCCGAAGACGCCGGCAGGGCGACCGCGTCCGTGCCGATCGGGCGCCCGGTGTGGAACACCCGGACGTACGTGCTCGACGCGACCCTGCGCCCGGTGCCGCCGGGCGTGACCGGGGAGCTGTACCTGGCCGGCGTCCAGCTCGCCCACGGCTACCTGGGTCGGCCGGCGCTGACCGCCGAGCGGTTCACCGCCGATCCGTTCGGCCCGCCCGGCGCCCGGATGTACCGCACGGGCGACCTCGCCCGTTGGACCGCGGACGGCGATCTGGAGTACCGCGGGCGGGTGGACCACCAGGTCAAGCTGCGCGGGTTCCGCGTCGAGCTGGGCGAGGTGGAGGCGGTGCTGGCCCGGCATCCGGCCGTGGCGCACGCCGTCGTGGCGGCGCACGAGCAGCGGCTCGTCGCGTACCTGCTGCCCGCCCCGGGGCACGACGTGGACCGGGAGGCGCTGCGCCGGCACGCCGCCGCCGCGCTCCCCGAGCACATGGTGCCGACCACCTGGATCGCCCTCGACGCCCTGCCGTTGACCCCCAACGGCAAGCTCGACCGGCGCGCGCTGCCCGCTCCGGAGCCGGCCGCCGAGGCCGGCCGCGGGCGCGGGCCGCGGGACGCCCGCGAGGAGATACTGTGCGGCCTGTTCGCCGCCCTCCTCGGCGCGGAACACGTGGCCGCCGACGACGACTTCTTCGCGCTCGGCGGGCATTCGCTGCTCGCCATGCGGCTGGTCAGCCGGATCCGCGGGGTGCTGGGCGTCGAGGTGCCGCTGCGGGTCGTCTTCGACGCCGGGACCGTGGCCGGGCTCGCCGCCTGGATCGCGGCGCAGCCGGGTCAGCAACGATCCGTGGATCCCCGGGGGGCCGGTGGCCCCGGCCAGGCCAACAGCCCTGCCAGCACCGGCAGCACCGGGGGACCGCGCCGCGTGGGCCCGGCGGCAAGCCGGCCGCGCCCCGCCGAACTGCCGCTGTCCGCGGCCCAGCGCCGGATGTGGGTGCTCTACCAGGTCGAGGGCGCCACCCCCACCTACAACATCCCGACCGCGTGGCGGCTGACCGGCCCGCTCGACCTGGCCGCGCTGCGCGCCGCCGTGCGGGATCTGGTGGCCCGGCACGAGACGCTCCGCACCGTCTTCCCGGAAACGGACGGCCGGCCCCGGCAGCGCGTCCTCGCCCCCGGCGACGCGGCCGTCCCGGTGGAGCTGACCGAGGTCACCGAGGCCGAACTGGCCGACGCGCTGGCCGACGCGGCCGGTCACGGCTTCGCCCTGGACCGGGAACCGCCACTGCGCGTCTCGGTGTTCCGGCTCGCCCCCGACGAGCACGTGGTGCTGGTGCTGCTGCACCACATCGCCGGCGACGAATGGTCGGAACGGCCGCTGGTCCGCGACCTGTCCGCCGCCTACGCCGCGCGGGCCGCGGGCCGGGCCCCCGCGCCGGCGCCGTTGCCGGTCGGCTACGCCGACTACGCGCTGTGGCAGCGGGAACTGCTCGGCGACGAACGGGACCCGGACAGCCTCGCCGCCCGGCAGCTCGACCACTGGCGCCGGGTGCTCGCCGGGCTGCCGCCGGAGCTGACGCTGCCGACGGACCGGCCGCGCCCGGCCGAGGGCACCCACCGCGGCGGCCAGGCCGACCTGTCGTTGTCCCCCGAACTGGCCCGCGGCCTCCGGGCGCTGGCTCGGGACGCCCACGTCAGCATGTTCATGGTGGTGCAGGCCGCGGTGGCCGCGCTGCTCACCCGGCTCGGCGCGGGCACCGACGTCCCGCTCGGCACCCCGATCTCCGGACGCACCGACGAGGCGCTGGAGGACCTGGTCGGCTTCTTCCTCAACACCCTGGTGCTGCGCACCGACACCTCGGGCGATCCCACCTTCCGCCAGTTGCTGGCCCGGGTCAGGGAGACCGATCTGGCGGCGTACGACCACCAGGACCTGCCGTTCGAGCGGCTGGTGGAAGCGGTCAACCCGCCGCGTTCGCTGGCCCGGCACCCGCTGTTCCAGGTGATGGTCGTCTACCTGACGGCGGCGGGCGGCGGCGCCCCCGACCTGCCGGGGCTGACCGCGCGCCACGAGCCCGTCGGCCAGTCCACCGCCAAGTTCGACCTGTCCTTCGACTTCGTCGAACGCCCGGGCCCGAGCGACGGCGGGGACGGCGGCGTGGACGGCGTGCTGGAGTACAGCGCCGACCTGTTCGACCCCGCGACGGCGACCCGTATCGCCGAACGGCTGCGCGCCGTGCTGCGCGCGGTGGTGGCCGCCCCGGACCGGCCGATCGGCGAGCTCGACGTGCTGGACGACGCCGAGCGGCGCCGGATCCTCGGCCCGTGGGCGCACGGTCCCGCTGTCCCCTGGGCCGACGAGCCGGGCGCCACGGTGCCGGCGCTCTTCGAGGCCCAGGCGCGCCGCTCCCCCGACGCGCCCGCCGTCGCCTCCGACGGCGTGGTCTGGGACTTCGCCGAGCTCAACGCGCGGGCCAACCGGCTGGCCCGGCTGCTGGTGCGGCGCGGCGCGGGCCCCGAACGGCTGGTGGCGCTCGCGGCGCCGCGCACCGTCACCGCGCTGCTGGCCATCCTGGCCGTGCACAAGGCCGGCGCCGGGTATCTGCCGCTGGACCCGGACGCGCCGCCCGCCCGCACCGCCGAACTGCTCGCCGACGCCCGGCCGATGCTGGTGCTGGCCGTCGCGGAGACCGCCGGCACCGTCCCGGCCGAGGCGCCGCCGGTGCTGTTCCTCGACGATCCGGACACGGCCGCGGCGCTCGCCGCCGAGGACCCCGGCGACCTGACGGACGCCGACCGGCTCGCGCCGCTGGCGCCGCGCCACCCGGCGTACCTCATCTACACCTCCGGCTCCACCGGCCGGCCCAAGGGCGTGCTGGTCACCCACCGGAGCGTGGCGGCGCTGTTCCACAGCCACCGGGCCGCCCTGCACGCCCGGGCCCGGGCCGCGACCGGCCGCCGGCACCTGCGGGTCGGGCACGCCTGGTCGTTCTCCTTCGACGCGTCCTGGCAGCCGCAGCTGTGGCTGCTGGACGGGCACTGCGTGCACGTGGTGTCGGACGAGACCCGCCGCGATCCGGAGCTGCTGGCCGCGGCCGTGGCCGAGCACGGCTTCGACTTCCTGGAGGTGACGCCGTCCCTGCTGGAACGGATGGCCGACGCCGGGCCGCTGGCCGGCGGGCCCTGCCCTCCCCCGGGCCCTGGCGGCCTGGGGGGTACCCCCATGGCCCTGGTCGGCGTGGGCGGCGAGCCGGTGCCCACGGCGCTGTGGCGCCGGCTGGCGGCGTTGCCCGGCACCGAGGTGGTCAACCTCTACGGGCCCACCGAGTCCACCGTGGACGCCCTGGTGGCGCGGGTCGGCGAGACCGACCGGCCGGTGATCGGCCGCCCGGTGGCCGGCACCCGGGCCTACGCGCTGGACGAGCGACTGCGTCCGGTGCCGGCCGGCGTCGTCGGCGAGCTGTACCTGGCCGGCGACGGGCTGGCCCGCGGCTATCTGGGGCAGCCCGCGCTCACCGCCGAACGCTTCGTCGCCGACCCGTTCGGCCCGCCGGGATCCCGCCTCTACCGCACCGGCGACCTGGTGCGCTGGACCGGCGACGGGAACGTCGAGTACCTGGGCCGGGCCGACGACCAGGTGAAGATCCGCGGTTTCCGGGTGGAACCGGCGGAGATCGCCGCGGCGCTGTCGGCCCACCCCGACGTGGCGCAGGCCGTGGTGACGGTCCACCAGGACGGGGCGGGGGTGCGCCGGCTCGTCGGCTACGCCGTGCCGGCCGCCGGGCGCACCGCCGACCCGGCGGAGCTGCGCGCCCACGCGGCCCGGTCGCTCCCCGACCATCTCGTGCCGGCGGCCGTGGTGGCGCTGCCCGCGCTGCCGACGCTGCCCACCGGCAAGTTGGACCGGGCGGCGCTGCCGGCGCCCGACTTCGCCGCCGCGGCGGTGGGCCGTCCCCCGGCCACGCCGCTGGAACGGACGCTGTGCGCGGTGGTCGCGGAGGCGTTGAGCCTGCCCCGGGTCGGCGCCGACGACGACTTCTTCGCCCTCGGCGGCGACAGCATCGTCGCCATGGCCCTGGTCAGCCGCGCCCGCGCGGCCGGCCTCCGGATCACCCCGCGCCAGCTCTTCCGGCACCGCACGGCCGCCGGGCTGGCCACCGTCGCCACCCCGCTGGCCCCGGCCGACGCCGGGACCGCCACCGACGACGGCGTGGGCCGCGTCCCGCTCACCCCGGTGATGCACTGGCTCCGCGAACTGGGCGGCCCCCTCGAGGGCTACCACCAGGCCGCGCTGGTCCGCACCCCGGCGGAGCTGGACCTGACCGGCCTCACCGCCGTGCTGGGCGCGCTCGCCGAACGGCACGCGATGCTCCGCGCCCGGCTGGTCCGGGCCGGGGACGACTGGGAACTGGAGGTTCCCGAGGCCGGCGCCCTGGACGCCGCCAGCTGGCTCACCCGAATCGACGCCGGCGACCTGGCCGCCGACGCGCTCCGGGACGCCGTGGCCGAACGGGCCCGCGCCGCCCGCGCCGAACTCGACCCGGAACGCGGCCGGATGGTGCGCGCCGTCTGGTTCGACGCCGGCGACCGGCCGGGGCGGCTGCTGCTGATGGCCCACCACCTGGTGGTGGACGGCGTCTCCTGGCGGGTGCTGCTGCCCGACCTGGCCGCCGCCTGGGCCGACGTCTCGGCCGGCCGCCGGCCCGAGCTGGCCCCGGTGCCCACGTCCTTCCGCCGCTGGGCGGAGACCCTGACCGAACGGGCGGGCGCACCGGCGACCCGGGCCGAACTCCCCCTGTGGCACGACGTTCTGGCGAACGCCGCGCCGCTCCCCCTGACCCGCCCGCTCGACCCGGACCGCGACCTGACCGGCACGGTGGAGGAGCTGGAGCTGCGGCTCCCGCCCGACCAGTCGGGACCGCTGCTGTCCAGCGTCCCGGCCGCGTTCGGCGCCACGGTCAACGACGTGCTGCTGACCGCGCTCGCCGTGGCCCTCGCGCACTGGCGCCGGGACGACGCCGGCGGCGGCACGCTCGTCGACCTGGAGGGCCACGGGCGGGCCGGCGAACTGGCCGGGGACGCCGACCTGTCCCGCACGGTGGGCTGGTTCACCAGCGTCTACCCGGTCCGCCTCGACCCCGGACCGGTCGACCTCGCCGACGCCCTGTCCGGCGGCCGGGCCCTGGACCGCGCCCTGGCGCACGTCCGGGACCACCTCGCCGCACTCCCCGACGACGGGATCGGCTACGGCCTGCTGCGCCACCTCGACCCGGGAACCCGCGCCGAGCTGGTCCGACACGAGGCGCCGCGCGTGGAGTTCAACTACCTGGGCCGCTTCGCGGTCCCCGAGGAGACCGACTGGTCCTACGCCCCCGAGGAGGAGGCCGCCGACGTCGGCCCCGAGCCCGCGATGCGCCAGGGCCACGCCCTCGGCATCAACGTGGCCGCCGAGGACCACCCCGCCGGCACGACCCTCTCGGCCCGCTGGTCCTGGCCGGCGGCCGTGCTCGACCGCCCCGACGTGACCGCGCTGGCCGAGACCTGGTTCACCGCCCTCCGCGCCCTGGTCACCCGGGCCGCCACCCGAAGGGAGTGACCACGGCTCAGGACAGCACGCGGTAGGTCACGTGCGTGACCAGGCTCGTCCCCCGCGCCCGCACCTGTTCGAGCTTCAGCGGCGGGACGCCGTCGAACAGCCGGGTGCCGGCGCCGAGCGTGAGCGGCACGATGTGCAGCCGCAGCTCGTCGATCAGGCCGGCGGCGAGGTACTGGTTGATGGTGGTCGCGCCGCCCTGGATCGCGACGTCCCCGTCGCCGGGGACCTCGCGCGCCAGGGCCAGCGCCGACTCGATCCCGTCGGTGACGAAGTGGTACGTGGTGCCGCCGTCCATCGGCTGCGGCTCGCGGGCGTGGTGGGTGAGCACGAAGACCGGGGCGTGGTACGGCGGGTTGTCGCCCCACCAGCCGTTCCACTTCCGGTCCCATTCGCCACGCACCGGGCCGAACATGTTGCGGCCCATGATGTACGCCTTGGCGTTGGTCATCTCGTCGAGCTCGGCCCGGTTCTCCTCGGCCTCGGCGTACCACGCGCTCAGCTGGTCGCCCCAGCCGTCGCCGCCGTCGTCGCCGAACGGGCGTTCCTCGGACTGGTTGAGCCCGGCCGAGTACCCGTCGGCCGAGATCGTGACGTGGCTGACCACCTTGCCCGTGCCTCTGGTCATCGGTCTCTTCTCCTCGTGCGATCCGGCGTCGCCCCCGTGGCGAGCCTCCTGTCAGGCGTCAGCATGAAAGAGACATAGCATGACGTCCAATGCCAATACCGTGATGATCACATTGATATTCTTGATCAATGCTCAGCCTGGTGCATCTCAAGGTTCTGGCCGCGGTGGCCCGACACGAGTCGGTGACCGAGGCGGCCAGGGAGCTGCACTACTCGCAGCCGTCGGTGAGCCACCACCTGTCCCGGCTGGAGGCAGCCACCGGCGCCAAGCTCGTGCAGCGGATCGGTCGGGGCATCCGACTGACGCCGGAGGGGCGGCTGCTGGCCAACCGGGCCGCCGAGATCGTGGGACGGGTCGACGCGGCGACCAACGAGCTCGCGGCGCAGGTCGGCCTCCAGGCGGGCCGGGTCCGGCTGGCCGCCAACGCGTCGGTACTGAGCACCCTCGTGCCCAGTGCGGCCGCCACGTTGGCGCGGACGTACCCGGGCGTCGAGCTGAGCCTGATCGAGCGTCATCCGGTCGAATCGCTGCGGATGCTGCGACACGGCGAGATCGACGTCGCGCTCGTCTTCCGGCATGCCGACGCCCCGGTCGAGGACGAGGGATACCGTCTCCGCCAGATCGGCGACGACCGGATCTACCTGGTCAGCCAGCGGCCCGACGACAGCGTCGCGCACCATCGCCACTCCCCCTGGATCGGCGGTTGCGACGCCTGCACGAACGAGCTGCTCACCGTGTGCCGGCGCGAGGGCTTCGCCCCCCGGATCGGCTCGCTCAGCGACGACATGGTGGTCGTGCAGTCCCTGGTCGCCGCCGGCATGGGCGTCGCCATCCTGCCGGGACTGGCGCTCCTGGCGCATCGCCGACCCGACGTGCACGCCACCGAGATCCCCGGCATCCAGCGGCAGATCCACGCCGCGACCTACGGCGACCCGCCCGACCCGCCCGCCGTCGCGGCCGTGCTGGCGGCGCTCGCCGAAGCACCCAGGCCGAGGGCGCCGGCGCCGAGGGCACCGACCGACGGGTGATCCACGAGCTGCCCCAAGGTGTGCCCGGGGATACCTTCCGGTGGCGGCGGCTCGGGCGGTAGACCTGTTGTTCTGGTGTGTCCCACGGAGGAGGAGCTGACGTGCGCGCGCAGCGACAACCGGCCGAGACCCGTCGCGACGAGCGCGACGACCGCCTCTCGCAGCGCCCGTCCGCGCCCAGATCCGCCGCCGGTGTGCTGCTCGCGTTGCAGCGGTCGGCCGGGAACGCCGCCGTGGTCCAGGCCATGGCGGAAGAGCACGAGCACGAGCACGACGAGGCGACGCGGCCGCCGCGGTCCACGGTGCACGACGTCCTCCGCTCCGCCGGCCGGCCCCTGGACGCGCCGGTGCGCACGGAGATGGAGACGCGGCTCGGCGCCGACTTCTCCGACGTGCGGGTGCACGACGACACCGCGGCGCAGCGCTCGGCCACGGAGGTCGGCGCCCGCGCCTACACGTCCGGCAGCCACGTCGTCCTCGGCCAGGGCGGCGGCGACCGGCACACGCTCGCGCACGAGCTGACCCACGTCATCCAGCAGCGCCATGGCCCGGTCAGCGGCACCGACAACGGCTCCGGGCTCAGCGTCTCCGACCCCTCGGACCGCTTCGAGCGCGCGGCCGAGGCGAACGCGACCCGGGCGCTGGCCGGGGACGTGGGGAGCGCGCCCGCCGTGCAACGTGCGGCCGAGGCCGAGGAGTCCGCTCCCCAGGCCGGGGCGCACGGTGTCGCGGTGCAGCGGGCCGTCCGGGTGGGCTTCGACGTGTTCAGCGATGAGCCGGCCAGGGCGATCAGCCCCACCAACCCGGTGCGGAGCGCCGCGGACCTCATGGCGGAGGTGGAGAAGGCCGTCGAGACGTCGGGGGACAGGACGCTCATCGAGCAGTTCCACGCCAACCGCGCGAAGGTGGAGGACCAGGCCAGGAAGTGGGTGGCGGACTCGCAGGTCGGGTCGCACGACACGAGCGAGCACGCGTTCGGCCGCAAGCGGCATCAGGACGCCTACCACGACTTCGTGCAGGTCGGGCGCGCCCTGGTGGGCTGGGTCCTGCAGAAGCCGGGACGACACGAGGAGAAGGTGTTCGCCAACCAGCTCGTCGCCGACCCCGACCTCGCGGCCGACCTCGACACGGTGCTCGGCAAGGTGCGGACCTGGATCGAGCACCTCGGTGACGATCCCTCCCGCCTGCCCGACCCGTCGCTCACCGTGGACGTGCCACGAATCATGGAGGAGCTGGCCTCGGGACAGGGTGAGGAGTCCGGGCTGAGCACCGAGCGCCACTTCGGCACGTACCAGCGCCACTTCGACCGGCTGGAGGACACGGACCTGCACACCGCGTTCGGCGGCGACTTCATGGCGGTGCTGAACCGGCCCGGCGACTACACCGTCCGGGACAAGATGGTCGTCCTGCACGACCTCTACGAGTACTTCAGGCCGCAGCGGGGACAGGAGCCGGAGACCGCCGGCCGGGGCCTGCTGCCCGCCGAGCCCGCCGAGGCGATGCGCCTGAGCAGCCAGGCGATGGGGGACGACGGCACGGCGGCGTCCCGGGGTCCGGATCGCGGCTCCCGGAGGACGACACGCGACGAGGACGCGCCCTCCACCCGGATGGCGCGCGAGCACCGCATTCCGGTGACGGCCGGCCAGTCGTTCACGGCCTCCCGGATGCTCCACCTCAGCAGCGAGGCCGGTGCGACGGGCCGGGAGCTCAACTCCGTGGCCCTGGGCCTCTTCGCCTTCTGGCGGATCGACTACGACCAGACGGTCGAGCTGGCCGCCCACACCCTGCACGAGGTGCTCGACATCGCCGCCAACTTCGGGGTCCCGTACAACATGAAGGTCCCGCAGCGGACCGCGCGCGACTACCCGGAGGTCATGGCGCGGCGCGCGAAGCGGACCAACGACAAGCTCGCCGAGCAGCTCGATCCGCTGCGCCACGCGGTCGAGGACCTCAAGCGCGGCAAGTCCCCGCTGGGGGCCGACCGGAGGAAGCGGGCCGACGACCTCTTCAAGGCGTACGCGCGGCAGATCGCCGACTGCGAGTTCAAGCGCGCGGCGGCGGAGCAGGCGCCACAGGACCAGGCGCAGGAGGCCAGCACCGCCTACGCCAACGCCCTGCGCCAGGCGTTGGGGCTCTACGCGGAGCTCTGCGAGCTGCTCAAGGCCAAGCGCGTCCAGGACGCCCTGACCGAGGACGACCGCGACGCCATCGGCGCGAGCGGCGTCCCGGAGGCCACCGTCTAGGCACGGCGCCCGCCCGTGCCGGTCTCCGGCACGGGCGGGCGGGGCACGGGCGGGGGCACGGGCGGGTGCGCCGGGTCAGTCCGCCGGGGTCTCGACCGCCGTGGCCGGGTCGCCGTCGACGGCGGCGGTGAGCTGCGGCACCAGCCGCTCCACCAGGTAGGGCACGCTGAGCGCGGTGGCGAACGAGAAGGCGGCGCCGTAGTCGGACGTCTCCTGGACGAAGACCTCACGGCCCTCGGTCACCACGTTCAGGTCGCCGTAGAGCTCGTCGGCGTGCAGGTCGTCGGGTGCGGCGTCCAGGTCCGGCACCAGCCAGACGGCGACCGACTGGTCCAGCAGTTCGGTGCGCTCGCGGCTGATGTTCGCGCCGAACTCGTCGCCGATCTCGTCGTCGAGCCCGTCCGGCAGGGCGAACCCGAGGTCGGCGAGCATCCGGGAGCGTATGTCCTGCGAGCCGTAGACGAAGAAGCCCTCGTACGGGGTGGCGGCGACGCCGGTGGCCTCGGCGAACTCGGGGTGCTCCCGGCGCTCCGCCGCGATGCCGGACTCCACCTCGTCGACCAGGTCGTTCGCCGCCTGCGGCCGGCCCAGGGCCTGGCCGACGATCCGGGTCTGCTCCTGCCAGGGAATGCCCCAGTCGTTGAACTCCTCGGGCGCGGCCACCACGGGCGCGATCTTGCTGAGGTTGTCGTACTGCTCCTCGGTGAGGCCGGCGTACAGGGCCAGGATCAGGTCGGGCGCCTGTTCGGCGATCGCCTCCACGCGCGGTCCGGTGCCCGGGTCGGTCAGCAGCTTCGGCCGCTCGGCGTCCCCGAGCAGGTCCGCCGCCCACGGGCCGATCGCCGCGTCGTGCAGGCCCAGCCATTCGGTGGTGGCGACGGGGACCCTGCCCAGCGCCAGCACCGCGTCCTGGTCGGTCAGGCCCACGGTGACGACGCGCTGCGGCTCCTCCTCCACCGTGGTGGAGCCGAACCGGTGCTCGATGGTGACGGGGAACGCACCGTCCTCGGGAGGCGCGTACGCCGTCGAACGGAGGTCGGCGTCGGCGTCCGCGTCGGCGTCGTCCGAGCCGCAGGCGGCGAGGCTGCCGACGAGGACCGCGGCCGCCGCGAGGGCGGCGGCCAGCCGGCGGTGTCTGGGGGCACGGTGCGTGTACATCGGTTCGTTTCCTTCGGATGGACTGCGGGGACTGTGGGGACTCGTGGGGACTCGTGGGCCGTGGAGGGGACTCAGTGGGGGTCGGGGGCGGCCAGCCGGGTGCGCGACCAGGTCTCCCACAGCTCGGCGTAGCGGCCGCCCAGGGCGCACAACTCGTCGTGGCTGCCGCTCTCCACCACCCGGCCGCCGTCCAACACCACGATCCGGTCGGCGGCCCTGGCCTGGGTGAGCCGGTGCGCGACGACCAGCGCGGTGCGCCCGTCGAGCGCGCGTTCCGCCGCGCGCTCCAGCTCCCGCGCCCCGGCGCTGCCCGCCTCGGCCGTGGCCTCGTCGAGCACGGCCACCGGCGGATCGGCCAGCACCAGCCGGGCCAGGGCCAGCTGCTGGGCCTGGGTGGCGGTGAGCCGGTGCCCGCCCTCGCCGACCACGGTGTCCAGGCCGTCGGGCAGCGCCTCGGCCCAGTCGAGCGCGCCGACGTGGCGCAGCGCCGCGCGCAGCCGCTCCGGGTCGGCGTCGGGCCGGGCCAGCAGCAGGTCCTCGGCGAGCGGCCCGGCGAAGACGTGCACCTCCTGGCTGACCAGGCCGACCGGGCCGGCGACGTTGATCTCGCCCGAGGTGGGCCGGTGGATGCCGGCGATGAGCCGGGCCAGCGTGGTCTTGCCGGCGCCGCTGGCCCCGACGAGCGCGACCCGCTCGCCCGGTTCGAGCGCGAGGTCGACCCCGCGCAGCACCGGCCGCCCCCGCTGGTAGGCGAAGTCGAGGCCGGTCACGGTGACGCCGCCGGCCGTCCCGGGGCCCTCGGCCGCACGATCCGGGTCCGGTTCGTCCGGGGGCAGGTCCGCGACGCCGACCAGTCGGGCGAGGCCGGCGCCGGCCGACTGGGCGTCGTCCATCAGCGCCAGCGCCGCGTTCACCGGGGTGAACAGGCTGTGGAAGTAGAGCGCCGCGGCGGTGGCCGTGCCGATCGTGACGGAGCCCTGCCGCACCAGCAGGAAGCCGGCCACCAGCACCGCGGCCAGGCCGACGTACTCGGCCAGGTGCAGGCGGGCGTAGAAGCGCAGCACCAGGCGCACCCCGCGGAGGGTCACCCGGACCGCCGCGCCCGACCGTTCGGCGACCCGTTCCAGATGTCGCTCGTCGAGCCGGAACGCGCGCACCGTGCCGGCGCCGCCGATGGTGTCGAGCATCTGCTGCTGTTGGGCGCCGACCGCGACGCGCTGTTCGGCGTAGAGCGGCACGGCTCGCCGCAGGTACCAGCGGGCGGTGTGCGCCTGGATCGGCACCGCGAGGAGCGCGGCCACCAGCAGCCGCCAGTCCAGCACCGCCAGCGCGGCCAGCGTGAGCACGATGGCCAGCAGCGAACGTGCCAGCTCCGGCAGGGCGTTGCGGACGGCCTGGGCCACGATGACGATGTCGCCGGTGACCCGGGAGGTGAGGTCGCCGGCGCCGGCCCGCTCGACCCGGCCCAGCGGCAGCCGCAGGGCGTGCGCCACGAACCGCTCGCGCAGCTCGGCCAGCAGGGTCTCGCCGAGCCGGGACACCAGGGAGAGCCCGAGCGCGGTGGCGAGGCCCTGGACCACGGCGACGACGGCGAGCAGCAGCACCGGCTGGGTCAGCGCGCCGGCGCCCCGGCCGTCGGCGACCAGGTCCACGATCCGGCCGAGCAGCGGCTGGGTCAGCAGGCCGACGGCGGTGGCGGCGGCCACGGTGCCGAAGCCGGCCAGCGCGAGGCCGCGGTGCCCGGCGAGCAGCTCCCGGACGGCGGCCCGGGTCCGGGCGGGGGTGGCCACCGGCAGCAGCGCGCGCTCGTCCCCGGTCGCGTCCCCGGTCACATCCCCCGTCACGCTCTCGGTCACGTTCTCGGTCGCGTCGCCGGTCATGACAGCACCACCGCCCGGTAGGAGGCGTGGCGTTCGACGAGCTCCTGGTGCGTGCCGGCGGCCTCCGGCCGGCCGCCGGCCACGAAGACCACCCGGTCGGTGACGGCCAACAGCGCGGGGCTCGTGGTGACCAGCACGGTGGTGCGGTCGGGGCGGGACGTCCGGAGCCGGCGCAGGCCGGTCGCCACCCGGGCCTCCGTCACCGCGTCCACGGCGGTCGTCGGATCGTGCAGCACCAGGATCGGCGGATCGGCGGCCAGCGCACGGGCCAGCGCGACGCGTTGCCGCTGGCCGCCGGAGAGCAGCCCGCCGCGCTCGCCGACCGGCTGGTCCGCGCCCCGGGGCAGCGAGCGGAGCATCTCGTCGGCGCCGGCGGCGGCCAGCGCGGGCGCCAGGTCCGCGCCCTCGGGCGCGCCGTCGGCGACGTTGCCGGCCACCGTGCCGGCGAACAGGTCCGCGTCGTGCGCGGCGACCAGCAGCGTGGCCCGCAGCGCCGCCGGGTCGAGGGTGGCCACCGGCACCCCGCCGAGCTCGACGGAGCCGGCGTCGGGCTCCACCTCCCGGCCCAGGCACCGCACCAGAACGGCGGCGTCCGCCGGTTCGGCCACGGCGACCCCCAGCACCTCCCCGGCCACGGTCACCAGGTCAAGACCACACAGCCCGTCGAGGCACACCCCGTCCAGCCGGAGCGCAGCCTCCCGCGGCGAGCCCTGCCCGTGCCGCGCGCCGCCGTCGCGTGGGCCCCCGGCCGGGGCACCACCACCCGGGGACCCGCCGGGCCACGGCCGCGCCGCACCGGCCCCCGGGGCCCTGCGCGCCGGAGCACCCGGCACGGCATCCCCGGCGACCGGCGACCCGTTGACCGTGGCGTCGCCAACCTGGACACCATCGCCCGGAGCGCCCCCGGCCGGGGAGCCGTTGACCAAGCCGCCGCGCGCCACGGCACCGCCGGCGGGTACGCCGTCCGCGCCGGCGGACACAGGGGCGCCGCCAGGCGCCGGGGCCCCGGTCACCGCGCCGGCCGAGCCCGTGGCCGCGCGTTGCTCCGGCACGCCGGCGGCCGCGCCGGGCGCGTCCGAGGTCGGGCGCCCGTCCGGGCCCGGCAGCGCGGTGCCGCCCGCCGACACCGCGAAGGGTGCGGCAAGCACCTCCGCGATGCGGGTCGCGGAGGCTCGGCCCTGGGCGAGCTCGGCGTTGACGTAGGCCAGGGTCTGCAACGGGCCGATCAGGAAGAGCGCGAGGCCCACGGCCGACACCAACTGGCCCAGGCTGATCGTCTCCTCCGCGGCGAGCCGCCCGCCCACCAGCGCCACCACGGCGATGAACAGCCCGGTCAACGCGGTCGTCATGCCGTGTTGCCACGCCTCCGCCCGGGCCGCCCGGAGCGTCGCGGCGAGCGAGGCGCGGCTGGTGTGCCGGTAGCGGGCCACCGCGGCCGGCACCGCGCCGAGGCCCTTGAGCGCGCGGAGCCCGGCCACCAGGTCGGCGGCGACGCCCGAGGCGTGCGCGGCGCGTTCCTGTTCCACCGCGCTGCGGCGCTCCAGCGGCTTGCTCAGCAGATGTCCCAGGGACAGCAGCACGGGCGTGCCGAGCAGCACCAGCAGCCCGAGGGCGGTGGAGATGCCCAGCAGCACGACGGCGCCGACCAGCAGCCCGGAGAGCGCGGCGAGGCCCAGCGGCAGCGCCATCGCGACGGCCCCGACGCGCCGGGTGTCCTCGGCCGCGACGCTGGTGAGCGCGCCGGGCAGCCGCCCGCGTTCGGCGCCGCCCGCCGGGTGCAGCACCCGGGCGACCAGCTCCATGCGCAGGGCGTGCGCGGCGCGTTCGGCGGCCCGCTCCGCCGCGCGGGCGCCGAACCGGAAGCCGAAGGAGAGCGCCAGGTAGACCACGGCGAGCACGACCAGCCAACGGGTCAGCGCGCCGGCGTCCCGCTCGGCCACCCCGCGGTCGATGACGACGCCGATGAGCACCGGAACGAGCGCCTCGCCGGCCTGGTGGCCGGCGCCGAGCACGGCGCCGACCGCCACGCCGCCGCGCTGTCCGGCGACGGCTCGCCCGAGCACCCTCCGGCCCGACGGGTTGACCTCTCGCACCACGCCTCCGGCTCCCCGAGTGTTTAGGTTAGGCAATCCTAACTACAGGATCCGGAGGAGCACACCGGGGTGGCGTCAGGGGAGGGCGGAGCCGTTGACGATCTTCACGTCCCAGCCGCCGGAGGCGGTGCGGCCGAGCACCTCGACCCGCACCCCGGACGCGGCGTCGTGGTAGCTCTCCCCGGAGCCGAGCGGGGCGTCGGCGAGTTCCGGGTTGACCGAGGTGCCGTGGCAGACGGCGCTGTCCGGATGGCCGTCGAACACCGTGACGGGCCCCTCGGCCGAGGCCACGTCGCTGCGCACCCGGTACACCAGCACGCCCTCGGCGCACGCCTCCGCGTCGTTGCCCGAGGCGGTGCGGGCCTCGACGACCAGCACCTCCGTGGGCCCGGTGCGCACCACCGCCATCCGGGTGTCGGCCGCCGGATGCGCGGGGTCGAGCGGCGCGGTCAGCGGCTGGAGGGTGTGCAGCGAGACGCCCTCGGCGGTGACGCATTCGACGCGCTCCTCGTCCAGCCAGCCCAGCTTCCACTTGTGCCAGCCCAGCGGCTCGGGCGCGAGGCCGAACTGGCTGCCCATCAGGTCCCAGTCCCCCACATGGGTGTCCCAGTCGCCGAAGTCGTTCTCCGGTCGGTGGTAGAGGTCCGGCAGGTCGAAGACGTGCCCGGTCTCGTGCGCCAGCACGTTCCGGTCGGGCGGGCGCCGCTCGAAGAGGGTCACCATCCGGTGGATCTCCGTGTCGCCCACCTGGATCGGCTGGTCGAAGTTGACGACCTTGGTGGCGTCCGAGTCCACGCCCGGCGCGTCCGGATCGGCCACCAGGTAGACGATGTCGTGGCCGCCGATGTCCACCCGCGGCTCCAGCGCGGCCAGGGCGTCGCCGAGATAGCGCGAGCGGAGCTCCGGCGCCCAGTCGCGCCGTATCCCGTACGCGACGGAGTCGGCCGGCATCTCCACCCACTCCTCGACCACCCGGACGTCCAGGTCGAGCCGCCCGTAGGAGGCGTCGCGGAAGAACTCGGCGGTGGCGGGGAAGTAGTCGCCGGCGATGGTGGCCGGGGAGAGCCGGGGGCGGGAGTCGGGGAAGGACAGGAAGACCATCACCGCCTCGACCTCGCCGACCGGGCGCGGGTAGTCGTCGTCCCAGCTGTCGAGGCCCTCCGAATGGTGCACGGCGGCGCGCGGCAGGCCGCAGGGGGCGTCGGCGAGCGCGTCGCCGACCGGGCCCGCCGTCATGGTGGCGCCGAGGACGGCGAGCAGCACGGTGAGCACCGTCGAGGTTCTGCTCGGGGCGCGGCGCACGGCGATCTCCCCTCTGACGAGCCGTCGAGTCCGCCGCAACCACCATGTTCAGATTTTCCGGACATTGCCCTGTTCCACTACGCCGGCCGGGGCACTGCCGCGTTCTTCCGCCCGCGACTACGGTCCGTAGTTATCGATCTCGAACGATCGAGAGCTCACAGGCGCCGAGCAGAAACGATCAGCTAGTCGAACGAGTGCCACCAGCAAATCGAATGACCGTCGAATACATGTCGCATGCACACATGTCAGAGACCCGACGGGGGCCCGCTGGCGCTGGCTCCGGCCACACCGCAGCCTCTATGATCGCCACATTTCCAGCGCGGATCGTGTGTCGGGCAGCCGGGGGAGCGAATGCCCGCGCCATCCGCGGGCTACCAGTCCCCTTTCCGGAGCGATCGGTGAACGGACCCCCCCAAGCACCGGGATGTGACCCGGGAGACTCGCTCGACACACCCCCACGCGACGATACGGAGAGTAACATCTCTGGAGTCGGCCGCGATCCGCACGCGCGCCGGCAGACGGAGCAGGCAGCGGACGCGAGCGACTACCGCGCGGCCTTCGCCATTGCCCAACTCCCCATGGCGCTGGTGAACCGGTCAGGACACATCCTCGCCGCCAACCCCGCGCTGGGCCTGCTGCTCGGGCACCGCCCCGAGGACCTCACCGGACTGCGCGCGGAGGCGGTGACCGGGCTCGGGCTCGACGGCCGCACCCGCGGCTCGTACCACGCGGTGCTGCGCGGCCACAGCGACCAACTCCGATGCACCCGCCGGCTGAAACACGCCGACGGGCACGCCCTGTGGGCCGAGGTCACGGTGCTGCCCACCGACCGCCGGGCCGACGCCCCCGGCTCCTCGGCGGCGCTGCTGACGGTCCTGGACGTCAGCGAACGCCGCGCGCTGCGCCAGGAGCTGCGCCACATCCAGATGCACGATCCGGTGACCCGGCTGCCGAACCGCACGCTGTTCTTCGAGCGGCTGGCCGCCGCGCTGGCCGACTCGGCGACCGGCCGGATCGGGCTGTGCTTCCTGAACCTCGACGGGTTCAAGGCGGTCAACGACACCCTCGGCCACCGGGTCGGCGACGAGCTGCTGCGCGCCGCCGGACAGCGGCTGGCCCAGTGCGCGACCGCGGCGGGCTCGGGCGAGCATCTGGTGGCCCGGCTCGGCGGGGACGAGTTCGCGGTGCTGGTGGAGGGCTCCACCAGCACCCGGCAGCTGACCGGGCTGGCGCAGTCGCTGCTCGACGCGCTGCAGCAGCCGTTCGAGCTTGGCGGGCAGCGGCTCGCGGTCTCCGCCAGCATCGGCGTCGTGGAACAGGAGACCGAAGGCACCAGCGCCACCCGGCTGATGCAGGCCGCGGACACGACGCTCTACTGGGCGAAGGCGGACGGCAAGGCGCGGTGGACCCTCTTCGACCCGGAGCGCAACGCGCACCGGCTGACCCGGCAGTCGCTGGCCGCGACGCTCCGGCCCGCGGTGGACCGCGGCGAGTTCACGCTGGAGTACCAGCCCATCGTGGGGCTCGCGGACGAGCTGCTGCACGGGGCGGAGGCCCTGGTGCGCTGGCGGCACCCCCGGTTCGGCACGCTCGGCCCCGACCGTTTCGTCGGGCTGGCGGAGGAGACCGGGGCCATCGTGCCGCTGGGCAGCTGGGTGCTGCGCGAGGCGTGCCGGCAGGCCCGGCACTGGCAGCAGACCGGCTCCGGTCACCCGCTCTTCGTCAGCGTGAACGTGGCGGTGCGGCAGCTGTGGGACTCCGACCTGGTCACCGAGGTGGCCCGGACGCTGGCGGAGACCGGGCTGCCGGCGGGGCTGCTCCAGCTGGAGCTGACCGAGTCGGCGGTGATGGGCTCGGCGGGGCGGCCGCTGCAGGTGTTGCAGGCGCTGTCCGACATGGGGGTGCGGATCGCCATCGACGACTTCGGCACCGGCTACTCGAACCTCGCCTACCTCAGCCGGCTGCCGGTGCGGGTGCTGAAGCTGGACGGCACCTTCGTGCGCGGCTTCCGCACCGCGCGGCATCTGAACCCGGCGGACGAGACGATCGTCACCTCGCTGGTGCAGCTGGCCCACAAGCTGGGCCTGACCGTGACCGCCGAGGGTGTGGAGGGCCCGGCGCAGGCGGAACGGCTGCGCCGCATCGGCTGCGACACGGGCCAGGGCTGGCACTACGCCCGACCGATGTCACCGGAACGCCTCACCACCCTGCTGGCCAGCCGCATGGGGCTTGCCGCCCGCTGACCCACGACAACGCCGCCCAGCCGACGGCTCGGACCCCAGGCCCAGCGCCCACGTGCCCCGCCGCACGTGCCCGGGCCCGGGCTACCGGTCGGTGAAGAGGGTGCCCAGGGCGGGGGCCGTCGCGGGGTGGCTGAGGAGGCGCAGGCCCTCCCAGGCGGTGACCTGGTTCGCGGTGAGCACGGGCTTGCCCAGCTCCGCCTCCAGCTCGGCCACCCAGGCCGCCGTGTGCAGCGCCGTGTCCGGCAGCAGCACCGCCTGGGCCGCCGGGTCGTCGCCCTCGCGGGCCAGCCGCAGCACCTCGTCGCGGCCCCAGGTGCCGACCTCGGCCGCCGTGATGATGCCGCTGCCGCGGGTCGCGGTGACCTCGACGCCCGCCCGCTTCAGGAAGTCCTCGAAGAGCGCGGCCACGTCCTCGGGGTACGTCGCCGCGATGGCGACCCGTTCCAGGCCCAGCTCGCGCACCGCGTGGGCGAAGGCGAAGGACGTGCTGGACGCCGGCAGCCCGGCGGCCTCGGACAGCCGCCGCACCTGCTCGGCCGCGCCGTCCCAGCCGAAGACGAAGCTGGCGCTGGTGCAGGCCCACACCACGGCCTGCGGCCGGTGGGTGAGCAGCTCGGCGAGGCTGGCGGTGAGCCGGTCGACCGAGCCCATCTCCAGCAACGCGTCCACCCGGTGGGCGTCCGTGCCGATGTCCGTGTGCACCAGTGGCAGCCCCGCTCGGACGCCCGCCTCGGACAGCATCGACTCCATGCGGGGGTAGTCGTCCTCCGCCGAATGCCCCGGGTACAGGAATCCGACCGTCGCCTTCGCCATCACGCAGCTCCCTTCGTGCCACTCATACCGCTCACACGCACGCCGCTCGTCCCGCGGCGCCACGTCTCACACCGGTCAGGGGATCTCCCCGCCCAGCTCGTCGCCCTCGACCACCGGGCCCTCGGCCACCGGGCCGTCCACGAGGCCGCTCTCCGCCACCGCCAGCTCCGGTTCGAGCGTCTCCGGCGGCGGCACGACGTGCGGCGCCTCCGGAACGACGGGCGACGGGGACACCGCCATGGACGCGGGACCGCGCCGGGCCGCCGGGTCCAGCAGCGCCTGGTACGGGCCGACGGCCTGTTTGCCGATCATGCGCAACGCGGACCACATGGTGACCTGGTTCGCGGAGAGCACCGGCATCCGCAGCTCGGCCTCGAGCTGCGGGATCACGTCGTAGGTGGGCAGGTTCGTGCAGCTGATGAACAGCGCGTCCGGCGTGTCGTCGACGGCCTGCCGCGCCATCTCCACCACCGCACGGTAGGGCACCCGCCAGATCTCCCGGGTCAGCCCGAGATAGCAGCGCCCCGACACCTCGATCCCGCCCTCCTGGAGGTACTCCTCCAGCGAGTCGGTGACCGACTTGGTGTACGGGGTGATGACCGCCACCCGGCGCACGTTCAGCTCCCGCAGGGCGACCAGCAGGGCGCCCGACGTGGTGAGCGCCGGCATCTCGCCGGCCCTCGCCATGGCCGCGGCCATGGACCGCTCGCCGGCCACGCCGCCGACGAAGCTGCCCGAGGTGCAGGCGTACGCGACCACTTCGGGGCTGACCGCGCACAGGGCGCGGACCGCCTCGCGCAGGGTCTCGTGCTCGCTCACCATCCGCGCCAGGTCGAGGCTGACCTCGACCGGCACGAACGGCGTGCGTGTCAGGTGGAGCGAGACGTCGTCCGGGACCCAGCGCCAGAGCTCCCGGTCGAGCGCGAAGTCGAACGGGGCGACGATGCCCACACCGCGCTGTGGGAGTGGTCCACCCAGGAACGAGACATCCATATTCGTACCCCGATTCACAAACGCAGGGCGGCAGGACGCGAGGGGTACGACGCCCGCCGGAACAGTGGATAAACGTCAGGATGATCAGATGGCTTCGTTGACGTTCGTTGACGAAGGTAGTTTCTCGTTCCTACCGTGGTCAATCCCCAGTGGCCTCATGCAAACAAGCCTTCGTTTCGAAACGGTTTCCGCCCAATGACTGAACCTCGTGTCCTGGTGCTCGACGCCGATCCGCTGCCCCGTCTCGACCGGCTGGCGGGCCGTGCCAGCATCCTCCATGCCGACGAGAACACACTGGCCAGCCGCCTGCCAGAGGCGAACGTCCTGCTCGTATGGGACTTCCTGTCCGACGCGGTCCGGGACGCCTGGCCCGGCCCCGGACCCCGCCCCGAGTGGGTGCACACCGCGAGCGCCGGTGTGGACCGGCTCCTGTTCCCCGAACTGGTCTCCTCACCCACGGTCATTACCAATGCCCGTGGGGTCTTCGACCGGCCCATCGCCGAATACGTTGCCGGGCTGGTACTGGTCTTCGCAAAGGATTTTCTCGGTAGCTGGGAATTGCAGCGGCAACGGCGTTGGCAGCACAGGGAGACCGCCAAGGTCCACGGGTCGCGGGCCGTGGTGGTCGGCTCGGGGCCCATCGGGCGGACCGTTGGGCGGACGTTGCGGGCGTTGGGCATCGAGGTGGCCCTGGTGGGCCGCCGCGCCCAGGAGTCGGACGAGGACTTTGGTCGGGTGCACGCGAGCGAATCGCTACCGGAGCTGTTGCCGCGCGCCGACTGGGTGGTGTGTGCTGCGCCACTCACCGACGCGACCCGCGGCATGTTCGACCGGGCGGTGTTCGACCTGATGCGACCCGGTGCGCACTTCGTGAACATCGGCCGCGGCCAGCACGTGGTGGAGGAGGATCTGGCCGCCGCGCTCCACGAGGGCCGGTTGGCCGGCGCCGCGCTGGACGTGTTCGCCACCGAGCCGCTGCCGGCCGACAGCCCGCTGTGGGACGCGCCGGGGCTGCTGGTGTCGCCGCACATGAGCGGCGACACCTTCGGCTGGCGCGACGACCTGGCCGAGCAGTTCCTCGACAACTTCGACCGCTGGGAGTCCGGCCGGCCGCTCTTCAACGTGGTCGACAAGGGGCTCGGGTACGTACCGAACGTCCAGCCGGCCGAGCCGGCGCCCCGGACTCAGCAGACGCAGCAGACGCAGCAGACAGAGCAGCCGAACGAGGAAGGCGGGACCCGATGACCGAACTCACCGCGCTCACGGCGGGCGAGCTGACGGCCGGCTACGCCGCCGGGGAGTTCTCCCCGGTGGAGGTGACCGAGGCCACACTGGCGCGAGCCGAGGCCGTGCAGCCGGCGGTGAACGCCTTCGTGCTGCTGGACCGGGACGGGGCGCTGGCCCAGGCGCGGGCCGCCGGCGAACGGTGGCGGCGCGGGGAGCCGGCCGGCCCGGTGGACGGCGTGCCGGTGACCGTCAAGGACATCCTGCTGCTCCGCGACCACCCCACGCTGCGCGGTTCGGCGGCCATCGACCCGGCGGGCCCGTGGCCGGAGGACGCGCCCGCGGTGGCGCGGCTGCGCGAGGGCGGCGCGGTGTTCGTCGGCAAGACCACCACCCCCGAGTTCGGCTGGAAGGGGGTCACGGACAGCCCGCCGCACGGCGCGACGGGCAACCCGTACGACCCGGCGCGCACCGCCGGCGGGTCCAGCGGCGGCAGCGCGGCGGCGGTGGCGCTCGGCGCGGGGCCGCTGAGCCTGGGCACGGACGGCGGCGGCTCGGTGCGGATCCCGGCGTCGTTCTGCGGGATCTTCGCGCTGAAGCCGACCTACGGCCGGGTGCCGCTGTACCCGGCGAGCGCCTTCGGGACGCTGGCCCATGTGGGCCCGATGACCAGGGACGCGGCGGACGCGGCGCTGCTGCTGGACGCCATCGGCCGCCCCGACCCGCGCGACTGGTCCCATCTGGGCCCGCCGCCCGGCGGGTTCCGGGAGGCGCTGCCGGACGGCCCGGAGGCGGTGGAGGCGGTGCGCGAGCTGCGGATCGCCTACTCCCCCACCCTGGGCTTCGGGGACGCGGTGGCGGTGGCGCCCGAGGTGGCCTCGGCGGTGCGCGGCGCGGTGGAGCTGCTGGAGCGGCTGGGCGCCCGGGTCGTCGAGACCGACCCGCCGCTGCCGCCGCTGGACGAGCTGCGCGAGGCGTTCCACGTGCTGTGGTTCGCGGGCGCGGCGCGGGTCACGCAGCACTTCGACGCGGCGCAGCGGGCCGGCATGGACCCGGGGCTCGCGGAGATCTGCGCGGAGGGCGCCGGGTACTCCGCGCTGGACTACCTGGCGGCGGTGGACGTGCGGATGGCGGCCGGGCGGGCGATGGGGGTGTTCCACCAGGAGTACGACCTGCTGGTCACGCCGACGATGCCGCTCACCGCGTTCGAGCTGGGGGTGGAGGTGCCGGCCGGCTCCGGCCAGCGGCGGTGGACCGAGTGGACCCCGTTCACCTACCCGTTCAACATGACCCAGCAGCCGGCCGCGTCGCTGCCCTGCGGGGTGGACGCGGCCGGGCTGCCGATCGGTCTGCAGCTGGTCGCCGAGCGGCACGCGGACGCCGCGGTGCTGCGCGCCGCGCACGCGCTGTACGCGGCGGGCGCGGCCGGGGTCCCGGAGCCGGCGCTGACCAGCTCCGGAGCCCCGAGTGCCGCGGTGGGTCCGGCTACGCCCGGCGGAAGCTGAGGGTCTCGCCCAGGGCGCCGGCGCGCCAGAGGTCCTGGCAGGCGTCGGCCATCCGGTCGAGCCCGTCGATGATCGAGCCCCAGACGATGCCGGGCACCCAGCCGGCGTCGCCGTTGATCAGCAGGTTGTTCCGCTCGTAGAAGAGCGCGAGGTCGACCACCGTGGCCCGGCCCTGGTGTGCCGCGTCCTGCTCGTAGCCGTAGGACGCGGTCGCCAGCTGGGTGCTGGTGAAGGTGAAGTAACACAGGTCGCCGGGGATCGGGGTGATGGTGGGGTTCTCCAGCGGCGGCTCGACGGCGGCGAAGGGCTCCACCAGCGCGTAGATCTCGTTCCGCGCGTACTTCGCGTGGTAGACGTCGCCGCCGAGCGGCAGCGCGTTCCAGATCGCGTCGCAGGTGATCGGCGCGCGGTCGCCGAGCAGTCTCGCCGTGCAGCTCACCCCCCGCTTCTCCAGGGAGACGGTGATGAACCGCTCGGGCGCGGTCTCTTCGGCCTGTGACATGACAGCCTGCCCTCCTCGTGCGTTCTGTGCTCATGGCATGGTCGCATCTCCCTGAGGTCACAGGTGTGAGTGTCATCCGAATTGGCTCGCATACAATCCGCGCGGCTGGGTAGAGGCGGCGCCATGACTCCACCAGAGAGAAATTTCGCGGCTACGAAGGGAAGGGGGATCAGTCGTCGGTCGTTGCTGACCGGAGTGGCGGCGTTGGGCGCCCTGGGCGCGGCCGGGTGCAGCCGAGTCGCCGCCGAGGGTGAGGTGGAAGGCGGTGATCTGCTGGAACGCCTGCGGGACAGCGGCACCGTCAAGGTGGGAATCGCCAACGAACCGCCCTTCGGCTACATCAACGACGAGGGTGAGGCCACCGGCGAGGCGCCGGAGATCGCCAAGGTGATCTTCCGGAGACTCGGCGTCGAGAACGTCGAGCCGGTGACCGTCGATTTCAGCGCCCTGATTCCCGGACTCAAGGCCCAGCAGTTCGACGTGGTGTCGGCGGGAATGTTCATCAATCCGACCCGCTGCGCTCAGGTGCTTTTCTCCGATCCGGACTACCTGATGCTCGACGCCTTCATCGTTCCCAAGGGAAATCCGAAGAACATCAGGAACTACGACGACGTCGCCCAGAAGGGCCTCACCCTGGCCACCGGCCAGGCGTACGCGGAGATCGACTACGCGCTGGGCAACGGGGTGCCCAGCGGGAAGCTGTTGATCCTGCCCGACCAGGTGGCCGGCCTGGAGGCGGTCGCCACCGGACGGGTCGACGCCTTCGCCGGGACGAACGTCACGGTCACGACGGTCGCGGAGGGCAGGGACCGGGTGGAGGCCACCGAACCGTTCCAACCGTATCTGGACGGGGAGCCCGCGCTCGGCGCCGGCGGCTTCGCGTTCCGGCCGACGGAGCAGAATCTTCGTGACGCCTTCAACGAGGAACTCCTGAAGCTCAAGGAGAACAACTACGAGGGCCTTCTGGAGATCGTGGGACCCTTCGGCTTCACGCAGGCGGAGATGACCGATCTCACGGCCGAGGAGCTTTGCGCATGATGACCTCGGGGATGTTCGAGAACTGGTTCCTGCCGGGCATCTGGGTCACGATCCAGGTCACCCTCTACAGCGCGCTGCTCGGCGCGGGCGTGGCGTTCGTCATCGGCACCGCGCGCACCTCCAGGTTCTGGATCGTGCGCTTCCTCTCCGGTATCTATTTCGAGTTCTTCCGGGGCATGTCGGCACTCGTCCTGATGATCTGGCTGTTCTTCTCGGTGCCGATCATCTTCCGCTTGCAGTTCGTGCCGATGTGGGCCGGCGTGCTC
The DNA here is from genome assembly GCF_039871525.1 of Streptomyces sp. B6B3. Taxonomy (NCBI): domain Bacteria; kingdom Bacillati; phylum Actinomycetota; class Actinomycetes; order Kitasatosporales; family Streptomycetaceae; genus Streptomyces; species Streptomyces sp. B6B3. Next base: position 123,210 of record NZ_JBDPLU010000001.1, on the reverse strand, counting down.
GCGCTCGGCCTGACCTACGGCGCCTACGGGTCCGAGATCGTGCGCGGCGCCCTGGCGGCCGTGCCGGTGGCTCAGCGCGAGGCGGGGATCGCGTTGGGCTTCACCCGGTTCCAGCGGCTGCGCAGGATCGAGATCCCGCAGGCCTGGCCCGAGATGATTCCACCGTTCAACAACCTGCTGATCGAGCTGATGAAGGGCACCGCGCTGGTGTCCGTCATCACGGTGGCCGACATGACCTACGCGGGGAACCTGGTCCGCCAGGGTGAGGGCGAGTCGGCGCCCATCTACACGCTGCTCCTGGTGCTGTACTTCGCCTTCGCGTTCCTGCTCACCCGCGGCATGCGGGTGCTGGAACGGCAGGCGAAGAAGGGCATCGGCCAGGCGCCGCCGGCCGGCGGCGGCTTCTGGAGCAAGTTCTCGCTGAGCCGGGACACGGACCAGACCGCCACCGGCATGCCGACGCGGAAGCCCGTCGGCGGCGGGATCGGAGGCGCCTGATGGATACCTGGAACTGGCAGAACGTCGAGGACTTCATGCCCACCTTCTGGGACGGGCTGTGGGTGACCCTGCAGGCCCTGGTCCTGGGCAGCCTCATCGCCTTCGCGCTCGGCCTGGTGTGGGCGCTGGCACAGCGCTCGCGGTTCGTCTGGGTCCGCTGGCCGGTGAACCTGATCACCGAGTTCATCCGGAACACACCGCTGCTGGTGCAGCTCTTCTTCCTGTTCTACGTGTTGCCCGAGTGGGGACCCCAGTGGTCGCCGCTCACCACGGGCATCATCGGCCTCGGCCTGCACTACTCGACGTACACCTCCGAGGTGTACCGGGCCGGCATCGGCGGCGTGCCGGTGGGCCAGTGGGAGGCCGCCAAGGCGCTCAGCCTGCCCGCCTCCCGCACCTGGATCGGCGTCATCCTGCCGCAGGCCATCCGCCGCGTGGTGCCGGCGCTCGGCAACTACGTGATCGCGATGCTGAAGGACTCCCCGATGATCGCCATCATCGGGGCGCTGGACATGCTGGGCGAGGCCCAGACCTTCAGTGACACCACCTTCACCTCCGAGGCGTACACCGTCGTCGGTGTGGCGTTCATCGCGATCGCCTATCCGGCATCCCTGTTGATCCGAGCCCTGGAGCGTCGCCTTGCCCGCAGCATCTGAGAACGACCGGGGAAGCAGACCACGCAGCAACGAGAGCGAGACAACGGAGCCACCGATGGACAAGACCCAGGACTCGACGAACGACGGGGGGAACGGCTCCCGGGCGAGCGGCACCGAGCTGGTGCGGTTCGACAAGGTCACCAAGCGGTTCGGGGACCACGTCGTCCTCGACCAGCTCGACTTTCGTGTCGACACCGGAAAGCACGTCACGCTGATCGGCCCCTCGGGCTCCGGCAAGACGACGATTCTCCGGCTGCTGATGACGCTGCTGACGCCCGAAGAGGGCACCATCCAGGTGGACGGGGACTACCTCACCCACGAGGAGCGGAACGGCAAGCTGGTCAAGGCCGGCGAACGGCACACCCGTGAGGTGCGCAAGAAGATCGGCATGGTCTTCCAGCAGTTCAACCTCTTCCCCAACATGAAGGTGCTGCGCAACGTCACCGAGGCCCCGGTGCACGTGCTGGGCCTGTCCAAGGACGAGGCGACGCAGCGCGCCAAGGAGCTGATCGAGCTGGTCGGCCTGACCGAGCACCTCGACAAGTACCCGAGCCAGCTCTCCGGCGGGCAGCAGCAGCGGGTGGCGATCGCGCGAGCCCTGGCGATGCGCCCGCAGGTGCTGCTGCTCGACGAGGTGACGTCGGCGCTCGACCCGGAGCTGGTGGCCGGCGTGCTCGACGTGCTCCGCGACATCGCGCACACCACGGACATCACCATGCTGGTGGTGACCCACGAGATGACGTTCGCCCGGGACATCTCGGACGCGGTGCTGATGTTCGACCAGGGCAAGATCGTCGAGTCGGGGCCGCCGGACAAGATGTTCAGCGACCCCGAGCACGAGCGCACCCGGGAGTTCCTCAGCACCGTGCTCTGACCGGCCCACCGGCGCCGGGTTACGGCCGGTGGTCCGGCGCGCGTCGGCCGGGTCAACGCCCTGGCGGTCCGTCAGAAACGACGGACCGCCAGGGCGTTCGTCGCTACGCTGGAAAGGTCAGGACCCCCGTGGCGGGGACAACAGGAGGTACTGCCCAGGAGGACGCAGTGGCGATCACGTCCGGGCTGAGCGCCCCATCCCAGTCGGTGCGACACGCGCTCCGGCTGCTCGAGGCCGTGGCGGGACACCCCGAGGGGATCACCGAGGAGCGGCTCTGCCGGGTCACCGGGCTGCCGCGGGCCCTGGTCGCGCGGCTGCTGCCGATGCTGCGCCGCGAGGGGTACGTCAGCCGACTGCCGGACGGCGCGCACGTCGCCGGCGAGGCGCTGATGCTGCTCGGCGCCGGCGGCGAGCGGCACCGGGAGCGGTTCCGGCAGGGCCGGATACAGCGCGCCCTGGACGGCCTGCGGGAGATACTCGGCGCCCCGGTCTACCTGGCGCGCTATCTGGAGGGCGAGCTGAGGGTGGAGCGGGTCTCGGCCACCACCGAGATGCCCTCGGTCCACGAGTGGGTGGACTTCCGCGCCTCCGCCCACGCCACCGCGATCGGCAAGTGCCTGCTCGCCCAGCTCGACCACGAGGGCCGGCAGGACCACCTCTCGCGCCACAAGGCGGCCCGGCTGACCTCCCGCACCATCACCGACCGCCGGGTGCTGCTCAGCGCGCTGGACCGGCAGCCGGCCACGATGCCGGTGCTGGACCTCCAGGAGTACGCGGTGGGCACGCTCTGCGCCGCCGTGCCGCTCACCGCGGGCGCGGCCGTCGGCTGCCTCGCCCTGTCGCTGCCGGTGTCCGAGGCGCACCGGCTGCGCCGCACCGCCGAGGCGCTCAACGAGCGGGCCGCGCCCACGCTGCTGACCCTGGCGTTCTAGGCCCGGTCCGCCGCGGTCGGCTCGGTCGGCTCGGGGTCGTCCTGGCCGGCGACCTCGGCCTCGTACAGCTGGATGGCGCGCACGAACGTCGCGCGCTCCGTCGGGCTGAGCCCGTCGAAGACCTTCTGCCAGGCGCGGGCGCCGTGCGCCAGCCAGGCGTCCACGGCGACGCGGGTCGCCGGGTCCTCGGTCAGCGTCACGATGGTGCGGCGGCGGTCCTTCGGGTCGGCGCGACGCTCGACCACACCGTGCCGACCCAGGTCGCTGACCATCAGGCTGACCGTGGTCGGCGCGACCTCCAGCCGCGCCGCGAGGTCCTTCACCGGAGTGGGCCCGTCGAACATCAGGTGCAGCAGCAACGACATGTGTCGGGGCGCCAGGTTGGCGGACCGCAGCGGCTCGGGCACCGGGGTGCGCTTGATCCGGCCGACCAGTCGGGGCAGCGTCAGCAGCATCGCCCGGACCGCCTGCTCCGTGCTCAGCCGCCCCGTCGTGCCCGGTTCCGTTGACATCGCTCGCGCCCTCCGAGCTGTCCACGGTACCGGAGCGGCTCACCCCGGGCGGGACATGACCAGCGCGGGGAGCAGTTCGGCCTCCTCCCGGGCGAAGTGCTCCTCCAGGCCCGCGACGGTGCGTTCCAGCTGCGCGCGCAGCCGCTCGCGCGCCGCGTTGGGCCCCTGGTCGAGCAGCGCGGCGAGCTCGGTCAGCGACTCCTCCACCGCGCGGTGCTCCTCGCGCAGCCGGCCGATGACCTGCGCCAGGTGGGGGAAGGCGTCCTCCAGGGCCGTGAACGCACCGTTCTCCGAGATGTGGTGCATCCGCAGCCCGTGGCAGTAGGCCAGGCAGTGCTGCCGGAGCTGCTCCCCCAGCGTCGCGCGGGTCTCCGGCACCCCGTCGGGGCCGGGGCCGTCCAGGACGGCGCGCACCTCGGCGAGTTGGTCGCGCAGCTGCGCGTGCGCGGCCAGCAGGTGCGCGCCGCCCGCCCGAGCGAGGGCCGGGTCGCCCGCCAGGTCGATCGGGTGCAGGGCGACCACCGGGATCACCCGCGACGTGGCCTCCCGGTAGGCACGGAACCGCGGCACGGCGCGCTCCTGCACCCCGTACCAGTGGTCGCGCTCCTCCCCGGCCAGCGGGACGGCCCGGGCCGCGTAGGTACGCAGCCCCTCCGCGGCTCCCGAGGCGCCGATCTCGAACGTCACCTGAGGGTGGGCGAGCAGGTTGTGGTACCAGTCCGGGTGGTGCGACGCGCCCGCGTTGGTGGCGAAGACCAGATAGCGCGCGCCGTCGCGGAGATGGACGGCCGGGGTGGTGTGGGGCCACCCCGAGTTCCTCCCCCTGGTGGTCAGCAGCAGCAGCGACGCGCCCTCGAAGGGACCGCCCACCCTGCCGCCGTTCGCCCGGAACTCGTCGATGATCGGTTGGTTGCCGTCCATGCCCGTGCCTCCACTCCCGATAGATTTGCTTTGAAAGCAAAAGTATCAACCCGAGGCGCGACGCGCCACCGCCCGGCTCACGGCTCCCGGCGACCACGGAACGCGACGCGGCCCCGGCGCCCGACTCGCGGGGCGCCAGGGCCGCGGGCCCGGTGGCTGAGGCTCAGGAGAGCAGCTCGGCCTCCAGGGTGATCGGCGCACCGGCCAGCGCCTTGCTGACCGGGCAGTTCTCCTTGGCGGTGGTGGCCGCCGCCTGGAAGTCCTCGGCCGAGATGCCCGGCACCCGCGCCTTCACGCTCAGCACGATGCCGGTGATGCCCTCACCCGGCTGGAAGGTGACGGAGGCCTGGGTCTGCACCGACTCCGGCGGGGTGCCGGCGCCGGCGAGACCGTGCGAGAGCGCCATCGAGAAGCAGGACGAGTGCGCGGCGGCGATCAGCTCCTCGGGGCTGGTCCGCCCGCCCGGGTCCTCCGCCCGGGAGGCCCAGGTCACGTCGAACTTCCCGACCCCGGACGAGTTCAGCTCGACGGTGCCCGCGCCCTGCATGAGAGGGCCTTCCCAGTTGGTGGTCGCGATGCGGGTGGTTGCCATGGTCGATCCTCCGAGGCATCGAAGAAGGAGGGCGTGTACGCGTACACGCTATCCCCGCACGACCCCGGTTCGCCGCGCGGCTCCGGTCCTCGGCACGAGGTCGGCCGCCGCGCCGGAGGGCGCAGAATGCTCGGGTGACTACCGAATCCGACAAGCTTTCCGAGAAGCTTTCCGGCAAACGCTCCCTGGCCAGGGCCGCCCTGGACGCCCTGCTGGCCACCGCGGGGGCCGACCCGGCGCGGATACGCGGCTACGAACCGCTGCCGGGCGGCACGTACAACACGATCTACCGCGCGGGGCTCGACGACGGCACGGCGCTGCTGCTCAAGCTGCCACCCGAGCGCGGCACCCCCGCCATGAGCTACGAACACGGGCTGCTGCACGGCGAGGCCGTGTTCTACGCGGCGGCCCGTGACGTCGGCGTGCCGGTGCCCGAACTGGTGCACGCCGATCCGGACGGCGACTTCCTGGTGATGACCGAATGCCCGGGCACCACGTGGGACCAGCTGACGCCGGCCGAGCAGGGACGGCTGCGCCGCGACCTCGGGGGCCTCGTCGGCCGCCTGCACCAGGTCACCGGGCCGCGCTTCGGCTATCCGGCGCTGCCCCCGCCGGACGGCGGGCGGGGCGGCTGGCGGGGCGCGTTCCTCGCGATGCTGGACACGGTGCTGGCCGACGCCCGGCGCTTCGACGCGTGGCTGCCCGAGCCGCCGGAGCGGGTGGCGGCGCTGGTCGGGGCCGCCGCGCCGGCACTGGACGAGGTGCGCGAGCCGGTACTGGTGCACTTCGATCTCTGGCCGGGCAACATCCTGCTCCACGCGGACCGGATCAGCGCGCTGATCGACGGCGAGCGGATGTTCTGGGGCGACCCGCTGGCCGAGTTGACCTCGCTCAACCTCTTCGGCGGGTCTGACGACGACGCCGAACTGCTGGCCGGCTACCGGTCCGCCGGCGGCCGCGCCGACTTCGACGAGGCCGCCCGGCTGCGGATGGCGCTCTACAACTGCTACCTGTACCTGATCATGCTGGTCGAGGTGTACCCCCGCGGCTACCCGGCGGAGCAGGTCGCCCGGCACCGGAAGCTCGCCGGCCCCGCGCTCACCGCCGCCCTCGACGTCATCGCCACGACGACCGGAACCTGAGCGGGACGGGAACTCGGGACGGGAACTTGGGACGGGGCGGGGAGAGGAGTGAGAGGTGGGTCCGGTGGGATTCGAACCCACGACACACCGGACCTAAACCGGCGCCCTCTGGCCAGCTGGGGTACGGACCCGACCAGCTCACTCTACCGGGCGGCGTCGGACGCCAGGCACGCGCTACCGCCGGCGGTGCCCGCTTTCGGTCACTCGCTCCCGTGCCCGTCAACCGCCCAGGATCCGGGTCACCGTGTGGATGGCCAGGCCGGCGAGGGCGCCGATGACGGTGCCGTTGAGCCGGATGAACTGCAGGTCCCGGCCGATGTGGAGCTCGATCTTGCGGGAGGTGGTGGGGGCGTCCCAGGCGGCGACCGTGTCGGTGATCAGCGAGGTGATCTGGGCGCGGTAGCCGGACACGACGTGGATCGTGGCGTCGGTCACCCAGCCGTCCAGCTTCGCGCTCAGCCGGTCGTCGGAGACCAGCCGGCCGCCGAGGGTCAGCAGCGAGGCGCGGGCCCGCAGCCGCAGCGCGCTGCGGTCGTCCTCGGCCGCGGCGAGGATCATCGCGCGAACGCTGGACCAGGTGGAGGCGATCAGTTCCTGCACCTCCGGACGGCCGAGCAGTTCGGCCTTCGCGTTCTCCACCCGGGCCCGCGTCTCCGGATCGTGCTGCAGCCGCCGCGCGAAGTCGGCGAGCAGCCGGTCCAGCGCGGCGCGCGCCGGATGGCCCGGCGCGTCGCGCATCTCGGTGACGAAGCGCAGCAGCTCGCGGTAGACGCGGTCGCCGACCCGGCGGTCCACGAAGCGCGGGGTCCAGCCGGGCGCGCCGCCCTCGATGGCCTCCAGCACCGACTCGCGGTGCTGCGTCAGCCATCCGTGGGCGTGCGCCAGGAGCAGCTCGACCAGCCGCCGGTGCCCGTCGTCGGCCACCGTCTTCTCCAGCAGCCGGCCGAGCCCCGGGGAGACCTCCTGGGCGAGCGCCCTGCGGGTGATCGCCTCGCCCATCACCGCCTGCACGTCGGCGTCGCGGAGCACCGCGAGACCGCCGCGCACGGCCGTGGCCAGCTCCTGGGTGACCCGGTCGGCGTTCTCCGGGCGGCTCAGCCAGCCGCCGAGCCGGCGGGCGAGCGCGGCGGACCGCAGCTTCTCCCTGACCACCGGGGCGGCCAGGAAGTTCTCGCCCACGAAGTCGCCCAGGGACTGGCCCAGCTGGTCCTTCTTGGTGGGGATGATCGCGGTGTGCGGGATCGGCAGGCCCAGCGGGTGCCGGAAGAGCGCGGTGACGGCGAACCAGTCGGCGAGCGCGCCGACCATGCCGGCCTCGAACGCCGCCGCCAGATAGCCGGCCCAGGCCCCGGCGCCGCTGTGCTCGGCCCACGTGGCCAGCGCGTAGCCGACGGTGACCGCCGCCAGCAGGCCGGTGGCGACGGCCTTCATCCGGCGCAGCCCGCGCTGTTTCGCGGCGTCGCTCTCGTTGAACACGCCCCCGGGCACGCCGCCGGCGGGCGCGGCCCGTCGCGGCTCGTCCGGTGGTGTCGTCTGAGGTGCCTTGGGTGCCGTCCGTTCCATCCGCTCCATCCCCACGCCACCCGGTACGCCGGTCCGTCCCGGCTCAGCCCGGTCCCGACCGATTCTGCCCGACCCGGCCCGGGACCGGTCGGCGCCGCCCGCACCGCGGCCGTTCGGGGGACTGGCGGGCGTCGACGGTGTGGCCGGCGCGGGCCGGCCGCCGGCCGTCCGGCAAGGTCGTGTCGTTGGGGACGGACCACCGCGCGGACGAACCCGGAGACCCATGACCGAGACTCCCCCTCCCGGCACGTCCGGCACACCCGGCACTCCCGCCGAACCCGACCCGGTGCCGGGCCCTCCGACCGGCGGCGGCCGCTGGCCCGGCTGGCCGTCGAAGAGCGCCGGGCGGCCCGCCGTCCGCCGCACCGGGCTGCGCCGCCTGCTGCCCACCTGGCGGATGCTGCTGGCCGCGTCGCTGGTGGCGGTCACGGCGTCGTTCGTGGCGCTGCTGGCCGGCTACCTGCTGGTCGACATCCCCGAGCCCAAGGCCGCCGCCGTCGCACAGAACAACGTCTACCTGTACGCCGACGGCTCCCAACTGGCCCGGGTCGGCGAGGTGAACCGGGAGATCATCGATCTCGACCAGGTGCCGGCGGCGGTGCGCCACGCCGTGCTGGCCGCCGAGGACCGGGACTTCTACAGCTCCTCCGCGGTGGACATCGCCGCGATGGTCCGCGCCGGCTGGAACATGCTGCACGGCGAGGGCCGGCAGTCCGGATCCACCATCACCCAGCAGTACGTCAAGAACTACTACCTCGACCAGGAGCAGACCCTCACCCGCAAGCTCAACGAGCTGTTCATCGCCGTGAAGCTGGGTCGCGAGGTGAGCAAGGACGAGATCCTCGCCGGCTACCTCAACACCAGCTACTTCGGCCGCAACGCCTACGGCATCCAGGCAGCGGCCCAGGCGTACTACGGCAAGGACACGCACCAGCTGACCGTCGCCGAGGGCGCCTACCTGGCCGCCCTGCTGGCCGCCCCGAGCGCCTACGACGTGCGTGCCAACCCCGACGAGCGCGGCGCCGCGATGTCCCGCTGGAACTACGTGCTGGACGGCATGGTCACCGAGGGCTGGCTGGCCGAGGAGCGCAGGGACACCATGCGCTTCCCCGAGCCGCTCCCCGTCCGGCCCGCCAACGACCTGTCCGGGCAGACCGGCTACCTCGTCGAGGCGGCCCAGGACTACCTGCTGGAGGCCGGCGTCGTCGACGAGGCGGCGCTGGCCGAGGGCGGTCTGAAGATCACCACGACGTTCGACCCGGACCGGCAGCAGGCGCTGAGCGACGCGATGCGGGAGCAGCTGATGTCCGCGCTCGACCCGGAGCTGCGCCCCGAGGACGTCTACGCCCGGGCCGGCGCCGCCTCCGTGGAGGTCGGGACCGGACGGGTGGTGGCGCTGTACGGCGGCCGGGACTTCACGGAGATGTTCCTCAACAACGCCACCCGGCGCGACTACCAGGCGGCCTCCACCTTCAAGCCGTTCGTCTACGCCGCGGCCCTGGAGCACGCCGCGCGCACCGGCGACGGCGAGCTGATCGGCCCGGACACGAAGTACAACGGCGACAGCGGCCGCGAGGTGGTCGGCACCGACGGCGAGGGCACGGGCTGGTCGCCGGAGAACGAGGGCGAGAAGGACTACGGCGAGGTCACCGTCGCCGAGGCCATGGACCTGTCGATCAACGCGGTGTTCGCCCAGGTCGGCGCGGACGTCGGCACCGAGCGGGTGCGGGAGGTGGCGGTGGCGCTGGGCATCCCGGCCGACACCCCGGGCCTGGACGGCGCGCACGGCTCGATCGCGCTCGGCACCGCCACGCCGAGCCCGCTGGATTTGGCCCAGGCCTACGCGACGCTGGCCGATCACGGCGTCCGGCATCCGGCGGTGCTGGTCGAGCGGATCACCCGCGACGGCGAGAAGCTGCCGCTGCCGTCGGACGACACCGAGCGGGTGCTGTCCCGGGAGGCGGCCGACGCCACCACGGCGGTGCTGCGCGGCGTGGTGGACCAGGGCACCGGCATGGCCGCGCTCTCGGCGGGCCGCCCGGCGGCCGGGAAGACCGGCACCGCCGAGGAGGACCGGGCCGCCTGGTTCGCCGGCTACACCCCGGAACTGTCCACCGTGGTCGCGGTCTTCGGACAGGACCCGGTCACCGGCGTGCACCGGCCGCTGTACGGGGTGGCGGGTCTGGAACGGATCAACGGCGGCGGCTTCCCCGCGATGGTCTGGGGGCAGTACACGGCGGACGCGATGGCCGGCGCGCCGCCGACGGAGTTCGTGCTGACCGAACCGGAGCCCGACATCAGCCCCGAGCCGCCCGAGCCCTCGGGCGAGCCCACGACCCCGGCCTCTCCCCCGCCGGCCTCGCCGGCTCCCACGACGCCGTCGCCCACCGCCCCGGAACCCACGGCCCCGCAGCCCACGGACGAGGCGCCCTCGCCGGCCGCGGCCGGGATCCCCGCGCCCTCGACTCCCGCCGCGTCCGCCACGGGCTCCGCGTCCCCCACGGGTTCGGCGGGCCCGGCGGAACCGCGGCTGCCGGAGCGGGCGCCGGGACGGCCGCCGGAGTCGGCAGGAGGTGGCGGCGCCACCGGCCTGCCGTCGCCGCCGTACACGGCGGAGCCGTTCCCCCTGAACGCGATCATCGAGGACGCCAACGCCCCCTCCCGGCCCAGCGGCTGACGAGACGGCCGGCCGGGGCCGCCCTCGCTGGCCCTCCCCGGGCGCCCGAGGACGCGGCCTGACGAGGACGGGGTTCGTGAGCCGGGAAGGCTAGAGGTACAGGCCGGTCGAGTCGTCGGTGCCCTGGAGCCGTTCGGCGGCCACCGCGTGCAGGTCGCGCTCCCGCATCAGCACGTAGGACACCCCGCGCACCTCGACCTCGGCGCGGTCCTCCGGGTCGTACAGCACCCGGTCCCCGGCCTCGACGGTGCGCACGTTCTGGCCGACGGCCACCACCTCGGCCCAGTCGAGGCGCCGACCGACCTGGGCCGTCGCCGGGATGACGATGCCGCCGGACGAGCGACGCTCGCCCTCGCCGTTGTCGGCCCGCACCAGCACCCGGTCGTGCAACATCCGGATGGGCAGCTTGTCGTGGCTGGGGCCGGCGGTGGGGCCGGGGGTGGATTGAGCGCTCACGGAACGACCGTATATCAGGCGCGGCCCGCCGGGTCCGCGCGGGGCGGCGGGATCCGCCGCCCGACGCCCGCCCGACACCGGACCGACACCGGACCGGACCTAGTCGCGGCGCCGGCGGGAGGAGAGGACGAGCAGGCCGGTGACCGCGACGGCCAGCAGCGCGACGGGCACGAGCCGTTCGAGCCGCGGCGCGCCCTCGGGCGAGACGAACGTGCCGCGCACGCCCTCGACCCCGCGGCCCACGGCGGTGAACGCCCGGCCCGCGGTGCGGTCCACGGTCTCCGCGGCGCGGGCCTTGGCGTCGCCGACGATCGTCCGGGGGTGCACCCGGACGGCGATCTCGTCCAGGGTCGCGGCGAGGTCCCGCCGCCGCCTGGCGATCCGCGCCTCGATCTCCGCAGGGGTCCTGGCTGCTTCCGCCACCGCTCACGCCTCCGTCGCTGTTCCTGGTTCCCCCACAGTGTGTCAGCTCCTCCGCCGCGTTGCCCGTCGCCTCCCCCGATTAGGCTGGTGGCGATCCACCGTCCCTGACGACCACACCCGACCGCCACCCCCCGAGGAGCACGACACGATGAGCGCGCGTCTGGAGCCCGGCGACGAAGCCCCCGCCTTCACCCTGCCCGATGCCGACGGGAAGCAGGTCTCCCTCGCCGACCACCGGGGGCGCAAGGTCATCGTCTACTTCTATCCCGCCGCCCTCACGCCAGGCTGCACCAAGCAGGCGTGCGACTTCACGGACAACCTGGAACTGCTCGCCACCGCCGGGTACGACGTGATCGGCGTGTCCCCCGACAGCCCGGAGAAGCTGGCGAAGTTCCGCGACCAGGAGTCGTTGCGGGTCACGCTGGTCGGCGACCCGGAGAAGACGGTCGTGGCGGCCTACGGCGCGTACGGCGAGAAGCAGATGTACGGCAGGACCGTCACCGGCGTCATCCGCTCCACGGTCGTCGTGGACGAGGAGGGCCGGGTGGCCCGGGCGATGTACAACGTCAGGGCCACCGGGCACGTGGCCAAGCTGATCAAAGACCTGGACCTCTGAGGGACGGGGGTGCAGGCGATGTCTGAGCGGAAACCGATCGAGTCCTGGCTGACCGACATGGACGGCGTCCTCATCCACGAGGGCGTGCCCGTGCCGGGCGCCGAGCGCTTCGTGACGCGGCTGAAGGAGTCGGGCCGGCCGTTCCTGGTGCTGACGAACAACTCGATCTACACGCCGCGCGACCTGCGCGCCCGGCTGGCCAGGATGGGCCTCGAGGTGCCGGTCGAGTCGATCTGGACCTCGGCGCTCGCCACCGCGCGGTTCCTCGACGACCAGCGCCCCGGCGGCTCGGCCTACGTCATCGGCGAGGCCGGGCTGACCACGGCGCTGCACGACGTCGGGTACGTGCTCAGCGACATGTCGCCGGACTACGTGGTGCTCGGCGAGACCCGGACGTACAGCTTCGAGTCGCTGACCAGGGCGATCCGGCTGATCAACGACGGCGCCCGGTTCATCGCCACCAACCCGGACAACACCGGCCCCTCGATCGAGGGCGCGCTGCCCGCGACCGGTTCGGTGGCGGCGCTGATCACGAAGGCCACGGGCCGCGAGCCGTACTTCGTGGGCAAGCCGAACCCGCTGATGATGCGGACCGGACTGAACCTCATCGGCGCGCATTCGGAGACCAGCGCGATGATCGGCGACCGGATGGACACCGACGTGCTGGCAGGGCTGGAGGCCGGCATGGAGACGTTCCTGGTGCTGACCGGGGTGACCAGGCGCGAGGAGATCGACCGGTACCCGTTCCGGCCGATGGCGGTGGCGGACTCCATCGAGGACCTCATCGAGCTGATCTGACGCCCGGGCACGCCACCCGTACGGCCGCGCTGCGGGTGCGCGGCGCGGCCTCGGCGGCGACCTTCGGAGTACCGAGCCGGAGGTCGTGCGAGATGGTCAGCCTGGGCAGAGCGAGGCCGCTGTGCGGCGCCGCGCGGGTGGCGCGCGTGGGCGCGGCGTTGGTGGGCGCGGCGGTCACGGGCACGGCGTTCGCGGCCACGGCCGTCACGGGCACGGCGTTCGCGGCCACGGCCGTCACGGGCACGGCGTTCGCGGCGGACCCGGGCGGCGGTGTGGGTGCCGTGACGGTGGTGCCGGCGGATCCGAGCCGCGGCGAGGAGGTCGAGCTGCGGGTCACGGGCTGCGCGGGCGACTTCGGCAACGCGCGGTCCGCGGCGTTCGTCGCCGACGCGCCGCTGGCGCCCGATCCGACCGAGGCCGGCGTCCTGGTCGGCGAGACGCTGGTGAGCTCGACGGCGGAGCCCGGCAGCCATCCGGTCGAGGTGTCCTGCGACGGCCACGAGGCCACCGTCACCGGCGAGTTGGTCGTCTCCGACGCCACCGCGGGAGCCGCGGACCCGGGTGGCGCGACCGGTGCCGCCGACGCGACCCGACCCGCGACCCCGGCCGAGCCGAGCCCACAGCCCGCCTCCCCCACCGCCCCCGTGCAGGCGGGCGGCGGCGGCACGGCCACCGGACAGGGCGGTGGCGGCGCGAGCCTGACGATCGGCCCGGCCGGCCTGGCGGTGCTCGCCGGCACGCTGCTCTCGGGCACGGCGGTGGCCGCCAGGCGCCGCACCCGGAGCGGGGAGTGAGATCAGGCCGCCTGGCGTCCTGCGCGGTCTGGACGCTGCTGCTGTTCGTGCTGTGGACGTGGGGCTGCCGGCTCACGGACGGCGGGCCGTTCGGCGGGGCCGGAACGGGGACGACCGCCGAGGGCGCCCCCGCCGTGGCCCGGGCCGCGCCGCTGTCCGGCGACCCGGCCCCGACGCTGCTGGAGATCGACGCGATCGGCGTGCGCGCCGCCATCGTGCCGCGCGGCCTCGACGCGGCGGGCGGCGTCGCGCCGCCGCCGCTGGACACGCCGGATGCGGTGGGCTGGTACGCGGCGGGCCCGACGCCGGGCGCGGCGGGCGCGGCAGTGCTGGTCGGCCACCTCGACACCGCGACCGATCCGGCCGTGTTCCACGACCTCGGCAGCGTCGAACCCGGCACCCGGGCGCGGATCACCAGGGAGGACGGCTCCACCGCGGAGTTCACGGTCAGCGACACGGAGGTGGTGGAGCACGCCGACTTCGACGCGCACCGGGTCTACGGGCCGCACGAGGACGGCGCCGCCGAACTCCGCCTGATCACCTGCGGCGGCGACTACGACCACGAGACGGGCGGCTACTCCGCGAACGTCGTCGTCTCGGCCCGGCTCACCGGCACGGGATGAGACGGGGCGCACCATGCGCAGTCACAGTGCAGCTCTTGCTGGCATAATGATGGCATGACCGCGATCACCATCCGGGACGTTCCCGAGGACACACTCGCCGCGCTCAAGGCCAAGGCCGCCCGGTCGGGCCAGTCGCTGCAGGCGTACCTGCGCGATCTGGTCGCCCGGGACGCCACCACCCCCACGCTGCAGGAGAGCGTCGCCCGCATGCGGGACACCGCCAGCGCGGATCTCAGCGACGTGGACGTGAGCTCCCTCATCGCGGCGGGCCGCGAGCGCCGGTGATCGTCGTCGACTGCTCCGCGCTCGTGCATGCCCTCACCGACACCGGACACCGGGGAAAGGCGGTCCGCGACCGGTTCGACCGCGAGGACGGCCTGGCGGCGCCGAATCTCCTGGACACGGAGATCCTGTCCGCCCTGGTCGGAATGGCCCGCCGGAGCGGAGCGGGCACTCCGGCCCAGCTCTCCGCGCGCGACCGGGACAAGGCCATGGAGATCTACCGGGAGCTCCCGCTGGTGCGCCACGACGTGGTCCCCCTGTGGCCCCGCATGGTTCGCCTGGCGTCGAACCTGTCGGTCTACGACGCCTCCTACGTGGCCCTCGCCGAAACGCTCACCGTGCCGTTCGTCACGAGCGACGCCCGCATCGCGCGCGGCTACGACGCCCTGAACGGCACGCGCTGCCGCATCGAGACCCTCTGAGACGCGGCCGACACCGCGCTCAGGTGCCGGACCGCCGGTCACTGATCACTGATCACCGATCAGTTCGCCGACCACCGGGGCCAGGGCGCGGAACGCCTGGCCGCGGTGGCTGATGGCGTTCTTCTCCTCCGGAGTGAGCTCGGCGCAGGTGCGCGTGTCCCCGTCCGGCTGGAGGACCGGGTCGTAGCCGAAGCCGCCGGCGCCGGACGGGGCGCGGCGCAGGGTGCCGCGCAGCCGGCCCTCGGTCACCCGTTCCGTGCCGTCGGGCAGCGCGAGCGCCGCGGCGCACGCGAAGTGCGCGCCGCGGTGCTCGTCGGGCACGTCGGCGAGCTGGGCCAGCAGCAGTTCCAGGTTGGCCCGGTCGTCCCCGTGCTTGCCGGCCCACCGGGCCGAGAAGATGCCGGGCGCGCCGCCGAGCACGTCGACGCACAGCCCGGAGTCGTCGGCGATCGCCGGCAGCCCGCTGGCCCGCGCGAGGGCGTGCGCCTTGAGCAGCGCGTTGGCCGCGAAGGTGACCCCGGTCTCGGCGACCTCCGGCGCGTCCGGCACCGCGTCGGCGCCGACCAGTTCCACGTCGGGTCCGACGGACGGGGACTCGGCGAGGATGGCGCGCAGCTCGGCGATCTTGTGGGCGTTCCGGGTGGCGAGTACGAGACGGGTCATGCGCCCGATTCTGCCCCAGCCACGGCCTGGGCGAGCAGGCCGTCCACGAAGGCCCGCAGCCCCGGGACGTAGGTGTCCCGCGCGGCCAGTGCCGGCCACTCGTCGCCGATGGCGGCGAGGCTCGGCATCCCGGACATGTCGACGGCGCCGAAGAAGGCGTCGCGGTCGGCGGGTCGCTCGTCGCCGGCCCGCCGGTGGGTGGAGTGGGCGGAGTGGGCCCGGACCAGGATCTCGCCGACGGTGTAGTACCAGGTGCTGCGGAACACGTTCGCGGCCTGCGTGGGCGTGCATCCCGCGTCGACCGCCCCGGCCACGATGGTCTCGACCACGCGCAGCGCCGGTTCGCCGAGGCGGCCGAGGAAGCCGTCGACGGTGAGGATCTCGGCGGCCGACGGCCAGGCGGCGAGGGAGTCGTGGATCGCGGTGGCCGCCGCGACGATGCGGTCCCGCGGCTCGCCCGGGAGGTCGGGCCGCAGGGTCTGGTCCAGGTGTTCGTTGAGCAGTTGGACCAGCAGGTCCTCCCGGTCCCGAACGTGGTGGTACAGGGTCGTCGTCCCGATACCGAGCTCCCCGGCCAGCCGGCGCACGGTCAGCTTCTCCCAGCCGTCCCGCTCGATGATCTGCCGGGCCGCCGCCAGGATCCGGGCGCGGGAGGTCACCGGTGGCCGGCCGGTGCGGCCGTGCGGTGCGTTGCTTCGGGGCACGGCCCCATCATGCCGCCCCCGCCGATTCGCGCTGGACAGGGGTCCGCCGTCGGAGGTACTTTCGGAACATGTTCCCAAAGTCGCCCACCAGCACCTCCACCAGCACCTCCACCGGCTCGGCCACCAGCACGGCCGTCCAGCCCGGGCTCACCCTCGCCGCGGTGGCCGTGGTGCAGTTCATGGTGTCCCTGGACCTGTCGGTCGTGAACGTGGGACTTCCGCGGATCGCCGTCGGCCTCGGCTTCAGCGACGTGGACCTGACCTGGGTGATCCACGCCTACGCCCTCACCTTCGGCGGGCTGCTCCTGCTGGGCGGCAAGGCCGCCGACCGGTACGGCCGCAGGCGGGTCCTGCTCCTCGGGCTCGCACTGTTCGGGCTCGCCTCGCTCCTCGGCGGCCTGGCGCAGGAGCCGGGACAGCTGGTGGCCGCCCGCGTCGCCCAGGGCATCGGCGCCGCCGCGCTGGCTCCGTCCGCGCTGGCGCTGCTGACCGCGACGTTCCCCGAGGGCCGGGCCCGCGTCCGGGCCTTCGGCGTGTGGAGCGCGATGAACGCCGCCGGCGGCGCGCTGGGGGTGCTGATCGGCGGCCTGCTCACCGAGTACGCCAGCTGGCGCTGGGTGATGTTCGTGAACGTGCCGATGGCCGCCTGCGCGCTGGCCCTGACCTGGCGCGGCGTCGCCGCGGGACCGCCGCCGGCCCGCGACAGCCGGCCGGACGTCCTCGGCGCCGGCCTGGCCACGGCGGGCATGACCCTGCTGGTGTTCGGCGTGGTCCGCACCGACCGGTACGCGTGGACCTCGCCGGTCACGGTGACCACCCTGGCGGTCGCCGTCGCGCTGCTGGCCGCCTTCCTCCACGTCGAGCGGACCACCGCCCGCGATCCGCTCGTCCGGCTCGGCCTCTTCGCCCACCGTTCGGTCGCCGCCGCGAACGCCTACAACCTGCTGGTCGGCGGGGCCATGGCCTCGGCCTTCTACTTCGTGTCGCTCTACGTGCAACGGGTGCTCGGCGCCGGGCCCGCGGCGACCGGCATCCAGTTCCTGCCGTTCGCGCTCGGCGTGGTCGCCGGCTCCGTGCTCGCCATCAGGCTCGGCTACCGTCTCGCGCCGCGGACGCTGATGACCGTCGGCGGGCTGCTGACCGCCACCGGGTTCGCCTGGTTCGGCCTGATCAGCCCGGACGGCGCCTTCGCCACCGACGTCCTGGGGCCCTCGCTCGTCGCCAGCGTCGGCTTCGGGCTCTGCCTCGGGCCCGTCGTCTCCGTCGCCACCGCCGGCGTCGCGGCCCACGAGACCGGCACCGCGGCGGGCCTGCTCAACAGCTCCCGCCAGATCGGCGCCTCGCTCGGGCTGGCCGCCCTCGGCACCGCGGCGCACCACCGCACCGGCGAGGCGACCACGCCCGAGGCGTTGAACGACGGCTACGCGCTCGGCCTGACCCTCAGCGCCGCGCTCCTGGTCGCCGCCGTCCTCGTCGCCCTCACCGTGCCGCGCGGGGCTCGCCCGGCCCGCCGGGCCGGGTAGCCGACGAGGCGGCCCGGGGCACGGCGGAGCCGGGGTCGCACCCCGCGAAGACCAGCCCGATGACGAAGCCCGCCACCTCCTCCAGCTGACGGACCCGGTCCAGCGCCCCCAGGACGGCCGGCGTCCCGCCGACGTCGCGCACCAGCTCGCTCACGACGTCGAGCGCCGCCGGCTCGTCGCCGCACATGGCCACCGTCACGAGGGAGACGTTCGCGGTCCCCGGGCCCGCCCCCGTCCCCGTCCACTGGGCGGCGGGAAAGAGGTGGAACGCCTTCACGACGTGCGCTCCCGGAGCCAGGCCGGCGATCCGCCGGGCCATCGGCTCGCCGTCCTCGGTGAGCAGCACGCCGACTCCGTGCGCCACGGCGTTCGTCGGATCGATCAGCGGCGTCCCCGCCAGCGAGCCGTCGGACGCGCCGGCGAGGCGGAGCATGTCCTCGGCCGCGTCCCACGGCACGGCGAGCAGCACCGCGTCGCGCCCGACGACCGCCTCCCGCGGCGGGACGGCGCGCGCCCCGCCGCCCAGCCGGTCGGCGAGCCGCTCCGCCCTGGCGGGCGACCGCCCGCCGATCACCACCGCGTGTCCCGCCCGAACCCAGCCCTCGCCCAGCGCCGCCGCCAGCGCCCCCGTGCCCAGGATCCCGATGCGCATCGCCGTCTCCCTCCTCGCATCCCCAGCGGATCGCGTGGTCAGCCACGGTAGGGAGGTCGATACGCACCGATCGGTGCGTGCCGGGCGTGCGATGCTGGCCCCATGCACGAGTGGGTCGCCGACTGCCGGCTGCGGGCCGCCACCGACCTCTTCGTCCACATCTGGGATCCGGTCGTCCTGGCGGCCCTCGACGGCGGACCGCGCCGCCGCCGCGAGCTCCGCGCCGCGATCGGCGGGATCAGCGACAAGGCGCTCACCGACGCCCTGCGCCGCCTGCTCGCCAACGGCCTGGTCGACCGCCACGCGCACGCCGAGGCGCCGCCGCGCGTCGAGTACGCCCTGACCGCCCTGGGCCAGAGCCTGGTCGACGGCCCGCTGCGGGCCCTCGGCCGCTGGACGACCGAGCACGCCGACGAGTTGCTGGCCGCGCAGGAGAACGCGACAGCGCGCCGGGACTCCCCTCAGGACGCCTGATCCTGAGGCGGCTTCCGTTCCTCCGGCGGCGGCTTCCCTTCCTCCGACGGACCGGCTGACGGCCGAGGCGGGCCGGACGGGCGCGGCGGATGGGGTGGGTGGGGTGGATAGGGCGCCTGGGTCGGCACCGGGAGGGGCCGGGGCGGGACGGGGGTGGAGACCACGATCGAGGTGGTGGTCTGGCCGTGCGGGGCGAAGCGGTCGAGGATCGTTTCGAGGTCGGCCACGGTCGGCGCGTGGATCTTGACCAGGAAGCAGTCCTCGCCGGTGATCCGGTGGCACTCGCTGACCTGCGGCAGTTCGGCGGCCAGCTTGGCGACCCGCGGGAGCTGTCCCGGCGTGGGCCGGATCCGGGTGAACGCCGCCACCGGCAGGCCGAGGGCCTCAGGGGCGACGTTCAGCTGGTAGCCGGTGATGACCCCGGCCCGTTCCATCCGCTGCACCCGTTCGGTGACCGCGGGCGCGGACATCCCGACGCGGCGGGCGAGGGCCGACATGGTGACGCGCGGGTTCGCGTGCAGTTCGGTGAGGAGGCGCACGTTGACGTCGTCGAGCGGCCCGTTCGGCGCGCTGTAGGCGGCGAGGTCGTTCTGCTTCGAATCCTGAGGCATCTGGCTTCTCCCACCTTCAGGTTGCCATTCCATCGCGGCAACGCGCTTTCAAGAATAGCCAGATGCGCCCCCCTCCCGTCTCGTACTTCGTGGTCAGCGCCGTGTTCCACTACCTCGGTCCGGCGTTCGCCGTGCTGCTCTTCGCCCACGTCAACGCGCTCGGCGTCGCGTGGCTGCGGATCGTCAGCGCCGCCGCCGTGTTCGCGGTGTGGTGCCGGCCGTGGCGTGTGCTGCGGCGGGCCGACCGCAGGGAGCGCGGCCTGCTGGTGGCCCTGGGCCTGACGCTCGCGGGCATGAACTCGCTCTTCTACCTGGCCCTGGACGGCCTGCCGCTGTCCACCGTCGGCGCGATCGAGTTCCTCGGCACGGTGGCCCTGGCGGCGGCCGGGATCCGGACGCCCCGGAACCTGTGCGCCCTGCTGCTCGCCGTGGGTGGTGTGGCCGTCCTCACCGACATCCGCCTGGCCGGGGAGCCGTTGGCCTTCGCGTTCGCCTTCGGCAACGCGGCCCTGTTCCTGCTCTACGTCGTGCTCGGCCACCGCAGCGCCAACTCCGGCGCCGGCGCAGTCGACCGACTCGGCGCCGCGATGCTGGTGGCGGCCGTGGCCGCCACCCCGGTCGGGTTGGCGGCCGGCGGCGCCGTCGCGTTCGCCCATCCGACCTGGCTGCTGTGGGGCGTCGGCGTCGGCGTGTGCTCCTCGGTGATCCCCTACGTCGCCGACCAGCTGGCGATGGCCCGACTCCCCCGCGCCACGTTCGCCCTGCTGCTCTGCCTGCTGCCCGCCGTCGCCACGCTCGTCGGGCTCCTCGTCCTCGACCAGGTGCCCACCCCGCAGGACCTGCTCGGCATCGCCCTCGTCGTCGGCGGCGTCGCGCTGCACCACCAGGACACGAAGGAGAACCAGACAGCATGAAGCCGGAGATGACCTACGCCCGCCTCGGCACCACCGGGCTGACCGTCTCGCGGATCTGCCTCGGCATGATGAGCTGAGGCCGTGGTGGCGGCGGTCCGCGCGGTCGCCGAGGCGCGCGGCTGCCCGCCGGCGCGGGTGGCGTTGGCCTGACTGCTCGGACGGCCGGCGGTCACCGCACCCATCGTGGGCGCGACGGCCACCCACCACGTGGACGACGCGGTGGCGGCGGTGGCCCTGACGCTGACCGAGGACGAGACGACGGCCCTCGAACGCTCCTACCGCCCCCACCCGGTCATCGGCCCCGTGTGAAACGACGACATCGTGCGCGGTGAGTCCCGTCTGACGGGACTCACCGCGCACGATGTCCCGCCGCCAGGGACCGCCCGAAGCGCCGCATCTCCCCGTCCGGGAAACGCAGCACACCGGCGGCGAGGTTCTTGGAGTCACGGACGGCGAACCCGCCGGATATGCGCATGATCTCCACGCAGTCGGGACCGTCGCCTGGGCTGTAGGACGACTTGGTCCAGGTGCCGTCGAGTGGGGCCGCGTACAGATCCTTCGGTCCAGAGTTCACAGCTCATCCACCATCCGCTTGACGAGATTGACCGATGCCGTTGGGTCCAAGGCGTTCGCCGCGAGGTCGGCGAACTTGCGTCGGGCTCGACGGAGTTCACTCACATCATCCGTGAACTCGGCATTGCGGGACTTCTCGTGTTGCACCACGCTGGGCTCGTCTGGACCCGGGAAGTCGATGATCATAAACGGCGTGCCGAAGACCGCGGGCGCTCCAGCCGACAACGGGACCACCCGCAGAGTGATGTTGCCGCGCTGCGTCTCCTCAGCGACTCGGAGCAGCTGCTCGCGCATCACCAGCGGGCCGCCCACGACCGCGCGCAACGCGACTTCGAGGCAGAGCACGTCGAGCGTCACGGCGTTCGGCCGGGTGAGGATCTGCTGCCGCTGGAGGCGCGCCTCGACGAAAGCCTCACGTCGGTCGATACTCTCGTCCTTCTGGCCGAACTTCGCCAACGCCTCGATGTAGGCCCGGGTCTGGAGCAGGCCGGGGATGTAGTTCCCCGTGTGGGCCGAGATCCTCTCGGCGGCGTCTTCGAGCGGGAAGATCTGCGCACTCATCCGGGGGAAGAGATCACGGATCTCCGGCTTCTCCCACCACATGCGGGCGGATTCTCGCGCCGTGCGGATCTTGGTCGCGATGGCCGCGCGACGCACCGCGTCAACGCCGTAGAGATCGAGCAGCGGGCCGATCTGTTCGTCGGTAGGCCACTTGCGGCCGACCTCGATCTGCGAAACGCGAGCCTGAGAGATGCCAAGACGCGCCGCCACATCGGCCTGCCGCTTGAACCCCGCCTGGATCCGGAGGTCTCTCAACTCGACGCCCACCTCGCGCCGCAGTCGGATCGCGTTGGTATTGACGCTGGTTGACACGATGCTCCCTCAGATGTCGCCCTTCAAGGCACCCGTTCGGGTGAGCGAGGCCCGGCAGGACCCACTACCGGTCGTACGACCGGTAGTCTGCCACACGCTACGCAGGCGCATGAACACAATGCGCTGTCGAACCCGACGGTTAGGGGAACACGCATGGCCTCACCCGCGCAGTCCGCCGCCCTGTTCGCCTGGACCTTCCCGCGTGAACCCCCTTCCGTCGCGCTCGCCCGCGCGTTCGTCAGCGACGTCCTTCCGCACGTGCCCTGCGTCCGGTGCAACGAGGAACTGCGGCAGACGGTTGTGCTGTTGGTGAGCGAGGTGACCACGAACGCCGTGCGGCACGGGGCGGGGTCACACTTCCTGGTCGAGTGCCAGGTGCCCGACCCCACGCGTCTGACGGTCACCGTCCACGACGACGGGCCGGGCCTGCCCTGCCCCCGCGTGGCGACGGCGGAGGACGAGGGCGGGCGCGGCCTGGCGCTGCTTGACCTCCTGGCCGACGAGTGGCGGTACGAGCATCGCGGCCCCGGTAAGGCCGTCGCCTTCACGGTCACCGCGCCCACGCTGCGGTCTCGGAAATGCGCCGTTCGGGTTACCGCCCTACCGTGAATGAGGAAAGTCGACGAGAAGCTCCCCGCTGCGGGAGCGTCGCGCCGTCGCACAGTGGAATTCATCGCGCAGGAAGCACCCCACCATGCAGATGAACACGGTGTACGACTACGCCATTCATGGCCGTTACCCCCAGCCGACGGGAAAAGGTCCGCTGGACGTCACGGTCTGCAACATGTTGCCCATTCCCCTGGCCGTGTACGAGGGAATCGGCCTCGAGCGCTTCGGATTCGACCCGGACTCGGGGACGTCAGACCTTCAGTGCCCGCCGCGGATCCTTCCTCCCCATGACCCAGGCAAACCGGATCGCGTCACGCTGTGGCCCGACAAAGAGAGCTACCTGCTGTTCATCAGCGCCGTGGGTCAGTCCTTCGTTGCCGCGGCGCAGGTGACCGGGGAAACGACCGAGGTGAGCGTGAACAGCTGGTACCTGCTGGAGCCGAACGACATCGGGACGGTGCCGACGCCGGACGCCACGGAGGGAACGGTCGTCCCCGCTGACTCGCCGCCCGTCGTCGTGGGGTGCGGCAGGGTGGCGGATCCCACCGGTTCCCCCGGCTCGCCGAACGTCGTGATACGCGAGCAGTTCTGGCAGGCCCTGCCGGACTCGTACAGCGTCGCGCCCGGCGAGAAGAAGCAGTACAGCCTTGAGGTCACCTCCGGAATGCAGCGGACGACCTCGGAGGAGGACACGGTCGCGGCGTCGGTCAGCGCGTCCGTCGGTGGCGGCTGGGGGCCCGTCTCGGCCTCGGTGTCCGCGGCGCTGAGCGCGTCCTCCACGACGTCGCAGCAGGTGGTCATCAGCGAGGAGACCACCAAGTACGTCTCGGACACGCACGGACTGCCGGACGACCACGTGTACCCGAAGATGGTCATGCACTGGCAGCTCACCGACCGCGTGACCCTGTACGACAGCGCCACCATCGCCTCGGACCCGGAGAGGGCGCCCCTGAGCTCCGTCGTGGTGAGCACACAGCCGACGCTCGCGAGTTCCTCGGACATCGTGCCCTGACGCGCTCGTCCGGAAAGGCTCGGTCGATGACATGAACCTCGACACCACGCACCAACAAGCGATAGACGGAACGCTCACGTCACCGACGTCGGCCACCGCCCCCGCGGGCTGGGTGACATTCGAGAACAGGACGCCGCTGCCGCTCGGCGCCTACCTGCTGTCCGACACGGGAAGCCGGCTCGGGATGGTCCCGGGCGACGCCGGGCGGAGGGCCGTCGACGTGGGATACCCGCCCGTTCCGGTCCCGCCCCTGGGCACGACCGCGTTCCAGGTGGGACCGGCCCTCAACGGTTGGTACTTCGTCCTGGTCAACGCGGCCACGGGCGCCTTCGTCGACGTCCGGAGCGCGTACGTCAAGCAGGAGGGCGGCGAGTGCCGCATCACCGTCACGCCGAGAGACCTGTGTGCGCCCAATGCCATCGGGAAACCACCCAGGCCCAACAGAGCCGTCGTCATCCCCACCGACTCGGCACGGGTCACGGTCGGCTGCGGAGCCCTCCGGCACGAGGACAACCGCGTCGCCCTCGAACAGTACTGGCGACGCCTGCCGCAGTCCTACAGCCTGGGACCGCAGGAGGAACGGGTGGTGAGCTACACGACGACCTCCGGCATGGACACCACGACGTCGGAGCAGCGTCAGGTGGCCGCGTCCGTCGGGCTCGACGCCAGCGTCGGGTGGGGACCGATATCGGCGAGCGTATCGGCGTCGCTCGACCTGAGTTCGAGTACCTCGCAGCAGGTGAACGTGCGATCCCAGACGACGTCCTTCGTGTCCGAGTCCTTCGAGAACAAGCACGACACGACCAAGCTGATCCTCCTCTGGGAACTGACGACCGTGGCGACGATCTTCGGTCCGGAGGGCACGGCGCTGGCGTCGATCGTGTACGGATCGGAGGATCCCGCGGTGATCGGGGGCCCTTACGACATCGACCACCTGGACCCGCGCCCCCTGGACAAGGCGGAGCCCATGAGCCAGGACATGCGCGCGATCCTGTCCGGCGACAGGGCACTCACCTAGGGCCGGGAGCACGCATGCCCGTCTACTACCTCGTGTACCAACGCGTGGACGCCGGCGCACGGATACTGCTCGCCCGGAAGAACATCTACTACGGTGGCAACCGGCATCCCTACTTCCGCCCACACGAGTGGCCCGTGCCGCTGAACAACGCGGGCCAGATCGTCATTCCGGGAGGGAATCCACCGCAGGGATTCTTTGGAGTGCAAGGCGCCCGAAGGGAATTCCGGGAGGAGGTGGGAATCAACTTCGACGATGACCAGGTCCGCGGCTGGGACTGTGTGGGCGACGAATGGCGGTACAGCCCTGGTAATTTCGTCACCTACTACCAGCGGGTGGAAGACGTGGCCGATCTGGTCGCACGAGGAAACGCCGCCATCGGTGCCCACGGGCTGCGCGTGCACGCCGAGCTGTTGCACGTCTTCGCCGTCGACAGCGCGCAACCAGGCTTCGGCCGCACGGCGCCCCAACTTCAAGGGGATCTCGCAGCGCAGTACAACGACCTGGGCGCCTGGCACCAGCACCACCCACACCCGCCCCTCAACGCCCCTCCCAAGGCAGCGGACCCTCAGAAATGGGCGGGGGACAGGATGGCCGACGATCCCGGTTGGTACACCAGCTCGGTGCAGTACTTCAATCAGCATCTGGACCAACACCCGTGAGGCCGCCGGCCGGCCTCACGGGTGACGTACCGCCTGGGCAGCGCGGCTACCCGGCGCCCTCGACGAGCACCCGGACGTCCCAGGGGCCGAGCAGCAGCTCGTGGCCCTCGGGCAGGGCGGTGTCGGTCAGCGGGTCGGTGGCCGGGGCCGGCAGGCGGTAGGCCGTGGAGTCCCAGGACCAGTTGTGCAGGAACCGCAGCCGGGTGCCGTCGGCGGCGGTGGCGCCGGTGAGGGTCTGGCTGGGGTGGGTGGGGCGCCACGGATCCTCGTCCGGCAGGCACCAGGCGAAAAGCGCCGCGGCCAGCGCCGGGTCGGGCACGGTGCCCAGGTAGCTGACCCGGCCGGCGCCGTGCCGGCGGGTGGTGAGGGCCGGCCAGCGGCCGAAGTGCGGGTGGTCGTAGCCGGCCAGCACCTGGGCGCCGGCGCCCTCGGGCGCCTGCACGCCGTCGATCCAGCGCGTTCCCTGGCCGCCGCCGTCCGGCAGGACCAGCGGCGAGCCGGGCGCCGCCCGGACGGGCACGGGCTGGCGCAGCGTGGAGAACTCGTCGTAGTGGATGCCGGCGGCCTCGGTGAGGAACGCCGGCTTGCGCTCCAGGCGGGCCCGGGCCTCGGCGTCGCCGTATCCGGTGCGGATGCCCAGCAGCAGGTGTCCGCCGGCCGCCGCGTAGGCCGCCAGCCAGCGCAGCTCCGCGTCGTCGGCGACGAGCAGCCCGGCCGCGACCAGCACCGGGTGGCTCGCGGCGAACGCGGCCGGGTCCGCGCCGAACGCCTGGCCCTGGTGGACGATGCGGGCCTGCCGCCCGGCGTCGAAGACGCCGCGGTAGAGGGCGTCGAAGACCGCCTGGTAGGAGTTCCGGTCGGGCCCGCCGTCCGGGTCGGCCAGCATCGGGTTCTCCTGCAGCAGCCACTTGCTGTCCGTGGAGTACAGCAGCGCCACGTCGGCGTCCGGGGTGAGGCCGGCGACCAGGCCGCCCAGGCGTTCCAGCTCGGCGCCCAGGCCGGCCAGTTCGGCGTACACCCGGCCCGGCTCCTGGCTGTGCGGCAGGATGCCGCCCCAGTAGGTCTCGGCGCCGTAGTGCAGGGTGTGCCAGTGCCAGTACTCGATCATCCGCGCGCCGCGCGCGACCAGGGCCCAGGCGGCCTGCCGCCACTGGCCGTCGTAGGCGGGCTCGTTGATCCAGGCCGGGCCGATGGCCTGGGCGTTGGTCTCGGTGACCAGGAACGGCTCCTGGCGCGAGGCGTACATCCGGTCCGCGGACCGGTAGAGCGCCCATGTGCCGTGGGTGGTCCAGCCCTGGCCGGATTCGCCGGCCGCGGGGGGCAGTTGCAGGCTGTCCTGCATCCGGTAGTACGGGTTGCCCGCCGTGACGTCGAGGCGGCGGGTGAGGTCGTCGTCGTGGACGGTGCGCCGCTCGTAGGCGATGCAGGTGGTGACGAACTGCTCGGGCCGCGCGTACTCGCGCACGACGTCGGCCTGCCAGCCGATGAAGTCGGTGGTCAGCGACCCCTGGAAACGGCGCCAGGCCAGGTCGTACTCCGGCTGGCCGTTGGCGTCCGGGGTCCACAGGTCGGCCCAGGTGGACAGCCGGTGCGACCAGTAGGTCAGGCCCCAGCGCTCGTTGATCTCCTCGACGGAGCCGTAGGTGTGCCGCAGGTGGTCGACGAAGCGCTGGAAGACGCCGCGGTTGTGGAAGATCTCCAGGCCCGGCTCGTTGTCCACCTGCCAGCCGATGACGGCCGGGTGCCCGGCGTACCGCTCGGCGATCCGGCGGATCACCCGCTCGGCGTGGAAGAGGAAGGCCGGGTGGGTGTAGTCGATCTCCTGGCGGATGCCCCAGCCCATGGGCTGGCCGGTGCGCCGCTCGGCGTTGATCTCCGGGTAGCGCCGCGCGAGCCACGGCGGCACCGCGTAGGTGGGGGTGCCGAGGATCACGGCGATGCCGCGGGCGTGCGCACCGTCCAGGACCGGCTCCAGCCAGTCCAGGTCGAAGACGCCGTCCTCCGGCTCCCAGGTGGACCAGACGGACTCGCCGACCCGGATGACGCTGAAGTGGGCGCGCGCCATCAGGTCGAGATCGGCGTCGAGTCGGGGCGAGGGCTGGTACTCGTGGTAGTACGCGGCCCCGAACAGAACGCGGTCGGGTAGCTCTGGCATGCGGTGCATCAGCCTTTCACGGCGCCGGTGGACAGGCCCTCGAGCAGCTGCTTGCGCAACAGCAGGAAGACCAGGATGGTCGGTACCGAGGCCATGACGGCGCCCGGCAGCACGAGGTCGAAGGCCCGGTTCTCCGAGCGGAAGAGGATGTTCAGGCCGAGCGGCACGGTGTACTGCTCGGTGTCGGAGATCAGCACCAGGGGCCACAGGAAGTGGTTGTAGCTCTGCAGGAACTGCCAGACGCCCAGCGCCCCGAGCGAGGGCCGCAGCAGCGGCAGCACGACGCGCAGGAAGATGCCGAACTCGCTGGCCCCGTCGATGCGCGCGGCCTCCAGGATCTCGTCGGGGATCGACTGGATGATGTACTGCTGCATCATGAAGATGCCGAAGGCCGGCGCCACCCAGGGCACGGTCAGGGCGAACCACGGGTTCGAGAACCCCGACTTGACCACCAGGATGAACAGCGGGATCAGGATCACCGCGAACGGCACGGACAGCGAGCTGAACATGATGCTGAACAGCACCCGCTTGCCGGCGAAGCGGTACTTGGCGAAGCCGAAGCCGGCGAGCGCGCAGACGAAGACGGCGACCACGGTGGAGATCAGGGCCGTGATGACGCTGATCCCGAACCAGTTCCAGAACGGCTGGCCGTCCAGCAGGTTGGTGTAGTTCTCGGTGGTGGGCGAGTCGGGTATCAGCTTCGGCGGGTACTCGAAGATGTCGCCGCGCGGCTTGAAGGAGGCGCTGATCGCCCAGACCATCGGCGCCACGAAGACCAGCAGCAGCGCGGTCAGCGTCACGTACAGCAGCACGCGTCCGGGGGTGGGCCACCGGCGTGGCCGGGACGGGACGGGTGCGGGCCGGGTGGACGGCGTCCGTGGGGCGGTCGCGGTGCTCATGAGATCCTCCCGATGGACAGCAGCCGGTTCAGCACCTGACTGATCCCGAAGACGATGACGAACAGCACGAGCCCGGCGGCGGCCGCGTAGCCGAACTGCTGGCGCTCGAAGGCCGCCCGGTAGACGAACATGGCGACGGTCAGCGTCTCCTCGCCGGGTCCGCCGCCGGTCACCAGATAGGGCTCGTCGAACAGTTGGGCCGAGCCGATGAACGAGGTGACGACGACGAACGCCGTCACCGGCTGGATGGACGGCAGCGTCACCGTCGTGAACTTCCGCCACATGCCGGCGCCGTCGATGTCGGCCGACTCGTACAGCTCACGCGGCACGGCCTGGAGCGCGGCGAGGAAGAAGATGGTCAGGTAGCCCACCCAGCGCCACATCAGCACGAAGCTGACGGAGACCTTCGCCATCGTCGGATCGCCCAGCCAGTCCACGTTGCCGGTGCCGAACAGGGCCCGCAGCACGGAGTTGACCACGCCGTACTCGCGGTCCAGCAGCAGGCTGTAGACCAGCGAGATCACGATGGGCGACAGCACCATCGGGACAAAGAAGGTGACCCGGAACAGGTCCCGGGCGCGCAGGCCCCTGACGTTCAGGGCCTGGGCTATCAGCAGGGCCGCCGGGACCACCAGGAAGACGCTGACCAGCACGAAGATCAGCGAGTTGGACAGGGCCTTGTGGAAGCTGGTGTCCTGCGCCAGATGGGAGAAGTTCCGCAGGCCGACGTACTCGGGGGTCCCGAGGCCGACCCACTCGGTCAGGCTCAGATAGACCCCGACCAGGATCGGGACGATCATGAACAGGCCGTAGAGCACGTAGAACGGCGCGATGAAGGCGTACGGCGCCAGCTGGCGGCGCCGGCCCGGCGGTCGGCTCGCCGCGGGCGCCTGTGCGGTCTCGGGGGGCGTGGCCTGGGGCGTCGTGGCGGTCATCGGGTCTGCCCTTCGAAGTCGTCCGTGGCCCGCTCCAGGGCCTCCCGCGGTGACATGTCGCCGTTGTAGGCCCGGAGCAGGTAGCCGCTGAGCACCGTGTCGATGACCGGCCGGTCGGCGCTGAGGTAGAAGACCGGCGCCTCGTCCACGATGTCCCGGTAGACCTCGAACATCCGCTGGCCGCCGCAGTACTCGTCCTCGATCCGCAGCAGCGCCGGGTCGTCGAAGACCGAACGCCGGGTCGGCAGGTATCCGAGCTCCTGGTAGCGGCGGATCTGCTCCTCGGGGGTGAGGTAGGCGGCCCGGATCAGCTCGATGCCGCCCTGGGTGTTCTCCTTGCCGCGCAGCGAGGCGAAGCCGGTGCCGCCGAGGAACGAGGCCCGCGAGCCGCCGTCCCGGAAGACCGGCAGCGGACGGATCCGCCACTGCCCCGACTGGTCGGGCACGTTGGGCATCAGCCCGTAGACCTTGTACCAGGTGGCCATCCACAGGCCGATCACCTGGTTGTTGTGCAGCGCGGCCTGCATCGCGGGGCCGTAGTAGTCGGACACCGTGCTGAAGACGCCGCTCTGCACGCCGCGAACCAGGAA
The DNA here is from genome assembly GCF_039871525.1 of Streptomyces sp. B6B3. Lineage (NCBI taxonomy): Bacteria > Bacillati > Actinomycetota > Actinomycetes > Kitasatosporales > Streptomycetaceae > Streptomyces > Streptomyces sp. B6B3. The sequence goes on along the minus strand of NZ_JBDPLU010000001.1, from coordinate 93,565 downwards.
GTCCAGGCTCCGCTCGGCCTCGGGCGAGTCCAGCGCGAGCCTGCCGTCCTCGTCGAAGAGCATCCCGCCGTTCTGCAACAGCAGCATCTCGTAGCTCTGCACCACCGCGGTCAGGTCGCTGCCGCCGGTGACGACGGCGCCGAAGGACACCCCGTGGCGCTCGTGCGCCCGGGTGGCGGCGTCCAGGAACTCCTCCCAGCTGCCGATGTCCGTGGGCATGCCGACCCGCTCGAACTCCGGCTGGCGGTAGTAGTAGACGGCCAGCGGCGTGTCGGAGTCGAGGGCGTAGAGGTTGCCGTCCTTGGTGAACGGCGCGGTGCGCACGGTGAGCAGGTCCTCGCGGACGTCGGCGACCGCGTCGTTCAGCGGTTCCAGCAGTTCGGCCGCCAGCTCGCCACGCAGCACGCGCGGGAACTGGTTGATCTCCAGCCCGGCCACGTCGGGGGTGCCGCGACCGGCGATCGCCTGGGCGATCATCTTGGTGACCACGTCGCGGGCCCCCACGATGGTGGGGTTGAGCTGCCATTCGAACGGGGTGGTGCCCGCGCGGTTCTCGGCGGCGGCCCGGAAGAAGTCCACGTAGGCCACGTCGTGGGTCCAGAACGACAGGTCGACCGTGCCCGAGGTGAGCGGTTCGGCGTCGAGTGTGCTGCCGCAGCCGGACAGCCCGCCGCCCAGCGCGGCGGCCCCGAGCCCGCCGCCGAGCCGCAGCAGCCGTCGCCTCGACAGATGCGTGTGTGGGGTCATCTCTCTCCCTCGCTGGCGCTTCTCTTGCCGGCACTGCCCTCGCGGGGTGGGGTGGCGCTGTCCCTGACCACCAGCTCGACCGGGACGCGCCCGGACTCCGCGGGTGGTGGGGTGCCGGTGATGGCGGCGATCAGCCGCCGCATGCCCTGTTCGGCGATCGCGTCGAAGTCCTGGCGGACCGTGGTCAGCGGGACGGACAGATAGGCGGCCTCCGGGACGTCGTCGTACCCGACGACGCTGACGTCGTCGGGCACCCGCAGCCCGGCCCGGGTCAACGCGTGCACGGCGCCGATGGCCATCTGGTCGTTGGCCACGAACAGCGCGGTCAGGGCGGGGCCCGCGCCGGCGGGGCCGTCACCGGCCGAGAGCCTGCCGGCGGCGCGGAGCAGCTCCGTGGTGGCGCGGTGGCCGGAGGCGGGGGACCAGTCGCCGTGCACCGGGGGCGGGACGGCGGCGCCGGCGGCGCGCAGCGCCGCCCGCCAGCCCGCGACGCGGTGCTCGGTGACCTCCCAGCCCGGCGCCCCGGCGACGTGGTGCACGGTGCGGTGGCCCAGCCGCAGCAGGTACTCGGTGGCCGCCCTGGCGCCCGCGGCCTCGTCGTTGCCGACACCCTCGACGCGACCGGCACCGCTGCCGACCGGACCGGCGGGGTCGGCGGCCGGCGGGTAGCCGATGGCCAGCACCGGGATCCCGTGCGGCACGTGGTTCGCGGCCGAGGTGGTGCCGAGCCAGGTGGCGATGACGACCCCGTCGAGGCCCTGGCTGACCAGATGCGTCACGAGGTGACGGGTCTCGTCCTCGTCCTGGTCGTCCGCGTGCCCGACGCTGACGTAGTAGCCGGCGCGGCGGGCCGCCCGTTCCAGCCCGCGCAGCACGGCGGCCGGGCCGAAATACGACGTTCCGGTGGCGACGATGCCGATGCGGCGGGAGCGCCGGGTCACCAGCGCCCGCGCCGACTCGTTGGGCCGGTAGCCGAGCCGGGCGATCTCGCGCAGCACGCGCTCCCTGAGCGCCTCGCTGACGTGCGGCTCGCCGTTGACGACGCGGGACACGGTCTTCTGGGAGACGCCCGCGCTGGCGGCCACATCGCTCATCGAGACCCGGCCCGTCACCCCACCAGCTCCCTCACCAGCACGTCGTCGCACCCGGTTGACTGCGCAGTCAACCGGCGCGGGCAACGCTAGGGAGGGTGGCCGAAAAGAGTCAATACATCGGTTCGAGATTCCGAGATGCGTTCGACCAACCGGTCATCGCAGGACCGCCCGGGCACCGCCGGTACGGCGGCGGGCCCCGCCCGGCCGGTTCACGTCCCGTCGGCGGGGGTGCGGACCTGGGTGAGCTCGTATGGGGGCATCTCCCAGGCCCTCAGGGTCTGGGAGATGCCCCCATGCCCCGCTTCGCGGGGGCGTCACAGCCGGTCGCGGCGACGCCGGCCAGCGCCGCGACCGCCGTGCCCGCCGTTCTCACTGGCCTCACTGGCCTCACTGGCCTCACCCCACGCTCAACTCCCCAACGCCTCCCGTTGCGCGTCGTCCAGCTCCGCGCAGCCGGCCACCGCGAGGTCGAGCAGGGCGTCCAACTCCCCGCGGTCGAACGGCTGTCCCTCCGCGGTGCCCTGCACCTCGACGAAACGACCATCCCCCGTGCAGACCACGTTCATGTCCGTCTCGGCCCGCACATCCTCCTCGTAGGCCAGGTCGAGCATCGGCGTGCCGCCGACGATGCCCACGCTGACCGCGGCCACCCGGCCGGTCAACGGCTGCGACCTCGCCTTGATCAGCTTGTGCCGCTGCGCCCAGTCGATCGCGTCGGCCAGCGCCACGTACGCGCCGGTGATGGCCGCGGTGCGGGTGCCGCCGTCGGCCTGGAGCACGTCGCAGTCGAGCACCACGGTGTTCTCGCCGAGCGCCTTGAAGTCGAGGACGGCGCGCAGCGATCGGCCGATCAGCCGGGAGATCTCGTGCGTCCGGCCGCCGATCTTGCCGCGCACGGACTCGCGGTCGCCACGGGTGTTGGTGGCCCGCGGCAGCATCGCGTACTCGCTGGTGACCCAGCCGAGCCCGCCGCCCCGCCGCCAACGCGGCACGCCCTCGGTGACGCTGGCGGTGCACAGCACGCGGGTGTCGCCGAAGGAGATCAGCACGGACCCTTCCGCGTGCTTGCTCCAACCGCGTTCGATGCTGACGGGACGGAGTTGGTCGGCCGCTCGGCCGTCGATACGAGCCATGCCGGGAGCCTAGCCCGTCGCCGCCCGGGGCCCGTCGGGCCGGCGGCGCCGCCGGCCCGCCTAGACCTGGTAGACCGCCCCGGGCCTGGCCAGTTCGACCGGTCCGTCGAAGACGGCCTTGGCGTCGCAGAGGTTGACCTGGGCGTCGGTCCACGGCGGGATGTGGGTGAGCAGCAGCCGCGCGGCGCCCGCCTCGCTCGCGCACTCCCCCGCCTGCCGACCGTTGAGGTGCAGGTCCGGCACCTCCTCCTTGCCGTAGGTGAACGACGCCTCGCACAGGAAGAGGTCCACCCCGCGGGCCAGCTCGGTCAGCTCCTTGCAACAGCCCGTGTCACCCGAATAGCAGAAGGCCCGGTCGCCGTACTCGACGCGGAAGCCGAAGGTCTCCACCGGATGCGCCAGCCGCGCCGTGCGGACCGTCAGCGGGCCCAGTTCGAAGCTCCCGCCCGGGGTGAGCGTGCGGAAGTCGAAGACCTCGCTCATCGACTCCTCGGAGGGGGTGTCCCCGTAGGCCGCGGTCAGCCGGCGCTCGGTGCCCACCGGGCCGTACACCGGGATCGGATCGCAGCGCCCGCCCTCGTGCCGGTAGTACCTGGCCACGAAGTAGCCGCACATGTCGATGCAGTGGTCCGGGTGCAGGTGACTGATCGCGATCGCGTCGATGTCGTAGAGGCCGATGTGTTTCTGGAGCTCGCCGAGGGCGCCGTTGCCCATGTCCAGGAGCAGCCGATGGCCCTCGGCCTCGACGAGATAACTGGAGCAGGCCGAGTCCGCGGACGGGAATGACCCCGAGCAGCCGACGACGGTGAGCTTCATAGACGGGGGAACCTCCATAGTGGGGTTCGAACGACTGTAAGTCGCGGAACGCGCCGTCGCTCCTCATGCGAGGCTTGGTGTGGGCGGAATCACCAGCGCGGGGTACCGTCGCAGACGTGGACGCTCTGTGGTGGCTGGCGTTGGTGGCCGTGGCCGCGCTCGCCCTCGTCGCGACGCTGATCGACGGGGTGGGTCGACTCGGCCCGCGACGCCGGGGACGCGGCCGGCGTTCCCCCGAGCGACGACCCGAACGCCCGTCCGATCCGCCACCGGACTGACCGTCGTCGGCGGCCCGGCGCGGCCGGTCAGACCACTCCGCGTGACCTGACCCGGATCGCCAGCAGCAGGCCCACGGCGATCCAGATCGCGAACATCGAGGAGCCGCCGTAGGAGAGGAACGGCAGCGGCAGTCCGGTGACCGGCATGATGCCCAGCGCCATCCCGATGTTCTGGAACGACTGGAACGCGATCCAGACGACGATGCCCGCCGCGACGATCGTGCCGTACACCTCGGGCGACGCCACGGCGATCCGGCAGGCGCGCCAGAGCACCACGCCGAGCAGCAGGATCACCAGGCCGCCGCCGAGGAAGCCGAGTTCCTCGCCGGCCACCGTGAAGATGAAGTCGGTGTGCTGCTCGGGCACGAACTGCCCGGTGGTCTGGCTGCCCTCGAACAGGCCCTGGCCCGACAGCCCGCCGGAGCCGATGGCGATCCTGGCCTGGTTGGTGTTGTAGCCGACGCCGGCCGGGTCCAGGCCCGGGTTGGCGAAGGCGGCGAACCGGTTGACCTGGTACTCGTCGAGCACGCCGAGCTGCCAGACCGCCACGGCGCCGCCGACGCCGAGCGCCAGCAGCCCGACCAGCCAGCCGCGCCCCGCACCCGCGGCGAGCAGCACGCCGAGCGCGATGGCGGCGATCACCATGGTCTGGCCGACGTCGGGGGTCAGCAGGATCAAAACGGCGGGCACGGCGGCCAGCAGCAGCGCCTGGAGCACCGACCTGGCGTCGGGGCGCTCCTTGTGATCGCTCTCCGAGGGCGCGGAGAGCAGCGTGGCCATGGCGAGGATGACGCCGATCTTCACCAGCTCGGACGGCTGGAAGGCGAAGCCGCCGCCGAGCTGGATCCAGCTGCGCGAGCCGTTCACCGTGGAGCCGAGCGGGCTGAGCACCAGCAGCGACAGCAGCAGCGAGAGGGCGTAGAGGAACGGCACGGCGTTGCGCAGCCTGCGGTGGCCCAGCCACACCAGCAGGGCGGCCAGGCCCATGCCGATGCTCGCGTTGAGCGCCTGCCGGAGCATGAAGAAGTGGTCGTCGCCGCCGGTCAGGTCGGTGCGCCAGCGGGTGGCCGAGAAGACGAGCAGCACGCCCATCAACGTCAGCACCAGCGCCGCGGTCAACAGCGGCCAGTCGAGCCGCCGGACCAGCGAGGAGCGGTCGGTGATCACGTCCCACAGGGTCCGCTCGGCGCCGGAGCGCCGCCGGACGGCGTGGGAGGAGTAGCTGCGCACGGTCACACGGATGACCCTAAGTCCTGGAGCGGACACCCTCCGTGAGACAGGCCAGCGTCGGCGTGGCCCCGGCGCCGAGCCGGCCGGGAAACGGCGGCGCGCCCGGCGCTGGGTCGGTCGAGCGCCGGGCGCGCAACGGCCCGGTCGGGCGGAGCTGGCGGGTCGGGCGGAGCTGGGCGGCTACGCCCAGAGCTGCCCCTGGAGCAGTTCCACCGCGGCCTCCGTGGACTCGGCGGTGTAGATGCCGGTGGACAGGTACTTCCAGCCGCCGTCCGCCACCACGAAGGCGATGTCGGCGCTCTCCCCGGCCCGGCTGGCCTTGCGCCCCACGCCGATCGCCGCGTGCAGGGCGGCGCCGGTGGAGACGCCCGCGAAGATGCCCTCCTCGGCGAGCAACTCCCGGGTGCGCGCGACCGCGTCGGCCGAGCCGACCGAATAGCGGGAGGTGAGCACGGTCTCGTCGTACAGCTCGGGCACGAAGCCCTCGTCCAGGTTGCGCAGGCCGTAGACCAGGTCGTCGTAACGCGGCTCGGCGGCGATGATCTGCACCCCCGGGCGGTGTTCGCGCAGGTAACGGCCGGCCCCCATCAGCGTGCCCGTGGTGCCCAGACCGGCCACGAAGTGGGTGATGGAGGGCAGGTCGGCCAGGATCTCGGGGCCCGTGGTGGCGTAGTGGGCGCCGGAGTTGTCCGGGTTCCCGTACTGGTAGAGCATCACCCAGTCCGGATGCTGGGTGGCCAGTTCCTTGGCCACCCGGACGGCGGTGTTGGAGCCGCCGGCGGCCGGCGAGGAGACGATCTCGGCGCCCCACATCGCCAGCAGCTGGCGCCGCTCGGACGAGGTGTTCTCCGGCATCACGCAGATGATCCGGTAGCCCTTGAGGCGGGCGGCCATGGCCAGCGAGATGCCGGTGTTGCCCGAGGTCGGCTCCAGGATGGTGCAGCCGGGGGTGAGCCGGCCGTCCTTCTCGGCCTGCTCGATCATGAACAGCGCGGGGCGGTCCTTGATCGAGCCCGTCGGGTTCCGGTCCTCCAGCTTGGCCCAGATCCGGACGTCGTCGGCGGGCGACAGGCGCGGCAGCCGCACCAGCGGAGTGTTCCCGACCGCGGCGAGCGGGGAGTCGAAGCGCATCAGCGCGCGCCCCCGGCCACGGCGGGGAGGATGGTGACGCTGTCCCCGTCGCTCAGCTTCGTGGCGATGCCGTCCAGGAAGCGGACGTCCTCGTCGTTCAGGTACACGTTGACGAAGCGACGCAGCCGGCCGTCGTCCACGAGGCGGTCCTGGATCCCGGGGTGGTGGGCCTCCAGGTCCGCGAACAGCTCGCGGAGGGTCTCTCCGGTGCCGGAGACGGCCTTCTGGCCGTCCGTGTAGCTGCGCAGGATGGTCGGGATGCGGACCTCGATGGCCATGGATGCTCCAGGAGGAAGACTGGGGTGGGCGGACATGTCGCGGCGAACGTGCGACGTCAGAAGCGGTCAGGCGGTCGCCGCCGAGGCGGCCGTACACATGTCACTGGCGAGGCGGCACAGGTCGACGTGGAGACGTGCCACGAGCAGCGTGGGTTCGCGTGCGTCGCTCACGTCCTGGAAAACCATGGCGTCATCGTATCGATTCCCGACCCCCGAACCAGAGGGCTATATCACCATCCGGACGGCTCCGTCTCACATGCCGTCGCATCGGCCCGATGCGGCCCGGATCAGGCCGGATAGGCGTCCACGAAGCGGACCTCCTCCTCGGTGATCGTGCCGTCGACGATGCGGAACGAGCGGAAGGAGACCGGGCCCTCCTCGTTCCCCGACTCGGCGGTGGAGACCACCACGTAGTGCGCGCCCGGCTCGTTGGCGTACGACACGTCGGTGCGGGACGGGTACGCCTCGGTGGCGGTGTGCGAGTGGTAGATGACCACCGGCTCCTCGTCCCGGTCGTCCATCTCCCGGTAGAGCTTCAGCAGGTCGGCCGAGTCGAACTCGTAGAACGTCGGCGAGCGGGCCGCGTTGAGCATCGGGATGAACCGCTCGGGGCGGTCGCCGCCGGCCGGGCCGGCGATCACACCGCACGCCTCGTCGGGGTGGTCGGCGCGGGCGTGCGCCACGATCCGGTCGCGCAGTTCGTGGGTGAGGGTCAGCATGCGGCAACGATAGGACGGCCTGCCGCATCCGCCGTCCGGGGGGCGGCGGTCAGGTCGACATCGTCTCCACGAGCGACTCCTGCAGCCCGCCCAGCCAGAAGTAGGCCATCACCATCGGCTTGTTCGGATCGTCGTCCGGAAGCTCGAAGAGCCGGTCGGTGCCGTCGTCGTCGGTGAGCTCGAGCCGGGCCGCGATCGCCAGCCGCAGATCGTTCAGCGCGCCGAGCCACTGCCGGGAGTCCTCCGGCTTGAGCGTCAGCACGGCCGCGCCGCCGGACGCCTCGCCCGGGTCCAGGGCGTCCAGGGCGTGCACCATGGCGAGCAGGTCGTCGCGCTTCCTGGCCCGCAACTCGCCCTCGGTGAAGCGCCGGAACTCCGCGGAGAACCGGCGGCTCTCGGAGTCCTGCGGCCGCCCCGGGTCGCCGTAGGCGTCCGGGAAGAGCCGGGCCAGCGCCGGATCCCGCGGTGGCTCGCTCGGCCCCTCGGCGAACAGCGCGTCCAGCGGGTCGCCCCCGCCCTTCGCCCCCTCGCCCGCCGCGTCCCCGGCGTCGGGCGCGGGGCCCGGGCCGATCAGCTCCAGTAGTTGCGTGGCCAGGCTCCGCAGGATGGAGACCTCGACCTCGTCCAGCGCGATCGCCGCGCCGCCGCCCGTTGCCTCGAAATAGCCCGCCATCACCGATCCTGCTGCAGAGTGGCCCACAACCCGTACCCGTGCATCGCCTGCACGTCCCGCTCCATCTCCTCCCGGGTGCCCTGGGAGACCACGGCACGCCCCTTGTGGTGCACGTCCAGCATCAGTCTCCTGGCCTTGTCCTTCGGATAGCCGAAGTACGCCTGGAACACGTAGGTGACGTAACTCATCAGGTTCACCGGGTCGTTGTGCACCACCGTGACCCAGGGGACATCGGGCTTCGGCACCTCGGCCGGCGCCGGCTGCGACTCGGTCCGCTCGATCTCCACGGGGATGGCACTCACGTACCCCATGCTGCCACCACCCCCTCCCCCACGCCCAAACGACGCCACCGAAGCAGATATCGTCAGTTTGACGAGATCTGGGGTAGGGTGACGGTATGACGCATCACGCAGAGCACGGGCTGCCGGTGGCGGTGCCCTCCACCGCGCTCTTCACCGACCAGTACGAGCTCACCATGCTCCGGGCCGCGCTGCACGCCGGTACGGCGCACCGGCGTTCGGTCTTCGAGGTGTTCACCCGCCGGCTGCCCGAGGGCCGGCGCTACGGGGTGGTGGGCGGTACGGGACGGGTGCTCGACGCCGTCGAGAACTTCCGCTTCGAGCCCGCCATCCTGGACTTCCTCCGCGAGCGGCGGGTGGTCGACGGGCCGACCCTGGAGTGGCTGGCCGGGTACCGCTTCGCCGGCGAGATCCACGGCTACCCGGAGGGCGAGGTGTACTTCCCGGGTTCGCCGATCCTCCGGGTCGAGGGCACCTTCGCGGAGTCCGTGGTGCTGGAGACCGTGATCCTGTCGATCCTGAACCACGACTCGGCGGTCGCCGCCGCGGCCTCCCGGATGGCGGTGGCCGCCGCGGGGCGCCCGCTGATGGAGATGGGCGCCCGCCGCACCCACGAGCTGTCCGCGGTGGCCGCCTCCCGGGCCGCGTACATCGGTGGCTTCTCCTCCACGTCCGACCTGGCCGCCGGCTTCCGCTACGGGATCCCGACGGTCGGCACCAGCGCGCACGCGTTCACCCTGCTGCACGACAGCGAGCGCGCGGCGTTCACCGCCCAGGTGGAGTCGCTGGGCGCCGGGACGACGCTGCTGGTTGACACGTACGACGTGGCGGAGGCGGTGCGCACCGCCGTCGAGGTGGCCGGGCCCGGGCTCGGCGCGGTCCGCATCGACTCCGGCGACCTGCTGGTCATCGCGCACCGGGTGCGGCAGCAGCTGGACGAGCTGGGCGCGAAGGACGCCAGGATCGTGGTCACCAGCGACCTGGACGAGTACGCCATCGCCTCGCTGGCCGCCGCCCCCGTGGACGCCTACGGGGTGGGCACCCAGCTGGTCACCGGCAGCGGGCATCCGACCTGCTCGATGGTGTACAAACTGGTGGCCAGGGCGGACGGCGACACGCCCGACGCCCCGCTGCGGCCGGTGGCGAAGAAGTCGCTGGGCGGCAAGCTGTCGGTCGGCGGCGTGAAGTGGGCGGCCCGGCAACGGGACGCGGAGGGCCTGGCCGAGGCCGAGGTGGTCGGCACCGGCGAGGTGCCGCCCGAGCTGGCCGGGGAGCAGCTGGTGGTCCCGCTGATGCGGGACGGCCACGCGATCGCCAGGGAGCCGCTCGAGGTGCCGCGGGAGCGGCACGTGCGGGCCCGCGACCGGCTGCCGCTGTCCGCCACCCAGCTCTCCAGGGGCGAGTCCGTGCTACCCACGCGGTACGTGTGACGCGTGGCAGATGCTGCCCGTAGGCTCGGAAATGTCCACCACCAGACCGAAGAGGTGTTCCCCATGCACCGCGCACTGATCGTCGTCGACGTGCAGAACGACTTCTGTGAGGGGGGAAGTCTCGCGGTCGCCGGCGGGGCGGAGGTCGCCGCCGGCATCACGGACCTGATCGGCTCCGCCACCCCCGGATACCGCCACATGGTGGCCACCCGTGACCACCACATCGCGCCGGGCGGCCACTTCTCCGACGACCCCGACTACGTGGACTCCTGGCCGCCGCACTGCGTGACGGGCACGGAGGGTGTCGGCTTCCATCCGAACTTCACGCCCGCCGTGGCGTCGGGCGCGGTGGAGGCGGTCTTCGACAAGGGCGCGTACTCGGCCGCGTACAGCGGCTTCGAGGGCCGCGACGAGGGGGGCACCAGCCTCGCGGAGTGGCTGCGGGCCCGGGACGTGTCCGAGGTGGACGTGGTGGGCATCGCGACGGACCACTGCGTCCGGGCCACCGCGCTCGACGCGGTGCGCGAGGGCTTCCGGGCCCACGTGCTGCTCCCGCTGACGGCGGGCGTCGCCCGCCCGACGGTCGACGCCGCCCTGAAGGAGATGTCCGCCGCGGGCGTCACCCTCACCGGCGACCCCGTGGTCGTCGCGTAGCCCCTCCCCGCGCCTTCCGTACCCACGAAGGGGCTCACCGCCGCGGGCGTCACCCTCACCGGCGACCCCGTGGTCGTCGCGTAGCCCCTCCCCGCGCCTTCCGTACCCACGAAGGGGCTCACCGCCGCGGGCGTCACCCTCACCGGCGACCCCGTGGTCGTCGCGTAGCCCCTCCCCGCGCCTTCCGTACCCACGAAGGGGCTCACCGCCGCGGGCGTCACCCTCACCGGCGACCCCTTGGTCGTCACGTAGCAGCACGGCACGAAGGCTTACCGCCACGGGCGTCACCCACCCTGGTGCCCGCCTCGTCCGCGCGGCAAGCGCTACGCGGCGTGCGGGTGCTGGTGGGCGTGGGCCTCGGGGTGGAGGAGGCGGCACATCGGGTGCCAGCCCTCCGCGGGGTGGCCGGGCGTGGTGCGCCAGACCGCGCCCTCGGGGTGGTGCAGCACGGCCGATATCTCGTCGTGCGTGGGCGGCGCCGCGTTCCCGCGCAGGTAGACCTGGCGCAGGCCGAGGTTGCGCAGCCGGGTGAGCGCCCGCGGCCGGTTCGCGGCGTGCACCAGCACCCGGACGTGCCCGACCCCGGCGGGTCGGGGCAGGCAGAGGGCGACGACGACGCTGCCGTCGAGCAGCCGCACGAAGCCCCCACCGCCTCCGGCGGGCAGGGGGAGGGCGGCCGTGTGGTCGGCCATGGAACGCGGAGTCCTTCCTCGGGTCGCTCGGATCGCTCGGGTCGGGCGAACCCCGCCATAGTGACCCGCCCGGCCGCCGCCCGTCGAGAGGCGGCGGCCGGAACCACGTCACGTCACCGATCGGAGGCCCGACGATGACCGACGGTGACCATATCGGTCAGAAATCCATCGGCACCCGACCGGTCACGACCGGATGGGTCACTCCGCGCTGGCGCCGACCCGCACGGTCATCGGCCGCTCCGGATCGCGCGGCTCGGTCACGATGGTGATGCTGGTCCCCGTGTCGGGCACCTGGACACTGTTCTCGGGGTTGTCCTCGCTCCAGTACGTGCCCGCGCGGTCGTCGAAGACGGTCTCGCCGGGCGCGGCCGGCAGCCGCGTCGACTCGCCCTCGTTGTGCAGCGTGACCGCCTCCACCGGGTAGGTGCTGAACGTCGCGTCCCGGGTCTGGATCCGGTTCCGCATCACCGAGTCGTCCGACCAGGTGTCCGCCTCCGGATGCGCGTCCACCGGCAGGATCAGGCCGGCGCCCGGGTGGGTGCTGGTGTTGTTGTCGGTCTGCGAGGTGTCCCACAGCCACACCAGCAGGCCGTTCTGGTACGGGAAGTGCTCGACCCAGTCGGGCCGGTCGGTGAGCCAGCCGAAGTTGTACGGACCGGTCTCCAGCGTGGCGTCGAAGCCCACGTACTGGCGGTTCTCCACCACGTAGAACTGCGGGTAGTCGTCGGTGACCGACGCGCCCACCGTGCTGAAGCCCTCCACCGTCCAGTCGCCCTCGCCGGACTCGGCGTCGTCCGTGAACACCGGCTCGCCGTCGGCGCTGACGGTGATCTCGTCGGCGGTGAAGCCGGTCAGCGACATCGACCCGTCGGTCTGGTAGCGGAACCGCAGCTGGACCGGCTCGCCCGCGTACGCGTCGAGCGGGAACGACAGCGCGGCCTGCCCGCCGGACTCGCCGGTCAACGCCGGCCGGTCGGCGCCGTCCCGCGGGATCGGCTCGCCGTCGGCGGTGCCGTCCAGCGGGGTCCAGGTGGTGCCGTCGGTGGACGCCTCGGCGTAGAGGTAGTCGTAGTCCTCCTCGATGCTCCACCAGCCGGTCAGGTCCAACGAGGCGGAGGTGGCGCCCGTCAGGTCGACCTCGCGGGTCAGCGTGTTGCCGAGGTCGTCGCCCATCCCGCTCCACCACTGGGACTCGCCCTGGGCCGGCGGGTTGATCTCGGTGGTGACCGTCTTCTCCGGCAGCTCCACCACCAGGCCCTGGCTGGCCCCGCCGGGCTCGCCCTCGGGGTACTCCAGGGCGGAGGCGCCGAGCCGGTGCGTGGACTCGGTGGCGGCCGCGGCCTGGTCGTAGTCCAGCCAGCCCAGCTGGAGCTTCTCCCACGGCCCCATGTCGTTCGGCAGCGAGCCGATCACGCCCTCGCCCCGGCTGAGCCAGGAACCGGAGGACATGGCCGACCAGAAACCGGTGCCGTTCTCGCCGCCGGCCGTGTCGTAGAGGTCGGGCAGGCCCAGGTCGTGCGCGAACTCGTGGGCGAAGACGCCGACGCCGCCGTTCTCCGGCTGCATGGTGTAGTCGCCGACCCAGAGGCCGGTGTCGGCGATCTGGGTGCCGCCCACCGGGTTGTTCTCGGGACCGGTGAGGCCGACGTCGTCGACGAAGGCGTACCAGCGGTGCGCCCAGATGGCGTCCTCGCCCTGCGCGCCGCCGCCGGCCGACTCGTCCTCGCCGGCGTGCACGATCTGGAAGTGGTCGAGGTAGCCGTCCGGCTCGTTGAAGTCGCCGTCGCCGTCGTAGTCGTACCGGTCCTGGAGGTCGTACTCGGACAGCAGCGAGCGGATCTCCTCGGCGGTCAGCCCGGCGGCCAGCTGGTCCTCGTACCAGGTGTTGACGCCCTCGGCGACCAAATCCCAGACGGACCGGCAGACGTTGGAGCCGCAGGCGTTGTTGCCGTACCTGGCCTCGTTGTAGTCCACCCGGACCCAGTCGCTGACCTGGCCGTCGACGGTGTAGCGGCCCGAGGACTGGCTCTCGAAGTACTGCTTGACCGACGGGGTCTCCGGGTCCTTCGCGTAGTAGATGTCCTCGTAGTACTGCCGGTCGAAGTCCGCCTGCCAGATCGTCGTGTTGTCGTTCTCGCGGTCCGGCTCGGCGATCTGGTTGTGCAGGGGCCCCGGGTCGCCGCCGAACTCCGGGTCGACCTCCTCGCCGAACTCGGCCAGGATCGTGAAGATCTTGTCCGTGCCCGTGGTGGCCGTCTCGACGAACTCGCCGTCGCTGAGCCGCACCACCTCGGAGCCGCCCAGCGTGCGGGCGTCGGCCTCGCCGCTGAGGAGCTCCTGGTACGCCTGCTGGCGCTGCGCCTCGCGCTTCTCCGCGAGCGGGTTCTCCAGCTCCGGCTCGGCGGCGTAGCGCTGTTCGAGCTGGCCGGGGTCCGCCGCGCCGACGGGGGGTTGGGCCTGCGCCCCGCCCAGCGGCATCAGGGTCGCCGCCCCGAGGGCGGCGACCGCGGTGGCCGCGGTGGCGATCATCGGTTTTCTGGCTCTGCCTCGTTGGGTCACCTGCGTCATCCTCCCTTGGGAACGCGGTGTCGTGACGGGAGGCATTTGACATGAGTGAGACAGAAAAAGACAGTCCTTGACTCAAGTGATCGGTGTAACGACCCGTCAGTGGCCTCCGGTCGCAGGCATGAACCCGTGCGCCCCCCGTGCTCCCGCGGCCCAGGTAAGGGGACGCTTACCATTTCACCGTCACGGGCATCGAGGCCCGTAGGACCGTTTGGGACACCCTCCGTGCGGAACCCGGGTTCCGCCTGCCCCTTCGAGGACGGAAACCGCCATGCCGCATCCGACCCCCGTGCAGATTGCCTACGGTTCGGCCACCGTCATCTCCAGCACCCTCCTCCTGCTCTTCCTCGTCCCCACCGGCTCGACGCTCGCCGTCTGGCTCGTCGCGGTCGTCGCGCTGCTGCTGGGCGTCGTCGTCGCCGTCGTCTTCGCGTCCGGACGCGCCGCCGGCCAACCGGCGGCCGGGGTCCGCGCCCCCGCCCACGACCGGGCGCACGAACCGGGGCCGGCGCCCGGCGCCGCGCGCGATCCGCAGGACTACCGGGAGCCCGCCTCCGTGTCCGCCCAGGCATCGCGGGCCACCACGTCCTCGCCGGAGGTCGCGCTGCGCGGCCGGTAGCGACCGGAGCCCAGGACTGGGCCCCGTCTGACGAGTCCTCGCCCGACCGGCGCTGTCAGTCGGACAGGACCTGGGCGGCCGAGACCACGACGGTCTTGGCCGCCTTGTCGTGGATGCACTGCCGGTAGGGCCGGTCCCAGGTGCAGAACAGCACGTTCAGCAGCCAGAACAGGAAGCCGATGCAGGGCACCAGCTGCGGCAGCGAGTAGACGCCGGCCCGGAACCAGGCGGGGTTGCCGTGCGGCACGGTGCCGTTGTCGAGCATCGCCACCCGGATCCGCATCGCCATCTTGCCCAGCGTCTGGCCCCGGGAGCTGAGCATCCAGCCGTCGTAGACGAAGTAGACGAGCAGCACGATGGCCTGCTGCACGTACGAGCCGCCGTCGGAGCTCTCGCCCGTGCCCACCTCCCAGTCGCCCATGAGGCCCCAGAGGATCAGGGTCACCGGGATGCCGATGATCAGCGCGTCGATGATCCTGGCGACCAGCCGCCGGCCGAGCGCGGCCAGCGGCGGCATCCCGGCCAGCGGATCCACCGCACCCTCCGCGCCGCCGTACGGGTTGCTGCCGTACGGCGCGTCGTAGCGTGCCGAGTCGTCGCCGGGCGGCGGCGCGCTGGGCAGTCCCGGGCCGTCCGGGCGCTCCCCGCCCTCCCCCGCCGCGCGCGGGGGCTCATCCGGCTGTCCGCCCGGCCGGGGCGGCGGCTGGTCGTTGCTCATGGCGGCAAGTCCACAACGCCGAGGGGCGTGACGCATCCGTCGCCGCGCGTTCGGGCTATGACACTGCGCCAACCGGGGCATCGGCTTCCCCACCCCGGGCCCGCCGGGCCCGGGGGGCGGGATCAGCCGGCGGCGACGAAGGTGCCCGCCGCCTTGTCGTGCCAGCACTGCCGCCAGGGGCGGTCACGCAGGCACCACAGCACGTTGACGACGCCGATCACCAGCACTCCGAGCACGCTGTACACCAGCCAGCGCAGCAGCGCGGCGCCGAACGAGGGACCGCTCTGCCGCTCGACGTCCAGCACCCGCAGCCGGAGGGCCGCCTTGCCGAGGGAACGCCCCCAGATCGCGGTGGGCAGCGCCTCCAGCAGCAGCCCGACGCCGAGGAAGACCCCGAGCACCATCGCCAGGTACCCGCCGGTGGTGCCGTCGATCAGCCAGATGTCGCGGGTGACGCCCGCGTGTTCGGCGGCGTCGATCTGCTGCTGGATGTGGTCCCTGGCCTTGTCGATGAACGGCCAACCGACCAGCAGCGCGCCGCCGATCGGCAGCAGCGAGTCGAGGATCCGGGCCAGCAGCCGCCGGCCGAGCGCCGCCGGATAGACGTTGCCGACATCGGCGAACGCCGGGTCGCCGCGCCGCGGGGTGATCTGGGCCGTGAGCATGTCCGGCTGGACGAAGGGCGAGTCGGCCGCGGAGCGCAGCGGCTGTGGCTGCGGCTCCGGCGGCGCGGACTGCGGCGACGCGGAGTGGGGGTAGCCGTAGCCTCCCCCGGGGCCTGACGGACCGGGAGGCGCGCCCTGACCGGCCGGGGGCGGCCCGGACTGGGGATAGCCGTAGCCTCCCTGACCGACCGGGGGCGGCCCGGCCATGGGGCCACCGCCCGGGCCGCCAGGGCCCGGCGGAGGATAGCCGTACGCACCCGGGCCGGCCGGCTGCGGACCCTGCTGCCCGGGAACGCCGGGCGGCGGAGCCGCCGGTCCCGGCTGCTGCCGCTGGGGCGGCGGGCCCTGCGGAGGCTGCTGCCGCGGGGGTTGCTGCTGTGGAGCCTGCTGCGGGGTCTGCTGGGGGGTCTGCTGGGGCGGTTGCTGCTGCGGCTGGCCGGGCGGCGCCTGCCGCGCCGGCGGCTTCAGCGCGGGCGGCGCGACCGCCGCCGCGCCCTGCTCCTGCGGCGGTGACTGCTGCTGCGGCTGGGCCAGATCGTGCACCTGCTGCCGCCAGGGCGCCGCGCCCTGGATGTCGGCCAGCCGCAGGCCGACGGTCTGCTCCCGCGCGTCGGGCTCCGGGGCCCGGTCCCGGCGGTCCTCAGGCTTCGGCCGCGCCGGCTGATCCTCGGCCCGCTGCTCGTCGGCGGACGGAGCGCGGGTGGGGTCCTGGGCCGGTTCCGGCTCCCTGGGCTCCGGGACGCTCGGCGTCCTGGGCTCCCGCGGGGAGCTGGTCCGCGCGCCCTCGGCCGGCGTGCGCTGGAACTGACCGCGCGGGTCCACCCGGCCCGCCGCGGCGACCGGCGAGGTGCTGACGTCCTCGTCCGAGCCCCAGGTGACCCGCTGGTCGGCGCCGCCCTGCCGCTGCCCGGCCTCGGCGCTCCAGGCGGGCGCCGGCTCGGGCTGTGCGGGCGACACGTCGCCGCGCCGGCGCAGCTCGGGGAGCGCGGAGCCGCGCTCCGCGTCCGGCTCCGCCGCGTCTCCCTGGTCCGCGACCGGTTCGCTCCCGCCGTGGGCGCTCGGCAGTTCGGGCGTCGCCGCCGCCCCCGCCACCGCGCCCTGCGCGGGGGCTCCTCCGGGAACGTCGGGGCCCGCGGGAGGAGTGGGGCGGGGTTCGCCGTCCCGAGGCTCGGGGCGGCTGCTGCCCGGCACCCAGGAGGTGCCGTTCCAGTACCGGATGTAGCCGGGAATGGACGGGTCCGGATACCAGTCGGGCCCCGGAGCGCCGCTGGCGTTTCCTGCGGGTGGGGAGCTCATGAGCGGTGCCGACTCTCCTCGTCCGTGCGGTCGTCGATCTCTGGCCGGGCTATGCATGGTAGTCGCCGAGCGGGCGCGCGTTCCCCCCAGTCCGGCCGAGAAGGACCTTAGCCAACGCGGGCCCGTCCCCGGCAGCCGAGCCCGCGCAACCCAGCTCGGAGAAAACTCCTGGAAATTCTTCGGGACCCGCGTAATGGATCGCGGCCGGCCCCCTCTCTCCCTGTGCGGCCCCTGAAGCACGCACAGCACGATCCCAGGAGCGACGAGGAGCCTGACATGCCTACCACCATCGAGCGGGAGCTCGAAATCGATCTGGTGCTCTCGCCGGACCACAGCGTTCCGGTGCCCGCGCAGCTGGTCTATCGCTCGGACGACCCCTACGCCGTGCACGTCGTCTTCCACATCGGCTCCGAGGTCCCGGTGCACTGGACCTTCGCCCGCGAACTACTGATCGAAGGCGTCTTCCGGCCGTGCGGCCAGGGCGACGTGCGGATCTGGCCCGCCAAGACCTACGGGCGCAACATCATCTGTCTGGCGCTCCGGTCACCGGACGGGGAGGCGCTGGTGCAGGCGCCCGCCATCGCCGTCTCGGCCTGGCTGGAGCGCACCCTGCGGGCGGTGCCGCCGGGCTCCGAGGGCGACCGCATGGACGCGGAGGACGAGTTGTTCGCGCTCCTCGCCCACCGCCCCCGCGACGAGCCCGGCGCGTCCTAGCACGACGCGGGCGGGCGGGACGGGTAGGACGGACGCGACGGGATGGGCGGGAGGGAAGAGCGGGACGGTGGCGTACCGCGGGGACGAAGCGATGGGAACACGGGTCACGTCCGGGGCGAACATGTCCGGCGAGCGACACGGGGCGCAACGCCGGGCGAACGACGAGGGACTTCGAGACGCCCTCAGATCGATATAAAGCCATCGAGCGTGAACCGACCAGTGGCGGGCAGGAGTAAGACACCACCCCCCACAAGCCGCCCCCGCGACCTGCACTCGCGGGGGCGGTCCCGTTCTGCCGCCGGGGAGCTCAGCAGGACGGCACGGACTCGCCGTCGGCCAGGGCGCGCAGGTCCTCGACGGCACCGCGCAGGGTGCTGACCGGCATCAGCCGCAGCCCGTCCGGCGCGGTGGCGGACGCCTCCGCGCATTCGCCCCGCGGCACCAGGAACACCGTCGCGCCGTCCCGTTCGGCCGCCTGGGTCTTCAACGGCACGCCGCCGACGGCGCCCACGGTGCCGTCCGAGGCGATGGTGCCGGTGCCGGCGATGACCTGACCGCCGGTGAGGTCGCCGCCGTCGCCGTCACCGTCGAGCAGTTCGACGATGCCGAGCGAGAACAGCAGCCCGGCGCTGGGGCCGCCGACGTCCCCGGAGTTCAGCTGGACCTCGACGACGCCGGCGTCGAGCCCGAGGTAGGACAGCGCGGCGGTGACCGCGGAGTCCTGCGACTCCCGCATCTGGCCCCGGTTGTACTCCCTGATCTCCTCGGTCGAGTCGCCCACCGGGTAGACCGCCTCGCGGGGCATGACGGCCCGGTCGTCGGCGAAGTAGCCGCTGATCACGTCCGTCAGCCGCACCACGGTGTCCGGCGAGGTGGCGGAGATGGTGGTCATCCGCAGCTCGCCCTCCGGGTCCCGGACCGGGGCGCCGGTGATGCTGATCACCGGCTCGCCGTCGCTCTCCCCGAGCACGTTGGCCGTGCTGCCCGGATAGGTGACCGAGAACGGCAGCGGCGCCAGCAGCGCGACGGCCAGCAGCCCGGCGAACACCACCGCGCAGAGCGCGAGCGGCAACGGCGGGCGCCGCGCCGACGAGGCGGCGGACCCCTCCGACGTGGCGGGTGGTTCGGACGAGCGCGAGGCGGAGGGCGCGGCGGGCATGGCAGCGAATCTAACGCACCCGCTGACCAGCCCCGCCACCCACACCGACACCCGGGCACGGGCCGAACCCGGACAGCACAGCCGCGTGAACGACGCCGCGAGGCAACACAGCTGGCGGCTAGCGGAGGACCGTGGCGATCTCCAGGGCCGCGCGCAGCACCCGTTTGCCGACGTCCGGCGGCACCGCCTCGCTGAGCATCACCACGCCGACGCTGCCCTCTATCCCGCAGTCCCGCGGCAGCGGCGCCGCGGCCCCGCTCGCCCCGGCCTCCAGTTCGCCGTGGGTCAGCACGTAGCCGTCCTCGTCGTGGATGTCGGGACAGCGCCCGGCGAGGATCGCCCGGCCGGCCGCCCCGCGATCCAGGGGATGCCGGAAGCCCGCCCGGTACGCGACGTGGTAGTCCGTCCAGCTGGGCTCGACCACGGCCACCGCCAGGGCGTCGCTGCCGTCCACGACGGTGAGATGGGCGGTGGCCCCGACGTCGTCGGCGAGCGAACGCAGCGCGGGCAACGCCGCCTCGCGCACCAGCGGGTGCACCTGCCGCCCCAGCCCGAGCACGCCGACCCCCACCCGGGCGCGGCCGTTGCCGTCCCGGCGCACCAGGGAGTGCAGCTCCAGCGTGGCCAGCAGTCGGTAGACGACGGTTCGGTTGACGCCCAGCTGCTTGGACAGCTCGGTCACGGTCAGGCCGTGGTCGGTGGCGGCGAGCAGCTTGAGGACCCGCAGGCCCCGGTCCAGCGTCTGGGAGGTCTCGGCGGTCATGAATGCCTCACCACCTGTCGCATTGACGGGGGCGGCGGGCAGGCGACGTCGTCGCGGTCACAGGAGGGGTCTCCGCGGTCACGGGTGCCTCCTTCAGGCAGGCGAGTGACGGGAAACTACCCATCGGCACCGCTCAGCGGAAGGGATGGTCCAGAATCCGGGCGCTTATCCGCGAGTCTACGGGCGTTGGTGTCCAATACGTTACAAAACCCGTGCCCGAAACCGGGCATCGGGCGCCCGCTTCCGGCGCCCGCCTCACCGCATCCGGGTGGCCCACTCCCGCAGCGTGGCCAGCCGCTGGCGCAGCTGCCCCGCCGTGGCCTGCGCGGTCGCCGGACCGCCGCAGCTGCGGCGCAGCTCGGTGTGGATCGCCCGATGCGGCTTGCCGGTCTGGTGCGCGTACGCGCCGACCAACGTGTGCAGTTCCCGCCGCAGCTCCAGCAGCTCCTGGTGGGTCACCACGGGCCGCCGCTCGGCGGGCACCTCGGGCAGGTCGGCCTCCTCGTCCGGCTTCCGCCGGCTGTGCGCGATCTGTCGCGCCTGCCGCTTGTGCAGCAGGATCGCGACCTGGTCGGGCTCCAGCAGCCCCGGAATGCCCAGGTAGTCCTGCTCCTCCTGGCTGCCCGGATGGGCCTGCATGCCGAACTCGGCGCCGTCGTACATCACCCGGTCGAACACGGCATCGGACTCCAGCGCCTCGAAGGGCAGTTGGTCGTCGTCGCCGTCCGGCTCGTCCTGCTGCCGCTCCGCCTCGCGCAGCAGCGCCTCCTCCTCGGCGTACGGGTCCTCCTCAGCGTCCTTGCGCGGCTTGTCCAGGACGTGGTCGCGCTCCAGCTCCAGCTCGTGCGCGAAGCCGAGCAGCGAGGGGATGGTGGGCAGGAAAACCGAGGCCGTCTCGCCGCGCCGTCGGGACCGCACGAACCGGCCCACCGCCTGGGCGAAGAAGAGCGGCGTGGCGATCGTCGTGGCGTACACCCCGACCGCGAGCCGGGGCACGTCCACGCCCTCGGACACCATCCGCACCGCGACGAGCCAACGGCCGTCCGAGTGCCGGAACTCGTCGATGCGCGCCGAACCGCCGCCGTCGTCGGAGAGCACCACGGTGGCCGGCTCCCCGGTGATCTCCCTGATCAACTTCGCGTAGGCGCGCGCCGAGTCCTGGTCGCTGGCGATGACCAGACCGCCCGCGTCGGGGATGCCGCGCCGCACCTCCGTGAGCCGCCGGTCGGCCGCGCCGAGCACCGCGGGGATCCACTCGCCGCCCGGGTCCAGCGCGGTGCGCCAGGCCTGGGAGACGGCGTCCTTGGTCATCGGCTCGCCGAGCCGCGCGGCCATCTCGTCGCCGGCCCGGGTGCGCCAGCGCATGCTGCCGCTGTAGGAGAGGAAGATGACCGGGCGGACCACGCCGTCCCTGAGCGCGTTGCCGTAGCCGTACGTGTAGTCGGCGGCGGACCGGCGGATGCCGTCGGTGCCCTCCGCGTAGGCGACGAACGGGATGGGATTGGTGTCGGAGCGGAACGGCGTGCCGGTCAACGCCAGCCGCCGGGTGGCCGGTTCGAACGCCTCCAGGCACGCCTCGCCCCAGGAGCGCGAGTCTCCCGCGTGGTGGATCTCGTCCAGGATGACCAGCGTCTTGCGCTGTTCGCAGCGGTTGCGGTGCAGCATCGGCCGGACGCCGACGCCCGCGTAGGTGACGGCGACGCCGTGGTAGTCGCGGCCCAGGGGCCCCGAGCTGTATGCCGGGTCCAGCCTGATCCCTATCCGGGCGCCGGCCTCCGCCCACTGGTGCTTGAGGTGCTCGGTGGGCGCGACCACGGTGACCTGCTGCACGACGTGGTGGTGCAGAAGCCAGGAGGCCAGGGTGAGCGCGAACGTCGTCTTGCCCGCCCCGGGCGTGGCCACCGCCAGGAAGTCCCGGGGCTGGTGCTCCAGATACGCGTCCATCGCCGCCTGCTGCCAGGCCCGCAGCGCGCTGGCGGTGCCCCAGGGGGCACGCCCGGGGAAGGCCGGGGAGAGGTGGTGCGAGTGGGACGCGGAACCGGCGGACGAGGAGGCGGAGGAAGAGGCGGTGGTAGTCACGGTCTCCGTGGGGATCGCGGGCGGCAGCAACTCCGCGAGCCTACCCGGGCGACTCGGACCGGTTCGTCCCGGAGCCGTCGCGCAGCCGCCAGGACACCACGAGCGAGAGCAGCGCCGCGACCGCCGCCATCGCGTACACCGCGACGAACGCGCCGGCGCCGACCGCCGCGGCGGCGTCGGATCCCAGGTGCTCGGCGGCGGCCGCGGGGTCGCCGCCGAGGGCGGCGAAGACCGTGCCGACGGTGGTGAGCATCACCACGTTCGACAGGCTGTCGCACACCTGGAGCGAGGCGACGTTGCCGCCCGCCTCCGCGGGCGTCGACAGCCGCAGCGTCAACACCGCGACGGACGAGACCACGAGCCCCATGCCGAACGCGCCGACCGCCAGCACCAGGGCCGAGGTCCACACCGGCACCGCCTCCGCCAGCACGGCGGGCGTGACGGCCACGGCCAGCACGATCAGCACCGTGCCGACCCTGACCAGCGGCAGCCGATAGCGCTCGAACCGCTGCCGGGAGGTGATCTGCGCCGCCAGCGCCCAGGTCATGCCGGAGGCCACCAGGGCGAGGCCGGCCTGGGTCGGCGTCAGATCGCGGCGGACGACGAGCATCAGCGGCACGAAGCTCTGCGTCGTCATCCAGGCGGCGGAGACCAGGCCGCGCAGCATGATCACCGACGGCAGCCCGCGGGCGGCGCGGAACGTGCCGCGCGGCAGCAGCCGGAGCGCGGACGGCACCAGCAGCGCCAGGCCGGCGGCGACGGGCAGCAGCGAGAGCCAGCGCAGGTCCTGCCCGCCGTACTGGAGCAGCCCGCCCCCGAGGGCCACGGCGACGGCCAACCGCAGCCGACGCCAGTCGAACGCGGTCCGGCTTTCCGCCGGGCCCGCAGGGGCCTTCCCGGCTGACCCGTCCGGTTCGTCCCCGGGGCGAGCGACCGCGCCCGCCGCCCCGCGCTTCCCGGCCAGGGCATCCTCCGGTCCAGGTGCGTGCTCGTCCCCGGGCCTGGCCGAGGAGTCGCCTGCCGCGGCGCCACCCGGGCCCGGCGTCGGTCCCGCCGCCACGCCCGCCGCGACCCCCGCGACCGCGCCCGTGGTCTCGGGGCCCGGGACGGCGCCCTCCTCGGGATCCACCCCCGGCGCACCGGCCGGGCCGCGCGCCGGGGCGCCGGCGCTCCCTCCCGGGCCCACCCCGGCGTCCGAAGGGGGCACCTCGACCGGTGCGCCGGCCGCCAGGCCCGAGTGACGGCGCAGTGCGGGAAGCATCACCAGCAGCGGCAGCACCACGAGCACCGTCATGCCGAGGAAGACCCAACGCCAGCCGAGTTGTTCGGTGATCGTGCCGGAGATCACCGGACCGATCATGGACGGCACCACCCACGCCGCGGAGAACGCGGCCAGCGCCGCGGGGCGCAGGCGTTCCGGGTAGGCGTGCCGCACGGTCACGTAGAGCGCGACGATGACCAGCCCGCCGGCGGCGCCCTGCAGCGCGCGCCCGGCCACGAAGAGCCACATGGTCTGGGCCGTGCCGGTCACCAGCAGGCCGCCGGAGAACGTCACGATGCCGGCCACCACGGGCCCGAGCGGCCCCGAACGGTCGCACCACTGGCCGGAGACGGCCATGCCCAGCAGGCTCGTGGTGAAGAAGGCGGAGAACGCGAAGGCGTAGAGCGAGACGCCGTCCAGCGCCTCGGCGGCGGCGGGCATGGCCGTGCCGATCGCCATCGCCTCGAAGGCGATGAGCAGCACCGTGCTGACGCAGCCGAGGGTGAGCGCCCGGTACGGACGGCTCAGCACACCGGCCGTCGAGCTCGCGGACTCGGGAGCGACGGCGACCGGCGTCGTGTTCGTGGCGTCAACATCGGCAGAACCCATGGGGAACACCGTAAGGAGTCAACTCCGCCATGCCCATGGCCGGGGGACGTGATCTGACCCGCCCTAAGTCCTAGGACCGACGCCGGGCGCTCGCGGCACCGCCGGCCACGGCCGGAACGGACGAAGACGCCGCGGACTCCCCACGGCACGCGACACGGCTACCACCGAACGGCCCGTGCTGAAGGGACCAGCGCGGCACGGACTCCCCTCATGAGCCGCGCGGTACGGCTGATGCCGCACAGCCGCGCAGTACAGGCCCACCCAGCGGGCCGCGGTGCCCACGTTCACGCGGCACGGCCGCCCAGTCAACCGGCGACGACCACCCTGCGGCAGGAAACTCGCGGCAAGCGTCTCGCGGCAAGCACCTCGCGGGAAGCGGGTCCTCAGCCCACGCCCACGGCGGACTGGGGGCGGATCGGCAGCCGGTTCACCGGGCGGCCGGTGGCGGCCCGGACCGCCGCGGCGACCGCGGCGGGCGAGACGACCAGCGGAATCGTGCTCACCGCCTTCGCGCCGAACGGGGCCACCACGTCCCGCTCCTCCAGCAACGCCACCACCCGCACGTCGGGCGCGTCCAGCGCCGTGGGGAGCGCGTAGTCGGCCAGGTCGGGACGGCGCACCGTGCCGCGCGCCACCCGTAGGTGCTCGGTCAGCGCGGCGCCCATGCCCTGCACCACGCCCGCCTCGATCCGGGCGCGGAGCTGGCGGGGGTTGAGCACCCGCCCGACGTCCTGGGCGATGGCCATCTCCACGACCCGCACCGAGCCGAGCTCCACATCCACGTCGACCACGGCGCGCACCGCGGCGAACGACAGGCCGACGAAGGCGTCACCCTGCCCGGACTCGTCGAGCGGTTCGGTCGGGTGGGGGCGGCACTGCGCGGTCGCCCACAGCTCCTTGCCCTCCAGGGCCTCGGCCACGGTGGTGCTCAGCACCCCGTCGTAGGAGGCGATCTTCCCGTCCGCGATGGTCAGCAGCTCGGGGGACATGCCGAAGTTGCTCGCCAGCGGCTGCAGCAGCTGGGTGCGCACCATCTTCGCCGCCCGGTCCACCGCGCCGCCGGAGATCCAGGTGTGCCGGCCCCGCCCGCCGGCGCCCGCCGGCGGCTGGTCGGTGTCCACGGGCGCGACGTGCACCTCGTCGACGCCCAGCACGTCCTGCACGATCTGCCGGGCCAGGGTGGCGAAGCCCTGCCCCGAGTCCACGGCCGCGCAGAGCACGGTGGCCACCGTGCCCTCGACCTTGACCGTCGCCGTCGCGACCTCGTCGGCGCCCTCGGCGCCGAGCTGGTGCACCATGCCCAACGCGTAGCCGACGCCGCGGCGCACCGCGGCCGGCTCGCCCGCGCCGTCGGGGCCGCCGGGCAGCAGCCACTCCTCGACCGGGCCGTCCTTGGGCAACGACGGCAGCGGCGCCTCGCGGACCGCGGCCAGCAGCTGCGCCACCGGCGCCGGGCAGGTCACGGTCTGGCCGGTGGGCAGCATGTCGCCGGTGCCCAGCACGTTACGGGCCCGCAGCTCGCCCGGGTCGATGCCGAGCCGGGCCGCGAGCTGGTCCATCTGCCCCTCGTAGGCGGCGCAGACCTGCACCGCGCCCTCGCCGCGCAGGTACCCGGAGGGAGGGTTGTTGGTGCGCACCGCCCAGCCGTCGATCACGGCGTTCGGCACCACGTAGGGCCCGGCGGCGAAGGAGACCGCGGCGGCCAGCGCCTCCGCCGAGTCGTCGGCGTACGCCCCGGCGTCCATCAGCAGCTGCGCCTCGACCTTGACGAGCTTGCCCTCGCGGTCGGCGTGGTGCCAGTAGCGCAGCAGCGTGGGATGCCGGTGCGGATGGCCGAGGAACGACTCCTCGCGGGTCGCGGCCAGCTTCACCGGGCAGGCGGTGCGGATCGCCAGCAACGACAGCGGCAGCTGGAAGCCCAGGTCCTCCCGGTCGCCCAGGCTGCCGGGGACCCCGGTCACGTAGATCTTGACCTGGTCGGTCGTCAGCCCGAGGCAGGCGGCGAGCCGGTCGCGGTCCGCGTGCGGATCGGTGGTGGCGGTGTAGATCTCCACGCCGCCGTCCGGACGGGGCACGGCGAGCCCGGCCTCCGCGCCGATCGGGGCGGCGTCCTGGCGGCCGATCCGGTACAGGCCCTCGATCACGATCTCGCCGGTGGCGGCGGGGTCGCCGTGCCGCAGCGGGATGTGCCTGACCAGGTTGCCGTCGGGGTGCAGCGGCTCGGCCTCGAAGGCCTGTTCGGGGTCGCTGACCGGGTCGAGCACCTCGTACTCGACGGCGATGGCCGCGGCGGCCAGCCGGGCGGTCTCCGGGTGGTCGGCGGCGACGGCGGCGATCGGCTCGCCGTGGTAGCGCACCACCTCGGACGCGAACGCCGGACGGTCGGGGACGGCCTTGCCGAGGAGCGCGTCGCCGGCCACGTCGCGGTGGGTGATGACCGTGCGCACCCCGGGCATCGCGGCCGCGGCCGCGGTGTCCAGGGCCCTGATCCTGGCGTGCGGATGCGGGGACCGCAGCACGGCCGCCCACAGCAGGCCCTCGGCCCACAGATCCGCCGGATAGGGAAACGTGCCCTGCACCTTGGCGTCGCCGTCGGGCGGCGGCACCGGTGCGCCGAGGCCGTGTGGCAGCGCGCCGTCCACGTTCGAGCCCTGCTCGGCCGCCACGGCGCCTCCCGGGCTCACGGTGACGGAGCCGTTCGCCGGGCCGGACGGGCGCCGCCCGCCGCCCCGACCGGCTGGGCGATCTGCCTGGTCGGTCATGGCATGTCTCCTGAGGATGGCCCCGCCTGGTGGGGGATGCGGCCGGCGGCGGTCGACGGTCCCCCCGGCCCTGGAGGCCCGGGAGGTGCCCCCACGGCCGCGGCCGGGCCGGGCCCGGCGCCGTCGGTCGGGCCGGCGAGCGCCGCCCGTTCGGCCGCCACCGCGCGGACCGCGTCCAGCACCCCGCGGTAGCCGGTGCAACGACACAGGTTGCCGCTGAGCGCCTCGCGGGTCTCCAGTTCGGAGGGCGCGTGGTTCCCCTCCAGCAGGTCGTGCACGGTCATCGCCATGCCGGGCAGGCAGAAGCCGCACTGCACGGCGGTGGAGCAGGCCAGCGCGCGCTGCACGTCGGAGGGCACGCCGTCGGTGCTCAGGCCCTCGACGGTGCGGATCTCGCTGCCGGCGACGGTGGCCGCGGGCACCAGGCAGGCGGCCACCAGACGGCCGTCCACCTGGACCGAACACGCGCCGCACTCGCCCTGCGCGCAGCCGTCCTTGGCGCCGGCCAGGCCGAGGCGCTCGCGCAGCACGTAGAGCAACGACTCGCCGATCCAGGCGCCGGAGACCGGGCGGTCGACCCCGTTGACGCGCAGCACGTAGGACACCTCGGGGTGGTCGCTCCGCGAGGGCGGGACCGGCGCGTCGTCCGCCCCGACGCCGGCGGCGGCCTCGGCGGGCACCCCGGCGGTGGATGCGGCGGGGGAATCGGGGCTGGACGCGGGGCCGGATTCGGCAGCGGGTTCGGAGGTGGACGCGGTGTCCCGCGCTGACCCCGCCGGTCCCCCGGCGGGGGTCTCCCCCTGCCAGCCCTCGGTCGCCCCCGGCCAGGGCTCGGCGGTGTCCGCCGCGGCGCCGGGCCAGCCCGCGGCCTGGTTCGGGTCGGCCCCCTGGGCGGCCTGGGTCTCCTCGCCGAGGCTGGGCCCGGGGATGGCGGGGCCGCCGCCCGGCGGCACCTGCCAGGCGCGGGTCGGCCCGGGATCGAGGTCGTCACGGGTCGCGGCGGCCGGCTCCCCGGCGGACGGGTGCGCGGGCGCGCCGGGCACGGGTCCTGGCGCGGCGGGCGGGGCCTCCTCGGCCGCCGCGGGCGCGGCGTCGGGACCGGCCGCGCGGCCGGTGGACAGCGGGCGGCGGGCGGCCCTTCCGCGTCCGGCGCCGCCGAGCGCGGCGGCGCCCTGGCCCATGGCGGCCGCTGCCCCGCCCCGGCCGCCGGGTCCCGGCTGACCCGGCTGGCCTGGCTGACCCGGCTGGCCGGTGGCCGGCTCCGCGCCGGTCCCGGCGGCGCCGCCGTAGGCGAAGGGCATGGTCCACTGACCGGTGGCGCCGGGGTCGGTGGTGGCGCCGGGCGTGGACAGCGGCTCCGCCGAGGTGCCGAGGTCGGGCGGCTGGTATCCGTGGCCGGGGGCGGCGAGCGGCTCCTCGCCCGGCGTCTCGGGGTGACCGGCGGGCGGGAACTCGATGAAGGCCGTGGCGTCGGAGTCGTACTCCCCGCCCCAGCCGCGGTGCGGGGCCCGCTCGTCGGGGTCGGGGTGGTCGTCCGGCCGGTGGCCCTGCCGCTGGTCGTCGCTCATCCGAGAGCCCTCCCGAGTCCACGGCGGGCCAGTGTCGCCACGGTACGCCTCAAGTGCAGGACGGCGGGGGCGAGTTGCGGTGGTTCCCCGCCCTCGGCCGGCGGCTGCGGATCCGGGATGCACGCCATGCCGACGTAGTCGCCGAAGGCGGAGAGCACCTCGGGCGCGAGCCCGCGCTCGCCGTCCCAGTCGAGCAACGACGCCACCCAGCGCTCCGCGTCCAGCGGGCGCAGCGGCATCGGGGCCACGCCGCCGACCGCGCAGCGCACCTCGCGCCGCATCGGGTCGAGCACCACGGCGACCGAGGCCAGCGCGCGACCCGGGCCGGTGCGCGTCGTGGCCTTGAGGAACGTCTGGGGGGCGTGCAGCAGCGGCACCCGCACGTGGGCGAGCAGTTCGCCGGGACGCAGCCGGTCCCGGCCGGTGAGCAGATGGCTGACCGGAACCTGCCTGCCCTGCCCGTCGGGGCCCGCCACCAGCAGCATCGCCTCCAGGGCGGCCAGCACCGGAAGGGTGTCACCCGAGGGGGCGGCGGAGATGACGTTGCCGCCCAGCGTCCCCGCGTTGCGCACCTGCGGCGGGCCGGCGGAGCGGGCGGCGGCGGCCAGCGCCGGGATCAGCGCGGCGAAGTCGGGGCGGCTCATCCTGGCGTGGGTGAGACACGCCCCGAGCAGCGCGTGTCCGTCCTGATACGCCCAGCCACGCAGCTCCGCGAGCCGCCCGAGCCCGACCAGGGCGGCCGGGCGAAGCAGCCCGGCGTTCACCGCGGCCATCAGATCCGTGCCCCCCGCGACCGGCACCGCGGCCGGCTGCTCGGCCAGCGCCGCCACCGCGTCGTCCAGCGTGGCCGGGAGGGCGACCAACCGCGCGGTCTGTGGCGCCTGCGGTGCGTGCGTGCTCAATCCAGCTGCCCCTTTCCGGATCGTCCCGGCTGCCGAGGCGTACGCTACCCGCTTCGCCGGGCGCCCGGGACCGCCGCACCGCTGTCGCATGGCAGCACGCACGGCGGTCGCGCCACACGACCACCGCGACCGCGCCAGGACGGGGCTTGACGCGCGACGCCGGGGCTACTTCCGGTCGCCGTCCTTGCCGCCACCGAACGAGCCCATGGACTCGTAGATCTCCTTGCAGGTGGGGCACACGGGGTACTTCTTCGGGTCCCGGCCGGGCACCCAGACCTTCCCGCAGAGCGCGACGACGGGGGTGCCGTCCAGCGCGCTCGCCATGATCTTGTCCTTCTGGACATAGTGGGCGAAGCGCTCGTGGTCGCCGTCGCCATGCGTCGTCTGCGGTGCGGGTTCGACGAGGGTGCCGGTGCCCGCTCCGCGTTCGGGCTCATGAGTGCTCATGCTCACCAAGCCTAATTGAGCGACGGGTCGTCCGGGTACGTGGCGAGCAGGGCCAGGCTGCCGCGCTGGCGGCGCAGCACGGCGCGCCAGAGCCGCTCCGGCTCGGGGGCCGAGACGTCGCCCGGCTCGGAGTCCACGACGTACCACGCGCCCTCGTCGAGCTCGCGTTCCAGCTGCTCAGGGCCCCAGCCGGCGTATCCGGCGAAGATCCGCAGGCTGCCCACCTCGGCCGCCAGCACCTCGGGCGGCGCCTCCAGGTCGACCAGGCCGATGGAGCCGTGGACCCGGCGCCAGCCGAGCGGGCCGCTGCCCGGCACCACGGCCAGGGCGAGGGCGGCGTCCAGCGCGACCGGCCCGCCCTGGAAGACCACCCCGGGCTCGCCCGCCAGCGACGCCCAGGACTCCAGCACCTCGGAGACCCCGACCGGCGTCGGGCGGTTCAGCACGACACCGAGCGCCCCCTCGCGGTCGTGGTCAAGCAGCAGGACGACGGATCGGTCGAAGTTCGGATCGGACAGTGCCGGGGTGGCCACCAGCAGCCGCCCGGTGAGCGAGGACGCCTCGGTCATGCGCCCATGATTCCCCATCCCGCGAGCGCTGGGGAGTGCCGGCAGACAGCCGGCGGAGCCGACCGGTGGACGGCCGCCGGAGCCGACAGAATCGATGGCCGGCGGAGCCGACAGGATCGATGGCCGGCGGAGCCGACAGAATCGATGGCCGGCGGAGCCGGACGTGCGACGGGGGTGGCCCGCCCGGTCGAGGACCGGTCGGGCCACCCCCACGCACTCCGGTCACTTGCCCTTGGCGGCTTCCTTGAGCTTGGTGCCCGCGGAGACCTTCACGCTGTAGCCGGCCGGGATCTGGATGGGCTCGCCGGTCTGCGGGTTGCGCGCGGTGCGGGCGGCGCGGAGCGTCCGCTCGAAGGTCAGGAAGCCGGGAATGGTGACCTTCTCGTCCCCCTTGGCAACGATCTCTCCAACGGTGTCGGCAAGGGCCGACAGCACCCCGTCGGCGTCCTTTCGCGTCACCCCGGCGCGCTCGGACAGAGCGGCCACCAGCTCACTGCGGTTCATAGTTCGTACTCCCGTGTTCATCTTGCCAATGGGGCGTGAGATCGAAGCCGATGCTGCCAGGGCCCACTGACAGTGCCCGGACCCGGGTCCGCCTTGAGCCCCTCGCGCCCGGTTACGCATCCTGCCCCTACGCGTGGTGGGAAGGCCAATCCGGCATCCCCGTGGTTCACGCGACGTGGCGCAGGCGTCTCGCCGCGGAGAGGGTGCCCGAAGTGCCCGCGGGCCAGCCTCCCGGTCACCCTAAGGGTCCCTCAGCCGTGCCCGGCAACCGACTCGCCGCCCGTGGCCTGGGCCGCCTCCCGGACCGCGCCGGCCACCGCGGCGGGCACCCGCTCGTTGAACACGCTGGGCACGATGTAGTTCGCGTTCAGCTCGTCCTCGCCGACCACGTCGGCCAGCGCCCGGGCCGCGGCCAGCATCATCTCCTGGTTGACCGTGTGCGACTGCGCATCGAGCAGGCCACGGAAGATGCCGGGGAAGACCAGAACGTTGTTGATCTGGTTGGGAAAATCTGAACGACCAGTGGCGACGACGGCCGCGGTCTGCCGGGCCAGGAACGGGTCGATCTCCGGGTCGGGATTCGCGAGAGCGAAAACGATGGCGTCGTCCGCCATCGCGGCGACGTCCGCCGCGCCCAGCACGTCGGGCGCGGAGACGCCGATGAAGACGTCCGCGCCCGCAACGGCGTCCCGCAGCGTGCCGGAGACGCCCTCCGGATTGGTGTGGTCCGCGATCCAGCGCAGCGGCGAGTCGCCGTCGGCCGCCACCAGGTCGTCCCGGCCCGCGTGCACCACGCCGTGGATGTCCGCCACCACCGCGTGCCGCACCCCGGCGGCCAGCAGCAGCCGCAGGATGGCGGTGCCGGCGGCGCCCGCGCCCGACATCACCACCCGCACGTCCGCGAGGCCCTTGCCGACCACCCGCAGCGCGTTGTGCAGGGCCGCGAGCACCACGATGGCGGTGCCGTGCTGGTCGTCGTGGAAGACCGGGATGTCCAGCGCCTCGTGCAGCCTGGCCTCGATCTCGAAGCAGCGGGGGGCGGAGATGTCCTCCAGGTTGATGCCGGCGAAGCCGGGGGCGATGGCCTTGACGATCTCGACGATGGCGTCGGTGTCCTGGGTGTCCAGGCAGATCGGCCAGGCGTCGATCCCGGCGAAGCGCTTGAACAGCGCGGCCTTGCCCTCCATCACCGGCAGCGCGGCGTGCGGGCCGATGTTGCCCAGGCCCAGCACGGCGGAGCCGTCGGTCACCACCGCGACGCTGTTGCGCTTGATGGTCAGCCGCCTGGCGTCCTCCGGGTTCGCCGCGATCTGCGTGCACACCCGGGCCACGCCCGGCGTGTAGATCATGGACAGCTCGTCACGATTGCGAATCGGGTGCTTGGACTGCATCTCGATCTTGCCGCCGAGGTGCATCAGGAAGGTCCGGTCGGAGACCTTGCCGATCGCCACGCCCTCGATGGTGCGCAGCTTCTGGACGATCTCGTCCGCGTGCGCGGTGGAGCTGGCCGCGATGGTCACGTCGATGCGGAGCTTCTCGTGCCCGGAGGCCGTGACGTCGAGGCCGGTCACCGTGCCGCCGGAGGACTCCACGACGGTGGTGAGCTGGCTGACCGCCGTTCCGCTGGCCGGAACCTCCAGACGGACTGTCATCGAGTAGGAAACGCTGGGCGCCGTTGCCATGGCCGACTTCCTTCGCTGTGCTGTGTCCGCGCTCCGTCCGCGGTAGACAAGCGGCCATCGTCGCACCAACGGGCGTCGGGAGGCCAATCTTGGCCAACTGCGCTGACCTTCCGCGGTCCAGCTCTGCGCAGGGTTCGACAGACGGCTCCACGCCCGGTCCCGGTCCGCCCGGCCGGGCATGACGAAGCCCGGCGGGGAACCCCGCCGGGCTGGGAAAGTAGCGGCACCGACCCGCCAGCTCGCCTCGCGGCAAGTGGTCGCTCGTAGCGACAATGGTTGGGCCCGGGGGCATGGAACGGGCCGGCGCCTTTCCCAGGCTACCCGGACGTCCCCGGGCTGGCCAAGCGTTGCCGTGGCCGAGCCGGTCCGGCGTCTCCCGCTGCCTCCCGGTGCCTCCCGCGGAACGGCTCGACGGGGGACCTCCCGGCCACGACGGGAATCCGGCGACGGATCGCCTGGTCGGGGCGCCGATGTCGGGACACGAGCGCCCGCGGCCCGGCACGCCCCGTGCCGGCCGGCGGGCCAGGGCGCGCGGCGCGGGCCTGGCTGGGTGACGTGATTCACGTCGAACCAGGGCCGTGTTGTCCCTTGTCGTCCCTTGCCGTGCCCTGCCATCGGCTTCGCCCACGAGGCGCACCCCGTGACGGTGGGCGACGCCCGCGGTTCAGCTCGGGTCGGCGGATGCGGCGTCGGCGGCTGGGACGGGGGCGCGGAGCAGGGCGGGCACGCCCGTCTCGTCCGGCTGGTCCTCGGGCAGCGCCAGCACGGTGAGCCGCTGGGTGGCGCGGGTCAGCGCGACGTAGAGCACCCGCGGGCCGGCCGGGGACTCCGCCGCGATCTCGGCCGGGGAGACCACGACCGTGCCGTCGTACTCCAGGCCCTTGGCCTCCAGGCTGCCGAGCACCACCAGGCGCCCGGGCGGGGCCGCGGGCCGGCGGCCGGCCGGAACGGGCCCGTCGGAACGCGCCGCCGGCTCGTCGTCCAGCAGGTCGGCGAGCCAGCGGCGGGTCTCCTCGCGGCGGCGCATCGCCACCACCACGCCGACCGTGCCCGGCACCTCGGCGAGCAGGCGTTCGACCTCGGCGCGCACGGCGGCCGCGCGGTCGGCCGCGGCGGCGGCGCGGAACGAGGGCTCGACGCCGGTGGCGCGCACGGCGCGGGGCGGCCGGGCGCCCGGCAGGGCGAGCTCGAGAACCCGGTCGGCGACCCGGGCGATCTCGGCGGAGTTGCGGTAGTTCACGGTGAGTTCGAAACGTCTTCGCTGCCGGTCGCCGAGCGCGGCGTCCCGTTCCGCGGCCGCCTCCTCGGGCGCCGGCCAGGAGCTCTGCGCCGGATCGCCGACGACGGTCCAGGTGGCGCGGCGGCCGCGGCGGCCGACCATGCGCCACTGCATCGGCGTGAGGTCCTGGGCCTCGTCGACGATGACGTGCGCGTAGTCGGTGCGCGGTCCGGCGCCCGGATCCGCCTCCCGGGACGGCGGCTCGCGCCGGGCGGCCAGCCGTTCGGCGTAGGTGGTCAGCTCCTCCAGGCCGGTCAGCTGGTCCAGCGGGTCGGCGTCGCGCGCCCGTTCCTGCCTGGCCGGGGCGCCGAGCAGCACCCGCAGCTCGTCGAGCAGCGCCACGTCGTGGGCGGACAGGCCGGCGCCGTCGGCGGTGACCCGGCGCAGCGAGCGGGCCAGCAGCCGCACCTCGCTGTTGCGCAGCGTCCGCCGGGCCCAGCGGCCCAGCCGGCGCTCGTCGGCCATCGCGGTCAGCACCTGGAGCGGTGTGGTCTCCGGCCACCAGGCGTCGAGGAAGTCGCGGAACGCGTCCTCGGTGCCGATGTCCTCGTAGAACGCCTCCCGCGCCTCCTCGGCGAGTTCGGGGTCCGGGTACCGGGCGGGGCCGCCGGACCGGCGCCACAGCGCCTCCAGCAGCAGCCGTCGGGCGCGCGGGCGCATCAGGTTGACGGGCGCGGTCCCGGCGAGGGTCTGCCGCCGGACCTCGCGCAGCTCGTCCGCGTCGAGCTCGACGCGCGCGTTGAAGGCGACCACCCGGAGCCGGTCGGGGGCGGGGGTGGCCTCCAGCAGGCCGCGGGCCGCGCGGTGCAGCACCTTCGCCATCCGGCCCGAGCCCTTGATCCGGGCGACCGCGGGCTCGTCGTACGTGTCGGCGTTGACGCCCTCGATGAGCTCGCCGAGCGCCCTGATGGCCACCTGCCCCTCCTCGCCGAGCGCCGGCAGCACGCCCTCGGTGTAGGAGACCAGCAGCGGGGTGGGGCTGACGATCAGGATGCCGCCGGCGTATCTGCGGCGGTCCTGGTAGAGCAGGTAGGCGGCGCGGTGCAGGGCGACGGCGGTCTTGCCGGTGCCGGGGCCGCCGCCGACCTCGGTGACGGAGACCGCGGGAGCTCGGATCACCCGGTCCTGCTCGGCCTGGATGGACGCCACGATGTCGTGCATCCGGCGCTCCCTGGCCCGGCCGAGCGCGGCCATCAGCGCGCCGTCGCCGACCACCGGGAGCTCGACGCCGTCCAGCAGGGCGCGCAGCCCGGGGCGGAGCAGGTCGTCCTCGACGCTCAGCACCCGGCGGCCCTTGCTGCGGATCACCCGGCGGCGCACCACCCGTCCTGGGGACACGGGGGTGGCGCGGTAGAACGGCGCGGCGGCGGGCGCCCGCCAGTCGATGACCAGCGGCACGTAGTCCGCGTCGAGCACGCCGAGCCGCCCGATGTGCAGCGTCTCGGCGATGTCGGCCTCGCCGACCGCGGCCGGGTCGGGCGCCGCCTCCTCGTCCCCGGCCCGGTCCCCGTCGTCGAGGTCCGTGGCCGGGTCGGGATCCGGGTCGGGCTCGGCCGGGCGCACGGCGTCCTCGGCGGGCTCCACGGAGGTGTACGCGCCGTCCGGGCCCCGCTTGCCGTCCTTGCCGCGCAGCAGGTCGATGCGGCCGAAGAGGAAGTCCTCGAACTCGCTGTTCAGCCGGTTGAGGTGGAGTCCCGCCTGGAACACCTGGGCGTCCCGTTCGGCCAGCGCGCCGGGCGTGCCCACCTGCACCCGGCGGGCGGCGTC
The DNA here is from genome assembly GCF_039871525.1 of Streptomyces sp. B6B3. Lineage (NCBI taxonomy): Bacteria > Bacillati > Actinomycetota > Actinomycetes > Kitasatosporales > Streptomycetaceae > Streptomyces > Streptomyces sp. B6B3. The sequence goes on along the minus strand of NZ_JBDPLU010000001.1, from coordinate 58,463 downwards.
CGCCACCAGGTACTCCGCCTCGTGGATCTTCTCGGTCAGCCGCCGGTAGACGGCGTCCAGATGCCGTTGCTCGTGACGGATCTCCCGTTCGCGCACGTCCACCGCGGCGGCCCCCTTCTGCAGTCCGGCAGGGAAGCCGTCCACCGTACGCGAGATCAGCCCCCTGCGCGGAGCATCCGAAGCCTATCCTCCGCCGCATCAGCCCCAGTCGCCATACTCCCGTCCGCCGGCCAGCACCTCAGCCAGCAGCTCAGCCAGCACCTTGGCGAGCCCGGAGCGCGCCGGGAGAGAGCCAGACCACACGGGCGCGTCGCCGGGGGATCAGCTCCAGTTGCCGTACTTCTGGCCGTCCACCGAGGGGTCGAGGGCGAGCCGGTAGCCGCGCTTGACCACGGTCTGGATCAGCGTGGGGGCGCCCAGCGCGGTGCGCAGCCGGGCCATCGCCGTCTCGACGGCGTGCTCGTCGCGCCCGGCGCCCGGCAGCCCGCGGAGCAGTTCCGCGCGCGGCACCACCCAGCCGGGCCGGCGGGCCAGCAGCCGCAGCAGCGCCATGCCGGCGGGCGGCACCGACCGCAGCTCCCCGTCGACGACCACGGCGTGGCCGCGGATCTGCACGTGGCGCCCGGCGACCGGAAGGCTGCGGGCCCGGGTGGGCAGCTCGTGGCAGAGCAGCTGCACCAGCGGCCCGAGCCGGAACCGTTCGGGGTGGCAGGTGGGCACGTCGTGGGCCTGGAGCGGTAGCGCGGTGACCGGTCCCACGCAGGCGGGCAGCACCCGGGTGCGCAGCGCGGCCAGCAGCTCGTCCGCGACCCCCCGGTCCGTGGCGCGCCGCAGCAGCGAGGCCACGGCGGGGGCGCTGGTGAAGGTGACGGCGTCCAGGCCGTTGCCCAGCACGGCCTCGATCAGCCGGTCCACGGGGGCGAGGTCGCGGGGCGGCATCCAGCGGTACACGGGCACGTCGACGACCTCGGCGCCGGCCGCGCGCAGCGCCTCGATGAATCCCGGCAGCGGCTCGCCGTGGAGCTGGAGGGCGATCCGGCGGCCCTCGACGCCCTGGTCGAGCAGGCGCTGCAGCACCTCGGCCATCGACTCGGAGGCCGGCGACCACTCCTCGGTCAGCCCGGCGGCCCGGATGGCGCCCCGCACCTTGGGGCCGCGGGCCAGCACCTCGGCCTTGCCGAGCACCCGCAGCAGCGCCTCGCCCAGGCCCCAGCCGTCGGCGGCGGCCACCCAGCCGCGGAAGCCGATCGCGGTCGTGGCGACGACCACCTGCGGCGGGACGTCGATGAGCTGCCGGGTGGCGGCCATCAGCTGGTCGTCGTCGGCGAGCGGCACGATGCGCAGGGTGGGCGCGTGCTGCACCGCCGCGCCGCGGCGCCGCAGCAGCGCGCCGAGCTCCTCGGCGCGCCGGTCCGCGGTGACGCCCACGGTGAAGCCGTCCAGCGGCCTGACTTGCGGCGGCGCGTCGTCCGACGTTCCGCCGCCGGACTCGGTCACCGGCTCCGTTCCAGGTGCCGTTCCCGGCTCCGTTCCCGGCTCGGCCGTCGGCCCGACGCCGCCCCGCGCGTGGCGGGGCGCGCCGGTGAGCGCGTCGACCGGCGGCCCGGTCTCGGGGGCCGGCTGGGCCCCCGGCATGATGTCGTGCTCGTGGTGCTCGTGCTGCATTCTCGTAATCCGCTCCGCCCAGAGTCTTCGAGACGCGGATACCGAGCCTGTCAACTGCCAATGTCAAGCTCGGTTCCACGCGGTTTCCCGAGCGTTACACCCGGAGCCCCGACGTACAGCTCACACCCCCGCGTACGCGGTCTGGCGTCCCCCGACCGCCGCATCGCCCGGCTCGGACCCGGTCGGCGCTGAGCGCCGCAGGTAGACGGCCCAGGTGACCAGGAAGCAGACCGCGTAGTAGCCGAGGAACGCCACGAAGGCGCCGGTCCCGGAGCCGGTGGTGAGGAACGACTGGCGCAGCGCCAGGTTGATGCCGACGCCGCCGAGCGCACCGACGGCGCCGATGATCGCCATGGACGCGCCGGACAGGCGGCGGGCGTAGACCCGGCCGGCCTCCCGGCTCAGCTCGCCGGACGCCATCAGCGCCTGCGCCTTGGCCTGGTAGATCGCGGGGATCATCTTGTACGTCGAGCCGTTGCCGAGGCCGCTGAGCACGAACAGCACCACGAAGCCGCCGGTGAACAGCGCCAGCGACTCCCGCATCGAGGCGGTGACGATCACCCCGGTGGCGCCGCTCATCAGGGCGAAGTTCACCAGCGTGATCCGGGCGCCGCCGTAGCGGTCGGCGAGCTGACCGCCGATCGGGCGGACCAGGGAGCCCAGCAGCGGTCCGACGAAGGTCACCGCGGCGGCTTCCAGCGGCGTCCGGTCGAACTGGTTCTGCAGCACCAGACCGAAGGCGAAGCTGTAGCCGATGAACGAGCCGAAGGTGCCGATGTAGAGGAAGGACATGATCCAGGTGTGGCCGTCCGCCGCGGCCTGCCGGGCGGCCCCCGCGTCGTTGCGCACCGGGCCGAGGTTGTCCATCCGGCGGGCGCTGAGCAGCACGGCGAGCAGGATCAGCGGCAGGTAGATCATCAGCATCACCCGGGGCCGGCCCTCGCCGGCCGCGGCGATGACGAGCAGGCCGACCAGCTGGACCACGGCGACGCCGATGTTGCCGCCGCCCGCGTTGACGCCCAGCGCCCAGCCCTTCAGGCGGAGCGGGTAGAAGCTGTTGATGTTGGTCATCGAGGAGGCGAAGTTCGCTCCGCCCACGCCGGTCAGCACGGCGACCAGCATGAAGGTGCCGTACGAGGTGCCCGGCTCCATCACGACCAGCAGCGCGGTGGCGGGCAGCAGCAGCATGGCGGCGCTGATGATCGTCCAGTTCCGCCCGCCGAACCGCGCCACGGCGAAGCCGTACGGGATCCGCAGGCAGGCCCCGACCAGGGAGGCCACGGAGACCAGGAAGAACTTGCCGGCCGGGTCGATGCCGTACTCGTCCCCCATGAAGAGGGTCAGCACCGAGAACATGCTCCATATGGAGAAGCCGATGTGCTCGGAGGTGACGGAGAACACAAGGTTGCGCCGGGCGACGTGTCGGCCCTCGCGCTCCCAGAACTCCCGGTCCTCGGGGTCCCACTCGTCGATCCAGCGCCCGCCCCGGCGGGCGGTGGTGGTCTTGGGGGCGGGCATGCGGACCTCCAGGGGATTTCGGGCGAGGTTGTCCTGCTGCCGAAGGTAGGGAGACCGCGTTTCCGCCCTGTGCCAGGAGGTGACACGGACGCAACCTTGCCCTCACCCGTCGCATGCCCCGCGGGTGAGCGGGGAGGTCGGAGCCGGGGATCCCAGGGCATCGGGCCCGCGCCACCCGGCCGGGAGGCCGGCCTAGAAGCCGGCCTAGAAGCCGGCCGAGAACCGACCGGGAGGAGCCTGGGAGGTGCGGCCACACGGGTGCCCGACGCGGCGCGGGGGCCGGTTCGGGACGGGATCAGCAGGGCAGGCGGCTGACCAGCCCCGGGATGGGGGCCGGGCCCAGGCAGGTGCTCTTGGGCGGCATGCCGGTGCCGTTGGCGGCGCCCGACCAGATCTGGTCCCAGGTCGGCGCCGGCAGGATCAGGCCGACCTCGGCGGGCTCCGGGTACTGGCTGGTGAAACGGGGCGACGCCGCGATGCCCTGGTCCTCGCAGAGCATCGGGATCAGCACGTGGTCGCTGATCGCGGCGGGCAGCTCCACCCACTCCGGCGGCAGGAAGCGCAGCCGGCCGGCCATCGCCGCCGCGGAGATCTCCGAGACGCCCCAGGCCCGGCCCTGGCCGGTGAGCAGGAACGCGCCGCGCGCGGGCGGCCGGCGGGTGCCCCGCGGCTGTTCGGTGACCCGGGCGAAACGCGAGGCGGTGCTGACCGCCTTGGCGACGTCGAGTCCCGGCACCACCCGGTGCGTCGCGGAAAGCGTCAGCGGGTAGTGGGTGTGGTCCACCACCAGGGCGAGCAGCCGGTCGGCCACCGCGCCGGGGTGGGCGCGGTGCAGGCGCCGGGCCGCCTCCAGCCGGTGGTGGCCGTCGGCCAGCAGCACCGGGGGCAGCGCCGGCGGGTTCTCGGTCCAGCGGACGTCGCAGGCCCAGAGGCGTTGCACGCCGCCCTCGGGGGTGGTGAGCTCCTGGATCGCGGGGCGGTGCAGGGTGTCGTCCACGCACTCCTGGAACGAGCCCAGGTCGGGGGCGGCCAGCAGTAGCGGCTCGATGCTCCCGCCGCGCTGCTGGAGCAGGCGGGCGTGCAGGGACACGTCGGACTCCCCCACCTGCTGGTGGCGAAGCACGTGCCCGGTCTCCACGCCGTGCAGGCTCAGGGCCCCGATGACGCCACGCTGCTCCACGGCTCCGTCGGAGTCGCGGCGTTCCAGGACGTAGTAGCTGGCGCGGCCGAGCGGCTCGGCCAGCACGCCGTGGAAGGGAAGCAGGAGATCTGTCCGTGGGGCCGGCGCTCCGGGTGGAACCATGCCGGGGAACAGCTCAGGCGGCAGAATGCTCCCCCTCCTTGGGGGACCCGGAACGCGCAGCCGCGCTCGCGGTCCCCTTCCGAACCACCACCGGCCGCAGCAGGTCCTGGGCCTTGCGGAGCACCGCCTCCAGTTCCTGTGGGCTGTCCGCGACCGCGGTGAGATGGCCATGTCCGGCGACCCGGCTGGTGGTCTCCGGTACATGGCTGCCGAGGGGCACGGTGATCTTGAGTCCGGTCACCCCGCTCAAGGCGCGCACCTCGGCGGTGCCCTCCACGGTCCGAAGCTGGCCGGGAGGGAAGCGCAGGAAACGGATGCCCGCGAAGCGGCCGCCAGCGGCGAGCGGCGCCGGCACGGGCAGGCCGAGGAGCGTGGCGATGGTGCGGGCGACGAGATTCGTTCCCGTGGCCGTCAGCAGCAGTTCCTGGACGCACTCGGCGCCCGGGCGGGCATGCGATTCGATCAGCCGTGGCCCGTTGGGGGTCAGCACCACCTCGGTCTGGGACGGTCCGCTGCGGTGACCGGCGACGTTGAGGGTGGTGGTGACCAGGTCGTGAATGCGCGCCGTGGTCGGCGCGTCGAGGTCCGCGGGCAGGTCGTAGCCGGTCTCGGCGAAGTCGGGGGCCTCGGTGGTGTGCTTCCTGCTGACCGCGAGGATGGTGTGTTCCCCGGCGTGCGAGTGCGCCTCGACGCTGTACTCGGGGCCCTCCAGGAACTCCTCGATGATCAGGGCGGGCTCTGGTGCCAGCCCGGCGGCCAGGACGGCTGCGTCAGGCGCGCTGCGCAGCATGTGGACGTCCTGGCCGCCGGAACCGGTGCGTGGCTTGGCCACGCAGGGGTAGCCGACGCGGTCGGCGACGGCTACCAGATGCGCGGCGCGGTCGCAGTGCTCGTACCGCACGGGGGAACGGGTGAGCTGGTTGACCTTGCCGCGCAGGGCCGCCTTGTCCGTGAGGTACGCGACGGCCGCATGAGGGTTGCCTGGGAAGCGCAGGGCCTCGTTGGCGCGCGCCGCGATCAACGCGCTGGCCTCGGCGAAGCCGAAGACCGAGGCCCGTGCCGGATAGCTGCTGAGGTGGCCGATGGCCATCAGCAACGAGGGGTGGTCGGTCCAGTCGACGGTCAGCGCGGCGTCGGCCGCGGCGACCGCCTTGCGTATGCCGGGCGCCGACAGGTCGGGCGCCAGCACCAGGCTCCGGGCCCCCACACCGCGAGCCGCCTCGACCACGGCGTGGCTCGGACTCAGCAGAACGGCCAGAGGCGTCTGGGACGTCATCGTGCCGCCTCCTTGTCCGGTTCCGGTGGGTCGAGGCACAGGTGTGCCCAGGGTGATGGGGGTGAAGACGTGGTGTAACGCCGCCGGTGGCCGCGGTGCGCAGCGTGCGTGGGAGCTACTGCCAGCCGTTGGTCAGCGGGTGGGCGCTCTGCGACGTGCTGGACGCACCCTCCTGCTGGACGGCGAATGCGTTGGCGGTCACGACGCCCCCGGAGACCATGACGATGAGCAAAGCCGAGGCTACGCTCAGAGCAATCTTCTTCACGGGTTCCCTCTTCCGTGTCCACATCGCCGAACTTCAGTGACATGCTGGTGCAGTTGATGCTCACAAGCATGTGAAGCGAAGTCGAGAGCGTTCCTATGGCATTATCTCGCCTGTCAGGTTGACGCCAGGGGCTGGCTGACGTCGTTCAAGGAAGTAGAACGTGCAGGAAACCGGCGAAATAGACGCGGCAGCGGCCCGAGTCTACCGACTCCGCGTCATCCACCCCACCGACTCCGTGGAACAGATTGCGACACGGTCGGGGCTTACCCCCGGGGACGTGGTCGATGCGGAGTTCCGGCTGTCCGCGCTCGGACTGCTGCGCCCCTCCCCGACGGGCGGCCAGGTCGCCGTCAGCCCCGAGACCGCCGCCGACACGCTGCTGGCCCCCATGGAGCAGGACATCCTGCAACGCCGCATCGCGATGGCCGCCACCCGCGCCCGGCTGCACGCGCTGTCCGGCGACTACCTGGAGGCGCGCAGCCTGCGCTCGGCCAAGAGCAGCATCGAGATCGTCGAGGGCACCGAGAACGCCCGCGCGGTCATCGACGACCTGGCCCGCACCTGCGCCGAGTCCCTGGACGCCCTGGTGCCGGGGAGCGGGCTGGACGAGGTCGCGGTCAAGGCGGCCACCCCGCTGGACATGGAGATGCTGGAACGCGGCGTGAAGATGCGGAGCCTGTTCCAGCACAGCGCCCGTAAGAACCGCGTGCAGGTCCGGCACGCCGCGCTGCTGACCAGCGCCGGCGGGCAGGTGCGCAGCACCAGCGTGCTGCCCTCCCGGATGCTGATCTACGACGGCGGCTGCGCGGTCATCCCACTCGGCCCCGAGCGGGTCGGCGTCGGCGCGGCGCTGATCCGCGACCCCACCGTGCTCGGCTTCCTGCAGCGCCTCTTCGAGCACTACTGGGACCGGGCCCTGGACTTCGCCGAGGAGGAGCAGCGGGACGGCCCGGAGCCGACCGAGGTGGAGCGGGACGTCCTGCTGCTGATGGCGGCGGGCAAGAAGGACGAGGCGATCGCCCACCAGCTCGGGATGTCGCCGCGGTCGGTCAGCCGGATCGTGGCCCGCCTGATGGAGCGGCTGGACGCCGAGAGCCGGTTCCAGGCCGGCGCCAGGGCGGCGTTGAACGGCTGGTTGTCCGACGACTGACCGGGATCCGGCCGACTGCTACCATGACGGAATCAGCCCTAGCCTTGCACGGACAGTGACATTCTGGATGCCGGGGCCCCGCGTGGCCGGGACACTGAACGCTGGCGGAGGACAAGGGTGCGGGACATTGGGGACATAGACGAGATCGACGACGAGATCGATGGGGTAACGCTCCGTGTCTACCAGCTCCGGGTGACGCACCCCACCGACCGGGTGAGCCAGCTGGCCGTGCGCGCCGGGGTGACCCCCGCGGACGTGTCGCGGGCCGAGCAACGGCTCTCGGTGCTGGGTCTGCTGCAGCCCTCCCCCGGCGGCGGCTGGGTCGCGATCAGCCCGGAGAGCGCCGCGGAGTCGCTGCTGGCCCCGATGGAGCAGGACATCCTGCGCCGCCGGATCGCGATGGCCGCCACCCGGGAGCAGATGCACGCGCTGTCCGGCGACTACCTGGAGGCGCGCAGCCTGCGGTCGGCGACCAGCAGCATCGAGATCGTGAGCGACCTGGGCAACGTCCGCTCGGTCATCGACGACCTGGCGCGCAACTGCACCAGCTCCGTGGAGGTGCTGTCGCCCGGCGGGGCGCCGAACGAGGAGGCGATGCGGGCCGCGCTCCCGCTCGACCTGGACGTGCTCGGCCGAGGCGTGCGGCTGCGGATGCTGCTCCAGTACAGCGCGCGGGGGCACCGGGCCACGGCGCAGTACGTGGAGACCATCGTCAGGGCGGGCGCCGAGGTGCGCTGCACCAGCGTCCTGCCGTCCCGGATGCTCCTCTACGACGGCGCCTGCGCGGTGCTGCCGTTCGACCCGGGGAACACGGGGCGCGGCGTGGCGTTGATCAGGGACTCCGCGGTGCTCGGCTTCCTCGGACAGCTGTTCGCGCACTATTGGGAGGAGGCCGAGGACTACCTGGAGGAGGAGGCGGCGGCCGGCGCGGGAGAAGCGTCGGACGCCGTGCTGCGCGGGCTGGAGCGGGACGTGCTGCTGCTGATGGCGGCCGGCAAGACCAACGAGGCGATCGCCGGCCAGCTGGGCATCTCCCAGCGCTCGGTCAGCCGCCTCGTCGGGCGCCTGATGGAACGCCTGGACGCCACCAACCGCTTCCAGGCCGGAGCCCGCGCCGCCCAACGCGGCTGGCTCGCCCCGGCAGCCTGGCCCTAGCCGCGCCGTTCCGGCAGGTCGGCGACACTGCTGACTCGCCCCCCGCGGCCCGGCGCTGACGGTCAGCCGGAACGGGCGGGGCCCCGCCAGGCAGCATCAGCCGGCCGCGGCGAGCAGCCTTCGGTCGGCGTCCGGGAGCCACGCGCCGGGCGGGTGGTCGAGCCATCCCCCGGCCGCGCCCAGGTCGCGGGCGGCGTCGAGCAGCGCGGCGAGCGCGGGATGCCGCAGCCCCGACCGCCAGACCAGGGAGACCGGGGACAGCGGCACCGGGTCGGTCAGCGGGCGCAGTGCCATGCCGGGCACCCCGAGGAAGAGCTCGCTGGCCAGCACCGACCAGCCCTGCCGCCGCATCACCCGGACGAACTCCGCGTCGCCCTCGATCCGCGGGAAGGGCGGCGCCAGGGCCGCCCCCGTGCCGTCGAGCAGCTGGTGGGCGAAGTCCGTCCACTCGGCGGTGTCCGCGTTGCCCGCCGCGGCGTACAGCGTCTCGCCGGCGAGCGCCGCCAGCGGCACCTCGGGCAGCGCGGCCAGCCGGTGGTCCTCGGGCACCAGCACGGCGACCCGCTCGTACCTGACGAGCCGGTGGGCGAGGCCGGTCCGCAACGCCGGGTCGAGGCCCGCGACCCGGCCGAAGGAGACGTCCAGCCGCCCGCCCGCGATCTCGTCCGCCGCCCTGGTCAGGCCGCTGTGGAAACGGGCCACGAACTCCAGGTCGAGCTCCCGCTCGTCCACCGCCCGGCGAGCGGCTTCGAGCACCAGCCGGCCGGTGGACACCTGCGCCTGGACGTCCACGACGAGCGGCCGGTCGGCGCCCGCACCGATCGCGGCGGTCAGGTCGTCGTACGCCGCCAGCACCCGCAAGGCGACCGGCAGCAGCCGCTCGCCCTCCGGGGTGAGCGCCACCCGACGGGTGCTGCGGACGAAGAGCGGGGTGCGCCACTCCCGCTCCAGCCGGCGGATGTCGCGGCTCAACGCCTGCTGCGCAACGAAGAGGCGGGCCGCGGCCCGGGTGAAGTGCAGTTCGTCGGCCAGCACGGCGAAGGCGCGGAGCAGCCGGGGATCGGTGTCGAAGCCATGGTGCGCCATGCCGCCATTCTCGCGGTCCCCGCGGCATTCACAACGCGAGCGCGTGAATCGCGTCCGAACAGGTGTTGGACGCCGCTGTCCGGGCTCCGTCAGGGTGGCCGTCATGCCTCCTTTTCACCAGGTCACGGCCTCGCGGCCCGAACGATCCGACGGACATCCGCCGTTGATCACCCAGACCGGCGGCACGCTGGTCCTCGCGCGCCGCGACCCCCCGCCGCCGCCCGGGCGGCCGGTCCGGCGCCGGCGCCGGACCGGCCCCTACGCCAGGATCTTCGCCCTGCCGGGGGCGCTGCCGTTCGCCGTGGCCGGCATCGTCGCCCGCCTGCCGATGGGGATGTTCGGCGTCGCCGCGGTGATCATGATCACCGCGCACCACGGCTCGTACGCGCTGGCCGGGGCCGTGACCGCCACCGGACTCGCCGCCTCGGCGGTGGTCGGGCCGCTGGTCGCGCGGCTGGTGGACCGGCGCGGCCAGTCCAGGATCGCGGTGCCGGCGGCGGCGCTGTGCGTCTGCGGACATCTGGCGCTGCTGCTCTGCCTGCGGCTCGACGCGCCGGCGTGGACGTACTTCGGCTGCGCGCTGCTGACCGCGACCACGCCGAACACCGGCGGGATGTCGCGGGCCAGGTGGGCCTTCGCCTTCGGGGAGGACTCCGCCGAGCACGCGGCGGCCCGGCACGCGGCGAACTCGTTCGAGCAGGCCGCCGACGAGCTGTGCTTCATGCTGGGTCCGGTGCTCGCCGCGCTGCTGTGCACCCAGCTGTTTCCGGAGGCCGGCACCCTGGTCGGCGCGGCGCTGCTGCTCGGCGGCATGCTCGCGTTCGCCGCGCAGCGCCGCACCGAGCCTCCCCCAACCTTCGGCCGGGGGGACCCCCATCCAACCCTCGACCGGGGGGACCCCCATCCAACCCTCGGCCGGGGGGATCCCCATCCAACCCTCGGCCGGGAGGGCGGGGTCGAGCGCGGCGCCCGGCCGGGGTGGCTGCCGCGGCGGCCGGGAATGCCGGCGTTGCTGGGCACCTTCGCCTGTACCGGCGCGGTGTTCGGCGCGCTGGAGGTGGTGACGGTCGGCTTCGCCGACGAGCGCGGACAACGCGCCTGGGCCGGCGTGGTGCTGGCGGCCCAGGCCGCCGGCTCCGCGGCGGCCGGCCTGGTGTTCGGACTGATGACCGGGGGCCGCGCGGGGCACGAGCCGACGGGTGCGGGAGGCTCCGCGCGACGGCGGTTCGTGGTGTGCGTGTCGGCGATGGCGGTGCTGATGACGCTGCCGCTGCTCGCCTCGCGGGCCGGTGACCTGGCCCTGCTGGCCCCGGCGCTGCTGGTGGCCGGCATGGCGACCGCCCCGACCATGGTGACCGGGATGACCCTGGTGCAGCGGCTGGTCCCGGCGGGTCGGCTCAACGAGGGCATGACGCTGATGGTGACCGCGCTGCTCGCCGGAATCGCCCTGGGCTCGGCCGGGGGCGGCTGGGTGGTGGACCACCACGGCGCCGCCCCGGGCTACGCGCTCCCGGCGATGTCCGCGGCCCTCGCGGCGACGCTCGCCCTCACCACCCTCCGCCGGCCCGGCGTCAGCACGGCCGGTGCCATCACCCGGGACCGGCCGGCGGGGCTCGGGTCCCTGCCGGCGCGGCCCGGCTAGAGCGCGCCGAGGAAGTCGGCGGCGACCGGGCCGGCGTCCGCGCCGCCGGAGCCGCCGTCGGTGAGCACCACGGCGAACGCCAGGTCGGCGTCGCCCAGGTAGCCGACCATCCAGGCGTTGGTGGACAGGTCGCCGTTCTCGTCGGTGAACTCGGCGGTGCCGGTCTTCGCGTGCGGCGAGCCGGGGACGCCGTCCAGCGCCGAGGCCGAGCCCTCGGTCACCGTGTCCCGCATCAGGGCGCGCAGCGCGTCGAAGGTCTCCCCCGACAACTCCGCCGTGGCCTGGTACGGATCCGACACCGCGTCGGGGACGAGCACGGGCTGGTGGAAGGCGCCCGTGTCGACGGTCGCCGCCACCGAGGCCATCACCAGCGGGCTGGCCTGCACCCGGCCCTGTCCTATCAGCGAGGCGGCGAGCTCGTTCTCACCGTCCGCCGGGGGCACCGAGCCGTCGAAGGTGGTGGCGCCGACGGTCCACTCCGCACCGATACCGAAGGCCTGGGCGGTCTGGTGGAGGGTGTCCTCCTCGAACCGGTCGAGGTTGTCGATGAAGGCGGTGTTGCAGGACTCGGTGAACGCCTCCCGCAGCGTGGTGTCCGGGCCCAGCTCGAACTCGCCCTGGTTCTCGAAGGTCTGGCCGTTGACGTCCACGTACTGCGGACAGCCGACCTGGTCGGCGGGGAGCGTGCCGCCCTCCAGCAGCGCCGCCGTCGAGACGATCTTGAACGTGGAACCGGGCGCCAACTGCCCCTGCAGGGAGAGGTTGAACCCGTCGGACGGCCGGTCGGCGGCGGCCAGCACGTGGCCGGTCGACGGCTGGAGCGCGACGATCGCCGCGTCCTGGTCCAGGTCGCGCAACGCGTCCTCGGCGGCCCGCTGCACCTCCGGGTCGATGGTGGTCCGCACCGGGGTGCCCGGCTCGCGCCCCTCCTGCTCGTGCAGGGTGGAGACGGCGTCGCCCGACTCCCGGTCGGCGATCACCACGGCCCCGGCCGGCGTGCCGGCCAGCTGCTCGTCGTACCTGCTCTGGAGCCCGCTGGAACCGGCGCCGGTCTCCGGGTCCACGCCGCCCACCAGGGCCTCGGCCGCGTGCGGCAGGGACCGCGTGTCCTCCTCGAACTGCAGCCCGGCCACCGCCCGCAGGTCGCTCGCGTGCTCGTCGTACACGGAGTCCCGCAGGGTGATCACGGGGACCGCCTGGTCGGGGTCGGCCGCCTCCACCTCGTCGGCCAGCGCCTGGGTGTCGATGCCCACGTCGAGGTCGTCGAGCACCCGGTACGCCTCGTCCGGGTCGTCGAGCAGCGCCGGCCAGATGCTGATGTGCCAGACGTCCGTCGGGCCGGCCAACTCGCTGCCGTCCGCGGCGAGTATCGCGGCGCGCTCGGCCTCCTCCGTGGTGAGCACGAGGGTCTGGCCCTCCTCCAGGCGGGGATGCACCAGCGCGGACTCCCAGCGCACGGTCCAGCCCTCCGCGTCGCCGGGCAGCAGCACGGCCGTGGAGTCGTACGACCAGGCGCCGAGGCCCTCCAGGGTGAAGGTGGCGGTGAACGGAACGGCCATCGCGCCGTCCTCGCCGCGCTCCTCCCCCGCCTCGTCCGCGATCTCGAAGCTCAACTCCTCGGGATGCATGTTCTGGTCGACGGACTCCAGCAGCGAGAGCGCCGCCTCGGCGTCGTCGGTGCGGTCCGCCGCGTCCGCCAACCTCCCGGCCGCCCACGCGTCCAGGAAGCGCCCGGTCTCCGCGCGCGCCTCCTCGGACCGCTCGTCGCCGCCTCCGCCGCGCAACAGGAGCACCGCGCCGACGGCGACGAGCACCGCCACGGCCACGCCGACCGCGATGATCACCAGCCGGGTGCGGCGTGTGGAGCCTCCCCCAGCCGCCGGCCGGGGGGACCCCCATCCACCCGTAGGTCCCGAATCCCACCCCGAAGTCCCACTGTTCCCCATGCTCTGCACCCTAGCGGGACCGACTGTCACTCAGGGCGCTGCCACACCTCACGGGATGGACACGAAGCGGCCGACGCCCGAGGGCGCCGGCCGGGGGAGGCCCCCACCCGTCGGGGTGCGGCGAGAGACGCGGACGCCCGGGGGCGCTGGGGTCGGGTGCGCCCCCGGGCGAGTTCCGCGGTCGCCCCCGCTCCGGGTCAGCGACCCGAGGGGGTGACGGTGATCAGCTGGCTGCCGTGAGCGCCGATGTTGGCGCTGAAGCCGTCCTCGTGCGCGCCGAGGTCCTCGTCGGCCCACACGTCGCGGAGTTGGGCGGAGCCGGAGAGGCCGAGCTCGTCCCAGGACACGGCCACGTCCGCCGCCGCCTCGCTGAGGTTGAACAGCCCCACCACCAGGGAGCCGTCCGGCCGTTCCAGGTACCAGACCTGGATCGGGCTCGCCTCGCCCACCCGTTGGGCCGGGATGCCGAGCTGGTTGATGCCGATGACCTCGTCGTTGGTGATCAGCGAGCGCCCGAAGTCGTCCAGCCTGGTGAGGTCGTCGCCGAGGTAGAGGGGCGAGGCGGCCAGCGCCCAGAACGTGAAGACGGTGCGCCGCTCCTCCTCGGTGAGGCCGTCCATCTCGCCGACGCCGACGTTGAGCGAGTCCAGGTTGTTCCAGCCGGTCTCGGGTCCGGCGGCGCCGATCCAGTTCCCCGTGGCGCGGATGCTCTGGTTGCTGGCCCGCCAGCTGGTCATGGTCTCGCAGTAGCACTCGACGTCCCCGCCGACCCGCCAGGAGTCGGTGTACGCCTGCCAGTCGGCGAGATAGTCGCGGTCCATCGCCCAGGACACCAGCAGGTGGATGTCCTCGCCGCGGAGCGCCTCGTGCCAGGCGGCGACGTCCGGGATGTTGTTGTAGTTCTCGCCGTCCACCGCCGGGTCCCGCCGGGAACCGGGGCCGACGCCGTCCAGCTTGAGCAGGTCGACGTCCCATTCGTCGAACATGTCGACCAGCGACTCGAGGTACCGCTGCGAGCAGGGGTCGGAGAAGTCCATGGCGTAGGCGCTGCCGGTCTCGCCGAAGCCGTTGGTGGGGCGCAGGTCGTCGTAGACGATGTCGGCCGTGGTGCAGCCGGGGGCGCCGTGAATCGGGCTCTCGCCGTTGTTGTACGCGCCCATCTCCAGGCCGACGGGCAGGTAGACGCCCAGCTTCAGGCCCCGGTCGTGGACGTAGTCGGCGATGTACTCCATGCCGGAGGGGAAGCGGTCCAGGTCGGTGGTCTGCCGGGCGAACCGGTCGTACCCCGGGTTCCAGTCCCAGTCCATCCACCAGCCGGCGTCGATGTTGACGTACTCGTATCCGTGCTGGCTGAGGTCCTCGGCCAGCACGTCGATCTGGGCCAGGAGGTTCTCCTCGTTGAGCCAGCTGAACCGGCCCTGCGGGTTGACACCGGGGTACTGGGTGGCCTGCAGCGACCAGCTGCTCCAGCCCAGGTACGGCCGACTGTTGAAGTCACCCCCGGACCCGGTGTCCGCCTCCGCCGAGGTCACCGCTAACGCCGCCCCCGCGTCCGGCGCCGACGAGGACTCGCCAGCCGAGGCCCCTGGTGTGACCAGCAGGGCCGGGATCAGGAGTGCCACTCCCGCTCCCCCCACGATCCTGCTGAGGTGCGTCATCGCGTTCCCCTCTCTGCGACGGCCTGGTCACGCCGTCCGTCATGTAAGGGGACCGTAAGGCGATTCTTTTCCGTTGTCAATAAATGATGCGGACGCCGTGGCCGCCGGCCCGCTCGCCACGAAGCCGTGCCGGGCCACGGCGGCGGCGCCGGCCGCCCAGTCCTCGAACGTGCGCGGCTGGAGGCTGACTTCGCAGCGCGCGGTGGCGCCGTACGCCTGTTCCGCGAAGGCGGACTCGATGTGCTGGGCGAAGAGGTCGAAGTACGCGAGGCCCTCGCCGCTGACCACCACCCGCTCCGGGCCGACCAGGTTGACCACGGCCGCCAGCGCGCGGCCGATCGCGGCGCCCGCCGAGGCGAAGACGTCGGCCGCCGCGCCGCCGCGCCTGGCCAGCACGGCCGCCTCGGCGACGGTCATCACGGGCACCCCGGTCACCTCGGTGACCCGCCGCACGATCGCCGGGTCCGCGGCCACCGCCTCGACGCAACCCCGGCCGCCGCAGTAGCAGCGGATCGCGGGATCGCCGACCGGGACATGGCCGAGCTCGCCCGACACCCCGTGCGCGCCGGTCAGCACCTCGCCGCCGACGGCCAGGCCGCAGCCGATGCCGGCGCCCAGCGTGACCACCACCAGCGGCGAGGCGCCGGCGCCCGCGCCGGTCAGGCCCTCCGCCAGGGTCAGCGCCCTGACGTCGTTCTCCACCACCACGCCCACGCCCAGCCGCGCCTCGACCAGCCGCGCCAGGGGCACGTCCCGCCAGCCCAGGAACGGCGAGAAGCGGACCAGCCCGGTCGCCCGGTCCACGTCGCCGGAGACCGTGACGCAGGCGTACGCCGGCGGCGCGAGCTGGTCGGCGTCCGCGTAGAGCCGCTCCACCAGGCGCGCGATGTCGGCGACGGCCGGCGCCACCTCCGTGCCGGTCAGCGCGGTGTGTCCGGTGGCCAGCACGGCTCCCGAGAAGTCGGCGAGCGCGGCGTAGACGTCGGCGCCGGTCAGCTTGACCCCGACGAACGAGGCGGCCTCGGCCCGCACCCGCAGTTCCCTGACCGGCCGGCCGACGGCGCCCGTCGTCGCCTCGCCCTCGACGAGCAGGCCCGCGGCGATCAGCGGCCGCACGGCCTTGGTGACGGCGGCGGCGGACAGGCCGGTGCGGCGCGCGACGGCGCCGCGGGAGGAGGAGCCGTGGGCCAGGATCGAGGCGAACACGGCGTGCGCGGCGGGGTTCCGCAGGGGAAACACGGCGCCCTGGCCGGCACCCATCGGGCCTCCTGACATCACGGGCGGCGGGGACTTTATTCACCCTATCAAAAAAGCAGGTGAACCCCGCACACGCACGAAGGGTCCTACCGTCGTCACCGACGGTAGGACCCTTCGTGGTCGTACTGGTGGAGATGGCGGGAATCGAACCCGCGTCCAACGGAGCAGAAGGAGGGCTTCTCCGAGCGCAGTCCGCTACGATTTTCTCAGCCCCGGAGATCACGCGGACAAGTCTCCGACGGGCTCAGTCACTGTGTGATGTCCCGGTTACTCCCGTGACCGGAGCAAACGGTTAGTCCCCTAGCTGATGCCAGTGACCGGGTCGGGAACAGCCCCGGGCTGACACTTCGCAGGTCGCTACTCAGGCAGCGAGGGCGAAGGAATCGCGCTTGGTTTCGGCGATTATTTTTTTGCGACATATGGTTAGCGAGATCATTGCCGCTTCCTCGGCTCGCTTCCCCTGCTTCGACATCCGCTGTCGAAACCGATCATCCCCATGTTGAGTTAAGAAGCACCGACCCGAGGGCCAGACCACCAGTATACGTCACTGCCGCTGCCGGCGGCGGGCCGACGACATGACCCGCTCGGCCTCCCGGCGGTCCTGCTTCTCCCGCAGCGTCTGCCGCTTGTCGAACTCCCGCTTACCGCGGGCCAGCGCCACCTCGACCTTGGCCCGCCCGTCCACGAAGTACAGCGCGAGCGGCACCAGGGTCAGGCCCGCGGTCTGCGTCTTGCCGATCAGCTTGTCGATCTCGGCCCGGTGCAGCAGCAGCTTCCGCTTCCGGCGAGCGCTGTGGTTCGTCCAGGTGCCCTGTGCGTACTCCGGGATGTGCACGTTGTGCAGCCAGACCTCGCCGCCGTCGAGCTGCGCGAACCCGTCCGCCAGCGACGCCCGACCCTGACGCAGCGACTTCACCTCGGTGCCCGTGAGCACCAGCCCGCACTCGTAGGTGTCGAGGATGTGATAGTCGTACCGCGCCCGCTTGTTCTGCGCGATGAGCTTGCGCCCGGTCTCCTTAGCCATGACGCGCCCATTCTACGTGCGCGGGCGCGCGAACCCGCCACCCTTTTTGGACCGGCACCTGTCAGGACAGGCCGCCCAGCACGGTGCGCGCCTCGGCCTCCGCCTCGGCGTCCGCACCCGGGGCCACCACCAGGTCGGGCAGGATCCCCTGCTGGTCGATGGTGCGACCCGAGGGAGTGACGTAGTGGCCGACCGTCAGCTCGGCCACCGAGCCGTCCGGCTGCACGCTCGGCATCTGCACCGTGCTCTTGCCGAAGGTCCGGGACCCCACGATCACCGCGCGGTTCCGGTCCTGGAGGGCGCCGGTCACCATCTCGGCCGAGCTCATGGTGCCGCCGTCGACGAGCACCACCAGCGGCGTGTCGGTGTCGCCGCCCGGCTCGGCGTGCAGCGCGTGCTCCTCGCCGTGCACGTCGTAGGTGGCGACCAGTCCCCCGTCGAGGAAGACGGACGCGGCCTCCGCGGCCTCGGTCAGCAGGCCGCCCGCGTTCCCCCGGAGGTCGAGCACGATGCCGTCCCCCTCGGGAACGCTCGCCACCGCGGCGCGCAGCTGCTCGGCCGCGCCGCGGGTGAACGAGGACACCTCGATCCGGGACACGCCCGGGGCGTCCTGGCTGACCGTCACCGTCTCGGTGGTGAGCCGGGCCCGCTCGACCTCCACCTCCCAGCGCCGGCCGTCCCGTTCCAGGCCGAGCAGCACCGTGCTGCCGGGGCCGGCCCGCTCCGGCTCGTCGCTGCCGCGCAGCCGGCTCACGGCATCGGTGACCGGGGCGTCCTCCAGCCGGTCGCCGTCGATGGTGCGGATCACGTCGCCCGGGAGGATGCCCGCGCGTTCGGCCGGGCTGCCCTCGTGCACCTCGTTGACCTCGATCCGGCCCTCGGGCGTGCGGATCACCGTTATGCCCGTGCCGACGTACTCGCCGGACAGGCCCTGCTGCAGCGCCTCGTACTCCTCGGGCGAGTACGCCGCCGACCAGCGGTCGCCGTCGCGGCTCACCAACCGCTCGGCGTCGCCGGCCTCCTGTTGGTCCTGCTCGTCGTCGCCCGAGCCACCGCCCGCGCCGCCCGCGGCACCGTCCATCGCGGACAGCTCCGAACCGTCGGCGCCCTCCGGCCAGGAGCCGGTCGCGGCGCCGGCGACCAACACGCCCGCGAAGACACACGCGAGCGCCGCTCCGCGCCGTACCGGCCGGGAGGGGACGAGTTGAGACGTTCGCGGCATGCTGCGGAGTGTAGGACAGATGGAGACGAGGTATGGGTGATGGACGTCACGGCGGAGCAGGGATAAATCACACCTGAACTACACCTTCAGGTACTTGCGTAGGGCGAAGAAAGCTGCAAGAGCCGGCATCAACGCGCCCACCGCGAGGACGAACGGCAACACCGACACCACCGCGTCCCACCCCACGAACTGAATGAGTGGGATCTCCTGTGCCAGGAAGTTGTTGATCATGAAGTACTTGACGGAGACCAGGAGTCCGCAGGCCAGCACCGCGCCCAGGATGCCGGCGATGGACGCCTCCATGATGAACGGCATCTGGATGTAGAAGCTGGAGGCGCCCACCAGCCGCATGATCCCGGTCTCCCGGCGGCGGCTGAACGCGGACACTCGCACGGTGTTGACGATCAGCAGCAGCGCCACGATCAGCATCAGCGCGAAGAGGCCGAGCGCCGCGTAGTTGACGCCGTTCAGCAGATTGAAGAGGTTCTCCAACAGGTCGCTCTGGTCCACCACGTCCTGTACGCCCTCGCGCCCGGCGAACGCGGTGGAGACCACCTCGTACTTCGTCGGGTCGGTCAGCTTCACGCGAAAGGAGTCCTGCATCTGGTCCGACGTCACCACCGCAGCGATGGGATTGTCCTGCTGCTGCTCCTGGTAGTGCTCGTAGGCCTGCTCGGCGGTCTCGTAGTAGACGTCGTCGACGATGTCGAACTCTCGGAGCTCGGCCTCGATCTGCTGCCGCTGCTCCTCGGTGGCGGCGCCCTTGGAGCAGGCCGGGTCGGACTCGGCGTCGTTCTCGTTGCAGAGGAAGATCGAGACCTCGACCCTGTCGTACCAGTAGTCCTTCATGCTGTTCACCTGTTCCCGGGCGAGCAGCGAGCCGCCGAGCAGGGCCAGGGACAGGGCGACCGAGACGATCACCGCGAAGGTCATGGTCAGGTTGCGGCGGAGACCGACACTGATCTCCGACAGGACGAAGTGGGCGCGCATGGCGTCCTTTCCGTTCGGGGGTGGGGGATCAGTGCTGGTAGCCGTAGACGCCGCGGGACTGGTCGCGGACGAGGAGCCCCTTCTCCAGCTCGATCACGCGCTTCCGCATCTGGTCCACGATCTGCGCGTCGTGGGTCGCCATCACCACCGTGGTGCCAGTGCGGTTGATCCGGTCGAGCAGCTTCATGATGCCGACCGAGGTCTGCGGGTCCAGGTTTCCCGTCGGCTCGTCGGCGATCAGCAGCATCGGGCGGTTGACGAACGCCCGGGCGATCGCGACGCGCTGCTGCTCACCACCGGACAGCTCGCCCGGCATCCGCTCGTCCTTGCCGCCCAGCCCGACCAGGTCGAGCACCTCGGGAACGGTCTTGCGGATCTGCCCGCGGGACTTGCCGATGACCTCCAGGGCGAAGGCCACGTTCTCCGCGACCGTCTTGTTCGGCAGCAGCCGAAAATCCTGGAACACGGTGCCGAGTTGACGGCGGACCTGGGGCACCTTCCAGTTGGAGAGCCGGCCGAGGTCCTTGCCCAGCACATGCACGGAGCCGACGCTGGCCCGCTCCTCCCGCAGGATCAGCCGCAGGAAGGTGGACTTGCCAGAGCCCGAGGAGCCCACAAGGAAGACGAACTCACCGCGCTCGACCTCCAGCGTGACGTCGCGGAGGGCGGGGGCGTTCTGCCGTGGGTAGGTCTTGGAGACGTTCTCGAATCGAATCACGGTTACACCACGTCCGGACTGGGTATTTGCGGGGAGCTCCCCCTCGCTGGGGCAGACCCTACGCGAAGCCGCGATCCCCCGCAGGCAGCATCCCAGGTCATCCCGTTTCGCCCCGGTTCGGCCGACGCCGGCCCTTTGGTCTGCCCACCCGGGCCCCCATCGCCTCTGCGTTTGCGGCCGGAGCCTGGCACAGTAGAGAGCGAGGGGAGACGAGAGGAGAGGATCGCATGACCGCCGACTGGCTGGTTTGCGCGAACTGTGCGGGGCGGGTGAGTGACGCACGGTGCGCGGTCTGCCGGGCGCAGCTGGCCCGGCTGCGTGCCGAGCGCGGTCCCTGGGCGTTCCTCAGCACCCCGGCGGCGCTCGTCGCGCTGCTGCTGGCGCTGGTGACCTTCGCCCTGGTGGTCGCCCGGCCGGCCTAGAAGCCGCCGCACCCACCCCCGGAGACACGACGACGGGCCCGGAGCATCGGATGCTCCGGGCCCGTCAACGCTGTGCGCGGCCGAAAGCCGCGGCGCGCCGGATCAGGCCGGGGTCGCGCCCTTGTTGATCAGCCGGGGCAGGTAGCGGAACGCCACACCGCCGGCGATCATGGTCGCGGCGCCGACGATCAGCAGCGCGTCGTTGCCGGAGGCACCGGTCTCGGCGAGCTCGCCGCCGTCACCGCTGTCCTCCTCCGGGACCTCCTCGACCGGGACGTCGCCCTCGGTCGGCGGCTCCTGCTCGATCGGGCCGCTGCTGCCACCCTCGGTGGCCGGCTCCGGGTCGTTGCCGTTGGTGCCCTCGTTCACACCGCCGCTGGCGCTGGTGCCCTCGTCGGTGCCCTCGGAGGTGCCCTCGTCAGTGCCGTCCGTGGTGCCCTCGTCAGTGCCCTCGGAGGTGCCCTCGTCGGTACCGTCCGTGGTGCCCTCGTCAGTGCCCTCGTCGGTACCGTCCGTGGTGCCCTCGTCAGTGCCCTCGGAGGTGCCCTCGTCGGTGCCGTCGGTGGTGCCCTCGTCGGTACCTTCCGTGGTGCCCTCGTCGGTACCCTCGGTGGTGCCCTCGGACTCGCCGCCCTCGGTCTCACCGCCGTCGGAGCCCTCGACCACGCCGACGATGACACCCTCGGTGTCGCTACCGGCGACGGCACCGACGATCGCGCCGTCCTTGGTGCTGCTCTCCGGCGCCTTGGTGGTGCCGTCGGCCGAAGCCGTGCCGACCACGGCGAGGGAGGCTCCGGCGGCGAAGATCGCGGCCGCGGCGACCCGCGCCATGGTGGCGCGTGTCTTGGGACTGGCCATCTATCCACTACCCCCTGTAGCAGTTCAGTTCGCGACAGTGTCCTGTCGTCCTGTTTCAGAGGCAGCCTCGGGCAAGAGCGGCGAAGGTTGCCGGGGACTCAGTGGCTCAAACCCGTCCCTTGCACAACACGCACCCCACAACATAGGCATGCCAGACGGACAGCTTTCCCGTTAAACGCAGAAGCGTCAAGCAGGATGTCCGCTAAATACCTGCTGTCCGGTGGAAGTTGCGTGAAGGTTACTTACCCTGCTGTTTGCGCCAGCGGATGCCCGCATCGAGGAAGGCGTCGATGTCGCCGTCGAGTACGGCCTGCGGGTTCCCCACCTCGTGCTCGGTGCGGAGGTCCTTGACCATCTGGTACGGCTGCAGCACGTAGCTGCGCATCTGGTTCCCCCAGGAGTTCCCCCCGTCGCTCTTGAGGGCGTCCATCCTCGCCTGCTCCTCCTCCCGTTGACGGGCGAGCAGACGGGCCTGGAGCACGCGCATCGCGGCGGCGCGGTTCTGGATCTGGGACTTCTCGTTCTGGCAGGAGACGGTGATGCCGGTCGGCAGGTGGGTGATCCGCACCGCCGAGTCCGTGGTGTTCACCGACTGGC
Source organism: Streptomyces sp. B6B3 (assembly GCF_039871525.1). NCBI lineage: Bacteria > Bacillati > Actinomycetota > Actinomycetes > Kitasatosporales > Streptomycetaceae > Streptomyces > Streptomyces sp. B6B3. Next base: position 36,711 of record NZ_JBDPLU010000001.1, on the reverse strand, counting down.
CGCCGGGGCCCGAGGAGCGGAAGACGTCGACCCGGATGTCGTTCTCCGGGATCTCGATGTGGTCGGTCTGCTCCACCACCGGCAGCACCTCGACCCCGGCGAACGACGTCTGCCGGCGGCCCTGGTTGTCATAGGGGGAGATCCGCACCATCCGGTGGGTGCCCTGCTCGACGGAGAGCGTGCCGTAGGCGTACGGGGCCTTCACGGTGAAGGTGGTCGACTTGATGCCCGCCTCCTCCGCGTAGGAGGTGTCGAGCACCTGCGTCGGGTACCCGCGGCGCTCGGCCCAGCGTAGATACATCCGCTGGAGCTGCTCGACGAAGTCCGCCGCGTCCACCCCGCCGGCCTCGGCGCGGATGCTGATCATGGCCTCGCGCTGGTCGTACTCGCCGGACAGCAGGGTGCGGACCTCCAGCTCGTCCACCGCCTGGCGCACCGACACCAGCTCGGCCTCGGCCTCCCTGCGGGTGTCGTCGTCGGACTCGGCCTCGGCCAGCTCGAAGAGCACCTCGAGGTCGTCGATGCGCGCCCGCAGCTCCTCGACCTTGCGCACCTGGCCCTGGAGCAGGGAGAGCCGGCTGGTCACGTGCTGGGCGTGCTCGGGGTCGTCCCACAGCGAGGGCGCCGCGGCCTGCTCCTCGAGCGCGGCGACCTCCGCCCGCATCGCGGCAAGGTCAAGGACCGCCTCGACGGACTCCATCGTGGAGCTGAGGGACTTCAGAGCTTCGGATACATCGACGACTGCCACATCACCAGCCTAACCGTTACGGAGCCACCGGATCCTCGACGTTCTCCACTCCCGGGGAATCGGCCGGCGCGTCGCCGCTGTCCGCGTCCGAGCCCCCGGACAGCAGCAGCCAGCCGCCCAGCGCGCCGGCGCCGACCGCGGCGGCCACGGTCACCGCCAGGCGGCGTCTGCGGCGGGCGCCCGCACTGTGCTTCGCCGAGCCCGCCCGGCGCTCGCCCAGGGCCCGCGGCGTCCGGGCGGTGCCGTGGGCGCCGCCGGCGAGCTCCTCGGCGTCCGGGACCCGCATCCGGGTGTGGGTGGCGCGCTCCGAGTCCGGGGCGGCGCCGCGGACCAGCGGCACGGCCGCCCGCGGGCCGCCGGGCTCGGCCCCGGAACCGGCCAGGGCCAGCTCCTCCGCGAGCGCGGCGCGCTCGAAGTCGCGCCGGTCGTCCGCGTCACCGCCGTCGCCCACCTCGCCGATGTCCAGCGGGGGCAGTCCGTCCAGCCGCGGCAGCAGCTCGCGCAGCCGGGAGGCGAGCTCCACGGCGCGCAGCCGGGAGGCGGGGGCCTTGGCCAGACACTGCTGGATCAGCTCCCACAGCTCGGGAGGCAGCCCGGGCAGCTCGGCCGCCTTCTCGGTGACCTGCCGGCGCAGCACCGCGCCGGGGTGGCCGCCGCCGAAGGGCGTGAACCCGGCCAGCAGCTCGTACAGCACGGTGACCAGGGCGTAGATGTCGACGGCCGCGCGGGGTGGCAGGCCCTCGACGATCTCGGGGGCCATGTAGTCGGGGGTGCCGACGACGCCGCCCCGTCCGCCGTGCCGCGGTTCGTCGATGAGCTTGGCCACGCCGAAGTCGGTGAGCAGCGCGGTCGGGGTGTCGCCCGCGGTGTCGAGCAGGATGTTCTCCGGCTTCACGTCGCGATGCACGATCCCGGCGGCGTGCGCCACGGCGAGCCCGCTGGCCACCCCCGCGGTGATGGCGGCGGCCTCCCGGGGGGCGAGGCGGCGCTCGCGCTGGAGGTGGGTGCGCAGGTTCGGCCCCTGGACCAGGTCCATCACCAGGGCGATGTCCGGCACGTCCCGCCCGCCCCGGCCGCCGTCGCCGATGACCAGCTCCCGGACGCCGACGATGTTCGGATGCTCCAGGCCGAGCAGGGCGTGCCGCTCGTGCGCGAAGCGCTCGGCGAGGTCGCGGTCGGCGGCGAGATCCTCGCGCAGCACCTTGATGGCCACCTGGCCGTCCGGCCCTTCGCCGAGCCACACCGTGCCGGCGCTGCCGCGGCCGAGGACGCGGTGAGCGGTGTAGCGGCTGCCGATGTTCCGTGCCATGGCGTGAGGCTACGACGCTCCACTGACGACGAGGGGACAGCACGCCAGAATTGCCCGCGTTTGATGGGGTGTCAGGGCCGAAAAACCACCCCCACAAGTCGACAAATCCCCGATGTCGCGGAGCCTAGGGCAGCTCGGTCGGCACGTCGTCCGGCACGCTGTTCTGGAGGTCCTCGCCGGTCTGCTGGGCCTCCTCGATGATCCCGAGCCACTCCTGGGCGTCCCTGAACCAGTCCTTGGTGGCCTCCCACCAGCTCTTGCCGTCCGCGATCCAGCCCTGGAGCGGCGTGAAGTTCCAGACCAGCACGGCGATCACGACGAGTATCAGGATCGTGAAGAGGCAGCCCTTGAGGCAGCCCAGGCCCGGGATGCGCATCGGGTTGGCGCCGCGGGACCGGGAGCGCGGCTCCCGCCGGGGCTCGGGGGCCTGGCGCGGCTGCGGCTGCCGGGGCTGGTGCGGCGGCGGCTGGTACGGCTCGTTGTACTGCTGCGGATACGGCTGCTGGTGCTGGTACGGCGCGCCCTGGGGGTAGCCGTAGCCCTGCTGCTGCGCCTGCCGACGCTGCGGCTGGCGCTGCGGACGGCGCTGTTGCTGACGCTGCGGCGGGCGTTGGGGCTGCCGCTGCGGCTGCCGGTAGAGCGGGTCGTTGGCCGGGTCCACGGGCTGGACCTGGGTCTGCTCGTTCCGGTCCCTGGCGGCGCGCATCTGGTCCTGCCAGGGGTGCGGACCGTCGTCCGGCGGCCCTCCGGGCGCGCCCTGCGACGGCATGGCGCGGGTCCGGTCCAGGCCGGGGTCGGCGCCACCCCCGGCGTGCGGCAGCACGCTGGTGGCCGCGGCCGGGTCGACCGAGCCGCTGCCCGAGCCGCCCGGCATGGCCCTGGTGGGCTCGGCGGATCCCGGCGGGCTGATGCCCGTGCCGGGCACCTTCACCGGGGTCGGATCGGGCGCGAGCAGCGCCGCGACGCCCGCCGCTGCGGCCCACTGCTCGCGGGTGGCGTGGTCGCCGATTCCGGAGGCCACGGTGCGCAGGGCGCGGGCGAGGTTCACGGCGCTCGGGCGCTCGTCCGGGCTCTTTCGCAGGCAGCGCTCCAGCACGGTCCACAGCGGGTCCGGCAGGCCGTCGGGCCGCGCGGGGGACTCGTTGAGGTGCCGCTGGAGCACCTCGAGCGAACTGCTGCCGGCGAACGGGGGGCGCCCGGTGAGCAGCTCGTAGAGCAGGATGCCGGCGCTGTAGACGTCCACGGCGGAGGTCTGCTCGCGGCCCTCCGCCGACTCGGGCGCCACGTAGGAGGGGGTGCCGACGAACTCGTGGGCCCGGGTCACGCCGGGCGAGTCCGCGAGCCGGGCGATGCCGAAGTCGGTGAGCATCGGGCGCATCGGCGTGCTGCCGCTCGGGTCGCCGCCGCCGGCCAGCAGCACGTTGGCCGGCTTCAGGTCGCGGTGCACCACGCCCTTGCCGTGCGCGGCGGCCAGCGCGTCGGCGATCTGCGCGGTGAGCAGCGCGGCGCCGACCGGGCTGAGCGGCCCGTTGTCCCTGAGGTAGTGGTGCAGGTCGGGTCCGTCGATCAGGTCCATCACCAGCGCGATGAGCTCGCCCTCCACGACCAGGTCGCGGGTGCGGACGATGTTCTCCGGATCGTCGCGGGTGAGGTGCAGCAGCACGGACCGCTCGCGCAGGAAGCGCATCACCACGTCCGGGTCGTGGGCGAGCTCCTCCTTGAGCACCTTGATCGCTACCAGCTCGCCGGGCTGTCCGGCCACCGCGGCCTCGGCGCCGGCCGTCTGTCGCTGACGACCGCGCCAGACGGTGCCGGTGGCGCCGCGTCCCAGCGGCTCTTCAAGCAGGTACTTGCTGCCTACCGGCCGCACGTGTGCTCCTAGGTGATTGGCTGGTGAACCGCTTGCGGCGGGTCTGGACCCGGCTCCCTACTGTAGTGCCGTGCCCCGCAAGCCCGAACGGGCGTGTGGCGCCCGTCGTGACGGCTCGGCGCTCGCCGGTCTCGGGCCGGTCGCGGGCCGGGTCAGGGGGGTGGGTCGGGCGGTGCGGCCGGGGAATACCGCTTGGGCGCGCGGGGCGCCCGTGACTACGGTGTGCGTCGTGGAGACCCGGAGACCGTTCGCGCGTCCCGTGCGCCGGGCCGTGCTCGACCTCGCGACCGCCGGATGAGGGGCCGCGGGGCGGGAGACTTACCGATCAGATCTGGTCAGAAATGGCCAATCAAGATCACTAACTGCCACTCGCGGGACGGAGTGTCGGTGGCGGGTGCGAGGATGTTTTCAGCATCACCATCCGATGCGAATCCCATGCGACCCCCTCGTATGAGGCTCGTATGAGGCCGGTGGTGGCCCGTATGCGGGCTGCACGAGAGCCTGGTGCGGGGCCTTGTCCGAGGGCGTGGCAGCCTGGGCCAGCGAGGTGACCGGGAGGGGCCGATGCCGATCCAGATCAGGTTGACCGTTTTCGGACAGCCCGGTGGCCGTGCCGCGCCCGCCGGCGCTGCCGAGGCCGGCGATCCCGGCGTCGACGTGCAGATCACCGCGCCCACCGACGCGCCGCTCGGCGACGTGCTCGGCGCCCTCGCGGCCGCGGTCACCCCGGGCGCCGGCACGCCGTCCGTGGTGTTCTGCGAGGACCGCCGGCTGGACCCCAGGCGCAGCCTGCTCGGCCATCCGCCGCTGGTGGACGGCGCGGTGCTGGCCTTCCACCACCCCGTGACCGTCGCCCCGGTGCCCGAGCCCGTGCCCGCCCGGCTGCTGGTGGTCTCCGGCCCGGACGCCGGGGGGGTGCACCTGCTGCGCGGCGGCGAGATCCGCATCGGCAGGTCGGCCCAGGCCGACGTGCCGTTGGACGACCCGGACGTCTCCCGGATGCACTGCGCGGTCTCGCTCGGCGCGGACGGCTCGGTCACCGTGACCGACCTCGGCTCGACCAACGGCACCCAGCTCGACGGCCGGCCGGTCACCGGAGGTCCGGTGCCGGTCCCGGCCGGGGCCGCGCTGCGGCTGGGCGAGTCCACGCTGCGGCTGATCACCGGTGACGCCGCGGGCGACGCGGCCGGGGACGCCGGCGGGGACGCCGCCGTGGTCGCCGGACCGGCGCACTCCTCCGTGCCCCCCGTCCCGCCGGCCGCCCCGGCGGCACCGCCGGAGGCGCCGCGCGGCGGGACCGCGCAGGGCTCCCGGCGCCCGGGCCGAGGGCTGGCCGGCTGGGCCAGGCGGCTGGGCGGCGCGGCCGCGGGCGAGACCCATATCGGCGTGCCGCCGTTCGTCCCGGGGTCTCCCCCGCCCTCGGCCGGAGAGCCGGGCGAACACCCGGCGTGGCGCGGTCAGGACGAGGGCTGGGGCGCCGCGGATCCCGGGGCCGACGTGCGATGGCCGGACCCGGCCACGCTGCTGCTGATAGCGCTCGAGCCGGCCAGGGACCAGCCGCCCCGGCTCTGGGAGCGCGGGCCCGACCACCCCGACGCGTTCGGCCTCCGGCTCGGCACCGCCCAGCGCCCCGACGGCCGCCCGGCCCCGGTCACGCTCAGCCTGGCCGACGCCGGCTCGCTCGGCCTGGCCGGCCCCCGGGCGCGGCTGACCGGTCTGGCCCGGTCGGTGCTCGCCCAGCTGACCGCGCTGCACCCGCCGAGCGCGCTGGAGCTCGTGGTGCTGGCCCCGGGCCGGGCCGAGGAGTGGTCCTGGACCGGCTGGCTGCCGCACCTCCGCCCGCGCCGGGACCAGGACTGCCGGCTGCTGGTCGGCTTCGACCGGGAGCAGGCCGCCGCGCGCATCGGGGAGCTGGCCGAGCGGCTGGGCCGCGGTCCCGAGCCGACGGGCCGCCGCACGGTGGTGCTGATCGACGGGGACGTCGGCGGCGCCGACCTGCGACAGGCCCTGACCCGGCTCGCCGTGGAGGGCCCGGCCGCCGGTATCCACCTGCTCTGCCTGGCCGAGTCGCCGGCGGCCACCCCGGCCTCACCGCTGGCCGAGACGCTCGCCCAGGCCAGATCGTCGTTCCCCGCCTTCGCGGCGTGCGGAGCGGTGAGCCTGCTCAGCGGCGCGGTCGCCTCGGGCTTGCGGCTGATCGGCCCGGGCGCGCCGGCCGGACGGGACGGCGGCGCCGGCCCCGTGGCCACCGTCGACGCGGTGTCCACGGCCTGGGCCGAGCGGTTCGCCCGCGCCGTGGCCCCGGTCGGCGAGCCGGCCGGCGGCCCGGGCGGCCCGACCGCGGGCGCGGCCACGGCGCCGCCGGCGACCTGCCGGCTGCTCGACGTGCTCGACCTGCCCCGGGTCACGCCGGGCGCGCTGCGCGAGCGCTGGGCCAGGTCCAGCGGGCTGCCGCTGGTGCTGGGCGCGGGCGCCGAGGGCCTCGCCTCCGCCCAGCTGGCCGACGTGGCGGGTCCGGTGCGAATCGAGGGCGGTCGCTCCTCGGGGCGGACGGAGCTGCTGTGCTCGCTCGCCGCCTCGCTGGCCGCGGCACACGCCCCGCGCGACCTGTCGCTGCTGCTGGTCGAGGGCTCCGGCGAAGGGCTGCGGCCGAGCGCCGAGCTGCCGCATGTGGCGTCGTACCTCGGGGCCACCGACCCGGTGCGGATGCGGGCCTTCGCCCAGGCGCTGCGGGGCGAGCTCAAGCGACGCGCCGCGCTGCTGGGGGACGCGGAGTTCGGTTCCGGCTGGCGGCGCGGGGGGCGGATCGCCGCGCCCCGCCCGGCGGGCGACGAGGCGCTGCTGGGCGCGGGCCCCACGGCGGCCGACGCCGGGGCCCCGGCGGGCGAACCGGGCCTCCCCGCGATGCTCGCCGAGGGCAGCGGCCCGCTGCCCTGGCTGGTGGTGCTGGTCGACGACATCGACGCGCTGCTCGCCCCCGCGCTCGGCGCTCCGGGGCGGCCCGCGGCCGGCTCGATGGTGCGGGCGCTGGTCGCGGCGGCCCGGGAGGGCCAGCGGCTCGGGGTCCGGCTGATCACCGTCGGCACCCCCGCCGACGTGCTGCCGGACGACGCGCCACCGGCGGCGATCCGGGTCGCGCTGACCGGTCAGCCGCCCGGCCGTGCCGAGCTGCGGGCCGGCGACGGGCGGGCCGTGCCGTTCCAGGCCGCCCGGGTCACCGGCCGGATCCCGCGCACCGCGACCCTGCGGCCGACCGTGACCCGCCTGGACTGGGCGCGCGCCGGCGACCCACCCGCCCGGCGACCGGTGCGAGAGCTGGGGAACGGCCCGACGGACGTCGCCCTGCTCGCCAGCGCGGCCGCCCGGGCAGCCCGCTCGGGCACGGCGGCCACGGCCAGCCTCGTGTGACCGCACACGGCTGCGCTGCCGCCAGGTTGTCGCCGGCCCGAGGACTCCGTGCGACGGAGAAGCCCGCTCGGGCACGGCGGCGACGGCCAGTCTCGGGTGACCACCGGGCCCGCCAGCGGCGCGCCCAGGGTTGACCCGAGGCGACCAGGGCAAACGTCCTGGGAAGGGGGCGACGGCGAGTCTGGTCTGACCGATCCGGGCCGATCCGACACCGTTCCCGACGATCTTGACCGGATGGCCCCTGGCAGGCGGTAACAGCAGCATCACAAAGACGACTTGACATAGCGGCCGGGGTTGCCTGCCCCGCGGACCCGGCGTAGGTATTGCGACCACAGGACGTGCGGTGTGGCAAGCCCTGGACGGATCGGGCGATGCCGCGCCTGATGGCCAGATGGAGAGGTATTCATGCGCGGTTCGGTCCGGGGCCCGGCGCGGGGGGCCACGCGTGCGGCGGCGGCTGCCGCCGTCGCCTGCGCGGTGACGCTGACGGCCTGCTCCGGCGACGGGGGTGAGGGCGCCAGCGAGGTCGAGATCTCCATCGAGCTCCCGGACCTCAGTGGCCAGAGCCTGGAGGTCGCGGCCGTGTGGACCGGCGCGGAGCAGGAGAACTTCATGCGCGTCATGGAGGCCTTCGAGGAGGCCACCGGCGCCTCCGTGAGCTTCGTGCCCAGCGGGGACAACGTCTCCCAGTTCGTCGGCAGCAAGATCGCCGGCGGCTCCGCCCCCGACGTCGTCATGGTCCCGCAGCCCGGCGTGGTGCGGGACTTCGTCGCCAGCGGCTGGGTCGCCCCGGTCGGCGATCTGGTGACGGAGCAGTTGGAGGCCAACTACAGCCAGGGCTGGCGTGATCTCGGCGCCGTCGACGGCGAGCAGTACGGCGTCTACGTCAAGGCCGCCAACAAGTCGCTGATCTGGTACAACAACACGGCGTTCGAGTACGCGGGCGTCGAGCCGCCGGACACCTGGGACGGCTTCATCGACACCGCGTGGACGGTGTGGGAGTCCGGCACCGCACCCGTCTCGGTGGCGGGTGCCGACGGCTGGCCGCTGACCGACTGGTTCGAGAACATCTATCTCTCCCAGGCCGGCCCCGAGATGTACGACCAGCTGGCCAACCACGAGATCCCCTGGACCGACCCCAGCGTGGCCGACGCGCTGACCACACTGGGCGAGCTGTTCACCCAGGAGCAGTTGGTGGCCAACGGCACCACCGGGTCGCTGCAGACGGACTTCCCGACCTCGGTCACCCAGACCTTCAGCGACCTGGAGACGCCGCTGGCCGGCATGGTCTTCGAGGCCGACTTCGTCGGAGCGGTGATCACCGACAACACCGACGCGGTGGTCGGCGAGGAGGCCCAGGTCTTCCCCTTCCCCGCGGTGGGCGGGGGCGACTCCCCCGTGGTGACCGCGGGCGACGCCGCGGTGGCGGTGTCCCAGAACGGTGAGGCCAGCGAGGCGCAGAACGCGCTGCTCGCGTTCCTGGCCTCCCCGGACGCGGCGCGGATCTGGGCCGAGCCCGGCGGCTACATCTCCCCGAACAAGTCCCTGGAGTTCGACGCCTACCCCAACGACGTGCAGCGGGGCATCGCCGAGGCGCTGATCGAGGCGGGCGACGACTTCCGGTTCGACCTGTCCGACCAGACACCGGCGGCGTTCGGCGGCACCACGGGTCAGGGCATGTGGCAGGGCCTGCAGAACTTCCTGCGCGACCCCGACGACGTCGAGGGTGCGCAGCGGTACCTGGAGTCGCAGGCGACCGACGCGTACGCCGAGTGACGGACCGCTGACGAACGCACGATCCACGACGATCACACGGTCGAACTCGCGGATGAATTCACGGACGGACGGAGACAGAATCCCATGGCATCCGGCAAGGCGGTGATCAGGGCCCGTCCCTGGGTGGTCGCGTGCTTCCTGGGGCCCGCGCTGCTGCTGCTCGGCGCGCTGGTCGTCTACCCGATCGGGTACACGGTGTGGCGCAGCCTGTTCGACACGTCGGGCGACAAGTTCGTCGGGCTGGACAACTTCGGCGAGATATTCACCGACGACGCGTTGCAGACCGCGCTGCGCAACAACGTGATCTGGATCGTCGTCGCGCCGACCGTCTGCACCGCGCTGGGCCTCATCTTCGCGGTGCTGACGGAGAAGATCCGCTGGGCCACCGCCTTCAAGCTCATCATCTTCATGCCGATGGCCATCTCGATGCTGGCCTCGGGCATCATCTTCCGGCTGGTGTACGAGCAGGACCCGGACCGCGGCCTGGCGAACGCGGTCATGACGACCGTGCACGACACGTTCTCGCCGGGTTCCTCCTGGCCGGACGCGGAGCCGCGGCCCGACGGCCCGCTGACCAGCCAGGACGACGGCTCGTACCTGCTCGACGAGCCGGTGGCCGCCGGCACCCCGGTGCTGCTGCCGCTGGTGGCGGTGCCGCCGCCCGAGTTGGCGGACGCGGAGCCGGCCAGGAGCGCGGCCAGCGATCCGGGCCAGGTCACCGGCACGGTCTGGATGGACTTCACCCCGGGCGGCGAGGGCGCGGAGAACGTCGTCGACTCCGGCGAGCAGGCGCTGGCCGGGATCACCGTCGAGGCGGTGCGCGACGGCGAGGTGGTGGCCTCCGCGGAGACCGGCTCCGACGGCACGTTCACGCTGCCCCAGGAGGCGGACGGCGCGCAGCTGCGGCTCGCCGCCGACAGTTTCACCGCGCCCTACAACGGGGCGGAGTGGATGGGCTCGACGCTCGTCACCCCGGCCATCATCGGCTCCTACGTGTGGATGTGGGCCGGGTTCGCGATGGTGCTGATAGCCGCGGGGCTGGCCAGCGTTCCCCGGGAGACCCTGGAGGCCGCCCGGGTGGACGGTGCCAACGAGTGGCAGGTGTTCCGCCGCGTCACCGTCCCGCTGCTGGCGCCGCTGCTCGCGGTGGTCATGGTGACGCTGATGATCAACGTGATGAAGGTCTTCGACCTCGTGTACGTGATCCCACCGCCATCGAGCCAGTCGGACGCCACCGTGCTGGCGCTCGAGCTGTACACCGAGTCCTTCACCCCCGGCGGCAATCCGGGCCTGGGCAGCGCGATCGCGGTGTTCCTGCTGTTGCTCGTGCTGCCCGTGATGTTCTTCAATATCCGACGGCTGCGACGGGAGAACCAGCGGTGACCGCTCCCACCAAGACCGCTCAGCTGCCAGACCCGGCGGACACCCCGTCCCAGCCGGCCGGCGGCCCTCCGGCGCCCTCCCTCGCCTCCCGGATCTCCTCCGCCGCCTCGGGCGGCGCGGTCCAGGTGGTGCTGACCGTGCTCGCCGTCATCTGGCTGCTGCCCACCGCCGGCCTGTTGGCCTCGTCGTTCCGGGACCGGACCGACATCGCTGCCTCCGGCTGGTGGCAGGCGCTGACCTCACCGAGCGAGTGGACCGGCGTCAACTACGACGCCCTGCTGGGCACCGAGGTGTTCACGCAGTCGATATGGACCACGATCGCCATCACGGTGCCGGCCACCTTCCTGGTCGTGATCCTGGGCGCGGCGGCGGCGTACGCCTTCGCCTGCCTCGACTTTCCGGGCCGCGACTGGTGGTTCCTGCTGGTGGTCGGGCTGCTCGTGGTGCCCGTGCAGGTGGCGCTGCTGCCGGTGGCCCGGCTCTTCGACACCCTCGGGATCTTCGAGACGACGCTCGGCGTGGTGCTCTTCCACTCCGCCTTCGGGCTGCCGTTCGGCATCTTCCTGCTGCGCAACTTCTTCGCGGAGATCCCGAGCGAACTGCTGGAGGCGGCCCGGCTGGACGGCGCCGGCGAGGTCCGGCTGTTCTTTCGGGTGGTGATGCCGCTGGGCGGGCCGGCCATCGCGGCGCTGGCCATCTTCCAGTTCATGTGGGTGTGGAACGACATGCTGGTGGCGCTGATCTTCGCGGACTCCGGCAACCCGCCGATGACCGTCGCGCTCACCCAGCAGATGCGCCAGTTCGGCAGCAACATCGACGTCCTCGGCCCGGGCGCGTTCCTGACGATGCTGATCCCGCTGGCGATCTTCTTCGCCTTCCAGCGCCAGTTCGTCTCCGGCGTGATGGCCGGCGCGGTGAAGTAGCCGCCCGGTGGCACGGCCCGACAGGGCCTTCCGACCGGAACCGACGGCCCGCCCGCGCGATGCGCGGGCGGGCCGTCGGCCTCGTTCTGGCGGCTAGCGGTTGGTCCGGAGCAGCGTGCGCATGGTGCGCATCGCCACCGAGAGGTTGGCCAGGTCGAACGAGTCGGACGACTGGATCTCCCGGAGCGTCGCCCGGGCCCGGCCGAGGATCGCCGCGTTCCGCCGCGACCAGGCGGCGTAGCTCTCCTCGGGTCCGGCGTCCTGGTCCGCCGCGGCCAGCACGTCGGCGGTGATCAGCTGGTGCGCCGCGTACAGGTCCTCGCGGATCGCGGTGCGTGCCATGGACTGCCACCGGTCGGCGCGCGGCAGCTCGCTGATTCGATCCTGCAGCTGCGAGATGCCGAGCTGGTCGCCCAGGTGGTAGTACACCTCGGCGACGTCCAGCAGCGGACGGTCCGTGCGGTCGGCGACGGCGACGATGTCCAGCGCCGGGAAGACCGCGGAGAAGCCGGCCACCTGCTGGGCCAGGTCGTCCGGGACGCCGCTCGCCACCAGCTCGTCGTGCAGCTTGCCGTGCCACTCCCGGTCCTGGCCGCGCAGCAGCTTCGGCAGCTCGGCCCAGACCTGCCCGACCCGGTCGCCGAACAGCTCGATCGTCTCGGTCAGCCGCAGCGGCTGCGGGCGGTTGTTCAGCAGCCAACGGGCGCCGCGCTCGACCAGCCGCCTGGCGTGCAGCCGGATCCTGGTCAGCACCGGGGCCGCCACGTCGTTGTCCAGCCGCTCCGCGGTGTCCCAGATCTCGGCCAGGCCGAAGATCGCCCGGGACGCGGTGTGCGCCCGCACGATCTCCTCCACCACCGCGCCCGTCTCCTCGCCCATCCGGTGGACGAACGAGCAACCGCCGACGTTGACCGTGTCGTTGACCAGCAGCGTGGTGATGATCTCGCGGCGCAGCGCGTGACTCTCCATCTGCCCGATGAAACGGTCCCGCAGATCGGTCGGGAAGTACGCCCGCAGCAGCCGCTCGACGTACGGGTCGTCGGGCAGCTCGGTGTCGACCAGCTCGGCGGTCACCGTGAGCTTGGCGTACGCCAGCAGCACCGCCAGCTCCGGCTGGGTCAGGCCCTTGCCGAGTCCGCGCCGCTCCACGATCTCGTCGTCGGAGGGCAGGAACTCCAGGTCCCGGTCGAGGCGCTCCTCCTCGGTCAGCCGCCGGATCAGCCGCTGGTGCGCCAGGATCAGCCCGGGCGCGGTGGTCTGGGCGTTGGCCAGCGCCACGTTCTGGGCGTAGTTGTTCCGCAGCACGAGGGCCGCGACCTCGTCGGTCATCCCGGCGAGCAGGGAGTTCCGCTGCTTGACGGTGAGGTCGCCGGCGGCGACCACCGCGTTCAGCAGGATCTTGATGTTCACCTCGTGGTCGGAGGTGTCCACGCCCGCGCTGTTGTCGATCGCGTCGGAGTTGCACCGGCCGCCGGCCTCGGCGTACTCGATGCGGCCGCGCTGGGTCAGGCCGAGGTTGCCGCCCTCGCCGACGACCTTGGCCCGCAGGTCCCGGCCGTTGACGCGGATGGCGTCGTTGGCCTTGTCGCCGGCCTCGGCGTGCGTCTCCGCCGCGGACTTCACGTACGTGCCGATACCGCCGTTCCACAGCAGGTCGACCGGGGCCTTCAGGATCGCCTGCATCAGCTCGGCCGGGGTCAGCATGGTGATGCCGGAGCTGATGCCGAGGGCCTGGCGGACCTGCGGGGACAGGGGGATGGACTTGGCGCTGCGTGGGTAGACGCCGCCGCCCTTGGAGATCAGGCTCTGGTCGTAGTCGGCCCAGGAGGACCGCGGCAGCTCGAACAGCCGACGCCGCTCGGCGTAGGAGGCGGCCGCGTCCGGGGTGGGGTCGAGGAAGACGTGCCGGTGGTCGAAGGCGGCGAGCAGCCGGATGTGCTCGGAGAGCAGCATGCCGTTGCCGAAGACGTCGCCGGACATGTCGCCGATGCCGGCGACCGTGAAGTCCTGGGCCTGGGTGTCGTGCCCGAGCTCGCGGAAGTGCCGTTTGACGGACTCCCAGGCGCCGCGGGCGGTGATGCCCATGCCCTTGTGGTCGTAACCGGCGGAGCCGCCCGAGGCGAACGCGTCGCCGAGCCAGAAGTCGTAGGAGGCGGCGACGTCGTTGGCGATGTCGGAGAACGAGGCGGTGCCCTTGTCCGCCGCCACCACCAGGTACGTGTCGTCGCCGTCGTGCCGGACCACGGACTCCGGCGGCACCACCCGGCCCTCCACCAGGTTGTCGGTGAGGTCGAGCAGTCCCGAGATGAACGTCCGGTAGCAGGCGACGCCCTCGGCCAGCCAGGCGTCCCGGTCGACCCCCGGATCGGGCAGCCGCTTGGCGACGAAGCCGCCCTTGGCGCCGACCGGCACGATCACGGTGTTCTTCACCTCCTGGGCCTTCACCAGGCCCAGGATCTCGGTGCGGAAGTCCTCGCTGCGGTCGGACCAGCGCAGGCCGCCACGGGCGACCTTGCCGAACCGCAGGTGCACCCCCTCGACGCGCGGCGAGTACACCCAGATCTCGTACGCCGGGCGCGGCTGGGGCAGGTCGGGGATGGCCTGCGGGTCGAGCTTCATGGACAGGTAGGTGTGCGGCTTCCCGTCGCTGGCGTGCTGGAAGTAGTTGCAGCGCAGGGTGGCCTTGATGACGGTCAGGAACGCCCGCAGGATGCGGTCCTCGTCGAGGTTGAGCACGTCCTCCAGGGCGCCGTCCAGCTCGGCCAGCAGCGCGTCGGTCACCTCGGAGCCGGCGTGCTGCCGCTGCGGCGCGAGCCGGGCCTCGAAGAGCTTCACCAGCAGCCGGGTGGTGTGCTGGTTCCGTCGGAGGGTGGCCTCCATCCGCTCCCGGTTGAACCGGGCGCCGGCCTGCCAGAGGTACTTGGCGTAGGCGCGCAGCACCATCGCCTGCCGCCAGGTGAGGTCGGCCGAGAGCACCAGGGCGTTGAAGCCATCGTTCTCCGCGGCCCCGGTCCAGGCGGCGGCGAAGGCGTCCTGGAACCGCTCGCGGGCGTCACCGCCGAGGTTCCTGGTCAGCGCCTCGGGGATGCGCAGGCCGAAGTCGTAGATCCAGGCGGAGGATCCCCCGTTGGGGCGCAGCAGGTACGGGCGCTCGTCGACGACCTCCACGCCGAGGCAGTGCAGCACCGGCAGCACGGCGGACAGCGACACCGGCTCCCCGGTCCGGTAGATCTTGAACCGCCGCTCCTCGGGACCGGCGCCGACCGGCTCGTAGAGGCTGAGCGCGAAGTCCGGGCCCTCCTCCTCGGGCGCGCCCTCGGGCCGCAGCCCGATGACGTACTGCAGGTCGGCGACGGCGGCGCGCGGCGAGAAGTCCGCCTTGTAGCCCTCGGGGAACGCCTCCAGGTACCGCCGGCTGAGCTCGGCGGCCTGCTCCTCGCCGCATTCGGCGAGCAGCGCCTCCGCGAAGCCGTCGGTCCAGGACCGCGACGCCTCGGCCAGCCGCGCCTCGATGCGGTCGGTCTCGGCCTCGGTCAGCTCGGGCAGCTCGGTGCCCGGCTCCACCCGGACCACGAAGTGCAGCCGGGACAGCACCGACTCGGTGTTCCACGCGGTGAAGTCGACGCTGGTGCCGCCCAGTTCCTCGCTGAGGATCTCGGTCAGCCGGAGCCGCACCGAGGTGGTGTACCGGTCGCGCGGCAGGTACACCAGCGCGGAGTAGTACCGCCCGTACTCGTCCTGCCGCAGGAACAGCCGCAGCCGGCGGCGCTCCTGGAGCTGGAGCACGGCGGTGGCGATGGCCCGCAGCGGCTCCGCGGGGATCTGGAACAGCTCGTCGCGCGGGTAGGTCTCCAGGATCTGCAGCAGGTCCCGGCCGCTGTGGCTGTCGGACCCGAACCCGGCCGCGGACAGCACCTGGGCGACGCGGCGCCTGACCACCGGGATCCGCCGCACCGACTCGGTGTAGGCGGCGGCGGAGAACAGCCCCAGGAAGCGCCGCTCCCCGACCACCCGGCCCGCGGCGTCGAACGTCTTGACGCCGACGTAGTCGAGGTAGGAGCGACGGTGCACGGTGGCGCGGCTGTTGGCCTTGGTGAGGATCAGCAGCTGCGGCTCGCGGGCCTTGGCCCTGGCGGACGGGGACAGCCGGCTGAACGCGGCGGAGGCGGAGGGGTGGGGCGCGCCCGGATCGTGGCTGGGGTCGGAGCGGAGGATGCCGAGCCCGGTGCCGGGCACCGGACGCAGCGCGTCGTCGGTGCCGCCGTCCTCGTCCCGCACCAGCTCGTACTCGCGGTAGCCGAGGAAGGTGAAGTGGTCGTCGGCCAGCCACTCCAGCAGCTCGGCGGCCTCCGCGATCTCCGCCTCCGCGATGGTCTCGGGGAGCGGCTCGTCGGGCAGGCCCCCGGCGATGCTGACCGCCGCGTGGCGCATCTTCTGCCAGTCCTCGACCGCCTCCCGGACGTCGCCGAGCACCCGGCGCAGGTCGGCCTCGATCTGGGCCAGATCGTCGCGGTCGGTCTCCCGGTCCGTCTCGACATGGATCCATGCCTCGACGAGGGCGTCGGGCGGCAGTTCGGCCGGGTCGCAGGAGGTGGCCGCCGGCCCGTCGGGGTCGAGTCCGGTGTCCAGTACCTCGATCAGCCGGCCGGTCACGTCGCGGCGCACGACGACCTGGGGGTGGATGACGAGGTGGATGGCGCGTCCCTGCCGGGACAGCTCGTTGGTGACCGAGTCCACCAGGAACGGCATGTCGTCGGTGACGACCTCGACGACGGTGTGGCTGCAGGTCCAGCCCATCTCGTCGACGGTCGGGGTGTAGACCCGCACGTTGGCCGTGCCCTGCGGGCGCCGGGCGGCCAGCCTGCTGTGTGAGATGGCGGCGCCGGCCAGATCCTCCGGCTGCCGCTCGGTCAGGTCCTCTGGGGCCACGTAGAGGTAGTAACGCTGGAGGTAGGTCCTGAGCGTGGCGGCGTCCATGCCGTCGGCGGAATGCCCGGCTCGCTGCGCGTGTTCCGCCACGGTGGCGGCCCGCTCAAGCTGTTTGGCCTTGGCTTCGTCCAGCTGTTTGGTGTGCATCCTCTGTCTCTAGCTCCTGTTGCCGCGCACCGTTGCGTGACGTCGAGATCGGTCACCGGGCAGGACTCGGCACCCCAGGGGTGCTCTCGCGGCCGAGCCGCTCCCGGGGGAAGTGACCAGCGAAGGGCCGGGACACGGGCAGGCGGCACCGCGCCAGGCCGGTGCGGAGACCGCAGTCGGACTGATCACCCCACCAAACTACTCCGACTCGCGGGGTTCGGGAGGGGGAGGTCAGCGTGAGGTTCCCCGCACTCCGAGGAGCTCGCCGGCCACGGCCACGGCCTCGGCCAGGGTGTCCACGACCGGCACCCCCGCGCTGAGCAGGCTGCGCCTGCTGTGCGAGCCGCCGGTGTAGAGCACGGCGCGCGCGCCCGCCTGCGCGGCGGCGCGCGCGTCGTCCGTGGCGTCCCCGATGACCACCGCGCGGTCCGGGTCCAGGCCGTCCAGCATCCGGTGCAGCGCGTCGAGGTGACGGGCCATCTGGGCCGCCTTGCCGCTGAGGCTGCCCGTGCCGGTGTTGCCGTCGACGCGCACGAAGTGCCGGTCGATGCCGAGCCGGGTGAGCCAGGGGCCGAGCCGCCCGTGCTCGGCCAGCGAGCACACCGACTGGGTCTGGCCGGCGTCCTGCCAGGCGGCCAGCAGCGCCGCGGCCCCGTCGGTGAGCCCGGCGGTCTCGGCCCGGGCGAAGTAGTGCCGGTGGAACGTCTCGTCCATCACGGCCCACTCCTCGTCGGTGGGCAGCCGCCCGATCAGCCGCTCGTAGAAGAGCGGGATGGGCACGCAGAACAACTCCCGATACCGCTCCAGGGTGATCGGGGCTATCCCGATCTCGGCGAACGAGGCGTTGGTGGCCTCGATCACCACGTCGGTGTCGTGGAGCAGTGTGCCGTTCCAGTCCCAGACCAGGTGGGCTCGGAGGGCGGAGGTCGGTGCGGCCATACCTCCAGACGGTAAGGGGCGACACTGACAACGGCGAAGCATTTTGTGGCACCGGCGGGCGAGCCGGCCGGCGGCCGCGCGGACCCGCCCAGGTCGGATCGGGTCGGGTCGGGTCGGGTCGGGAACAGGTCAGGTGGGGCAGGGCGGGCCAGGTGGGACGGATCAGGTGTGGCAGGTCAGGTCAACTGGTCGATCTCCTGGACCGCGTACCACAGCAGTTCGTGGTCGGCGGCGCCGTCCACGGTGAAGCGGGCGTCCTCGTCGCCCAGGTCGGCCGCGGCCAGGGCCTCGGCCGCCGCGGCGACGTCCGGCTCCGCCTCGGCGCCGTCGACGTGGACGGAGGCCACCGTGGCCACCTCGACCGGCTCGGTCAGCCGCACCTCGCCCTGCGCCTCGGCCGCCAGCATCCGGTCGGGATCGGCCACCGCCGAACGGTCCGGCACGTCGGCGGCCAGCACGACGCGGCGCCGCGGCGCCACGGGGTCGATCGCCAGCAGCCGCAGCGACGCCTGCGCGGCGCGGCTCAGCGCGGCGTACTCCAACTCCTCCTGGTTGCCCTCCCGATACCACTCGCGCAGCGCCGGGGTGACGGCGTAGGCGGTCAGCGGCGCCGGGCCCGAGCGGCCGTTCCGGTGCAGTTCGGCGAGGGCGGTGAGGGTGAGGGGAAGGTAGACGCGCATCGACTCGCAGCTTTCTCTCGCGGCCTCGTTGCCGGCTCCGTGGAGAGGCCAAGAATACGGGCTCCCGGCGGCCGGTCCAGTCTTGCCTTCGCGTGACCGATTGATTACCCTACGCATTGGTTACTCGCGAGTAGCCACAGTGGACAGGGACCGACGGGGGAGGTCATATGAGGACGGGCAACCGAGGACCAGGGCCGGCCGCGCCGGCCGGCAGGCGCGACGGGCGGCGCCCGGCGCGGACGGTCGGCACGGTGCGACGCCCGCTGCCGCCGCAGGAGTGGTTCGCCCAGCAGCTGCTGCTGGTGCTCAGCGGCCAGCGGCCGGTGCACGCGCTGCTCGGCCATGCCAGGGACCGGGCTTACGAGCAGCTGGGCCGCCTGGCGCCGGACACTCCGCTGCGGCCGCCGCCGGGCCGGCGCGGCGCGCCGGTGCTGCGCAGCGTGGGCGTCTGCCGGCCGAGCCCGGACGCGATCGAGGCGTTCGCCCGCATCGCGACCGGCGACCGGACCCGCGCCCTCGCGTTCCGCCTGGAGCGCGCGACCACCGGCCGTTGGCTCTGCGCGGCCGTCGAGCTCGACACGGTCCGCTGACGCGGCCCACCCGAGAACACGCCGGGGCCGGCGGCACACGTGCCACCGGCCCCGGTCACCCTCCGGTCGCGCCGGGGGTGTCACCGCTGTGTCACTTCTTGCGGCGGCGGCCCTTCTGGGCGGCCTTGCGGCGCTCCGCGCGGCTCGTGCCCGGCTGCGCCTCGCCCGAGCCGCTCGACGTGCCCGCGCTGGCGCCCTCCGCCTGGAAGTCGCCCTCCACGACGCCACCGGCGCTGTCCACCGTGGGCGCGGAGAAGTGCAGCCGGTCGGCCCGCTTCGGCGGCTCCAGGCCCTTGGCCCGGATCGCCGGCCGGGCGCCGGCCGCCGCCGGGGTCGGGCTCGGCGCCGGCTCCTTCGGCTCGCCCTTGGCCAGGTCCGGCTGCTGGGCGCCGCCCTGCACCGGCACCTGCTCGACCTGCCGCTCCACCTGGACCTCCAGGTTGAACAGGTAGCCGATGGACTCCTCCTTGATCCCCTCCATCATGGCGGTGAACATGTCGAAGCCCTCGCGCTGGAACTCCACCACGGGGTCACGCTGGGCCATCGCGCGCAGCCCGATGCCCTCCTGGAGGTAGTCCATCTCGTAGAGGTGCTCGCGCCACTTCCGGTCGAGCACCGACAGCACCACGCGCCGCTCCAGCTCCCGCATCACCTCGGCGCCGAGCTCCTTCTCGCGCTTGTCGTACTGCTTGTGCACGTCCTCCTTGATGGAATCGGCGATGAACTCGGGGGTGAGGCCCTCCCGGTCACCGACCTCCTCCTCCAGCTCCTCGACGGTCATCTGCACCGGGTAGAGCTGCTTGAACGCGCCCCACAGCCGGTCCAGGTCCCACTCCTCGGCGAAGCCCTCCACGGTCTCCGCGTGCACGTACGCGTCGATCGTGTCGTCCATGAAGTACCGGATCTGCTCGTGCAGGTCCTCGCCCTCCAGGACCCGGCGGCGCTCGCTGTAGATGACCTCGCGCTGCCGGTTGAGCACCTCGTCGTACTTGAGGACGTTCTTGCGGATCTCGAAGTTCTGCTGTTCGACCTGGCCCTGGGCGGAGGCGATGGCCCGGGTGACCATCCGGTTCTCGATCGGCACGTCGTCCGGCACGTTCGCCATGGACATCACGCGCTCGACCATGCCCGCCTTGAACAGCCGCATCAGGTCGTCGCCCAGCGACAGGTAGAACCGCGACTCGCCGGGGTCGCCCTGCCGGCCCGAACGGCCGCGCAGCTGGTTGTCGATGCGGCGCGACTCGTGCCGCTCGGTGCCCAGCACGTACAGCCCGCCGAGCTCCTTGACCTCCTCGAACTCGGCCGCGACCGCCTTCTTGGCGCGCTCCTGCGCCTGCGGGAGGGACGACGTCCACTCCTCCTGGTGCTCCACCGGGTCCAGGCCGCGGCCGCGCAGGTCGGCCTCGGCGATCTTCTCCGGGTCGCCGCCCAGCTTGATGTCGGTGCCGCGGCCGGCCATGTTCGTCGCCACGGTGACCGCGCCCCGGTGGCCGGCCTTCGCGACGATCTCGGCCTCCCTGGCGTGGTTCTTGGCGTTCAGCACCTCGTGCCGCACGCCGCGCTTGTTCAGCTGCTGGGAGAGGTACTCGGACTTCTCCACGGAGGTGGTGCCGACCAGCACCGGCTGGCCCGACTCGTGCTTCTCGACGATGTCCTCGACCACCGCGGCGAACTTGGCGACCTCGGTGCGGTAGATGAGGTCGGCCTGGTCGAGGCGGGCCAGCGGCTCGTTGGTCGGGATGGGCACGACGCCGAGCTTGTAGATCTGGTGCAGCTCGGCGGCCTCGGTCATCGCCGTACCGGTCATGCCGGCGAGCTTCGCGTAGAGGCGGAAGTAGTTCTGCAGGGTGATCTTGGCGAGCGTCTGGTTCTCGTCCTTGATCTTGACGCCCTCCTTGGCCTCGATCGCCTGGTGCATGCCCTCGTTGTACCGGCGACCGGCCAGGATGCGGCCGGTGTGCTCGTCGACGATCACGACCTCGCCGTCCAGGACGACGTAGTCCTTGTCGGCCTTGTAGAGCTCCTTGGCCTTGATGGCGTTGTTGAGGTATCCGACCAGCGGGGTGTTGACCGACTCGTAGAGGTTGTCGATGCCCAGCCAGTCCTCGACCTTGCCCACACCCGCGTCGTGGATGGCGACGGTGCGCTTCTTCTCGTCGACGTCGTAGTCGCCCGTCTCCGGCTCCTGGCGGCTGGGGACGGCCGGCTCGCCCCGCTCCAGGCGCTTCACCAGCTTGGCGAAGTCCGCGTACCACTTGGTCGCCTGGTCGGCCGGTCCGGAGATGATCAGCGGCGTCCTGGCCTCGTCGATGAGGATCGAGTCGGCCTCGTCGACGATCGCGTAGTTGTGGCCGCGCTGCACCAACTCGTCCTTCGACCACGCCATGTTGTCGCGCAGGTAGTCGAAGCCGAACTCGTTGTTCGTGCCGTAGGTGATGTCGCAGCCGTACTGCTCGCGGCGCTTGGCCGGCGACATGCCCGACTGGATACAGCCGACCGTGAGGCCGAGGAACCGGTGCACCCGGCCCATCCACTCGGAGTCACGCTGGGCCAGGTAGTCGTTGGTGGTGATGAGGTGCACGCCGTCGCCGGACAGCGCGTTCAGGTACGCCGGCAGGGTGCCGACGAGGGTCTTGCCCTCACCGGTCTTCATCTCCGACACGTAGCCCCGGTGCAGCGCCGCACCGCCCATCAGCTGGACGTCGTAGTGCCGCTGGCCCAGCACCCGCTTGGCCGCCTCGCGGACCGTGGCGAACGCCTCGGGCAGCAGGTCGTCCAGGCTCTCTCCCCCCGCGTACCGCTCCTTGTACTCGTCGGTCAGGGCCGCCAGCTCCGCGTCGGACAGACCAAGGAAGTCCTCTTCAATGGAGTTCACCTGCCTGGCGATGCGTTGCAGCTGGCGAAGGATCTTGCCTTCACCTGCGCGCATGATCTTGTCGAAGACGGACACGAGGACTGGTCTCCTTGCCGGTCGGAAGGCAGGGCCCCGGGGGCCATGAGTAGGTGCGCGGACGCGGCGGAGTGGCCCCGCCGCACCGGCCATGGTATGCGAGCGCCGGGACGACTGTCAGTGCTCGGCCGTACGATCCCTCGCATGACTGCCGCACGTGCCGCACGCTCGACCCGGGCTTCCGCCACCGCACCGTCCGCCTCACTATCCGCCGACGAGGCCCGCCGGATCATCCTGCACGCGCAGGGGCTGCTGGGCGCGCCCGATCGGCGAGCCGGCGTGCGCGGGATGCTGCGCCGACTGGGCGCGGTGCAGCTGGACACGATCGCGGTGCTGGCCCGCTCGCACGAGCTGGTGCCGTACGCGCGGCTTGGTGCGGTCGGCCGGGACGCCGTGGAGCGAGCGTACTGGACGCCGGGCGGCTCCGACGGGTCCTTCGAGTACTGGTCGCACGCCGCCTGCGTGCTGCCGGTCGAGGAGTGGCCGCTGTTCGCGTTCCGGCGCCGGGCCCGGCGGGCGCGGGGGCACCGCTGGCACCGGCTGGCCGACCGCGACCGCTCGCTGGCGCTGGTGCGCAAGCAGCTCGCCGAGGAGGGCCCGCTGACCGCCACCGAGCTGGGCGGCGCGAAGAAGGGCGGGCCCTGGTGGGACTGGTCGGAGACCAAGATCGCGGTGGAGTGGCTGCTGGACACCGGCGAGGTGGTGTGCCGGGAGCGGCGCGGCTGGAAGCGGGTGTACGACCTCGCCGAGCGGGCCATCCCCGAGCCCTTCTTCCACGACGACCTCGACGACCGGGAGTGCGTGCGGCGCCTGGTCGCCCAGGCCGGTGCGGCGCTCGGCGTGGCCACCCGGGCCGATCTCGCCGACTACCACCGGCTGCTCGGCGCCCAGGTCGCCGTCGTGCTGCCCGACACGGGTCTGGTGCCGGTGTCGGTGCAGGGCTGGCGAGAGCCGGCCTGGGCCGACCCGGCGGCCCTGGAGACGCCGCCCCGCGGCCGGCACCGCACCACGCTGCTGTCGCCGTTCGACTCGCTGGTCTGGGACCGCCCGCGCACCGAGCGTGTCTTCGGCTTCACCCACCGCCTGGAGGCGTACGTGCCGCGGCCCAAGCGGGTCTACGGATACTTCGCGATGCCCCTGCTGTCCGGCGGCCGACTCCTCGGCCGGGTGGACCCCGCCCGTGAGGGCCGCACGCTGATCGCCCGGCACGCCGCGTTCGAGGGCGAGCAGACGCGCGCCGCCAAGGCGATACCCGCGATGGCGCGGGCCCTGGTGGAGGCCGCGAGCTGGGTGGACTGCGAGGACGTCCGGATAGACCTGACCACGCCGGCCGAGCTGCGCGAGGCGCTGACGGCCGAGGTCGCGGAGGCGCTGGCGGCCCACTGAGCGGCCGGGATCAGCCGGTCTCCAGGTCCAGGATCTTCTCCCGCATCGCGTAGACCACGGCCTCCATCCGCGAGTGCAGCTGGAGCTTCTCAAGGATGTTGCGTACGTGGTTCTTCACGGTGTTCTCACTGATGAAGAGCTCCTTGGCGATGTCCCGGTTGTTCCGACCCGTGGCCACCAGCTTGAGCACCTCCATCTCCCGGTCGGTCAGCTTGGGGGCGGGCACCAGCCGGCGCTCGTCCGTGCGCTGGATCATCGACTTGAACTCGGTGAGCAGCTTCGCCGCCATCGACGGGCTGATCTGCGACTGGCCGTCCGCCACTGCCCGGATCGCCGCCGTCACCTCGTCGGTGGAGATCTCCTTCAACAGGTAGCCGGTGGCGCCCGCCTTGATCGCGTCGTAGAGGTCGGCCTCCTCGTCGCTGATCGTCAGCATGATGATCCGCGCGCTCGGCGCCACCTCCTTGATGGAGGTGCACGCCTCGATGCCGCCGCGTCGGGGCATCCGCACGTCCATCAGCACGATGTCGGGCAGCAGGTCGGCGGCCTTCTCCACCGCCTCGGCGCCGTCGCCCGCCTCGCCGACGACCTGGATGTCCTCCTCCTGGGCCAGCACGATCTCCAACCCCCGCCGGAAGAGCTCGTGGTCGTCCACCACCAGCACCCGGATCGGCTCGCGTGCGGAGCCGGCGTGTCCCTCCCCCGGCCGGGCGGGCTCGGCGGCACGCCCCAGATCACCCCGGGGCAGCGTCCGGGGCATCGTTGGCCCGAAGCCGTCCACCATCCGTCATCCCCCTACCCGCCGAAGCCTCACCAACCGAAGCGCTCACCAACAGAGAAGCGCGTGACGCGCGTTGGCACGCCTCATAATTCCATGACAACCCCTGGCCGGCGCCGAGTCCGACCAGGGGTTGACGGGCGGATGTCAGGCTCCCAGGGCTCCACCAGCGCCCTGCGGCTCGGACTCGGCGAGCGGGTCGGCCTCCAGGCGGATGACGCCGTAGTCGTACGCGTGGCGCCGGTAGACGACGCTGGGCAGCTTGGTCTCGGAGTCGACGAAGAGGAAGAAGTCGTGTCCGACCAACTCCATCTCGTACAGCGCCTGATCGAGCGACATGGGCGCCGCCGCATGGGTCTTCTCCCGGACCACCAGCGGCCCGTCGCCCTGGACCTCCAGGCTGCCGATGTGGCGCACCGGCGGTGCGGTGCGGGACTCGGTCCTCGGGAAGCTCAGGTCGTGGCCGTTGATCGGGGCGGCGTCACGAACCACGTCGCCGACCTCGCTGGCCGGGATGCGGCCGCGACCGCGGCGGCTGCGGCGCTTGTCGTGCTGCCGACGAAGCCGGGACTCCAGCTTCTCCACAGCGAGGTCCAGGGCTCCGTACGGGTCGGCAGCCGACGCCTCCGCCCGCACCACCGGACCGCGGTGCCGAAGCGTGATTTCCACCCGGTCGGAACGGTCGGCCTGGCGGGGGTTGTGCTCCTTGGACACCTCCACGTCCAGACGGGTCACCTTGCCGTCGATCCTCTGGATCTTCTCCAGCTTGAGCTTCTCGGCCACGTGCCGCCGGAACCGTTCCGGCACTTCGGTCTTGCGGCCCTTGACGACGATGTCCACGCAGAACTCCGTTCCCGGACGTGCTCCGCCGAGGCGGCGGAGCGCCTCCTTTGGTGCAGTCGTGCCGGGGAGCGTTCACCGGCGCTCACCCGGCGCTACCTCGGGTTGCGGCTTTCACCTCCTTCTCCCCCAGCGAGAAGATCGCCACCCCACCGAAATCGGCGGGAACGACGACGATGTCGTGCGCCAGCGTTGAACCTGCGGTAGGCGTCTCATATGCACTTTTGCGGCGATAGTGGTATCGCGTCTAGTTCCGAAACTACCTCGAACGGGTGAGTGTCGGCATCCTTACCGGCCCGTATACCCGCATCATTCTCATCCACCGGCCACCACGGCCGCCCCGAACAGCCGGCCGCCCGCGGCCCGCACCGCCCTGGCCGCCTCGGTGAGCGAGGCGCCGGTGGTGACCAGGTCGTCCACCAGCAGCACGGGACCCGCGCCCGCCAGGGCCCCGGGCGGAGCCGCGAGCGCGCCCGACAGGTTCGCCAGCCGCTGCGCCGCGGTGAGCCCGGACTGGTCGGTGACCCGGCGTCGTTGCCGCAGCACCGCGCGCACCCGGGCCGGCCGGCCCTCGGCGCGCAACGCACCGGCCGCCGCCAGCGCGACGCGGCGCACCGGATCGTGCCCGCGCCGGGCGACCGAGGCCCGGGCCGAGGGCACGGGCACCAGGCTCAGCTCCGCCGCGACGCCCACGGCCCCGCCGGCGGCGCACGCCGCTCGCACGCTCACCGCCAGCGCCCGGCCCAGCGGCGCGGCCAGCGCCAGCATCCCCCGCTCCTTGTGGGCCAGCAGCACGGCCCGGGCCATGTCGGCGTAGCCCGCCGCGGCGAAGACCGGAGGCAGCCCGGGCGGCTCGGGCGACGGCCGCACCCGGCGCGCCGGGCCGGCGCACAGCATCCGCCGGCAGCCCTCGCACAGCACCTCGTGCCCCGCGCCGCACCCGGCACAGGCCGTCGGCAGCACCAGTCCGCGGATCTCCCGCCACCATCCCCGCATGGCACCACCGTGGCCCACCCACGGCCGGCGGCGCGACCCCCGAACGGGTGCACTCGGAGCGCCGGCCCAGCTCAGCGCGCGAGGTCAGCCGGGCAGGTCAGCCGGGATAGAACGGCCCGGTGCCGTCCTCACTGACGAGCTTCCACTGGGAGTCGTCGCCGAGCCTCGCGATGCCGTCCGCCGTCTCCGCCAGCAGTGGCTTCCGCTCGTCCTCGGCGTCGGCGATCCCGGTGACGTCGTTGAGTCCCGGCATGGTCGGGGTGATGGCCAGCGAACCGTCCGTGGCGACGGACTGCCATCCCTCCACGCCGTCCGCCGGCCGGCCCACCACCATCAGCTGGCTGCCGCCGGCCCAGGAGGCCGCCGCGACGTTCTCCAGC
Source organism: Streptomyces sp. B6B3 (assembly GCF_039871525.1). Lineage (NCBI taxonomy): Bacteria > Bacillati > Actinomycetota > Actinomycetes > Kitasatosporales > Streptomycetaceae > Streptomyces > Streptomyces sp. B6B3. The sequence goes on along the minus strand of NZ_JBDPLU010000001.1, from coordinate 10,679 downwards.
TGCGGCGCCAGCCGCCGCAGGTCGTCCACGGTCACCACCCGGTCGTCGCCCGCCCCGCTGCGTTCGATCCGGCCCAGTTGCAGCGTGGTCTGCTCGCCCTCCGTGACCAGCATCGCGATCCGCACCCCGTCGGAGGCCACCCGCAGCGCCTCGATCTGCTGGTCGGGGCGCAGCCCGGTGACCGGGATCTCCTGGGGTTCGCCGGAGCCGCTGCGGAGCAGCAGCAGCTGCTGTCCCTCGACCGGGTCGCGGTCGGCGAACCACAGGTCGCCCAGGCCGTCCCAGCTCGGCGCGGTCAGGCCGGGATCGTCGGGGCCGGTCAACTCACGTTGGTACACGGGCTCGGACAGCGCGTCACCGCCGAAGAGCGGCGCGACGTAGAGCGAGGAGCCGTCCGCGGAGACCCCGGCGGCCCAGTCCTCGTTGCGGCTGACCGCGGCCGACCGCAACGCGACCTCGTCGCGGCTCAGCGGCCCGGACAGCGCCACCGGCTCGGCGTCGTCCTGCGGCTCGACCGTCACCAGATGCTGGTCCCCGTCCAGGAAGTAGGGTTGTTCGGTCTCGCCGTCCAGCAGCCCGGGCGCGTAGGCGCCCGCCTGGGTCCGGGTCAGCTCGCACAGCAGCGTGCCCGCCTCGTTGGCCAGTCGGGCCTCGACCAGCTCCACCGAGGCCAGCACCTCGACCGAATGCAGCAGCTGGGCGCCCATCCGCTCGCACTGGGCGGTCGACCAGTCGTCGCGCGGCACGCCGGCCAGGCGCACGCTCAGGTGGCCGGACTCGTCGATCTCCGGCTCCTCCCCCTGCGCCATCGTCACGCCCTCGGGGAAGGCCGTGTTGACCACCGGGTCCAACCAGCCGCTCGGCCCGTCCAGGAGCGTGTCCACCAGCTCGGATATCGGGTCTATCCAGCGGCGCACGTAGATCGGGTCGGCGACCAGCACGTCGTCACCCCTGGTGACCCGGCTGGTCTCGGGCCCGAGGTCCGCGAAGTAGTAGGCGTCGACCGGCCGGTAGATCCGGCGGAAGTCCGCCTCGGCCATCACCAGGCCGGCCGGCAGGTCGTCGATGCGCCACTGGCCGTCCACCAGCCGCAGCTCGAACGAGGCCTCGTAGGGCATGCCGTTCTGCGGCGCGTACACCCGCGACGAGTCCACAGCCGCCAGCTGGGTGCCGCTGATCTCGACCCGGAAGGTCTCCCCGCCGCCCTCCAGGCCCGGCTCGCTGACCGACTGCTCGAAGTTCGGCCCGGACGACAGCACCATCGTGCCGTGGAACGGGTCCCAGTCCCCGCGCCGCTCCGGGGTGAGGTACCGCTTCGCGGTCTCGAAGTCCGCCTCGTCGCTGGTGACCGCCTCCAGGAAGCCGCGCACGATGTCCTGCGGCGGGGCGTCGTCCTCCGGCGGCACGCCGAAGACCCGCACCTGCGACTCGCCCTCCGAGAGCTCCGCGGAGTCCGCCTGCTGCACCGGGCCGCTGCCCGGCATCGAGGCGCAGCCGGTCAGCAGCAGCCCCGCCGAGACCAGCAGCGCGGCGCCACGGCGCGGCCGCCAGGCGCGGCGGCGGCGCGGCGCGCCCCTCGTCGCGGCGCCCGACGCCGTCCCTCGTGTCCCCTCAGCCCTCATGGCCGCCCTCTCTGCTTCCGTCCAGGGCCGGCTCGCCGCCGGCGGGCGCCGAGACCGCCCCCGACTGCGCCGGGATGCTCCCGGCCAGCGCCGCCCGGCGGCCCCGGGAGTCGCTCGGCTCCAGCGGCAGCGGCGAGCCGCGCAGCACCCCGCCCGCGACCCGCGGCAGCGTCAGCCGGAACTGCGCCCCGCCACCCGGCTCGCCCCACGCCTCCAGCCGCCCGCCGTGCAGGTGGGCGTCCTCCACGGCGATGGACAGGCCGAGTCCGGTGCCGCCCGTGGTGCGGGCCCGCGCCGGGTCGGCGCGCCAGAACCGGTTGAAGACCCGCTCGGCCTCGCCGGGCCGCAGCCCGATGCCGTGGTCGCGCACCGCGATGGCCACGGAGCCGCCGTCCCGGCTGGCCGCCAGCCGCACCACGATGTCGCCGCCCTCGCCGTGCTCGATCGCGTTGACCACGAGGTTGCGCACCACCCGCTCGATGCGCCGGGGATCGACCTCGGCCATCACGGGCCGGGTGTCGCCCCTGATCAGCAGCCGGCTGCCCCGGCGCTCGGCCAACGGCTCCGCGCCCTCGACCACCCGCTGCGCCACGTCCCGCAGATCGGTCAGCTCGGCCTCCAGATGGGCCGCGCCCGCGTCGAACCGGCTGATCTCCAGCAGGTCGGCCAGCAGCGACTCGAACCGGTCGAGCTGGCTGAGCAGCAGCTCCGCCGAACGCGCCGTGGCCGGATCGAACTCGCCGCGCGACTCGTGTATGACGTCCGCGGCCATCCGCACCGTGGTCAGCGGGGTGCGGAGCTCGTGCGAGACGTCGGAGACGAAGCGCCGCTGCATCCGGGACAGCGCCTCCAGCTCCAGGATCTTCTGCTGGAGGTTGCGCGCCATCTTGTTGAACGACTCACCGAGCCGGGCGATGTCGTCCTCGCCGCTCACCTTCATCCGCTCCCGCAGATGTCCGGCAGCCAGCCGCTCGGCGATCCGGGCGGCCATCCGCACCGGGGTGACCACCTGGCGCACGACCAGCCAGGCGATGGCGCACAGCAGCACCACCACGAAGAGGCCGGCGGTGGCGATGGTCGTGGTGACCAGGCCGAGCGACTTCTCCTCCTGGGTGAACGGGAAGAGGTAGTACAGCTGGTAGTAGTTGCCCTGGTTGTCCGGCACCCGCTTGCCGATGATCAGCGCCGACTCGGTGCTGCCGTCCTGCCGGACGATCATGCCGTACTGCCAGTGCGGGTCCGCGTTGCTGCTGTCCACCGCGGCCCGCAGCTCCGCGGAGATGCTCGCCTCCGGCTGCAGGTCGGGGGACGAGCGCGGCCCGCGCGGCGCCGCCACATCGTCCCCGGGGAACGTCGTGGCATAGCTGGAGCTGAGCGCCGCCACCGAGTAGACGCCCTGCCCGCCGCTGGCGAGCCGCCCCACGACGTCGGTCACCCACTGACCCGGGTCCGTCATCTGTCCGGCCGCGGCGTCCGGGGCCTCCTCGGGGTCACGGGCCAGGTCCTCGGCGACCGCGAAGCCGCCGCCGGCCTGGCTCTGGGCCGTCTGCCGCTTGGCCTCCAGCAGCCCGTTGCGCACCTGGCCGATCACCACCACGCCGAGCACCAGCACCACCGTCATCGACAGCAGCAGGGTGCTGGCCACCACGCGCAGCTGGATGTTCCGCCGCCACAGCCGCATGACGGAGAGCAGCGGGCCACGGGCCCAGCGGCCGAAGATCCGGATGGCAGGCTGCGCCCGGCCACCCGCGGCGCCCTCGGGCAGCAGCCGGGAGCCGTGCCGCCACAGCCGGTCGGTCACCTCAGCTGGACCCTGCCTTGTACCCGACGCCGCGGACGGTGACCACGATCTCGGGGCGCTCCGGGTCCTTCTCCACCTTGGAACGCAGCCGCTGCACGTGGACGTTCACCAGTCGGGTGTCCGCCGCGTGCCGATAGCCCCACACCTGTTCGAGCAGCACCTCGCGGGTGAAGACCTGCCAGGGCTTGCGCGCCAACGCGACCAGCAGGTCGAACTCCAGCGGCGTCAGCGAGATGGCCTGGCTGCCCCGCTTGACCGAGTGCCCGGCGACGTCGATCACCAGGTCGCCGATGGCCAGCTGCTCGGGCGTCGGCTCCTCGGAGCGCCGCAGCCGCGCCCGGATCCGGGCGATGAGCTCCTTGGGCTTGAACGGCTTGACGATGTAGTCGTCGGCGCCCGACTCCAGGCCCACCACGACGTCCACCGTGTCGCTCTTCGCGGTGAGCATCACGATCGGCACCCCGGACTCGCCGCGGATGAGCCGGCACACCTCGATGCCGTCCCGCCCCGGGAGCATCAGATCCAGCAGCACCAGATCCGGCTTGATCTCGCGGAAGGCGGCCAGGGCCTTGTCCCCGTCGGCTACGAACGACGGCTCGAACCCCTCGCCCCGCAGCACGATGCCGAGCATCTCCGCCAGCGCGGTGTCGTCATCGACGACGAGTACGCGTCCCTTCATGCCTTCATCATCCCATTACCTGATCGTGACGTTGTCGAACGTGACTTGGAACACACTTCCCCGGGGTTACCCGGTCAACTGAGGGCACCGCGCGCGCCGAGCGGCGCGATTTCGGCCATTCGCACAGTGTGCCCGCCCGGTCCCGGTGGGCGAAATCCAGGGGCCCGGGCCGCACACCGCGACTTCCGCCGGCCCTGTCCTACCGCCATGGCACGATGGGCGCCACCTTTCCGTTGAACAAGCGACCAGCGAAACGCACCAAGTAGCGAACCAGGGGTAGAGGAGACACCGAGAGCGACGCGCGCGGCCCCCCGGCCGCGCGGGCGCCGACGGCCGCATCCCGACTAGGAGACCATCGTGAGCGACTCGCCGGGCTGGGCGTCGCCCGGATCGCCACCGCCGGAGGACGGCGCGAACGAGCCGCGGGGCGGCGAACGCGACGCCCCGTCCCCCCAGCAGCCGGACCAGGCGCCGGGCCAGCAGCCGGAACGGCCGCCGGGCCCCACCCTGGACAAGACGCCGGACCAGCCGTCGCAGGCGGCGTCCCCGCCCCCCGGCCAACCACCGGGACAGCCACCGGCCGCACCGGCGCCGGGCGGCTGGGGTGGCCAGCCACCCGCCGGCTGGGGCTGGCCGGGCCAGCAGCAGGGGTGGGGCGGCCAGCCGCAGGGCTGGGGCGCGTGGCAGCCGCAGTTGCTCGCCGCCAAGCCCGGCGTCATCCCGCTCCGCCCCCTGGGCGTCGGCGAGATCCTCGACGGCGCGGTCTCCATGGCCCGGGCCCACTGGCGCACGGTGCTCGCGATAGCGCTGGGCGTCGCCGTGGTCACCCAGCTGATCTCCACGATCGCGATGCGCATCTGGCTCAGCGACAGCTCGGGGCTCGCCGCGTTGGAGGACAACCCGTCGCCCACGGAGACGGAGGTGCGGTCGGCGCTCGCCGACCTCTTCGCGTTCTTCTCCGTGGCCAGCATCGTCACCCTGCTCGGCACCGCCCTGGCCACGGCCATGCTCACCATCGTCGTCAGCCGCGCGGTCCTCGGCCGCAGCGTCACGATGGCCGAGGCCTGGCAGGACTCGCGCAGCCGGCTGCCGCGGCTGCTCGGCCTGGTGCTGCTCGTGCCGCTCGTCGCCGCCCTCGCCGTCGCCGTGCCCACCCTGCTCACCGCCCTGGTGGGCGGCTTCGCCCTGGCCGTGCTCGGCGTGCTCGGCGGCATCGTGCTGGCGGTCTGGCTGTGGGTCAGGTTCTCCCTCGCGGCACCCGCCCTGATGCTGGAGCGGCAGGGCGTGAAGGAGGCGATGCGCCGGTCCTGGAGGCTGGTCGGCGGCTCCTGGTGGCGGGTCTTCGGCATCCAGCTGCTGATCCTCGTGCTGCTCACGATCGTCGCCGGCATCATCGAGTTCCCCGTCTCCGTCATCGCCGGGATCGCCGCGGGACAGGGCGCGGACAGCTTCTTCGAGGGTTCGGTCGACGAGCTGACCTGGACCTATCTCGTCATCTCCGGCATCGGCGCGGTGATCTCCTCCACCATCACCCTGCCGATCAGCGCCGGGGTCACCGCCCTGCTCTACATCGACCAACGGATCAGGCGCGAGGCACTGGACCTGGAGCTGGCCCGCGCGGCCGGGCTCGACAGCCCGACCGTCCCCGGACCCGCCGGCCCGCTCGGCTACCCGGGATATCCCGGACACCCCGGATACCCGGGCCAGCCGGGGCAACCGGGTCACCCCGGCCAGCCGGGGCATCCGGGAGGCTGACGGCATGCCGCCCCTGGCGGAGGGCGCCGCGCTGGTCGGCGCCCGGGTCGTCGACCCGGTGTCCTCCCTGGTCGCCGCCGTGCCCGCCGCCCGGGGGTCGGACGAGCCGGGGCCGCCGGTCGAGGTGGGTCGCGACGCCGCGCGGGAGGCCGCCGAGCGCGAGCTGAACAAGCCGATGTACGCCGAGCACGAGCCGGGCCCCGTGCGGCGCGTCTGGAACTGGGTCTGGGAGCACGTGTTCGGCGCCCTGGAGTCCGCCGCCTTCAACACCCCGGGCGGCTGGCTCGGGCTGCTCCTCATCCTCGTCCTGGCGGTCGGCCTGATCGTCGCGCTGCGGATGCGGCTCGGCGCCCTCCGGACCGCCGCCGGTCCGCCGCGGGCGCCGCTGTTCACCGACCGGCCGCGCAGCGCCGCCGAGCACCGCGCCGCGGCGGCCGAGCACGCCCGCGGGGCGCGCTGGGACCAGGCGGTACAGGAGCGGCTGCGGGCCGTGGTCAGAGCCCTGGAGGAACGCGTGCTGCTCGAACCGCGCCCGGGCCGCACCGCCGACGAGGCCGCCGCCGAGGCGGGCCGGGCGCTGCCAGGGCTGGCCGCCGAGCTGCGCGCCGCCGCCCACACCTTCGACGAGGTCACCTACGGCGGCCGACCGGCCGGCCAGGCCGACTACGACCGGCTGCGGGAGCTGGACGAGCGGCAGCAGCACAGCAAGCCCGATCTGACCACGACCCGCCCGGCGGCCTCATGAGCGCGCCCGCCGTCGACACCGTGCGGGACGGCCCGGTCCCGGACGGGTCGGGCCCGGGGACGGACGGGCCGCCGGCCGCGCCCACCGCCGTCTCGCCCGACGCCCGCCAGCTCTGGCGGCGCGGCCGCGGCCTGCTCGTGGCCGCCGCGATCCTGGTGTTGGCCGGCCTGATCATCGCCCTGTTCTCCGCCGGCGAGGACGGCAGCCTGCACCCCCGCTCCGCCACCCCGCACGGCAGCCGGGCCGTGGCCGAGCTGCTCGCGGAGCGCGGGGTCACCACCACCCTGGTCTCCACCGCCGCCGCGGCGGCCGCCGCTGCCGGCCCGGACACCACCCTGCTGGTGGCCCGCCCCGACGCGGTCACCGAACGACAGCTGCGGGATCTCCGGGAGGCCACCCGGGGCAGCGGCGGGGGGACACTGCTGGTCGCCGCCGACCAGTCGGTGGTCGACGTCTTCGCGCCGGGTGTCGGCGCCAGCGACCCGGTTCCGGCGAGCGAGTTGGCGCCGGCCTGCGCGGCCAACACCGCCGACGGCCGACGGCTCGGCCGGGACGTCGGCAGCGTCGAACTCGGCGGCCACGGCTATCTCGTGGGCGAGCCGCTGCCCCCCTCGACGCCCTTCGCCTGCTACCCCCTGGCCGACTCCCCGGTGCCGCTGCCGACCCTGCTCGCCCTGGACGCCGGCGCGGGCGGCGACACCGTGCTGCTCGGCTCCCCCGACATCCTGTACAACGAGAGCCTCGACGAGCACGGCAACGCCGCCCTGGCCCTCAACCTCCTGGGCTCCCGGCCCCATCTCGTCTGGTATCTCCCGGCGCCCGGCGACGTGCCGCCCGACGAGGACTCCGAGGGCCTGGTCAACCTCCTCGACCCCGGATGGCGTTGGGCCGCCCTGCAGCTCGGCGTGGCCGCCGCCCTCGCCGCGCTCTGGCGTGGCCGCCGGCTGGGCCCGGTCGTCACCGAGCGGCTCCCCGTCACGGTGCGGGCCGCGGAGACCACCGAGGGCCGGGCCCGGCTCTACCACCAGACCAGGGCCCGGGACCGCGCGGCCGAGGCACTCCGGGCCGCGGCCCGCACCCGGCTGGCGCCGCTCGTCGGCGTCCCGCCCCGCGCCGCGCACGCCCCGGAACAGCTGCCCTCGGCGGTGGCCGCCCGCGCCGGCCGGGATCCGGCCGTGGTGCACGCGCTGCTGTTCGGCCCTCCGCCGCCCGACGACGCGGCCCTGGTCCGGCTCGCCGACGACCTGGACGCGCTGGAGCGACGCGTCGCCCCCGCCGCGTCCGGACCACCGCACCCCGCCGGCCCGTAGCCTGGGGAGCCCCGGCAGCAGCCCTCCGCACCGACAGACACGCGACAGACAAGGACCGCCGACCGTGACCGCCCCAACAGATGGAAGCCCGCGCGCCGCCCTGGAGGCCCTGCGCGGCGAGATCGGCAAGGCCGTCGTCGGCCAGGACGCCGCCGTCACCGGCCTGGTCGTCGCCCTGCTCTGCCGCGGCCACGTGCTGCTCGAGGGCGTGCCGGGCATCGCCAAGACGCTGCTGGTGCGGGCCCTCGCCACGGCGCTGGAACTGGACACCAAGCGCGTGCAGTTCACGCCCGACCTGATGCCCAGCGACGTCACCGGGTCGCTCGTCTACGACGCCCGCAGCGCCGAGTTCTCCTTCCAGGCCGGGCCCGTCTTCACGAACCTGCTGCTGGCCGACGAGATCAACCGCACCCCGCCCAAGACCCAGGCGTCGCTCCTGGAGGCGATGGAGGAGCGCCAGGTCTCCGTGGAGGGTGAGCCACGGCCGCTGCCCGACCCGTTCATGGTCGCCGCGACGCAGAACCCGGTGGAGTACGAGGGCACCTACCCGCTGCCCGAGGCCCAGCTGGACCGTTTCCTGCTGAAGCTCAACCTGCCGCTGCCCAGCCGCCAGCAGGAGATCGACGTGCTCGCCCGGCACGCGGCCGGCTTCGACCCGCGCGACCTCGGGGCCGCGGGCGTGCGGCCCGTCGCGGGCGCCGCGGAGCTGGCGGGGGCCCGGGCCGCGGTCGCGAAGGTCACCGTCTCTCCGGAGGTCACCGGCTACGTGGTCGACCTCTGCCGGGCCACCCGCGACTCGCCCTCGTTGTCGCTCGGCGCCTCACCGCGCGGCGCCACGGCCCTGCTGGCCGCCTCGCGCGCCTGGGCCTGGCTGTCGGGCCGCGAGTTCGTCATCCCCGACGACGTGAAGGCGCTGGCGCTGCCCACGCTCAGGCACCGGGTGCGGCTGCGCCCCGAGGCGGAGATGGAGGGCGTCACGCCGGACGGCGTGCTGACCGGTCTGCTGGCGCACGTTCCCGTGCCGCGCTGACGGCGGGTCCTCACGATGGCACTCAGCGGACGCACCGCCCTGCTCGCGGCGCTCGGCGCGCTGGTCGTCGGCCTGCTGCCCGGCTGGCACGGCCTCATCGCGGTGGCCGTGCCGCTGCTCGCCGCCGTGCTGTGCGACCTGGCGCTGGCCGCGCCGGTCCGCGGCCTCCGGTTCGAGCGCGGCGGCGCCGAGGCCGTCCGGCTGGGTGACACGGCGCGGGTGCACCTGACCGTCACCAACCCCTCGGGGCGTCCGCTCTCCGCTGAGCTACGGGACGCCTGGCCGCCCAGCAGTTGGCGGTCCGGCACGTCCTACGCCGCCTCCCGGCACCGTCTGACGGTCCCGGCCGGCGAGCGGCGCCGGGTGACGACCGAACTGTGCCCCGGCCGGCGCGGCGACCATCGGGCGGTGCGCGTCACCGTCCGCTCGCACGGACCGCTGGGCCTCGCGGCCCGGCAGGGCAGCCATGACGTCCCGTGGACGATCCGGGTGCTGCCGCCGTTCACCAGCCGACGGCACCTGCCGGCGAAGCTGGCCAGACTGCGGGAACTCGACGGCCGCACCACGGTGCTGACGCGGGGTGAGGGCACGGAGTTCGACAGCCTGCGGGACTACGTGCCGGGCGACGACGTGCGCTCCATCGACTGGCGCGCGACGGCCCGACAGTCCACGGTCGCCGTCCGCACCTGGCGGCCGGAGCGCGACCGTCACCTGCTGCTGGTCCTGGACACCGGACGCACCTCGGCCGGCCGGGTCGGGGACGTGCCCCGGCTGGACGCGGCGATGGACGCGGCGCTGCTGTTGACCGCGCTGGCCTCCCAGGCCGGCGACCGGGTCGACCTGCTGGCGTTCGACCGCCGGGTGCGCGCGAGCGTGCGGGGCCGCACCGGGGGCGAGTTGCTGCCGGCGATGGTCCGGGCGCTGACGCCGTTGGAGCCGGAGCTGGTCGAGACGGACACACACGCCCTGGCCGCGGCGGCGATGGCCGCGGCGCCGCGCCGCAGCCTGGTGGTGCTGTTCACGGGCCTGGACGCGGCTCCGGCGGAGAGCGGACTGCTGCCGGTGCTGCCGAGGCTGACGCGCCGTCATGCGGTGCTGGTGGCCTCGGTGGGCGATCCGCGGATCGCGGAGATGGCCGGCACCCGGGGCACGGTCGCGGGCGTCTACGAGGCGGCGGCCGCGGCCCAACACGAGGCGGAACGCCGCGACACCATGGCCCGGCTGCGCCGGCACGGCTCGGTCGTGGTCGAGGCTCCGCCGCCGGAACTCCCGCCGGCGCTCGCCGACGCCTACCTCCGCCTCAAGGCGGCCGGAAAGCTCTGACGGGCGCCCGCGGGGCAGGTTCCACCGGCAGGCGACAACGAACAGCGGGAGAACTGAAAGGGCGTCGACAAGAACGCAGAAATGGGTGTGGTCCCACCAGAGTTACCTGGTGGGACCACACCCATCATCAAAAATAGTCCGGCGGTGACCTACTCTCCCACACGGTCCCCCATGCAGTACCATCGGCGCTGGGAGGCTTAGCTTCCGGGTTCGGAATGTAACCGGGCGTTTCCCTCCCGCCATGACCACCGGCACAAACCCAAAAAAGGTCATGCCACAGTCGGCGAAAAAGTCATAGTGGACGCGAGCATCTGCGGACAAGCCCTCGGCCTATTAGTACCAGTCAACTCCACCCCTCACAGGGCTTCCATCCCTGGCCTATCAACCCGGTCGTCTTCCGGGGGCCTTACCCCC